>BJGZ01000006.1 GCA_014191195.1 Chlorobiota bacterium
ATGTGGTTAAAATGGTAGCAGGCCCATATATCGATCAACAACAGATATCAGTTACTAAATAAAACGAGTAACAGAATATATGAAAGGGTAGAAGGTTTTCCTTCTACCCTTTTTTTATTATATGAAAAGATTTTGCAACAATGAATGGTTATAATCGTTATATAAATCAGTTTTAAAAATACATGTATTTACTTATCTCTTAAAAGGTTTACAATGCTAAAAAGACCTCTTGTCTCGGCTGTTATTTTAATAGGCGTTGGCATTATCTTTGGTATTGCCTTAGTATCAAGTATAACTACAGGCGGAATCTCATCTGTTTTTGCAGCTAATAAGGAAATTGGAGCTAAGACAGCCCCGGTAAATCTAAGTTCACAAGTTCAAGCAATTAATGAAGCTTTTGCAAATGCCAGTAAAGCAGTTAATGCAACAGTAGTTAATATTAATGTAATTACTGAAACTAAAGTTAGCAATAATAGAATGCAAGATTTATTTAGGTTTTTTGGAAGCCCAAATGAAATCCCAAATGATGAAGATAAAAGTGAACCAGAAACACAGAGATCTGAAGGTGCAGGTTCTGGAGTTATCGTTTCAGAAGATGGTTATATAATTACTAATAATCATGTAGTTGCAGATGCAAAAGAAGATGGAATTAAAGTAATTCTATCCGATAGAAAAGAATATAAAGCAAAATTGATAGGCCGAGATCCTCTAACCGATATAGCAGTCATTAAAATTGAGGCGCAAAATTTACCTGTAGCACATATCAGCAATAGTGATGAAGTGCTTATTGGTGAAATGGTAATTGCTGTAGGAAATCCATTAGGATTAAATTCAACAGTTACATCAGGAATAGTAAGTGCTATTGGAAGAGGAGCATTAGGACTCAATAAAGATAAATATGCAGTTGAAAATTTTATTCAAACAGATGCTGCTATCAATCCAGGCAATAGTGGTGGAGGATTGTTTAATCTTAAAGGAAGTTTGATTGGAGTTAATACTGCAATTGCATCAAGGACAGGATATTTTTCAGGATATGGATTTGCAATTCCAGCAAATCTAGTTCGTGCAGTTGCAATGGATTTAATCGAAGATGGGAAAGTTGATAGAGGTTATATTGGAATTTCTTTAAGGCCAATTGATGAACTATCTTCTAAATCATTAAAACTTGAAAAAGTTGCCGGTGCTTTAGTAGATGATGTACTTAAAGATAGTCCAGCAGAAAAAGCAGGTATAGAAGCAGGAGATGTAATTCTTGAATTAGATGGAAAACCTATAAATTCATCAAATGATTTACAAAGTTATGTCGCTCAGAAAAGAGCTGGTGATAAAGTTAATTTAAAGCTTTGGAGAGATGGTAAATCACTTACTAAATCTGTGACATTAAAACGCAGAGATAAAGATGATGTAGCATCAGCAGATGATACAGATTCTGATTCAAATTCATCTGCAGAAGAATCAACCAATAAACCAGTTAGCTTTAAAGAACTTGGATTTAGTATTGGGCCATTAACAGATAAAGTTAAAAAAGAAATGGAAATTGAGACTGGAGTATTGATAACAAAAGTAGATACATATAGTCCAGCTGCTGAACGTGGAATCTTTCCCAATGGAATAATCGTAAAAGCTGATAAACAACAATTAAACTCAACCGGACAATTAAAAAAAATGGTTGAATCAAGAAAAGGTGATGTAATCAGATTGCAGATCAAATATAAAGAAGGAACAAGATTGGTATTTATGGAAGTACCAAAAGATAAAAGCTAAGTTTGGTTATTTGAAATAGATACACTAAATTTACCGTCCCTATTTACACTAATTGGAAATAAAAGTACTATGAGTACATATATTGTTAATCCCGTAGAAGTACGGATGAAAGAGTCTTCAAAAGGCAGTATCTATCAATCTATCGTGGCGATGGGATTGCGTGCACGTCAGGTAAATGATCAAATCAAGACACAATTGACAGCACGTATGGAAAATGTTGAGACTGATGCTGATGAATCAGAAGGCCCTAATTTTGATAAATTAGCTATTAGTAGAGAATTTGATATTCTTCCAAAACCAATATTTATTGCAATGAAAGAAACAATGGACGGCAAACTCACATTTCGTATGAATGACGATAAATAATATTATAGAAGTATAGTGAATTATTATAAAAAGCCATCGAATGCTATTAGCTCGATGGCTTTTTATGTAATATGTAAAGTATAGATTTGTTAATTGGTAACATTGCAATGACATTATATCAAAAGAAAATAGTACTTGGAATAAGTGGAAGTATTGCAGCTTATAAAGCTCCTATGATTGTAAGAGAACTAATTAAAAGGGGTGCAGAAGTGCGTGTTATTATGACGCCTTCAGCAGAGAAGTTTGTTTCTAAAACTGTACTGATGAATCTTTCCAAATATCCAGTTGCAATAGAAATGTTTGAAGATGATATTCAATCTGGGGGTTCTTGGCATATTCAACTTGCTCATTGGTGCGATGCAATGCTTATTGCACCATGTTCGGCAACTACACTTGCTAGGCTAGCTACTGGATTTTATGATACAGCTCTTTCTATTGTTGCATGTGCCGTTCCCAAACATATTCCTCTTATTATTGCCCCAGCAATGGACAGTGATATGTGGATGCATCCAGCTGTATTAAGAAATGTACAAAAGATTGAAGAAGATGGAGTCATAATTATACCACCAGAAACTGGAGAATTAGCATCTGGAATTATAGGCCAAGGTAGATTGCCAGAGATTGACTTATTGCTTGAATATGTTGAACATGCATTGTCTATTTCTACATCAAGTTCATATTCGACAGATGCGTCTCAATCAGGAAATAATAAATCAATCTCGATAGTATCTAAAGATTACATAACAGATGCACTGTTGGATAGAGATTCGCATTTAGATTCTGAACAGAAAATACAACCACAAATCTTTTATGGTAAGAAAATACTTATTACGGCAGGTCCAACAATAGAAAAAATAGATGATGTGCGATTTATAAGTAATTTTTCTTCTGGAAAAATGGGATATGCATTAGCCGAACAAGCAGCTGCTATGGGAGCTTTAGTTACTTTGATTTCAGGTCCAGTGCATTTACCAATGCCAAAAGGATCAATAAAAATAATAGATGTCGAATCTGCCCAACAAATGTATGATAAAACAGTTGCTTCTTTCCATCAGACTGATATTGCAATATTATGTGCAGCAGTAGCAGATTATACTCCTAAAAATCAAATTTCAGGTAAATTAAAAAAGGGAGATTTAGGAGAAAATATGATAGTAGAGTTAATCAGGACACCAGATATTTTATCTGCAATAGGGAAGAGTAAAACATCTCAACAATATGTAGTAGGATTTGCATTAGAATCAGAAAATGCAATACAATATGGAAAAGAAAAGTTGGTTAAAAAGAATACAGATATGATTGTTGTCAATTCAGTTCATGCTCCAGATAGTGGGTTTCAAGGTGATAATAATACTGTTACAATACTTGCAAAAGACGGAAGAGAAGTTTCATATCCTGCAATGGCAAAACATGATTGTGCTAATGCAATCTTGTATTCAATTGGAGCTATGATAAATCCATAATGAAATCTATGTATGAACATATTATTCGTTTGCATGTAAAAAAAATAGCAGATCTATTATTAAAGTTTCAGTTTACATGTAATATAGATGAACAAAGTTGGCAAGAATATTCTGTCAAATTAATGTTCTTGGAGAAGAATGAACAAATTGGTCATGCACGATTGTATTATGCTCCATCAAAGAAGTCATTTCGCATTGATGCAAGATATATTCATAATGAAGATATATTGGGATTGATTGGAACCAGTACTCCAAAATCTGCTTCTGAAAAAATAAAAAAACATTCAGAGACATATTCAAATCATATAGGCCTATCCGCATATGTAGATGGATCGTACATTAAAGGTAAAATAGGCTTTGGTTGTGTAATATTGCTTGATAATGATAAAGTTTTTGAAGACAAAGGAACAGTATCGAACCCCGAATATCAAGATTCCAGGCAAGTAGCTGGGGAATTAACTGCAGTTGGTAAAGTGATTCAATGGTGTATAACACATAATCATACATCAATTGCTATTTATTATGATTATGCTGGAATAGAAGCGTGGGTTATAGGTACTTGGCGGGCAAAACAACCGCTAACTCAGCGCTATGCAGCATTTGTTAAAAATTCAGGAATAACAGTGCATTGGAAGAAAGTTGCAGCACATACTGGGAATTATTGGAATGAATATGTAGATGATCTAGCAAAGAAAGGAACTCAATAAAAAATGGATATATGAATAACATATATCCATTTTATTATATAGATAGATTACTAAATATGTGCAGAAAGATATTCTTTTACTGTAGAAATATTAATTCTTTCTTGCTGCATTGTATCGCGATTTCTAATTGTAACGGCTTGATCAACGATTGTTTGATTATCGATAGTAATGCAAAAAGGAGTACCAATTTCATCTTGGCGACGATATCGCTTACCAATTGAACCAGATTCATCCATTTGTACCCGCCAGGTCTTTTGCAAATCACGATATAAAGGCTCTGCAATTTCTGGTAAACCATCTTTACTTGTTAAAGGAAACACAGCAGCTTTCACAGGTGCTAATAAAGGATGAAATCTCAAAACAGATCGTTTTTCAGAATTACCATTTTCAGCCATAACTTCTTCTTCGGCAAAAGCATTGCATAAAAATGCCATAAAAGATCTAGACGCGCCAACCGATGTTTCTATAACATAAGGAGTATAACGTTCTTTAGTGACGGTATCAACATATTCCTGTTTTTTACCCGAAAATTCTTGATGATTTTTAAGATCAAAATCAGTTCTTGAATGTATACCTTCTATTTCTCCCCAACCAAATGGGAAAAGGAATTCAATATCGGTTGCAGCAGAAGCATAATGCGCTAATTTTTCATGTGGTTTAGCTCTTAAGACAGAAGCATCCATTCCTAAATTAATAAACCAATTCCAGCGTTGTTCAAACCAATAGTCAAACCACTCTTTTTCTGTTCCGGGTTTAACAAAATATTGCATTTCCATTTGTTCAAATTCCCTTGTTCTAAAAAGGAAATTTTTAGTATTTATTTCATTTCTGAAAGCTTTGCCAATTTGTGCAATACCAAATGGAGGCTTTTGACGAGTAGAATCTAAAACATTCTTAAAATTAACAAAAATACCTTGGGCAGTTTCAGGTCTTAGATAAACAGTATTTGACATGTCTTCTACAGGACCAACAAAAGTTTTAAACATCAAATTAAAATATCGCACTTCTGTCCAATCAGTTGTACCGCTTACTGGGTCTGGAATCTGCTCATCAATAATGATAGAGTGGAAGTCAGAAGGTTGTTCTGCTGCATTAAGCCTAGATTCAATAGTTGTAGCAAGATCATTCTTACCTTTTTTCTGCAACTTCTGAATATAATCTTCAATTAAAGTATCTGCTCGATGCCTAGCTTTACTTACTTTATTATCAATCATTGGGTCTGTAAATTGTCCAATATGTCCAGAAGCTTCCCAGATTTTAGGATGCATCAAAATAGAAGCATCTAATCCTTCGATATCATCTCTATACGTCATAGCTTTCCACCATGCTTCTTTTACATTGCGAAGTAATTCGACACCTAATGGACCATAGTCCCAGCAACCATTTAAGCCTCCATAAATTTCTGAAGATTGAAATACGAAACCTCTTCTTTTGCTTAAAGAAAGAAGAGAATCTAAAGGAGATGACATAATAAAGCCTTCTTTGAGTTTTTGTGAATGTACAAAAATACCTTAGTATAGCTAAATAGAAAACAATTCCTTCAGATTTTCATAAATATAGAATAGATCATTTACCTTGATATACCTTCTATATGGGCTTAATAGATTATTTTTGATAAAAATACAAGTAGAAAAAGTAAAGTATATGCATAATCTAGTAGCAATAGTAGGAAGACCCAATGTTGGTAAATCAACATTATTTAATAGAATTCTAGAACAGCGTGATGCAATTGTAGATGCCACATCTGGAGTTACTCGAGATAGACATTATGGCCAAGGTGAATGGAATGGTTTCGTTTTTATGTTAATCGATACAGGTGGAATTATTCCTGAAAGTGATGAATTGTTTGATAAGGCAATTCGTGAACAAGCTCATTTAGCCATAGATGAAGCACAATCAATTGTTTTTGTGTGTGATGGACGTGATGGACTTACTCCGGTTGATAAAGAAATTGCTGCTACTTTACGTCAAAGTGGTAAACATATAACCCTTGCAATCAATAAATGTGATAATTCAGTTCAAGATGCTCAGTTATTTGAATTCTTTACGCTAGGACTAGGTGAACCTTTTGGTATCTCAGCCATGAATGGTAGAAGTACTGGAGATTTATTAGATTCTGTAGTTAAGCCTTTGCATAAAACTGATAATAGCATAGAAGATACTCGATTAAAAATTGCTTTGGTTGGGCGTCCAAATGTAGGAAAATCAAGTATAACTAATGCATTGTTAGGTGTAGATCGAGCCATCGTATCACCAATTCCAGGCACAACAAGGGATGCAATTGATAGCACACTTAAATATCATAATGAAGAAATTATATTAATTGATACTGCTGGATTACGCAGACGAAGCCAAATCAAAGAAAATATAGAGATGTATTCTACAATGAGAACCGCAAGAGCAATAGATAGATGCGATATTGCAGTGGTAGTTTTAGATGCAGAAAGAGGTTTAGAAGCCCAAGATAAAAGAATTATTAATGATGTAATCGATGCTAGGCGAGGAGTAATCATAGCCGTCAATAAATGGGATGCAATTGAGAAAGAAACAAATACTGCTTTAGAGTTTACTAGAAAAGTGCATAGCGAATTAAAAACTTTTGATTATGTACCTGTTGTTTATATATCTGCACATACAAAGCAAAGACTTTCCAAACTCATTGATATGGCAAAGGAAGTTCAGGAAAGAAGATTATCAAGAATAACAACATCAAAATTGAATGATATTTTACATGAAGAAATATCGAAAACTCCTCCACCAAATTATCGTGGACATGATCTACGAATTAACTACATAACACAAACTAAAGTTGCTCCTCCTACTTTCGCATTTTTTTGTAATCATCCTCAAGAATTACCTGATTCTTATAAAAGATTTTTAGAAAGAACACTTCGTAAACATCTTGATTTAGAGGGCGTTCCTGTCTCGTTTTTATTTAGGAAAAAAAATAAAAAAGAAGATGAACGTTAAAGTTTTCTTCGTAAATTTCATGTGTTGTTTTGTTTATAATTATCTATGAAGTGATATGCAATACTTAATTACACATCTGTTTCTCATACTTCTAGTTTGTAGTACTGTAATTGCTGAAGATGGAAGGGCTTATTCTATTCCACTGAAAGTATTAACATCAATAACCCCACAGCCGTCAATTAAATTAGTATGGACAGAAGATCCAACAGCAAAAAAGTATTCTGTGTTTCGCAAAGATCCATCCGAAATTAATTGGTTTGATCAAACTGCTTGGGGAAAAGAAATTGCAGTATTACAGCAAAATGCAAATTCTTATACAGATAATGAAGTAGAAATTGGAAAAGAATATGAATATCAAATCATAAGAACTTCTGAATATGCAAACATTACCACAATTAATCTTGGGAATGGAAATGATACCATAACGCAATATCTTGGTTTAGGATATGCTCTGGCTGGTATCGATATTCCTGCTGTTCAATATAGAGGTAAAGTTTTAATCATAGTAGATTCTACAATTGCTGATTCTTTGGCTGTAGAGATAGAAAGATTAAAGCAAGATTTAGTAAAAGAATCGTGGAATGTAGTAATTACTCAAGCACCTAGAACTCCTGTCTTTAATTCTGCAAGTATTGATATAGTAAAAACTATTATTAAAGTAGAATATGAAAAGAATCCAGATGATCTAAAATCTATACTGTTATTAGGTAGAATTGCTGTCCCATATTCAGGTGATTTATATCCAGATGGACATCCCGATCATAAAGGAGCTTGGCCTGCAGATGTTTTTTATGCTGATATCGATGGTACATGGACAGATGATAATGTGAATAGTGTAACTGCTACAAGAAAAGAAAATAAGAATGAACCTAATGATGGAAAGTTTGATCAATCAGAATTGATGTCCGATATCAGGATTGCCCTTGGTAGAGTTGACTTTTATCAAATGAATGCATTCCCTGAATCAGAAATCCAATTGTTAAAGCGTTATCTAGACAAAAATCATAGGTTTAGATCTGGGCAAACTAAGCCTAAATATGCTGCTATTATCGATGATAATTTTCAAGCATATGGCGAAGGATTTTCTGGTACTCCATACAGAGGGTTTGGTCCATTATGTGGCCCCGAAAATATAAATGGATCTGGTGATTTCTTTACCACTGATACAATAATGTTTGCTTATGGATGTGGAGCGGGAAGTTATAGTAGCTGCAGCGGAATAGGTGCTACTGCAGATTTTGCCACAAAATCTGTCAACAGTGTGTTTACAATGCTTTTTGGAAGCTATTTTGGGGATTGGGATTCAGAAAATAATGTGATGAGAGCTTCATTAGCATCTAAAGGTAGTTTGCTAACAACATGTTGGTCTGCACGTCCGCATTGGTTCTTTCATCCAATGGGATTAGGCCGTACCGTTGGAGATATTCTTATCACTGCTCAAAATAATGATAAGCAATATCAATCAACTGTATTTTCAACTAAAAAATATAAAGATGGAGTTTGGTATATAATTCAGCCTCGTGGAACACATATTTCTTTATTAGGTGACCCAACCTTAAGAATGACATCAAATGAACCATTATTAGCTCCAGACATTATTCAATTATCAGAATCATCTGATAATGCTGTCACTGTTCAGTGGTCTGAGGGTGGAGGGAAATTTGATGGATATTGTGTATATAAATCTTCAAGTATAGATGGACCATTCAATCAGATAAATAGTACTCCCATTAAGAATCTTACTTATATAGATAAATCTGCCAAAAAAGGTGAAAAAGCTGTGTATCAAGTAAGAACTGTTGCATTAAGAACAACTGCAAGTGGTACATATTATGAATCTAGTTCTCCTGTGACTGCCCAGCCTATTACCGTAAAAGTTAATGATCAAGCAATACTTGTACATGCCCCACAATTAAAAGCTATGCCTCAGCCGGCAATATCATTTGCACAAATACATATTTCATTACCAACGAGCTCTTTTGTAAACTTAGAACTATGTTCAATGCAAGGTAATAGCATTATTACTATTCAAAATGGATCTTTTGAGGCTGGTGAGCATGGATTTGTACTAAATTTACAAGAAGCAGGCCTATCTAATATTTCAAGTGGGATGTATATGCTCAGATTAAAAACGCATACATCTACGGTGTCCATGCCATTCCATATTGTACGATAAGATTAAGCCTCAGAAATGAGGCTTTTTTTATACTAGTAAAGCGTATAGAAGGAGTAATCCAAGGGAATTTCTTATATATTTATACGCTTTAGGACTTCTTCGTTTTATTTCGTCTTCTGCTTTAACTAAGCCAAGAGTTAATAGAATGATTAATACTGCTAATCCTGCACCCGCAATCAATGATTGGCTATGTTGAAAAGTTCTTCCTATACTTGAAAACCAAGGGATTCCATATAGTAAAATAAGATGGATAACATAAATCTGAAGAGATTTGCTGCTAAAAAATACAAAATGATGTTTGTAAGAATCAAATAGATTCACAAATCTTTGGCATATACCAAACAAGAATAAAATAATACCAATTCGTACAAACATAAATGCTGGATTAGTCATCATAGCATCATTATGAACAGGTATTGGCATCCAAAGATTTGTCCAATACATTGCAATGAGAGCAATTCCAATCACTATAATTGACAAAAGAAATACATATTTATCAAAGAAAACTGATCTTTTTTCTTGATGTAAACTTTGCAACCAAGCCCCAAATGCAACTCCACTAAGCATAAATCCGCTAAAAGGGAAGATTGGAAATAAAGAGCCATGTTTATAGCTTATCATTGCTCCAAATGTTTCAGGTAAAAAAGCAAAAACATCTATATTTTGTATATATGGTGTGCTAATAAAAATAATGAGAGCAGATATTCCTGATACTATACCCAATGATCTAACAGAATGAGTAATATAAGATAAAGCTAATACGAATAGTAAAGTAAAAGGAGTTAACTGTAAGATATTGAATTGAAGGAATTGCCTCCAAATTGATGTATCTAGATATGGTAAATCAAAAAGCCTGGAAGCTGGAAATACAAGTAAATATCCGCATATGAAAATGATTGCGATCCAATGCAAGCGTTTTTTTAGTGTTTCTTTACTTATCGAGCCACTTTGTGACCTTTTAATAGCAAATACATGAACGGCACCAGATACAAATAAGAAGATTGGTGCTGTTAGCCCCCTTAAAAAATTCCACCAGCTCCAAGGAAAAGACTGCACATCTATGAATTGATGGTCTACCATGGTATACATTGTATGGCCTTGAATCATCATAATCATAGCAATTAGTCGGGCCATATCTAATGCATATAGCCTAGTACCATAATTTGTATGTTTTTGTATTAATTGTTGATTCATAATGCGGGATATGAATGAGCAAGAACAATATCAATACATTAAGCCCTCTAGCTTAGAGGGCTTAATGTATTCTAATAATTAGAGTGATTCTTCGGAGTTAGCATGACAATGTTTATATTTTTTTCCACTACCACAATGACAGGGTTCATTCCTACCAATTCTAGGTTCGGCTCTTCTAACTGTTATGCCAGGTGAAGATTGATCTTGACTCTGTTGTGGTTGCGATCCTTCTTGATAGTCTTCAATATCAGGCTTAATTGCTCTAAGGCCAGCAGTAGAGGATGTATTATTTCTGCCACCCTTAAAAAAACCTAAAGAAGGAGAACGCCCAATAGTTACGCTAGGATGATCCAAATTTGATTCACGGGGATTATGTGAATTTTTATCTGTTCTTGAAGGTATATTGGATGGTACAACTTGAGGATAGTATTTGAATACTACACTTACAGTTTCTTTTTGAATTTCTTGAATTAATCCTTGAAATGCATGTAATGCCTCGCCTTTATATTCCAAAAGTGGGTCTTTTTGGCCATAAGCACGCAAATGAATACCCTCTTTCAATTCATCCATAATCATTAGATGTTCACGCCATTTATCATCGATAGAACGAAGAAATGCATAATGTTCTAATCCTGACATAAATTCAGTACCAAATTGATGTTCTTTTCTTTCAAGGAAATCTTTTGCTGCATCTAAAATTCTATCTATACAAGCATCTGCTTGTATATTTTTGAATTCTTCTTCATGAATGTCAACTTCGCACAGCATATAAGTTCTAACTGCATCTTTTAAGCCTTCTAAGTTCATTTCTTGGTGAAACTGTTCAAACCAAAGGGCAGCTAATTGATACATGAATTCAAATAATTCGCCTTTCATTCTTTCGCCTTGAACTACCAAACGACGCATTGAATAGATAGCTTCTCTTTGCTGATTCATTACATTATCGTATTCAATCAAACGCTTACGGATAGCGAAATTATTTTCTTCTACTTTTTTCTGGGCATTTTCAACTGATTTAGTAACCATTCCAGCTTGAATTGGTTCGCCTTCTGGAACTTTAAGAGTTTTCATAACACTAGCAATGCGCTCACCACCAAAAAGACGCATTAAATTGTCTTCGAGTGATAAGAAGAATTGAGAAGATCCGGGGTCGCCTTGGCGTCCAGCTCTACCTCTTAACTGTCTATCAATTCTTCTTGCATCATGCCTTTCAGTACCAATAATTGCTAAACCACCATTTGCTTTTACAGCTGCTTCTAATTTAATATCTGTTCCCCTACCAGCCATATTTGTAGCAATTGTAACTTTTCCTGTTTTACCAGCTCCTGCAACAATCTCAGCTTCGAACTGATGTTGTTTAGCATTTAATACTCTATGTTCAACATTGGATCTTTTTAGCATTTTGCTTAAAAGTTCAGAAACATCAACACTAGTTGTACCAACAAGAACACTTCGACCTTGTTTTACCAAAGATTGAATTTCTTCAATAATTGCATTATATTTTTCTTTTTTGGTTCTAAAGATATAATCATCTAAATCTTTTCTGGTAATTGGTCTATTTGTAGGAATAACGACAACATCTAGATTATATATTTTATCAAATTCGCCTGCTTCGGTTTCTGCGGTACCTGTCATACCTGCAAGCTTGCGATATAATCTAAAGTAATTTTGAAGTGTGATTGTTGCATAAGTTTGTGTATCAGCTTCTACTGTAACACCTTCTTTTGCTTCTATAGCTTGATGCAAGCCATCGGAATAACGTCTTCCATCTAAAATACGTCCAGTAAACTCATCAACGATTTTTATCTTACCACCATCAACTACATATTCTATATCGCGGTCATATAAAGAATAAGCTCTTAATAATTGATGAACAGTATGAATTGTATCGCTCCTCATGGAATAAATACGTATAACTTCATCTTTCTTGGCTTGTTTATCATCTAGTTCTAAGCCAGACATTCCCTCGATCAAGCTAAGTTCGCCTGTGATATCAGGAATAATAAACATATCTGGATCTTCTCCTACAGAAGTAAGAAGACTTCTTCCTTTTTCGGTAATATCTATTTGATGATTTTTTTCATCGATTGTATAATAGATTTCTTCATCAATGATAGACATACGAGTGCCTTGCTCACGTAGATAGTCTAACTCGGTATCTCGCATAAGCTTTGAATTATCAGGCTCTTGTAATAATTTGGCTAATTTCTTTTGTTTTGGAAAGCCTCTATATGAACGCAACAATGCAATGCCTGCATTAGTTTTACTTTCTTTAGTCGATTCTTTTAATAATTTATCTGCTTCATTAACTAATGTATTTACTAATCTATTTTGAGCATCTACAAGTCTACGAACCCTAGGATTTAACTGCTCGAATTTTTGATCTGTAGAATGAGCAACTGGACCAGAGATAATGAGAGGTGTTCTTGCTTCATCTATTAAAACAGAGTCAACTTCATCCACTACAGCAAAAAAGTGAGGTCTTTGCGCCATATCTTCTGCATCATTCACCATATTATCTCTTAGATAATCAAAACCAAATTCATTATTGGTTCCATAGGTAATATCGCATCCATATTGTTCGCACCTTTGCTGAGGCTGCATAGAAGATTGTATACATCCTACTTTGATGCCAAGAAAATCAAAAACTGGTTTCATCCATTCACTGTCACGCTTAGCTAAATAATCATTAACAGTTATTAGATGAACTCCCTTAGATGATAATGCATTAAGATACAGAGGAGAAACCGCCACTAAGGTCTTACCTTCACCTGTGGCCATTTCAGAAATTTTTCCTTGATGAAGAACAATGCCACCAATTAGTTGAACATCATAAGGTACCATTTCCCAAAGCACAGATTGCCCAACAACATCATATGTATGTTTCCTTTCGGTAAGTCTTCGGCATGTTTCTTTTACTACTGCAAAAGCAGAAGGAAGTAATTCGTCTAAAACATCTTGAATGCTGGCAAATTCTTCTTTGCCAATTTCTTTGATTCTATCATGAATATATTGATGCTCTTCATGATCTGTATTGGAATCATTCAGTTTAGTCCTTAAGTCCTCGAGTTCTTGCTTGTATACTTCTATTTTAGACTGTATAAGGGCTTTAAATTCATCGGTTTTTGTCCTCAATTGTTCGTCTGTTAAACTATGTAATTGAGCATATTCTTCATTAATTTGAGTAATAACAGGCTTTAATGCCTGAACATCTTTCTCATGTTTTGTTCCGCCAAATATTTTCTTAAGAATCGAAAGCATATTGATTCTTTTCCTACTAACTGTAAATAATCATTGTGCCCTATTTGATACATCATATCAAAGGGAAATTAAAAATCCCAAGAGCATTCAAAATTAGCCTAATTTTTTTAAACTATAGCACCTTTTGACGCATAAAATGGAAATGTATTTCCATTATTTTCAAATTCTGTTTATAATGTATAGTTCAGTTAGCGTATTATTGAAATATTCAAAGAATTTACCTTTCGATAAGTTCGGTATATTTGCACTGTATTTTACATAGAATTGCGGATATGATTATATGAAAATTGTAATTACTGGTGGTGCTGGATTCATTGCTTCTCACATAGCAGATGCTTATATAGCTTTAGGACATGAAGTTTGGATAATAGATAATTTAAGTACGGGAAAACAAGAGAATATTCCTGAAAAAGCTCATTTCATTAAAATGGATGTTAATGATCCTGCTATTCATGATCTTTTCTCACAAGAAAAGTTCGATATTATCAATCATCATGCAGCACAAATGGATGTTCGTGTCTCTGTAAATGATCCATCACATGATGCCAGAATTAATATCCTAGGTGGAATTAATATATATGAAGCGGCTAAAAACTCTGGAGTAAAGAAAATCATTTTTGCTTCTAGTGGTGGAACAGTATATGGCGAACAAGAAATCTTTCCTGCAGACGAGTCACATCCTACTAAACCGATTTCTCCTTATGGAGTTGCAAAATTATCCAATGAACATTATTTGTATTATTACTATGCTGTTTATGGTATTCCATATGTTGCTTTTAGATATGCTAATGTGTATGGACCAAGGCAAAATCCCCATGGAGAAGCAGGTGTTATCGCAATTTTTACTCAAAAATTATTAGCAGGCCAGCAACCAATAATAAATGGAGATGGACTGCAAACCCGTGATTATGTATATGTTGGTGATATTGTTAAAGCCAATGAACTAGCAATTTCTACCGATATGCAAGGCGCTTTTAATATTGGTACTTCGATAGAAACAGATGTCAATACTTTGTTTAGACATTTGCATTCTTTAATTGGAGCTACTTGTTCCGAGCAACATATTCCAGCAAAAACAGGGGAACAAAGACGCAGTGTTCTATCATATAATCACATCCATCAACAATATGGATGGGAACCCTCCATGGAAATACGTGCTGGATTAGATAAAACAGTAGAATTTTTCCGTGTACAGAGTACATAGTGAACGATAATATCCCCAAAAGATCCGTCCTTGCTATTGTTGGACCAACTGCTTCAGGAAAAACTGATCTGTCTTTTCAGATTGCTGCATCATGTAATCAAAAGATAGATATAATCTGTGCAGACTCTAGGCAGATTTACAGGGGAATGGATATTGGAACTGCTAAACCAAGTAAAGAAGAACAAACAGTAATCCCTCATCACTGTATAGATATCTGTAATCCCGATGAACACTTTAGCGCAGGGAAATTTGCTAAATATGCCAGATTATGTATAGATAATAGTATTAGTCAAGATAGAATTCCAATCATAGTTGGTGGCTCTGGTTTATATATACAAGCTCTTTGTGAAGGTTTTTTTACATTTGAAAGTAAAGACAATTCATTACATATTCGCTTAGAACTTCAAGAATTACTGTTGAATAAAGGAAAAGATTTTCTATTTCAGGAATTGAAAAAGGTC
Source organism: Chlorobiota bacterium (assembly GCA_014191195.1). Taxonomy (GTDB): domain Bacteria; phylum Bacteroidota; class Ignavibacteria; order Kapaibacteriales; family UBA961; genus UBA961. The sequence continues at coordinate 15,567 of BJGZ01000006.1, forward strand.
GATCCTTCAAGTGCAGAAGAATATAGCGATATGAATCCAAGAAGAATCATGAGGGCTTTAGAATTCTATAAAAGTACTGGGCTGCAGTTTTCAAAAGAAAAAAAAGAACATATCAGTATGCCTTCATTTATAACAAAATATATTGGTATATCTTTTCAAAGAGATAAACTCTATGATAGAATAAATAAACGTTCTGAATATATGTGGAATAATGGGCTCATTGATGAAACTTCTCAATTGCTGCAGATTGGTTATGAGTCAACTTTAAATGCTTTCAATACAGTGGGTTACAAAGAAGCAATTCAAGTATTACAAGGGAAGCTTAAGCAAAAGGAAGGTTTGGAAGCCATGAAACAATCTACAAGAAGATATGCTAAAAGACAATTAACATGGTTCGGAAACCAAATGCCAGTTCAATGGATACATGAAGAAATTCTGCAAGAATATGTAGAAACTCTGAACCTAGAAAAACTAAATCATCAAAGATCATAGGCTTACTTGTATAAGTCAGAATAATATGTTAATTTGACCGGCTAAAATTAAAAAACACTTTTCATATATGTATCATTATATCATCCCCTTGTGAGGAAGAGAAAAGCAGAGCTCAGGTGCAGTAATTATGAAATAGAGCAATGTTTTACTTATATCGCAAATAGAAAGGTTCCTATGTCCGAAACGACCGAAACTGCAGTGCAAGAACAAGATATTATGTCTATTGTTTTGCCTGCACAACAACCTGCAACAAAAAAAAGACCATCTTTAGCTGATTTATTAAATGGTGATTTTGACGTTCCTATGATGGACGATAGTACATTTGACGCTCTTTTCCAGAAAAGCTTTTCTCCTGTAAAAGAAGATCAGATGGTAAAGGGTCATGTTATTCAGGTAACTAAAGATAGTATTTTTGTAGATATTGGATTTAAGTCATTGGGAATGATTCCACGTGCTGAATTTGGTACAACAGATATCTTTAAACCTGGTGATGAGATTGATGTATTTGTAGAGAAAATCGAAGATGCAAGTGGTAGAATGCTATTGTCTCGTCGTCGTGCAGACTTCATGAAAACTTGGGAAGAGATTCTTAAATTAAATGAAACACAGCAAGTTGTTCCGGTTCGTATTCTCCGTAGAATTAAGGGTGGAATGGTAGTTGATTTATTAGGTATCGAGGCATTTTTACCTGGTTCTCAAATTGACGTACGTCCTGTTCGTGATTTTGATGCTTGGGTTGCAAAAATGATTGATGTTCGTGTTGTAAAAGTAAATCATCCAAGTGAAAATGTTGTTGTTAGCCATAAAGTTTTACTAGAAGAACAATTATCAGATCAACGCTCTAAAATTCTTGAAACATTAGAAAAAGGTTTAGTTCTTGAAGGTGCTGTAAAGGCAATTTCAGATTTTGGTGTATTCGTAGATCTAGGTGGTGTAGACGGATTAGTTCATATTACAGATCTTTCATGGGGACGTGTTACACATCCTTCTGAAATCGTAACTTTAGACCAAGTAGTTAAAGTTGTTATATTAGATTTCGATGCTGAAAAGCGTCGTATTTCATTGGGTATGAAGCAATTAACTGCACATCCATGGGATACAATTGGAGAGAAATATGAGCCTGGTATTAAAGTACAAGGTAAAGTGGTTTCTCTTACTGATTATGGTGCATTTATAGAGATAGAAAAAGGTATTGAAGGCTTGATTCACATTAGCGAAATGAGTTGGACTCAGCATGTAAAGCATCCTTCACAGATGGTTTCTATGGGACAAGTTATTGATGCTATTGTATTAAATATTGATAAAAACGACAAAAAGCTTGCTCTTGGAATGAAACAATTAGAGCCAGATCCTTGGGCAGATTTATTAGCTAAATACCCTGTCGATTCAGTTCACCAAGGTATTGTGCGTAATCTTACTAATTTTGGCCTTTTTGTAGAACTTGAGCCAGGTGTAGATGGATTAGTTCATATTAGTGATCTATCTTGGACGAAGAAAATTCGTCATCCGGGTGAATTTGTTAAAAAGGGTGATTCTTTAGATGTAGTTGTACTTTCTATTGATTCACAAAATCGTCGTATTGCATTAGGACACAAGCAAATAACAGAAAATCCATGGGATTTCTTTGCTGAACGCTATGCAGTTGGTGCAGAATCTGAAGGTAAAATCGAAAGAATTATCGAAAAAGGTGTAATTGTAGAATTACCAGAAGGTGTAGACGGATTTGTACCTGTTTCACAACTTTCTTTTGCACCTGTTAGAAATATCGCAGAATTTTTCCATGTTGGTGAAAACCTTCCTTTGAAAGTGGTAGAATTTGATCGTGAATCTAAGAAAATTGTTCTTTCTGCAGTTGAATTTTTACGTGAAAAAGATCAAACAGTCATTGATGATTATAATGCGGCTCATCCTGTACCTAATGCAATTAAATATGCTCAAAGTGCCCCTGAAGCTGTTAATTTAGAAGCAATTGCCGAAGAAATTGACTCATTATTCGAAGAAGTAAGTGCTCCTTCGAAAGCTAAGCCAGTTGTCGACATTGCTCCTCCATCAATTGAAGATTCATCGAATGTAGAAAACTTAGCAGAGTAATAATTTACTTAAATGTAGCAAACAAGGGCATCCGCTTTTAAGCAGATGCCTTTTTTTGTTAAGTTATAGAAATCCCTTTGTGATATATTGAACAGAATTTTATAAGTAAATATGAGCAAAACCAAAGTGCAATTTTCTGATATAGTAGGTGTAAAACCTATTGTCACATCTGGTTCAATAGAAATAGAATTACAATCTCGAGGATATAAGGATTTCCCCGTGGAAGTCTATAATTTGAAAAATCCAGTAATTATTGAGCATATCTACAGAGATTTTCTGATAGCAGGTGCTACTCTATTATTAACTAATACTTTCCATGCAAACAGAATTACTTTGGAACAAGCTGGCTTAAGTGATAAAGTATATGAAATAAATAGAAAAGCGGTGTGGATAGCCAGAACAGTTGCACTACAAAATGCTTATGTAGGCGGAGTAATTGGCCCTACAGAAAAATTCTTTGTCCCAATTGGTACTTTAACAGAAGATGAAGCACTACAAGTATTTATAGAACAAGCAGTTGCCTTAATAGATGGTGGTGCAGAATTAATAATGCTCAAATCATTTATCGATATCGATGAATTAGAAATTGCTATTAAAGCCGTTCGTTCTGTTCATAATGATATACCAATTATAGCATTAAAAACATTTCCAGAAGATGGTAGTGTTTTAGCTACTTCCTATCCATCTGATATTGCATACAGACTTGAAAAATATGGGGTTTTGGCAATCGGAAGTAGCGGAACAGTTGGCCCTCAAAGAATGTGCGATATCATAAGAGCACTTTCTGTTACTTCGATACCATTATGCGCATTACCAGAAATTGCAATTCCAACCCTTGTTGATGGCCGTGCCGTTTATAATGCAGAGGTTGATTATGTGGCCTCTGTTGCTGTTTCTTTAGTACAAGGAGGCGCATGTATCATTGGAGCCGATGGGGGAGCTTCTGTTCAACATATAAAAGCGATATCAGATGCAGTAACTAATCAAATTCCTGGATCTTCTAAATATATTCCAAAGCTGATAAAAGAAGTAAATACATTAGCTATTGATTCCGATAAAGTTTCTTCATTTGCTGAAAAAATAGGAAAGAAATTTTTAACTACAGTAGAAGTAGAAATTCCACGTGGATTAGATATTTCCAATGTAATACAAGCTGCATCATATTTAAAAGAACAAGGTATAGATGCAATTAATGTTTTTGACGGTGCAAGGGCAAGGGTAAGAATTAATCCGATAGCTGCTTCTTATATGATTTCATCTGCCACAGGAATGGAATGTATTACTCATATTGCCTGTAGAGACAGAAATATGGTTGGTTTGCAATCAGATTTAATAGGAGCATATGCTTTAGGCGTAAAAAATATTCTAGCTGTTACCGGAGATCCTACATCAATTGGAGATTATCCATTTGCTACTTCGGTTTATGATGTTGATTCTATTGGATTAGTCAGAGCTGTAAATAGAATGAATCATGGTATGGATTTAATGGGCAATCCTTTGGGAAGATCTACACGATTTCTTATTACTTGTGCCGCTAATCCGGCGGCAGATGATATAGAAAGAGAAATAAAACGATTAGAGAAAAAAGCTCAGGAAGGAGCTACCATGTACTTTACTCAGCCAATTTTTGATATAAAAACATTAGAGTATTTTCTTGATGCCACAAAACATCTTTCTATGCAATGTATTTTAGGAATTATTCCATTAAGAAGCATTAAACATGCTGAATTCTTACATTATGAAGTACCTGGAATGGTTGTGCCAGATTGGGTGAGAAAAAAACTAAAAGATGTCAATACTGATAGTGGAATCGAAGGTATGAATATTGCCATAGAGTTTTTGAAGCAAGCAAAAGGTCTTGTTCAAGGTGTGTACATTATGCCACCTGCAAAAAAATATGATATGGCTATTAATATCTTACATGCCGCAGATATTCTTTAAAGTGTACTTACAATAATGTAAAAGCCCTATTGGATAGATTGACTATTCAATAGGGCTTTTACTTATATACATCAGATTATGCTATATCAAAGCGATCTAAATTCATTACTTTATTCCATGCCGCAATAAAGTCATTAATAAATGTATTTTGTCCATCTTCGCAAGCATATACTTCGGCTATTGCTCTTAACTCTGAATTAGATCCAAAGATTAAGTCAACTCTTGTACCTGTCCATTTTGCATGACCAGATTTACGATCTATTCCTTCAAATTCATCTTGATGATCAGATATTGATTGCCATTTTGTACCAATATCTAATAAATTTACAAAGAAATCATTAGTAAGAACTTCTGGCTTATATGTAAATACTCCATGTTTTGAATGTTGATAATTGGTATTTAATACTCTCATTCCACCAATCAACACTGTTAATTCTGGGGCTGTCAAGTTTAATAATTGTGCTTTATCAATAAGCATTTCTTCGGCAGTAACTGTATAATGTGTTTTTACATAATTTCTAAATCCATCAGCAGAAGGCTCTAAAACTGCAAATGAATCTATGTCTGTTTGTGATTGGCTAGCATCAGTTCTGCCTGGAGTAAAAGGTACTTCAATAATATGACCAGCATTTTTTGCAGCTAGCTCTATCGCTGCGCAACCACCTAAAACAATGATATCTGCAATTGATACTTGCTTATTACCAGATTGAGAAGAATTAAATGAATGTTGAATAGATTCTAAAATAGTGAGAACATGTGCTAATTGTGCTGGATTATTTACTTTCCAATCCTTTTGTGGTGCTAATCGAATACGTGCACCATTAGCTCCACCTCTTTTATCAGATCCACGAAATGTAGATGCAGATGCCCATGCAGTAGAAACTAGTTGAGAAATTGTTAAACCAGATGATAAGATTTGTGATTTTAATGATGTAATATCATGTGAATCAATTGTATCATAAGATGAAGTTGGAATAGGATCTTGCCAAATTAATTCTTCTTCAGGAACTTCAGGACCATGATATCTTGCCTTTGGCCCCATGTCTCTATGGGTAAGTTTAAACCATGCTCTAGCAAAAGCATCTGCAAATTCAAGAGGAAACTCAAGAAATCTGCGTGATATTTTTTCATAAGCTGGGTCCATTCTTAATGCTAAATCTGTTGTAAGCATTATTGGTGCATGTGATTTTGAAGAATTATGTGCATCAGGAACTGTATTCGCACCTGCACCATTTTTTGGTGTCCATTGATGAGCACCTGCAGGACTTTTTGTTAATTCCCATTCAAAATTGAATAAGTTCTCAAAATAATTATTACTCCATTGAATTGGAGTTGTTGTCCAAGCACCTTCTAAACCACTTGTAATTGTATATTCACCATTACCGGTTCCAAAAGAATTTTTCCATCCTAATCCTTGTTCTTCGATAGAAGCACCTGCTGGTTCTGGGCCAACATATGTATTTGGATCAGCTGCTCCATGATTTTTTCCAAAAGTATGCCCACCCGCTATCAAAGCAACTGTTTCTACATCATTCATAGCCATTCTACCAAAGGTTTCGCGAATATCTTTGGCAGATGCAATTGGATCTGGATTGGCATTAGGACCTTCTGGATTAACATAAATCAAACCCATTTGAACTGCTGCCAAAGGATTTTCTAATTCTCGATCACCAGAATAACGTTTATCTTCTAACCATTTTCCTTCGGAACCCCAATAGATATCTTCTTCTGGTTCCCAAATATCTTCGCGTCCACCAGCAAAACCAAAAGTATTAAAATTCATAGATTCTAAAGCACAATTACCAGCAAGAATCATCAAGTCTGCCCATGATACTTTTCTGCCATATTTCTTTTTTATTGGCCATAATAATAAGCGTGCTTTATCAAGATTTGTATTATCTGGCCAGCTATTTAATGGAGCAAATCTTTGGCTTCCTGAACCACCGCCGCCCCTTCCATCGGCTATTCGATAAGTACCAGCACTATGCCAAGCAAGGCGGATAAAAAATGGACCATAATGTCCATAATCTGCTGGCCACCAATCTTGTGAATTAGTCATTAAATCATTAATATCTTTCTTTAAAGCCTTATAATCTATGGAATTAAATTCTTTAACATAATTAAAGTCTTTCCCCATTGGATTTGAAAGTTCTGAGTGTTGTCTTAATATGCTAAGATGTAATTGATTTGGCCACCAGTCACGGTTTAGTGGTCCATTTCCAGCACTTTGTTTTAGCATGCCACCTGTAAATGGACATTTGCCTTCACTACTTGGATTGTGCGTTGCGTCATTCATGTGCGATTATTCCTAATTCATGTAATGATGAAAAATATATGTATGTGTTTTTATTAGTCTATGCATCAAATATATGCTCACATCTTAGGCAAAATTCGAGATTCGAGAGAAAATAATCAAGAAACAATTAACAAAAGTTGTTGATATATGGTTTCTTTATTTTGCTCATTATTTTTTTGCTTTGTAAAGGATGTTAATCATCCTGTATGAATTCATTAATTTGGTGTGGACATAAATTTTATTTAAGGATTTACAATGCAATTAGATCATCTTATAGAAAAACATGCTAATACACTTAAGCAATCGGTAGAAGCAGTTCAATCCAGACAATTCTTTGCACATTGGCCAGAGCCACCAAGTGGAAAAATTTATGGAGAAACAGCACAAGCTGATGGATTATCTACTTTCCAGGCCTCATTACATTCTAGATTTGAATTACCTCATCAATTTGGTTCTGATGGTTATATAGGTGATGAACAGTCTCCATATGGCTTTCCTTTAGAAATTCAATATCCTTCATTTGCTTCAGAAACATTAATAGAACAAGCAGATAAAGCAAAGCAAGAATGGAAGTCTTTTTCTACAGAATTACGTGCAGCAATTTTGATTGAATGTTTAGAAAGGGCTTCAAAACATTTTTTTGAAATTGGTTTTGCAACAATGCATACTACAGGACAAGGCTTCATTATGGCTTTTCAAGCTTCTGGTCCACATGCATTTGATAGGGCCTTAGAAGCTATTGCTACTGGTTACATGACGATTAATCAGTTTTGTGCACACACAAGCTGGACAAAACCTATGGGTAGATTTGAAGTTACGCTTCAAAAATCATTTCGTATTATTCCTAAGGGCCTAAATGTTACGATAGGTTGTTCTACTTTTCCTATATGGAATTCATTCCCTGGAATATTTGCATCCTTGATAACTGGCAATACTTCTATTGCAAAAGCTCATCCAAAAGCAATTCTTCCTATAGCAATATGTATTAAATCTTTCCAAGATACCTTAGTCTCACTGGGCTTAAATCCACATATTATTCAATTGGCAGTTGATTCATTAGAACAACCAATAACAATGCAATTAGCTAAAAATCATAAAGTTGCATTAATTGATTATACAGGAAGTTCTCATTTTGGTTCTATCTTAGAGCAAGAGTTACATGGTACAAATAAGCATATCTTTACCGAAAAAGCTGGTGTGAATTCGGTGCTTATTGCAGAAGCTGTTTCATTAGATGCTGTTTTAGATAATTTAGCTTTTAGTGTATCATTATATAGTGGGCAAATGTGCACAGCGCCACAAAACTTTTATATTCCTAAACAAGGTGTTAAAGTAGGTGACTCTTATATCTCTTACGATGAAGTAATGAAAGCATTTGCTGAAAAAGTACAAGCACTTGTTCTGAATGAAAAAATGGGTCCTGGTACTATTGGTGCTTTACAAAATCCTGCTGTATTAGAGAGAGTTAATATGGTAAGAAAAACAGGCCTTCCAATTGTATTAGATTCTCATGAAGTAAAACATCAAGGTTTTGATAATGCTTTGTCTGTTTCTCCAATTATACTATCAGCTACGATGTCTGATTCAGACATATATGAGCAAGAATGGTTTGGCCCTATTTGTTTTATCATAAAAGTAGAAGATATCCATCAAGGAATAGATCTTATCAGTTCTAGTATCAAAAAGCATGGTGCATTATCTACTGCTGTATATATATTAAATCATGATGATTTATTATATGCTGAAGAGCAGATCACAATGGCTGGAGCGCCACTTGCTTGTAATTTTACTGGCCCTATTTGGGTTAATCAATCGGCAACTTTTAGTGATTTTCATGGTACAGGTGCTAATCCTGCTGGTAATGCTTCATTTACAGACATTACATTTATTAGCTCAAGATATAATATCGTTGGAATTAGAAAAGCATAATAAATAAGCCATCTGAAAAGATGGCTTATTATTTTTTATTTCTTTTCACTTATTGTTTTTGCTTGCATAAACAGTAGCATATAATCTCTACCACCAGCTTTAGAATCGGTGCCACTCATATTAAAGCCTCCAAAAGGATGAGCACCAACTAATGCTCCAGTACATTTGCGGTTTAAGTATAAATTGCCACAATGAAATTCTTGTTCAGCTTTAGCTAATTTCTTTTTATTACTTGTATACACTGCACCAGTTAATCCAAACATTGTATTATTTGCAATTTCTAATGAATGTTCAAAATTTTTAGATTTTATAACGGCTAAAACTGGTCCAAAAATCTCTTCTTGAGAAATCCTTGCCATTGGCTCAATATCGGTAAAAACTGTTGGCTTTATAAAATATCCATTCATTCCTTTTATTTTTTCTCCTCCTGTGAGAAGATTACCTTCTTTTTTACCAATTTCAATATACTCTAAAATTGATTTTTCGGCTTTGGCGGAAACTACAGGTCCCATAAAATGATTATCTATAGGATTTCCTTGTGCTAAAGCCTCTACAGCTGGTTTTAATTTAGTTACAAATTCCTTATACACTTTAGTATCTACAATCACCCTAGAGCATGCAGAGCACTTTTGGCCTTGAAATCCGAATGCTGCGGCTACTGTCCCTTTAACTGCATCATCGATATCTGCTTCGGAATCGATAATCATACTATCTTTTCCACCCATTTCTGCGATTACTCTTTTAATCCAGATTTGCCCAGGACTTGTTTTAGCAGCTAATTCATTGATTCTTAAACCTACTTCCATAGATCCGGTAAAAGAGATAAAACGAGTTTTTGGATGTTGAACTAAATAATCTCCAGATTCTGCTCCAGAAGCAACTACATAATTGAGAACACCTTTTGGCAAACCAAGGCTATTCATTATATCAGCAAATAACCATCCCATCATAGGTGAATCAGAAGAAGGCTTTAAGACAATTGTATTGCCAGCTGCAATTGCAGCGCAAGCAGTTCCGATTAATATCGCAAAAGGAAAATTCCAAGGTGGAATGATCACTCCAACACCCAATGGAATATAGACTGTTTTATTTTTTTCACCTTTCACGGGTATTATAGGTTGCTTTTCTGCAAATCTTAATACTTCTCTGCCATAAAATTCTAGAAAGTCAATGGCTTCGCATGTATCTGCATCGGCTTCAAGGTAATTCTTACCTACTTCAGAAATCATCCATGCATTAATTTCTAAGCGACGTTTACGAATAATATTTGCGGCTTTAAATAAAAACTCTGCACGTTTTTTTACTGGAACAAATTTCCATGTTTCAAATGCCTTTTGAGCAGCTTGCATTGCTGCTTCAGCATCATCTTTTCCAGATTTCTGAAAAATCCCTATCGTTTCATCAGTATTTGCAGGATTGAGAGAAATGGTTTTAGCAGTAGTTTTTACAGCTTTTCCATTTATAAAGTTTGGATATTCTTTACCAAAATGTGCTCTGACTGAAAGTAGTGCTTTTTTTTGTTTTTTTTCAATAATTGGATCAGTGAAATCTAGAAAGATTTCGTTTTTAAACTCTTTCATATCAATAACTTATATATAATGTAAAAAAGGGGAATTCTAAATATTTTGGTTAAAAATCAATATATATTGTTTCATAATTAAGATACATGCACTTAGCAAAAATGTCCATGTAATTAACCATGAAATATGTTTACCATGTGTCTTCTTTTTTAACCACAAAACTTCAAATTTTTGTACATCTTCGATAATATCTGATGATTGTATGTCTATTACATCTTTGTGTAATAAGCTTGCTTTTTGTGACAGCAAAGTGAGCCTGTCTAATTGTCTTTTATAATCTAATCCCCATAAAGTAAGCAGTAAAACATAAATCTGATATTGTTGAAGTTTAAATAATTCATGAGTTTTTTGATGTATAATAGATTCGGGTACATACAATAAAAACCATGAGCAACCAGCGATTGCAAATAATACTGATGTTATACGCTTTAATACATAACGTTCTTTATGATATAATGCTTCTATGGATGGAGATTCAAGAATCTGATATTTCATTGTGAGTCTACTGTATAAAAATAGCAAGCTATTTCTGCTTGAATTATTGTAAAAATAGGGACTTATTATCTGATTAGTATATACTTTATTCTTTTTTCTCTATGTTTTAACTATAACTATGATTATCTGCACATTGTTTCAAGTATTTTTGCACATAACACTTTTACTTTCCACAAGAGAACAATGCAAACATTCTATCTTGGTTCTTCTTTAGCAACCATTTTACCCTATAAAAATATATATCCAATAATTGATTCATCAGTGTTGATATGTGATGGAGCAAGAATTATTGGAGATATTGTCATACAAGAGAATTCTTCTATTTGGTATAATGCAATTCTTAGGGGTGATGTATATCCAATTAGGATTGGCAAAAGAACAAATATTCAGGACGGTGCAATTTTACATGTAACTACAGATACATATGCCTTAACAATTGGTGATGATGTTACAATAGGACATGGGGCAATAGTACATGGAGCCACAATTGGAAATAGATGTTTAATAGGAATGGGAGCAATTATATTAGATGGAGCAATTATTGAAGATGATACCATCATAGCAGCTGGAACTGTTATTAGGCCTGGAATGCATATACCAAGCGGCATAATGTGTGCTGGAATACCAGGAAAAAAAATGAGAGATATTACCGATAAAGAAAGACAAGGCTTTACATGGCAAGCAGCTCATTATATGGAAGTGGCAAAAGAATATAAACAAGTATATGGACAGATATAGTATGTAGAATTATCGAATTGGTTCTACAAAACCGATTTTTTTATATACTTTTCTTAGTGTCTTAAAAGCTTGTTTACTTGCCTTTTGTGCTCCACTTTTTAAGAGAGCAGATATTTCATCTGGATGAGATCTTAAATCATTAAATGTATTTCTGATTGGCGAGATTAATTCAACCATAGCCTTTCCAACAGCCTCTTTAAATGGTTCATACCCTAAACCTGCAAATTCAGCTTCGATATCTTTAATTGATTTGCCAGTAGCAACATGATATAATGTAACAAGATTTGACACGCCTGGTCTATTTTCAATATCAAAAACAATATCAGTACCTGAATCGGTAACAGCTCTTTTGATTTTATTCATGATAAGTGCATCTTCATCATGAAGAAAAATACAAGAATTAGCATTTGGATCTGATTTAGACATTTTTTTCCATGGTTCTTGTAAGCTCATAATGCGTGCGCCTTCTTTGGCTATAAAGGGTTCTGGAACAGTAAAAGTGGGAGAATACAAATGATTAAAACGTTCGGCAAGATTTCTAGTTAATTCAATATGTTGTTTTTGGTCATCTCCAACAGGAACTAAATCTGCTTGATATAAAAGGATATCTGCTGCCATTAAAACAGGATATGAAAATAATCCAACATTGATATTATCGCTGTGTTGTTGTGATTTATCCTTGAATTGCGTCATTCTTTGCGCTTCGCCAAAACCAGTGAAACAATTTAATATCCAAGCTAATTGGGCATGCTCTGTAACATGTGATTGAATAAATAATGCGCTTTTTTCGGTATTTATACCACAAGCAGCATACATTGCAACCACATCTAAAGAGCGTCTTCGTAAATCTGCGGGAATTTGACGTGATGTTATAGCATGCATATCAGCAACCATAAAATAACAATCATAATCTTGTTGTAATTCTACCCAATTGCGTATTGCCCCAGCATAATGGCCAATTGTTAAATCTCCACTAGCTTGAATACCGCTTAAAATGATTTTCTTATTCTCAGTTTTTGTTATTTCTGGTTGCATGGTATCGCTTTTACTTAAAATGATATAGCAAATATATGGTTTAGAAAGTATTTTTTTAAAGATCTCTTAGTTAAAGACAAAATGGAATGATAGTTGTAGGCTTTATAGCAGTTATTATGTACATAAATGAGTAGGATAAACGTTTGAATCAAGGTCCGATTAGTTCTTATTGGGAAAAAAGTGCTCTTTCCCAAACCGATATATGTATTATCGGAGCAGGTATTATTGGATTATCTACTGCGATTTCTGCAGCATTAGCTTTTCCTGATAAACGTATTGTAGTATTAGAGCGTGGCCCTAGAACAATGGGCGCAACTACTAGAAATGCAGGATTTGCTTGCTTTGGTAGTGCCTCTGAATTATTGCAAGATATAGAGGTTTTAGGTGAAGATAAAGCCTTAGCAATAGCGCAGCAAAGAATTAAAGGTCTTCAAATTTTAAGAAATCGATTTTCTGATGATCATATAAAATATGAAATGCATGGCGGTTATGAAATTATCAGAGACAAAGAAATGCATGTGCTTGATTCTCTTGATAGTTTGAATAAACAGATGAGCCAGATAACAGGTATTGAGTCAACATATACGGTTCTTAATCGTAGAGAGCACAGACGATTGGGATTTGGACAATCCGTACAAGCGGTAATTTATAATCCATTAGAAGGGCAAATTCATAGTGGGTATTTGATTCAAGCTATGGAATCAAAAGCTCAATCTTTAGGAATAAGAATAGAGTATGGTAGTAATGTTCTTGATATAAAGGAAAATTCGAAAGTTATGGAGATAACTATTCAGACATTATTAGGCACATATTCAATGATTTCTAAAGAAACAATTGTATGTACAAATGCTTGGATCTCTGAACTAGTACCTCAGATTGATATCAAACCTGGTAGGGGACAAATCATCGTAACTTCGCCAATAGAAAATTTGTCATTTACAGGTGCTTTTCATGCAGATGAAGGCTATTATTATTTTAGAAATATTGGAAAAAGAGTGTTGCTTGGTGGTGGTAGAAATCTTGATTTTGAAGGTGAATCAACTCATGAATTTGCATCCACAGAAATCATACAACATGCATTATTGAAGATGTTGCAAGAAGATATACTACCTGGAAAATCATTCAAAATAGAATATAATTGGTCTGGCATTATGGGCTTTAGTAAAAATAAACAGTCTATTGTACAAAGAGTATCTCCTCATTGTATCATTGCATTTGGATGTAATGGAATGGGTATTGCTTTAGGTAGTTTAATAGGTGAACAAGTAATTGAATTATTATCGTAATGCACTATGATATATAATGTTTTTACTAGTTTTTTTGTGTTTATAGTGCTTGGATATCTATGGCGTTATATTAAAGGCGTTCCAGATTCCCATATGCTAAGGGCTTCGATTAATAGCTTAGTTCTCTATATATTATTGCCTTTGCTTACATTTTCGGTAATATATGCTGCCCCTTTACATAATGAATCATGGAAAATACCTTTTATTGCAGTTCTTGTAACATTGGGATGTATTGGGTTTTCTGTAAGTATCTATGTACTGATAAAAAGAATATGGCCAGATTTGTTATCAGATAAGTCAATTGGTGCTTTAGTTCTAGGAGCTTCTTGGTGTAATGCTACATATCTTGGTTATCCGATAGTAACAGGAATACTTGGTAAGCAATATGGATCAATTCCATTGATTTATGATTTACTAGCATTAACACCTTTATTATGGATTATTGGTGCAATGATTGCTGGTTATTATTCAGATGATACAAGTAGTTTCAAGCAAAGATATATTTCTGGAATAAAAAGAATACTAGGATTGCCTCCATTATATGCACTTTTAGCAGCTATTCTTTGTAAAATATTGGATATTGACATTCATCCAAATATATTGAAAACATGTTCAATAGCAGGTAATGCAGTTCCACCATTAATGATGCTATCTGTTGGTATGGCATTGAATATCCCAAAGCTGAATTCGATAGTATTAATACTTCCTGCTGCTATAATTCGATTAGCAGTTGGCCCATTGATTGCATATGGACTTATCCATGTTTTGCATATTCAGGAACCATTATCAAAAGCCATAATGTTGGAATCTGGTATGCCTACAATGGTATTAACATTGGTAATAGCCCAAGAATATACATTAGACACAAATATTTTGGCACAATTAATAGCCTTATCTACATTGTTATCAATAATCTCATTGTCATTAATCTAGTTGGTTTTTTTTAGATACTTTTCATTGCTTCATGCGAAAATCACTTATCATATTATCGATTATACTAATTATTGGTTTTATTGGACTTGCTTCTTTTAAAAGTCCAGACCAATCGATGTTCTTAAAAATATCGCAAGCTTTGGAGTTATATGGTTCAGTTTTTAAAGAAGTTACATTACACTATGTAGATGAAATAGACCCTTTGCGCATTGTTAAGAATAGCACAAAAGCAATATTAGAAGATTTAGATCCATATTCTGAAGTTTTAGAAAATAATGAAGGCGATGATTATGAATTATTAACTACAAATTCCTATGCAGGCTTTGGAATGGTAGTTGGTATCATGAATGGAAAATTAACTATAGCTGAATTATATGATGGTTATTCCGCCAAAAGAAGCGGCATGAGGTCTGGGGATCATATTCTTATGATAGATACATTGCATGTTCTTTATGATACTACAAATATCATAAGGAAATTTACACGAGGTCCAATTGGCGGAAAAGTAAGAATTGCTTTATTAAGAGATGGCCGGCAAGATACAATACGATTAACTTTAGTAAGAGAATCAATAAAAATTCAATCTTTGGGGTATTCTGGCTTTATTAACGATAGTATTGGATATATACATATTCAAAGATTTTCAACTTCGACACCCGATGAAGTAAAAAGAACTGTGATGTCCTTTAGAATAAAAAATCCTCGATTAGCAGGAATCATTATAGATGTAAGAGATAATCCAGGTGGCTTATTAGAATCAGCAGTAGGTGTTTGTGATATATTCTTACCGCAAAATTCTCCGATAGTTCTCACTAAAGGAAGAACCAGAGATGATGAAAGAGTATATACATCCCAATCAGTACCAATTGAACCAGAAATTCCAGTTTCTATCATAATTAATGGTGAAAGTGCAAGTGCCAGTGAAGTTTTAGCAGGAGCTTTTCAGGATTTAGATAGAGGCATAATTATAGGTGAACAGTCTTATGGTAAAGGTTTAGTGCAAAGTATTCTTAATCTTCCGGGCGAAACAGCCTTAAAATTAACAACTGCTAGATATTATACTCCATCAGGAAGATGTATACAAAAATTGGTATCTAAAAGTGAAATATCTGATAGTGTTACAGCAGAAAAAGATGCAGTGTTTTATACTAAGTCTGGGCGTATCGTGAAGGCTAGACATGGCATTGCACCTGATACAAATGTAATTTTTTATCATTCTCACCCTATAATAAAAGCTTTAGATAAACAGAATGTATTTTTTAGATTTGCTTCTTTTTATTGTTCTTCTTTAGATAGTTTGCCAGCTAATTGGCAAGCCAAAGAAATTGATTTTACAAAATTTATAAAATGGTTAACTAATCAATCAACAATTATTTTTCCAGAGCCATATGCTTCGCTGAATACATCTATATTTCTAGCTCAACAAAATGGGTATTCAAAACAATATGTTAAGTCAATAGAGAATATCAAGACTTTTGCCGTAAAGGATATTAAAAAGTCTTTACTAAAAGGTAAAAAAGAAGTGCTTGAATTATTATCAGAACAAATTCTGAGTAGATTTCTTTCTGAAAAAAAAATGGGTGAATTTAAAGTGGAAAAAGATGCATTGTTAAAAAAGACAGCACTTCTTTTAAGTTCCGAACATTATAAACAGTTGCTTCATTCCAAAACAGTTATACATGGTTCCCATTAATATACATATGCAATTAATGTATATAATACATATTATAGTTGTGTGAATTGTTTTTGGCAAGAAGTTTGCTGTTTATTATAAAGTTGTACAATGAACTAGAGATATATTTATGAACAAGTGGATTATTAGACTACTTGGATGCTTTTTATTTGGCATATGTTCTCTTCAAATATCTAAAGCACAGTTTATTCCTGACAGATTTACAAATCGCAGGATGAACTTGATGAACGATGCTACTTCTGTAGGATGGAATCCAGCTTTATTAGGATTAGTTACCAGAACAGATGCTGTTTTGGTAATTCCTTATGACCGCTCATTTCAATCAACAAGAATGATTGGTGGTTTTATTTCTAGCGATGGAGTTTCTGTTGGTTTTACTTCTGGTAGAGATTCTACTATTGACCAACCATCTGAGCCATTTAGCTTTTATGGCGGAATGGGAGTTAAAATTCCTAAATATAATGGGTGGATTGGGGCATCATTTAGATACTCAGAGTTTGGTGGTAGAACAGTTAGGTATATGGGGTCATTGATGTATAATCCCATTCCAAAGTTTTACTTGTCTCTAGGCATTACTAATATGTATTCTGTGGATACAAAAAATCATGTGTATTCTTTAACAAGTTCTTATTCTCCATTAGATTGGATTACTCTTCATGGAAGATTGCAGTTCTGTCCAGATTCTGCGATTCTATATAATAAAGCATATGCAAGTGAATTAGGAATAAGCACTTCGTTTAATAATAAACAAATAGTTGCATCATTTTCTACAATTCCAGAAGCAAGGCAGGCAAGATTTGGACTTGAGATCGCATTCGATGTGCTATCTCTAGGATCATTAAATGAAGCTTCTACTGTTAATTCACCAGATAGACGTTTTTCAGGTGGTAATGTTCTTTTGCGGATAAATCATGATTCTTTGTGGTCTGTAAATCATTATAGAGAACCTACCCCACCAATACCTGCATGTAAAATTGATAAATCATGCTGTGAAATGAATGTTCATGATATTCATCACTGTATTAAAAATCCTTGTGAGAATTGTCCAAAACTTAAAAGTTGTTGTTTGTCAGGACGCCCTGCATGTTGTCAATCTGTTAAGCATTGTCAACACTGTACATGCTTATGTTGTCCTAGTTGTTCTTCTTGTTCAGGATGCTCTTGTTCTCCATCTCAAATTATTATCAATAATGGTAGTGGTAATGGATCAGGTGGATCTGGCGGTGGCGGTGGAAGCGGTTCAGGTAAATCTACACCTGTACCTGCGCCAAGTAAACCTGCTGAACCTTCGGAAGAGCCTGCTGTAATAGAAAAACCTGAGCCTGCTCCAATACCAGAAGAACCTTCTGAACCACCATTCCCAGAGGTATCAGATAAGCAAAGTTCTTCTAAACTATTTTCATTGAAATCTGTATTTTTTGATTCAGCAAAATGGGATTTACGTCCAGAAAGTACCGAAGAATTAACCAGACTGTATGAGTATTTAGAAGAAAATCCAGATTTATCGATACAGATAAATGCCCATACTGATAATGTTGGATCTAATAAAGCAAATCAAAAATTATCTCAACAAAGATCACAGTCTGTCGTGGAGTTTTTGATAGAAATGGGTATTGATTCATCTCGATTAGAAGGAAAAGGATTTGGAGAAGAATATCCAATTGCACCAAATGATTCTGATGAAGGAAGACAAGAAAATAGGCGGGTAGAATTTATGACAAAAAATATTTGATAGATCGAAAAATAATAACAAGGTATCTATTTATTGTACTTTCTTAATTTAGGGAAAAGTAAGTATAAATAAAGTGGATGACTGATGAATGTACTCAATATAATTGCTCTCATAGTACTATCCTTTACGTTTAATCTTAATGCTCAGTTTTCTGCTGATTATACTTCAAATCGAAAATTAGGATTATTAAATGATGCTGGAGCAGTTGCTTGGAACCCTGCCATGCTTGGAGTTATTTCTGGGGTAGATGTATTGGGTGCTGTGCCATTAGATGCATCTTTTGGAAAAGTACATGGATATGCGGGATTTATTAAAATTGGTAATTATGCTTTTGGCTTAGAAAAACCTTCAGAAACTCTGTCTATTTCAAACCCTACTAGCGCCTTTGCTGGATTTGGATTACCCATTCAATCAGATCATCTATGGATTGGTGGAAGTATAAAATATACTGAATCAAAAAGTAATCCTATTCGATTCTCAGCTTCAGCTTTATTCTCACCTTCAATCGATCTTTTTGCTTCACTTGGTATAGATAATACAACTACACCATTACAAAGTCAAAATATTATCACTGCAATGGGTGCATTTGCACCATTACATTGGCTTACAGTTCATGCTAGATTGCAATATTGTGCTGATTCTGCTCTTTTTCTTGGTAATGCGATTAATACTGAATTTGGGGCTAGTGCCAATCTTATTCAAGAACATATCATTGGCTCTATAACAATCAATCCAATTCGTAAAGTATTGCGTATTGGGGCTGAAATTACATTTGGCTTTGTTTCTACTGGAATTATTCCATCAATTGGGTCTGGAGTAGATGAACAGTCAGCTTCGACAGCCCTTTTTAGATTCAATTTTTCAAAAATGCCTTCAATATCTGCGCTTAAACAAAAAGATATTTCCCTATCCGATATAAGGTCTGTTGATGCTATGTGCTCGTCTTCTGCATTTGAATGGCAGTCAACACATTCTGAATCTCCAGAATATATAGTGAATGCGATGAAAAATCATGGTGGTGATTATACTGCTATGGCTGATACTTTGACGCATTTATCACAAAACCCAGCTTATCTGTATGATTCTATTTTTAATAAATTCTATGCAAAATATCAAAGAAATACTCTTGTTTCTGGCACATCACAATATATTATCGCAGCAAAAAAACCAGAATTGAAAATCCTTTCTATAAAGCCTGATAGTATGCACAATCAAGATATCTTGATGAGTGTGAAGATTGTCAATGATAAAGGCGATCAAGTTCAAGGAATTCTTCAATCTGATTTTGTGATTACAGATAAAAAATACGAGATACTATCTATAGAAGAAAAAAAGGAAGATATAATTGTCCCAATAGATTATATGATTGTAATGGATTGTTCAGGAAGCATGAGCAAGAAAATTAAGGATGTGAGAAAAAATGTAGTGTTATTTGCTAAAACATTAAAAACTGCAGGAATTGATTTTCGAATTGGGGGAATTTTATATGGAGAAGAAATTATCAGTTCTTTACAACCAACAAGTGATATTCAGGAATTTCTGACTTTTTTTGAAGATGCAGATGCGATTGGTAATGATGAAATTACATCAACAGCTATTATGAAAGCAACTGAAATGCTGTTTCGTCCAAATGCCAAAAGAAATATTATCGTATTAACAGATGATTGCTGTATTCAAGATAATGCACATCTCTCAGAAATACAGGTTTTGTCTGCACTATGGAAACATGGATGCAGTTTGTATTCTCTGATTAATAAAGAGAATAATAATAGTGGTATAGTGACAAGGCTAAGTTTAGGAAAAGAATATAGTATTAATCAGCCTTTTATCGATGTTCTTAAAGATGTGTCAAAAGAACAAGATATACACTATATGGTTAGATTAGGGCCAGTTCCTGTTGATATATATGTGAAAGGTAAAGTTATTGATGAGTCTGGGTCTCTTATTCACGGCGCTGTTTCTGTGCAAGGTTTGCAACAACAATTAACAATGAATCAAGGTGAATTTATTATTGAAGCTACACATCTTAACACTTTATATCTGACCTTGCATTCCAAAGGATATGAAAGTAAACAATGTAGTATTCCTATTATAAGGCAGGCTGAATCAGATACAATTGCTGTAGAATATTCATTAATCCCATTAGGAAAATTTATCAAAGGGAGAATTCTTGATCAAAGTGGAAATGCACATTCTGGTAATATTCTTATTGAAAATGATATTGATTTACAAGTGATTAGTAATACAAAGACAGATGATCAAGGGTCGTATTTTTGTAGAATTCCAGATAAAGGTACATATAGAATAACACCTAATTCCCAAAATTTTATAGCACATCCTATTGTAATATCTGCTTCGGAAGTACAGAGAGGCGATACATTACAAAAAGATGTAATGATTTCTTCGATTGAACAAGCCACGGAATTGGGGACACGCTTTAGTTTAAAAAATATCTTTTTTGAATCGAAGCAATGGTCATTAAAACCTGAAAGTACACTTGAATTAGAAAAACTATTAGCATTTATGGTAGATAATCCAAGTATTTCGATAGAAATTAGTGCCCATACAGATGCTATTGGAAAAACTAATGATAATGCATTGTTATCTAGCAAAAGGGCAGAAGCAGTTGCAGAATATCTGGCTCAAAGAGGAATTAATACATTTAGATTACATGCTATTGGTTATGGAGAATCTTTGCCAATTGCAAGCAATGACGAAGAAAATGGAAGAGAAAAAAATCGTCGAGTAGAATTTACACTTATCAAAAAATAAAGTGTATTTGGAACTTATTTAGTTCTATTGCAAGTTGTGTTTGTTCCTAACATTTTTTTTAATTTAATAAGTTTTAATATGACACGTTTTTCATTGTTTCTTTTAGCGATTATGATTTCAGTAATCACTTCATCATGTTCAGATTCTAGTACAAACACAAATTCTATAAATGCAAAATTGATGGTAGTGCATGCATCACCTGATGCCCCTGGTGTTGATATTGCTGTAGATAATAATAAAATTAGTACTAGTGCTTTAACATTTCCTAATAATAGCGGATATGTTTCAGTTACTCCAGGAACAAGAAATATCAAAGTTTTTGCTGCAGGGTCTTCATCAGCATTGTTTAGCTTTGATCAAGTTTTTCCAGAATCTAAATTATATACTGTATTTGCTTTAGATTCATTGAATAAAATAACCTTATTACTAGTGGAAGATGCAATACCAGCTGTTGTTACCGCTAAAGCGCATGTGCGTTTTTTACATTTATCACCAAATGCGCCAGCAGTGGATATTGCCGTAAAGGATGGTCCATCATTATTCTTAAATAGATCATTTAATAGACAATTTTCATCATCCCAAAATGTTTTCTTGCCTGTAGATGCTGGTACATATAATATTGATGTTAAAGTAGCTGGAACAACAACAGTGGCATTACCTTTAACAGGAATTACATTTGAATCTGGTAAGGCATATACAGTTTTTGCAAGTGGTTTCTTAGGTGGAACTGGTGTATCAGGTTTAGGTGCACAAATAATAGTAAATAGATAATTTACTTAAGCTAATTTTTGGGGTCTGTTGCTTTTGCATCAGACCCTTTTTTTATATCCCTACATTTCCTCTTCTCTTGTCTTCTAGTAAAAAACTGTATTTTAGTAAGAGTATACACATAAAAGAAGATCATGGCAAGAACACTTATTACCGCAGCCTTACCTTATGTAAATAGTTATATTCATTTGGGGCATTTAGCCGGAGCATATCTACCTGCTGATATGTATGCAAGATTTCTCCGATTACAAGGAAGGGAAGTCCTTTTTGTATGTGGCTCTGATGAACATGGTGTTGCAATAACAATTAGTGCAGATAAAGAACATACAACTCCTAAAGCAATTATAGATAAATATCATCCGATGAATGAGGCTGCTTTTAAGGATTTTGGGATAAGTTTTGATATTTACTCTAGAACTTCATTACCAGATCATTTTGAAACAGCACAAGAATTCTTTAAGGATTGGTTAGATAAAGGATATTTGGTAGAAAAAGAAGAGCCACAATTTTATGATGAAAAAGCTTCGATGTTTTTACCAGATAGATATGTTGAAGGAATATGTCCGCATTGTTCAAAAGAAGGAGCCAGAGGCGATCAATGTGATAGTTGCGGTGCTACTTATAATCAAACTGAGCTAAAAAACCCAATAAGTATATTAACTGGAGAAAAACCGATTGTTAAAAATACCAAGCATTGGTATTTTAAAATGGGAGAATTCCAGCAGCAATTAGAAGAATATATAGAATCACACAGTCAAGATTGGAAAGATAATGTCATTCAGCAAAGCCGTTCTTGGCTTAAACAAGGTTTAAATGATAGAGCAGCTACCAGAGATATGAAATGGGGTATTCCAGTGCCAGCTGCAAATGCTGAAGGAAAAGTGATTTATGTTTGGTTCGAAGCAGTACTTGGCTATATATCTGCCACTAAACATTGGGCAAAACAGCATGGATATTCTGCTGAAGAATGGAAAACGTGGTGGAGTAAACCCAAAAATGAAGATCGAGAGTATATTGCATTCTTAGGTAAAGACAATATCGTATTTCATACTTTGATTTTCCCTATGCTTTTAATGGCCAAAGGTGATATGATTTTACCAACGAATGTGCCTGCAAATGAATTTCTGAATTTTGAAGGAAAAAAGTTTTCAAAATCACAAAATTGGGGCATCTTTTTACGAGATTATCAAAAGGATTTTCCTGGCAAAACAAATGCTGATATTTTGAGATATGCTTTAGCGAATAATCTTCCTGAAACAAAAGACTCTGACTTTACATGGAAAGATTTTCAAGCTAAAACCAATAATGAATTAGCAGCGATACCGGGAAATTTTATCAATAGAGTGATTCAATTTTTATCAAAAAACTTTTCTAGTGCAGTTCCAATTCTATCTGATCATTATGCAAATCTAGATGAGGCTTGGGAATTATTAATTCAAGATTTTCAAAGAGAACCAAATACTGTTTCCAAAGAAACCTTGCAATCGCTCTATGAATCAAAGCATATACACTATTTTTCTGCTCATGATTTTTCTATGATTGCTTCATTATATACGGGAATGAATAAAGTTTCAATGCATTATAAACAATGTAGATTCAGAGATGCAGTAACAGAAACAATGAATATTACCCGTTCAGCTAATAAGTATTTTAATGATACAGAGCCATGGAAAACTATTAAAAATGATCCAGATGAATGTGGTAAAACATTATATATATGCTCGCAATTATTGCGATCCCTTAGTATAATTTTTGCTCCTATTATTCCGCATACTGCTTCGGTTCTTGCAGAAAGTATAGGGCAAATTCCTATGACAGGCTCCGTAGATCAATCAGATAAAAAAGATATATGGTCTACAATGGTATTTCCTGTTTTGGCTCAAGGACAAAACATACATATACCACCAATTTTATTCAACAAAATGGAAGATTCTGTGATTGATGCCCAGATTTCTGCAATGCATGCAGGACAAATAATCGATAAAAAAGAAGATCTTATTACGATTGATGATTTTAAGAAAATTAAACTAGTAACTGCTAAGATTATACATGCAGAAGCTATCCCCAAAAGCGAAAAGTTAGTGAAATTACAAGTAGATACTGGAACAGAAAAAAGACAAATCTTAGCAGGTATAGCCAAGCATTATAAACCCGAAGATTTGCTTGGAAAAACAATAGTGATTGTTGCAAATTTAGCGCCAGCAAAGCTAATGGGACATGAATCACAAGGTATGCTATTGGCTGCAAATTCTGCTGATGGAAGCGTAAGTTTAATTGCTCCTGAAATTGATTCTATTGGTTCTGAAGTACGATAATAGGTATAATTATGAATATAACTGTAGACTGGAAAGGTGGTATGTGTTTAGAAGGACATAATTCTGAGCAAAAAAATACATTGTTTGATTCGCATAGTTCAGAGAATTATGTGTCTAAAGCAGCAACACCAATGGAGATAATGTTGCAATCTATGGCTGCATGCTCTGTGATGGATGTTCTAAGTATTTTAGAAAAAAAAAGAAAACATATCATTTCTTTGCATGTAGAAGTTTCGGGAAATAGGGCCGATGAACATCCTAAAGTGTTTACTAGTGTACTGTTAAAGTTTTTTGTAAAAAGTACTGATGCAGCATTAACAGATATTGAAAGAAGTGTTGAATTATCGCAGCAAACATATTGCAGTGCGGCTGCAATGTTTAAAAGGTCTGGATGCGATGTAAAAACTGAATGTTATCTAGATATAGTTTAGCATTTTCCTAATTGTTTTAATCGTTCTAGTCTAGCAAATTCATGCTGCGCAAACCAATTATCTTCGCATAAGATAGTATATGCTGAAGCAAAGAATGGAGTAGCATCATCAGTTTTATTGAGTGTCAACAAACATTCACCTATTTCCTCGGCAATATATCCATCATTTTCAAGATTAGCAGATTTCCTTTGTTCGGCAGATTCATAATGTACAAGTAATGCTTCACCAATTCTTCCTAATAGACGCATCATTTTTGCTGCAGACCACTTAGCAATTAAGCTTTCTTCTAATCTTTTTCTTTCTTTAAACCATATATCACTTTTTAAGAAACACTCTAAAGCTGCATTAAAATCTTCTTTGGAATGATATGTCCAGCCAATATTATTATACAAAGCCCCTAACCAACTTTTTGCCTTTAAATCAGTTGATTTCTCGGCATAAAGCATTGCTTTTTTATTCCATTCTAATGATTCCTCTGATTGGCATACTATTCCCAGCATATGCATAGCATCTACAGCATAAAAATCTAAAGAATGAAGTGTTGCAATGTTCAATGCAAGTAAAAAACTAGATTTACCTCTATCTGATTCTTGATGCCAGTTTTCCCATCTTCCTTTCTCTAAAAAATATCGAGTTGAAGGCAATGGTTTGTCATTATTTTGTAATTGTTCTATAATGACAATTGCTTTTTGTAATGCTAAAGATGCTGATTCAAAATTTCTCAGCAATGTTTCGCATCTAGCAATTTGCGTAAGTAATTGAGGATAAAGGGTTTTATCTTCGTGAGTTTTAATAATGTCGATTAAATTCCGAAATTGTTCTACTGTAATTTCAGGTTGAGAATAATTCCAAAGATGATCAAATTCTTCAGGTTTAATGGAATCAATATTCTTCATTATTTATAATCTATTATGAGTTAAAGAAGAGAATATACAGAGTGAATCAGGTTGTATATATAGCTTAATTGCATCATCATTTTTTACTGGAAATTGTAGCGGAACTCTGATAGATTTTAAGGAATCAGCAGATTGCACAAAAGCGATTTGTTCATGGCCATGATATTCAGTTTGATGTATCGAACATTGCCATGTTGGAGCATTTTCTAGGTGAGTTAAAGACAATTTTTCTGGTCTAATTCCTACAATAATGTTTTTATCATCGGGAATGCCATATATAAATGAATGATCCGGAATAGTAAATGAAGCTCCATTATGTAATTCTTGAAATATCAATTCATTATCAATCTTTGTGAAGCTGCCATGAAAAAAATTCATAGAAGGGCTTCCTAAGAAACCTGCTACAAATACATTTTGTGGATCATTATAAATATCTTGTGGCTTACCAATTTGCTGTAAAATTCCTTTATGAAGAACAGCAATGCGATCGCCCATCGTCATAGCTTCGGCCTGATCATGAGTAACATAGATACCAGTAATTCCAACTCTTTTTTGTAAAGCAACGATTTCTGATCTCATATGCATTCTAAGTTGAGCATCTAAATTAGACAAAGGTTCATCGAATAAAAAGACTCTGGGAGTTCTTATGATGGCTCTTCCAAGTGCTACTCTTTGTCTTTGTCCACCAGACAATTGTTTAGGTTTTCTGTATAATAAATCACTTAAACCAACTTGCTCTGCTATTTCTTGTACTTTTTTTAAAATTTCATCTTTGGGGAATTTTCTTAAACTTAAAGGAAATCCTAGGTTTTCTGCTACTGTTAGATGTGGATATAAGGCATAATTTTGAAAAACCATACCAATATCTCTCATTTTTGCTGGCATATCATTAATACATACTCCATCAAAGAACAAAGAGCCACCAGTGATATCTTCTAATCCCGCAATCATTCTAAGAACTGTACTTTTACCACAGCCTGATGGGCCTACTAGCACTAATAATTCACCTGGAATAACAGTAAGATTTAAATTTTGTATTACTGGTTTTCCAATTTCATATTCTTTATATAGGTCTTTTAGTTCTACTGTGGTCATTATATTAAAATCCTGAAGTAATGGTATTGAGCAAAATACATAATTCTTTAAAAATTGCTTAAGCTAATATTCTATGATATTGGATTAGAATTCAATTCTGAAGAAAATTGCAAATAAGAAAGTCGGGCATATAATCCATTTACTTTCATTAATTCATCATGTGTTCCATATTCAATAATAGATCCTTTACTAAAAACAGCAATAGCATCGCATGTTCTAATTGTGGAAAGTCTATGCGCGATAATAATTGTAGTTCGATCTTTCATTAATGTTTCCAAAGCTTCTTTTATCAAATGTTCAGAAACAGAATCTAAAGAGCTAGTTGCTTCATCAAGAATTAATATTGGAGGATTTTTTAGGATAGCTCTGGCGATTGCAATTCTTTGTCTTTGGCCTCCAGACAATGTAATTCCTCTTTCACCAACTAGTGTAGAAAAACGCTCTGGGAATCTATCGATAAATTCCATGGCATTTGCCAAAATAGCAGCTTGTTCGATTTCTTTATCTGTTGCATCTGTTTTTCCATATGCAATATTTTGAGCTATAGTTCCTCCAAACAGAACGATATCTTGTGGAACAACGCCGATAGAATTTCTGATTTTTTGTAATCCCCAATATTCAGCAGGTATGGAATTATAGAGTATCTCGCCCTTATCAGGAGAATAAAATTGTTGAATGAGTGAAGCGGTAGTACTTTTTCCGGCACCGCTTTCTCCTACAAATGCGATACGATGTCCAGCAGGAATTGTAAGATGTATATCCTTCAAAGCTTGAATATCTTTACGATTTGGATAGTTAAAAGATACATTTTGTATGCTAATTGAATGCAGTTTTTCTGAATGTACAATTGTATTTTGAGTATCATGCTCTATTGGCTCATCGATAATTTCTCTTAATCGAACGGAAGCACCCAGAGCTTTTTGTACTTGACCAAGTAATTCTGCAAAGCTTCCCATAGCACCACCAACAAACATTGCATAAATTAAAAATGTGGCAAAGTCTCCAATAGTAATTTCACCAGCTTGAACTAGGGAACCTCCATACCAAATTACACCAGCTATACCACCAAAAAATGCAAAAAGGATAAAGGAAACAAAAGCAGATCGAAGTTTTGCAGTATATAGAGCCAAAGTTATTGTTTGCTTTAAGGCATTTTTATACCTTATTGCTTCAAAATGCTCATTCACATAGGATTTTACACTGCTAATTGCTTGCAGAGTTTCTTCTATGATTGTTGCTGAATTAGCTAAAGCATCCTGTGTTTTAGTACTTTGTTTTCTGATAAATTTTCCAAAAACAACGGCAATCACTACTAAAACTGGTAAAGCTAATAGCACAGGTAAAGCAAGGTTTAATCCAGCAGCTAAAATAAAACCTATGCCACCAATAAGAAATATTGTTTGTCTTAATAATTCTAAAACAGTAAAAGCAAATGTTTCTTGGATTTGAGTCAAATCCGAAGATAATCGTGAAGATAATTCTCCGACACGTCGTTCAGAAAAAAAGCTCATGGGGAGTCTTATGATATGTTCAAATGAAGTAGACCTCAATTCTGCTAAAGCATATTCGGTAATCTTGGCAATAGTCATCGATGCGATAAAACGTATTGCAGATTGAATTGCAATCAAAAGAAGTAAACTTAGTGCTAATAATCCTGGGGTTAATTGTATTCCGAAAGGCATAAATGCTTTGTCTGGATGAACAAAACCATCTAACATTTTTCCAATAATTGCTGGAAATATTAAGCCCAATGATGCCGTAATCAACATGATGATTAATGCAATAATACCCTTGAGCGCATATGGTTTGTAGAAAGACAATAAAAAGGATAATTGCTCTTTAGTTTCGCCTGCTTTTATCTTTGATATAGGTGTTTGTTCTGTATTCATGTCAATCTTCTTAGGTATAATGAGATAGAATTCTTGGTTTTATGACTTCACAATACATGTATTTGATAATACATGTGCATTATTCGTATGCTAATTTCTCATTTTTGCTATTAACATATTATACAGGACAAAAAAATGATTGCATTTTATGAAGTTTCTATAGAAGTTATCAAAGAACATTCACATGCATGGGTGGACTGGATGATTTCTATTCATATCCCTGAAGTTAAGAAATGTGGTGTATTTATTAATGCCAAACTTAGTAAAGTTACAGACCCAGTATCTGAAAGTTATGATACATTCCATATCCAGTATTCAGCTAACTCATTGCAAGACATACAATTATATAGATCAGAATATTCGCCTGCATTACAAGCTTCTCATAATCGGATATTTTGAGAACACACAAATGGTATGAGAAAAGTGCTGCAATTAGAAAAAGAATTTTGCTAAGAATGCTTGTTTTTTATTTCTAATGAACATAATCAGTTATTTCAATTCATAAATCAAAACATATTTTATACATCATTATGCAACAATCAGTTTTTTCTGTACCAGAAGCTCCGCATTTAAAAATTATTGGATTTGAGGCCGGCCCTGTTGCAACGAATGGCTATATAATAGCAGATATTAAGAGTCATGAAGCAATTATTATTGATGCGCCATATAACAGTGCAGATATTTTTGAAGCAATTCTACAGCATTATTCATTATATGCTTCTGCATTAT
Source organism: Chlorobiota bacterium (assembly GCA_014191195.1). Taxonomy (GTDB): domain Bacteria; phylum Bacteroidota; class Ignavibacteria; order Kapaibacteriales; family UBA961; genus UBA961. The sequence goes on from BJGZ01000006.1 coordinate 44,703, forward strand.
GGCTAACGCATTCCCATTGGGATCACACAGCAGATGCTTCTATTTTGCAAAATAAAGGACTGGAAGTCTTTTGTCATCACGATGATATCTATAGATTGATCGATCCGATGGAGCATACATTATGGCCTTTACCATTTACTATTTATCCTGTTTCTCCGGTAGAAAAATTAATAGAAAACGAAATACTTCATTGTGGAGAATGGGGATTTAACGTGATTCATACTCCAGGCCATACAGAAGGAAGTGTCTGTTTTATCAGCGAGAAATATAATTGTGCAATAGTAGGTGATACATTATTTGCTGATAGTATTGGAAGAACTGATTTACCTGGAGGCAATACCAATCAATTAATTCATTCAATTAAAAGTAAATTATTAGTCTTATCACCAGAAACTGTGATATTCCCAGGCCATGGAGAAATCTCTACTATTGGCCATGAACAACGATATAATCAATGTATACAATGATTTTCAGGATCATTTCTGATATTCAAAGTTTTATTTTTCATTAAAATGTATTTTCCATGAACAACAATTCACTTTTCATTAATAGAGTACTCACCATCATTTGTATAATTTGCATACCGATGTTCATTGGTTGCTATTCATTTACAGGTGGTTCAGTTCCTGATCATTTAAAAACTATCAGTATTGCGCCTTCAAATGATAATAGCGGATTTGGCAATCCAAGATTTCGAGACATCCTAAATCGAAGATTGATTGACAAATTTAGAAATGATAATACACTTGTATTGGTTGAAACAAATGGTGATGCACAACTTCAATCAACAATTTCATCTATAAATGATGCAATTGTATCGGTTAGCCCCGGTGAGATTGAAAGAGAACGAAAGTTAACGGTGACAGTAGATGCTGAATACACCGATGTGGTCAAGCGTAAAACCGTTTGGAAACGTAGTTTTTCCAATTTTCAAGTGTACATTATAAGCCAAGGACAGCAAGCCCGGGAAGAAGCAGTGATTGCTGCAATTCAACAATTAGGTGAAGATATTCTGCTTGCAGTTGTTTCCGGTTGGTAATATTGACATTTTTCTACTATTTTCATAGCTGGAGCTCTAGCTAATCTTATGGAAGTTACTTTACTTATTATTTATTTCTTTTCGCTCAGTATCTTATTTGCATTTGGATTACATGGTTTAGTGATGATTTATTTCTATCATAAAACCAGAGCATATAATCCTCCTGTATTATTAGCTCAAACCGAATGGCCCCAAGTAACTATTCAATTGCCTGTATTTAATGAAGTATATGTAGTTGAACGCTTAGTAAAAGCGGTATGCGAGTTGGAATATCCAATTGATAAATTAGAAATTCAATTATTAGATGATTCTACAGATGAAACCGTTGAAGTTTCGCGCAGAATTGTTTCAGAATATACTTCTAAAGGGTTTGATATAAAGCATATTCACCGTATAGACCGTTCTGGCTTTAAAGCTGGGGCCCTTAAAAGTGGATTAGAAACTGCAAAAGGGGAATATATTGGAATTTTTGATGCAGATTTTGTTCCTAATACTGATTTTCTTCAAAAGACAATTCCTCATTTCCAAAATGAAAAAATCGGCATGGTTCAAACACGATGGGAACATCTAAATGAAGATTATTCCTATTTAACCAGAGCACAAGCATTGGCTTTAGATGGCCACTTTGTGATTGAACAGCAAGTTAGAAATAAAGCTGGTTTCTTTATTAACTTTAATGGAACAGCCGGTATTTGGCGTAAATCATGTATAGAAGATGCTGGTAATTGGCATGCAGATACTTTAGCAGAAGATTTAGATTTAAGTTATCGTGCCCAATTACGTGGCTGGAAATTTATGTTCTTAAACGATGTAACGTCACCAGCAGAATTACCAGCTGATATTAATGGCTTAAAAACTCAGCAATTCCGTTGGACAAAAGGCGCGGTTGAAACTGCGATTAAAATATTACCTATGGTATGGAAATCTGAACTTCCATTAAAAATAAAAGCAGAATGTACTGTTCATTTAACAAGTAATATTGTATTCCCTTTTATCCTTCTTACTGCATTATTAAATGTACCTTTAGTTGTGATTAAAAATACTGTAGAAGGGTATGATAGTATTTTTACTTTAATGGGAATATTTGTTCTTGCTTCTGTAAGTACATTTATGTTTTATATGTATGCACAAAGAGCAATTCATCTTGATTGGCGCCGTAGACTTATGCTTTTTCCTGTTTTTATGGCTGGAAGTATGGGTTTTGCTGTTAATAATACTAAAGCAGTTTTCGAGGCACTTATTGGTAAAAAATCAGCTTTTATGCGGACTCCTAAATATAAAATAGTAAATGGTAAAGATGATTGGAAGAAGAAAAAATATGTTCAAAAGCAACTTGGTGGTGCTATCATTGCTGAATTATTTTTTACACTCTATTTTATAGTAGGTATTTCTATTTCTTTGTTTTATTTAGAAATTGCTGCGATACCTTTCCAATTGCTGTTTTTAGCTGGTTTTGGTACAGTAGGTACTTTGAGTTTAAGACATGCTTTATCAAGATAGATATTCTACCGATAAAATTCTGTAGTTTTGAAGGCGCTTTTTATAGCGCCTTTTTTATGTCCAATACCAAATAATACTGTACATTATTATGAAATTAGTAAGCTTTCAACCTGCAAAAAACATTACAAGACTTGGGATATGTGTTAATGATACAATTTATGATCTTGCTATTGCTAGATCTTTAAGTACTCTAAGTTTTACATTGCCATATCTTCCTGATGCTATCTTGCCTTTTTTAGAGCTAGGAAATGCAGCTATGAATGATGCTAGCATTCTTCATCAAGATATCATAACAGATTCTTTACAATATAATACAGCTGCCTATGCATTAAATCAAGTGCATCTATTATCTCCAATTCCTAAGCCTACTTCTATGCGAGATGGGTATGCATTTAGACAACATGTAGAAGCTGCCCGAAGAAATCGTGGATTAGATATGATTCCCGAGTTTGATGAGATTCCAATTTTCTATTTTACCAATCATCAAGCAGTATTTGGCCCAGGTCCAATTTCTGTTCGCCCGATGCATCTTGAACAATTAGATTTTGAATTAGAAGTAGCAATCGTTATTGGAAAACAAGGATCTGATATATCTGCCAAAGATGCAGATTCTTATATAGCAGGATATATGATAATGAATGATTGGAGTGCAAGAGCAATGCAAATGCATGAAATGAAGCTAAATCTTGGCCCAGCAAAAGGAAAAGATTTTGCAACAACTCTTGGTCCATGGCTTGTTACCAAAGATGAATTGGAATCTAAGAAAATCTCTTCTCCCAATGGCGATACTTATGATTTAGCAATGACATGCAGTATAAATGGTATGCAAGTTTCTTCTGGGAACGTTAAAGACATGAGTTGGACATTTGCTCAGATTATTGAAAGAGCAAGTTATGGTGTTACTCTCTATCCAGGAGATGTAATCGGTTCTGGCACATGTGGAACCGGATGTTTTCTCGAATTAAATGGTAGTAAAGTCTTTAATCCACCAATGTGGGTCAAAGAAGGTGATACTATCAATTGTTCGATAGATGCATTGGGTTCATTGGTAAATACTATTGAAGTTCGGAGATAATTCATGCCTAGAGTACTTATTACTGGTGGTGCCGGTTTTTTAGGATCACATCTTTGCGATAAATTTATCGGTAATGGCTACGATGTTATTTGTATGGATAATCTTATCACGGGTTCTCCCGATAATATTGCTCATCTTATGGGTAATGCAAGATTTAGATTTATTCATCATGATGTAACGGAATATATGTACGTAGATGGAGATTTAGACGCCATTCTTCATTTTGCTTCTCCAGCTTCTCCATTAGATTATTTACGCTATCCGATACAAACATTAAAAGTAGGATCTTTGGGTACTCATAAAGCTTTAGGATTAGCAAAAGCAAAGAAAGCTAGATTTCTTATAGCTAGTACCAGCGAAGTGTATGGAGATCCGCTTGTTCATCCACAACAAGAAGAATATTGGGGGAATGTAAATCCTGTAGGTTCAAGAGGAGTATATGATGAGGCAAAACGCTTTAGTGAAGCTATCACTATGGCATATCATAGATATCATGGATTGGATACAAGAATTGTAAGGATATTCAATACCTATGGACCTAAAATGCGTATTGAAGATGGCCGCGCAATCCCTGCTTTTATGTCTCAAGGATTATTAGGCGAACCTATAACTGTATTTGGTGATGGTAGCCAAACTCGCTCAATTTGCTATGTTGATGATTTAGTTGAAGGTATCTATCGTCTTTTACTCTCTGGTGAAAATAATCCGGTCAATATTGGCAATCCAGATGAGATATCTATGCTTGATTTAGCAAAGGAAATTATAGAGATTTCTGGTTCTTCATCAGAGATTATCTTTAAAAGTCTTCCTGAAGATGATCCTAAAGTTAGGCAACCGGATATAACAAAGGCGAAACATATACTTGGCTGGGAACCAAAAGTTCAAAGACGTGAAGGTTTATTAAAAACACTAGAATATTTTCGTATGGCTTTAAAGAAGTAAAGAAATGAATGATATCTTTGAGAGAACCGAACAAGTAATTGCAGAAGAAATTAGACCAGCTATTCAGCGTGATGGTGGTACCATTCAACTTATTAAAATAGATGAACATGGTGTAGCTTGGGTAGAATTAAAAGGTGCTTGCGCAAAATGTAGTGCTTCTTCTCTTACTATGAGAGCTGGAGTAGAAAGAATTCTAAGAAAAAGAATATCTGCTATTTCGGCAGCAAAAATGATCAATACATAAACTATTTTTCAATAATAGTTCCAGATCTAAAAAATGCACTCCACTTTTTTATCAAATCTTTTGATAAAGTAGCTTTTTTTACAGCTCTAAAATTGGAATATAAAGCTGTTTTACCCTGAATGATATACCATAATTGCGATTCAGGTTGTTGGTGATCTACAGTACTTGGAGCTTGTAATAAAAGAATAAGCCAAGGAAATTCTGATTTTTTATCCTCTTTCATATATTTCAATGTCGCTTTTGGTGCCCTCTGCTTGAAGTCTTGATAAATCATTTGAGAAAATTCTTTAAAGTTCGCATTTCTTATATCCCTTAAAGTCATCATAGCCCCATATTCTGTCCAAAGTTCCGGCTGCTCATTGTCGTGAAAAAACTCCATAAGACTAAATGTAGAATCTTCAGATATATTTTGAACTCTCCAGTGTTCATCTACTGGCCACGGTAATGAGAATGCTTCTCCCTTTAATGTATCTCCGCCACAAATTTTATCAAAAAGCCCATTTCCTTCTTTGTCTCCTGCGCCTTTTGTAATTGATAAGTCGTTACAAGCAGATTGTTTGTCACCTAAATAAGCATAAATCTGTCCCCTTAAATTTCGTAATGATGCATTATTTGGCTCTATCATTAATGCTTTGTTTAGTATTGGTAAAGCTTGTTTGTGTTTATTACCATATAATAAACTTACTGTATAACTATAGTATGCATCCATCAATAAAGAATCATATGTAATAGTTAAAAGGAAGTCTTGCTCTGCTAAATCTGGTTTACCTATTTTTAAATGACATGTTCCCCGATTAAAATATGCCCTTGCCAATGTGCTATCTAAATTGATTGCTTTAGTATATAATTCTATAGCCTTAGGACAATCATTTGCATCATGTCTTTTCATACCAAGCTTGAATATTTCTACTGCATCTTGTGCACAAAATAAATCTATCGTACTGCTAAAAAACAATAATAAAATGAATCTTGTAATTATATATAATCTATAAGGATACATAAGAATTTTGAGATAAGTGTATAATGCTGAAGTCAATATAACGTGTTTTAATCATCGAAAATATGTCTTGTTCTGTATATTTGCTAAAAAATGATAATCCTCTATGATTTTATGCGATAAAAATATCATCCTACCTTCATCTTTACCTTCTGGTTTTAATGATATTACTTTTATTGATGGTAGAACATTAACAAATCAAGATCTTATTGATTCAAAGTGCACTGCTTTATTTGTTCGTTCCGTTACAACAATAAATGCATCTTTATTGAAATCTTCGAATATATGTTTTGTTGGAACTGCTACTGCAGGAATTGATCATATTGATAGGAAATATCTGAATGATCGTTCGATTGCTTTTGCATCAGCCCCTGGATCTAATGCTGTAGCAGTTGCTGAATATGTATATTTTGCATTATTATCATATTCGCATACTTGTAATATATCATTGAGAGGTAAAGTGCTTGGTATATTTGGATTAGGACAAGTAGGTAAGCGAGTGGCTAAGATTGCTGAAACATTGGGAATAAAAATTATAGCATCAGATCCATTCCTTGAGGAATCAGGAATTATGTATCAGAATATACAATGGCGGAAAAAAAGGGAAATTTTACAGGAAGCCGATATTATTAGTATTCATACTCCATTAACATATCATGGTGCATATCCAACAGCATATATGTTTTCTAGAGATGAATGCGAAATAATGTCTGCATCACTTCTTATTCAAACAAGCAGGGGTGGCATAATAGAGGAAACAGCATTGCTGAAAAAATTACAGACATCTCATCTTTTACTTGCGATTGATGTATGGGAAGAAGAGCCATTATGGAATGCTCATATTGCACATCATTCATCTACATGTATGGCTACACCACATATTGCAGGATATACAAAAACCGCCAGAGAAAGGGGAGGTGAAATGATTGTAGAAGCATATGCAAGGTTTAAAGGACTTCGTATATCAGAACACATAAACAAGCAAAATTATATAGATGATAAAGATGTGTACAATACTCTACAGCTTCATCGATTTGCAGAAAATAAAAGGACAGTTCTTAAACATCACGATGTTGATTCTAAGTATTTTGATGAATGTAGACAACAGTGCTTGCAAGACATAGAGACAATGAAAGATCCACTATTATGATGAAGTAGGAAGAGAAATTCCTAAAAATTCCATTGCGGATTGAGAGAATATCTGATTTTTTATGTGTTGAGGTATTGACATTTTTTCTAAAAATTCACCATGGTTTAAATCTCCTAAAGGGAAAGGATAATCTGTTCCATAGCAAATTTTATCAGCACCAAAAATTGACAGTAAATATCTGAATGCATCATCATCATGAGTAATACCGTCAATCCAAAATTTACCAATATAAGATTTGGGATCTTTGATATGATTGATATTACATAAGTCTTGTCTGGCATGCCATCCATGAGATATTCTTCCAAAAGTAAATGGGAATGATCCTCCAGCATGACTAAACAACACTCTTAATTTTGGAAATTTATCAAAGATGCCACCAAAAATCATTGAAGTAACAGCAAGAGTTGTTTCTGCAGGCATACCCACAAGCCATTCCTGAAAATATGATTTCATTCTTTCGGCACCAGCCATCTCCCATGGATGAATCATGAGGCAAACGCCAAGTTTTTCGGCAGCTTCATAAAAAGGGAATAAAGATTCATGATCTAGATTTTTACCAAGTATATTAGATCCTATTTGTAAACCAGGCATATTCAATTCAAGTTTACAGCGTTCCATTTCTTTAATTGCAAGAGAGATGTCTTGCATGGGAACTGTACCTAAACCAATAAAACGAGGATATTGATTGCACACAGAAGCCAAGTGATCATTCAAAAACATAGACCAATCGAGTCCATGTTCTGGTTTTGCCCAATAATTAAATAAAACTGGAACGGTACATAATGTCATATAATCAACATGATGCATATCCATATCTTGTAAAATAGATACAGGATTCCAACAATTTTCTTGTATTTCTCTAAAAAACACACCATCATCTCTCATCATCTTTGCAGATCCAGGTTTGTGATGATCGAGAGTAATAAAACCACCATAACCATATTTATCTTTTAAAGATGGCCAATTCTGTGGCAATATATGTGCATGAATATCTAGTTTCATGTATGATTATACCTATTTAAGAAAAAGAATGATTTCCTGGAATCGCATCAATAAGACGTTGTGTATATTCTTGTTGCGGATTTTCATAAATATCTCTAGCATTTCCTATTTCAATTATAGAACCAGCATTCATCACTGCAATACGATCACTAATAAACTTAACAACGCTTAGATCATGGGAAATAAAAATATAAGTAAGCTTGAACTCTTCGCGTAATTGCACCAAAAGATTTAATACTTGTGCTTGAACAGATACATCTAAGGCAGATACAGATTCATCGCAAATGAGAAATTCAGGTTTTAGTGCAAGAGCACGTGCAATACAAATTCTTTGTCTTTGCCCGCCAGAAAATTCATGAGGATAATTGCTAAAATGATATGGTTCAAGATTTACTTTATCTAGTAAATACAGCACATATTCTTTTCTTTGTTTTTCATTATCAAGTACTTTATGAACATTTAGCACTTCCATTATTGCGCTGCCCACAGATAATCTAGGATTTAAAGAACTATATGGGTCTTGAAAAATGATCTGAAAATTCTTTCTTAAACCTTTTAATTCATGCTTAGATAAAGACCTAATATCTTGTCCTTTAAACATAATAGAACCATCTGTTGGCTCTACTAATCGTAAAATAGCTCTTCCTGTAGTTGTTTTACCGCAACCTGATTCGCCAACTAATCCAAGGGTTTCACCTGGTTTAACATCAAAAGAGATATTATCCACAGCTTTTACCATTTCGGAAGAATTCCCAAAAAGACCGCTATTTCTCATTGGAAAATATACTTTTAAATTGTCAACTGTTAATAAAGGTTGAAGCGATGATAACTCTTCATTTCTTTTATTTATTTGTTCTTCAGAGACAATATTATGTTCTACAACTTCATCTATCGAAGCATGTGCAAGAGACTTAGCAGTTATGGAACCATCTGGATTTTCATCCATAAAATCACGAACTGTAGGTAAAATGTGCAGTTTTTTGTCTAAGCGAGGACGGCAAGCTAATAATCCTTTGGTATATGGATGTTGAGGATTTTGAAAGATATCTTGAACACTACCTTGTTCAACAATTTTTCCTTTATACATTACTATGATATCATCGGCAATTTCAGAAACAACACCTAAATCATGAGTAATGAACATCATACCCATATTATGTTTTTTTTGTAAATCCCTCATTAAATCAAGTATTGTAGCCTGAACAGTAACATCTAATGCAGTTGTTGGTTCATCGGCAATCAAAAGGGATGGATTGCAGCTCATGGCCATAGCAATCATCACTCTTTGCTTTTGTCCGCCAGATAATTGATGTGGATATTGATCAATCATTGCTTCTGGACGGGGTAATTGTGCTTCTTTCATTAATTGTAAAACTCTATGTCTGGCTTCATCCTTAGAGATATTTTCATGGAGTATAATTGCTTCCATAATTTGTTGTCCACATTTAATAACAGGATTAAGCGAAGTCATAGGTTCTTGAAAAATCATAGATATTTGATTTCCCCGGTATTTTCGCATTTTATCTTCGGGTAAAGACAGTAAATCGGTTTGTGAACCATCTTGTTCTGTGAATAATATCTCGCCCTGAATTATGCGTCCTGGTGGGTCTGGAATTAATCGCATTACGCTTAAAGAAGTAACACTTTTTCCTGAACCTGATTCACCTACAATTCCTAAAGTTTTTCCACGCTCAACAGAAAAGCTAATATCTTGCACAGCTTGATGAGTACGTTCTTCGGAACGAAATTCAGTTATAAGATTTTTTACCTGTAATAAAGGTGTATTCATAATATGATTAGATACAAAGAATAGATATTGACAATAAATTAAGGTTTTAGGAATAGATGAATATCGTTAGAAATCGCTTATTTACTTATTAAAGCGATAGTTTCAATTTCTATTAAGACATCTTTTGGTAATCGGCTAACTTCTACAGTACTTCTTGCTGGTTTTGATTCCCCAAAATATTCATTATACACTGTATTAATTACAGGAAAATCGCTCATATTTTTAATAAATACTGTTGTTTTAACAACATCATTGGCGGTAAGCCCAGCAGCTTTTAATAATGCATCAATATTTGCAAGAACTTGCTTTGTTTGAGCAGCTATATCACCTTCGCCAATAATATGAGTACCATCGGCTGATAGAGGGATTTGGCCTGATAAAAACAATACATTGCCTGCAAAAATACCTTGTGAATAGGGTCCAATGGGTGCAGGGGCTTTGTCTGTTAATAATATTTTTTTCATAGATTTTTTGGAAGAGATAAATGGAATTGTATCATTATTGGAAATTGCTAAACTAGGGAAATGACAATAAAAGAACAGAGAAATCAGAAAGACAATTGTAAAATAATAAGAAGAAATACATGAATCCCAATTTTTGGGTACACTTTGTTTATAAATCATACTTCACCTTTATTCTTTTTCGAATGAATATTTTTTGCCTTGCATTGGTAGTAAGATTTTCATGCCATCGTGCATAATATTACTGGCAGATGCGGCTAAGGATTCGCAAGCTTCTTGATCTCCATGAAGCAATACTAATAATTTGGGTTGTACCTGTTCAATAAAACCTAAAAGATCCTCTTTACAAGCATGAGCACTAAATCTAAAATTTTTGATTGCACATTGTCTTTTTACAGCATGAGGACCAAACATAAATTTTTGATTAGGCTCTGAATGAGACAATGCATATCCTGGAGCATCTGGATCTTGCCAACCAATAAAAGCGATGCCATAATTTCTTTTTTGCATCCAAGAATGCGCTAATTTATAGCTAATTGTTCCTGGGTTCATCATGCCACTAGAAGCAATAACAATAGACGGAGTAGAAAAATAAGGTCCTTTTTCAATATCATCATATGGAATATCAATTTGGGGAATATCTGCTATTTCAAATCCAGGCTTAATTCTAGGAGAGGTATAGCAATATCTATCTACGATAGCTGATATTTTTTTTCCCATTCCACCAGAAAAAATTGGCAAAGTTGGAATTAATCCTTTTTGTTGCATTTCAAAAATAATACAAAGAATTTCTTGTGTTTTCCCTAAAGCAAAGCTTGGAATTAAAATACTTCCATTTTGATTACTAATAGCATTAATGAATTTGGCAAGTTCAGCTTTAGATGTAGCGAAAGATAATTCTTCTGACTCTTTGGCTCCATTTGTGCTTTCACAAAACAATACATCTATATGATGCTTGGGAAAAGATGCTCCAGGAATCAAAGTTTGTTTTTTGAATTGCACATCTCCTGTATGAAAAACTGATAAACCATTCCATTCACATAATATACCTGAAGATCCTGGAATATGTCCTGCATCAAAAAAAGTACACTTGACAGGCATAAGGCCTCTTCTGCCTATAATCTCAAATGGTTCTTTATATGAATATGTTTCGAATACCGTAGAAATATATTCTGCAGTTTCTTTGGTATACAAACTCAAAGCATCTTGTTTAAATTGCGATATATCAATCTGCTCTCGAATAAGTTTGTTTGTATTTTGTAACATTACTGATGTAATATCACGAGTTAAAGCAGTGGTTATCAAGCGCAAATATGGTTGTTCTTTTAGAATATAGGGCAAAGCACCAATATGATCTGTGTGTGCATGTGTTATTAATAATGCATCAGTTGGTTCATCTTCAATAGAATGGATTGAAGGAAAAGCATGAACTGATCTATTTTTGGGATGTAATCCAGCGTCTACTATAATCCCAGTGCCCCCAAAATTAAGAAATGTTGAATTGGCTCCAATTTGTTCTGCACCACCTAAAACATTAAAGTGTATCATGGGCTTTTGCGATTGCATTATTTACCCATCCATACTCTATGCCAAAGCGCTAGATTTAAAGCTGTGTATAAGGCTTTACCATATTTACCCCTGTTATTTTTATGATCTTGCAGCATAACCCTTAGATAACTTTTGTCTAAAATTCCATCTTTTACCAATTGGGATTCTAAAATTGTATCGGAGGCATATGAAAACCATGGACCTCTTATCCACTCTGCAACAGGAGCCGCAAATCCTTGTTTTTTTCGATAGATAATATCAGGAGGTAAAAGTGGCTCAACCGCTTTTTTGAGTAAATACTTAGTTTCTTGCATTGATTTCATTTTTAGAGATGGGTGAATTCTCATAGTATACTCAATCAATCGATGGTCTAAAAATGGAACTCGTGCTTCTAAAGAATGTGCCATTGTTATTTTATCAACTCTCATTAATAATAGTTCTGGCAATCTATGTGAAAGTTCAATTCCTGCAATTCTTTGAGCATAATCTTGTGGATTAATCTGTAAATCCATCATATCTTGATCAAATCTTGTGGGCATTGCATGAACATGTTCAGCAAGATATTTTGATTGTTTCCCTAATGCTAAACGTAAATGTGTTTTTGTATAATCTACCGCCCCACCCTGATATAATGGTTCACCATCTACAGCACGGCGCATATAATCTAAAGCTAGATATTGTTTAGCAGCCAACATAAAGGGCTTAATGGTATGATATATTAGTTTCTGAACATTTTTAGGATACCCTATAAATTGTTTCCAATAAGAATCATGAAATTGTAAATCTCTTGTCATCCATGGATATCCAATAAACTGCTCATCGCTACCTTCACCAACTTGAATAACGGTAGTGCCAGATTCTTTGGTTAATTTACTGAGAAAATAAAGTGGAATACACACTGGGTCTCCATTGGGTTCATCTTCGTGCCAAACCAAGTTTTCAAGAATAGGGAAAGCATCTTTATGATCTATCAAAATCTCATGATGATTTGTATTGAATAATGAAGCAATAGTTCTGGCATGTTTTAATTCATTGTATTGTTCAAGTTCTCTAAAACCAACTGTAAATGAATCAACAGGACGATTCATTAATTCCGACATCAAAGCAACATTCGTACTTGAATCTATACCACCACTTAAAAATACCCCAAATGGTACATCGCTCATCATGCGATCTTTTACAGCCTGCCTAAGCAAAACCATAATTTCATCGATAGTTTCTTGTTCATTATGCTGCCAATAATCAGCTTGATGTGTTAAACATTTCCAATATCGTTTTATAGATAATTCTCCTTGTTTAGACAATATTCCATAATGTCCAGCAGGTAATTTATGAATACCTGCAAACATTGAATCTTTATCGCTAGACATCGAAAAGGCAAGATAATTAGCCATTTCTTCATAGTTAACTTGCTTGATTATATCTGGATGCTGAAGTATGGATTTTATTTCTGACCCAAAAACAAAGATTCCATTATTATGATAATAGTATAAAGGTTTTATGCCAACCCTATCGCGGGCAATAAATAATTTCTTTTCTGAATTATCCCAAATAGCAATTCCCCACATTCCAACCATTTTTGATAATAGATCAATACCATATTCGGCAAATCCATAAAGAATTGTTTCGGTATCTGATTGAGATGTATAGATATATCCTTTTTTTTCTAAATCGATTCTAAGATCACGATGATTATAAATTTCACCATTAAAAGCAATAGTAAATCTACCATCCGGAGTAGACATTGGCTGATGTCCGGCAGGTGATAAATCAATGATAGCTAATCTTCTAAAAGCAAATCCAGCTTCACAATCGGGTGAAATCCATTGTCCTTCATCATCTGGGCCACGATGAGAAATAATATCGCTCATTGCTTTTAATAACGATTGATTAATCCCTGATGAAGATTTAGCATATTCAATTATGCCAGCTATTCCACACATAGTAGTTCCACAAATGAAAAGAGAATTATTTTTTTGCTGGGAATAATCCCGCTTGGGAAGAAATATTTAAGAGTATTCCTACTGCGATAGCTGAAAGAATGACAGCTGTTCCACCATAACTTAAAAATGGTAATGGTAGTCCAGTTGTAGGTAAAATACCGCAGTTGACGCCTATATTTACAAATGCATAAATAGAAATTGTTATTGTAATACCAAAAGCCAATAAACTACCAAATTTATCTGGAGCATGTTTAGCAATACGTAAACCCCTTAAAGTAAATATGATAAATAAAGCCATGATGAGCAATATGCCAATAAAGCCATATTCTTCTCCAATAATAGCCGAAATAAAATCGCCATAACTTTCAGGTAAAAATAAATCGCGCATATGGCTTTGGCCAGCCCCAACACCTAAAAATCCACCATTTCCAAAGGCTAAAATTGCTTGTTTTAATTGATGATTTGAATCTTTGGTTGCTGAGTCAGACCCAATATATGACAATAATCTTTTGACGCGATATGGAGCACTAATGCCATAAATTGCGATACCAATTCCAGAAAACAATCCAATAAAACCTAAAAATCTTGTCGGGATATTTCCCGCATATAATATCATAATAGAGATACAGCCTATAATCGTAGCTGTTGAAAAATTAGGCTGTAAGAATATCAAACCGCATACAATTCCAATTGATAGTAAAGCTGGTACAATACCCTCTTTAAAATTGTTTAATCTATCTTGATTATCTGAAAGCCATGCTGCTAAAAAAATCACTAATGCAAATTTTGCAAATTCAGAAGGTTGAAAAGAGAATGCACCAAGATTTAACCATCTTGATGCTCCTTTCATTTTAGAACCCATCACAAATACAAGTAATAATAATGATATACCTGAATATAAAATCTTCTTATTCATAGACTTATATCTATGATAGTCTATTCTTGAAATTAAAATTGTAATAGCTAAAGCAACGAATACTCTTAAAACTTGTGACATTAAAAATTTTTCACTTGACCCATATTTAGTAAATCCTATCGTAGAGCTTGCACTGTATACAATGGGAACACTAAACATTAATAATGCAGTCATAATAAGAAGAATAAGCCAATCTAATCTTCCAGGTATTTCAGATTCTTTTGTCATATATCTTTTAATGCAAAGGATAAATCATTGATTAAATCTTCAGTATTCTCTATTCCGACAGAAAGCCTTAATAGATTGTCTTTAATACCATAAGATTGCCGTCCATGTTCTCCAATGAGTTTATGAGAAGTAAGTGCAGGAGAAGTAATTAATGATTCTACTCCACCAAGACTACCAGCAGGAATGATAATATTGAGTGAATCTAGAAAACGGGATATTGCAGATTTATCTTCATTCTTAAGTTCAAAAGACATCATGCCGCCAAATCCATGCATTTGCTCTTTTGCTATTATATGCCCTGGATGAGTAATAAGTCCTGGAAAATATACTGTACTTATAGCGGGATGATCCTGTAAATAATGGGCAATTTCCATTGCATTATGATTTTGTTTTTCAACTCTGATAGCAAGTGTTTTCATGCTTCTTTCTAATAATGCTAAATCACTTGCATTAAGAGAACACCCATACATTGTACCTAATAATCTACATTGTTCAATTATGTCTGATGAACCAGCTAATGCCCCCGCACAAAAATCACTATGTCCACCAAGATATTTAGTTGCACTATGCATAATTAGATCACACCCTAATTGAGCTGGATTCTGATTGATAGGTGAAGCAAAAGTATTATCAATCATTGTTTTTATATTACAATGTTTTGCAATATGAGTTACAGACTTAATATCAATAATATTAAGCAAAGGATTAGAAGGTGTCTCAATATATATTAATGCTGTGTGTTCAATAATTGCTTCTTTTAGTTCATTAATTTTAGTGGCATCTACAAAGGTGTAGGAAATATTTCTTTTTGGTAATTCTTGCTCTATAAGTGCTAGTGTACCACCATAGAGATCTTTTTGAAATACTATATGTTCTCCAGGCTTAACCAAAGCCATAATGCCAATAGCAATAGCTGCCATGCCAGAGCTTAGTAATAAAGCTTTTTCGGTGCCTTCTAAAGTTGCTAATTTTTTAGCAACAGCATCATTATTTGGAGTATTGAAATTTCTTGGATATCGAATATCTTTCGTTCTATAATCTATAGCAGAAGAAGGAAAAATCGGAGTATTCACACCTCCACTTATTGGGTCTCTTAAAGTGCCTGCATGAACACAAGAAGTGCTGGGTGAATATGTATAATCTGAGTTGCGGGTATTTGATTGTTTCATTTGATCTATAAGAGATTATTTTAGTAACAAAAATAAGGAGAACGCCTGTTTTTTTTCTCTTTAATTATATAAAATTGAGGCGATATTTCAATCTACTCATATTTTTCACGTATATATCGAATCTTCTATGAAAGTATCTTCTATTCTAAGCATAATTTTTATTCTGATGTCTTGCTCTGATATCTCAAAAAAAACAGAAATCAATACGATTGTCCCACTTGAAAAACAATCAGCTATTCATACAATTAATCCTTATGATTCCTTGCTAATACCACTTTCGGAGGGAAATATGTGGTTTTTTGATATTTCATATCAGGATATTTCAACTGGCAGATTTCTAGAGCCTAATCAAGAATTTCCATTTCCTCAGGCAGATACTTTATATGTACATGGAAGTACTCAATTAGATAGTAGTCCTTGCTCATTAATCAGAACATTATCTGTGCAAAAAGGTGGCACTTGGTATACTCCTCGTGAAAAAGGAATATATAGTTGGGCGCAAGACCCACAAGACACTACTTCTTTGCCTGTATTTAGTCTTACATATAAATATCCTGCTTATAAAAATGAGAAATACAGTACAAATGGAATATATGTAAGTGTAAAAGATACTGCAGCATTGATATCGGTGCCAGCAGGTACTTTTACTTGCTATCATTATTTCTCTAAAACTCCAGGACCAAATGGTGGCATATTCGAAAACAGTGTATGGCTTTCTAAAGGGATTGGCATGATAAAAAACGAATCTGTATTATTGACAAAAGGGATAAATCCGGTAAGGAGAATTGTCCAATTAAGAAAATATTTACATTCAAATTCTGCTTCAAGATAATTGTACCCAATCAGGTTTGTATCTTTGTAATGGTATAAATACATATAATCATTGTTTTTTCTGTTTTCTAAGATTATTTCATGTCACTACATTCTATCTATATTTCATTGCTATTGCTAATTTATCCTTTAGCAACTACGTTCTCTGCAATATCTCATCAAGAACTTATCAGGGCGATGAGAGATGAAATACAAAGATCTGTGCAAAAATTGCATGTTAATAATCTTCAAAAGCCATATTATCTTGAATATACAATCACATTGCGTCATACAGAATCTGCAAAAGCTACTTTAGGTGGATTGGTATCAACTAAAGATATAGATGGAGCATCAATTACTGTGGGAATGAGGGTAGGTAATGAGAAATTTGATAATACAAATTACTTTGATGCTGCTTTAGGTTTTTTTGGTAGCGGAGATGATGAAGAATCCTTTAAAAATAGGCGTATTCCTTTAGAGCCTGACTATAGTTCTCTTCGCCGAGAATTATGGTTAGCAACAGATGCGTGTTATAAACAATGTGCAGAGCTATACTCCAAAAAAGAAGCTTCATTAAAAAATAGATTAAGAACAGACACAACACCAGATTTTACATTAATGCCTCCTGCAATTATTGCAGATACTTCCTCATTTTCAAAAGTTAATTTTTCTGAATATCAAGATCTAGTTAAAAAATTATCATCAATTTTTATCAATTATCCACAGATTTCATTGAGTTCTGTTAGTGCTGAGTTTTTGCCAGAAACCATCTTATATGTAAATAGCGAAGGTAGAGAATATGTCAAAACTAAGCAGATGATTGGAATAGAAGTTGTTGCATCTACGCAATGTAAAGATGGTATGCCTATAGCGTCAGCATACCATTGTTATGCTAATTCAGTAAAGGAATTACCAAATAATGATTCATTATTTAGGGCTACAGAGCAAACAGCGCAATCTCTTGTTTCAGCATATGAAGCACAATCATTATCAGAGCCATATTCAGGCCCTATACTCTTTGAAGGACAAGCCGCTGCAGAAGTATTTGCTCAGATATTTGCTCCTCATCTTATTGCTCAAAGGCCTCCTTTAACAGAGAGAGGAGTTCAAGATAATGAAAGAAATTCTGCTTTTCAGAATAAAATTGGTGGTAGAGTTTTACCAGAGTTTTTATCTGTTCAAGATAATCCATTAATGTCTTCTAATGGCTCTTCATCTTTAATAGGATCATATCGTATTGATGATGAAGGAATACCAGCACAAACAATTTCGATTATTGAAAAAGGATATTTGAAAACATTGTTAAGTGGCAGAACACCTACAAAAAGAGTGAAAGCATCTAATGGGCATTCACGAGGTGGTGCGCCAATTTTTAGTGTCTTACACCTAATGAGTGTTGATAAAAAGAAAGAAGGTGAATCTGAAGCTTTAAAAAAACGAATGCTTAAGCTATGTAAAGACCGTGATTTACCATATGGAATAATCGTAAAAAAAGTATTGAATATAAATGTATTATATACTGTGCTCTATGAACAAACTTCTGGGGAATTCCCATATGCACAAGGTGATTCTAAATTGACAGTATTAGAAGCATATCGAATATATCCCGATGGTAAAGAAGAAAGAATCAGAGGCTCTGAAATAGCTGGAATTTCACCTGCTACTTTTAAAGATATTTTGATGATAGGAAAAAAACATCATCCTTATAATTATCTTGCACCAGCTGTTGTATCAGCATTTATGACAGGTGGATCTCAATTTGTATCCGCATCTCTGTTGGTTCCCGATATATTATTTGAAGACATTGAATTAACTCCATTAGAAGGTGATTTTCCTAAACCACCTTTCTTATCATTCCCTTCGGCACATCAATAGAACTTTTTCTGATAGTATTGAGTTTTATTATTATATTTTTCGAATGTACATTGTAGAACTTGGAAATAAAAATGGCTTCAAGAATAATTAAATCTCCTCATGGCTCGCAATTAACCTGCAAAAACTGGCAGATTGAAGCCGCATATAGAATGATTCAAAATAATTTAGACCCATCAGTAGCTGAACATCCTGAAAAGCTTATTGTTTATGGTGGCCTTGGCAAAGCTGCCAGAAATTGGGATTCTTTAGATGCAATCTTGGATTCTTTGCAACATATGAATCCCGATGAAACTCTGCTTGTACAGTCTGGCAAGCCTGTTGGTATTGTACCAACACATGAACAAGCCCCAAGGGTAATTATTGCTAATTCTAATTTAGTAGGCAAATGGGCTACTTGGGATGAATTCCGTCGATTAGATGAATTAGGCCTGATGATGTATGGTCAAATGACAGCTGGAAGTTGGATTTATATTGGAACCCAAGGCATTGTTCAAGGAACATATGAAACATTTGCTGAATGTGCCCGACAACATTTTGGCGGAGATTTGTTTGGAACTTTTATACTTACCGCTGGATTAGGTGGTATGGGTGGTGCTCAACCACTAGCTGCTACTTTTAATGGAGCAGTTGCACTATGTATAGAGATCGATGAATCTAGAATCGATAAACGTATAAAAGACGGATATTGCGATATCAAACTTTCTTCTTTAACAGAAGCCCTGACACTTGTAGAAAACTGTAAGAAAAATCGTACAGCTTTGTCAATAGGATTAATTGGAAATGCTGCAGAAATTTTACCTGAAATGCTACATCGTGGAATAATTCCCGACATCGTTACAGATCAAACTGCGGCCCACGATCCTTTACATGGTTATTATCCAGCAGGCCTATCAAAAGAAGAAGCAGATATTCTGAGAGTTGAAGATCCTAATGAATATCTTAAAAAAAGTTATCACTCTATCGGCGAACATGTTAAAGCAATGATTGCATTCCAAAAAGCTGGATCTATTGTTTTTGATTATGGAAATAATATAAGGGGCATAGCAAAAGATAATGCGGGTGTTCACAATGCTTTCGATTTTCCAGGATTTGTTCCAGCTTATGTAAGACAATTATTCTGTGATGGTAATGGCCCCTTTAGATGGGTGGCCCTTTCTGGAGATCCTGAAGATATTGCTGTAACCGATGATGCCATTATGGGTTTATTCCCCAATAATGATGGCCTTCATAGATGGATTAAAAATGCTCAAAGTAGAATTGGTTATCAAGGCCTACCAGCCCGAATATGCTGGCTTAGCTATGGAGAAAGAGCAAAAGCAGGGAAACTATTTAATGATTTAGTTGCTTCCGGTAAAGTATCTGCCCCAATAGTTATTGGAAGGGATCATCTAGATTGTGGCTCGGTTGCTTCTCCTTTTCGAGAAACAGAATCTATGCTTGATGGCTCTGATGCAATTGCAGATTGGGTGTACCTTAATTTTGCTCTAAATACTCTTGGAGGTGCAACTTGGGTTTCTCTTCATCATGGTGGAGGAGTTGGCATGGGCTTATCATTACACTCCGGAATGGTTATTGTTGCTGATGGAACCAAAGATGCAGAAAAAAGGCTTAACAGAGTATTAACATACGATCCACTCATGGGAATTCTAAGGCATACAGATGCAGGATATTCAAGAGCGATCTCTAATGCTAAAAACTTTGGCATAAAAATTCCTTTGGTACCTCTCACAAGAGATTAATGACAAAGTCTGTAAATATGACAGGCCTAATATGACAAAAAGTTATATCAATAGTTAAACCCAAGTCAAATTGTCACACTCTGAATACATGACATACATGATTTCTTCACTTTTACAGGATTGAATGGTACAAATTAGTTACTGCTTTTATGTGGTTGGCATATAGCCACCAAATAGTTCACATCATTTTTTTACATTTTTTTAGTTCAACACTATGATTGCTCTTACAGAAAAAACTCATGTCGAAGACGTGCTTAAAGGAGCCGTGACTGGTTTTGAAACTACAAAACCAGCTAATGTTTATTATGATGATGATCGTTTTGGACAACCTCAAGAAATTCAAACAGTTTCTACCATAGTCTTTAAAGGAAAGGAAAACATGGATTTAGCACTGCAAATCGAAAATCTGTTCAAAACAGATCGCAAAAAATTTCTGGGATTTATTCGTCAACGTGTCCGTAGCCAAGAAGAAGCTGAAGATATTTTACAAGATGTTTTTACTAATGTACTTGCAGCCTCTGCTCATGTACAAAAACCTATAGAAAACATAGCATCCTGGGTTTTTACTGCAGTAAGAAATCGTATTATTGATTCTTATCGCAAGAAAAGATCAGAAACTTTTTCTGATATGTATACTGCCGGCCAAATTGAAGATGGAATGGATTCTTTTGAGAATTTTATCAGTGATATATCTCATACTCCAGATAGTGACTTATTAAGAAAAACTATTTGGGAAGCAGTATTAGAAGGTTTAGCTGAACTTCCTAGTGAACAAAGAGAAGTATTCGTCAAAAATGAATTTGAAGGTGTTTCTTTTCGTGAAATGAGCGAAGAAACTGGTGTTAATATCAATACTCTTCTTGCAAGAAAAAGATATGCAGTTCTTCATTTACGAAAGCATTTACAAGAGCTTTACGACTCATTAGATGGTAATTAATAAAAGAACATAGTAAGAATAGCCTGATTCCAAAAGAACTCAGGCTTTTTTTATGTCTTTTTTGCAATTTGCATACTGATTCATGTACTAATTATTAAAGAACAATGAAAACATCGATATATATTTTCTTATTTCTTATACTTACTGTGTATGCAAAGATATTTTCGCAAAATCCTAATGTATTAATAATTACTGCTCATCCTGATGATGAAACTGGATTTGCGGCTACTATTTATAAAATAACCCATGATCTTAATGGCAAAGCAGATATTATCGTTATTACCAATGGCGAGGCAGGATACAAGTATTCTAGTATTGCCCAAGATATCTATAATATTGAATTAACAAAAGAAGCTATCGGAAGAGAATATCTACCTTCTATAAGAAAAAAAGAATTGATGTCCGGAGGTGCTATTCTAGGTTTAAGAGAGTATTATTTTCTAGATCAAAAAGACACCTATTATACTTTAGATGCTGATTCTGTGCTTCGGCATGTATGGGATACTACCTTTATAAAAAGACGTATTCAACAAGTATTAAAATCGAAACATTATGATTTTATCTTTACTCTACTTCCAACAAATTCAACACATGGACATCATAAAGCGGCTACAATATTGGCTTTATCTGCTGTACAAGAGTTTCAATCAAAAAGCAAACCTGTTATTGTAGGATGTACACTTGCAGATTCAACTGCTATTAAACCAGAACCATTTTTAGGATTACAGACATATCCAATAACTGCAGTTAAGAATGAATTTCCAAGTGCTCAATTCAATAGAAATCAAAGTTTTGGATATAATAATAAACTTAATTATTCAATTATTGCTAATCTTGTTATTGCTGAACATAAATCACAGGGAGCAATGCAATTAGCGGCAGGTAAGGGTGATATCGAATATTTCTGGAATTATTCATTAAATTCTCAAGATTCTGAACTCAATATCAAGCAATTGTTTGATAGAATGGCATTAACTCCTTTTAAACAAAAATAATAACTACTTATATGATGTACTTTGTATGTGTTCTCCTTTTTGCTTCTTTTACTATCCTAGATGCACAAGTTTCTGGATCTTGGAAAAGACTTTTAGATTTTCCTGTATATGGAATTGGAATAAATCCTAAAAATCCTGAAACAATAATAGTTGGGGGATTAGGAAGAACATTATATAAAACCCACAATGGTGGTATAAGTTGGACAATAGATAGTATTGAATTTAGAAGTGGATCTTCTCAGTTAACTAATATTCTTATTTCTTCGGTAGATACTAATATTGTATTAGCTGGTGGAGTTTTTAATAGTATAAGAAGAAGTACGGATCAAGGGATAACTTGGGAGAATGTTTTCGAACCTGAAAAACCATTATTTATATCGCCTGGTGAAACAATCATAGAAAATCCCGATAATCCTTTGATGATTTATGCTGGAGATAATACATCAAATAGAATTTTTAGGAGCTTGAATGGTGGCATTTCATGGGATACCATAACTACCTTAAATGTATCTGGATTATGTACATTAACATTAAAACCAGATAGTTCAAATGTACTTTTTGCCGGCTGTAAATTAGGCATTATAAAAAAATCTACTGATGCGGGTTCTTCATGGAGAACAGTAGCAAATATTAGAGAAAAAGGTGATTCAGAAATACCTAAGATTGTGTTTAGTAAAAAAAATCCTTCAATTGGATTTGCTATTATAGCCTATTTTCTTCCAAAAAATAAACCAAATGGGGGTATCTATAAAACAACAGATGGCGGTGAAACATGGAATGAATTCGGCAGTAAAGATACTAGCTTTTGGTCTTTATGCATTGCACCATATCAAAATGGCAATGAAGAATTATTTATTGGTGGATACTCTGATGCTTCGGAAAATATTCCTGGTCCTGGATTTATTATTCAATCTCAAATCAATGTATTCTCACCAACATATTATTCAAGTCAGATTCCATGGTTTTCTAATATGCAAGGAATTCCACCAAGAAAAAATGTATGGATGATAAAATCTGCAGTAAATAGAAATGGTGAAACTTTGGTATATGCTGCCACAGAAGCTGGTTTTTATGTATGGAAACCCAATAGCACTGCAATACATAATGAACCACTTTTTGATCAATCAATTGAATTTAGTGTTGCTGAATCATTCGTTAATATTGAATCTGCACAGCATGAAATACAATCTATAGGCGTATTTTCTCTCTCAGGAAAACAAATATATGTTCCAACTATATCTGCACAATCATATGCAACTATTCCTCTATCTTCAATACATGAATCAATTATTATCATTCGGGTATTCACACAAAAAGGTACATTCTCTGAAATATTGATTGCTCCTCATCACAATGCTATGTTAACAAGAGAAGCAATCGTAGAGTAAATCATTTATTAGCAAAACTAATTAGCTAATATTTATACCGTATCTTTGATAATTATAGATGATTTTTTTAGAAAAATAATAATTGATATGTCTAGATATAAAATTACTTTAGAATACGAAGGAACCAGATTTTCTGGCTGGCAAGTTCAAAAAAATGCAAGAACAATTCAAGGGGAATTAATTGGTGCTTCAAAAACAGTATTCGCTACTGATTCCTTTGAGTTATATGGTTCTGGAAGAACCGATGCAGGTGTTCATGCATTAGAGCAAGTAATACATCTTGATGTAAAAACCATGTTGGCTCCTCATATTATTAGACAAAAATTAAATGATGAACTGCCAAGTGATATTTCAATTCTTCAAGTAGAAAAAGCCGATGATAGATTCCATGCCAGACATCATGCAGTATCAAGAACATATCTCTATCAAATCTCAAGAAGAAGAACCGCTTTTGGGAAAAAACTAGTATGGTGGATAAAAGATAATCTTGATATTTCCGCAATGCAAAAAGCAGCTTCACATTTTGAAGGTATGCATGATTTTAGATCTTTCACCGCTGATGATCCTGATGAAAAATCAACAAAAGTTGATATAATGTCAATTTCAGTGAGAGAACATGGAGATCTCATTTTGATTTCAATTACAGGTTCACATTTTTTGTGGAGTATGGTCAGACGTATGGTGGGCGTAATTGCTGAAGTTGGTAGAGGGAAAATGAAAGCAGATGAAATTCCTATCCTTCTAAAAAAACCATCTAATGTCCCGGCTTTACTTACATGCCCTCCCTCAGGATTATTCCTAGCTAAAGTATCATATATTAAGCACGATAAAATAGAAATTGTTCATCCAATTTTACACATATAAATTATCAGAAAATGATTTCTGAATATAAGTGAACTTCTAAAGAAATGAATTGTATCTTTATGAGAAATATGAAATGTGTAGGATTATTACTATTCTTCTATAGTATGTTATTGTGCTCTGCATGTAATGATAATGTGATTACTTCGCCTGATCAAATTATTTTTCCCGACACAAATATTAGCTATCAATTACATGTAAAACCTTTATTAGAACTTACCTGCGCTTTTTCTGGTTGCCATGATTATGAATCAAAATTGGGAAGTGTTGATGTTACTTCTTATTATGCTTTAACTGGTAGAGCCGGATTGATTATTCCAGGTAAACCAGATCTAAGCCTGTTAAATCAAATACTAGAAGGAAAACAACCTCATATGTTGTCTTTTCAAGACAGAGTTAATTCAAGCCAAATCAAAGGGTTAAGACAATGGGTGATAGAAGGAGCAAAAAATAATTAATAAAATAATGTACATATAACAATATTTGTTTTGACAATATGTGTGATCACACGTATATTTGTAAAAAATAAATCACCATATCACATTAATTTGTTTAGGTTTACTTATGTACAAGATATTTTGTTTTCTGTCAGCATTCATTTTGCTTTTTACCCTAGATTCATGTTCCGATAGCTCATCCAATGTTCAAACTACAATTGATACAGTTTCAACCAGAATAATCAAGAATATTATTCCAGACACTCTACAATCTAAATTTGTATATTATTCATTAGATGGTGACAGTGTAGTTCCACCTTCTAAATCAGCGACTACCGAGTGGGACATTAAAATGGCGTATTTATATGGTGGTGGTAAAACTAAACAGATTGATATATTTTTGAATTCAGGAACAGTAAACCCAAGTGGATTAACGAAGGGTTTAATTGTAGACACTACATTTGATTTATTAACGACCGCACCTGCAGATAGTAATTTTAAGATAGATGATCAATCAACCAGTGGAAGAATTTTGTCAATAGCACTTGCTCCTCCAGGTAATTTCTTTACATATGATGGATCATCAAGAACAATTAATCCAGTAGCACAAAAAACATTAGTAATAAAAACCCGTTTAGGGAACTATGTTAAGCTACAAATCCTTAGTATTTACAAGGATCAACCTGAAAAACCAACTATGTTCTCTGAAATCGGTTATTATTCTTTCCGATATGCAAAGAGCAGCACAAAAAAACTGAAAAACTAAGGAGTAGAGCTTTGTTAAACCATACTCCTTTGGTATTTTTGTAAGAAATAACCAAGGAATTGCATATGTATGGCAATGTTAGTGTAATAGATGTATCAGAAACGGCTCAGATACTTAATGAAGATCCGGTTCGTTTAGAACAATTTGAAGCAAAAATAGCTC
Source organism: Chlorobiota bacterium (assembly GCA_014191195.1). Taxonomy (GTDB): domain Bacteria; phylum Bacteroidota; class Ignavibacteria; order Kapaibacteriales; family UBA961; genus UBA961. The sequence continues at coordinate 70,676 of BJGZ01000006.1, forward strand.
GTGGCGAAAAAATTGAACCTTATGATTGGATGCCCAAAGAGTATCGCAGACAATTAATCAGAATGATTGAACAACATGCACATTCTGAGATAATTGGTGCATTACCAGAAGGTACGTGGATTACAAGGGCACCAGGTTTTAAGCGTAAAATGGCATTAATGGCTAAAGTACAAGATGAAAGTGGCCATGCCCAATTATTATATAATGGTGCAGAAACCCTTGGTAAAACTCGTGAAGAAATGATCAATGATTTGATTAATGGAAAATCTAAATATTCAAATGTATTTAATTATCCAGCAAAAACATGGGCAGATACAGCAGTTATTGCATGGCTAGTTGACGCCTCTGCAATTATCAATCAAGTATTGAATTCAAAAGGATCATACGGTCCTTATTGCCGGGCATTAGAAAGAATTTGTATGGAAGAATCTTTCCACTTGCGTTATGGCTATGATAATGTTACCACATTAGCAACTGGAACACCAGTGCAAAGAGAAATGGTTCAAGACGCATTGAATAGGTGGTGGAAACCAATCATGCATTTTTTTGGCCCTCCAGATAATGCATCTGTTCATAGTGAAATTCTGATGCGATGGAAAGTTAAAATGGCAAGTAATGATGATATGCGACAACAATTTCTAAATCAATATGTGCCAAAAATACTTGAATTAGGTTTATCAATCCCAGATCCAAATCTTGTTAAAAATAAAGAAATAGGAAAATGGTCATATTCTGACCCAGATTGGAATGAATTTTTTGAAGTTATCCGTGGCAATGGGCCATGCAACAAAGAACGCTTGGCTGTTCGCCGAATGGCTGAAGAAAACGGCGCATGGGTTAGAAAAGCCCTTCATAAGAATGCAGCATATACAGTTCCTTTGTCATGATATATTTTTAAAATGTTCAACCCCTTCTTACGGAAAGATAAGAAGGGGTTTTTTTATGATTATACTTTTTTCCATGATAAATAGAATAGCATGTATTATCGTTTTTTTTTCATTGTCACTACAAGTACATGGGAATGAATTAATTGCGATTGATACCAATAAACCAAGAATTCCAAAAATTCCGATTAAAAAATCTGATACTGTAACGGTAATAAAAAGTAAAAAAAATATTGTTGTTACAGGAACCAGAAATGAAGTAGTTCAAAAAGACTCACCAGTTCGTGTAGAAGTAATTTCTAATGAGCAAGTTCATACCTCAGCAATGGTAAATATTGGTGATTTATTAAAAGAACAAAATGGAATTGCTCTCTCATCAAATGTTAGAACCGGAGTACAGATAATGGGTTTGAGTGCAGATTATACTCAAATTTTAATCGATGGACAACCAATGATAGGTAGAGTAGCTGGAGTATTAGATTTATCAAGAATATCAGTAGGGAATATCGAAAGAGTAGAAATTGTAAAAGGTCCAATGTCTTCTTTGTATGGTAGTGAGGCTCTAGCTGGGGTAATCAATATTATTACCAAAAAGCCAGAGATAGGTTTTAAGGGTTCTTTATTTGGACAAATCATTCAAAAAGGTGCACAAGAATATCGTGCAGAATTACAATATGGAAGTGAAAAGTTTGATTTCAGCACTTTTTTAAATTATAAGAATTCGCTGCCATTTACTTTGGAACAATCTAATAAAGTTTATCCATATCAGGGTTTTACAGATTATACTGTACATACAAAGATGAAATGGTTTGCTCATAATAATCTAAAAATAGGAGCTGATTTTCGCGGTTTTCTGTCAGATTCAAAAGGCAAATTTGTAGAATCATTTTTTGGACAGATTGCGTCTAATACTGGCAGTGTAGTTCAAAAAGATATTGGTTCAACGATTTCGGCCGAATGGACGCATGGTAAAGCTAGATTATCTGCTCAAGTATATGCAAGCTCTTATGGAGAACGGTATAATTTTGATTCAATACAAGGCAGTGGATCTTCAATTGATGATATGTCTAGAAATTTATTAAGATCATATCTACAATATGATGTTTTTTGGTCTGAAAAAAATCGTTTCACATTCGGAACTGAATATACAATTGATGATATTTCGGGTACACGTTATCCGGACAAACCATCATTTAGAACTTTTAGTGGTTTTATGCAATGGGAAGGAAATCCTACTTCTTGGATTTCATATGCTTTAAGTGCTAGATATGTACAAAATTCTGCTTATAAAAATCCTGAGTTTTCTGTTTCTGAATTTGCAAAAAGCCTTATTAATGTAATTAATCCAAAATATTCTCTTAATATTAAAGTAACTGAACATATTCGCTTGAATAGTTCAATTGGCACAGGATTTAAAGTTCCAGATTTCAGACAATTATACGTACAATTTTCTAATCGACTTGGTGGAGCCGGATATGATTTGATTGGTTCCAGAAGATTGGGTTTTGATTTGCAACCTGAAAGATCTATAGCTTATGATGCTGGCATAATCTATGATAATCAGTCATTGTTACTATCGGATTCAAAACCAGTTTCTGTTTTTTTTGAATGTCGTTATTTTATGAATCAACTGTCAAATCTTATTGAATTTTATTTTGTAAAATCAGATCCAGTTTCAAATCAATCAATTTATTCTTATAGAAATATTTCTAGAGCTTTAACTTCAGGAATTGATATCTCTACTAGATGGATATTGCCTTTGTCCAAAACAGATAATCAATCTTTAGGTATAACATTGGGATATCAATATTTGGATACAAAAGATCTAGAGGTTGTTGATGCTATAAAAAAGGGAATAGCAGGAACTGTAAGCGCATCAAATGGAACATTTAAGCCATTAACAGAAAATGAATATGGTGGTTTGTGGTTTCGATCAAAGCATACAGGTACAATACGATTAGAGTATACTAATCCTGAATATGATTTTTCATTCAATATCAGAGCCCAAATGATAGGAAGATTTGGTGATGAAGCCCTTGATAATAATGGACCAGTCATTTCAAATCGTAAAGTTCCTGATCTTGACAAAGAATATATTCAAGGATATACAATCATCAATGCTGCTATGTCCAAAGAATTTGATATTTCTGATAAACAATCTACCTTAATGATTTCTATTGGAATAAATAATGCCTTGAATTCTATGAATTTACAGTCTATTCCCAATATGATTGGCAGGCAATTATTTGTAAATTCTAGCATAAGACTATAGCAAATACTGTTGATGTAAAGGAATTCCCTAAATTAGTTTTAATGTAAAACGTCAAATCATTGGTTTGTGTAATTATACAAGGAATATATCATGAATTCATCAATGGCAGAAGCTCGTTCGGTTGCCGTCTCCGAGGCTCAAAAAGCATATTTAACAAAAGTGTATGGATGGATGGTTGGGGGATTATTCACAACCGCTTTAGTTGGTGGAATCATAGTTTCAGATCAACAAATTATGATGGATGTTTTGTCCTATAGATGGATTTTAATTATTGCTCAATTTGGTCTTGTTATTGCACTTTCTGGTTTTATTGAAAAAATGAATACAATAACAGCCATGGGCTCTTTCCTGTTATATTCAGCATTAAATGGATTAACATTATCTGCTTTACTGTTGATTTATTCTGAAACTGCAATCGTTACATCTTTTTTATCTAGTGCTGGAATGTTTGGTGCAATGAGCTTATATGGAGCAATTACAAAAAAAGATTTATCAGGTATTGGGTCTTTTATGTTTATGGGGCTTATAGGAATAATCTTGGCAAGCATTGTCAATATGTTTTTAGGAAGTGATGCTTTAAGCTTTGCTATATCAATAATCGGTGTTTTAGTATTCACAGGATTAACAGCATATGATACGCAAAAAATCAAAGAATCTGCTGAATTAGAATTTCATGGAAGTGAAATCGCTACAAAAGGTGCTATACTAGGTGCATTAACTTTATATCTAGATTTTATTAATTTATTTATCTTTACTCTACGCTTATTAGGCGGAAGAAGAGATTAATAAAAAAAAAAGTTAGGGTAGATAATAAAGATATCTGCCCTTTGTTTTTATATATGAATATACCCTTACAATATCAATCGAAACCATTAGAATATGCCAGATTATTACTTCAATCTGGTGATATTATTGGTGCAATTGATATATGCGAGTTCTTGATTCAGACTTCTGATATAGAAACAAATGGTCCAGAGTTATTTATTGTATTGGCACAAACCATTGATATATCTGGAGATGCTATTGCTGCTAAACAATTTATTTATAAAGCAATGCAACTTTTTCCAGGACATCAGGAATTGATTACCTGTTATCATCACATACCTCATTTACATTCAAGCATAGTAGTAAATCCTCATTCTATTAAGATATCTGATGGTTCTCATACTGAATTATCAATGCAGGGTATACCTATAAACAGTAATAATGAGCATGAACGTATACAAAAAAGAATTTCACAATATGATTCATTCCTTCCTAAACTAGAATATACTTCGATTACTACGCAAACTGTAAGGGATGATAAACATCAACCTCCGATAGAAACAGAATTCCCTGATTTTCCAGATTTTTCCTATTTATCTGCAGCAATAATCGTTGAGCAAAAAAATCAAGCGATACAAAAGCCTTTAAATGCATTAGAAGAACTAGCAAAAAGATTAGAACATGCAAGAATCCCTGCTATACCAAATGATCCGGTACAGGGGTCACCTACATATACACCATCGATAGTAACCGAAACAATGGCTACAATTTATGAAAAGCAAGGTGCTTATACTCAAGCAATAAAAGCTTATCAAATCTTAGCTAGAAAAAACCCCGAAAAACTTATGTATTTTGAAGAAAAGATTGATGTTTTAAGAAAACGTATCAATAACCTTTAACATATTATTTGAATTATGCCACCTTCAGAACAATCACCTAGCTGGTTAAAAGTTAAAGATTCGTCACAAAAAACCTATAAAAAAGGATTAAAACAATTATTCCAGGAAGATCCACATCGAGCACATTCCTTTACATTTAAGGAGTCTTTTGCCCTGATTGATATTTCTAAACAATGGATAGATAGTGATTTATTGAATGCTGCCTTAGAGTTCGCACAAGAGCATCACATCGATTCTTTGTTTAAGCAAGTGTATATGGGATCTATATTCAATAAAACTGAATCTAAAGAAGTATTGCATACTGCTTTAAGAGCAGAAAAGAATGACACAATAGTTATACATGATGAGTCTGTTATTGAAAAAATCGACGAAGTAAAAAAGAGGATACAGTTATATAGCGATGGGATAAGACAGGGTATCATACAAGGATATAGTGGTAAACCTTTTACAGACATAGTTAATATTGGTATTGGAGGTTCTGATTTAGGACCACATATGGTATGTGATGCTTTAAGACATTTTGCACAAAAAAACCTAAACATACATTTTGTCTCGAATATAGATCCTACTCATATTTCGGATACATTATCTACATGTAATCCAGAAACAACCTTATTTATTATCGCATCAAAAACATTTACTACCGAAGAAACTCTTGCAAATGCTAATGCAGCTAAAGCATGGTTTTTACAAAGTGGTGGAAAAGATGTTTCCAAACATTTTGTAGCATTATCTACTAATTATGAAGCTACTGCAGAATTTGGAATTCATCCAGATAGAGTATTTGTATTCTGGGATTGGATAGGTGGACGATTCTCATTATGGAGTGCGATTGGATTATCTATAGCAATATCAATTGGTTATGATGAGTTTAGCAATCTATTACATGGTGCTTATTATATGGATATGCATATGTATAATACACCATTAAAAGATAATATCCCTGTGATTTTAGCTTTGATTGATATCATTAATACAAATTGTTATTCGATTTCAACGCAAGCTATATTGCCTTATGATGAATATTTGCGACTATTACCATCTTTTTTGCAGCAAATGTTAATGGAAAGCAATGGAAAATATATTACGAAAGATGGTAATCGGGTACAATGGCAAACTTCGCCTATAGTTTGGGGACAACCTGGTACAGACTCACAACATTCATTTTTTCAACTATTGCATCAAGGAACCCAAATAGTAAATGCAGAATTTATTATTTGTGCACAAACCCACAATCCAATTGCTGATATGCATGAACGATTGATTGCCAATTGTTTTGCTCAAAGTGCTGCTTTAATGTTGGGCAAATCTGAACAAGAAGTAGTAATTGAATTACAAGCCTCTGGTCTTTCTCATCAAAAAATACAAGAATTATTGCCTCATAAAATATTCCAAGGAAATCGTCCTTCAACAACTATCCTATTGAATGAATTAAACCCATTTACACTAGGATGGCTCATTGCATTATATGAACATAGAACTTTTGTTCAAGGAATACTGTGGGATATCTGTTCTTATGATCAATGGGGCGTAGAATTAGGAAAACAGCTAGCCAAACAAATCTTACCTTCTATTAAAGATGAATATCATAGTGGACATCATGATTCATCTACAACTAATTTGATTGAAGCCTATAAAGCAATGAACATAAGAGGTCATTAAATGTCTATTCAACATACTCTTTTAACCGAGCCAATCACTCAATATGTAGATTCGCTTTTTTCTCATCAAAACCCAGCATTAGATAATGTATTAATTCAAGCTGAACAAGCTGGAATACCCCCAATTTCAATAGGTGCTTTACAAGGTTCATTTTTGCAGACATTAATACGTGCTACAAATGCCAAGTATATTGTTGAAATAGGCTCTTTGGCAGGATATTCTGCTTTTACAATGGCAGAAGCTTTACCTTCAGATGGTATGGTTCACTGCTTTGAAGTGCAAAAGAACTATGCAGAATTTATCATCAGTCAGGCGGATGCTTTAAAACTTTCACATAATATAACTGTTCATATAGGAGAAGCATTAAAGCAATTATCTGTGTTTTCACCAGAAAATACAATCGATCTTGTTTTTATAGATGCAGATAAACCTAATTACATCAATTATGTAGATGCAATACTACCTTTTGTAAAATCTGGAGGAATAATCATAGGTGATAATGCTTTAGCTTGGGGATATGTGGCCGATAGCGAACCTGATTTTGAGCCTGAAAATGTAAAGGGAATTCAATCGTTTAATAAAGCACTTTCTGAACATCCATTATTGTTTCCGCCATGTTTAATTCCATTAGGCGACGGTATGGCTATGGCAGTGAAAAAATAAAAAAATATAAACATGATTTCTATCAGTGTTTTGCATAGGTGAATATTCAACATGCATATAGACATTGAATTATATTATAAAGGTGTAGTTGTAGCAGCATCTTACATTTGGGAAGCATTCTATACATGTATCAGATATTCATTAAATCAAATTAGCTTGCGATTATCAAAAAAGTGAAATGTTTATAGATTTAGAGCTTAATGGAGGTATTCAATTAAGCTTAAACCTTCACGATTATCTTCTTTTTATGAAAAATTCATTCAAAAAATTAAAGAAAAAAAATGTACGATGTGATATTCATTATCAAATAGACTTTTACAAGCCCTTAGTGATTTGTATGCTCTGGGGGCTTTTTTATGATCATATATTTAACATTGCGACAGATCAATTGAAGATATGCATAAACAAATTCTATATTAAATATATGAATAGTGAAAAGTACCCATGATAGATTAAAAACTCTGTCTATGAAAACCGTATATTGCAAACGATATAAAATTCTATAGGATTGGAATGAGAGCCAAATTACAATTACTGGCTTCGGATGCTGCGATATATGGTTTAACAACTCTATTAACGCGTTCGATGAGCTTTTTGCTTACTCCATTATATACTCATTATTTGTCTTCTAGAGCTGATTTTGGTATATATTCTTATTTGTATTCTTTACTCGCATTTATAAATGTTGTATACTCTTTTGGTTTAGATACTGCATTCCTCCGTTTTTTTGACAAAGACAATAAGAATACAACTACAAAAGCATTTAGTTTTTCTTGGATTGGCATAGCATCCATAAGCATAATTTCTACATCCATATGTATTATATATGCTGATTATTTTACTTCATTAATTCCTGAGCTACAAGGTAATGCTGATATTATTAGGGCTATAGCATTAATCCCACTATTTGATGCATTAACTGTCATTCCATATAGTATCTTAAGAATGCAAAGAAAAGCTAAAAGATTTGCAATCTTAAGAGTGATAAATGTAGCCATTAATCTTGTTCTTAATATCATTCTTGTTGGCTCATTTCATCTGGGAATATGGGGAATTGTTGTTTCAGGTGTTATCTCATCAATATTAGCGGCATTATTGATTTTACCAGAAATTATTCAGTTTACAAGGCCAAAAATCGATATAGCCATGGGCGCAGAAATGCTATCATTCGGTTTGCCAACTGTTCCATCTGCTTTTTCTGGAATGATGCTGCAAGTTGCAGATAGGCCAATTATGACAGCGATGGCAGGTGCTGATATGACAGGTTTATATCAAGCAAATTATCGTTTGGGAATACCCATGATGATGCTAGTTTCTGTATTTGAATTTGCCTATAAGCCTTTTTATTTAACCCATTATAAAGATGAAGGCGCAGAAACACTTTTTGCAAGAATCTTTACTTATTTTACTGTACTATGTGCTGGGCTTTTTTTATGTATTAGCTTTTTTATAGGCGATATAGTTCAATTAAAGATAGGTTCTACCACAATAATTAATGCATCATATTGGAGCGGTATTGGAATTATTCCTATAATATTAGCCGGATATTTTTTTAATGGTGCTGCTACAAATTTTGCTGCAGGACTTCATATCCACAAAAAAACAGGATGGCTTCCAATTGCTACAGGTATTGCTGCAATTGTAAATATTACATTAAATATTCTCTTAATACCAATGTGGGGAATGTATGGTGCAGCATGGGCTACATTTACAGCATATGCAATAAGTGCAAGTATTTTATTTGCCGTATCTACATCAATTATGCCGATTCCATATGAATGGAGAAGAATATTGCTTACAATTCTCATTACTATAGTATTGTTCTTTACTGTTCACTATACACATACAACATTATTAATGAGAGTATGTGCATTAATATTATATCCAATATTATTGATTCTTACAGGTGCATTGAATGCCGATGAGAAACGATTAATTGCCAGATTGTTTACAAAATCAAAAAAGATGAGTATATAACACAATAATACAGATTACGCTTTCGTTTCATGTTGTGCTTTTATTTTTAATGTTTTTTAGAGTTTCAATTGAGAATTCTCCTTTACCTTTTTTTATTGATATGTATTCCACTATCTATGCTATCCCAAAAGGTATTAATACCTATGGACTTAGCACAAACAGACCATTTAAAAGCCTATGGACTTACATATTGGGCCTTAAATAAGGGTGTTCAAACTGATTGGATGCTCAATTATCGGGGTGGCTCTTTTATATTAGATGCAAACACATCCATAATTGCAGAATGTAGAATAAGGGGTGTATATTTCGAGCAATTATCTGCTACAGAAGCCGGGGCAATTTATGCAGAAGTACAAGATGAAAAAAGTAATATGGATGCCATAAAATTAGAGAAACCACCCAAAATCGCAGTGTATACCACTCCAGGATCTAGGCCTTGGGATGATGCTGTTACTATGGTTCTTGATTATGCCGAAGTTTCATATGACAAAGTCTGGGATGAAGAAGTACTTGCTGGAAAACTATCAGAATATGATTGGCTGCATCTTCATCATGAAGATTTTACCGGACAATATGGAAAGTTTTTCGCTAGTTATGCAAATGCTCCATGGTATATTCAACAAGTTGCTTTATTAGAATCTACAGCAAAGAAAATGGGTTTCTCTAAAGTGTCTGTACTAAAAAGAGCTGTAGTAAATAAAATCAAAGATTTTGTTATGGCTGGTGGATTCATGTTTGCTATGTGTAGCGCAACAGACTCCTATGATATTGCCATTGCTGCCTCTAATACCGATATATGTGAACAAATGTTTGATGGCGATCCGCCGAGTAGCAATGTAAACAATGAATTGCATTTTGAAAGTACCTTCGCATTTGAAAATTTTCAAGTGTATTTAGACCCATATAAATATGAATATTCAACAATAGATGTAGATGCCAATATACGTGTGAATAATACAGAAATAGATTATTTCACTCTCTTTGAATTTTCAGCAAAATACGATCCCGTTCCTACAATGCTAACACAATGTCATGCTAATATTGTACACAATTTTCTAGGCCAAACCACTGCTTTTCACAAAGAACAAATAAAAAAATCAGTAACAGTTCTAGCAGAAAGAGAAGGTACAGATGAAGTGAAATATATTCATGGAAATGCAGGGCGAGGTACATTTACATGGTATGGAGGACATGACCCCGAAGATTATCAACATGCGGTAGGGGATCCTCCAACAGATATTTCTCTTCATAAAAATTCGCCTGGATATCGGCTAATACTCAATAATATCCTTTTTCCAGCAGCAAAAAAGAAGAAACAAAAAACTTGATCAAATTCTACCCTTTCCATATTCATTATATTGCATATATAATCATTCATTATTCTACTGAAAACTTATGACTTCATATAATCCTTCCGAATTTGGTTTTGCTACAAGAGCTATTCATGCCGGACAAGATCCCGAAGAATTAACAGGTGCTGTTACCGTTCCATTATATCAAACTTCTACATATGCTCAAGAAGCAATTGGGCAACATAAAGGCTTTGAATATGCCAGAACTCAAAATCCTACCCGTTTTGCATGGGAAGCATCTATAGCAAATCTAGAACAAGGTAATGCAGGATTTGCATTTGGAAGCGGTATGGCAGCTGTAAATGCAGTAGTAACTCTATTGTCTGCTGGAGATCATATAGTATGTGCAGAAGATATGTATGGTGGCACATTCAGATTATTTGACAAAGTGATGAAGCGCTTTGGATTAGAGTTTTCGGTAGTTGATATGACCAGTAAAGAAGCCGTTGAAGCAGCGATTATTCCTGGCAAAACTAAGATGCTATATACCGAATCACCAACTAATCCAATGATGAAATTAACTGATCTAAAAATGCTTGCAGAATTAGCTCATCATCATCATGCATTATTAGTGGTAGATAATACATTTGCTAGTCCTTATTTTCAAAAGCCAATTACTTTAGGTGCAGACATTGTATTGCATAGTGCAACTAAATATTTAGGTGGACATTCAGATTTAGTTAGCGGAGTAGTTATTGCTGCACATGAAAATATTGCACAAGAACTTAGATTTATTCAGAATGCAGCAGGTGCCGTTCCTGGACCATTCGAATGTTGGTTATGTTTGCGATCTGTAAAAACCCTTGCTATAAGAATGAATCAACATGAAGCAAATGCTAAAATAATAGCAGATTATTGTGAAAATCACCCAATGGTAATCGCTACCCATTATCCCGGACTTCAATCTCATCCACAACATGAATTAGCAAAAGAACAGATGTCTGGTTTTGGTGGCATGATTTCTATCGAATTAGGTACATTAGAAAAAGCAAAAGCATTCACAAATGCAGTGCGATTATTTACATTGGCAGAATCTTTGGGTGGTGTAGAATCTCTTGTATGTCATCCAGTAAGCATGACGCATGGAAGTATTCCTAAGGAACAAAGAGAGAAATTAGGCATAACAGATAGTTTAGTTCGATTATCAGTTGGCATCGAAAATATTGATGATTTATTAAAAGATATTGCTCAAGCACTAGAATCTTTGCACTAGGAATATGAATTCATGATAAGGAATAGAAAGACAATACATAACTCAATGCAGGTACATGAATCTATTACTGCATACACTACTCACTTATCTAATGGAATTCGAGTTGTTAGTGAATATATTCCTACGGTTGCATCGTTTTCTCTAGGAGTTTGGATTAAAGCGGGTTCTAGAGATGAAACTAATGAAACAGCCGGTGCTGTCCATTTTTTAGAGCATCTTGCATTTCGGAGAACATTAAAAAGAAGTACCAAAGCATTGGCAGATGCATTTGAACAGATGGGAGCATATTCTAATGCTTTTACAACAAAAGAACATACTTGTTATTATGTCCGAGCTTTGTCTGTAGATTTCCCTAAAGTATTTTCTTTAATGGCCGAACTAACATTATCTCCAGCTTTAGCAGAAAAAGACATAGAAAAAGAAAGAAATATTATCATAGAAGAAATTCATTCATGTGATGATGAACCAGAAGAAGTAATCTTTGAACAGGGAGAAGCTTTGCTTTTTGGCAATCATCCTTTAGGACAACCCATCACGGGAACAATTGAATCTGTTCAACATATCAGTAGAGATGCTTTATTAGGTATCAGAGATTCATTGTATAATTCAGATTCTATAGTAATTGCTATTGCGGGCAATATTAAACATGAGGACATTGTAAAATTAGCTGAAAGATATTTTGCTCAGATATCTACAAAACAAACAATTAGAAATAGAAATCTATATGTATCGCAAGCGGTTCAGCATAAAGTTCTAACAAAAAAGTTTCAACAAGCTCATGTTTTATTGGCAAAAACAACCGAGGGTTTTCTAAGTGATCAACGGTATGCATTAACAGTAATGAATATGCTTTTAGGAGAGGGGATGAGCTCCAGATTATATCAAACTATAAGAGAGCGTTATGGATTAGGATATACTGTCTATTCTGCTTTAGATTTATATTCTGATTGTGGCGCATTATTTTTATATACGGCATGTGACAATAAAAAAGTAGAAAAAGCCAGAGATATGTTATTGATTGAATGTGAAAAAATAATTAATCAATATCCTGTCAAATCAAAAGAATTAGAAAGGGCAAAAGCCCAAGTAAAAGCATCCGTTTTAATGTCTTTAGAAAGTATGTCTGCCAGGATGCAATCTCTTGGGCGCGGTGAATTAGAGGAAGGTGGGCATGAACCGTATCAAGAAACTATTCATAAGATAAATGCCATTACATTAGAAGATATAGCGAAGATGGCTTCTTTATATTTGCAAAAAGATGGCTGGTCTTCGGTATTAATGCTTTCAGATCAAAAGAGAACATAATCATTGTAACTTATCTAAATATAAGTTTTTACTTTAGTTGAATTTTATTCACTAATTTCACGATATGAAAACACTAAAACACATAGTTTATATAGTCATTATTAGTTCATTGATTGTATTTTCCTCCTGCACACCAGAAGAGAAAATTATTAATCCTGCACAAGATACATGGACTCTTTTAACTATTTCTAAAGGGAATCCCAATGTACTTCAACAAAATCAAATAATTAATAATGTCACTTCAAATCCTTCTACAGTGTATGCTCGAGGGGTAGAAATCACCGGTATTAAAGAGTATAGAAATATGCTGTTTCTTATGATGCCATCTATCTATAAAATCATGATTCTAGATAGAGCAACATATAAACCAATTGATTCTATAGATTTTTCGATAAGCAAAAAAATCCCAAGTGATATTGCATTTGGGAATGCAACATCTGCTTATATAGCCCATCAGAATGATTCTATTGTGAGTGTATACGACCTATTCAATTTTAAAATTGCCACTGAAATCAAAGTTGGAAATGGTGGCATTGCTATTCAAGAAGGTTTAGGAAATAGACAAAACCAAATTTTTGTTGCCAATAGCAAAAGTAATTCAGTATCACAAATTGATACAAGAACAAATACAGTTGTTAAAACGTATTATGTACAAGTTGCTCCAAGCTTTTTACAGGCCGATCCCACTGGTGCAAAAATGATTGTAGCATGCCAGGGCAATAAGAATGCTGATACATTATCAAATACAGTATCATCAATAGCATTTATAGACATAGATAAAAAGCTTATACTTGAAGAAACACCATTGAATACCGGAAAAGTAGATGCAGTACAAGCAAGTATCAAATCAATGTTGGTAACTAATAGTGAATGGGTATTTATTGCTATGACTAATGGACTATTTCGATTGGATACAAGAGAGCATAAAGCTCTTTCATTTATGTCGTCTGAATCATATGATGGTTTATCATACAATCTTAGAAAAAGAGAAATTTTAATGATTTCAGATACATATATCTATATAGCAGATGATAATTCAGCAGAAATTAAATACTCTCCTTTGCAATTTGCAAACTCAATTATGTTTGCAATTGGGCAATAATTACACATAATAAGCTCCTATTTTACTGCGCTGAATATGAAAAGGTATTATCTTTTTTTTCTTCTATTTTCTACAGGAATTCTGTCTGTTTTTACCATAATTATACCTTCGTATACAGTGGTTATGCAACAGCATAGAAAATCAGATAGTAGTTATACAAATGGTTATAATCAATATAATAATAAGTGTGCTTTTTGTCATCAAAAGGATGGAAGTGGTATAAACGGTTATTATCCTCCACTATACAATAGTGATTATTTATTAAAAGACAAAAAGCTTATAGCGGAAGTGTTAATTCTTGGCTTAATGGATACGATAATAGTAAATGGGAAAACATATTCAGGGATTATGCATCCTGCATTAGGGACAGATCAAGAGATTGCAGATATATTTAATTATATGTATCAAGAATTTGGAAATAATGCTCAATCTATATCATCTTTAGAAATATCAAAAATTCGTAAAAAGGGTAAAGAAACCAAACGATTAGAGATATATAAATAGAAACTATTTATTTTTTATTCTAGGATTTTTTAAAATTAGATCTTGATATTGTTGATCTTTTGATGTTTTTCCAGTCAAATCAAGAGGATTACCATGTATATAATCATAAGATATTCCCAATATCTTACATAAGGTTGGGAAAATATCAGCGGGGTCTGTAGAGCCTTTTATGACAGTATTTTTGGGGATTCCGGCACCATAAAATATCAATGGAACATGCGTATCATAATCATAAGGAGTGCCATGCGTTGCTGCTTTAGAACCCCAAATCCAATACGGTTTCACCATAAACATGATATCACCTGTTCTGCCAGGAAATATATCATTTCTAAATTTTTGTACTAAATCTTTATCCCATCCTGGTAAAATCATACCAGCATTTAAATTATCTGTACTTGTTGCATGAGAAATTCCTTGTTGTCTTATCATAAAAGCAGCAATGGAGTCCGCAATTTCAGTTTTACTAATACCAGAAATATAAATTGCTGAATCATTAATAAAAAGACTTGGTGGCTCGAACACAGAAATCCACGAAGATGGTACTATTAATTTTTTAAATGTATTGTTTAAATAAGTATTTATGGATTCAACAAATGAGTTTTCATCAATTCTACCTGCATCAAGGGGCATAGTTCCAACATTTTTAGCAAATTCTGGAATTGGGCTTACACCATGATCTGAAGTAATTACAATAGTATAAGAATCTGGTCCAATTGTAGTATCTAGATATTTGATAAAATCTGCCAATATTCTATCGCAGTGCACATATAATTCTTGAACTTCTCGGCTATCTGGTCCAAAGAGATGTCCTACGAAATCTGTAGTCGACACTCCAATAGCTAATAGATCAGGCTTATTATCTTTTCCAAGTTTATCTTGTTCAATAATAAATTTCGATGCATTGAATAGATATTCTATGCCATAAGGAGAGCTAAGGAATGCTTCTGCATAATTTTTATCTTCAATATTTGGTATACTATGCGGAAATGTGATATCTCCCCCTGGGAAAGGTTGTTCATAGATACTATTATCTTCTACAGCAAATGGAGATGGAATTTCAGCTTCCCAGTTTTGATTAACATAGGCATTAAAAGGAACAGACTGATTAATGGATTGGATCCATGTGGGTTTTTTATAATATGTTGAAGTAGTAAACCCTTTTGATTTCCAGTCGAACCACACAACATTATCTGGCTTTTGTCCTGCCATTAAAATTGCAGCTCTATCTTTCAAAGCAATTGCATCTATCTTGCTTCCTTTAAATTTTTTCTTAATATAATCACCAAGAGCAGGTGTTTTCATTAATAAGGGTGATCTACCTTGTTTTTCATTACCTATAACAGGAGATTTTTTATCTTCTACACAGTAGCAAAAGCAAGAACTTGGAGTATCAAAGAAATCATTTGTTATAATGCCAGTTTTTGAGGGGTAACAACCTGTTAAAATGATTGCATGTCCGGGACATGTCATATTAGAAACATGATTATAAAAACATAAAGGGGAAGAAGAGCCTTGAGATTCTAATTTTCTGAATCCATCTTGACTAAAAATAGGAGAAAACCTTTCTAAATAATCAGCTCTCATTTGGTCATAGGAAATTACTACAATAAGCTTAGTTCTTTTTGAAGTAGTAGTAAAACCAAAGGATTGCAAAGAAAATAGTACAATAGAAATGATAAGCGATATGGTGAATTTCATAAATCTCAATTGAGAATAAAAGAAGATCGGATAAGACTTGAAGTTTTTGTTTTGCAAAATGCGAAAAATATGACAATTTTGTGCTTCTATAATTCTGAAATACATCATATTGTGATATGATGATCTCAAATCGGAGGAATCGCATAATGGTATTGCAGCAGTCTTGAAAACTGCCGGGCTTTCGCCTGTGGGGGTTCGAGTCCCTCTTCCTCCGCAACCTTGGTAAAACTGGGGTTTATTCAACCGATAATTACATATGTAGTTATCGGTTTTTTTATGGGGTTAATTCTGTAATGGAATGTAGTGGTAATATTGGTAACAGTATGTTTTATATAGTAGTTAGGGGTTTTCTTTATTGTCTATTTATGTTCTGTAACTAATTAATATCAGTATGTAACTACTCTTTCTTCTCTCTTTTCACTCTTACTTGACTATTGGGAATACTATATAAAATGTGTTCACATTAATAGAAAAAGTGTCCACCTATTTTGAAGAGTGTATCAAATGGAATATTTCACACCAAATCAATGCATTAAGAGGTAAAATGGAATCTAATTAGAATTGTAGCTAATCCTCCAATGTTTACGGTTAATTATACCCATCCCTGCCTCATGTATGGGGGATATGATTAGCAATGAGAAATGAATATTCAATTGGTTGTATATACAGGATATAAATGTGTTATTATAGTAGTGGTAGAATAGGTGTAAATGACCTATACATCGATTGTAAGGGGTGGTAGTAGAGTGGGTGGTGAATTGTATGGGTGTGGGTATGAGTGAGTAGATAATGTGTATATAACATGAGTATTTTGAGTAATATTAATTAGTTAAAGAACTTATAATTTGCGTGGTAATAAATTAAAATTTTAATTGTTAAGGATTTTATACAATGTCTGTGCAAAGGTTTAACGATTACATCTCAAAGAAAACGTTTGAGGGTTATAGCATAGTTGATAAAAATGAGGCATCATTAACAGCAGTTCTTGAAAAGAAAAGTTTAAATGAAGTAAAAAATGAAGAAAAAAAATTTACAACGATGGATATTGTACTAACCATTGTTACTTGTGGGGGTTGGTTAATAATATGGTTTATAAAAAAACCTACAACTACTTCTTCATCAACACCTAATCTAGTTCGCATCAGAGTGTCTTTCGATTCTTCTGGTAATCTAGTCGAAGAAAAGGGATAACTCTTATTTGTTATCATTAGAATTGACTACATATAT
Organism: Chlorobiota bacterium; assembly: GCA_014191195.1. Lineage (GTDB taxonomy): Bacteria > Bacteroidota > Ignavibacteria > Kapaibacteriales > UBA961 > UBA961. Next base: position 88,199 of record BJGZ01000006.1, read on the forward strand.
GTTCTAAATCATCGTCTTTTAATTATTTTATTTAATATCAAACAGGTCATAATTAAGACTTATAATATTATTTAACATATTCAAACACGCAAGATAATATCGAGAAATACTATTAACCCATTTTTTACTAAAATTTAGGACTAGTTATGAAACAACTATTGTTTTTGTTTATTTTATCAATTTCAATATTAGGGTTAAATTCTTGCTCAAAGAAAGACGCTAAAAATAACGTTGCCGAAGAAATTGCTAAAACGGAGGTAAATGTAGCTGCTCCTGTTAAATTACCAGACCCAAGTGGTACTTATTCTGATTCTGATGGAGGTTTGAGTTTTACTTTTTACTCATCCGGTAAATTTTCTTCAGAATTGTTAGGAGAAACAACGTTTGGAACCTGGACTAGGATAGGTAATAACATAGAATTAACGTACGATGAAGGCGGATTTGCAAATGCACCATCTACTGCAACAGTTAAGAATGGTGATGGATATATAATATTTAATGGCACAAGATTAAGTAAGTAAGTAAGTAGTTTAATAATGAATATGTCCTCTTTAATAATTAATTATTGAGGACTTTTTTTTACTTTTTTTACGATATTATTTTTTTCACTTTATTTCACAAACACACTGTTTTCAGAATTATCAACCATATTTATATATGTATCAAACAATACGTTAACCATGATACTACACTTCCATTCATAAGGTGGTTGGTTCTGGTAAGATAAATCTGTGAGAATACTTCTACAATGACCATGTAAACCCTTCTATTCAGTTCGTGTAAACATTTTCATACTTACCCTAGTAGAGACATTGTAATAAAGGTCTCCCAGTCAATAACTGAATGATTTACTTTTAATTTAATCTATACTAAAATAGGGGGGGGGGAGAAAACCATTCAATGAACACTAAGAGAAAGAAAAATGAAAAGAGAAAGAATGTTCCGTAATTAAAAGATTAATAGAATTAAACAATAGTTATTGAAAGATTAGAAGTTAATGTTAACAATTGAGGATTATAGAATGAAAGATAGAATATCAAAACAAGAACTTATGGAACTTTATCAGGTAGATCGTTCAACAATCGAAAACTGGAAAAGGAATTATAATCTACCACTTATTGAAATTAATAGTCATTCTAAGTTTGTGAGAAGAGATGAATTAATTGAGTGGGAGAATAATCAGACTATGAAAAGAGATACTCAGAAATAGAAAACAATTATAAAGAATAACTTCATAAAAGAATAAAACTAAATAAATCTGAAATATTGAACATAATATTTGGAATTAAATGAATTTTCTCACTTAAACATACTTATTAACAGTAAATATAAGTACAATTTAATAGGAACACACAATGATAGACCTAACAGAAAATGAGTTAATGGAGTATATTAACATTATAACAGATAAGAACCGTAGAATTGATATTTCAAAAAATAACAAAGAAATGAAAGAACGTTTACAAGAAATCTATGATATGTTGGTGATGATTACTCATCAACTTAAGGAGAAGTAAATGTTATTAAAGGAAGTTACTGAAATAATTAAAGAAGAGATTATCAAGGAGTTTCAATTGAATAAATCTATCTTAGAAAAGGTGGATGAGTTTGGTGAACTATCCGATGAGATTGATAAGGTTAAGACACAATTAGAAGAAATGAAAAAGAAATATGAAGGTTTAGAAGAAGAACTTAGACCTTTACTTGAAGAATTATCAAAGTATAACCAAAAGTCAATTCAAACAGAGAAGTATTTACTTTCAATAAAACGGTTTGGGTATGAAAAAGAAAACTTGAAGTATAAAGAAGTATTTGAACAATCACTTACCAAAGTAAATAAGAATACAAAAAAGTTACTTGAAGACTTACTTCAAACCACCAAAACAATTTCTAAAGTAGTAACATCCATCGGTGTTCAAAAGTTAGGTGAAGGTTTCTTTACAGTATTTATAAACAATGTAAAAAAACTCATTAATAGATTGGTTGGTAATGTAAAGAATATATCTGATGACATGGATGACCTTATACTCATAATAAAAAAACTGTTTCCAAAAGAAACCATAGAGTAATTATTTCATGTGTAAAAAAGAAACCCAATGGAAGAGAAACCATTGGGTTTTTTGATTCATCGTAGTGAGATTGAATACTATTAATAGTTGTCTGACTATGTGTATGATAAATTCATTTTGACAATTTTCAAGAATCTGAATATTACAAAAAAAGTGAATAGAACACCTTAAAATGAAGTTTTTTAATCTACAGATAAAAAAGTGTGTTTATTGAGTGTATTCAGGAATTTCATAAACATTAAAATGTATAAGGTCCATCATTTTACTGAGTTAAAAACTATTAATCACAAGAACCTGAATTACATTTGAATTGTAATATTAGTTTATCGTTTGAAAATACTCTAACAGAAACTCCAGACTCTCCATAATCACACATTCTTACCCAAGGGAATACAGCAAAACTAACTTTTTTTAATCCATAATTTGAGGGAATACTTCCATTTAGTATAATCTCTTTTGTTTCGTTGTCTTCAATTTCAATTTCAATTTCTGACTCATTAATTGAACTTATTTCAATCCTTCCTAACTCATCTAGAAATCCACTAAAACAACAAAAATATATTCCTTCTTCATAATTTAATTGATTACTTGGAATTTCTTTTTTATCATTTAGTTTAAAAACTTTAATCTTAACATCACTTTTATTTGTATTACCAAGTATGTAAGTTGATGGTAATATTAGACTTGTTATTATTATCAAATATAATTTAACAACGTTTTTCTTAATCATGAGGTTTTCCTACAAATTGAAAATTTAAAAATCAGAATTATTAAAATGAATAAAAGAGATATATAAACTACCTCACCACACACACAAGAACCACTTCATTATCTAAAGACTTGTTATTCTAACTCATAATGAATACTCATGATACGATTCTCACTCATGATACGATTCTCAACTTCCCGTAAAAAATTATTCCTTTCAATAAGAATTAGATATTTACCCTTACTCATAATCCATGGAGATAATGGAAGTATATAAGTAGTTCCTTCTTCTTTTCCACGATAATTTGAAAGAAAACTTTTACTAACTGTGAATGTAACTGTATCTTTGAATAAAACTATACTTTTCGTTTCTACATTGAAGACTGTTAGTTTATATGATAAATCCTCAAGGTTATCATCAAAGTATCCATTCAGAAGTATCTTCTCGATTGGTTCACTTACTGTTATACTATATTCCTTGAAACCATATTCATTTTCAGATAATAAATTGTAAGAATTCAAAGAGATAGGTTTCTTACTTTTACTTTTGAACATTTGGACTTTGATACCGTCTTCTGTAATGAAGTCACAAAGTGTAGTTAGGGGTGTTGTTAATAGAACACCAATAACTAAGAAATAGAGTAGACTCATTTTCATTTCATACACCCATGAATTTATAATAATACTAACCCAATACTCAAACTTACTTAATATTCAAACCAAGTTAACTACACATTATCTACTCACTCATACCCACACCCATACAATTCACCCCATCCTCATTAAACACCCCTCATATTTAATTTCTGGGTCATTTACACCCATTCTAACCACACTACAATCCACTATCAATAATGACCTTTTCCATACTCCTCAATATCACAACTGATATCAACGGTACCTATAATATTAATACCTACCACTATACTAGAGGGGGTGGTATAATTAACCGTAAATGGTAGAGGGGGGTGGGTATCCACAATCATAACTCAAATCCTTTTTCATATCGGAAACAAAAATTCACTAGAGGAAAACCATTCACAATCGTTATGATTTTGATTAAGAATAATCCAATAACATTTATTTCCCGGAATGTCTTTGGTCCCATCACACTGGAACCCTAGATTACATCAAAATAATTCTGAATTAAGATTGATAACACTTATGAAAGTAAAGTATCAAAGAACTTCCACGATGGAACAACACGGTGAGAGATTTGGAATGGATGTGGATGGATATGACCTCATTCTCTTTGACCGTGGTATTAGTGGAACAAAACCATTCCGTGAAAGAACAAACGGTATGAAGATTATCACATTGGTTGATGAAGGTAGACTGAAAGAACTAATAGTTCCTGAACTAAGAGATATTGGTAGAAATACATTTGATACAATCTCTGTATTAGATTATATGGAAAAACACAATGTGATAGTCACCATACAATCACTCGGTAACCTTCAAAGTATCGTAGAAGGAAAGAAAAACCCACTATGGACATTAGTTTCAAGTATCATGAGTTCACTCTACCAAATGGAATTAGAGAACTTGAAATTGAGAACTCACATGGGAAGACAATCCTATCTGATGAGAGGTGGTAAATTGGGAAGGAAAATGGGTTCCAATGAGAATGTGACAACCTTCATGAATAAACCCAAGTCACAAGAGATTGTGTCTCTACTGAACCGTGGTAAATCTGTTCGTGATGTATGTGGTAGATTAGGTGTCTCACCGAACTTGGTGACGAAGGTGAGAAGGATACTGAGAGAATGGAATGATGGTGATGTGACTATGGTGGGATGATAGTATGAAATCCACTTACTATCGGATTGATTGAAGGTAGAGGAAATCCCTGAGATGATGATTGGATGTGATGATGATGGATGTGTGTAAGTCTAATAATATCAACCTCTTCCTCCGCAACCTAGGTAAAACTGGGGTTTATTCAACCGATAATTACATATGTAGTTATCGGTTTTTTTTGGTGGAACTTTTGTATTAAAGCATTATATTTAAGTAAGTTTATTGGCATAATCGAAATCAAAAAATACAAGATTCTGTGCAATATTTTGAAAGTATCGATACCATTTTATACGACAATATCTGAACTATTGCTTCATCTAATATTGCTATTAGAATTATTCTTAACATATTACAATATCTCTAACTTGTATCATCAAAAGATATCAATGTATGAAATATGTTTTATTCTTATTTTTATTTGTTATATGTAACATTGCTTGTAATCAACAAGTAGTAAAGAATGTATCAAATATATCAAAAGATGAAAAGAACATTGTAATATTTAGTCTTGATTCTGTAGACTATAAAGATACATCTAATCATGAGCATTCAGAAATTGTATCAAAACAGAAAAATCCACATAGCATCATCAATAATGATGGAGAATCATCACAAGAAATGTTTACATTACTTAGTGCTTCTTCAAAAAGTTGGATTTCTGGATTGCCAAATGGCGATAATGGAATTGAATATTACTTTAAACTTAAAATACATACATCTCAACAATTAAGTTTTGATAGTGCATGGATTAACAATGATGTATTTATAATATCTGTATCAAAAGAAACCTCAACAATATCAAATCGACCAGTGACTATTAATAATGGCGATATTATAACATTGAGAATTACCGATTTGCAAAATAGAACAATCAGAAAGGCAAATGTAAAAGCACCAATTGATTTCAATGGAGCAGCCTTGATTTCTTATAAACTTGATGATAAACAGAAGTATTTTATTATCAAAGAAATACAAACACAATCGCCGATATATAGAAAATAATATTTATTAATAATTAATTAACAATTGAAATGCTTATGAAAACCATTGTAATACTACTAGTGCTCATCTTACTAAGTTCATCTACGCATGAAGTACATGCACAATCATGGATAAACACTATACAGGATGAAAACCCAACATTTCAGAGCATGAAAACATCTTTTTATGATTTCTGGAAAGATAAAAAGATTACAAAAGGCCAAGGTTATAAACAATTCAAGCGTTGGGAATGGTTTTGGGAATCAAGACTTTTACCTAATGGAGAGTTTCCTAGTCCTACGATTAATATTGATGAATATCAAAAGTATTATGCATCACTGAGCAAAAATAAATACAATAAGACTTTATCTTCTGATAATTGGGAATTTAAAGGACCCGCTACTTCTCCAGGAAAATATTATGGATTGGGCAGATTAAACTGTATCGCTTTTCATCCTACAAATAAGCAGATCTTCTGGGTTGGATCACCTGCCGGTGGATTGTGGAAAACAACAGATGGTGGAAGCACTTGGGCAACAAATACTGATGGCTTACCTGTTCTGGGTGTAAGTGATATAGCCATTGATCCCACCAATACAAATATTATGTATATCGCAACCGGCGATGGAGATGTTGTATTACGTGGAGGTGATACAAAAAGTATTGGTGTTTTAAAATCAAGAGATGGTGGTTCTACGTGGAGTGGAACAGGGCTAAGTCATACCGTCGCTGAAAAGAAATTAATTAGAAGACTCTTGATACATCCTAAGAATCCTCAAATACTTCTTGCAGCATCATCAGATGGAATATGGATGACATCCAATGGAGGAAAAACCTGGACAAATCAACAGCCTGGTTATTTTATTGATGTGGAATTCCATCCAACTGATCCTTCAATTGTGTATGCATCTACTGTATATGTTCCTTATTTAACATCCGACACTGTAGCTCATATTTATCGCTCAACAAATACTGGTAGTTCTTGGACATCAGTTGCTTCTTTAGAAGATGTAGGGAGAATTGAATTAGCGGTTACTAAAAGTTCTCCGAACTTAGTACAGGCTCTTTGTTCTGATTTATCATGGGGTTTGGCTGGAATTTGGTCTTCATCAAATAGTGGTGCATCATTCATTGAAACCTTTAAAGGAACCACCACAACTAACTTATTGGCTACAGAGTATGATGCCACTGGAACAGGAGGCCAAGGATGGTACGATTTAGCCTTAGCAATCAATCCATATAATGCTAATGATGTGTGGCTTGGAGGTGTGAATACATGGAAATCAACTGACGGTGCACAGAATTGGGGTCTAAATTCATGTTGGTCTCCATCTATAAATCAAAATCCTAATCAAATACAAACAATTCATGCTGACAAACATTTCTTTGCATATCACCCATTGGATAGTGGAGTTTTGTTCGAATGTAATGATGGAGGTTTATACAAAACTACAAACTCAGGAAAAGACTGGATTGATCTGAGTAATGGTTTGGGTATAAGCCAAATTTATAGAATTGGTGTTTCGCAGACAGTTGAAGATAATGTTGTCTGTGGTTTGCAAGATAATGGTTCAAAGCTAATTGACAGTAATGTATGGGCAGAAGCAACAGGCGGTGATGGAATGGAATGTATCATTGATTATACAAATGAAAATATCATATACACAAGTGTACAAAATGGAGTAATTATCAAGGCAGATTTTGAACAAGGTACACAGGAAGAGATATCAAATAATATTCCTGCTGGTCAAAAAGATTCTACTTCTCCAAGTGGAGCTTGGATTACTCCATATGTTATACATCCTACAAACCCAAATATTTTATTAGCTGGTTATAAAAAAGTTTATAAAACAACAGATCAAGGGGATTCTTGGTCAGCTATCTCTCCAGAATTAACAAGTGATAATCTTAATTTAATAACAATAGCTCCTTCAGACCCAAATACCATTTATGCCTCAACATTTGATTCGCTTTATTCCACTTCAGATGGTGGAATAAATTGGCAATATATTCCTATTGGTATTCCTCAAGCGCAAATTTCACGTATTGCAGTAGACCCCGCGAATCCCAAAAAGATATTTATAACAATTTCTGGCTATATAGTAGGAAGCAAAGTATTTGTTTCACCAGATGGTGGCCAAAATTGGTATAATTATTCAGGTTCATTACCAAATGTTCCTGTAAATTGTATCACATATCTAAAAGGTAGCAATGAAGGACTGTATATAGGAACTGATATTGGAGTGTTTTATACCGATGCCTCAATGACAGATTGGGTTCCTTATCAAAATGGATTACCTAATGTTATAGTGAGTGACCTTGAAATATCTTATAATGACAATAAATTGTGGGCCGGAACACATGGTCGTGGACTGTGGAAAACCGATCTATATACAGGAGCCGTAGGAATTGAAACGCAAAATATTAATAAAGAAATATACATTTTTCCAAATCCGAATATTGGAAAATTTAGCGTTCAAGTTCCGGACAATAAACAATATGATGTAGCTGTCTACAATATTCATGGTGAAGTAGTTTTTGAACAACGACAAATACATTCATCACAAAATGCAATTGAACTTAATCATGTTAAGTCAGGTGTTTATTTTGTTCGCTTAACTATTGACAATACAACAATTTCAAGAAAAATAATCATTAACAAGTAAAATCTTATACCATGATATAATGCATATCTCTTAATGTATGAATAAGTTAAAATATCATATATATAAGTTTGTAATAAAGAAATAAACAATAAAAAACCGATAATTAATTAATATAATTATCGGTTTTTTAAAATAGAAGACTTAGTACATATCGAATCTTGAACTGTTATATATTCATATCTTGAATGATAGGAATAATAAGAATTGATTTTTTTAATTCATAAAATGGAAGTTCTCTAACCATTTTATTTGCTGTTTCTTCATCAAGATTTTTAAGTATCAAAACCGCACCATCTTTTGTTGGCCTTAAAAAAAGTTGATCAAGAAAACCATCTTTTTTCCATTGTGATACCATTGCTCGTTCTTCTTGTAAAATCTGTGGAAAATTAGCTGGAAGATTGTCTGTATCAATAGTAAGTACTACAAGTATTTTGTTCATGATTTTGAATCCAGTAATGTAGATCTTAACTCAGGAAATCGATAAAAAGCTATTAAAAATAATATCGATTGAACTATGCATGGTGCCAAAATTGACTCTCCATGTTCTACATGTGTTGCTATGGCCCCACCCATATAAGCAGCTAATAACATTGTACCGATGATGCCTGTTCTAGGAATAATAAATAGAAAAAGACATGCTAATTCTAGTATGCCTAGCATTGTGAATGTAGCTGAATCAATCCCAAAATTGCTTGCCATTTTAAGACTTTCTTCATTTACAGTTAATTTTCCTAATGCGCTGCCTATAAAAACCAAAGATATTAAGCCTGTTAATACCCAGTAGACGATTTTATTCGATTTCATAATCATAGTGATTTAAGTGTGTAAAAATGGATAATCTATATATCCTTTATCTTGGCCTGAATACATTGTTGTTTTGTCTACTTCATTTAACTCAGCATTAAGCTCAAATCTTTTCGGAAGGTCTGGATTTGCGATAAATAATTTCCCATAAGAAATCATTGCAGCATGTCCTTTTACTAATTCCTCTTCTCCAGTTTCTCTTGTATAACCACAATTTGCCATTATTGGATGCTCTGATATAGTGTCAATAAACTCTATGATATGTTGAGGATATTGAGGAAATTGATCTGTATCAAAAGGAACATTCATTATGTGTAGATACGATAATGATAATGCATTTAAAGAGTTTATCAAAGCAGTAAACTGTTCAATTGGCTGATGATGAATAATAGAATTATTTGTATTCGTTGGGGAAAGACGAATACCTGCTTTTTTTTCGCCAATTGCAGAAACTATTTCTTCCATAATTTCTACTACAAATCGATTCCTATTCTCGATACTACCTCCATATTCATCAGATCTTTGATTTGAACTTTCTGCTAAAAATTGATTTGGTAAATAACCATTAGCAGCATGAAGTTCTATCCCATCAAAACCAGCTTCAATAGAATGTATTGCCGCTTGCTTATACTCTTGAATGATGGCCTTAATCTGAAGAACTGTTAATTCTAACGGAGTTTCATAGTCTTTTGGACCATCAAATGTAAAGTGCTTTTGTCCTTGAATGCCAATTGATGAAGGAGCAACTGGTATATCTCCATGTTTTACTAATGAATGCCCTACACGGCCAGTATGCCAAAGTTGTGCATATATTTTGCCGCCATTATCATGAACTGATTGAGTTATTTTTTTCCAAGCTTGAATCTGAGACTGAGTGTAAATCCCTGGTGTTAGTGGACTTCCAATTGCTTGCTTGCTAATATTAATTGCCTCTGAGATAATTAATCCAGCGCTAGCCCTTTGTGTGTAATATAATACTGTAGAAGCTCCTACTTCACCATCAATATTTGCACGAGAACGTGTCATTGGTGCCATAACAATACGATTATTAATCATATCGTTACCAAGGTGAAATGGTGATAATAATTTCATATACATAACCTAAATTCTAAAAAATTATTTGTAAAAATATGAATTATACTTTACTTTAGAAAGTAGTTACACTAATGTATAGTAGTAACCAAATGTATAGTAATGAGTATTAAAGTGTGATTATGAGTAATAAAAAAGTATTAGTTGATTCTAAAGTATGTTCTTTGAAAGATGTTTTAGATGTCATTGGTGGAAAATGGGCAATGCCGATAATCTATACTTTATCGAAAGGAACATTACGATTTAAAGAGATTGAAAGGGCAATCGAAGGGATAAATACTCGAATGTTAGTAAAAGAGTTAAAAAATCTGGGAGCAAATGGCATCATCACTCGAAAAGTATTTGCAACTGTTCCCCCAACTGTTGAATATACTTTAACCTTAAAAGGAGAAAAATTATTACCAAGTATTCGATCTCTTCATCAATGGGGTCAAGAATATGCAGTAGATCCACATAAGGATGAAAAAAACATATAATATCCTGAATTAATTATGATAGGCGAGTTTATAAACTAAGTGATAAACAATTCTTGAATTGTAATATGTGTAAAGGAAAAAGGCTAAGCAACAATACTTATTTTGATCTGTCAAATGGTGTTTATTTCTTAAAAATAGACAATAGGAAAATGACATTATGTATAAAAATGAAGGTTCGAAAAATATTATATGTGGAGATATTCTGAAATGTAAAGTCATTAATTTTACAATATTATGAACAAAACAATATTTCATATATCCAAAATGGACTGTCCAGCCGAAGAACATATTATTAGGATGAAGCTTGCAGAATTAAAGAATATTGTCTCTTTAGATTTTGATATTCTCAATAGAAAACTCACAGTGTTTCACACCAATCATCATGACATGATTTTTACATATCTGTTTAACAGATACTTATATGATAATTACTTCCAATTTAAATATTAATATTTTATGAAACCGAATGCAATACGATTAAATAAATTCATTAGCGAAAGTGGAATGTGCTCACGGCGTGAAGCCGATGAGCATATTGAAAAAGGTCGGGTTCTCATCAATAAGAAAAAAGCAATGATTGGCGATCAGGTGCATGTGGGTGATAGAGTCATTGTAAGTGGAGTAGCTCTTGAGCCTAGAAAAGGTGATGACATCATCTTCATTGCATTAAATAAACCGGTTGGAATTGAATCTACAACAGAAGAGAGTGTACATAATAATATTGTTCGGTTTGTGAATCATAGCAAAAGAATATTTCCAATTGGTAGATTAGACAAAGACTCACAAGGATTGATATTTTTAACAAATAATGGGGATTTGGTTAATAAAATATTGCGTGCCGGTAATCATCATGAAAAAGAATATATCGTAACAGTGAATAAACCATTGTCTCAAACTGTGATAAGTTCTATGGCTAATGGTGTACCAATGTTAGGTATAATGACAAAAAAATGTAAGGTTGAACTTATCACTCCAAATACCTTTAGAATTATTCTTATCCAAGGTTTGAATAGGCAAATACGAAGAATGTGCGAGCACTTTGGTTATGAAGTAAACAAATTAGAAAGAATACGTATCATGAATATTGGTTTGAAGGGCTTGCCAATTGGGGATTGGAGAGATCTGACAAAAAGTGAAATGGACATAATCGATAAACTGCTAAGTACTTCATCGGGTGATAGCAAGAAAAAAATAATGCCTGCATCTTCACAAAAAACATCATATCCACCAAAGCATAAAAGTACTGCAAAATCTCATAAATCATCAAATGCTTCAAAATTTAGTCAGGGAAAAAAAACAGTAAGAAGAGGAAAGAAGTAGTCAAGAAAATATATTCAAAAAACTTGAATAGTACTTTGACTTGATATTTTCATAAAATGGTCTAGTACATGTTATTGAAAATGTATAGTTATATGTTGATTTAAAGATTCCCTTATTTATATAATCTTTCCAAACAATCACCTCAAAATCTTGGTATCAATTTCATTGTAATTGTATGTGGTAATCGTGCAATAATATTAATTAATTAGGGGCTAATAATAGGGTTGAACAATATTATTAAAGAATTACTATAATATATTCCTATAGAATCATTTGTTAAGAATGGCGCATTTAGGATATAAATTAAATATGGGAAAATTAATTATCTAAGGATTTAAAATCTAAAAAAATCAATAAAATGAATGCCAATTAAATATGAATAAAAGGCCAGATATTCACACTTTAAACTAATAGTAACATTAAATATTTTTGTTAACATATTGATTACAATAAGATAATGATTGTAAAATAGTACATATGATAAATTTGAAAAGTTAAATAAAAAAACAAATCAACATCTTGTATTTTTAACCAAATTTATGGTATGGTATGTACATTTTCATGTCCCGATTATCGAAATATGTGACTATGTTTATAGTTTGCATATTAGTAAGTGTTTCATTAAAAGCACAAAGTGCACAAGTTTCTGGTACGATTCGAGATAAAGATGGCCTCTCATTAAGAGGAGCATCTATTCGTGTAAAAGGTACAAAATATGGTGCATTTAGCTCTACTGATGGAAGTTTCAAAATAGGTACAGAAGGCAAAACAGATTCTTTAATAGTATCTTTACTAGGATATACTTCTGTAACTATTCCTATTGACAAATCTGGTAATGTTATTGTTGTTTTACAAACACAATCAATAAAATCAGGTGATGTTGTTGTAACAGCATTGGGTATCGAGAAAGAGAAAAGAAGTGTTGGTTATGCAACTCAAAGCTTAGATAATAATTCTATCTCAGTTGCAAGAGAATCTAATGTAGTGAATCAATTGGCGGGTAAAATTGCAGGAGTTACAGTGATTGGCTCACCTTCTGGAATAGGCGGAAGCTCTAGGGTATCTATAAGAGGGGAAAGATCTTTAAATATTAGTAATAATCAACCACTATATGTGATCGATGGTGTACCAATTTCAAATCAACAAGTTGGATCTGCTGGTAGATCTTTTCTGGAAGTTGATTATGGTAATGGAGCTGGAAATATTAATCCAGATGATATTGAAACGATAAATGTTCTAAAAGGACCAAATGCTACAGCATTATATGGTTCAAGAGCAAATAATGGCGTTATTCTTATTACAACAAAAAGTGGTAAAGGTACTCAAGGTTTAGGGGTCAGCGTAAACTCAAATCTTACTTTTGAATCTGCATTAGTAATGCCAGAATATCAAAATGTATATGGACAAGGTTTGAACGGTAAGTTTGAGTATAAAAATGGAGGTGGAGGCGGATTGAATGATGGTGTTGATGAAAGTTGGGGCCCAAAGTTTGACCCATCTTTAAACTTACCTCAATTTGACTCGCCTAGAACATTAAATGGACAATTAATTAATTATCGTGGTGGAGACTTGAGTGCTCCCGCTGGCTCTGTAATTGTGCCTACACCATGGATTGCTCAACCTGATAATGTTAATAATTTTTTTGAATTAGGAAGAACATCAACAAATAATGTTTCTATTACTGGAAATAACATTAATGGCGATTTTAGATTGTCACTAACTAATTTAGATCAAACAGGAATAGTTCCAAATACAGATTTAAAAAGAAATACAGTAGCATTTTCTGGCGGATATCAATTATCAAAACAATTATCTGCTAAAGCTGTTGTCAATTATGTTAAAACAACAAGTAGCAATAGGCCAGTTCTTAGTTATGGAACAGAAAATTTAATGTATTTATTTTCTTGCTGGCTAGGAAGACAAGTTAACTTAGATAATAGCAGAGATTATTGGCAAAATAATAGAGAAGGACTATCACAATTTGGTTTCAATTACAATTATCATGATAATCCATATTTCAATTTATATGAAAATACAAATGCGATGGATCAAAACAGAGTATTTGGCAATACATCTATCAAATATGAATTTAATGATTTTGTAAATGTTCAACTACGAACTGGTATAGATGCAAGTGATGAAATTAGAGACCGTAAACGTGCATTTAGTACACAGCGATTCAAATTTGGTACATATAGAACAGAAAATATTAACTTTTTAGAATGGAATAATGATGTACTAGTGAATGCATTGTTTCCAGTTAATGATGATTTAAAAGTTGGCATTACAGCAGGTGCCAATCACATGAATCAAAAAAATAACATTCTAGAAATAACAGCTCCTCAATTATTAATCCCTGAAGTATATAATTTAAGTAATACAAAAGTAGAATTGCAACAGTCTCAATTTGTGTCTAATAAAGTAATTAATTCTATTTATGGTAATGCAAGTTTAGCTTATAAAAACATGCTATTTGCAGAATTTACAGCTCGTAATGATTGGTCATCAACACTTCCATCTGAAAACAACTCATATTTTTACCCTTCTGCAAATTTTAGTGCAGTAATTAGTGATATGGTATCAATGCCATCATTTATCAATTTTGCTAAAGTAAGATTAGGTGCTGCTCAAGTAGGTAATGATACAGATCCATATCAATTGCAAGCTACATATGCTGCTCAAAATCCATTTGGAGATTTTAGAACATTTTCACAATCAAGTAGACTTGCAAATGCAAACTTGAAACCAGAGATATCAACATCTATCGAAACTGGATTCAATATTCAATTTTTTGATAATAAACTCGGATTAGATATCACCTATTACGATGTTAATTCAAAAAATCAAATACTTCCAATTCCATTGTCAGCTTCAACAGGATATAGCGAAAAGGTTATTAATGCAGGTGAAATTCGCAATTATGGCTTTGAAATTATGGCAAATGTAACGCCAATCGATATGCCAGAATTACGTTGGGATATTAATCTAAATGCATCTAGAAATATATCTGAAGTTATTTCATTAGCTGATGGAATTAATAGCTATGTATTAGCTTCAAAAAACAATGTATTTATAGAAGCCAGAGTTGGAGAAAGAATGGGTTCTATGTATGGTATTGGATATCAAAGAGTAAAAGATGTGAATAGTCCTTATTATGGACAAGTAATAAATAATGTTAGAACTGAAACAGTAAAAGATGCAAATGGCAATGTAGTTAGTACAAATTATGTTGCAAGACCTCGTGAAACAACTTCTAGAGTTTTACTTGGAAATTATAATCCTGACTGGTTGCTAGGTGTTAATAATTCATTTACGATATCAAACTTTACAGTTGGTTTCTTATTAGATATACGAGTTGGTGGACAAGTATATTCTCATACTCAAACTGTAGGAAGAGAAGGTGGTCAAATTATTGAAACTCTAGAAGGTAGAGCCGATGGTTATGATATTACAAAAGAAGGTAATGGGGTATATTCACCAGGTGTTGTTGAAGTATATAAAGATAAAACAACAGGTGCTGAAACATTGATAAAAGGAACAAATACTGAATTTGTTGGGTATAAGTCAAATACATCAGAATCTGGTATGACAAAAATTACTGCTAGAGAATGGCATACTGCTATCACAAATGGAAGACGTATTGTAGAACCAAGTACATATGATGCAAGTTTTATAAAGCTTCGTGAAGTAAGAATTGGATATGCAGTGCCAAATACATTTTGGACAGGATTAGGTTTATCGCTACGTAATGTTAATCTAAACTTCGTTGGCCGCAATTTATGGCTATCTTCAGAAGTTCCACATATAGATCCTGAAACAATGGGATTTAATGGTGGTACTGCAATCCCTGGTATTGAAGCGATGCAAATTCCAACTACCCGCAGTTATGGTTTTAATGTAAATTTCTCACTGTAATAATTATTGGATTAAGGATATATACAAATGAAAAAAATAGTATTGATAATAGCTTGTATAGCTCTGACAGTTTCTGGATGTACGTCAGAGTTTAAAGATATGAATGTAAATCCAAATGCTCCTGTAGATGTAACACCAGGTCTTTTACTTCCTAATATTATTAGAACACCGATTAATAATATGATGGATAATGCTTGGTCTTATGGCAATATCGTTATTCAACATACCGCAAAACGTCAATTCGTAAATGAAGATCGTTATTTATGGGGTGATGTGAGTGGTCCATGGAATAGTGGTTATTCTACTCTAAGAGATGTTAAAAATATGATAAATGCCGCAGAGGCAGCTGGACAATCTAATTATGTTGGTATTGGCTTAATTATGCGCTCATATATCTTTTCTCAGTTAACAGACTTATATGGTGATATTCCGTATACTCAAGCTGTTAAAGCTAGCGAAGGAATAGTACTTCCAAGTTATGATACGCAAGAGTCTATTTATACTGCAATGCTTGCAGATCTAAAAAAAGCCAATACTTTACTTGGTTCTACAAATGAAACAATTGATGGTGATATTCTGTATTCTGGAAATATTATAAAATGGAAGAAATTTGCAAATTCATTATCTCTTAGATTATTAATGAGAATTTCTGCTAAAAAGAATGTGCAATCTCAATTTTCAGAAATAGTTAACAATCCTTCTCAATTCCCAATTTTTGAAAATAATTCCGATAATGCAGCAATAACATATTTAGCAGCATTCCCAAATCAATTTCCACAAGCTACAAATCGTGTAGGTTCATTTAAAGAATTTACTCTCTCAAAAACTCTTGCAGATTCTCTTAATGCTTATCAAGATCCAAGAATTAATGTATTTGGAAGACCAACAGAAGAAAGTGCATCTACTACTCCAATATATGCAGGGCTTCCAAATGGTTTGAGTGATGTTGATGCCTTAAATTATGGGAATAATGGCAGAGCTATTAGCTATGTAGGCACACTTTGGTTTGAAGAATGTATCACAGCAAGAGGAATTAAAATTGCAAAAGGCGTTATGATGACATATCCAGAATTGCAATTTATTCTTGCTGAGGCTTCACAAAAAGGCTTGATAAGTGGAACAGCTCTTACTTTTTATGAAAATGGTGTAAAAGCTTCATTTGATTATTTCGATACCAAAATGCCAGATACATACTTAACTCAATCTGGTGTCTCTTTAAGTAGTGGTAATCCCTTAGTTAAAATTGCTACACAAAAATGGATATCATTGTTTTATCATGGCATGGAGTCTTGGGCCGATTGGAGAAGATCAGGATTACCAGAACTTAAGCCTGGACAATCCAATTTAAATGGTGATAGAATACCTTCAAGATTCTTATATCCACTCTCTGAGCAAGCACTTAATTCTGCAAATTTAAGTGCAGCTGTATCTCGCCAAGGTGCTGATGATATTAATACTAAAGTATGGTGGGATAAATAATGAAAATATTCATTGTTCTTGTATTATGTAATGTTTCCTTCTTATTTGCTCAATTGACAGAAAGTCAAAAAAATGGAAAAGAATTAATTAATACTGCGATACAGTATCCTGATTCAAATAAATTAATCAGTAAAATAGCTCTTGGTTCATGTGGATACCAAGATTTATCACAACCGATACTTAGTATTGCTGCAGATTGGAATCCAGATGTATTCTTGTATCTAGGTGATAATATCTATGGAGATACAGAAAATATGGATACCCTTAGAGCCAAGTATAATAGGCTTGGCTCAAAACCAGAATTCAAAAAGCTTGTTAAGAAAACTGGAATTCTGTCTGTTTGGGATGATCATGATTATGGTATTAATGATGGTGGTTTAGAATATCCTAAGAAAGAGGAATCAAAAGAGATTTTTCTTCAATTTTGGAATGAACCCCTTAAGTCTGAAAGAAGAAAACATACTGGAATTTATCATAGCTTTTTTGCTGGCCCTATCGGTAAACAAATTCAGTTTATTATGCTAGATAATCGAACTTTCAGAACTAAAGTAATTACTGGAGTTCCGGGAATAGATATCAATGATTATATAGTTGATACCAATAAAAATGCTAAGATGTTAGGTGAAGAACAATGGAAATGGTTGGAAAATGAGCTTCTAAAACCTGCTGATCTAAGAATTATCTTGACATCTACCCAATTTGTTTCAGAGTTTAATGGCTATGAATTATGGGCACTTAAGCCATATGAAAAACAAAGAATGATAGATCTGATAAAAAAAACAAAAGCTGAAGGCGTCCTCTTTGTTTCTGGAGATGTCCACTTTGGTGAAGTATCAAAACAAACTCCATCTGATTGTTATCCTTTATATGATTTTACATCAAGTGGTATCACGTCAACTGATTTTACACAACCAAATAAATATCGTATTGGAAAAGAAATACATGAAAATCATTTTGGAGGAATTACAATTGATTGGAAGAAAGCTGATCCAAGTATTACATTTGAACTATATAATACTGTGAAAGATATTGTATACACTCATTCTATAAATAAATCAGATTTATCTTTTTCAAGATAAATATACTTATGATAAAATTAGCCCTTTTTGACTTAGCCGGAACTTCAATTACTGATAATAATGATGTTGCAAAAGTTTTTATACAAACATTACATGATTACTCTATACACTGTTCAATTGAAGAAATAAATACAGTAATGGGAATTCCTAAAAGAATTGCTATCTCTACTCTCATTGATAATCAATCCATTGTTCATAATATTAATAAGAATGAATTGATTGATAATATTTATCGTTCTTTTATCAAAAATATGAAAGAACACTATACATCAATTCAACCAGTTACTTCTATAGATAATATTGAAGCTGTATTTACAGAACTATACAATCAAGGTATTATGATATATTTTGATACAGGATTTCCACGAGAAATTGCTGATATCATTATTGATTTAGTTGGATGGAAAAATTATGATTGGTATACAGGAGTAATTACAGCTGATGATGTAGAAAATGGCCGTCCTGCACCAGATATGGTTTATGAGGCAATGAGAATATGTTCAATTGAATCATCAGATGCAATTGTAAAAATTGGTGATACACCCTCAGACATGAAAGAAGGCGTTTCTGCTGGTTGTGCGGCCATAATTGGAGTAACTTATGGGTCTCATTCAGCTGAAGATTTAATGAATTCAGGAAGTACTCATATAGCGCACAACACCGCTGAACTTTCTACAATAATATTAACGCTTCATCATGATAATTAATCATACAGAAATACTAATTGTAGGTTCTGGAATTGTTGGTTTAGCTCATGCTTTAGCTTGCGCTAAAAGAGGTAAAAAAGTTTTAGTTATCGAAAAGTCCTTATTTCCAATTGGTGCTAGTATTAGGAATTTCGGATTAATTTGGCCAATAGGACAACCGATTGGTGATCGATTTGAAAGGGCAATGAAATCTAGGTCTATTTGGTTAGATATTATTGATAAAACTGGTATATATGCTGATAAAAGCGGAAGCCTTCATGTAGTTCATTCTGCAGATGAATCCGAGATGATTGAAGAATATGTTCAAACATTAAGAGAAGCTAGGCTGGATGCAATGTTTCTTACTCCAGAAAAAACTAAAATTGTATCTCCAAAAGTTAATGGAAATGCATTATTAGGAAGTATGTGGAGTCCATATGAAATCACTGTAAATCCAAGAGAAGCAATAACTTCCATAGCTGATTATCTTAAGAATACATTTCAGGTGCAATTTGAATATGGTGTCCAAGGTATCTATGTTAACGATCATTCCTTGATATGTTCCGATAGGATTATTCAATTTGAACAAGCTTACATATGTTCTGGTGAAAATCTTGAGTTATATACACCTGATAAGGATCTTTTACGCGTAAAATTACAGATGATGCGTACTGCACCGCAGCAATATCAATGGAAACTTGGCCCTGCAATTTGTGGAGGCCTTACTTTATTACACTATGATTCTTTTAAGCATATATCTTCATTACAGCAATTAAAAATTAGAATTGAAAAGGAAAAACCTCTATATATAAAATATGGTATTCATGTTCTGATTAGCCAACATGGAAATGGTGAATTAATATTAGGTGATTCGCATGAATATGGCAATACCTTAGACCCATTTATAAGTGAAGAAATAAATACACTTATCATAAAAGAAATAAATAGAATATATCTAATTCCAGAGCTAACTATCGATCAAAAATGGATTGGTATTTATGCTAAATACCCTGGTTTTTCTGAGTATGTAAAAAAAATACATGATGATATTACTATTGTAAATGGACTGGGTGGTGCAGGAATGACTCTATCTTTTGGACTTGCAGAAGAAGTTGTATCAGGAACTTATAGAGAAGATAATTAGATGAAAAATGTAGAATTATCTATTAATTTCATTTTTTCCTTATTAGAACAGTGTGGCTTTAATAGTTATGATGGTGAACCGATTACTCAATTAGATCATGCATTACAATGTGCCTTTTTGGCATTACATAATAATGCAACATCGTATCAAGTAATTGCAGCTTTATTACATGATATTGGCCATTTATTGCCAAGTAGAGAATTAGATATGCAAAGTGCATGGGGGATAGTTAATCACGGTGAAAGGGGCGCCATCGTTCTAAGAGAATTAGGATTTCCTGAATCAGTAACTGAACCAATTAGACTACATGTAGCTGCAAAACAATACTTATGTTCAGTTGAGTCAGATTATTTCGAATCATTGTCCGATGCAAGCAAACAAACCCTTCAACTTCAAGGTGGGATCTTTACCCTAGAAGAATGTATGACTTTTAAGAAAGAATCATTCTGGGAGCAAGCAGTTCAATTAAGAAGATGGGATGAATTAGCTAAAGATGCCAGTATCTCTGCTAGCATTCATCCACTTGAATACTATCGCTCTTTGATGTTATATATATGCCGAAAATAATAGATTATGTATATAAAAAAAGATGGGTAGCTAATTTTCTATTAGCAATTGCTAGTTTTATGACATATTCTGCTATGTATCTTATTAGAAAACCAATAAGTGCAATGCAATTTTCAGATATATCATTATTAGGTATTTCTTTAAAAGTATTATTGATTATTTCTCAGATACTTGGATACACTACTGCAAAATTTATTGGTGTTACATGGGTAAGTTCGATTGTTAAATCTAAAAGAATATTTTCTTTATTAACTCTTTTGACAGTAGGAATTTTCTCATTACTGGCTTTTGCACTGCTTCCTATTCAGTTTTCTCCGCTTGTTTTATTTGTTAATGGGCTTTCTTTAGGTTTAATATGGGGAATAGTATTTTCTTTTATTGAGGGACGTCATGCAACAGATTCAATTGGTCTTTTCTTAAGTATGAGCTTTATCTTTACAAGTGGTTTAGCTAAAAGTTTAGGGGTTTATTCTCATACTATATTACATGTTTCTGAATTATGGACGCCATTTGTAGTAGGATTAGTAGGAATTCCAGTAATTTTAATTGGCTCATATATCCTGTCTATCATTCCTCATCCTTCTAAAGAAGAAATTCTTGCTAGAAATGATAGAACTCCAATGTCTTCGGAAGAAAGGGTTAAAATGTTTAAAGGGTTAAAAGTATCTATTATTCCTTTAACCTTACTTTATGTTATTTTAACAATTTATAGAGACTTAAGAGACTCTTTTATGGTTGATATTTTTCATGAATTGTTAATTGATGTTCAACCATCTGTATTTACCTCAATTGAACTTGCAATTACTTTCTGTGTGGGTCTTATTCTTTTGGTCATTGCTAAAATACAATCTCATCGTAAAGCATTAATAACTCATCATATATTATTCCTTATTTCAGCTCTTATTATTGGAATCACAACATTCCTATTAATGAATAAACAAATATCAGCAATTACTTGTATGTTCTTAACTGGATTTGCAACATATCTAGCATATGTTCCATTTAATAGTATGCTATTTGAAAGACTTATTTCTTTGTATAAATATCAAGGTACTGTCGGCTTTCTAATATACTTCGCTGATTCTTTTGGATATTTAGGTAGTTGCATCCTTTATATCATGTCTTCATTACTTATGGCTAAGTCAATATGGTTGCAAACATTTCTACAAACAGGGATGATATATGCTTGTATATCGCCAATTTTAATAGCTATTAGTCTATATCTAATCATTTACATAAAACCAAAATATTCTTAAAAGTACTATGCATCTTCTCATATTTGATATTGATGGAACATTATGTGATACAAATTATATAGATGAATTATGTTTAGTTCATTCAGCACAACAAGTTCTAAATATCCAGAATATTTCCTCCGATTGGAGTACTTATAAACAAAGTACAGATAGTGGAATAATATTGGAATTAATTGAGACATTAAATCTTGATTCTGAAATTGATATGTATTCTACAGTAAAAAGATCATTTATAGAATTACTTGAAAAATATTTTTACTCAAATCCAGAGTATTTTCTTCCAATACCAGGTGCTAAAAACATTATTCCTTTATTATTAAAAGAAGGATTTGCAATTGGAATTGCTACAGGTTGTTGGCTGGATTCTGCTGTTTTAAAACTAGAAAAAGTTGGAATACAAATAAATAATATTCCTATTTGTAGTGCTGATAATGATATTGAAAGAGTTAATATTATCAAACAATGTATTACAGATTGTAGTCTGTTCTATAATAAAGATACTTTCTCTGCTATAACGTATATTGGCGATGGTCCATGGGATTTACTGGCAGCAAAAAAACTTGATATCAATTTCTTGGGAATTGCAAAGGGTAATCGTGCAATACTATTAAAGGAATTAGGGGCGCACAATGTATTTGAAGAATATTCCCTTATTTATGAATATCTAATACAAAGTATCTAACAAAGTCAAGTAAGCTATTTATATAATGTAATCGTATTAGCACAAGATATAGTAGATAAAAAAAAGGATATTTCTATGTGAATGACAGATGAAATATTTAATCGGGATATGTACAAAGTATTTCTAGTTTAGTACATTATTACATGACAATAGCAGTAATATGTTTACATATATAATGAGGAGTAAAGATATTATTATTTATTTTGTAGCGTAGAACAAAATGAAGTCTCTTTGATTCTTATATGTACGCTTATACAAGTATGATTTTTTCGTCTTCATAATGTAAAGTTCTTTTTATTATTAACTAAAATTATTAGGTGTTATATGAAAATTTATGTGACTAGATTTCTATGTATTGTTTTTTTTGCTTTTGTTTTCACTGGATGTTCAGACACTAATACCCCAAATACAGATCAGCAAGCCATAGAGCAAGCTATGCAAGTATTTGTGCAAACATTAGAAGCTGGAGATATCGATAGTTCAACTATTTCTATGAAAGTGAGAACATATATTGAATCTAAGGATATTCGTTTTTTTGGTTCTACAGTTTGTTTATTGAATACAAATAAGCAGGCTATATTTAGTCCGTACTGGTATAAAAGTTCATTAGGTATCAAGTACAAAGATCTTGCAAGCGATACATCTTATGATATCAACAAACAAGAATGGTTACTAAAGCCAATTCAAACAAATTTAGGTGTTTGGAGCGCGCCATATTTTGATGCAGGCGGAGGAGACATATGGATGAAAACATATTCAGTCCCTGTAAAAAAAGTAGGTGTAATTGTAGCCATTGCAACAACAGATTTACAAGTTGAAAAGCCATAATTTGAAAAATAGTGCACTTAATTTAAGGTGAATGAAATCCTATATAAATATCTGAAAACCTCCAATAAGTAGTATTGAATTTAATTTTGAAGCTTTGTCTACTGTAAAAATCTCGTATCATAATTCAGGATTTAATCTTAACAAGCGCATACACAATGAGTAGAAGTATCACAATGAACATTCTTAAACTGAAAGAATGGATTGGAACTATACAACTGTTTGATTGGATATTTAAGACTTTATAAAGCACATTATGTATTGGAATTTAATGCTGAAATGATAATTATCATTAACAAAAAACATAAAGCTATTATTTATGTGAATTAATAAAGTAAAGGGTCTAACTTTGTATAAGAAAGAGATTTATTAATGTACAAATGCAACAATTATGTCCGTGATTACAATTAAAGAACAATGTGATAATGCCTGGAAAATGATTAATTCGGGTGATTTCATTGGAGCAGAACATGTTGCTAATGCTATGCTTGCAGATCTTGGAAAGAATCCAGAAAAAAATGATGATGTATTCAGGATTTATGATGTTTTAGCATTCTCTTATATCTATCGAGGTATGCCAAAAGATGCATTAGCATACACATTTATTATGTCTGACATAGCAGACTTTCTACAAAATCCATCGTATCAGTTTAAGTCAAATAATATACTATGCCTATTGCATCAAGAGATGTCTTTAATAGATAAAGCCTTGGAATATGGAAATAGAGCATATCAGCTTGCAACAGAATCAAATAACAAAAAAAATCTGTCTACAATCACAGGTAATTTAGGGCTCATCTATTCCAGTGCCAGTAATGATCAATTAGCATTAACATATCTATTCGAGGCAGAACAAACTGCCAAAACACTGGATTGGAAAGATCATCTCGCCACCATTTATGGAAATATTGCTAATGTTTTTTCTAAACATTCAGATTATGTACGTTCCTTAGAATATTTTCAATATTCTTTGGAGATCCATGAAGCAAATAATAATATAAAAGAAAAGGGAAGAGTTCTCGGAAATCTTGCTGTTGTATACCTAGCCCTATCAGATTTCCCTCGAGCAATTAGTTATTTTGAACAAGCACTTGAAATCCACGAAGCTGTAGATTATAAAAGAGGTGTGTTGAGCTGGGCGGCTGGTTTAGGTGATACATATAAAGATGTGGGTGACTTCTCTGCAAGCATGAAATATTATAATAAAGTTATTGAGGTAAACAAAGATGTAGATGATAAAGCAATGGAAGCCAAAATACATAATAGTTTGGGTGACTTAGCTTTATTGGGCGGTACTTATGAAGACGCATTTTTGAAATATTCATGTTCATTAGAACTGTTCAATACAATACATAGTAAACAAGGAATGTTAGAAACTACAATCAGCTTGGCATCTTTATATTCCAATCCACTTGCATCCTATTTTCATCCCGAAAAAGCTATAGATACTCTAAACGAAAGTATTACAATTTGTAAGACATTGCAATTAAAAGCAAGTGAAATGAATTGTTATAAAATATTAGCAGAATTATATGAATATCTAAAAGACTGGGAAAATACTACGATATTCTATAAACAATATTTTATACTAAAAGACGAGATTTATAGTAGAGATGCAGAAGAAAGAGCCAATAATTTTGATTTTCAAAGAATTACTGACAAAGCTGAAAAGGAAAAACAAATTGAATTAGTAAAGCTTCGAGAAAAAGAAAATTTATTACATGATATATTACCATCCGGAATTGCTGATCGTATAGTGCTTGGAGAAAAAACAATTGCTGATTTTAAAGATAATGTGTCTGTAATCTTTATGGATATTGTTGGGTTTACTCCAATTAGCCAAGCACTGTCCGCAGAAATTATTGTTGAAACATTAAATTCTTTGTATTCAAAATTTGACGATATAGCACAAACATTTGGAATTGAAAAGATAAAAACAATCGGAGATGCATATATGGCAGCTTGTGGCATCTTAGATGAAGATCTTGAACATAAAGAAAAAATGGTTGCCTTTGCTTTTTCTGCCCTCGATATCGCACAAACAATTTCTTTTGCTGATACATATCCAATTTCATTAAGAATAGGAATACATTCAGGGAAAGTTATGGCTGGAATTATTGGTAATAAAAGATTTACCTTTGATATTTGGGGTGATGCTGTGAATGTTGCCGCTAGACTTGAACAAAGTAGCGAGGCAAATAAGATTCATGTATCTCATGATTTTCTAAGTAATTTTAATGAACATAATTCATATCTACAATGTAAAGCCTTAAGCAGAGGCGAAGTAAATATCAAGGGTAAAGGACAATTGAAAACATATTTTCTACAGAAAATGGAGTAAATATTTCTGTATTTTTGATAGGTATGTTTGTTACCAAGTTTGATACATAATCATTTTAATATAATTCTGGAATTTATTATGAAATCTTTTTTATCCTTATTGCTATGCAGTATGTTCTTTTTAGTAGGTTGTTCTGAAGAAACAATTAATACAAGCATAACTCAAAATGATGAAGATGTATTGTCTAAAAGAGTATGTTTTACCTATGAGGTATTACAACAACAATTACAACAAGATCCATCTTTGGCAATTCGAATGCAGCAAATCGAAGATTTTACAGAGAGATTTACAAAAGACAAATCTCCTGCATCATTGCGATTATTGGGTGATACTTTAGAAATACCAATAATAGTTAATGTATTATATAAAACTACTGTCCAAAATATTTCTTCTGCTCAAATTCAATCACAGATTACTGCACTAAATAATGATTTTGAAGCCTTAAATACAGATTATAATCTAACTCCATCTGTATTTCAATCATTAAGAGCTGGTAATACTAAAATTAGATTTGTTTTAGATGGAATTATTAGAAAGTCAACTACTAAAACAGGTTGGTCTGCAGATAATTCAATGAAATCAACTGCTAAAGGTGGCATTAGTCCAAGCTCTCCAACTACAAAATTAAATATTTGGATATGCAATCTTAGTGGTGGTATACTGGGATATGCTCAGTTTCCAGGAGGAAGCTCTACAACAGATGGTGTAGTGATAGATGATAATGCATTTGGAACAACAGGTACAGTTCAAGCCCCCTTTAATAAAGGGAGGACGGCTACTCATGAAGTTGGCCATTGGATGAATTTAAGACATATCTGGGGAGATGCAAACTGTGGAAGTGATTTAGTTTCAGATACGCCAAATCATAATTCTGAAAATTATGGATGTCCAATATATCCACATTATAGTACATGCTCTGGTAAACCTGTAGAAATGACTATGAATTATATGGATTATTCTGATGATGCTTGTATGTATATGTTTACTTCAGGACAAAAAACCAGAATGAGGGCTATATTTGCTTCGGGTGGTCCAAGATATAGTTTCGGACAATAAAAACAATTAAAAAAAATAAAGGGATGCAAATCGATTTTTGCATCCCTTTTATAATATATGTCAAGTCTTACCTAACTATAGTCACAGTATTTGGTGAGTAAATACCACCTGTAAATGAGTTTATCAGACCATCTAAAAATGAATGTTCAATTGTTACTGAATAATCAGTTGCACCTCTAGACATTTCTTTTACATTGGCAGTACTTAGTGGAACTAATCCTAGAATTAAATAATGATTCTTCTTTGATTCAGAAACACCAAGTTTTGCACCTTGACCTACATCAAAACTCATTACATAACAAGATGATAATGTAATTGTTAATAGGATTGCGATAACAGCAGATTGCAACAATGTTTTCATAACACACCTAATTAGATAAATAAAAAAATAAATTTTTACAAAATTAAAAAAAAAAAGGGAATTCCTTTGCAAAATATTATTATACATTTCTTCGGTCACTTATACGTATGTGCTATGTGCTAAAATGTATAGTCAATGCACTATAGACCAATTAAAAACGTCGAAGGCGTTCATTATAATAATTGGATTATATGATACATTTAGCCGTAAACATAGATCATATTGCTACAGTAAGAAATGCACGTGGTTTTACAGAGCCCGACCCCGTTCAAGCAGCTTTAATTGCTGAAAAGGCGGGAGCATCAGGAATTGTATGCCATTTAAGGGAAGATAGAAGGCACATCAAAGACAAAGATGTATTTGCATTAAAAGATGCTATTTCTACAAAGCTAGACTTTGAGATGGCTGCTACTGATGAGATTATAGATATCGCATTACAGTTAAAACCTTATTTAGTGACAATTGTTCCTGAAAAAAGGATGGAATTAACTACCGAGGGAGGCTTAGATATTTATCATCAAAAAGCCAGATATAAAGATCTTACTAAAAGGTTTCAAGACAATGGAATTAAAGTAAGTTACTTTATAGAAGCAAGTGAAGAACAAATATATACAGCAGCAGAAATTCAAGCAGATATTATAGAATTACATACTGGCCATTATGCTGAATCATCTAATGCAATTATCAGACAACAATCACTAGAATTGCTCATCACAGGTGGAACATTAGCCCATTCTTTAGGACTTCAAGTAACAGCAGGCCATGGACTCAATTATCATAATATCATTCCAATTAAAGAAATACCTGGTTTGATTGAAGTAAGTATTGGTCATGCATTAATATCAAAAGCATTGTTCTCAGGAATGGAAAATGCTGTTAAGGATATGTTAAAACTATTGTCATAATGAACTCTTATCAAGTGTAATTAGTTTTAAATATCTTGATAGATTTTAATATTTTTCACTATCACAAATTAAATGACTCATTTACATTCTCATCGATTTTTTACAACATATATATTTTTTTCACTCTTACTGTTTCACTGTACTTCTTTCGCAAAAATTGAGCCTGCAAATACTACTGGTTCAATTACAGGATATGTGATTGATAGTGAGAGTAAAGAGCCATTAATTAGGGTTGCTGTTTCTGTAAAAGGAACAAAACTTGGAACATATACCAATAAAAACGGTTTCTATACTATCAAGAATATTGTTTCAGGTAAAGCAAAAATTCAATTATCAAGTGTTGGTTATGCAAAACAAATAAAAGAAATAGAAATTAAAGAAGGGGAGGGAATCAAAGTAAACATTTCCTTGCAGAAAGCAGCAATGGAAACCGAACAAGTTAGAGTAGAAGCAGAAAGAGAAGTAGAAAAAAGAGAAATTTCAATAAGTAGAATCAATATACCGATGGAACAACTTACACAGCTAAGAATTGGTGGCGAAGCTGATGTATTTAGAGCATTGCAATTCTTACCTGGAGTTCTTACTTCATCTCAAATATCAAGCGGTTTATATGTAAGGGGTGGATCTCCAGATCAAAATCTAGTTTTATTAGATGGATCAACAGTGTATAATCCATCGCATTTATTTGGTTTTATATCTGCTTTTAACCCAGATGCCATAAAAGACGTTGAGTTAATTAAAGGTGGATATCCAGCAGAATATGGATCTAGGCTTTCTGCGGTCCTAAATCTTACCCAAAAAGATGGTAATAAAGAACATTATGAAGGTCTTCTCTCTGCCGGAATCATATCTTCTAGGGGTTCTTTGCAAGGGCCATTAGGAGATGGTGCCTTTTTTATTGGCGCTAGAAGAACCTATCTGGATTTGATTTTAAATGCATTACCTGAAGACCCAACAAGCCCATTACCTAATTTTAATTTTTATGATTTAAATGCAAAAGTATCGCAAGTACTTGGTGAAAACGATCGAGTTTTTGCAAGTGGATTTATTAGTGCAGATAAATTGATTTTAAATGGCCCAGGTATAGATTTTGAAATTGGTATTGGAAATGTATCAGGATCTGCTCGTTGGACCCATGTATTTGGTGATGACTTATTTTCTGAAGTAAATATTAGTGGAAGTAAATATGCAAGCTCTTTTAATGGTAATAATGGTGGATTTAGTTTTGGTATAGAAAATTCTATTAAGGACTATACATTTAGAACACAATTAGAATGGTTTGCATCAGAAGATGTAACGATAAAATCTGGATATGAAGGAACCAAATTTGAATTCGGATATAAGCAAAACTTTACTGGAAATGCCGATACAACTGCACAAAGCGGTACTGTAAGTGAAGGTGGTTTAACAAATCTTACAGTTGTTGATTATACACATGCCTTTTTTTCTCAAGCGAATTATAGAATTTCAGATTTATTATCTGTTCAAGCTGGCTTTCGATTTAATTATTGGGATTCTAGTAAAATATCAACCTTAGACCCCCGATTAGCTATTCGCTGGCAAGCCCAAGAGAACTTTGTTGTCAAAGCATCTTGGGGAATATTCCATCAATATCTGCGTTTAGCTACGCAGCCTGATTTTACGTTTTTTGATACATGGTTACCTACAGATCAATCCGTGCCCGCAAGTAAAGCTACTCACTATATCCTAAGTTTTGAAACTCAACCATTTGATGGATATGATTTAAATGTTGATTTTTATTATAAAGACTTAAAAAATATTAGTGAATTAAATGCCACAAATACTCGTGGAGTAAAAGTAAGTGATGTGTTTTATAATGGAAATGGCCAAGCTTATGGGGCAGAGTTCTTCCTGCAAAAAAAGATGGGGAAATTTACAGGATGGCTAGGTTATGGTCTAGGTTATGTATTTGGTCAATTTGATAGTGTTAATCAAGGACGTGAATTCAGACCAAAATACGATAGAAGACATGATATCAAAGTTGTTGGGATGTATCGTCTTAATGAAACATGGGAATTCGGGGCCACTTTTACCTATCAAACTGGTCAGTCTTATACAGGAGCAACCTCTAGATTTGCTACCCGTAAACCAGATGAAACGGTAAATTCTCCACATATTATCCCCGGTGATCGTTATGGATTAAGATTGCCAAATACTCATCAGCTCAATTTTAATGTAAATTATATTACCACATTATGGGGCTTGCCAGCAAGAGTGATGCTAGATATCTATAATGTATATTCAAGAAGAGATATTTGGTTTAGATTTTATGATACATCTAAAGATATCACAACAGTAACTGATATCCGATTATTACCCATATTGCCAACAGTAGCTTTAGAGGTTAAATTTTAATGAATAAAACAATGCTTATACCACACAAAAATATACTTCTCATAATATTCATCAGTGCGATATCAATGTTGATATCTGGTTGTGAAGATCCAGTAGCTTTTGACTATATACCTCAATATGCAGTAGAAGCATATCTATTGGTGGGCAAACCAATCGATAATATTATGCTTACCAAAACACAACCAGTTGCTGATTCATTTTCTTATGATAATGCAATTATAAAAAATGCAAAAGTATATATCATTCAAAATAGTAAAGACACAATAACACTCCAATATAGAGACTCCGAAAGAGGAGGAGAGTATTATTGTGCTGATACTACCTTACTTGTTCAGCCAAAAACAAGATATGATTTATTGATTACTACAAATGATGGTGCTGTAATTACAGCCACAACTTTTACGCCTAATACTGTTTCTTGGATTGTTCCGCCTCAAAGTGTATTGCAATATCCAAAAGATACTATCAATCTTACATTCAATGACTCTTTATCAATATCTTGGACGCAATTATCGGATATAAAAGAATATCTTATATCAATTTCTCATTTAGATACATTAGAATATGGTAAATATTTAGATCCTATATCTGAAGAAAAGAATAGAAAAATCACTCGATTTTTTTCAAGATCAAATAATCCAAGATTAAGAGATATGACTGTATATGGATTTCTTCAAGCGACGAAAGCTCCAGTTGTATGGACAGCTTTTAGATGGTATGGTAAATGTAGGCTTACTATCTTTGCTCCAGACCAAAATTTTCTAAAATGGTTCAAAACATTGTGGTCTGGAAATCAATATGATTATAGATTAGCAAGCATTTCTGGAGGAGTTGGTGTTTTTGCAAGTGCCTCTTTTACAGATAAAGAAATCTTCCTTCTTAAAAATCAACCTTAACACTATAAAGCTCTGATCTGTTCAGAGCTTTATTTATGAATTATGTTTCCAATAAAAGTATACAAAGAACTTGAAGGCTTAGATAATGCACTTGCAAATCAAAATATTGGACTTGCAAGAGTTCATGCAAGAAGAGCAATTGGAGAGTTTTTTAAAGAATATTCATATGCTGACATCCAGCCCAATATGAATGCCATGCAAGTACTTGCAATGCTTTCTATAGATGCATCGTTGCCTATAGAAATACATCTATCAATCAAAAGATTGCAAGGAGGGCTAAGAGCTAAACTGAATAATGAAGTTTATTCTGAAAAACCTCGCGAAGATGCCCTTACAGTTCTTCAATATTTTGTACTTTTGCTGGGCCATAAAAAATCTTAAGAGTAAACATCTCATGAATAAGAACTATTTGCTTGTATATCTCATCATCATTTCGTTCTTTTTTACAAAGAAATCACTTTTTTCTGCAGAAAAAGAAGCAAATCATTGTAAGATTACTGCTCCTTCTAAAATTTCAATTAAGCCAGGCAAAACTGTAAATGTTCCTATAAAGTTTAAGCTTGATAAGTCATGGCATATCTACGGTTTTATTTCCGCAATTAATAAAGAAGGTATTGGGCCTCAACAGACAGATATTTATTATAATGATACAACCGGAACGATTACTCCAGGAAAGCCATCTTATCCTAAACCTAAAACTAAATATGATGAAGCATTCGAAATGGATGTAGATTCTTATTCTGGATCTTTTACCTGTATATTACCTCTAACAGCAAAAAATGATGCTGCTAAGTCTTGTATTACTATACCATTAGAAATAACATATCAATTGTGTGATGGAAATATGTGCTTGGCTCCAACAACAGTTCCAATCCCTTTTAATATAATCATACAATAAGTCCGTCATCTTTAAAGAAAGCTTTTCACTATGAATACAAATCCTACTTTATCTATACATTCACTAAAAAGATATGGTATTATCTTTTTAATAAGTGCTTTCATGTATAGTTTTACAATGCCTTTAAAAGCTTTTCAAACTGGCCTAAAAGAACATGCTATAATAACTTTGGATAAACAGCAGTTTTCGGTAAAAGCTGGTGATACTACTTTAATTCGTATTTCCATAGATATAGAAAAGGGATGGCATGCTTATGATTTGCAACAGAATATAAGAAATAAAAAATCAGGTTCAGGGATCGGGCCTTCACCAACTTTGATTAAATTTTCAAGTAAAAATATAGCTGTAATTGGCAGGATTGTCGCGCCTAAATCTGATATTTCATATGATTCAACATTTGAGGTGCAGATTGGAACTTGGCATGGTAAAGTATCTATGATTGTTCCTTTAATCGTTAAGAATACACTCAAAAAAGGAATATATAAAGATTCTCTCTTGGTTGAATCTCAAGTTTGTACCGATGAAGGTATTTGTACATATCCTAGTAAGAAGTATCCAATTACATTCATGATTACGCAAGAAGCAATAAATGTATCATCAGATACTTCAGTGCAAGATGGTACTTTGATATCTATGTATTCAGATAATGCTTCTGATAGTTCTGAAACCAATATTCAAAAGAGTACAATAACTTCTATAAAAAAAGATACTAAGAAGTCCGGTGTCACAGAATCACAAGCAGAATATAATCAAGCCAAAGATGATGGTGTTTTTTCATTTTTATGGGCCGCAATTTTAGCAGGATTTGCAGCATTAACAACTCCATGCGTCTATCCAATGATTCCGATTACGGTATCATTTTTTACAAAAAGGGCAGAAAAAGCAAGTGCGAAAAGTGTAGCAGATTCATTGGTTTTTGCAACCGGTATTATTGTTACATTTACAATTTTAGGACTATTATTTGCCTTGCTCTCTAATGCTGCAGGAATAAGAAATTTTGCAAATAATCCATGGATGAATATCTTCTTAGCTTCAATCTTTATCCTTTTTGCATTCAATTTGTTCGGGGCATTCGAGATTATGTTGCCTACTAGTTTATTAAATAAACTTAATTCGGCATCTTCTAAAGGCAATAGCTTCGGTAGTGTATTGTTAATGGGTATTACATTTTCAATTACTTCTTTTACATGTACACTTGGATTTGTAGCAGCCGCATTTGGTGAAGCAGCAAGTGCAGTAAAAGGCGGTGAAGGAGATTTATTCTATCCTATGCTTGGTATGTTAGGATTTTCAGGAGCATTTGCTTTACCATTCTTTTTATTAGCATTATTCCCCTCACAATTATCCAAAATGCCAAAAGCCGGCACGTGGATGAATAATGTTAAAGTAGTGCTTGGATTTTTAGAATTAGCATTAGCAATTAGTTATTTAAGTAGAATGGATGCTACTTGGGAATTAGGATTACTTTCTAGAGAAACAATACTTGCCTTTTGGGTAGGTTGTGGACTCTTAATAACAATGTATATACTTGGATTATATAAATTAAAACTAGATTCACCAATTCAAAATATTAGTGCGCCACGATTAGTATTTGCACTGATCTTTGCATCAATGACTTTCTATTTATTACAAGGAATGAATGGTAGAAGCGTTGGAGAATTCGAATCATTTATCTATTCAGATTCCGCTACTCCAATAGCTGCAGCTTCTATGGGTGGCTCTGCTGATACTAAAGGAGAAGAGTGGACAGAAGACTTCCAAGCTGCCTTAAAATTAGCAAAAGAAAAAAATCAACCTATATTCCTAGATTTTACTGGCGTTACATGTACTAATTGTCGTAAAATGGAAAAAAATGTCTTTCCACGACCAGTAATCGCTGCCTTAATGCAAAAAATGATTAAAGTAAGAATGTATACAGACCGCGATAAACCTGAAGATAAAGCAAATGAAAAAATGATGCAAGATGAATATAAATCAGCTGAATTGCCTTTATATGTAATGCTTACACCTCAAGGACAATTAATCGATCAAACTGGATATACTCCTGACACAGAAAAATTTCAGAAATTCCTAAAAAAAGCATTAAATGAGTAGAAATCCATTGGCTGACCCAATGCCTGGTGATATCTTTATTACCATCCAAAATCACCGTGTAGAGATCATAGATCGTTATGTGTCTATTGATGAGCATGGCAAAGAAACGCCATGTCTTATTGCTAAAAGAATAAAATTAGATAAAGAACCTCACGATATCCTCAATACATCTGTAAGTGTAATTAGTGTTAAAATTAGGGGTAGCAAGATTGAATATCAATCCACTGAAAATGATATTTCTTGGAAATCTGTCAAGAGAATTATTGTCTAGGAAAATGATACATACTTTAAAAAGTATAAGAAATGCTTGATGTAATCGAGAGATTAGATTGTGTATTTGTCCCTATCATTTCTGTATCGGAATGATACAATTTTGCTTCTATCCTAAAGAGGCAATTTTTTTGGATTTGATAATCCACATTTGTTGAAAATCCTTTCACATTGAAACCATGTATATCGTTAGTGGGGATGATAAGTCCTTTAGAATCATTGAAATACTCTATTCTACAAGAGGCATTTATATTGGGGTTGATTGCATATCTTGCTATGAGTATAGGTGAAAACCAATAACCATATTGATTATTCTTATTGTCAGTTCCTATATCTAATCCAGTAATAAAAGAGAGTCTATTTTCTTGTCCATATATAAGATAAAAATTATGATATGTTCTTATCTTTTTATTATCCTCTGATTTTGAACAACCGATATAATTACTGTAATTAACAATAGTATTCTTATTCAATTTACTTTGAATCTGAATCCCAATTGCTGGCAATGAATACAGATTATGTGCTGAGATATTTTGCCATCCATTTAAGAATAATAAAGATGACTGAAAATCTGTGTCATCCGAGGTATAAGAAATTTTTGCCCCCGTTTCATAATAAGGTGAATTTTCTGCTAATATGCTTCTGGTTACATTCCAACAATCTTTGCCAATTACACTTTCAAAACCGATATGAGAAGGCATAACCCCAATATCTAACCATATGTTTTTATTGGAAGAAAGTAATAATCCAGCCTGAGCTTCATATATATTTTTTGCCCAATCTTTTTCATTGATGAGATTAAATGTAGAATAATCTCCAATCATTAAGCCTAATGTACTTCTAAAAGATTTATTAGTATATGCAGCCTTACCAATCAGAATATTAGTAGAAATGGTATTATTTCTTTTATGATTAACAATGAAATTCCCTTTTTCAATATTTTTTGGATTCGTAAAATCAAAAGTATAATACAGTTCTGAATATCCACTGAATTCAATAGAATTATCGGATATAAGTTCACCACTTCTAACAGTCGTAATGTGTAAAATCAGAAGCAAGCTTATAGACAGTAGTCTATGAATAAAAGTATCTTTGTTCGCAATCATAGTTAGCATAATAAATCGTGTATCTAGCCATAAAATAGCAGTTTGACAAAATATAAAAAGCCATATTCAATAAAGAATACGGCTTTGTTCTTTTGCGCATTTAGGAAGCCTGTGTGAACTTCCCTCCGATATTAGATGTGTGTGGTTCTAAAAATCGGTGCTATCAATTAAGATAACTTAAAAATAGGATATTGAATATTATCTAAATATTATTGTTTTATTACTTTTTTGATAGTCTATTTTATAACAGTAAACTTCTTTAAGACAGGTGCTTTTTCCATATTAGTGGACATGTCTTGAACTGAAAATAAATATACTCCTGAAGTTAATTCCTCGCCATTATTAAGCTTGCCATTCCATTTTATGCCTCCATTCCCGTCGTTTTCTGATAATGTAGCCAAAACATCACCTGTGATAGAATATATCTTTATATATGCCTCTGGTGGAAGGCCAGCAAAATGTATATAAGGATTCTTAGCACTATACCATGGTTGTGGATAAGCAAAAGAATTATCAGCATTACCAGTTAAGGTAAATCCTATCATTCTGCCAGAACCTTTCGTTAATTTCTTTCCATTATTTGACAGTAAAGAATTACATGTAATAAGATATTCTTTTCCATTTGGGATTAAAGGTTTTGAAGGATCTAACGATAATGTGGCAATATTCCCAAGTACAGATATGGAATTAATTGTTCCAAAAGGTTCGATAGTATAATAATTATTAGTAGATGCTGAAGAACTATCAAGAATATCTGAAAATGTTATATTAATTGTAGATGTATTTACTATGGTTGCTTTTGTGATATATAGCTCTTGATCCGGAATACTTAAAGAATCCGTTATAAAAGTAATTGTATCTAATAATGTAGGTGAACCAAAAAAATCTGTAAATGAATGACAAATCAGTGAATATCTAGTACTTTGACTTAAAGGTTTAGATAAAGTAAGTACAACAGACTTTTCTCCACTGGGAATAGCAGTATTGATAATAATATCATTTTGTGAATACATCGAAAAGGTATTCGAAGGAATAAAATTTGAAGAAATATATCCTGAGAATTCAATCTGTAAAGTCTGTAATTCTGTCTCGGAATGTGCTAAAACAGCAATAGGTCCAATAGGAGAATGGATATAACAGTCCGCGCCACTAGAAAGATTGCTGGCATTGCCATTATTAAATAGAGATTTTACAAAAAATCTATATAAAGTATTGTTTTTTAGTCCAGATACAGTAAAAGTTTGCATAGATGTAGAATCTACAAGTGCAATGTCTAATTGATTCGGACCAGGATTTTCTTGAATATATATTTCATAAAAATCAGCATTTCCTTTCCAATTGATAATCGCAGTAGAATCATTCAAGGATATAGCTTGTAATCCAAGGGGAATATCTTGAATTGACTCATTATCAAATTCAGCAAAAATAGTTTTGAGTCCATCGCCAAAACCAAAATCTACTTTCCCATTTTTGTCAAAATCACCGGTGACAGTAGTATTGCTATAGCACATGGGATAATACCATTTTGGGATAATCTTCGAGTTTTTTTGTCCAAAGATATAAAGATTTGGAAATGCATTTATGATAATTTCATCACCAGGAATATCATCTATGTTTGCACAAGAAGTACCATTTTTATAGTCTAAACCAGCTCTTACTCCATATATTTTTTCTTCATGAATG
Organism: Chlorobiota bacterium; assembly: GCA_014191195.1. Taxonomy (GTDB): domain Bacteria; phylum Bacteroidota; class Ignavibacteria; order Kapaibacteriales; family UBA961; genus UBA961. The sequence continues at coordinate 125,734 of BJGZ01000006.1, forward strand.
CTAGTAAAAGAATTATCTGCAAATGATTTTAGTATTGTAAATGTCCATAATGGGGATGAATATTCTCTAAAGTCATTGATCGATGGCGATGCATATCTTCCAAACAGTAATTCTGGTGTTCCATCTGCGTCGATATCCGGTGCCCCAGTAAATTCTGTTGCACCACTTTGAACTGTTTGAAGAGAAAATGTTTGAGTAAAAGCGCCATTTTCATATTCAAATACCATAAAATCTCCATCTGTATCTCCATAAGCTATTTCAACTTTACCATCTTTGTCAAAATCTGCGCAAGCAATTTTGGGTGGCCTCATTGAATTTGGAGAACCATTGGATCCTCTTGGAGAAGAATTTGGGGCTTGTGCCAATAAGTAGTATTTATTATTCTTAAAACTAAACACTAATAAGCTTGTATCTGAAAACCCTAAGATATCGTCTAATCCATCTTTGTCTATATCATACATACCAGCCGTCCAAAACTCTTTCAAATTGCTTATGCCACTTGGGATTTGTAATTCTGAAAATAAAATCTTTGTAAAATTGGACATACCATTTGATTCTTTTGTAAATAGCCTTGCTTCGCCTAAAGAATGACATAATATCTCTGAAATCCCATCGCCATTGGAGTCTCCTATACCTTTTACTATCCAACTTTGTTTGATTGAATCTGTGCAAGTAAATTTCGAATTGGCAAAGCTGTATATTTTAGTATCACCATAAGTGCCTGTAGAATAATCAGTTCCGATAATAGTAGGATTTTTAGCATTATCTAAAAAGCCCATTGTAGGATAAAGAAATGTCATAGGCAGAGAATAATCTTTACCAATAACTCCTGTCATCGGAGCAAATTCTTCACTGATTCTACATACAGTATCGATAATCAAAGAGTCACTAGCCGTATTGGCAAATATTCTGCAATCATAAAGGCCTGATTTGCTGTCATTGATGATCAGAGAATGCTCAATTGTCGATCTGTCATCATCGGCATAAAAAGACCAAGGATCATTTGTATTCTTTTGTCTTATTTGTAAACCAACCCGACAAGCCCTTGAAAAGAATAATCGTATAACCGTGCTTTTTCTATTATCTAGCCAAGCTGAATCTGCATTAAATGAAACAAGTGATAATACATTATTAGAAGAAACTGTATGAATCCTATTTCTATATTCAATTGTTTTATTGGTAGTTTGTTTAATTGACAGTTTGATAGTTATAGAAGTATCAAAAAGCGAATGTAGTGGTAAAAACCCTAATGTGTCGTTGATTACCCTAAGTGATGAATCCTTTTGAAGAGTAATCCAAGAATTTGGTAATTCTCCATAACCATATTCTAAACTCCATGAAGAAAACAGAGGAATACCGGTACTACCAATAATCGGAAAAAATCCATTGGAATCCTGACGAATCTCGATATCATTGTTTGGCGATAGAATACCTGCTGAAAATGCTCCTTTTAGCTGTAAAGCAGCAAGAATATCTACTCTGCCAGCTCCATATAGTGGGTCCCAACCACGTTCACCTATATCTTTAGCTGAACTCTGCAAAATACCTTGAACATCACTATTCTTAAAATTTGGATTGTGTGAAATAAGTAAAGCAGCCGCCCCAGCAACTATAGGTGCAGAAGCAGATGTACCTTGGAAATTTTTATATGCATTATTTCTTGCTGTAGTAGGGATTGCAATTCCAGGAGCTGATAAGCTTATATGAGAACCATAAGAACTAAAAGAAGCTTTATTGTCATTTTGAGTGGTAGCACCAATAGCCATAACATAAGAATAGCTGGCAGGATATCTTTTTAAAATATTTCCATCATTACCAGCAGAAGCAATTAAAACACAGTTCATAGAATAAGCAAAAGCAATAGCATCGGCTGTTAAAGGAGAGTACACAATATCTCCAAAACTCATGCAAATGACTTTAGATTTTTGCATGGCAGCATACACAATAGCCATTGCGATATCATCTTCTTCGGCATTTCCAGTGGCATCAAAGGCTCTGATATTCAATAATTTACAAGTAGGCGCTATACCAGAGATACCAATTTTATTATTTGTAACTGCGCCAATAATTCCAGCGACGCTAGTACCATGGCCTTGCTCATCTTCGATAAATGGATCAGGAAAAGCAAAATCTCCAATATTAGGAATAAATTGATCTACAATATCATATCCAGCTATATCATCTGTCCATCCATTCTTATCATCATCTATATCATTAAGATCGCCATAAACGCCATCTCTAGTTTCTGAAATAGGCCATGGATCAAATTTCCCATTGTTATTTATATCTTCTTTGGAATTTACCCAAATATTAGGTGATAAATCTTTATGCTTGATATCGCAACCTGTATCTATTACTGCTACAAGTACATTATCACCTCTAGTGATTCCCCAAGCCTCAGGCAAACCAATTCTTTCCATAAACCATTGTGAACCCCATAAAGAATCATTGGGAATGTCAAAATTATCTAATGAATAATGATGATTATCACCAATATAATCGCATAAACCACTTTGTCTTAATATGTATTTTGAATTATGAGTATCTGGTATCGAAATAATAGCATAAAGCAATAAAGCATTAAAAGTATGTAATTGAGGAGACGATAGAAAGCTTTCCTGTTTAGAGCTAATTCTTTTTGCTAAACTTTCAAAAGGAAAAGAAATTTTCCATTGTTGTTCTATTGCTAAACTTTTTAGGTTGTTTTTATTTTCAGCAGAACAATGGACAATCACATCAGAAGCAACACTTTTTGTAAAATAGAATACAAAAAGTATTGGTAGAATATAGAAACACTTGCGATTAAATCGAAAAGTGATAGCACAAAATGAATTGTTAATTTTTGTTGATAAACACATCATCAAGATTTTTATTTGTTTGAAGGGTTTGCAAAGTGTAAATTAGTGATAATTATAATCAATTATTTTGTTTTCCTCACATTCTCAAGGAGCCTTATGCGCAAACCTTGGAACTTAGCAACGATTGTATTTGGTGGATTAGCTGTAATATTATTATTCACAGGAACCGGATGTACACCAAAAATCAATGAAGAACAGCTTACCAAGCTTCGTCAATCAAAAGAGCAATCAGCAAAATTAGAAGCTGATATCAAGAAAAAAGAATCTGAAAGAGCTTCTATTGAGCGTGAATTAGCAGCGCGTCAAAATGAAGTAAAGCAAAGTGAACAGAAAAAGGAATTTATTCAGCAGAAATTGCAAACATGGCCAAATTCATGGCCGGATTGGACACCTGCACCACCTCCAGCACCTGTTTCAGAGGTAGTTCCGGTTCCAACTACAAAGAAAAAAGGCAAAAAATAATTGCCAACACTTAATTAATCTTTGAACAATTTCTTATCACGTCTGAATACTCTTTTTAGTGAAGGAGACATAAACAATGAAACATTTATTATTAATGCTTGCTGGTGCTTTGATCATATTTTCAACACCCGCATTTTCACAGGAAGCGCCTCCTGATTGCAATGCAAGCGAGAATACAATGCGCACAAAACCTTATACACGCGATCAAGGTGATATCTGTATAAAGGAATGGGCACAAAAAGTAAAAGAATTAGAAGAAAAATTGAATGGCTTACAAATGTCTATTCAAAAATTAAATGCTGATTTACAATCTGAAAATACTGCATTATCTAATTCAGAATCAGAAATCGCTGCTTTATTAGAAGCGACAAAAGAACAAATGGATGCATTTGGCCAAAAAATTGGTGTCTTAGAAGGTAAAGTTCGTGGATTGAAAAGTCTTGGTGAATCTGCATTAGCAGATCGTCAAGATGAAGTAAAAGGGTATGAAGCTGAACTTAATGCAATGAGAGGTAATAAGATATCTTTATATACACCTTTTTTCAATCGTATTGTAGACATTGCAAGTGAAATTCGCTCTCTCTATCGTGAAACAAAGGCTAAAGAATATATTGTAGGTACATGGGCAGAAAATCGCGACTGTTTGTGGAATATTGCTAGCAGGGCTGATATCTATGGTGATCCTTTCCAATGGCCAAAAGTTTGGCAAGGAAATACCGATCAAATCAGAAATCCGGATATTATTATTCCTGGTCAAAGATTAAAATTACCTGCTGCTGGGCCTAAAACTTCCGATGAAGTAAAAGCAGAACGCTCTTATTGGAGAAAAAAACGTGCAGCAATGGTTGTTCGTACAAGTGAAGTTGTTCCTTCAGCAACACCTTCTACTCCATCAAAAGTAAATTCAATTAAATAATGAGTCCAGCTATGCATAAATATGCAACAGTTAGATTGATATAGTTCAAGCCCTTTAAGATAATTATTCTTAAAGGGCTTTTTTTTTATTATGATATTATAATGGATATAACTGAAAAAAAGATAAAAATTAATGATGTTGATCTTGCTTCTTTATTAGGATATAATGATCAATTTTTATCAGTAATCGAATCGAGATTCGATGCAAGCATTGCCGTAAGAGGAGATACAATTATTGTAAGGGGAGAACCTTCCGAAATAAAAATGATTGAAAAAACATTCGGCGAATTGCGATATATTCTGCAAAGAAAGGGAAGTATTAGCGTAGAAGATGTTAATTCCGTTTTGCTTTTTGCAATGCCAAGTTTCACAGAAAATAAAGCACATAGTAAAGATGCGCCTTCAATGAATTCGGTGATTCTTTATGGCAAAAAGGAAGCAATTAAGCCTAGAAATAAAAATCAAGCCGAAATGTATAGGAAGGTACTAGAAAATGATTTGGTATTTGCAATTGGCCCTGCAGGAACTGGCAAAACTTATTTAGCGGTTGCGATTGCTCTTGCAGCACTTAAAAACAACGAAGTTAGTCGTATTGTATTATCAAGGCCTGCTGTTGAAGCAGGTGAATCTTTAGGATTTTTACCTGGTGATTTATCAGAAAAAGTTGATCCTTATTTAAGGCCATTATTAGATGCTATTTCGGATATGGTTTCTGCAGAAAAGCTAAAAAGTATGAGTGAAAAAAGAATTATAGAGATTGTACCTTTGGCTTATATGAGGGGAAGAACTCTTAGTAATTCATTCATAATTTTAGATGAAGCACAAAATGCTACTATAACCCAAATGAAAATGTTTCTTACCAGATTAGGTAAAAATTCAAAAGCTATTGTGACGGGTGATGTAACTCAAATAGATCTTCCAAATAAGAAATTATCTGGTCTGGGCGATGCAGAAAAAGTATTACATGGAATACCAGGAATTGAATTTACTTACTTTGATAAATCTGATGTCGTACGGCACAAATTAGTATCTGATATCATTAATGCTTATGATAAAAGTGAAATAGAAAAAGAAAAATATAGAATGTCTAAATATCAAAACAATATATCTGAACCAGTGAATCAATCAATCATCAAGGAATAATAAGTGGATCCTATACAAACTGGTAATCAATATAATGTTATTGCACATGTATGGGATGAACAACAGAAAGACTCTTCTTATGGAATAGAAAGTTTGATGCGTGCTATTGAATATTGCAATCAATTTGATTATCAAAGGAAAATTGCTTTAGATATAGGATGTGGTTCAGGTGGAAGAATGATGAGATTATTGGTTCAGCATGAATTTGGAATAGTAGGCTTGGATATATCTGAATCCATGGTAACATTGGCAAAACAAAAACATCCTGAATATATTTTTCATCATGCTGATATCTGCACTTGGCAAACACAAGAGCAATTTCAATGTATCATAGCGTGGGATAGTATTTTCCATGTTCCATATGATCAGCAAGAACAAGTGCTTATTAAACTATGTTCTATGTTGGTTAAAGATGGAATATTACTGTTTACATGTGGCGATGATATCGGATATCATCTTTCTGAATGGCAGGATATGTCTTTTTATTATAGTTCACTTGGCATTAATAGAACTTTAGAAATTTTAATGCAGAATAATTGTGATATAAGGCATGTAGAATTAGATCAATTTCCTCAAAAACATACAGTTATCATTGCCAAGAAATATTAATATTGGATATCTTTGGCAATAGTTGCTGCGATTTTACTATTTGCAAGGATTTCGATTAATGCAAAAGCGAAGTCAAAGCTTGTCCCTGCACCTTGACATGTAATTATATTACCATCAATGACAACTTTTTCATCCATATAATTATATTTCTTACTAATGATATGTTGTATATCAGGATGTGATGTCATAGCTGTGGTACTGGGTACAAGATCATAAGCTACAAAAATGGCTGGGCTTGCACACATTGCGCCAACAATAGCATTGCGTTTAATATGCGTTCTTAAAAGCTTTTCTATATGTGGATGATTGCAAAACGTTTCTGATGCCCGAGAGCCACCGGGAAATATCATAGCCAGATATTCTTCATCTTCTAAAATATGCTCGAATGTAACATCAGGAAGAAACTTTACACCACGTGAAGCTGTGATAATTTCATATTCTCCAGCAATGATAACATTGATACCTGCTCTTCTAAGCATATCGCTAATGATAATTGCTTCCATTTCTTCTGTGCCTGAAGCAACAAAAACAACAACTGTACTGTGATATTCAATCATATTTTAACATGAATGTACAAGTAAAAAAAAGAGGATGCTCAATCTGCTAGGCAGTGGAACATCCTATGTACTTTTTTGATTATGAAATTAACTATGGATAATAAGTTGATCTCTTGTAGAATATTTGCCATGAACAGCATTTAAAGACACGAAATCTCTATTAGCTTTTGCTCTTTTTTCAAATTCTGGTCTAAATTTCTTCAAAAATCCTTTTACGGGCCAAGCTGCTCCCTCGCCTAGAGCACAAATGGTATTTCCTTCTATATTACTTGCTACGCTAAATAATAAATCTATATCCTGAACAGATGCTTCGCCTTTCACTAAGCGTTTTAGGATTTTTTCCATCCATCCACATCCTTCACGACAAGGTGTGCATTGTCCACAAGATTCATGATGATAAAAATGTGCTAAACGTAATAATACTTTAACTAAATCAGTATCTTCATCCATCACCATTACGCCAGCGGTTCCAATATAAGATCCAAATTCTTTTAAAGATTCATTATCCATGCGAACAAAATCTATTTCATCTGGATGAATTGGAGGCATAGAGCTTCCGCCAGGAATGATAGCCTTAATTTTTTTGCCACCAGGAATTCCACCACCAATATCATAAATCAGTTCTTTAAGAGGAATGCCAGTAGGTAATTCATATACACCCGGTTTATTGATATGTCCACTTAATCCAAATAAAAGAGTACCTGTATGTTTAGCAGCACCAATTTCAGAATAAGCTTTTGCGCCTAAAGCAATAATTGCTGGTACTGTAGCTAATGTTTCTACATTATTAATTGTAGTTGGACATCCCCATAAACCTTTATTTGCTGGAAATGGAGGTTTTATTCTAGGATAAGCACGATCGCCTTCTAAGGAAGACATCAAAGAAGTTTCTTCTCCACATACATAAGCACCAGCACCTTTATGGACAACAATATCCATAGAAAATGAAGTGCCGAATGTGCTTTTCATTTTTTCGCCGATAAAACCTTTATCATAGGCTTCTTGAACAGCTCTTTGCGTGCAAACCACCCATTTATGATATTCACCTCTGATATAAATAAATGCTTTGGTAATTCCCATTGCATAGCCTGCAATAAGAATACCTTCTATCATTTGATGAGGATTATATTCAAGGATTTGTCTGTCTTTAAAAGAGCCAGGTTCTGATTCATCGCCATTAATAGCAAGATATTTAGGCTTATCATTACCTTTAGGCATAAAACTCCATTTCATGCCAGTTGAAAAGCAAGCTCCACCACGGCCTCGTAGGCCAGAAGCTTTTACTTCATTGATTATGTCTTCTGTAGACATTGTAGATAGGACTTTTCTTAAGCTATTATAACCGCCATTTGCTAGATATACATCTATATCATGCAAATTATGAATTTGTGGAATTACTAAATGGGGAGCCGAATACATAGTTCAAAGCCTCTGTTGAGAGATGATTATTGGGCAAATATACTGTTTTTAATTCTATAAAAAAGCACCGATAATTACGGATTGTGAATAGAAAACAAAAGCTAGTGAAAAATTAAAATTTATATTTGATTGAAGTAATCTTGAATTTCCCATAGCAGAAATCTTTTCCTTCTAAATTCCAAATAAATTCCACTTCAGAAGGAATCCTAATATGCTGAAATATCTGATAATTTTTACAGTGTAAAGTAAACTGTTCTTTTTCGAAAGATCCTTTAAAGTCTCTATACTTATCATGCGAAGTAATATATGCTATATCACCGTGCTCATTGAATGTAAACTGTGCAGATACATGCTGAGTTCCATATGATAAGGTAGCAATTGCATTCAAATCATCAATTTCTTTCCAACTTATATAATTACTTGGTAATAGGGCAGTTGGAAACCAAATAGATTCCATTAAATATCTAGATAAAAGGGAGATATCAGCTTCATAGCCACTTGGACTTAAAATGGTAAATAGTCCTAAAAATTTAACTGAACCGAATCCTTTACCATCTAAAAGCTCTAACCAAGCAGTTTTAGTTGGAATGAAACCAGAACCAAAGCGAGATTTCCAAATAAAACCAGGCTTCATGGCTAAAAAATGTCCATCTGCTCGCATTGGACTCCATTCACCATCTATCGATGTTCTGAACTCACCAATCTGCTTTAAACTTGCAAAATGGATCATTTTATTCTGCAATGCCAAAGCATGTTCTAAATATATTTTAACTGGTTTTGGACATGATGCAAGGCTATGCTCGATGGAATACAAGGGTGTTTTATCAAAAGACAAATCACGAAGTATAGCAATTCCTTTTTTGACTTTTAACTTAACATCAATAGTAATGATAATACTAAGAATAGCCAAGCTGACTATGATGCCAGAAATGATTAAAAGAAAACGTAGATCCATATATAATTATCTAAAGCTTAAATAGTATAGTTACTCGTAAAATTACTATTAAAATTGTACTTGCCAAATAAGTAAACAACTGTAATTATGTCAATTTTGTTGAAGGATTGTTTTGTCTATTTTTTATTGCAACATCTTGTCTTTTTGCAGGGAATTCTTTTTTTTGAGTTTGTACGCCATCTCTAATTGATTTAGCTTTTTGTTTTAGAATTTGCATATGTTTTCTAACTCTTATTCCTGCTTCTTTATTTTGAGACTCAAAAAACTTTTCAAAATCTTTCTCAAAGCTTTGAACTAATACAAGTAAATCTTGGAATTGATTCATGAATGAGTCCTACATTTTATAAATAATCAGATGTTATATCTCTGAATGTTCTTGTAGACACAAAAGTAAATTCATCTGGATTAATATTGTCATTGATGTCTAGTTTAATTTTTACGAAATGTTTTATCATCAATTTTGAAAGTCTAGAGATTGCTCCCTCAGTTAAATATTCTGCCATTGATGGATGTACAATTAATTCGACACTAAAATCTAAGTTTTGGGCTCTAAATGATGTTAACCATCTTTCGATTGAATGCAGAATGACCGATCGGGAGCGTATTCTACCAGCTCCATCACATACATTGCATGTATCGGTAAGTCTTTCTGATATGGCTTGTCTGATTCTTTGACGTGTAATCTGCAATAATCCAAGTTGAGTGATAGGATATACTACAGTTTTTGCTCGATCTTTACTAAGTTCGCGACGCATTTCATTATACAGTTTCTTTCGATTTTCTTCAAGCATCATATCAATAAAATCGATAATGATCATTCCACCTATATCTCTTAGTCTTAATTGCTTTGCTACAGCTTTTAATGCTTCCATATTATTTCTGAATGCACTTTTTTCTTGTTCATGCTCGCTAGTAGATCTGCCACTATTCACATCTACAACATGCATCGCCTCGGTTTGATCTATGACAATAGATCCACCGCTTGGCAAATAGACTTTTCTAGCATATGTTTCTTGAATAGATTTTTCTAATTTGAAATAGTCGAATAATGCTTTACGCCCTTGGTACATCTCTACTTTAGCACTTAATTCAGGTGCTACCCAATGCAAATAACTGGTAATTTCTTTATATAGTTTTGGTGAATCGATAACAACGCGCTCAACTTCTTCTGTAAATAAATCTCGAATAACACTTCCAGTGATATTTTTGTCTTTGTATAATAAAGAAGGTGCTTTTGCAATTTTTACATTATTCTCCATTTCTTCCCATTGTTCTACAAGTGCGGCCCAATCTCTGCTTAATTCTTGATCTGTTTTATCTTCGGCGGCTGTTCGAACAATACATCCAATGCCAGGTTGTATCAAAGACTTTGCTAATTGTCTTAAGCGTTTTCTTTCTTTAACAGAACCAATCTTTCTGGAAACACCAATTAAATTATCAAAAGGAAGCAAAACCATATATCTGCCAGGCAATGCTACTTTAGTTGTAACACGTACACCTTTGGAAGAATATCCTTCTCTTACAACTTGAACGATAATTGTTTGTTTGGGCTGAAGATTTATGCTGATTAATCCAGATCTCTTTGTACTGAAAGTTGGCAGCGGTTTTGCATTCACATTCTGCTTAGGAGGCATTTTCTTAAGTCTTAATGCAATTGCTGCTGAATCAGACATAGAAGCATCGATAGTAGAATGTGTTTGTTCTAATTCTATCTCATTATGCTCAAGAAGTTCTTTAGCGAGTATTTCATTATATCCAGCAGGCTTGCCAACTGTTGGTTGCATTAATAAGGCACTTAATAATTCAGATAAATCTGCTTCTGCAATATCGGATGGAGGTACAAATAAACTGCTTGGTTCTGAATAATCAATTTTTATAAAGCTTTCATGAGGTTGGTCCAAAACATCCTTAGATGTGTCATCATCATCTTCATCTTCGGTAAAAAAAGATTCTTCAAGTGAAGAATCAACATCAGAAAAATGTAAAAAAGCACCTTGTGGAAGGCCTATATCAACAAAAGCTGCATTCATCCCTTGAATAATTTTTTCTACACGCCCCATATATACATTGCCAACATAACGTTCTTTATCAGGCACTTCTACAAATAATTCAGATAATTCACCATTTTCTGTTATGGCAATTCTCGTTTCATTCAAGGAAGATGCTATTACTATTTCTTTTCTCATATCTATATGATAATTCATTGATTCATACGCTAATTGATGGCAAATTTAGATAAAAAAGGGCAGATAAAGACCATTCACAACAAATGAATCATTAAGTTTGTACTTTAATAAAATGAACATAAATATGCTTCGTCATAAACCAATTATTTTACACATATCACTTATATTCATTCAATTATTATAATACTTGCACACAATGACAACAGAATCTGAAGCTGATTTTGAAAATGATGATACTTTAGAGTATCCATCCCACGATGAACATATATCAGAAGAATCATATATTGAACAAATAGAGCGCGAACGTGACGAATTAAAAGAAACTGTTCTTAGAAAAACAGCTGAATTCGAGAATTTCCGCCGTAGAACCCTTAAAGAAAAACAAGAAATCATCGATTATGGCAATGAGCACCTTATAATGAAAATGTTGCCGGTAGTCGATGATTTGCATGCTGCTTTAGATGCTGCTAAAAAAAATGTAGACTATGAAGGATTTCTTAAAGGTGTAGAAATGATATATTCCAAGGCTCTTAAAACATTTGAAGAAGCAGGTGTTTGCCCAATCCCAAGTGTCACCGGAGAACTTTTCAATGTTGATATGCATGAAGCTTTAGCACATATTCCATCGCCAGAAACTCCAGAAGGCTATATCATTCAAGAAATTCAAAGAGGATTTAAGTTAAAAGAAAAAGTGATACGCCATTCTAGAGTTATCACTTCGGCTGGATCCCAAGAATAATATTTTCGACATTCACTCTTTAATATCTTAACATTATGCAAAAACGTGATTACTATGAAGTGCTTGGCTTAGGCAAAAGTGCCGGATTAGACGAAATAAAATCTTCATATAGAAAATTAGCCTTGCAATATCATCCTGATAGAAATCCCGATAATAAGGAAGCTGAAGAAAAATTTAAAGAAGCAACCGAAGCTTTCGAAGTTCTTAATGATTCAGATAAAAGATCTAAATATGACAGATTTGGACATCAGGGCATGAAGAGTGGACAAGATTTCCATTCGTATCAAAATATGAATGATGTCTTTAGTGTTTTTAATCAGTTTTTTGGTGGTCAAGGCAATTCAATTTTTGATGAATTCTTTGGTGGTAGTGGTGGTGGTAGACGTCAGCCTTCTATGGGCCAACCTGGGCAAGACTTAAGAATCAGAATGCCTCTTACATTAGAAGAAATTGCCCTTGGAGTTTCTAAAACGATAAAGATTAAGAAATTCTGTACTTGCACTGGATGTGGTGGTAGTGGCGCAAAATCTAGATCTGGTTATACAACATGCTCGGCATGCAATGGTGCCGGCGAGGTAAGGCAAGTATCTAGGTCTATGTTTGGTCAATTTGTCAATATCGCTCCATGTGCAAATTGTGGTGGGTCTGGTAATATTATCAAAGAACTATGTAGTTCTTGTTCTGGTGAAGGAAGATCACAAGGAGAAAGTACCGAAACATTAGATATTCCAGCTGGTGTTAGTGAAGGTAATTATATACCATTGCGTGGAAAAGGGAATGCAGGTAGAAGAGGCGGAGATTCTGGAGATGTATTAGTTGTTATTGAAGAAAAAGAACATCCTCTATTTATTAGAGATAATGATGATGTATTATTCGAATTATCTGTCAGTTATCCAGAAGCTTCTTTAGGTGCTTCCATTGAAGTTCCTACTCTTTATGGCTCGCAATCTATTTCAATAGAACCAGGTACACAACCAGGAACGGTGATACAATTAAAAGATAAGGGAATAAAACATTTACAAGCTAATGGAAAAGGAAGTCAACATGTACATATTAATGTATATGTTCCAACTTCATTAACTTCTCAAGAAAAGAAAATAATACATGATTTATCTGAGTCTGATCATATAAATCCAGACAGATCGCATTATTTTTCAGATCACGAACAAGGTAAAAAGAAAAAAAGTGCTTTATTCGATAAAATGAAAGGAGCCTTTTCTTAATATACATGTAAAATCAGGGGAAATCATGAGGGGATATGCTCAAAAAATGAGAACTTTTTTCCAATCAGTATGTGGAATAAGTAAAGGAGAATTTCTTGTTTTATCTATGCTGGTTTCAGGTGGAATGCTAGGAATATTGATTAAGTTCATTCAGCCACGCAGTTTGATGGAAGATCAAAAGCTTCAATCTGCAGAGATGTTTAATCATATATTAGATAGTTTGTCTTATGCAGAACAAAGCACTTTTACAGGAATTGATGATAGTGGAAATCCTTTGACAGAACTTGCACGTGCAGATACAATTGTTAAAAAACAAGAGGCTTTTCCTTCTGCTACTCATTCTAAGGTGTCTGCTGGACAAATCATCGATATACAAAAAGCTTCAAAAAATGATTTGATGAGACTGCCTGGTATAGGCGAAGCAACAGCAGAAAGAATAATTGAATATAGAGAACAAGAAGGATTTGATAAAATAGAAGATATTATGAATGTGAAGGGAATTGGAACAAAAAAATATGATAAAATGCGATCACATATTTCATTAAAAAAGAGCAAATAATTTAAGATTCAAATGAATCTAGAATGTCTTTTAATGTATGAATAGCTTTTAGAATTTCAGTTTCTGTAGTGTATTTAGAAAAAGAAAATCTAATTGCTGCTTTGGCTTCTTTTTGAGAACGACCCATTGCCGACAATACATGTGACGGTTGTTGGCTTCCAGATACACAAGCAGATCCATTTGATACAGCAATATCTTGAATATCCATCATTTGCAATAAAGATTCGCCATCAATATTGGGTCGATTAGGAAAAGATATATTAACAATTGATGGTAATGATGTCTTAGAATCCATGGGGCCATTGATATGAATATCTGGAATAAGAGAAATAATATTATTAATCAGAAATTGTTTCAAAGAATACATATGCTCTGCATTTTTTTCTAATTGATTGATAGCAATTCTGACAGCAGTTTGAAATCCAACTATTAAAGCTGGGGATTCGGTACCCGCACGTCTATTGCGCTCTTGTCCACCACCTTGTTGATGAGCTTTAAAATCAATACCTTTTTTAATAAACAAAGCACCAATACCTTTAGGGCCATGTATTTTATGTGCTGATATTGTCAAAAAATCAATGCCAAGTTCATCTACAAATACAGGAATTTTACCTAAGCTTTGAACAGCATCAGAATGAAGCAATGCTGAAGATGGCAAAAGATCTTTGATAGCCTTTATTGGTTGAATGCAGCCAGTTTCATTATTAGCATGCATGATGCTAATAAGAGTATTATCTAATTGATAATTTTTTAGTTCATCTGTGGGTATAAGCCCGTCTTGATTAACATGAATATATTGAACCGGAATACCTTGTTTAGATAAACTTTCGGCTGGATGAATGATAGCATGATGTTCAATAGAAGATATAGCTAATGCTTTAACTAGCTGAGACTCATGAATACAACTTTTTAGAACAGTATTGTTTGATTCGGTACCACCACTAGTAAAAATAATTTCTGCAGGATGAGCATGAAGGGCATGAGCAATTTCTGTTCGTGCATTTTCGATAGAAACCCTTGCTTTTCTTCCCAAAGAATAAATAGACGAAGGATTGCCATATTCTTCATAGAGCCAAGGCAACATAGACTCAACAACTTCTTTGTCTATTTGAGTAGTAGCAGAGTTATCTAAATATATCATTAAGATTTAACATTTTTATGTAAAACAATTAACCTAATTTACGCATTAACAGTGTAAGAAAAGAGATTGTAAAGTGTAAAGAAATAAAATTTATGACTATGTAAGGTTTGCATAATTGAATTGTCAATACACATACACTCGGGGCGGGAAGAATTCTTCTAATCAAAAAAACTTTGTCTGAAGGGTCTTTTATATCTATATTGCATATTGGTGACTAACACTGTATGAATTGTATAATATTTTTTTCGATGTAATGGAGAATGTTATGAGTGCAAAAAATATGTTTGCAGCATTATTGTTGGGAGCTTTCATGTGCGTACCAGTTGCTATGAATGCAGATTGCGGAAATAAATCAAAAGCAGAATGTGCCAAGGAAGCTTCTAAAGAAGATGGTATGGCATGTTGCAAAAAGAAGAATTCTAAAGAAGCAAAGGCAGATAAAGGCTCAACTTCAACAGATATTTCTCAAAAAACCATTGCGCCAAAGAACTAATACATATAAATAATTGGCCTTCGGGCCAGTTATTTTCTTATTATCTATGTTTTGGCACAGTTTTTAATAGATGCTACAATGAAATCCTATGATTAACTCATAACATTTCTTATTATTATTATCATTCTTTACTTGTTATTAATAAGCAACTAAATCTTTTATTAAAAGATTGAAATCTTTTGATAAAATTATTTGCTTTATGTTTTTCAAGCGGAGTTAAGCTATGTCTAAAGGCGGAGCAGGAAAAGTATATTTCGTTTTATATCTGGCTGTTATTCTTGAACTTCTAATTATCATCGTTGAAAGAGATGAAGCGGAAGAAGGTTTAATGAAGAAGCAGAAAGAATCTATGCGTATTGTTGAAAGTATCCTTACTCAACTTCAATCAGGAGCTGGCACGGAGGGTATTAACACCAGGCCGCAAGATGCTATTGTACTTTCTGAAAAGTTTCCACCTGAGCAACAGAAATATTTTAAGAAGTTTAGAACTTATTATATAGAAGTTGGTGTAACTGATGTATCATCTGCATTGAATATGGATGGTATGGAAGAACCCGAAAAGAAAGAACGTGTTGAAACATTGAAAAAATTAGCTAATGTTCAAGAATTGCAATATGAAGTATATTATCATCCTTCCACTGAAGTAGATGTACCACCTTCACCCCCGCAATCAGAATTTAAGAAAATTGAGTTAAACCCTGTTGCTGGAACAAAATTGGCAAACGATGCAAATGCAATTAGTTCAGAAACATGGGAAATGCAGGCTACCAGAAGACTAGACCTAAATGCCTCTGCTATGAATGATTATGTGAGGCCAGTATACACTGAATCTCAAATTAAAACTGGCGATATAAATACTTTTGCTCCTGCAGATTCTGTTAGAACAAATAGAGTATTTAGTTATTCTGAAGATAAAACTGAGCGATTAAAAATTGCTAATGGAAGTAAAACTACAAAGCGTGCTTTTGTTGTTAATTTTCAGCCTCCATCCAAGCCAGGCTGGTATAAATTACGTTTTAGTTCTAGAACCAATAGAATTATGGGTATTTCTGCTGAGCAAAATATTGCTACATTAAGAGATGATGCAAAAGTTAATATTGGTACAGTGCAATTGAAGGTTAAGGACTTACGTAGTGTTCAAAGACAGCTTGCAGAGCAATTATCAGGCGCAGGAGTTCCATCAGCTGAAAAATTTGCTGCTGGTGATATTACAGTTGAAAACTTTGATAAAGATTTGAATACTGCAAAAGAAACTATCCTTCAAAGTAAAGATGAAAATAAATCTGAAAAAGCTAGTAGAGTAGACTTATATAGATATATAGCAAAATTATTATCTCCTGGTAAATACACTTCATTTGATCAAAATAGAGGTTCTATTGAGATTGATATATCTGTACAACAACCAACTATAGAGCAAGAAGCACCAATTTTAACTTGGGATGATAATAGCCAATTATATTCATTTGATAAAGCAAATAAAGTAGTGGCTACTTTTGTAGCAAATCTTTATGACAAAGTAACTCCGTCTGTTCAATTTAATGGCAATACACTTATTCCTATTAAAATTGGCCCAACATCTGAAAATGGCAAAGCTGGAAGATATAAAGTTGAAATAAATAGTCAAATCAACCCTGGCGAATACAAAATTACAGCTTCACTTACATCAGCAGGAAAATCGGTTGTAGAAGATATGAAACTAAATGTTTTCCCAACAGGATTGGCGATTGTAAAAGATGCTGATAGTGGTGAAGATGTTAAAAATGAAGATGAAATTATAGGAACAATCAAATCTTTGTCTAAGGGCGATGCATTTGAGTTTGTTGCAATACCTACATCACGAAGCATAATTCAAGGTGATCAATTCAGAACTATAATCGAAGGTGCTACCAAGAAGTCACCAATAATTGGGCTTGCTGTTAATTCAACCGATGGATTCAATATTCCAATTGACGCTGATAAAGTAAGTGTAAGAATATTATGGCAGAGTCCAAAAGATCAGTCTATTCAAGTTCAGATATTTCCTACTGACGGATCTTCTGCAGTTGAAGCTAGTCCAGGCCCCAAGCGACCACGAATAAATTGTGGTGATGCTTCAAGAATAATGGATGCAAATTCACCTGTGTTCTTTGTAGATGCTGAAATCAAGCCACCAACTTATACTGAAGTTCAGGCTGTCATCAAAGGTGTTAAGTTCGAATTAGGTGATCAAGTAGTAAAAGGATATAAAGTTATAGCTTTAGGAGAACCTAAACTATCTGGAGGTAAATGGACACAGGGCTTTAAACTTGAAGGTCGAATACCAGTCCCAAGAGGAACTGGTGGTTCAATAAAAGTGAAAGTTAAAGCTACTGCACAATTACCTAATGGTGAGATGTCCCTTGAACAAACAAAAAATTGTAAATATCAAATTGCATATTAATTTTCGAGATGCTATCCCATATGAAAACTCGGAGAAAGCAGATAATGATGAATAAAAATATTCGATCCATAGCGGTCAAATTTATTTTTGGAGCAATTACACTGGCCTCAATGCCATTATTTGCTCAGCAAACCGCTCAAATAAGATCGATCCTTAATAATTTTAAGAGCTATAGATATTCTGATGTCTTTTTGTTCAAATTAGATGATGCAGCAGTTACAGCTATTAATCCTTTATTGGGAGTTCCTGAGCCCAAAATCAATACAGCTGCAAATCGAAGCAAAAAGAAAGATGCTATTCAAGAAGCTATTGATGATGGTGAAACAGAGCTGGTTAAAGTTATAAAGGAAAAATCAGGTACTAACATGAACAATGATGACCGTGAATATGAAAAATATTACCGAGTTTTCAAGAAATGGCAGGATGAACTATTTAGCCGAGCTTATATAGTCACCAATAGATTCAAAACAGGTGATCCATTTGAAATTATTGGCTTATTAACATCTGCTAATAAAGATCTTGTTTCAAAATTAGATGAGTGCATTGATCCACCTAAAGGTATTTATCTTTCAAATGATTTAGAAAGAATAAGTTCTCCAGATACTAATGGTATTGCAAAAACACTTTATGAATACATTGAAAGAAAAGTTGTTCAGAATGATGCAGAAAATGTAACTGCAGAAGCACAAGGAATTGGTTCTGATGCAACATTTTTACCAAAGAAATATGGATCTTCATTCCCAATTAAAGAAGATGATATTCAACAATATCTTCGTATTACCGATGGACAACCTCAAGATTACTATGCAGAACATGAATTGACTGTTGGTATATTTGACTTACTTCGATATCGTCATTATGGAAAGTTGGATGATTTAGATGAGAATAATGATATAATTCCAGATGCTGAGGCTACAGATAGCAGTGTTAGGAAAGTATATAATAGGAATTTGCCATTATTTGGTGCAGAGATTCGCTATGGATTGCCTGAGATTAATTACCCTTCACTTTGGAGTGAACGTATTACTATGAATGTAATGTGGCAATCTAATAAGTTGGGAGTTGTTCTGCCAACTAATGGGTGGTCAAGTATTGCTTCAAATGTGTTCTCAGTTAAAAGAAGGCTCACTAATGCTGGTGTAGGCTTGTATGGATCTCTCGATTTTCCAATTAAATTGATTAATCAAGGTGGGGTTTTTAATTTTAACGCGAGCTATGTTTTTGGAAATGCAGGTATTAATCCAATAAACACAGATTTTATTTTTCAAGGTAAAACAGTTAATCAATTAACCGATTCTGCATCCTATCGCTCCTTAGGAATTAGCTATCTTCCTAGGTTCCATGCACAAGCGCATTATTCATTTGCTATAGATATTGATCATAATAGTTTTTTTAGATTCAAGCTTGGCGCAACTATGTATATGATTCAGCGTTGGGCTGAATTTGGAAAATATATGGGTAAAGATCCTAAAACTGGGAAGGATATAGTTGAAACAAAAAATAGGCTTTCAGATCAGTATTCTTATGATGACTTATCGATATATAATAAATTTGATTTATTGTCAATAGCTGCTCTCCAAGGTTTAAAACCTACAGAAACAGTTGCAGGCTTATCAGGACGAATAGAATTTATGACTAGAAGCAGAACTGTTCCATGGGGTGCAGCTGTTCAATATTTTGATGGAGCTGTTTCTGGTGATGTATGGATTCAGGTTCCGGTATATGAAGGATTTGCCCTTAGAGGTCAAGCTCAGTTTTTCCAAACAGCTTTTAGAGATCCTAAAGCTTGGGAAGAACAAACAGTCGTAATTCCTTCTTTGCAAATGCTTTTTAATTTCTAACAGCATTTGAGATTTTTTTTTGATTTATTCAAAATGAGTAATCAAAACAACTTTGAATAATTTGGATAATAACCAAACATTGGTAATGAAACCATGACAAATAAAAGGTATGTAAAACTGTACACAATGATTATTGCATTTGTATGCAGTTTAAGTATTGTCAGTACTGCAAAAGCAGTAACAAGTGATTCTCTTGCACTAGCACGTTTAAAGTCTATCGATCCTGGCTTATTGCCATATTTTCCTAGATGGAATGTATGTGAGCCGAATTTGCAATTGCAGATATTGCAAGTGTTTAAATTGGACGGAAGGCCATCAGAAAATTTAGATATGCGAAGTATAATGATAACTTCTGCTCCAGTAAAGGACCCGAAAAATCCAGAATATAATGTTCTGTTGGTGGAATGTGGCTCAGAAAAAATGTCTGCAGATCAAGTTGATTCTAAGATGCGTACATTACTTATAACATTAATTAATCCTAAAAGGCCTTATTGTTATAATGATATTCCTACAGCATCTCCGCCATCTCAAGCTCAAATAGAAGCAATAACAAATTATCTTGAAATGCCTACTAATACTACTCAATCATTTTCATTTTCTGCATTTGAACAAACAATGAAATTTGGTAAAGAAGATGGTTATTGGGTAAGATCAATTGTTGGAACTGAAGGCGCAGGTTATCCTTTTATGTCCTCAGGTGAAGCAAAAGTGCTTCTTCAGCACCCTCTCTATGTTAATGATGATGAAAGCACTAAAAAAGCTATACCAAATTTATTGCATTTTCATGTTGGTATGGGATATCGCTTTCAAGATACATCAAATGGTTCTGTGAGTTTTATTCCATCAAGAAAATTAAATGCTGGTTATGGTGGTAAAGGAGTTTTTGGATTTGATTTTCACGCACCATTTGAACCTTTGTTTGGTTTGTCATTTCATGCGGAAGTCCCAATGCAGGGATTTGATACCTCTAAAACAATAGAAAGAGGTACTTATTCTGCATATGCAAAAGACAACCCTATAAGTCCACGCGATAAAATAATGACTGCTCCTATATTGCGTATTACAGGTAATGTTGGACTATTCTATAATTGGTGGTTAGATCCTAATAAACCTGAAAATTTTGTACGGTTTGATTTAGGTATAAACTATACTGAAATCAAAGAAGTCGCTATTAAAGAAAATAATGGTTCGTATTATCTTAAAGATAATGTTAATGGTTTAATGTTCTATCATCCTACTGAAGTTTTAGATTGGATATACTCAAAAATAGAATATCGTAATCAATCAACTTTTCCCTTTGGCGTAAGTGTCCAATATTCAAATCAAATAATGTTAAGTAGATTATATTTACCATTAATTGGACAATGGCTATATTTAGATGCACGTTATTCAATACCGCTAAGAAGTGAAAATCGAGTGTTTGATAAATCTGTGTTTATGATATCTCCTGTTTTACGACTAAATATATAAGACTTTATACTTTGCAGTTTGCCCCTGTGGAGATTTATTAATTCTCTCAGGGGTTTTTTTATATAAAAAACAATTATGCTTTACTTATGTCTATCCGTAGATTACATATTCTCTTACCATTTGTCTATTTAGTTGCTTCTATAACTAGTTGCTTACATGCTCAAACTGATACAATTAGGGCAAAGCAAGCCGCTGAAGATGCTAAGCTAAAAACAAATGAAAATAAAATAAGAATGAGTATTCAAAATGTAGATATTGCTCATTTTCCCGAAGTAACTCTTATTGTTGAAGTAGTAAATCCCGATGGCTCAGCTATTGATTCAATCCAAGCATCAGATTTTAATGTGGTTGAAAATGGAATTATCAAAAAAGTTATTTCAATCGAAAAATTATCTGTAAAAAATAAAATTCCCATCGATTTTGTTTTTGTCATAGATGTTACTGCAACTATGGGGAGCTATATAAATGGAGTTAGAAATAATATAGAAAAATTTGTTTCAAATTTATCTGTAAAGGGTATTGATTATCGAATAGGATTAATACTATTCTCTGATGTTGTTGAAAAAGTTTATAATCCAACAGATCAGGTTGCCGAGTTTGGGAAATGGCTTTCTACTGTATGGGCAACTGGTGGTGGTGATGATAAAGAAAATTCCCTTGAAGCGCTCTCAGAATTGTCCAAAATTAAATTTAGATCTGGTGCTAATAAAATTGCTATTCTAATTACTGATGCACAGTATCACCAAAAGGGCGAAAGAGGACAAGGAAGATCCCAATACACAACAGAATCTATGGGGCATAAACTTAGAGAAAATGAGATTAGATTATTTAGTATTGTCCCTCCTTTGCTTAAAGAATATACCGTTTTAGCAGATTCATCTAGAGGCTCCGTTTTTGATGTTTCAAAACCATTTGCTAAAATATTAGATGATTATTCAACACAGCTTACTAATCTATTTGCTATAAAATATCGGTCTGATAAACCAGCTATACCCGATTCATTAAGTGTTGGAATTGTTGATCAGAAAAATAGAGTGATTGTTAAAAGAACAATATCTGTTGTGGAATTAGGTAGAAAGCTGATTATTGAAAATCTATTATTCCCTACAAATAGTGCAGTGCTTGCTGATTCAGTATTTGAATTGGAAATACTAAGAGAATTCATGACTAATAAAACAAATTTTAGCGTCAGAATAGAAGGACATACAGATTCTAAAGGGAATAAACTTGCAAATAGACGTTTGTCATTAAAAAGAGCTGAATCTGTTAGACAATACCTTGTCAAAAAAGGAATTGCTCCAACAAGAATAGTCGCAGCCGGTTATGGAGATACCAAGCCAATAGCAAGTAATCAAAACGATTTTGGCAGAAGACTCAATAGGCGAACGGAAGTTGTGATTATATCTAAATGATTAATGAATCCCGAAATTATTTTTGGGATTTTTTATTATATGGCATCATCTGTTTGATACTTTGGATCGATTCAGAAAAATCTCTGTCTATTTTGTCAGAAACCTCAATAGACATAATCTCTATTTCTTTTTTATTGATTGCCGTAAAAGCAGCAATGTCGTCTGGAGCATATTTCATTATTATATTAATGATGCAGTCTTTATTCTGCATTTGTGAAATTCCAGGGCTTAGACAACAAAATGAGAGTAATTGATCTGAAACTCTAATTATCTTTTTAGCGAAATCACATGAAAACTCTTTTCTTCTTGATGCAAAATAAGCTTTAGCATTAGCTTGTAATACTTTTAATAGCGTGTGTTTTCTGTATGCTCTTTTAGGACGATGTGGTCCAGAAATAGTGCCATCCCATAATCCAAACCATCCTATATGTCCTATTGATTTTGAACAAAAAGCAATATTTTCTCTCAATCTTGACAAATTAAATTCTTGATTATCGATGCATATCAAGCTTGAATCAAATAATTTCTCATTTTTAGTATATAATGCATGCGGAAACATTAATAAAGTTTTTAATAATAAAGCATGATAAGCATTCATAAAACATGTTAATTTTTCAATGTTATCTTTGATCGAATGTATATCTGCATTGTGAATATCCAATATATACTCAAATAAAAGGTTAGTATCTATACAAGAATTATGTAATTTTCTATCATAAGAGCAAGATTGAAGAATGATATCTAGCTTTTCGTGACTATATAATTCTTTTATTGATGAAAGTCCTTTACCTTTATTTTTCTCTGCTGAAACATGAAGGTTTAGCAGTAGAAACAAGGTATAATACATTACAATTCTGTACATAAGCTAATCCCCATATGTCAATTATTATTATCAAGACCGTGAAAGAAATGCATGCCTTAAGTGATTCACTTAGAATGCAAGGAAAAACCATTGGATTTGTTCCAACAATGGGATTCTTGCATGAAGGACATGCGGCACTTATACAAAAAGCTGCATCAGAAAATGATATAGTTATAGTAAGCGTATTTGTGAACCCTTTGCAATTTTCTGCGACTGAAGACTATGGAATTTACCCTAAAAACTTTGAAGGCGATTGCGCTATCATAGAACAATCACATGGCAATATATTGTTTTATCCAACAAAAGACGAGATGTATCCTGCCAACTTTAGTACTTCAATTTCTATCGGAAATATCACCAATACCTTTGAAGGTTTTTTTAGGCCTGGACATTTTGAGGGTGTGGCAACAGTTGTTGCTAAGTTATTACTGTCAACAAAACCACATCATGCATATTTTGGACAAAAAGATTATCAGCAAACATTGGTAATACAAAGGCTTATTCAAGATCTACATATTGATTGTTCAATGCATATTGTTCCTACCGTAAGAGAAGATGATGGCTTGGCAAAAAGCTCGCGAAATGTATATCTTCAAAAAGAGGAAAGGGAACAATCTACTATTATCTTTAAAGCTTTATTGAATGCAAAAAATGCATTTCTGCAAGGCGAGAGAAATAGACTCATTTTAAATACATATATGCATGAAACTTTGTCTGCATTGCCGCAATTTGATATACAATATGCCTCATGTGCAGAAGCAGAAACATTACATGAGCCAGATATATTTGAAGAAAAAAGTAAAGTAGTTTTTTTAATTGCAGGCTATTTGGGGAAGACACGATTGATAGATAATATGGTGTCATGAATATCTGTATAATCGAAGTTCATGTATTGTCAAGCAATTGTAAATAAAAAAACATTTACACATAGTTTAAAATAAATAATCAATATCAATAGAAAAATGTATTTTACGCGCTGTTAATTATATAAAAATCCAAGCATTTTAAGATACTTCCCCGGAGAAATGTAAGAATGAAGAAATTTCTACACCTTTTCTTGCTTTCAATTTGTTTCTTGTTGATAGATATGTCAACAGTATTTTCTCAAAGCCCAGTCAAGCTTTTCCCTGATATTGCTAAGAAATTTCCAGCACCAGAAGCAGTGCTAAATAATTCTGCTCAAGGAAAAGATTTTTGGTTTGTATTTCCAATGAATGACAATCCAAATGCTCCTTTGAATGCATTAGAAGTATATGTTACTGGAAGCTCTAATACAGTTGTAAATTTAGAAGTTCCTGGAGCAGGATTTAGTAGAAAAAAAGCTTTAAGAGCCTTAGATGTAGTTACATTTAGCACCAGAGATGGTTCGATATCTCCATCTTGGGAAGTAAACTCAAATGAAATACCAGATGATATTGCAATACATGTATTTGCTGATGCACCTGTTTCTGTTTATGTGTTAAGTGCAAAGCCAGTTACTTCAGAAGGCTATTTGGCATTACCAACAAGTGTGTGGGGCACTGAATATATTCATTGTAGTTATTATGACTTCTTAGAATATGGAAAATGGGCTACAGGAATGTGTATAGTAGCATCTGAAGATGATACTGAAGTGTCTGTCTATTTACGAGGAAAAGGTGGTGCAATAGCCAAAACCTCAAAAGGTACAAAACTTGGATCAACAATTAAAGTACAATTAATGAAAGGCCAAGTATATAATATTAAAGGGGATGCAACCACTCGTGGGGTATTTGACATGAGTGGATCTAAAATAGTAGCAAATAAACCTGTTGGACTCATTTCCTATCATCAACGATGTATGATTCCGGCAAATAATACAAGTGGTCGAGATCATATTTCAGAAATGCTTCCACCTGTTCAAGCGTGGGGTAAAAAATATGCAACAGTAGAGTATAGCAGAGATAATAAAGGTGACTTTTTTAGGATTATTGCCTCTCAAAATAATACTCGTTGGAAAATGAAATATTATGATAAAGTGACAGGTACAATATTAGGAAATCGAGAAGGTAATCTTCAGGCTGGTGAATTTTATGAAGAGATTAATCAATGGGGTGGTTTAGGTGCTGTAGAATCAATTAGAGGTACATCGGTTTGGGAAGCAGATAAACCAGTATTGGTAATGCAATATTCCTATTCTGCCAATTGGGATAAAGGTAGTCAATACGACCCATTTTATATTATAGTTACTCCGCAAGAGCAATATATTCAGGCTACTGTTTTTCAAACACCATCAAATTCTGCATTTGCCACAAATTGGTTTAATATAGTTGCACTTGGAGATTCTAATGATGTAGCCGGTGAAAAACTAAAGTCAATTGTATTAGATGGAAAACCAATTTATATTACAAAACCAACTTTATTGTCTAATAGAATTACAGGAACAAATTTATACTGGCAAAATTTAAAGGTACCACCCGGCCCTCATAAAATAACAAGTAAAACTGTTTTTGGTGGTTATATTTACGGTTTTAGTGATTATGATTCTTATGGCTGGCCTGCAGCAATGGCAATCAAGAAATTAGATCAATTGGATACACTGCCTCCTGTATTAACAAATACAGAAGAATGCGGAGATTTTACCTTTACTGCAACTGAACTAAGAAACTTTGGTCCACCACCAGATACAGCCCAAATAGATCAGGGAATTGCATTAATAGAAATGATTGATTCAATAAGTGTTAATTATAAACTTGAATTATTAACGGCAGACAAAATAGTAGTAGAACCCAAAGTAACTACATTCGATTTTAAATTTTCTGTTATTGATAAAACAAAAGATGCATTTGCAATCTTTGTTGTTTTGGACAGAGCAGGTAATTATGTGATCGATAGCGTTCGATATACTGTTAATAAATTGTCTCTAAAACCTAATCCTGTAAATTTTGGAAAAGTAAGAGTCAACACTTCGCAGCAAAAAACAGTAAAAATTAAAAATGAAAGTTTAGTTATTCTCGAACTAAAAGAGATTGCACTTCAAATAGGCAAGAATTTTAAGATTATCAGTAAAGATACAAATAGTTTGAAGCCAGGGGAAGAAAGAGATATTGTTTTAGAGTTTACTCCAGACAGAGAAAGCAAAGATGATAAGGATATTCTTGTAGATTCCTTGATGGCAAAAACACAATGTGCTGTTTTTGCTTGGCAGGTACAAGGTTTAGGAGTTAGACCATGTATAGAAGTTGAAGAAGGTTGGGATGCAGGTAAAATTGCAATAGGAAATACTGTCTGTAAAGATCAACAATCACCTGGATTAAGAGTATTTAATCGTGGTTCTGATACATTAACAGTTACTGGCATTTTAGGCGTGAAACCGCCATTTAGCGTGTCAAGTCCAACCAATCCAGCATTTCCATTTAAACTTGCACCAAAACAAGCTGTCTATTTTAACTCTATATGTTTTAAAGCAGAAAATACAAAGTCAGATTCGATAATTGTTCAATTTGAATCTGATAGTGATGGTAAAGATTGTTCTCCTAATTCCCTATGGATCGGAACTGGCATTCAACCAGGATTAACTGTTACCGATCAAGATTGGGGAAATCGTAGAGTTAAGACATTACAAAGAAGAGAAGTATATGTCTCAAATTCAGGTTCAGCACCTGCAAATGTTACTACTGTAGAACTCCAGAAACCTCAAGATGCTAACTTTAGAATTATTGATGTGCAGCCTCCAGTAAGTACAAGCGCGCCATTTATTCTAAGAAATGATGGCTCTAAAATTACAGTGACAGTAGAATATGAACCTGTATCAGAAGGCAAACATCAAACTACTGTTATTGCATCTGCAGATAATGCTGGTTCTGCTAGTGGTACTGTAAAAGGATTTGGAATCTTACCAAAAATTCAAGTGACAGGATATGAATTTACTCCTGATGTTTTAGTTGGAAGTTATGCGTCTACTGATGGCGAGTTGATTATTGCTAATACAAGTACTACTGCTCCTTTATTTATCGAAAACATTGATTTTAGCGCGGCTGGGCCAAATGCTACTGATTTTGAATGGAAAAATCCTGGTCAATTACCTAAGAATATATCCATCATGATTGCCCAAGATATAAGAATTCCTGTCCGTTTTAAACCAACAGTAGTAGGAAAACGTAAAGTTGGTGTAGATGTAAAATCAGATGCAGCTCCAGGGCCAGATGAAAATCCACGAATAATCGCAAATGCAGATATTATTGGAACAGGTATAGAAACCAGATTCCCAGATATCAAAACAACGCCAATTGATTATGGATCTGTAATACTATGCGATCGCCCAACTGGTACTGCCACAATTTCTAATCCAGGTACAGATACACTCTTTATTGGTTCATTAGAATTAAATGGAGGAGATCAAGGAAGTTTTGCATTTACCGCACCAAATTATCCTTTGGCAATTCCTCCAGGTGGTTCATATACAGTTACAGTTACTTTTTCTCCAATAGACAATAAAGATTATGCTGCAATTATTCTTGTTACTCCGTTAAATCTTAAAGATGCAAATGGTAATCCAAAAACTGCTGTTATAGATCTAAAGGGTAAAGGATTTTCTGTGCCTGTAGAGTTTAGCATCGATCCACCAAGCACAAAAATCAAAGCAGGAAATACCATCCGATATACAATTAAAGGGACATGTTCTGATTGGACAAAGGCAGATCTAAAATCATTATCTGTTGATATGTTATTTAAAGAAGATATGTTAAAGTATAAATCTGGTTCTTTACAAATAGAATCAGGTTTAAGTGGTTGGACATTAAATGCTATAGAATCATCAAAAGGCTTAACATTTAATGGAATAGGTACTAAAGCAGCAAATGGATCTGCTTTATTTAGTGCAGAGTTTTTAGTGCTTTTAAGTGATAGTATCGGATTTGGTATCGACTTAAAAGGAAATGCATTAGATCGTTCAGCATGTGTTCCAGTAACCACAAAGCCAGCATCTGTAACTTTAGATGGATGCTTTATTAATGGAAGATTAATCACATTCTCTGGATCTGGATTTGCATTAAAAGAAATCTCACCAAATCCAATAGAGTCAGGTGAAATTGCTATTCAATATTCTATTGGTTTCTCTGTAAAAACAACTATTGAAATCTATAATGCCCTTGGCGAAAAAATTGCAATACCAGTAGAGCAATTACTAGATGCTGGAGATTATAGATTATCAGTTCCAATGAATGTATTGCCAAATGGTAATTATTTCTGCAGAATTCATGCAGGACCATTCATAGAAGTAAAAGGCTTTACCATAAATAGATAAAAAAGTCGAAATCATACACTCATACTAGAAATAATCCGCAAGAATGTCTATGGTGTTCATCATAAACAAGATTGCGGATTTTTTCTTAAGAAGAATCATGTAACTTTGTAATAGATATACTAATAAAAGAGAATCGATGCTGCCCTCTATCTATACACAATATGAACAAAAGCCACTAACAGTTGGTATCTTAGGTGGTGGACAATTAGCCAAAATGATGAGTTGGGAAATTTGGAAATTAGGATTAAGAACAGCAATCATAGAACATGGATCTGACTCTCCTGCTGGAATGATGACACATCTAGAATTTCCTCATGGTTGGAATAATCCCGAAGAAGTGAAGGCCTTTTATCAATCTGCTGATATTATTACCCTAGAAAATGAATTTATAGATCCTCTCATTCTTCATTCTATCGCTGAACATAGACCTGTTTTTCCATTGCCTCAAACAATAGAATTAATCCAAGATAAATGGATTCAAAAATCTACTTTTGCCAAAGCTGGATTACCAATTACAAAATGCGCAGCTTTGAATTCGATTGAAGATGCCTATGAATTTGGTAAAGTATATGGATATCCATATATCATGAAAACAAGAACTTTAGGATATGATGGATATGGAAATGCTACTATAAGAAATGAATCAGATGCTAAAATGGCATGGATGAAGTTTACAGATCCAGAAGCACCAAAAGAAATTATGGCCGAACAATTTGTTCATTTTACAAAAGAATTAGCTGTCATGGTAGCGCGCAATAGAAGAGGAGAGACAGCGGTATACCCTTGTGTAGAAACAATTCAAGAGAATCATATTTGTAGATATGTACTTGCACCAGCTAGAGTTTCTGAACAAGTAGCACAAAAGGCAAAAGATATTGCATTACAATGCGTAGAAGCAATTCATGGCATCGGTATTTTTGGAATAGAATTATTCTATATCAACGATGAAGAAATTCTAGTGAATGAAATTGCTCCTAGACCTCATAATTCTGGACATTATACCATAGAAGCATGCTATACATCTCAATTTGAAAATTGCATAAGAGCAGTACTCAATTTGCCATTGGGCTCTCCAGAATTAAAAGTTCCTGCTGCGGTAATGGTAAATATGCTTGGTACCAAATCTGGCCCTGGAATTCCAGATAGTCCAGTAGATACACTTAAATTTCCACAAACAACAGTGCATTTATACGGGAAAAAGGAATGTCGTAAAGGCAGAAAAATGGGACATCTTACTACAATAGCAGATACCTTAGATCTTGCAGCAGAACAAGCATATCAAGCCGCCAAAGCTTGGATTTGGTAATTATAAGGATAATATTCTCCTGTGAAAAACTACCCAATTAATGATCATCTTGTTTTAGAAATCTCTCGTCTTGCAGAACGATATGGATTTACTGTATTTGTGGTAGGAGGCTATGTACGAGACTATTTTTTAGGGAATGTAAAAAAAGATATAGATTTCACAGTTATTGGGGATGCTTTAGAATTTGCAAAAATAACTGCCGATCATTTTAGATCTAAAGCTGTTATTTATGAACGGTTTAGAACTGCTTTGGTGCCAGTAGGAGATTATCATCTAGAATTTGTTGGAACAAGAAAAGAACTCTATCATGCTGATTCCAGAAATCCAATTGTAGAGCAAGGATCTTTTGAAGATGATATAAAAAGACGTGACTTTACTGTTAATAGCATGGCTTTTTCATTAGACCCATCCTCATTAGGACAATTTATAGACTTATTCCATGGCATAGAAGATTTAGAGCATAAATTGTTAAGAACGCCTTTAGATCCAGAGATTACTTTTAGCGATGACCCTTTACGAATGATGAGAGCAGCAAGATTTGCTTCTCGGCTTCAATTTGATATTGATCCTGCAGCATTATCTGCAATGAAAAAGATGAATTCTAGAATTCAAATTATTTCTCAAGAACGTATAACAGATGAATTTTTAAAAATACTTCAATCGGATAAACCAAGTATTGGCTTAAATATTTTGCATGATACAGGTTTATTAACATATGTATTTCCAGAGGTAGAACGTTTAGCAGGTGTAGAATTAGTGCAAATTGGTGAGCAAGAATATGCACATAAAGATGTTTTTTATCATACTTTACAAGTAGTTGATTCTATTTGTACAATGACAGATAATCTTTGGCTACGCTTCTCTGCTTTAATGCATGATATAGCTAAACCAAAAACAAAAAAGTTTTTTAAAGGCATAGGTTGGTCATTTCATGGTCATGAAGAATTAGGAGCAAGATGGCAATCCACGATATTCAGAAGAATGAAAATGCCTTTAGAATATTTGCCTTATGTGGAATCACTTGTGCGATTACATCAAAGACCAATGGTTTTAGTAGATAATGGCGTAACGGATTCTGCAATTAGGCGATTAGCCGTTCATGCAGGTGATCATTTAGATGATTTATTTACCCTTTGCAAAGCAGATATCACTACAAAGAATCCCAAAAAGGCCGAAAAATATGTTAGAAATTATGAAGCTGTATATCAAAAAATAGTAGATGTACGAGAAAGAGATCATTTAAGGGAATTTCAATCTCCTGTTAAAGGTGAGGAAATAATGTTTATCTGCTCGCTAAACCCATCTCCAGCTGTTGGCTATATTAAAAATGCAATAGAAGAAGCAATTCTAGAAGGATTAATTCCTAATGCTTATGATGATGCAAAAGCATATCTAATTCAACATAAAGATATATGGCTGATTGAAGCAAAAAACTACAAACAAAAATCAAAGGAATTCTAGGATATGCAACAATGATATATAATGAATTATAATGTAGAAAGTCTATTGCCTTCTTTAAGGCAAGATATCACAGTGCAAAAATATATGCAAGATCAGCAAGAATATTTGCTGATTTATGATCCAATGAAATATGCCAAGCAACCTTTATTACTTGGCATGCAATCATTATTAATCTTAAATGCATTATTACATCCTATTCCGAAAACATGTATTGGCTTGGCTGATTCTATCTATGAGCAATCAATTTCTGCAGAATCCATTCTTGAATTTGTAAAACATCTGGATAATCATGGGTATTTGCATACAGATCGTTTTATGGCATT
The DNA here is from genome assembly GCA_014191195.1 of Chlorobiota bacterium. Lineage (GTDB taxonomy): Bacteria > Bacteroidota > Ignavibacteria > Kapaibacteriales > UBA961 > UBA961. The sequence goes on from BJGZ01000006.1 coordinate 157,350, forward strand.
AAAAAAAGAAACAGAATTAGCATTCTTGAATTCAGAGATACGAGAGCCATATCTTGCTGGTTCTGCTTATCCGGAAAAGCAAGAAGATATTGTGTCATTTTTGCATAATATCGAACATTCCGTTGAACCATATCCTGATAGAGTACTTAGCGGATTAATAATGCCACATGCAGATATTAAAGCAGGCCAATTATCATATGCTCATGCAATCAAGGCATTAAAAGCCAGTACGCCGCCAGATATCATTATTATGTTTGCTACTTCTCATTATAGTAATGCAGATCAGTTTATCTTGACATCCAAAGATTTTAAAACACCTTTAGGCATTACTAAAACAGATGAAAAAAGTATAGATGCAATACGATCATTTTGCTCTGTCCCCTTGATTACAGATGATTCTGCACATAGGGCAGAACATTCTATAGAAATTGATTTGCTGATATTACAATATGTATATGGTGCAAGTGAATTTACTTTGATTCCAATATTAGTTTCTGGATTTCATTCATTCATGACAGCACAAACTGATCCTTTTGAACATGAAAAAATAGCATCATTTGTGAAATCCATACAATCATATGCAAAAGCAGAACATAAAAGTGTGCTATTTGTATCTAGCGGAGATTTATCGCATCGAGGTGTAAAATTTGGCGATGATTTTCATGCACAAGATCATATACAAGAAACTGCGCTTTATGATACTGGATTAATAGATTCACTTTGCGCAGGTGATGCGAAAGGATTTTATAAGCATATAGCAGATTGTAAAGATCAATATAGAATTTGTGGATGTTCACCGAATATTATGCTTTTGCAGACAATGGAATCTGCAAAAGGAGAAGTGCTTTCATATCAATGGTGGGATCAACCCGAAACATCATCAGGAGTTAGTTTTTGTACGATTGCCTATTTTGATGAAATATCGTCTCTTGCATCAAGTGAAGATACTCTTCCAAATCCAATCAAAAATTGAATCATATACTCTAATGAGCTTATGGTTATTCCTTTTTTTTCTGAAGCATGAATCATTGAATTCTTCCCAGCAAAAATGCCTACATGAGCAATTGGCCCGTCTTTTTTATATCGGAAAAAAAGTAAATCGCCAGGAATTGGTTCGCCAGAATCCTGAACTGTGCTTGCAAATTGATCTTGCGCTGTTCTGGGTATATTGATTCCAGATTTAGCAAATATCTGTTTTGTAAAGCCAGAACAATCCGAACAAAATGGACTTTCTCCGCCATAGCAATAAGGAGTTCCAATGAATTGCCGAGCGTTTTGTAAAATTTGTTTGCGCAAAACACTAATATTTTCAGGTATAGTAAGTAATGTATCCTTATTTTTGAGATATGCAGTATTTGACATACCATTATGAAATACTGAAGTACAACCAGAACATATACAAACTATACTTACAATGATTGATAGAGAAAATAGCATTGTATAATCAAAGAGCTGTGAATTCTTGTTTTTCATGAAATATAGACATCATGTATTTCTAATTATTGATATTGTTTTATGTGCAGTAATTATGCCAAATCTTCGATTTAACAATCATATATCTATTGTATGAATACATTAAAAAAACAATATCAACACCGAGACAGAGTAGTAAGAGTTATGTCCCGAAACGGAATGTTTCGAGCTGCAGCAACTAATATTTCTTTATCGGTTAAAAGTGCAGTTGAAAAACATCATTTAGATCCTGTATCATCATATCTTTTTGGAAAAACAATGGCATCTGCTGTATTACTTTCTTCTTTCCTAAAAGGAGAAGAAAGAGTAATAGTGCAAGTTGATGGTTCTGGTTCTGTAAGAACATTATTTGCAGAAGCATTGCAAGTTGGTGAAGTTCGTGGTTATGCAGTACTTAATCAAAATGCACCAATACCAGAAACATTATCTGAGGTTTTAGGAAAAGGTTTCTTTAAAGTTTCTAAAGTTCTGTACGATAAGTCGGATACTGTTACAGGGATTATTAGCTTAGTGAAAGGTGATATCAGTTCAGAGTTAGCCTCTTATTTTGAACAGTCAGAACAAATAGTAACTAGTGTAAATTTAGGAGCTACAATTAATGATAAAGCAGAAATTGAGCATTGTGGTGGTATCATTGTTCAAGCAATGCCAGGGGCAAGCATTTCAGACATTGTAGCAGTGCAAAGATCAATCGAGGATTTGCCTTCAATAGAAGAATTATTAGACGATGGATATTCTCCAGAAGAAATATTAAAGCAAGCAATGCCTTTTGAGATTGATATTGTTAATAATACACCTGTCGATTTCTTCTGCAGATGCTCATTGAAAATTTTTATGGATAATCTAATAGTATTAGGAAAAACAGAAATAGAATCAATGAAAAATGAACATCAATATGAGCTGATTTGTAAATATTGTAATTCAAAGTATTATTTATGTGAAGAAGATTTTGCAATAATGCTATCTTCTTTTTAGTAATATCATGCAATAGCACACCAGTACTTCATTGTTTTTCTTTGATTCTCACTTTTATATCGTGTAATTTGGCTAAGAGATTTTAGATATATACATCTTCTTGATGTACAATGTATGTGATGATATTCAATAATACTGAATAAGGACTCCTTTCTTGGATAATAAGCAGTTAACTCAAGAAAATCGTTTTTCTGGACAGCAAAAGCGAGATTCTGACAAAGGCAATCAGCACCATAAACATAACAAATCTTATGGTAATCAGGCTTTGCATACATCTGCCATTGCACATGTTGAAGCTGCCATTACATCAATTGATTCTGGTAGTAAAACAGTATCTGCAAAACCAAACCAAAACTATTCCAATAGAAATAGCAATATTCCACGATATTCCACAATGGTAAGTGTTGTTATTCCTTTGCTTAATGAAGAAGAGTCATTAATCGATTTATATAATGCGCTAGAAAAAGTATTGCCATCCATGACGAATAATATGTATGAAGTTATCTTTATAGATGATGGTTCTACAGATAATTCTTTTGAGGTTATTCGGGATATGTATCATAAAAACAGACATTATAAAGCGATAAGGTTTAGAAGAAATTGTGGGAAATCTGCTGCTTTAGCTGTCGGATTTGCAGCAGCCCAAGGTGAATATGTTTTTACAATGGATGCTGATTTACAAGATGATCCCAATGAATTGCCTGCTTTATTAGCAAAAATTCAAGAAGGTTATGATTTGGTCTCTGGTTGGAAAAAGAAGCGTCACGATCCATGGCATAAAACCGTTCCTTCTAGATTTTTCAATTTTGTTACTTCTTCTATGAGTGGTATTACACTTCACGACTTTAATTGTGGATTAAAAGCCTATAGAAGTGAAGTTGTAAAAACCCTTCAAGTATATGGAGAAATGCATAGATATTTACCTGCATTAGCCCATTGGGAAGGATTTATCGTTACCGAACTTCCAGTACTGCATCATGCAAGAAAATATGGCTATTCAAAATTTGGTTTTAGCCGTTTTTTCAAAGGATTTTTGGATTTATTAACTGTACTTTTTACTACTCGATATGTTAAAAGACCCTTACATTTGCTAGGTACAGTTGGCTCATTGATGGTATCGGCTGGATTAATGACGAATCTCTATTTAACAGCAGAATGGGCTATGGGCCTAACATTTATTAGTCAAAGGCCTTTGGCATTATTTGGCATAGCAATGATTATTGTTGGTGTTCAACTTATTTCAACTGGGTTAATTGGTGAACTCGTTGTAAAAAATTCATTGCAGAATACTGTTTACAGTATTCGTGAGACATTAGATTAACCTGTTTTTCATTCTTTTATGACCTCTATGAAACTTATATATTCTTTTTTGGTATCTACGATACTGTGTACATGTAACTTATCTGCTCAAATATTTGATGGTGAAACCTATTTAGGTATAGGTATTAGTTCTATCACTTTTAATGGTGACAATCCAGCTAATAAACAGATTTTCCCCAAAGGAAATAATACAACTGTTGGTGGAGGTTTCCCAAATGCTCAAACTGCCTTAAGCTTAAGGACAACATTATCTATAGATAAAAATAGAACATATAGAATACCGATTAGTTTTGATTATGTGCTTTTGAGTGGTGTTCAACGTTTGCCAGATAAATTTTATAATATTTATGCAACTCATAGTGTTCATATACCAACTATTTCAGCTGGTTTTGAATATGCCTTTTTAAGTTTACCTTTAGCAAATGCAAAATTGTATGCTGCTGCTGATATAAAACTGTCCATGATTCAAAAGTCTGAATTAATTGTCAATCTGGATTATGATAATAAAGATTTTAGAGATACTACAAGAGTATATGGTAAAGGAACAGCAACCAGATTAGGAATGGGTTTACGTATTGGTGTCGATGGAGAAGTATTTGCTCCGTGGTATGTAAATATTTCTGCTGGATATAATGCATTTAATCTTCTTGGAAGAAATGATGCAAGGGGTGAACTTTTTACTCCTTCAAACCTTTCTGAAAAAGTAGAATCCATTATTGGTGCTATAGCTACCACTATTTTGATTCAGTATAAACTGTAATAGATACTGAACAAACTGTAATGTCTTTCCTTTACTTATTTCGAAATTGTTATCATCTATGTTTGAAGATACTACAAAAGAATATTCCTCTCATTTCCCTGAATTACAATATACTACTTGGCCTAGTGGTCAATTGGCATCTATTGCTGGATTTGGTACTTATCGTATTGGCAGACAAGATCCTGAACATCAAATATCATTAATGAAAGCATTAATGAGTGGTATCAATGTGATTGATACTTCCGCAAATTATTCTGATGGTGAAAGTGAAAGGGCAATAGGTGAAGTGCTTAAACATATTAAGCATGATATAAAACGCTCTGATTTGATTGTTATTTCTAAGTTAGGCTATATAGAAGGTGAATCATTTACTAGATCTGAACAAAGAAAAGCAGAGCAAAACCCATATCCAGAAGCCATAGAACTAGAACAAGGATCAGAATATTGCATCCATCCTGAATGTTTGGAAGAACAATTAATTGGATCGCTAAAAAGACTTCAAATAGACTATTTGGATGTTTTGCTTATTCATAATCCAGAAATGTTCTTAATGCAAAAACAGCTTTTAGAAGGTAAATCTCTAGAAGAAATCAGAGATATGTTCTATAAAAAAATTTCAAAAGCATTCGAATGGTTGGAATCCGCTGTTGAAAAAGGGCTTATTCGCTCGTATGGGATTTCCTCGAATACATTCCCATTAAGTGCAGATCACCCACATACTTGCTCATTAGAGCAGTGCCTGAATATAGCAGAAAACATCAAAAAAGATCATCATTTTCATGTGATTCAATTTCCATTTAATTTGATTGAAACAGAAGCCGCAACAGAGCTTAATCAAGAAGATGAATCATTAACATTGATTGAATATGCCGAAGCACATGATATAGTTTGCCTTGTAAATAGACCCTTAAATGCAATTCGAAACAATACATTGATACGCTTGACAGATAATGGCTTCCAAGATGGTATTGATGAGCAAGCTTTGATTGAAGATATCTATCAAATTGCAATGGCTTCTGATACATTTGTTCGTAATATTGACATTCTACCATATGATCAAAAAGATAGAGATCTTTTAGTAGATTTTATTACATCTGTAGCCGAATTGCAAACAAAATGGCGAAACTTTTCAAGTATGGAAGAGTGGCACACATATAGAAATATGATGCTATCTAGTATGGCACTTGGATTATCTGCTATAAATAAATTGCAAGATGAATCCATGATCAAATGGTCTATGAATATGGCCAAACAATTAGCTTCCATTACCAATACTATCAATAGATATAATGTAGTAAAATTCGACAAAATGGCCCAAAGGAATGTGTATATACATTCTGTTTTAGAAAAAGCTTTTCCCGGTAAATTCACCGGACAACCTTTATCGCAGATTGCTTTTAATGCTGCTAGAACAGTAAAAGGAATTTCTTCTGTTTTGATTGGTGCAAGAAATCAACTTTATATTGATGATGTCCTAGAAGCTATGCAAAAAAATATACCTGTATTAGATAGAGTAGATTGGATGGGAATGAAGCTTCATTAACTATTTGTGGCAGTTCTACTACTTTTGTTCTAGTTGCTTCTTTAATAATTTTTTCATTTACAAAGATGTATTATGCCTATATCAGGCCAATTCGATTATAAATATCTTCTGGATATACATTCTCCAGCCGATTTACGCGCTTTACCAGAAAGTGCTTTAAAAACTGTTAGTGATGAAGTTCGAGAATATATGATAGATACTATCACTAAAGTTGGTGGACATTTCGGCGCTGGTCTTGGAGTTGTAGAGCTAACTGTTGCTCTGCATTATGTGTTTAATACTCCAGAAGATAAAATTGTTTTGGATACAGGCCATCAAGGATATCCTCATAAAATCATTACTGGAAGAAGAGACGAACTTCATACGATTCGTACTAAAGATGGTTTATCTGGTTTTTTAAAACGTAGTGAAAGCGAATATGATGTTTTTGGTGCTGGGCATGCTAGTACTAGTATCTCGGCTGCTTTAGGTTTAGCAACTGCAAGAGATATCCTTGGAAAAACTAATAGAGTTGCTGCCATTATTGGTGATGGGGCAATGACTGGTGGCATGGTTTATGAAGCAATGAATAATTGTGGTGTGCAAAATCGTGATGTATTGGTTATTCTTAATGATAATAATATGTCTATTGCACCAAATGTATGGGCATTAAGTAATTACTTTTCGCAGATTTTTGCTACGCCCACAGCTGCCAGATTACGTTCTCATGTTTGGGATATTGCTGGAAAAATGGATACAGTTGGCGATAGAATTAGAAAAGTTGCTCATAAATTAGATGATGGTTTAAAGGCACTTCTTACGCCTGGAATGTTATTTGAAGCATTGGGTTTTAATTATTATGGGCCTATAAATGGACATAATGTTAATAATCTTGTTACTATGCTTCAGAATTTAAAGGATGTAAAAGGCCCAACTTTGTTGCATATCACTACACAAAAGGGTAAAGGATATGCACCAGCAGAAAATGACAAACAATTTTTACATGCTATTGGTAAAGTAGATAAAATTACCGGTAAGTCTTTTCCAAAACCAGCTCCAACTATGGCTCCTCCTCCTACGTATCAAAAGGTTTTTGGCGATGCAATGACAGAGATATGTGCAGAGAATCCTCGTGTTATTGGAATTACTGCTGCCATGCCAGATGGTACAGGTTTAGATATCTTAGCTGCTTCTTATCCAGAAAAAGTAATCGATGTAGGAATTGCAGAAAGCCATGCGGTAACTTTTGCTGCTGGTTTAGCTTGCGAGGGAATTGTTCCAGTTTGTGCTATCTATTCATCTTTTCTTCAAAGAGCATTTGATAATATTGTCCACGATTGTGCATTACAAGATTTGCATGTTGTATTTGCTTTAGACCGTTCAGGTTTGGTTGGTGCTGATGGCCCAACACATCACGGTGTTTTAGATATAGGCTATCTTCGCCTGATTCAAGGTATGATTGTAATGGCCCCAAAAGATGAGCAAGAATTACGAAATATGTTGCATTCAGCTATTTATGATTATACAGATGGTCCTTCTGCTATTCGATATCCCCGCGGAAATGCTATTGGGGTGCCACTTAGTAAGCCAATTAGCATTCCCTTAGGAAAATCTGAAACTATCAAAGAAGGTAGTGATATTGCTATTATAGCTTTTGGTAAAATGGTTCAAGAAAGTATTCTTGCTGCTGCTATCATAGAAAAAGAACAAGGGAAATCTATTCATCTTGTAAATGCTCGATTTGCAAAGCCCTTAGATGAAAAGATGTTAATAGATATTATGAATAGATTTAAGACAATTATTACAGTAGAAGATGGCCAAATTCAAGGTGGATTTGGTAGCGCCATTGCAGAATTTGCAGCAGAGCACGGATATCAAGGTAATTTATTATTGCATGGCATACCAGATATCTTTGTAGATCATGGAACGCAAGAAGAACTTTTACAAGAATTAAAATTAGATGCTAGAGGTATAGCTGATATCATTTTATCCTCACTTGTTAACAATTAAAAATAAAGTTTATCTCTAAAGATGTATAAGAATTCGTTTTATTAATTATTCTGTTAAAAATACCATGTTCGATAGGTTTAGATTCTGCACTCTAGCAATATTCTGTTGGTTTTTTTTGGCATATAGTCAAAAAGCTACGTCTCAGGTTCAAGTTCCAAGAACACTAAGCTTACAAGGAGCTCTTACGAATTCCTTTGATTCTAAATTCATGGAAGGATCTCATATCATTAAAGTGGGTATTTATGAATCAGCATTGGGTGGTTTCCCTTTATTCGAACAAAGAGATACTATTACTTTGGCTACTGGTGGTTTATATACTATTACTTTAGGGCGAGGCGCTG
>BJGZ01000007.1 GCA_014191195.1 Chlorobiota bacterium
AAAAGAGAGAAGAAAGAGTAGTTACATACTGATATAAAGTAATAACAGAACAAAAATAGACAATAAAGAAAACCCCTAACTACTATATAATACATACTGTTAACAATATTAACACTCAATTCCATTATAGAATTACCCAAATAAAAAAACCGATAACTACTTGATATAGTTATCGGTTTAAGTGCCCTATTTTCAAGGGTTGCGGAGGAGGAGGGATTCGAACCCTCGATAGAATTACTTCTATAACGGTTTTCGAGACCGTCCGATTCAGCCACTCTCGCACTCCTCCGATTCAACAGAGCCATAAATATTGATGAATTATTCCTCTAAACTTTCTGCGATATTTAGATAACTTTGATAACGATCTTCATCTATATTTCCTTGTTGTACAGCATTTTTTATAGCGCAATAAGGTTCATGTCTATGAGTGCATGAAGTAAATTTACATTGATGAAAAAATGGATCAAAATCATGAAAATAAAATGCTGCATCATCTGGATGTATATCCCACAAACCTAATTCTCTTAATCCTGGAGTATCAGCTAAGCCACCACCATCAGAAAAAGGTAAAATCCTAACAGATGAGGTAATATGCCTTCCCTTTAAAGTACGAGTACTTACAGAACCAGTTTTTTGAAGTTTTTCTCCAGTTAAAGCATTTATTAAAGAAGATTTTCCTACCCCAGAAGGACCAGATAAAACTGTGATATGTCCTGTTAAAGCTTTTTTGAGAGGGCCCAAACCAATTCGTCTTTTAACACTAGTAAAAATAATCTTAATATCTAAACTTTTGGAATACACATTCAAATCATCCTTAATAAATGCCTTATCCATTAGCTCTATTTTATTAATACAAAGCAAAGGTTTAAGACCACCTTGTTCAGCAGCAATTAAGTATCTGTCAATTAATCTTTTATTATAAAATGGGTCTGCTGCACTCATCACAATCAATAATTGATCTGCATTACTTATTATCACCTGTTCGGTTGATTGCTTTCCAATTCCTCTTCGTGATAATCTGGTGGTTCTTTCACCAACTTGGACAATTAATCCCTTTAGCCTATCTGTTTCTTGTTCAATTCTTTGAAATCCAACTATATCTCCAACCGCTAATAATGAACTATCTGAATACATTGAAGATAATGTACCTGCAGACATACACTCAATAATCTCATCTGAATCAAAAGGTTGAACATACCAGTTTCTTCCACCCATGGCAAGAACTCTTCCAAGCTCTTTAGCTTTTCCACTATCATCTGTCTTTTTTAGTAAAGTTCTTGTTGAAGATTTTTTTGAAACAGATTCTAATTGACTAGACGAAACAGCTAATTCCTCAAGCCAATTGTCTTCTTCAGTGTATAGTTTTCTTTGCTTTACACGAGTTTTCTTCCCGAATTCGACATTCTTTTTTTTCATGAATTTTACATTAGTGTCAGATTATTTCCACAAATCTGTCAAAGTTTTTACACATATAGCTTGTAAGATTATATAAATTTTGTAATTTTATCTTAGTTTTTCAAAATAAATGAATGTTTCCCTTGGAATACCGTTGGATTATCCGAGATAATACTGATGATGGTTACTCTAAAACACTTGCACAATCACTAAATGTACCAATAAGCTTAGCCAAAGTTCTTGCATCAAGAGGTATTATAAACCAAACTGATGCGAATCGCTTTTTGTCTCCTAATCTGGAAGAAATACACGATCCTTTCTTAATGAGTGGAATGGATATTGCTTCAGACAGGATATGTAAAGCCATAAAGAACGATGAACTTATTTGGATTCATGGCGATTATGATGTAGATGGAACCACCAGTACAGCAATGACTATCCTTTTTTTAAAAGAGATGGGTGCCCGTGTGCAATATTTTGTACCTGACCGCTTGGGCGGGGGTAATGGATTATCAGCAACAAGCATAAACAAGGCCAAAGACTCTAATGCTACATTAATAATTGCCGTTGATTGCGGCATTACTTCTGTAGAACCAGTACAATATGCAAAAGATAATGGTATAGACACAATTATATGTGATCACCATGAGCCTGCTGAAATTCTTCCTGAAGCGATTGCTATCTTAGATCCTCTTCAATCTCATTGTACGTATCCATTCAAGTCTTTATCTGCTTGTGGAGTTGCTTTTAAATTAATCCAAGCTATTTCGATAAAACTTCATAAACCAGAATTAGCATATACATATTTAGATTTTGTTGCAATTTCTTCAGCAGCTGATATAGTTGCTTTAACTGGAGAAAATAGAATTCTTGTTCATTATGGCTTAGAAGTGTTTAATTCACATCCTAGGCCAGGCTTTTTGGGGCTTTTGGATTGTGCTGATATGCGTCCAGGAGCACTTAATACCACAAATATTATTTTCGGTATTGCTCCAAGAATCAATGCTGCCGGAAGATTAGGTGATGCAAGAAGAGCAGTTGAAATGATGATTGCATCCGATGAATACACTGCATTCTCAATTGCTCAAGAATTAGAAAGAGACAATCGTAAAAGAAGAATATTAGATGAATTTACATTTGAAGAAGCAACCCGGGAAGCCGAAAGACTATTAAAAGATAAAGATCGTAGATCTTTAGTAGTTCATAAATCTAATTGGCATGCAGGTGTTATAGGAATAGTAGCTTCTCGATTAGTAGAAAAATTTAATTTACCAACCATACTTCTTACTTCAATAGAAAATACAGCTAAGGGATCTGCAAGAAGCATTAGAAACTTTGATATTCATAATGCATTAAAAGAAAATGAGCATTTATTGATTGAATTTGGTGGACATAAGCATGCAGCAGGTGTAACGCTTAAGGAAGAGAATATACCGGCATTAAGGGAAGCTATAGATGAAATTGCTCATAGAAAAGTATCAACTGAAATGCTTATTCCAGAAATAGTTGTGGATGCAGAATTACAATTAAATGAACTATCACCAAGATTTTTTGAAGTATTAAAACAATTTGCACCGTATGGATATGCTAATTCAAAACCAATGTTTTATGCAAAGAATGTAAAATCTGCTAATGGTGTTAAGATAGTTGGTGGCAATCATTTAAAACTTCGAACTGTACAATCCAATTTTGTAATTGATGCAATAGGCTTTAATCTAGGCCATAAATTAAAACATTGTACGAATGGCAAACCATTTTCAATATGCTTTAATTTAGAAGAAAACACACGTAATGGAAGTTCCTCACCACAGATATCCATAAAAGATATTCGCCCTGAATTATCTGAATGAAGTTACTTTTTTAACCTAAATAATGAACTTATTATGTCCTTCAAGCTAATTTCATTATTCATCATAAAAGTAAGTAATAATCCAATTGAACCTGTAACATAAATACAAAACCACCCGCCCAATTCTGCACTTATTAAATTTCTATCGGCTAATTTTTCTCCGCCAATTAAACAAGCCCAAAACACTACATAAAATAATAAGCTAATAGCTGCGCTGATACCAAAATTTCCACGTTTTGACATCATACCAAGCGGACAACCAATAAACACAAATACAAGGCATGCACAAGGAATTGAATATTTCTTATAGATTTCTACTAAATATGCTTTTTTCTTTTTTTGTTGCTCAGCAATAGTATAAAGTTCAGATTCAATAGGAGATCTTAGTACAGCTAATCTATTCATCGCCCTGCGAATAATTTCTTTTTTATTAGGTTTAGTTACAAATTTAGGATCGATTTTTATTTGTTCCTTAACTGTAGTGTTAATCTTTGTGTCAAGTAATTCTTTACAATGTTCATTAATTAATTGCTGAGTTTTGAATTGAGATTTTTGTAAAATGTTCGAAGCATCAGAGACAATTAATTGCATATCATGAATTGACATTTCTCTATCACCTCTACTACTTAAACCTTCATCTGATCTTTGGAATAAAAAATCCCTAGCAGGGATAGATATTATATGTTTAGAAAATCTCATGACTCTAAAATCTGTTCTTTTTACCTTTTGCAATTGATGTACTTCGCCATGTAATAAAGTAACATTCAATTTGCTAAAATCTTCAGAAAATGCAATTGCTCCAGTATCAGCCGATAATACATTGAGTCTTGAGCTTTGTCCATTATCATAAATAGTTACACCATAGAGAGTTCTGGTTGCCGAATCAATATGTCTTGCAAGAATTGTATATCCCTCTAATTGAGTTACAAATTGTCCAGCCTCAATTGAAAAGGTTGGTTTTTTCCTCTGTATATCTTGCATCAGAATTTTAAACTTATGATTTGATTCTGGTAATATTTTATCATTAAACCAATACATTCCATAAAATAATAAAGAGCCAATCATGATAAGAGGGGCCATCATTCTCCATAAACTTCTTCCCCCAGACTTTATAATCGTTAATTCCTGCGCGGCACTCATACTTCCAAATGCCATTAAAGTAGAAAACAAAACACCCATCGGTACAGCCAATACTACCATCCAAGCCAAACTTAAGAGAATTACTTGCACGATTATTCCATTATCTAAACCCTTACCCAGTAATTTATCAAGATTATTCATCAAAAATTGCAAAAGGAACAAGAACAAAACTGTTAATGTACCAAAGAGGAAAGGCCCAATATGCAATCGTAATAAATATCTAGCTAGAATCATTGGTACTATACTCTTTAATCTAAAAATAAATAAGGTTTCCAGGCTTCATCAACTTTACCCATAAAGTTTTTCAAGAAAACTACATGATGGGGCTTTCTTGGTAATTTTTGTAAAGGCATATTCGCTTCTTCGGGTGTTCTACTTCCTTTACGATTATTACATTTTACACAAGCAGTAATAAGATTATCCCAGGATTCAGAACCACCTCTAGACTTTGGTATGATATGATCTAATGTTAATGGTGGATTTGTTTTTCCGCAATACTGACATTGGTGATTATCTCTTCTTAATATATTTCTTCTGGATAGCTCTATACTTTTATATCGTACTTTAATATAAGAGCATAATCTTATAACACTTGGATAAGGAAATGTTTGATGTATAGATCTCAATACTCTTCCTGATCTTTCGGCTACTAAATCTGCTTTTAATAAATAAATCAATAAAAATGCTTTTTTAGCACTACAAACTGTAATGGGTTCATAACTTTGATTTAATACCAAAACTCGATTGCTTAATGAAGGTGAAACACTTTCTTGAATGCTGTCTTCCTCTCCATCAGATTGCTCTCTTTGAAGATTTATTCTATATGAAGATAATGTACTAATGAATACTCCACATGGAAAAGAATAATAAATACTCTATAAACTAATGCCAAAATACATGAATTTTGAAGTGTAAAAAAGGAATCTCTTTTGCACTCAATCATTACATTAAATTATCTCTTTATCACTACATACACAGATTTGATTATGAAATAGTAAATTTGTAATGATATCAAGAAGTTCCTTCTTTTTATCATGAAACAGATTCAATGTTGATATGAGCACAAGGTATAATGAGTAAAAAATCCTTTTCATTTTTGTACTGGGTACAGCTGTTCCTCTTTTGTTTATTGATGGGTTGTAATAGTTCAAGGGTTTTATTACCATCATTTTTACCCGAATATCATGAAGTGATAGCATCACCTACTTTGCAGATTCCTTATCCGATTCTTCTTCTGCATGGTTTAGGACAAAAAGCCGCCGTTTGGAATAAAAACGCTATCAGTTTTTATGAAAAAGATTTAGGCTTATACCATGCGGGTTTATTAACTCCTTCTAAAAAAGGTATAAGTATCCAACATAAAAATCCCAAAGGGAATATGGATTTTTTCACTGTTCAATTTAGTAATCCAGTTGACTCGGTAGAAGCTTGGGTTCGTGAATTAGAACAATGTATTCAATTTGTAAAAAAAGAAACCGGAGCTGAAAAAGTAATTCTTATCGGTTATAGTATGGGAGGATTAACTGGCCGACATTATCTAACGAAACATCTATTAGATCATCATGTACAAAGATTGATTACAATTGGTTCGCCTCATCAGGGCTCTGCATTTGCTAAAGTTTGGAATTGGAAAACTAATCTGATAAAAGCTTTAGAAAATCATCCTGACTTATTCTCTAAAACATTCTTAGAACAAGGCTTAGAGCTGTTAAGAAATGCCGAAAGCGATGTCCCATTTCACTCTGCTGCTATTAGAGATTTAAGAAGACCAGAGGATGGAGGATGGTTTGTAGAACAATCTGGAAAAAAAGAACATCCTTTAGATGTGGAGTATATTAGTGTTATTGGCGATGTTGATATATCTAAAGAAATAGCACAGTTTAATAAAAGCGGTGCTCAAGAATTAATGCGCAGAGTATTAGGCATCATTGGTTTTGGCATAGAATCATTATTCGAATCAGGCGATGGAGTAGTAAGTACTAAAAGCCAAACAATAAATGAACTGCCGTGGTTTCAGTCTCAACCGGGCAGACAAAGAATTTCTCATACGATAAAATTACAATCAGTACACGAAGAACATCTTAAAAACAGTAATGAAATTCAAAAAATATCATTAGAAGATCAACCCGAATTTAAAGGGGCTGAAATTTATAGAGATATGTCAAAAAATAGTAGAGTTCTAGTAATTGATTATATCGATTATTTACCTAAAAAAGAATGCTCTGTTTCTGTGTCTTTTATCTCTAAAGAAAAATCTATAAAAGTAGAAATTGATCAAGATAATATGAGTATTTCACATCGTGGCTCTAAGGGAATGATATGTTCTGCATCTATAGATTTTCCAAGTGAATTCTTGCTTGAAACTGATATTGAATGTTTGATTACCATTAAGAATAGTTTTGGTAAACAATGTACAGGCTCAAAAATGTGGAAAGGAATTTAGTAAAACTCATCAAGGATTGTGTTTTGTATTTCACAATTTTTATATCATTAAGGAAATAGATATGGAGCAATTGTGGTCTCCGTGGCGCTCTGAATATATAGATTCATTCTCCTCACCAAAAGATAATGAAGAATGTTTTTTATGCACAGCTGCAAGCCCTGATATATGTGATGATTTACTTATTACAAAAGGTGAACATTGCCTGATAATTATGAATAAATTCCCATATAATGCTGGACATCTTTTGATTGCCCCTTTAAGACATTGTGCAGATCTCTTGGCATTAGATTCTGAAGAATATCAAGAAATGATGAATTGGACAAAGATTATGACAGCTGTTATCAGAAATGTGTATAAACCTCATGGTTTTAATATTGGTATTAATCTAGGACAAGCCGCCGGCGCCGGCGTGCCAGGGCACCTACACATGCATATAGTTCCACGATGGAATGGTGATACCAATTTTATGAGTACAATTGGTGATCTAAAAGTAATTTCTCATTCAAATAGTACTATTGCTAAAGAGATTAGAAAAGGATTAGTTCATGTTCAACAACATGGTATAGATTCTATCATAGAAAAAGGTGCTTCACTATGAAGCACATACATAATGGAGTTTTTTCTGGGGGAAGAGTTGCTGCGAAAAGATCTCTTGGACAAAATTTTCTTACCGATAAAGGAAAAGCAGAGAAAATTGCAATGCTTATGGAAGCACATTCTGGAGATCATATTTTAGAGATTGGCCCAGGTTGTGGTGATTTAACGAAGTATTTACTGCAAACAAAAGCACATGTTCATGCAATCGAGTTAGATCCAAGAGCTTTAGAGGTACTAGATGATGAATTAGGATCCCATCCTTTATTAACCCTTGAACATGGAGATTTTTTGAAATTTCCATTAAAAGACTATGCCCAAAAGTTCATTGTAGAAGAAAATGAAATATACAAGCCTACATTAAAAGTTGCTGGAAATATTCCTTATTATATCACTTCAGAAATTTTGTTTCGTTTATTTGAACAAGCGGATGTTTTAGAAAGAGCAGTAATAATGATGCAAAAAGAAGTTGCAGAAAGAATCTGTGCGCAGCCAAGAACAAAAGAATATGGAATACTATCAATTGCAGCTCGATTCGTTTCTAAGCCTAGTATAGCCCTTAAAGTACCAGCAGGTTGTTTTACTCCAAAACCTTCGGTAGATTCATCTGTTGTTGTCTTTGATTTTACGAAAAGAAGTGTAGATATAGATCAATATAAACGTATACAACCATTAGTAAGAGCAGCTTTTGGACAAAGAAGAAAAATGCTTTCTAATGCATTAAAATCATATACTCAGTCTATAGAACAAGAAATACCCGATTCGATTAAAGCTATGCTACAAAAAAGAGCAGAAGAATTACTTCCTGCTGATTTTGTTATTTTGGCCGATATTTTAATTCCAATTAAAAAATAATAAAGAATTTTTACTGTCATGAAATATCCTATTTCTACGCTATCAAAAGCTTTAGATGTAAAACAATTCTTCCGAGCATCAGAATGGTATTTTTTAAGTGTTCTGAGCTTATATACTGTTTTAGCATTACTATTCTTTTCAGAAATTCCTATTGTCAAAACCATTTTATTAGAAAATATTCTTATAGCAATAGGTTTGATTTCACTTGCTGCTTTATCTACATATAAAGCTGGCTCTTTCTTCTCATTCTTACATACTTTTTACCATCTTCCACTTATCTATTTATTTTTTATTCAAGTATTTAGCTTTATCTCAGTATTAAATCCTAGAGATTATGATCATATGTTAATTGCATGGGATTTTTCATTATTTGGGGTCAATCCTACTGTATGGTTACAACAATATTCACATCCAATTCTCACTGAATTTTTGCAAATAGCATATGTACTTTTTTTCTTCCATGCATTTACCCAAACTATTGAACATTATAAGAAAGGCAGAATAGAAGATGCAGATTTTGTGACAAGGACAATTGTTTTTGGCTTTTTATTATCGTACTTAGCATACTTTTTTTTACCTGCGATTGGGCCAAGATTTACTCTTCATGATTATTCTCTTTTGAATGTAGAATTGCCGGGTATATGGCTAACCGAGCATTTAAGAACAATTATCGATTCTGGAGATGGAGTTCGATTTGCAGATGTAAATCCTATGTCTCAAGTGCATAGAAATTGTATGCCAAGTGGACATACGATGATGACATTGATGAATATTATCATTGCTTTTAAATTAAGATCTTCATTAAGATGGATTTTCTTTTTTATGGGTATCAGCTTAATTTTTGCTACAATATATCTTCGTTATCATTATGTAGTTGATGTTCTATTTGGTATTGTATTTGCATTTCTAGCTTTATGGTTAGAACCTATTTGTTATAGATTTTTATTGCGATATCATCTGATAAAAAAATAAATCTGATTCATGATTAAACCTTTCATTATGTCAAAAACTCAAAGAGCATGAATTCGAATTTAATTATTACATTTTTTATTTTTTTTGGAGAACCACTATGCGTTCATTAATAGTAGCAATCTTTATTGCTTTAGGAATTACAGTTGGAGCTCAGGCTCAAGACAAAGCCGCAAGTAAAGAAAAAATTCAAAGCGGAAAAGAACAAGTGAAATCAGGCGTTTTAATTGTTAAAGATGCCAAATCTGATGCAAAAGAGTTAAGACAGCAGGTTAAATCTGGTCAAATGACAAAAGAAGAGGCTAAAGCACAAATGCAACAAGCTCGTCAGCAAGTAAAAACAGCAAAAGAGCAAGTTAAATCTGGTAAAGTTCTTATTCGTGAAGGTAGAAAAGAACTTCGTGATGCAAAAAAAGGCGGAAAATAAATTGAAGAGGTATCTACCTCTAGGTATCAAGAAACTCTTTTTCCATTATTGGATTAAGAGTTTTCTTGTTTTATTTTGTTCATCTATTGCATATGCACAAGATTTGCCAATTTCCATTGATGATAGCACTGATTTTGACATTGAGATTATTCAAGATACTACCGAAGTACTATTAGACACTTTATCTTTGGATGCTGAATTAGCTGAAGAAGAAAGTAAACCTTGGTCAATTACTGCAAGTGGTATGATTAGAAATAAGCAGATACAGAATGGAGTAGATGTCTCTGGAAATAATTCAGTTGGAACAATTAGTACAGATATATATCATGAGAATGGTTTTTCTGCAGGTTTAGATATTTCTAGAAGAATGGGGGAGATAAACCCAGGATATCAAAGTACTGTAGCCAGAATTGGTTATACATATTCTGCTTCAGATTGGTTAGATATTAGTGGATTATTTACTCGCTATAGATATGCAACCGATTCAATCAATCCTGTAGCGGGTATTCCAAATATGATTTCTGTTTCAGCTACTGCTTATTTTGCTGGAATATTTACCGATATCACTTTTGATAGAATGTTTGGCCTAAATACTGAATCTGTATCGTATATTTCATTAAATCTTATGGGTATGATGTCTATTGCAGATTTTACTATTATGCCTATAGGATCTGTAGTGTTGACTAGATATCAACTTGAGAGCAAAAGATTAATTAAGGCATTACCTGCTAAAGTAAAAACAGTTACAGCATTAAGTTTATGTTCGATTGGACTAAGCTTGCGTTATAAGATTTCTGAACAATTCTCGATTATCTCTACACCTAATTTAATGTACACCCCTGATAAAAGTCTTTCCTATTCAGATCTTCAATTTAGTATTTCAGGTGGAATACGATATTCAATAGATTGGTAAAATTCTATCAAACATTCTTGTTGATTATGTAGATTGCCTGCGTCTATCTATATAAAGAATGCTTATGAAACAGAATATTACTATAAATGGTTTAACATTTACCCCCTATATTTCTGCAGAAACTATACACATAGCTGTAAAAAATATGGCTAAGCATATCCAAAATCTTTATGCTCCCGAAGATGAAATCCTCGTTCTCATTGTATTGAAAGGATCTTTTATTTTTGCTGCAGATTTAATTAGACATCTACATCTACGATGTAAAATTGAAATGATTAGAGCTTCTAGCTATGGTGATGGAATACAATCTAGTGGAGAAATTCACCTAACTATTCCACCTTTTGATATAAAGGGGAAGCATATACTTATTATTGAGGATATCATTGATTCTGGACGTACTTTAGTTGCCCTACAGAATAGATTATTACAAAAACAACCTGCATCTATACATATTGCCGCATTACTTTCTAAACCCACTGAACATCAATATGACCTTTCAAAAGCATGTATAGGTTTTGAAATACCTTCTCTTTTTGTGATTGGTTATGGGCTAGATTATCAAGAACTTGGTAGGGAATTATCTGACATTTATCAATTATTAGAGTAATCCATTATGGAGGCACTATTTTGGTGCTATCTTCGGGAATTTCCTCATTAACTTTATCAGTTCCTAAAAATGGCAGTATTTTAGGTAATATAGAATTAAAAGGACTATTAATTTTAATATCAGGTATTAGATTTTTAAGAGTACTTTTTATTTTTGATTCTTCTTTTGGCTCTTCTTTTACTGGAATAATTTCTTTCGTAACAGTAGGTTTAATGATTATGCTTGAATCATTTAATGAATCAAGAGGCTGCTGTTTTAAAGAATCTGCTTGATTATGCAATTTTGAAGAATCCATTTCTGCGGGATTTTTAATCCTTCCTGTACTTGGATTATATAATCCACTTTGGAATGCAAGTGCCATTTCTACTCCAGCTCTGATATCTTTGGTATATTCAGATTGAGGATATCTTTCTACCAATAGGCGATAGTAAAATACTGCACTATCTCTATTCTTAATATTATTTTCGAACATCCATCCCAAAGCATATAATGATTTCGGAGCCCAAGGTGATTCTCTATCAGCTTCCGCAATTCTTAAGAATTGTCTTGCCGCAAGTTCATAATTACCAGTTGTCCTAAACCTTGTACCAGATGAAAATAATTCTGCTAATGTATCAATCACTATAGCTTCTGTAAAGCCCAATTGAATGCGTGCATCTTGTCCATAGACAGTTTTACTATAATTATATGCAAGAATTTCTTGTAAAGAATCAGCTAATTCAGGTTCTGATTGTATGATGCTCCTTTGATATCCATACATATACTTTGCCATATTTGTATCAGATTGAACGGCTTCTAAAGCAGCTTTTTTATAATAAAACAAAGCAGAATCTTTTAGTTCTAATTGTTCATGTATTCGTGCTAACTGAAAATAGGCATAACTTCTTTTGTGAAGCATAGTATCAGGTAAAGGGCCTTTTCCTCCTACACTATCCATAATAAATAAGCCTTTATCAAGCATTTGTTGCTTATTCATCCAATCAGACAATAAGGAATGATATTTAGTAGCTGCTTCGCTGATCATTGATTTTACTGATTTAGCCTTTGTAAAATAGGCTCTTGCTAAATTATATTTACCTTCTTTAAAAAAGCTCATAGCTCTTTCAAAAAAAGTAATTGGTATAGCAGGATTTGCTGCATATTTTTCTGCATCTCCTTCTATTTTATTTAATGAATCAAGTTCACCTTGAAGTCTTAAAGATCGTAAACGTTCTGCAAGAATTGAAGAACGCCAATCCTTATAATTTTCATTATTATCTAAATCATTTAGTATTGTTTCTGCTTCATTAAAACGTTTTAAATATAGCAAAGATGAAGCTCTTAATAAATCGGCTTCAAATTCAGCAATCAGTTCAGGACTTTCATCTAGAACTTTTGCATATTCTTTTTCGGCTTTGTCAAATTTGCTCAATCGATAATATAAAGAAGCCAATTCTAATTGCCATCTAGCCCTAATCTCACCATCTTCACTTTGGGATATTGCTTGTCTATAAGGCCTTAAAGCACCCTCTTCATCTTCTTCAAATAAAGCTTGTTCGCCAATACATCTAAATGCTTCTGATAAAATATCATAACGTTGTTTATACCAAGCAATATCTACGGTTCTAGATAACATGGTTTTTCCCAAAGCATATTTACGTTCAATTAAATATGTTTTGGCTAATAATAAATGAGCATCTGGTGAATAATCACCCATTGGAAATCTATCTATCAATTCGGAGCATTTAATCTCGCAAGAAACCCATTCATTTTTATAGAAAAATGATTTTGCCATTAATAGCAATGTCCCTTCTATAAAGTCTGATTTAGGATGTAATTTCAGGATCTTTGATCCCTTTATAATAACTGAATCTAATTTTATTGCTACAGGCTGAAGCCTTCCGGCATCGATGATAAGATCTTTTAAAAATTGGGGGATTTCTGCCGCACGTCCAAGCGATTTTGCACCAAAACGAGATCCACTATCAATTGGTGTAATTGCCCTAGGCTTTTGTCTTTTTAAGATTTCAGATCCCTCAAAATCATATTCTGATTCCCATAATAAACGGTTCATATTATAATAGGTATTAAAATATGTGGTACCATTATCATAAGTTTTACAACCCGAAAAACTGAAGACAATTATGCTACATACAGCAATAGTTATATATGTCCTAGAATACATTCTATGAACAAAAGAAGAAATTATATGTATGAATGTACAAGACATTAATTACCCTTATAACGGTATTTTGTACCTGATGGGAATGGATTTGTAAGACGAAAATCGTCAAAACCACTATTATCTACAAATGTAAACTGCCTATTATCCTGATAAATCCAACGTGCATAAGATCTTCCATCGGAAGAACGTGGCGTTTTATCTGTTTGGAATGGTGGCCCAAGGATAATATATACCATTCCCATATCGGTCATCCATCCATCTGTATACGATCTAAAATTTTTATTAGCAAACTCGATCCTTTCATAATACTCTTCAAAGGCTTCATTGCGTGATGATGATGGTGTTGGGTCTAAATTTTTCCAAAATTCATCAAATAATCTCTTTTGTTCATCTGGATCTTTAGATGATTTAATGATGTCTATATCTGCCTGCATTGCCACAAAACGCAATTGTTTAATTGCTTTTTCTAAATCTGTGTAGACGATTCCATTTATTGTTTTTTCAATAGAAAGAGATCTTCCAGATATTGCAAGTATACTATCAGCTATCACGCCATTTTTCGATTCTTTAGCATATAATTGTATTGTATAATCTAATGCTTTTAAACTAAGAGCTTGCTTTACTGGCATATAGATTTGCTGTACCTTAGATTTACCTGCATTATACATGATTGGCTCTGATTTGAGAACCACTTTATCATTATTATTAATCTCATAATACAGTGCTAAAGTATCATTACTTAAATTTCCATGATGATATAATTCAAAAAACAGGAAAAATCCATCGGATAAATCTGCGATATTATCTGAAATATGTGGTGTTATGAGTATTTTCCCATCTGGTTTTTCTTCAATAGAAGAAGCAAACATGATGCTACTCATTTGATATATAGATTGTTTGGAATCAGCTAAAGGCAATTGTGGAATCTGTATTTTTTTTTCATGTCTATATTCTGATTTACCTAAAGCATCTTTAACTATGATAGTAATAGAATAAGTACCCTTCGGAAGCATTGATATATGTTGATTATAATCAAATTCTGCATTGGCACCCCTTGACGCTTCATATTTTTCAACGAATAAAGATTTATCGGTTTTTTTTTCGAACCACTTTTTACCAGAATCATCTTTAATGGAAATAATCAGTTCATACATTCCCTGAAAACCTAAAGGGACAGGTGTAAATTGTAATGATTGATATGGTACAAGACAATATACATCTACTCTAGCCATACTATCTATTTCACTGTTGAACCACAGAATATCACTAAATATTGAATGTTGTTCTTTTTGTGCTGAAATTTTGTTCGTGAATTGAGCCTTTACTTCATATGGAAACCATAGCAATACACACAATATGAAATATTGATATATATGTATTCTTAAGCTATGAAAAGTTTGCATAAATAATCAATAAAAGTTTAACTGTTAATCCTTTCGATAATACCACCACCAACTACATCATTATCATGATATAGTACAATAGATTGTCCAGGAGTAATAGCCCGTCTTGGTTCTTGAAAAACTACATGCAATTTACCATCTTCATCTAAAGAGCACATAGCCAGGGCACCATCATCTTTATATCTGATTTTAACGATAAACAATTCTGGCTTGTCAAGGCTTGGAAAAGACATAAAATTAATATTACCAGCGATTAATTCTGTTGACAGTAAATCAGCATCTGTACCAACTTCAACTGTATTTGTATCTGCAAGAACATTTAACACATATAAAGGTTCTGGATAACTAATCCCAAGACCTTTTCTTTGTCCTACAGTATAACCATGATAGCCGGTATGTTGTCCTATTTCTTTGCCATGCATAAGAATTGGACCACTTCCTGAAATTTCATCTAGATTTGGAACCATATCGTGCATGAATCTTTTGTAATCATTATCTGGTATAAAGCATATTTCATATGATTCTGGTTTTTTTTCTATTCCAAGAGTAAACCGTTCTGCTTCTGCTCTAGATTGTTCCTTTGTAAATCCTGTTAAAGGAAACATAGTTCTGGATAGATGCTCTTGCTTAAGGCCCCATAAAGCATAGGTTTGATCTTTTCTATTATTGATATCTCTTTTTAAGTGATATCTTTCAGTGCTTTTATTATAAGAAATTTCTGCATAATGGCCTGTGGCTATCCACTGAGCTCCCAAAGCATTTGCCTTTTTAATCATTTCGCCCCATTTAATTGTTCGATTACATTTAACACAAGGATTTGGAGTATTTCCTGCTAAATAGTCTTCAACAAAATAATCTATAATTTCTTCTTTAAATGTGTCTGACCAATCAACCACATAATGTGGTATTCCAAGTGCATTGCATACACGTCTTGCATCATTAATTCCATCTAAAGAGCAACATGTAGAATCATTTCCAACATTGCCTCCTATGTCTTCATATCGATATGTTTTAATGGTAATGCCAATAACTTCATAACCCTGTTCATGCAATAAACATGCTGCAACAGAAGAATCTATCCCGCCAGACATACCAACAAGCACTCTTTTTGGATGTAATTTCATTACTATTATCTAGGAAATCTTGAAAACTGTGTTTGTAGACGATGCAAAATACTTATTAGTTAATAGTTTTTCTTTTTTCTATGTTAATTACATTCAAAAATATAGTGATGAGATTATTTTACACGTTCTTACTTTTAGATAAAAAGGATAGATTGATTCTTGATTATGTAAAATCAGGTGATTTTTATGAAAAATTCAATCAAACATTTACTCCAATTTTTACTCGGTTATGAGCGTTATTTATATTGGTTCTCTCTCTTTATCATCAAAACGCTGCCTTGGAAAAAAAATGAAAGTGATTTTGTTGTATTCAATTCTTTGATAAAAGGTGATGGGCTGATTCTAGATATCGGAGCAAATATTGGCGTTATGTCGTATCATTTAGCTATCAATCATCCACAATCAACAATAATTGCTATAGAACCTATACCTTCTTGTTTTCATACAATTCAACGAATAAAGAATAGGTATTCATTGCATAATATTAATCTATTGCAAACAGCCTTGGGTAATACAGAAGGGCGTATTCAGATGAATATCCCAATTATAGGTAATGCCATACAACAGGGCTTGAGCCATATTGTAGATATTCCATTATGGCAGCATGAAGATGGAGAGATTCTTGAGTGTCCTATCACTACTGTAGATAGTTTGATAGATCAATGTGCTGATAAACTTCCATTATTAGCAATCAAAATGGATGTAGAAAATTATGAATCTCATGTTATTGCTGGAGCTTTACGCACCCTACAGCATTATAAACCTATTGTTTATTGTGAATTATGGGATAATGACAATAGATATGAATCAATACAATTAATGGAATCGATTGGTTATACAACAATGGTCTATCAACATAATCAGCTGATACACTTTCAGCCAGAATTGTATGAAGGATTAAATTTCTTTTTTATATATGAGTAAACTTTTACACTAAATTCTGATGTTGTAGATCAATATATATCGTATAAATATCTCGATTTTTTGTTATTGGTCAATTTAATTATTGTCCATAATCAAAAAGTGGATTAATTTGCACCCTGTAATATTAAAATTTGATAATATGACCCCACTACATAATTTTCACATCCCTGTTATGGGAATGGCTTTTTCTATAGATACTCCATTGAAAGTTGCTCAATATGGCATTTCTTCTGTGATATCTATTATGGAAGAAGATTTATTGGAATTAATGCGCGAACATTATTGTAAGAAGCATGATATTCCATTTTTTCCTGTACCTAAAAAGGAAGAAGATTCCCGAGCCAAGCGCATTACTGCATATTTAGATATGGTTCATGATTTGATACAAAAGCAAATAGAAAATTTGCTTTCTCAGCCTTTTCAGTTTGGACAAGAAATAGTAAAATATTGCGAAATGCTTCCTGAAGATTCTTATGTTAAGTCGCTATTTAGCAAGATGTTACATACAGTTGATAATCATGAAAGATTACAATTAGAGCAAAATATTAAATCTGAAATTAGGTCTGGTTCAATAGATGTTAATATTATGTCTAAAGTAGATAATCTTGGTGCGGCACAAACCGGGGAGCCATTGCCAGTAGAACAATCCGATGCATTATCTGCATTGCGTGGATATGCACATAGTAAACTTCACTCTTCAATAATATTTTCTGCTGGTTATAATCCTCGATTATATGCTTATTTATCAGCTTTTGATGATTTTTTTCCGAATCAAGATGGATATCTAAAGAAGAAAGTAATTTTAAAAGTTAGTGATTATAGAAGTGCATTAGTTCAAGGGAAGATTCTAGCTAAAAAAGGTATTTGGGTTTCTGAATTTCGTATAGAATCTGGGTTAAATTGTGGCGGCCATGCATTTGCAACAGATGGCTTGTTGATTGGTCCAATTATGGATTCCTTTAAAAATAACAGAATATCACTTCGACAAGAATTATATGAACTTTGTAATAAATCCTTGATCAATCTTTGTAAAGATATATTCCCTGAAATACCTAATCAGCGTATTACATATCAAGGTGGAATTGGTACTGGATATGAACAAAAGTTTATGATAGAGCATTATGAATTAAGTGGAACAGGATGGGGAAGTCCTTTTCTATTAGTTCCAGAGGCTACAAATTTGGATGATAATACTTTGCAAGCATTATCTACTGCCGAGCCAGATGATTTTTATTTAAGTAATTCATCGCCATTGGGGATACCTTTTAATCACTTTAGAAAAAGTGGTTCCCAAAAATTACGTGATGATAGAGTTGCTGCAGGCAAGCCTGGTAACCCTTGTGTCAAAAAACTATTAGTATCAAATACTGAATTTACAGAAGAACCAATCTGTACAGCATCAATTAAATATCAACGTTTAAAAATAGCTCAGTTAAAAGAAGCACAATTATCTGAAGAGCAGTATAATAAGCAATTCCAATCTGTTATCGAGAAGGATTGTCTATGTACAGGACTTGGAACTGCAGCACTTGTTAAGAATGATATTCATGATAAGCAATATAAGCCAGAAGGCGTTATTTTATGTCCAGGGCCAAATCTTAAATATTTCTCAGGAATATTTACTTTACAACACATGGTAGATCACATTTATGGCAGGGCAAATGTCCGTAATAGTGTACAAAGACCCAATTTATTTATCAATGAATTAGTACTGTATATTCAATATTTAAAGAAGGAAATTGATAAGAGTGCTTTAACACTCAATCAGAATACATTCAGATATTTGAATTCCTTTAAAACAAATCTGTTATCAGGAATAGAGTATTATAAAGAACTTAATCAGCAATTTATGGAAGGATGCTGTAAAGGTGTGAATGTAGAATGTCCGGATATGCTAGAAGATCTCCATAAATTTCAAACTGAAATCCAAAATATAGAAATCCCTGCTTTAATGGTATCCTCGCATTAAAGCGGGGGCCCTATTCTCTCGAATTTTGCCTGAAAAAATCGTAAGTATTTAGGTTCATATACCATTGTTAAACCTCTAATCTTATGTCTTTTTGCATACACCCTCGCTGCTGATTCTGCAATTATCATATCTGTATCAGATAACTTATTAAATCCATTTACAGTAATGGTTCAGTAAGTGTTCTTTCTTT
Source organism: Chlorobiota bacterium (assembly GCA_014191195.1). Classification (GTDB taxonomy): domain Bacteria; phylum Bacteroidota; class Ignavibacteria; order Kapaibacteriales; family UBA961; genus UBA961. Next base: position 18,967 of record BJGZ01000007.1, read on the forward strand.
TTTCATTATAAACCAAAGTAATTGAATGGAGATTGGACTTTAGAACTATCATCATATCTCATCCAAACTTATGGTGTATGCTGCACGAAAACTATGACCAAAATCATGCAAATAGATAAAAAAAAGCCCTCAGATTGCAAATCTGAAGGCTTTAGGTTGTTACATATTCTTAGAAAGAATAACGAACACCAAATTGCATTTGCATACGAGATAATAAATCACTGTATTGATAAGGATTTTCTTTATCTCTAAAGCTAAACATTGGGCTGCCTACTGGTAAAGCAGTACCATTAAGACCAGCAGTATTTACAGCTGCTGCTAAACCTTCAAAACGAATAAGTGCATCGCTTTGATTTGGTACAACTTTAAATGGACTTGAGCCTACATTGATAATATCTAGTGTTACTTCTAGATTATGTCCATCTGCAAATGGATTGCGAATATCTGCTGCCAAACGGAAATCGATACGGTTATTCCAAGGCTCGCGAGCAGCATTACGTTCCATAATGGTACCACGTGCAGCATTTAAAGCTTCATCAGCAGAAATATAACGATCTAAAGCTGTATATGCGGCATCTGAGCGAGCGATCTTAGTATTTGCTCCAGAACCAGAAACAGTTACAAGATTGATATCATTCATATCTTTAGGAACATAAATTAAGTCATTAGAGGTTTGTCCATCTGCATTTAAGTCACCATCATATACATATGAAAATGGCTGACCAGAGCGTCCTTCATAGAATACAGAGGCCTTAAATGTAAGTTCTGGCATTACTTCGATTTTATATGCTAAAGAACCAATCATACGATGAGGAATATCAAAATAAGAGCGTGATAATGTAGGAGTATTTGGATTATCCTGAACATAATTAAAACGCCATTGTGAAACTGCTTGTGAAGATAAACCAGAGTTAATATCATACGATGCTGAGTTTGTATAGGCAATCATAGCATCTAAACCAAAAGACCAAGACTTTTGCAGTTGAGCTGACACATTATAGGAATATCCCATATCTGTATTGCTCAATAAAATGATATTAGTAAACTTAGATCTACCATCTAAGAATCGAGGATTTGTGTTTCTTCCTGAGAAGCCACCATATATACCTCTGCCGCCAGGTAATCTAGAACCTAATTGTGTTGTGTCTCTTCTTTCACCAAGATTTAAATCTGTATAAGCTATTTCATTTAGATTCATTGAATACATACCATCCAATGTCAAATTAATATCACCAGGTAATTTATAATCAATACCTAGATTAGCTCTGAAAGTTTGAGGCATTTTAAATTCATTGCCAGTTAAATTCAATTCTGTTACTGCTGCAGCTTTTGTAGGATCTTTTAGATTTGAAGAAAGGCTATCTGCAATTGTTGGATTAAATTTCACAGAATCTTTTGCTGTTAAAGATAAACGAGCTATTTCTACACCAGTATTTCCATAATGATTGGAAATCCAAACAAAAGGAATTCGGCCTGTAAATATACCTGCACCACCACGAAGGATGAGTGATTGATCATTATTCACATCCCAATTAAATCCAATTCTTGGTGAGAATAATAATGCAGATCCTGGCATTTCATTTGTTTTTAAGCCTAAACGATTTGTTGTTGCTGCATAAGTAACAGCACCAGTAGAACTTACAGTAGCAGTTCTTGTGAAAGATGTATCAGCATTAATATTAGAAGAAGGAGCATCTGGGAAAACCGGTACATCAACACGTATACCAACATTTACTTTTAAACCTTCGCTAACTGTTATTTCATCCTGAATATATCCACCTAATTGCATAGCGGTAAATGCAGCAGACCATTGTGGATCGAATGAAGATCTTGCAAAAGACATGCTTGCAGTTGCTGCGCGGCCAGCTGCAAAATCTGCATATGTATTAAATGCATAAGTACCATAAGCATCACGAATAAAAAGATTTTTGAATGAAAAAATCTCATTTTGAGTACCGATGGTTACTACATGATTATCTGCAGGAGAAAAAGTAAAGTTATCTGTAAACTCTATAACATCTTGGTCTAACTTATTAAGAATAGAAAACTCTTCAGAGCCAAATTGAATTGCAGAACCTGGAAAACTTGCATCACGAATTGTAACTGCTGGGAAAGGATTACCAGTAACTTCTCTAAAATCACGTATACGAGTATAACCAACAATCAATTCATTGTTCATATTATCTCCAAGTGAGGAATTTAATTCCAATACTGTAGAGTTCTGATTATTATTGAATCGATAATTTCTATCGCTAAAACGAAGACTTGTTAATGTGGTGCTATAATTATCATCATAAGCACTTATATAATTATTTCTTAAGGTTAAGCTATTGCTTTCATCAATATTCCAGTCTAAACGTGCAAACAGCTTAGTACTTGGGCGAACAACTTCAAAACCTTTTAAAACACCAGGGTTATAACCATATGTATTTGTTAACACTCCTTTTACCAAAGTAGCAACTGAATCTAATTGCTTTGCATATGCACTTTGAGTTAAAGCAATGTTTTCAATTGGTTGTCTTCTTTCAGTATTTTCTGCATTAACAAAAAAGAATAATTTATCCTTAATGATTGGACCACCAATTCGGAAACCAGTTTGTCTTTCATTAAAGTTAGGAAAACCAGTAGCAGTTCTAATTGAAGAATCTAATGTCCCTTTTGAGGATAATACATTTCTTGTATATATTAAAGAATCTATCATAGCCTCATTTCGCTGAAAATGATAGACAGATCCTGAAAAAGAATTAGTACCAGAACGAGTAATAGCATTAATTCCACCACCGGTAAATCTTCCTTGGCGAACATCAAATGGAGCAACCAATACTTGGAATTCTTCGATAGCATCTAAAGACACAGGATTGGTGCTGGCTTGTCCACCAGGTGTCCCAGAAGAACCTAAACCAAATAAATCTGTATAATTAGAACCATCAATTTGAATATTATTATAGCGATTATTTTTTCCTGCTACAGAGATAGAACTTCCAGTAGTAACTACTTGAGGTGAAAATTTTGCAAAATCTTGAAAAGAACGACTAATTGTAGGGAAATTATTCAACTGTTCTTTGCCAATATTAGTTTGTGCACCTGTTTTAGAAACATCTACATTATTTTTATCAGCAATAACAGTTATGGCATTAGCTTGTGTAACTTTTTCATTTAATGCAATAACAATACGTAGGTTTTGTCCTAATTTTACTGTTTGATTAGCTACAGAGCCATTTGCAGAAACTGCACTAGCTTTAACTGTATATGGACCACCAACACGGACATTAGAAATCAAAAATTCACCATTTGATTTTGTGCCAGTTTTATACTGTGTTCCAGTTGGCTCGTGGATAGCTATAATATTTATTCCAGAGAGCGATCCTCCAGAAAACTTTACACTTCCACTTATTGCACCACTTGTTACTCCTTGAGCATGTAAGGGTGTTATTGGGCTAAACAATACAGAGCACATTGCACCAAACAATATTGCTATACATAATGACAGTACCTGTTTTCTCATAAAACTCCTTTATTATATGGTATACTAAACGAATCGGTTAACACACTTTGTTCCGATTTGATTATACAGGGCTTTGCAAATTCGTTGATATTTTCATTAAAATTGTATTATAAATTGATAATACAACACTGTTAGGAAATGCTTTTTTTTGAAATAAATGCTTCTGTCTTTTTCACAAGGAAAAAAGCAGAAATTCCGGCAAGGCTTCCAATGATAAAACCACCAAGAACATCAAGAGGGTAATGAACACCTACATAAATGCGAGAATATCCTATTAAAAAAGCTATTATACAGAGGGGTACTCTCATAAAGGGAAATAATAAGCTTAATAATATTGCAATACATGCATTATTGATGGCATGAGTAGAAGGGAATGATTGACCAGGACCACAAGGGATTAGCTTTCTTGTTTCAGAAAGAGCTCTGCAGGGTCTTTCTCTTCCTATAAATGGTTTTATAATATGGGTAGATAATAGATCGGCGCTAAATACAGTAAGTAGTAAAAACAGACATGCTATCCGGCCTCTTGTGCCAAATTTAACAAGTAACATTGATAATAAAACACCATAAAAAGGCCAGATATTTTTTGATTCAGTGATAAAAGAAAAAAATATATCTGCTGGGCCACTTATTGCATATGAATTAATAAAATGAAAAAGAATTTTATCAATCGACATCATAAAATCTAACATTGAGCTTACTCATTATGTAAAAAATAAGATTGTTACATATTAGATTACTGGAGAAGCTTTTCTTCCAGCTAGCTTTGCAACTATCATTTCAGTAATTGCGCAAAGCAAAGCTAAAAGTATAAAGAAACGCCAGAGTTCTGTGCCAATTCTAGCTTTAGCAACAGAATTTGCTATCGACTCATTCTTATTAAGTAAAAGAAGTGATTCTGGATGATTAAGTCTTTTCTTTAAAGCAGACATGCTTTCTTGTAGATTTTTGTAGATAAGATGCCCTTCCTTAGAAGATTGATTTACAATTAATGAAGTTATTGGATTCTTATCTTTAGAAAAAACACCATAAACTCCAGTCATTTCTGGTTTCCCAAATTGTAAACTCATCCCTCCGGGTAAATCAGCTGCTTGCATATCAGATTCAAATCCATTGGGATCTTTAATAGTAAAAATCGAACTTGCTGAACTTTTAGTTGGTATAACTATGATTGCTTCTTGTCCGGCAGTTTTTTCTAATGTAAATACTTCTTTTGCAGATAAATACTGAGCAGATCTATAGATAATAGTAGGCATTAAACCTGTAAATGGAAAAGAACTCCATTCCGGACTCGGAGGTACTGCACAATACATTGCTTTACCATCGCCTCTTCTAATTTCATTTAAAAAGCTGCCACCTTGCATAGATATTATTGATTGTCCTACCTGAGAACATAAAGCCTTAATGATTTTAGGAGAATCACCTAGCCCATTTTCTGAGTTAAATCCTTTAAAAACCCCCTGTAATATTGGATGTTGTCTATCTGCACTAATACAAATTCCTGGATTTGACTCGGAAAACTCTTGAAATATTGTAGGCCCTAAACCCATACCCAAAAAGAATTGCTGTTGGACTGCGATTGATTCTGTTGAAGAAGGAAAAAATAATACTGAGCCACCATTTTGAATATATGCATCTATTCTCTGCATCTCGGTTTGAGACAGAGTTGTAGCAAGAATCAATATATCAAAATCTTCAAAATGAACGGATGCAGATTGATTGGCAGAATAACTCTTCAATAAGCTTGCATGAGGTGCAATAGATAATGATATAAAATCTGTCTCTAATTGAGTACCAATCAAAGCTACTTTAGGTGCTGAGGATATAATAAATGAAAAATATCTATGATTATCACTTTCCAAGACATCATTTTCTATCTGAATTTCACCTTTAATTAAACCGGTAGTATGTGGAATGCCCTGAAGTGAAATATGTACATATGATCCAGCAGCTATATCTACTGTCCTTTGGGCTACTCTTTCGCCATTAAACAAAACACTAACAATAATCCCTTTGGCATCACTGGTAGAAGAATTATAAAGCTTTGTTTGCAGTTCAACAGGTTTGTCTTTTGCGTAAACTCGTGAAATAAAAATAGCAGTATCTATTGATATATTTTGATCAATACTATTGTTAGATTCTAAAGATGGTAATAAAAAAACGGAAGTTTTATCATCAAATAATTTGACAGAATCAATTTCTAAAGAGTGGATTTCTTGTTGCTGTAAATCAGTAAGAATGTAAATTTCTTTATTGACATGTAACGATGCATCTAATAGTCCTTGTGCTGCTCTTAAACCATCATCTAAAGAAGCAGTAGCTGGATTAACAGAGCACTGGTCGATTTCTTCTTTTAACCAAGCAAAATTCCTACTAAAAGATCTTTTACGATTTTTAATTAAAGAAGATAAAGGAATAAAAGCCATCTCATCACCTTCTTCTAATGCACCCAGTATTTCAGAAGTCAATTTTTTGGCTTTAGAAAATCTATTACCATCTTCATCTGTAATATCCATGCTTAATGAATTATCTAAAACAATGATAATACTGGATTTTGCATGAGTACCAATTGAAGGTAATGTACTTTTAATTGTAGGACGAGAAAAGGCTAGGACACTAAATATAACAATGAGTGTACGAAGAATGAGTAAGATAATTTGTTGTGTCTTTAACTTTCTTATACTTGTTTTTTGAAGCTCTTTTAGAAATCTTAAAGTACTAAATTCAACAGTTTTTAGTTTTCTAAGATTTAATAAATGCAAAAGTATAGGAATTGCTGCAGCAGCCAAACCAAAGAGAACAAAAGGATTTAAAAAAGTCATAAGTACTTGATTAGTAAAAGTCTGATGCAGAAAGAATTAATGAGTTTCTTCTAAAATTGATGTGCATTGTGGACAACGTATAGCATTAATAGAGATTTTGCTGATACAATATGGGCATATTTTATCTGCATTCTCTGCTTCAACTTGTCTTTTTTGAAATCGAATAAATGCTCTAGTTAATAAAAAAATACTAGCAGAAACAATTAAGAAGTCTAATATTGAATTTAAAAATAAACCATAATTAAGTGTTGGAGCACCAGCATCTTTGGCTTGTTTTATTGTTTGATAAAATGTGCCATTTAAACTAATAAAAAGTCCTGATAAATCTGTTCTATCCAAGGCACCGATTGGAGGCATAATGATATCATTGACAAGTGATGTTACTATTTTCCCAAATGCTCCACCAATAACAACACCAACAGCTAATTCTATAACATTACCCTTGTTAACAAATTCTTTAAATTCTTTAAAAACCGGGTTCATTTACTATCCAATCATATTCTTTGAAACAATATTCATATGCAAATTGAAAAAAAGAGGAATTCAAAGCAAGTATATTACATCAAAACAGAGAACTTCTGTTTCTATAATCTTAATTTTGAGCCTTATTTTGTAATTTGCTACTGTTAGCTATGCATATTATATGATTAGAATTGGAAAATGTTATGTCTGAAAACCACATTGGTACCCAACAATTAGATAAAGATGCCTTATTAGGCAAAAGAATTGACTGCTTAGATAAAGGTTTTGTGCGCTTAATTGATGTTATGGGAGATGATGCTTCTATTGTACAAGCTGCTAGAGTTTCCTATGGATCGGGTACTAAAAAGTTACATGAAGATCGAGGATTAATCCGATATTTATTGCGCCATGCTCATACAACGCCTTTTGAAATGGTTGAATTTAAATTTCATGTAAAGCTTCCAATTTTTGTTGCCAGACAATGGATTCGTCATCGTACCGCAAATGTAAATGAATATAGTGGTAGATATTCAGAGATGAAAGACGAATTCTATACGCCAAGTCCTGAACATATACGCCCACAAAGCACATTGAATAAACAGGGGCGTTCAGATGATCATCTGCCAGATAGTATTGCTAATGAAGCTGCAGATATGTTTAAAGCCGGACAAGATAAAGCGTATGCAGATTATCAATTGTATTTAGATCAAGGAATTGCTAGAGAGATCGCTAGAATTAATTTACCTGTATCTAATTATACCGAATGGTATTGGAAAATTGATTTACATAATTTATTCCATTTTCTTCGCTTACGAATTGATGCTCATGCTCAATATGAAATACAAGTATTTGGTGAAGCAATAGCAGAACTTGTAAAGCCTTTTGTTCCATTGGCTTGGGAAGCATTCGAGGATTATATCCTGTATTCTCATCGTATCACTGCTCCAGAAATTACTGTGTTAAAGCAATTATTTGGACACACGAATATGCCAACTATTCAAGAATTAGCTGAACTTGGCTTAAAAGGTAGGGAAGCCGAAGAGTTTATCGTTAAAATGTCTTCCATTTTTAAACAATAGTTGTAAAAATTGAAACTTTCTTTTTCATATACACATTTATCAATTATTCTGTGCTTTTTGCCCATAATGTTTGTTTCATGTAAGGATAATCAGACGGTTGATTCCGAGTGTGAAGATATTGTATATTCTTCTCCTATTGGATTTCCTGAAATCCCATTTCCTTTAGATAATCCTATTAAGCATGAAACTGTGATGTTGGGGCAAAAATTATTCTATGATAAAACCTTATCTAAGGATGGCTCTGTGTCTTGTGCTTCTTGCCATAAACAAGAATATGCTTTTTCTGATGCTGGTAAATCTGTCAGTAGGGGAGTTGCTAATGAAGCTGGGATGAGAAATTCACCTACGATTGTTAATTCTGCTTATCACAATTCATTTTTTTATGATGGTAGAGTACAACAATTAGAATTACAGATAAAAGAAGCTTTGCTTAGTCCAAATGAGATGTATTCTTCAGAAGCTCATATAGTTGCTACGATTCAAAGTAACAATGCATATAAAGCCTTATTTTATAAAGCTTTTGGTAATGATTCTATAGATGTATTAAGGGTGTGCAAGGCAATAGCATGTTTTACAAGGACAATTGTCTCTGGGGATTCTCGATATGATTTGTATAAAAGGGGAGTGAATATTAATATCACACCAATAGAGAAACAGGGAATTGAATTATTTTTTAGTGATAAAACTCAATGTGCTTCTTGTCATTCAGGATTTAACTTTACAGATTATAAATTTTATAGTACTGGATTATATACTCATTATTATGATAAAGGACATTATTATACAACAAAATTGGAACAAGATATAGGAACTTTTAAAACTCCTAGTTTAAGGAATATTGTCCTTACTTTACCTTATATGCATGATGGATCAATAGGTAGTTTATCTGAACTTTTACAACATTATAATCATGGTGGTAAAGGATTTATTAATAAAGATAAACGCATTGATTCTCTTCATTTATCTAATACAGAATTACAAGCTCTAGAGGCATTTTTATTAATGCTAACGGATAGCTCTATGATTAATAATCCTGCTTATTCTCATCCTTAATTATGCTTCTTTTCTAGAATTGTCAATTTTTGTTCTGCTTCATCTAATACTTTTCTACACGAAGCTGTTAAAGCCATTCCTTCTTCATAAAAAGCTAACATTTCATCCAAACTTGCATTTCCTTGATCAAGTGTTTGTACTATTTGTTCAAGCCTTTTGATCTGTTCTTCAAAACTGATTACCTGAGATTTTTTTGACATATTATTTTTTGATTTGATGAGTAAATGTTAAAGATGCCGAATTTACGCAATACCTTTGTCCAGTAGGCTTAGGTCCATCATCAAAGATATGTCCTAAATGTGCATTGCATTGCGAACAAAGAATTTCTGTTCTTTGCATCCAATGGCTATTATCTGTTGCCGTGCTTATATTTTGGGGATTAGAGCTATCAAAGAAAGATGGCCATCCGCATCCTGATTCATATTTTTCTTGCGATGTAAATAATTCAGTCCCACAGCATACACAATTATATGTACCATCTTCATGATGATTCCAATATTTTCCAGTAAATGCTCTTTCTGTTCCTTTCTTTCTGGTAACAATAAATTCCTCTTCACTTAATTCCTTTTTCCATTCTTCTTCGCTTTTATGTATCATGACAAGATTCCTATCGTATTATGAGAATCGATTCCATTATGGATTCTGTTGGCGTTTGCAATAATATTTGTAAAACACCTGATGGTAAATTTTTGCAATCTATGCTATGATGTGAATATCCTATAGAAGAATATCCTTGAATTAATGGAATAATTTCTCCAGTTACTGTTATCGCTTTCAGAGTATATTGACCTTTTTCTGGCAGTAACAGATGTATATCTGCTTTATCATTAATAGGTTGTGGAGCAATCTGTATAAAAGCTCTCTGTACAGTTTTATCTGATTTCCACAAACGAATACCGCCTTCATAGCAAATATCATTTAAGCCAATTAATCCGTCTTGCTTATTTAATTTTAAGATGCCATTTTTTGGTTTATATGATCTGATATGAATATTCGAAGCAATATTATCACCTAAAAGTCCTTTCATATAGATATTTCCTAATAATGTTTGATTCTCTGTAATTGGAAATATTCCAGAAAAAACAGTAGAATCTGCTTCATTGATAAGTGAAATTTGACTTCCTTTTGGATCAATACGTTCAAATGAAGCAATTGAGGAATTCCAAGACATTGTAATTTCTAAAGCATTTACTTTAGAGATTTGTATATCTTGTTGATTCATTAATGAAATTGGTAATACTGCAATTTCTCCATTACTTATGGATGCATTCCCTATTGTTAATAGTGCAGTTCCAATAGCACAAAACACAGAGTCAGAATAATGTATGCAATTATCAGGTGTATATACTTCTACTTTATAAAATCCAGCAGAATCTATGATGAAAAGAGAATCAGTAGCTCCAGTAATTGTATTATTATTTCTATACCATTGAAATCTACCATTTATTGCACTCGCAAAAAGCGTATCATCTTTTTGAATGAGAATTGGTTTTAATGGACTATCTACTACTTTCAGAAATATTGAAGATTGAACACTACAGCCAGAATCATTAAATGCTGTAACAGTATACTTAGTAGATGAAACTGGACTTGCCAATGGATTTGCAGAAGTAGAGTCTGATAGTCCCTCGGAAGGCGTCCAAGAATATCTAAATCCTCCTTTTGCCCATAACTGAATAGTACCATTTTTGCACACAATTGTATCTGGAATATGCTGTAAATCTGGTATTGGTAATATTGATACTAATACAGAATCTTTTGTCTTACAGCCAGATCCATCCAATAAAGTAAAATGATAATAAGCAGATGTACCAGGTTTTACGGTATAGGATAGTACAGAAAAATTGGTATTCAATGTATCTATTCGAAATTCAGATGAATGCCAATACATTGTAAATGGTGGATTCCCATTAATAGTAGAAATCTGCAATAGTGAAATAGAATCTCCAGGACATATAGATTCTGACTTATTAAAACCACTAATTGTTGGTGCTTGTAAAAGGTTTATAAAAATAGTGTCGATTGATGGACATCCCTGTGGAGACAATACTTGAACTGTATACAATGTATTTGTATCAACGATACAATGAACCTTTGATCCTTTATCTTCTAATAATCCTTTGGAAGGATACCAATATACTTGCTCTGGACTATCTGCAGTTAATACAATAGTATCACCTTTACAAGCTGTATATGTTTTAATTGGTATATCAAGTTTTGGTGCAGGACGAATAACTACATTTACTCTGCCCATAATCACACAATCAAAAGAATCGGTAATACTAACATTATATGTGGTTGATTGACTTGGCCTTACATTAGGATATTGAGACAATGGGTCGTCTATATTTGGGCCTGTCCATAAATATCTGAAAGGGGGGCGTCCACCTGATGGCTCAACCCATAAATTTAATAGCGTATTTGCACAAACTGTTGTGTCTTTAGCATTTCTTACACTTAATGCGGTTCTTCTACTTTCTGCTAATTGCACATTTTCATACGTTTTACCAATTTTCCCTGTATCTGCAGTATGGGTGTTTTTGGTTGCTATAACTGTTCCAGGAAATCCACCCGAAATAGTGGGTGTAATTTGGGGTGGTTTTACATATAAAAATGAAACTATGCCTCCACCGCCACCGCCACCTGGGCCATGATTACCACCTGCATTGTTACTACCACCAACACCACCTTTTGCTTGTACTTGCAAAGAATCAAAAAAGATAAATCGTTGCACATCAAAAAAAATAGTTCCTCCAGCACCACCGCCACCAGATCCATCATTACCAGCAATTGCAAAAACATCATCTCCATTTGAAAATATCTGGGCACCTTGACGTATAATCATATTATTTGCTCTGATATAAGCAATGCCACCACCAGCACCACCAGCGGTTGCTAATTGATTATTATGATGTCCACCACCACCACCGCCTCCCATAAAAATTTTAGCTTTTTTAATAGCAATAAATGTATCATAATTGATATGTCTGCCTGGCCTTCCACCTAAATCAAAATTAGTACCTCCAAACTCTAAAGAACCTTTACCGCCATCACCTCCATTTCCGCCACCGCCGCCGCCAGAATTATGTGCATTACCTCCGCCTCCGGCATTAGCAGGAGCGCCTCGGCCACTAGCATAGGAATCTTTAAGGATAGCAATACCTTCGCCTTTTTCACCGGCACTATCGGTAAGAAGCTTTGAATATCTATATCCAAGTGCGCTATAGATTTGATTTTTATTTGGAATAGCATTTTGTGGAGATCCCCCTCTATATCCTCGACCAGAAATATCGATTGTTCCAGAAATATCCAATGCTAAACGAATATCAAAAGCTAAAACTCCACCAGTAAGACCATCCCAAGGCTTTGCAGTTAATTTGGAAGTAATAGTAGCCGTATCATAACCAGGTAAAGAAACTAATTGAACCGGTGCATCCGAAGGATAATAATCTAATAATGGTGAATATTTAAGATTGATAAGATCATTTTGCACAGAAGAAATTTCTACAACTTCTGCATTCCCAGCACCTTTAAAATCTATCATATCTCCAAAAGTAGAAGAATCATCAGTATTAATTGAAGCACCTTTCATTTGGATTAAAATTGCTTTGTCACCAGCTTCAAATCCAAATGAATTATCTACTTTGATATAGTTTTTGCAATTGTCTAATTGTAAAACTCTTGCATAATTATTAATAATACCAGATAAGTTTACTTTTTGGGCGATAACAGTATCATATCCAAAAAACAAGGCATTACAAATAAGTAAACAAGTAATGATATACTGTGTTATGTGCATGAAAATGGACAAGAAACAAGTGAATAGATAGAAGATATATATGTAAATAATGAGAAAAGAATCATAAAATTTACACAGCTGCATATGCAAAATACAATTCTTAAATTTCAAATGTTAACAAAATTATTTTACCTAAAAAATAGCCTATTCTTTGAAATAGACAGGCGATCGAAGCCATTGATAATGCAATTAATTCCGAAGTTTTTTACGTTCTCTATCAATCTGTAATTTTTACATAAAAATTGCTTATTTTTGCCTTGCTTATTTTTTTTGATCAAACTATTGATTAAGTTCAAAAGGCTATAATGGCAAAGACTCTCAGTATATTATTTGTTTCCAGTGAAGTATATCCTTTTGCAAAAACGGGTGGTTTGGCTGATGTTTCTTATTCATTACCATTAGCTTTAAGAGAATTGGGGCATGATATTAGGGTGATGGCTCCCAAATATGGTTCGATAAGTGAAAGAAAAAATAGAATTCACGAAATAAATAGATTACGCGACATTCCTATTCCTGTGGGTGAAAATACTGCTTTAGCAACAGTAAAATCTTCTTCAATTAATAATCCTCGCTCTAAAGTTCAAGCATATATAACTACTAATACTAATTATTTTGATGCCAATAAAGGATTTTACGCAGATCCATCTACTGGTGTAGATTATGAAGATAATGATGAGCGATTTGTATTCTTTAATCGTTCTGTTATTCAGACATGTTTGCTTCTTGGTTGGGTTCCAGATATAATTCATTGTAATGATTGGCAGACAGGGATTTTGCCTGCCTTACTAAGATTGCAGCACAATGATGTATTTGCTAAAACCAAGATTATATTTACCATACATAATTTTGGTAATCAGGGTGATTTTAATTTAGAATCAATCAATCGAATAGGATTTCATGAATCACATGCGGATGCTTTGTCTCATAAAGAAAAAGTAAATTTCATGAAAGCTGGTATTCATTTTTCTGACTGTATCACCACAGTAAGTCCTACATATGCCAAAGAAGTATTAACCGATCAAAAGCTTAGTAATGGATTAAGTGATGTCTTAAATCGTCGAGCAGAGAAGATGTTAGGGATTGCCCATGGAGTTGATTTGAATACATGGAATCCCAAAATTGATCCATTAATCACAAAAAAATATGATAAATCTTCAATTGAAGATAAAGCTCCAAATAAAGAAACTGTCTTAGAACGATTTGGATTACCTATACATACAGATAAAAATGTACCATTGATAGCTATGGTTACAAGAATCAATGAACAAAAGGGTATTCAGTTAATTCTTGATGCAGCAAAAGATCTGATGTCTCAAGATATTCAATTGGTAATGCTTGGCGAGGGTGATCATTCATTTTACCCTCAATTAAAGGCATTAACAAAAAAATATCCTGAGAAATTTGCATTAAAGATTGAATTTGATGATGAATTGGCTCATCTTATGGAAGCAGGAGCAGATATGTTCTTGATGCCATCTTTATATGAACCATGTGGTCTTAATCAACAGTATTCACTAGTATATGGAACAGTTCCTATTGTCCGTAAAACTGGAGGATTGGCAGATACAGTAAGAGATTATAATCCAGAAAATGGAGAAGGAACAGGGTTTTTATTCTCTGATTACAGTGCAAAATCGATGATCCAAGCTATTAGCCGTGCATTGGAATTATATAAAAATCCAGAAGCATGGCAAGCATTAGTAATAAATGGAATGAATGAAGATCATTCTTGGGGTAGAGCCGCCAGACAATATTCTGAACTGTATCGTGCTTTGATGAAAGATACATTCTGATAATTTTCACACACACATTACAGATTGGAATTTAGAATGCTGAAAAACATTTTTATCAGTATGTTCTCTCTTATAACTATGTCTATTTTGTTTGGCTGCAATGAGCAAAGCCCTGTAGCAGGCGGAATATTGATTGATGACTCCACATATGTAACTGTATTAACTTCAGATAGTGTCCCTTTTCTTAAAAACTCTACTGTATTCAATACAAAACCATCAGCTTCCTATTTAAATTCTTTGTTTATTGGATCTAGCAAAGGATTTCAAGCTTCCGTTCTTGCTAGATTTGGGAATATACCAGATTCTTTAGCTGGAGCTGAAATACTATCTGCAACACTTAGATTACAACCTGAACGCTATGTTTTTGGTGATTCTGTGGCAAATAGGCTTGCATTTTCAGTGTATTCTGTAAATAAATTATGGGCTCCTGATGCCACGATAGATACTGTATCGCAAAATGGTTTTATTGATTCAAAATCAATTGCAAATTATGATGGAATAATACCATTAAAAGATACAATGCTCTCAATTTCAATTGATATTGAAAAGTCTTGTATATCCCAATGGTTTACAACAAAGTCAAACACTAAAAGTGATTCTCTTATCTATGGAATTGCATTAATTCCAACGATGAATTCCACAGTTATAAGGGCATTTGTTAGGAATACGATATCATCTCCAGCAAAATCACCGGTATTATTACAAGTATTGTATAAAAAATCTGGATCACAGACAGTAGATTCTGTTCTATTGATTTCTGCTTATGATGGTTGTTTTGTAAAATCTCCTGTTCAAAATGATGGTTCTATTGTATTAGATTGTGCAAGTGGACAAGTATCCGAACTTGGTTTCAATTTAAGTGCGGTTCCTAAAAAAGTTTCTATTCATGGAGCCGTTTTAACATTACAAGTCAATACATCTCAATGTATTACTGGTAATAGGCCTAAAGACACCGTTATCACTGCAAATTTTGTTGATAGTTCAACAGCTAATATCCTTCGTGAGTACTATGCTGTATCATCTTCTACTAGTACTGAATACACCTTTTCTGTTCTAAATAGTGTTATCGAAGGAATATTAAGAAGAGGAACAAATGGTATCTTGAAAATTTTGCCATTTGTTGATAGAGACAGAAATCGCGTTGATCGATTAGTTTTTTATGGCCCAAATGATCCAGATCCTACCAAAAGACCCAAATTAAAAATCGTCTATTCTAATCGTCCAAAACCATAAGAAATTCTGTTCTGGCTCATAGATTATTGATGTATTCTTCTATTTTTATCCTAAAGTGTACTCATGAAACACTGTATCGTTAGTGTATTATTTGCATTATTCATTGTATTAACAGCACATGCTCAAATTCCTCAACAATTTCTTTCAGAAATGAAATTTAGATCTATTGGCCCATATCGAGGTGGAAGATCATTAGCATGTACTGGAATAATTGGAGATAGAAAAACATATTACTTTGGAGCAACTGGTGGTGGTATTTGGAAAACAATAGATGCTGGTGAAACATGGCTGCCTTGTTCAGATACTACATTGAATGCTTCGTCTATTGGTGCAATTGCAGTAGCTCAATCGGATGCTTCGATACTATTTGCAGGGACAGGTGAATGTGATATAAGAGGTAATATTTCCTTTGGGGAAGGAATCTATAAATCAACCAATGCCGGAGTATCATGGAAATATTCTGGTTTAAGAGAATCTGGTTCGATTGCAAAAATTTCGATACATCCCAAAAATCCAGATGAAATTATTATTGCATCTATGGGACATGTTTTTGGGTCAAATCCAGAAAGAGGAATATATAAATCTATCGATGGTGGTGATTCTTGGAAAAAAGTGTTATCAAGATCAGGCTTATTAGCGGATTCAACAGGGGCTATTGATATTCAAAGAGATCCATTTAATCCTAAAATTCTCTATGCATCATTATGGCAGGCATATAGAAATGCATATTCAATGAGTAGTGGAGGCATTGGAAGTGGACTATTTACTTCAATAGATGGAGGAGAAACATGGAAAGAAATCACTAAATCAGCAGGTTTACCTGTCGGAATAAATGGAAAAATACGTATCGCATGCTCTCCTGCCCAAAAAGATCGTATCTGGGCGATGATAGAAAATGAAAATGGTGGATTATTTAAAAGTGATGATGCAGGAAATTCTTGGAAAAGAGTTTCTGAAGACAGACAAATACGTCAAAGACCATGGTATTTTTCTCATATTATTGCAGATCCTAAAAATTCAGAAACCATCTATGCTTTAAATGTTGGTTTGTATAAAAGTACAGATGGAGGAACAACATTTAAGGGTATGAATACCATGCATGGTGATCATCATGATATGTGGATTGATCCATTAGACTCCGAGCGTTTTGTTCTAGCAGACGATGGTGGAGCCGTTATTACCAATACAGGTGGTTCTGGATATACTGCATTAGATTTACCAACAGCACAATTTTATCATGTCACTGCTGATAATCACATACCATATAGAATATATGGCTGCCAACAAGATAATTCTTCTGTTGGCATTGCAAGTAGATCAACTGGTTGGGCCATTGGTAAAGAAGATTGGTTTACAGCAGCCGGAGGTGAATCCGGGTATATTGCTGTTGATCCACTAAATTCAGATATAATTTATGGCGGAAATTATGGTGGCTTTCTTTCTAAACTACATAGAAAAACTAATCAAGATCAAGATGTAAGTGTCTATCCAGAAAATGTAGTTGGTTGTAGTGCCGAAACACATCAATATAGATTTCAATGGACATATCCCATTGTGTTTTCTAAACATGATAAGAAGAAGCTGTATGTATGCGGAAATCATGTTTTTGCATCTACTACAGGTGGTAATTCTTGGGATAAGATAAGTCCAGATTTAACGACGAATGATAAATCAAAGCAAAAAGCTTCTGGTGGAATCATAACTAAAGATAATACAGGCGTAGAAACATATTGCACCATCTTTGCATTTGCTGAATCACCTGTAAATCCTAATATTCTGTGGACAGGTAGCGATGACGGCTTAGTGTATATTACTACAGATGGTGGAAGTAATTGGAAAAATGTTACTCCATCTATATTACCTAATGAAGGAAAACCGGCACTTATTAGTATTATAGAAGCAGGGCACTATGATGAAGGAACTGCATATATAGCTGCTACAAGATATAAATCTGCAGATGATCAACAACCTTACTTGTTAAAAACAACTGATTATGGAGCTTCATGGAAATTAATTACCGATGGAATTCAAGCCCCATCATATACCAGAGTAATAAGAGAAGATCCAGTTCAAAAAGATTTACTTTATGCTGGAACAGAAACCGGACTCTTTATATCAGTTAATGGCGGAAATTCTTGGCAATCTTTTCAACAAAATGTACCTAGATCTCCAATACATGACTTAATGATTCATGAAAGAGAGCATGACTTAATTCTTGCAACACATGGAAGATCTTTTTGGATATTAGATGATATTATGCCACTTAGATATATAGCTTCTTATCATAAAAGTTTAGTTAGTTCAGAGCCATTATTATTTGCTCCCAGAAATTCTTGGAGAATGGATGGTGGATCTTTTTATTATCCAGAAATGCAAATTGGCCAGAATCTTCCTAGTGGTGTAATGGTTTCATATTATGTAGGTAATAAATCTGAAAAACCAATCACATTAGAATTCCATGATCAATTTGATTCTTTATTGGTAAAGTTTTCATCTGATAAGACTTTAAAAGGGGACAAAGTAAAAGCAGAGACATCCTTTTATGCTGATGAAAAGAAAAAGGAAAATAATGCCGCTGTATCTTCTCAGATTGGCTTTAATAGATTTACGTGGAATATGAGAATGCCTGATGCAAAAGAATCACCTGTTGTATTATGGGGTGCTTCAAATACAGGCCCAAAAGTAGTACCAGGTACATATTCTGTTAGTATGAAAAGTGGGGATTCACTTATTGCCAAGAAAAAATTCATTATAGAATCTGCATTAATGGTACCAATTGCTGATCTGAAAGCTCAATATGATATGCACATGCAAATCAATAAAAAAGTGACAGAGATTCATGAAACAATTGGGCGATTAAGGGATATAAAGAATTCGATTCAATCGGCAAGTGATAGGATTGAAAAAGAAGTAAGTGATTCAATTGCAAAAAAAAGTATTATTTCTTTGGGAAAAATTATTACTGATACTCTTAAAAGTATAGAAGAAGAACTTATTCAAACAAAAGCAAAGGCTGGACAAGATCTTCTAAATTATCCAATGAAACTTAATAATAAATTAGCTGCATTAACCTCAACAGTTAGTTCTGCAGAAACTGCTCCAACTGCTCAAACATATGCCGCAGTTAAATATATAATTACTAAAGTTGATTATCAATTAGAAAAATACCAAGGAATGGGAAAAGTTGAAATCAAGAAATTTAACGATCTCTATATTGGTTTCAAATTACCTGCAATACCTTCAATAAAACCCTGACATTAATGTGAGGGTTGTTTAATAAACATCAATCTAGATTGCAAACCTGATATATATTCTATATGTAGAATATATATTCCATTAGATAAAAAATCTACCGGAATAGGTTGATTAGCTAAGCCTTTCCACAGTGATTTACCCTGTAAAGATACGATCTCAGCTTTGAGAGCATGGGGATGAGATATATTCAAAATATTGTGTACTGGATGCGGATAAATAGTAGGAATTTCCTCTGTGGAGACATCTACAATATTAGTTCCTGAAAGCTTTCTAAAATTCAACTGAATCGTTTTTGTCCAATCACTCCATCCTGCCTTGCTAGAAGCCCTTGCTTGCATATACCAAATAGTATCTTTTCCAGGTACAAATGAGGGTAAATTACATGAATATGCAGTTGGCAATGAAATAGTATCTGCTTTAGGATTAAATGATGAAAAAATAGAAAATCTAACTTGAGATTCGTTTACTAAAGCCGATGGAATAGCATTCCAGCTAATTGTTAAAGAGGGTGAATCGGGATCTTTCCAGGTAATAATCGTATCATTTTTGGGTTGTAATAAAGTGATTGTAGGAATTGGATCATCAGTTTTTCTAAATGTAAGTTTACTTGTTTTTGTCCAATTACTCCATCCAATAGCATTTTGTACCCTAATTTGCATATACCAAACCGAATCAGATCCAGGCACAAATTGAGGTGCATTCATAGAAAATGCAGTACTATTTACAGTATCAGCTTTTGGTGTAAAATTAGCCGAAGTAGAAAATCTAATGTGAGAATTTTTTATTGATTGAAGAGGCGAACCTGTCCATCGAATAGTGATATTTGGCGGATTTGTATCATATAAAATAACTGTATCAGACATAGGGCTTATTATTGTAGCTATAGGAAGAGCTGGCGAAGCACTAGTTCCAACTCTTAAGCCATTACCAAAGCTAGTAATCCAAACTTCCTGTGGTTTAAATGGATTAAAGAAAACTCTCTCTGGTTGTCTGAAAGGATAATTTGTTAACTCTTTACATGTAGGTATGTCTTTTTGTAAATCAGCAGTATACCATAAACCATCAGATTCCGTAGTAATGTACATTTCATTTTCATTTAATGGATGTATAGTACAAGAACTTACACGATTAGTATTTTGAGCTTTAGATGGAAGCTCTAGAATTTTAGTCCAAGAATTCCCTCGATTTTTTGTTCTATATAAGCCTCCTAAACCATTTGCCGCGCCACCCCAACCACTCCAAACGCATGCATACCATGTATTTTGTGATATATCATGAGGATCAATTACAATATCTTTTGTCCAATATTTCATATCATTAGAAGACTTATCAATCCAGGTTTTTCCCTTATCAGAAGAATAAAACACACCTGAACTTGCTGTAAAAGAAGTTCCAACTCTTCTTGCAGAATACGACACAACTAATGATCCATCTAATAAAGAACGAATGATAAATGGATGGCCTTCTGTACGAGTAGGTATAGTAAGTTTTGTCCAGCTGCCTCCATTTTTGATATCATTATTAACATAAATCCCACCATTTGTGCTATGCACTACAGCTGCATACATTGTATTTGAATCTGTAGCATCAAAAGCAATCCACGATACTATATGATTCATATTCCATTTATCAGACCAAGTTGCACCATTATCGGTAGATATAATTATGCTTCCTTTACCATTATCAATTCTTGAATCAGCTAAATATGTACTTTGATATAAATCATGAACTGTTGAGGTTGCAGCATAGATAGTAGACCCTTTTTGTAGATAAGAATAAATAGTATTAAAAGAGAAATTGTTGAAAATATGTTGCCAACTTGTTCCATTATCAGTTGATCTTATCCCTTTTATATCTGTATTTCCACATAAAATCGAAGATTCTTTAGGCCAAATCAAAGACCAAGCAGCTGTGTTTTCTAATCCATTGGATTGATAAAATTTTTGTTTTGGTATTGTTTGCCCAGCCATGTTCATATCCGCTTGGCGTACATATGCCTGTTTCCAATTATTACCACCATCAGTACTAGTATGTACAAAACCTAAATCAGACATAACAAGCATATTGGGATTATTAGCAGATACTGCAAATCCAAGTGCATATTCGCCATAAGACCAATCTCTATCACCACCAAAGCCACTCCAACCAGTACTGATATTATTATTATTTGGGGTTTGAAAAATTGATGTAAATGTATTGCCGCCATTTACGGACTTAATAATTGAAGGATTATTTAAAGCATTACCGCCAGCTAAATATATTTTATCAGGATCATTCAAAGACATTTTACAGAAAAAGGGTTGCATTCCAAAAGGAATAGCCGTCTTTTTTGAATTCCATTTTCCTGGAATACCATTAATTATATCTAAAGTATAAAAATTGTCAAAGCCAGCATATTCTGCACCTGTCATACCTGGGAATATATCTGCAATAGTTCGTGTAATACATGCTAGCCTATAATTGCTATTTCTTGTACCATAAGCGAAAGAAACAATCCCAACACCATCAGGAAATATATAATCTGGATCTTTTTCGAATGTTAATCCATTATCGAAAGAAGAATATACTCCACCTTGAGTAACAATAAAGATAATATCAGAATCCCATAATGCTCCAGCTATATAACAACCATCTGCATTTAACGATTCTTCAGAAAATATATATTCCCAATTAGCACCTCCATCTGTAGAAAAATATACATCTGTGTAATCTGTCATAAAAAGCCTGGTGGTAGAAGATGGATCTGCAAATAAATAATAAGCAGAACCGCTTGTTGGATCTGAAATAGGATTCCAACTTCTACCTGCATCTGTTGTTTTAACAGGAACGGTATAATCACCTTGTTTACTTAGGGTATACATTATTTGTGGACTAGATGTATATGCTATATGCCCAGAATAATTTCCTCCACCCAAGGTTTTATATGGATAAGTTGTCCAACTATTCCCAAAATCTGTGCTTTTAAACATTTGAGACATATCACAAGCAATGTGAATTGTCTTTTGATCAAATGGAGAAATACTTGTAGCAAACATTGCTCCACCACCACCGATACCACGGGAATCCCATATATTCGGTTGAGCAATAGATATTAGAGTTGAACTAACTATAAAAAGAAGAAAAAGTACATGTTTCATCATGGGAATTATCTTATAAAGAATAAAGTTTTAAAAGTTGCTTATTATTGTACTAATAACATTGCAAACTACAATAAGTAACAGTAAAGTATCAATTATTTTTAAAGAAAAAAATGCAATACATCATCTATATTTTATCAGTATTTCTACTATGTAATTATAGTAATGCGCAGAATTCTGAGTCTAAAATGACTCCTCATATTCCTATTCAATTGACAAAACAATCAATCACAGTTCCTACAAAATATGTGAATTCATTTCCTAAAAATGTAACAATTAATTTACCTAGTGAATTTACTGCCAAGGTATTCTATGCTGGATCTGAACTTAAGAAACCTCGCTTTTTTGCTTGGAGTCCAGATTCTATTTTACATGTTGCAGATTTAGATGCTGCGTCAATTTTTGGATTTCCCGACAGGGATAAGGATGGAATTGCTGATACAATTATTACTGTGGCTAAAAATGTTATTGCGCATGATATTAAGTTTTTTAATAATGCATTATATGCGGCTCAAGAGCGTTCGGTTTTACGATTAATTGATACCAATAAAGATGGCTTTTATGAAACGAGGTCTACATTTATCGATCAGATCGCAGAAGGAGCAGCCCAGCCTGGTGGTGGGCATACAACCAGAACAATTTTATTTGATTCTTTACATGATAAAATGTATTTGTCTATTGGTTCACGATGCAATGTTTGCAGATGGGACACGATTAATAATACAGACTATTTAAGGGCCAGAATTGAACAATGGAATATAGATGGAACAGGAAGAAAAACCTTTGCATATGGCATTAGAAATTCAGTAGGTTTAATGCTTAGAGATGGCAAAGTATGGGGAGCAAATAATGGAAGCGATAATCAGGGCAATGAAATACCACCCGAATGGATTGATGTGATTAGAGAAAATGGCTTTTACGGTTATCCTTTTGCTCATTCAGATGGAATTTTCTTTCCAATTAATTCCAATTCACCAAATGATTATAAAGCATTATTACCATATACCATTCGAGATTCACTATTAGTTGCATCAATGAAACAACCAGCTGCATTAATTCAATCGCATTCAGCCCCAATGGCACTTATTTCAGCACAAAAAAATATGCCTGAATATTATCGAAATGGAGTATTTGTTGCTTTAAGAGGCTCTTGGAATAGAAATCCCGCCACTGGAGGCAAAGTTATATTTTTAGGATTCGATAATGAACAAGATACAGTAGCAAATCTGGTTTCAGACTTTTTATCTGGATTTATGACAGATTCTACAAAATCTTCAAATTGGGGTTGGGCAAGGCCAGTTGGACTAGAAACAGATGCAAATGGAAATTTGTATATAGGTAGTGATTCTTTCAATAAGTTTATTCTTATCGTGTCACCTAAGTCTCAATCTTCTTCAGCAGATTATAGTAATAAACCTATACATGACATAATTTCTATCATTGCACAAGATGATAATAAAGTGAAATTAAAATATCATTTGCAGAATACTAAACAGTGTACAATTACACTTTATGATATAATGGGTAATAGAGTAAAAGAAATTGTAGATGGTACTCTTATGCCATACGATGAAATAGATTTCGATATTGCTTCTAGAGGTTTCTACTTGATACACATAGTTTCACAAGACGGTATCAACAAAACACTACCAGTGATTGTGCATTAAAACACTTATAATCGAATACAATCTTTTTCTTGCAAAGGTGGTAACATTGCTCCTAGAACCGCTGGAAATACATGTGCGGTTTTCCCGCATAATGTAATTGCAGCAACAGTAAGAGTTGGGGCAGGAATAATATTTCTAAAAGCATTTAATCGTTTAACAGGTACTGTTACACCCTCAGCAAGAATATCCATGAGCTTCTTTTCTAAACCATTACTATAGAGTAAAGCAATATCAGGAGTTGGTATATATTGCGGTAAAATGGATGTCATAACTTTTACTGCAATCGATCCAAAATTTTCTTGAGAAGGAATACCAAAAAGGGAGTAAAATGCTAACTGATTGTTATGTATGACACTTACATCCATAAAATTATCTTGAACACCAAAAATAACTGCTGTTTTGTCTGCATATTCTGGATAATTAAATGCAAATGCAGAATGGGCAGCAAATTGAGAATTTTGAGCATATTCAATTGGCACATTAAAGATAGTTAAGGCTTGATTACACAGCTGTAGATATGCTTGTTCGGTTAAAATAGCCAATAAATAAGGAGCTGGAACAGAGGGAGTTGAACCAGGAATAATATAAATATCAAAATCAGATAATACAGCATCGGGTAAAGATTGTCTTATTTCATGTGCCAACATAGCCCTAATCTCATCGGTATTGTCAATTGCTGTAGGTGGTAATTGATAAATAAAAACTTTTTCTATAGGAATACTAAAACGGCATTCCTGAATCATACTAGAAAAAGGAGCAAATTCCTTTTTTAATACAGAAGCAATCGCTTGAATATCTTCTGGTTTTTGAAGTATCTGAGGGAAAATTCCTATATGCAATACTTCAATTCCTTGGGCATTCTGTGAAAAGATTGCAGCATATGTTCTGTCAATACCAAAATAGACGGCCAAAGTAGTTTTCATAGAAGTTCTTTTGATGAATAATCAATTAACCGTTTTATTGCGTTGAAAATACATATAGAATGGAATTCCAAGGGCAACAAGGAATAATCCAAACACAGAATTAATAACAGGATTTATACCTTTATTATACATGTCAATATCATTATAAACTGTATAGACAACAAATACAAATGCAAAAAGAGTAAAAATTGCTGGGATAAATGGATAACCCCATACTTTATATGGTCTTGGAGCATCAGGCATTTTTTTTCGTAAAATAAAAATTCCAAATGCACCAAGGGCATAAAAAATCCATGAAACAAATATTAACATATCAGTTAATGTATCAAAAGTTCCACTAAATACTAATATGCTGCTCCAAATACCTTGAACAATTAATGCATTTGCAGGTGTTTTAAATGTAGGATGAATCTTTCCTAAAGAAGGAAAAAATAGTCCTTGTTTGCTCATTGCATAATATACTCTACTACTTACCAATATTGTACCATTAGAGGTACCAAATGTGGAAATCATAATTGCTATTGCAACAAAGCCGGTTGCTAAATATGCTAATGAAGGATTTAATGAAGTAATGATCAATTTAGTAATATCTACAGCTACTAATTGAGATGAGGCCATAGATTGTACAGGCATGATATATAGATAAGCTACATTTATAAGAACATATACAGTGATGATTATCATCATGCCAGTAAATAAAGCTTTAGGAATATTTTTAGAGGGATTTTTTACCTCGCCTGCTATATATGTAATATTATTCCAGCCATCATAAGCCCAAAAAGCTCCAGATAATGCCATCACGATAGCACTTAATAAGTCCCATCCCTGTGGAATTGCAGAACTACCATTTGTATTAATACTGTCTGTGGAAAAATTAGCAAAGCTTCCATTTCCTATTGCAAAAGCACATAAGACAATGAATCCTAATGCAGCAACTTTTAATGTGGTAAATACAAGCTGAACCTTGCCTCCAAGAGCTACGCCACGGTAATTGATTGCGGTTAACAATAAGATGATAATAGCTGTAAGTATCTTAACTCCAAAGTCTTGTAATGGATGGATTGCTCCAATCAAGGGTATAAATATACTAAAAGCTTCTGTTTGAGATGATAAATGGGGCAGAGGAAAAAGCGCATTAACAGAATCAGAAAAAATATAGGTTATCGATGCTATCGAAGCAGTTTGCACAACGCTAAACATAGACCAACCATATAAATAGGCTATGAAATCCCCATACATTTTTTGAAAGAAAACATATTGTCCCCCAGTTTCTGATATCATTCCTGCAACTTCGGCATTGGTTAATGCACCAAATAATGTTAAAACTCCAGCTAATACCCAAACGCCCAATAATAATTCTGGAGATCCTAGCTGAAGAGCCATGATAGCTGGTTTTTTAAAAATACCGCTACCAATTACTCCTCCAACAACGATTGATATAGTAGTTATTAATCCTAAAGTAGGAAGAAATTCTTTTTGAGTAGATGTTGAGCTCATAATGTGGGTTGGATAATTGCCATAGTTGTAGTTGCATGTGCTATTAATTGTTCTATGCCATCGTGATCTGTACAATAAACATGTGCTTCGCAAAAATGGAAAGATTTTCCAGCTTTAAGCACTTTTCCGATACACCTTAGCTTGGTTCCAAGGCCTTTTCTAAAATAACTTATCTTAATTTCAGCTGTTACTGTATGTTCATTATGTGCTACAAGTGTAAAGCCAGCAAATCCAGCGGCAATATCAGCAATCGTAGCAATAACACCGCCATGAACCAATCCTATTTGTTGCTGATGCATTCTTTCTAAAGAAATTTCTGCTTCAACATATCCAGGTTCAATAACTGTTAGAGTGCATCCAATTGCTTTCATAAATTCCTGTCTTTGCAGATGGTTTACTATCGTATGCTTAAAATCAGGATTCTTAGGAATTAATGCCATAAAGTATATAATATTATTGGAAGTCTTTTAAATAAGAACCTACATCTTCATGTAAACCATGTGTACTTTCTTTGTGAATATATGCTACAACTTCTTCAAATTTACCAGATTCATTATATATCTTTAATTGCCTATCTGCACCAGAACCATTTTCTAAAATCTGATGTATATAGTTTAACTCTTCTCTCGATCCTAAATCATCAACTACATCATCAACAAATTCTAATAATTCTCGTATTAAATCTTTAGTTGGGATTTCTTTTTCTTTGCCAAAATCAATCATTTTACCTTCTAAACCATATCGCACTGCTCGCCACTTATTTTCCATTATTAATGCTCTAGAATAATTTCTAAAGCTTAAATTTTTGGTATATAATGTATAAAGTTTTTTTGCTAATGCTTGGCATAAAGCAGCAATTGCAATTGTTTCTTCAATACGCATGGGAATATCACAAATCCTAATTTCTAAAGTTGGAAAATTAGGATGTGGCCTTATATCCCACCAAATTTTCTTTGCATTATCTATACAACCTGTTCTGATTAATAAATCAACATATGCTTGATATTCAGCATAGCTGGTAAATTCATCTGGTAAATTGGTTCTAGGAAAATTCTCGAATACTTTTGATCTATATGATTTTAAACCTGTATTGTGTCCCATCCAAAAAGGAGAATTAGCAGAAATAGCTAAAATATGAGGCAAAAAATATCTCATTTCATTCATAATCTGAATCTGTAATTCTCTGTCTTCTATACCTATATGTATATGCATACCAAAAATAAGTAATGACCTGGCCAACATTTGCATATCCTGAACAAGTACTTTATAGCGCTCATCTGGATAGATTTCTTGTTCTTCCCATAATGCAAATGGATGTGTGCTTGCTGCTCCTAGTATAAGACCATTCTGACGGCATAAACCCCAAATCACAGAGCGCATTTTGGTTAATTCTACCTTTGCTTGTTTGATGTTTGTACATACTTTTGTACCAATCTCAAGCATAGATCCATGCATTTCAGGTTTTACATGCTCATGTAATAACAATTGACTTTTCTGAAGTAAACCAACATCTATATGAGATTTTAAGTCAAATGTTAGTGGATCTATCACCATATATTCTTCTTCAATTCCTACAGTAAAAGAAGGAGGAATTCTAGCTTCAATTCCTGGAATTATTATTCCTTTTGCATTCGATTCTATACTCATTGTATGTTTTATGATATATGTAGAAGTGTAATTGCTACTTTGTAAAATACGAAGATTACTTAATTATTTATGTTTGATTATTATGCATCGATGTTCTAATTGAAAATGTAGCTAATGCAGGTATGAATATTGCAGTACACAATACGATGATAATTGTAATACTTCCTCCAAAAATTACCGAGGGAATTAATCCCATTAATGATGCAGCTAATCCACTTTCGAAGGCTCCAATTTCATTCGATGATCCAATAAATACACCATTTACAGCCGAAACTCTACCCCGCATTTCATCTGGCGTGAATAGTTGTGCGATACTTCCTCTGATTACCATGCTTACATTATCAAATGAACCACTGGCTGCTAATAATAATAATGATAAAAGATAATTTGTAGACATAGCAAAACCTATAATACATAATCCAAATCCCGCTATGCTAATTAATAATATCTTACCTGTATTTTTTAATGGTGGATGATGAGCCAAATATATACCCATAAGTAATGAGCCAATAAAAGGGGCTGCTCTTAATATTCCTAATGCCTCTGGGCCCATTAATAATACATCTTTAACGAATGCTGGTAATAATGCTATTGCTCCTCCAAACATCACTGCAAACATATCTAAAGCCATTGCCCCTACAAGTATTTGATGTGAAAATACAAAGCGCAAACCTGCTAGTAATTTATCTTTTAAGGGTTCTTTTTTGATATCCCTGATTACTTTTTTATATTTTAATCGTAAGAAAGCAATAATACTGCTTATTAATAATAAACATGTCAATATAGCAGCTGCATTAGCACCGTAAAATCCCAATACTACGCCACCTAAAGCGGGGCCTGCTACTGCACCAAAATTAAATGTATTAGCAGACCAAGTAGCCCCATTAGGAAATAATTCTTTGGGAATAAAATCTGCCCATAATGCCTGTAAGGATGGCCCCATAAAACCTCGGGCTAATCCAACAAAAAATAATACGATATAATAGGGTAAAATATCGATAGTATTTGTATGTATTGCAGAGTCAATGTAAAGCTTAAATAATAAAGCAATTGATGAAGATAACATCAATAAAACTGCATAAATCACTACATATTTTCTGTTCTTTGTATCTGCTATTAAACCAGAAAACATTGATGTTATAATATATGGTATAGCAACTGCAAGTCCAGTAAAACCAAGTACTAATGGATTGCCAGTCTTTGCATATAATATCCAACCTATCGCAATTTCTTGAATCTGAAAGGCTAATGTTAAAAATAGTCTACCAAGCAAATACAGACGGAATGATTGTATTCTAAGAACAGCATATGGATCATGTATAGAAGATTTCATCGTTAAAATTAACCATTTTGAATGATGTTAAATACTATGAATAGCAATACTCCAAATTCTATGTGAAAATTTGTTAATAAGTAAGACAATATCGTACACAAAGTAGGTTATGAGTAGATTTTGAGTAATATATCTTTTGTGTATAGGTGGTAATTTGTAGGTGTTCCTTAATAAAGGACATAGGGTCGGTGACATGTCGCATATTGGGGTCTGGTGAAGTTCCAACATCAGAGCGGCATTTCGCCGGCATTTTTTTTAAATGAAACTATCAAAGCATTTCATATGTTTTTATTTTTTTTAGTTTCCGTAATAATATGTCGCCAGAATGCATGCAATTAGTTAATTCAACCAAAGAATTAACACAGCAATTAATCAACCATCCACTCTATTCTTCTTTAAATTCTAAGCAATCATTACAGAAGTTTATGGAGCATCATATATATGCTGTATGGGATTTCATGTCTTTAGTAAAAAGCCTTCAAGCAGAATTAACATGTATACATGTACCATGGCTTCCGAAGGGTAATCCAGCAATAAGGGCATTGATTAATGAGATAATATTGGGAGAGGAGAGTGATATTGATCAAAATGGCAAGGCATGTAGTCATTTTGAATTATATCTAGATGCAATGCGAGAAGCAGATTGCAATATTGAAAATATCAATTCATTTATTCACAATATTCAATCTGGATTAAGCGTAGAGCAAGCATTACAATCTGGAAGAATACCTAAAGCAGCATCAGATTTTGTGCATCATACATTTTCTGTTATAGAAACAGGGAAGCCACATATCATTGCAGCAGTATTTACTTTTGGTCGTGAAGATCTGATACCTCATATGTTTTTGCCATTGATTGAAGAATTGAAAAAAGAATATCCTTCTCAATTTGATACTTTACAATATTATGTACAAAGGCATATTGATGTTGATGGAGGACATCATTCACATTTAGCACTACAAATGGTTCAGGAATTATGTGGTAATGATGTTGAAAAATGGAAGGAAGCTGAATATGCAGTAAAAGCTGCATTGCAATCTAGAATTGCTTTATGGGATGCGATTGCACATTAATGCTATCAAACTATACTTCTTTAAAGAGTTGGCATGAAAACGGATAATTATATATAGTTATTCGTTTTGGAAAATACCTTGAAGAATTTGGTTCATATCGTAAAACAGATCGCATCTTTATCTCCCAAAGATACAATTCAGCGTGTATTAGCTTTAATTATCAAAAAGTATAAGTATGCACGTTTAGCATCACATCATGCACAAACAACAACATATCTTACCTCAGCAGCATTTAAACAATCGAATATAACTAAAGAGCCAATTGTCAAAATGCCATTATTGGACTATATTTTACCACATAGTCTTACCATTCAAACTTTAGCAGACAATTATTCCCAATCTCTGTTTACAATCTTAGGAAGTGGCTGGGTAGACTATTCAGTACAAGAAACAAATCATATAGCTAGAATAAGAACAGAAATTAATGAAAAGAATAGGGAAGAAAGTGAAAGAATTATCTCTGTATTATTGAAATCTCCATTTTATCCAGACCAACATGCCCATTGTATTCACTATTATCCAATAGATTGGCAATATGATTGCAAATCAGGGTATAAGTGGAATACACATACACATTATACTCATATTAAGTATGGTAATATAGCAGGACAAGATATAAAAGTTCCTTGGGAATTAGGAAGGTTTCAACATGCATCAACATTGGCATTTGCTGCTTATTTGGCATATTCTGGTGTAGAGTCCGCACATCCAAAGGAATATTATGCTCATATATTTAGGACACAATGTCTTGATTTTATAGCATTTGATCCGCCACATTTTGGGGTGCAATGGAAAACATCAATGGACATTGCAATTCGTGCTGCAAATCTATTAGTAGCATTTGATTTATTTACATATTGTGGAATAGTATGGGATGAGGAATTTTCATATATTTTGAAGCGATCATTACAAGAACATGCTCATCATATTCTAGAGAATTTAGAATGGTCTAAGGTATCAAGAGGTAATCATTATCTAGCAAATTTATGTGGTCTTTTAGTAATCCTTAGGGGTTTACCAGACACTAAACATAATATTTCTGCTATTAAATTTGCATTAAGTGAATGTGCCGCAGAGATACATAATCAGTTTTTAACAGATGGGGGAAATTTTGAAGCATCAATTCCATACCACGGATTATCAACCCAATTAATAGCTATCTCTTTAGCTGCATTAAAGGGATATTCTGAGTATGACATTCAAAAGATATGCTCAGAAGAAGTATTATTTCCTTGTAAAAGTGCGCATACTCAACCTAAAAATACTCAGGAATTTCAATCATTAATTGATACTATCTATCATGGGGTGGATAAAGCTCATACTTTTTTAAGGGCAATGAGTGTTGATGATATGCATCTGCTTAATATTGGTGATAATGATAGTGGCATGATGTTTAAGTTTACACCGCAAGGTCATTGGGCATCATTACAAGAAGCAATTAATACCTATCATAATATTAATCCTTCATTTAGATTATCAGACGGAATCTCTTTATTTCCTGAACATAAAGCAAATGAGTCATTTGAATGGATTGAAAATACTTTATCTATGCAAAGTAGTATTGCAATAGCAGAAGCGGTATTAAAAAAACAATGCTCGTGGAATTCATTATATCATGGAGCAATTGAATACTGGATTATTGATTCACTAAGTAAACAAAATCAAAGTTATAGATTACAGGATGTAGAAATACCTTTTGAGGAAGAATATCCCAAATCCTATAGTTTCCCCGATTTTGGTATATGGTTAATTGAACATAAAACATATAAAATATCTGCCAGAGCAGGGTTTATTGGACAAAAAGGTAAAGGAGGCCATGCTCACAATGATCAGTTATCTATATGCTTAGCAGTGGATGGACAAGAAATCTTTGGAGACCCTGGAACATTTGTATATACACCTTCTGCACATACAAGAAATATGGGACGATCAGTTGCAAATCATTCTGTATTCTCAATCAAAGGAATGGAGCAAAATTCATGGATTGATGGATCGGGAGATGTACTGTTTTGGATGAAAGGAGATATCACTAAAGCAAAAGCCTCATTAGACAAATCAATATGGATTGGAAGTCATAAAGCATATGAACAAGAACATATCAGAAAAATAATATCAGAGCCATCAACCATATATGGAATAGATGATTGTAGAGTAAATAAAGAAAAAGTTTTAGTATTTCATTGCGTTCCTGGAATTGTTCCACAGATAGTAAATCATAATATAGCAATGATTAAAACCCAAAAAGGAACCGATATAACCATAGAATGCTTGGAAGGTTCAGAGTGGAGTTTAATACCGGCATTATATTCAAAAGCCTATGGAAGATTCGAATCATCAGTACTTTTGTCAAAGAATATACTATCTACAAAAAATCAATGCGAATGGAAAATCAAGATTGGTTAGGTCAAATTGCCAATAAATAACTCTTAACAAGATAGATTCGGAATTTTGAATAAATTTGCAGTAATATTTACCATAAAAAGCTAAACATATCATTATTATGAGATTTTTAAACGTTTTACTATATAGTTTTTTGCTTCTAATAGGCATGATGCATATTACAGTAGAAGTTCATGCTATAGAGTCACCACGAATGATCATAAATAGTGATGCTCCTGATATCGATTCCTTATTATTAGAATCTACCGTAATTAATGCTAAAATCAGCGGGATCATAGCAGATATTACTATACAACAGAAATATGTGTATAAAGGGTCTAGTATCTTAGACGGTGCATTACTGATGCCAGGCGATCCATCTATAACTATACATGGATGTACAGTTAAGATAGGTAATCAGACAATTAAAGCAGAGATGAAGGACAGGGAAAAGGTTAGAGAAATATTTGATAAAGCAAAAAAGAAATTTGATCCTTTTTTCTTGACAATTAATAATCCAGATGCTATCCAGATGCATCTATCGAATATTCAACCTGGTTCTATTATCTATACAGAGATTCATTATACTGAAATGATCAAACCTAGTTTTGGCCTCTATACTATTAGTTTGCCAAAACCAATACAAGCTCATTATTTAAAAGTATTAGACTATGTTCCTTTGCATAGAG
The DNA here is from genome assembly GCA_014191195.1 of Chlorobiota bacterium. GTDB lineage: Bacteria > Bacteroidota > Ignavibacteria > Kapaibacteriales > UBA961 > UBA961. Next base: position 52,313 of record BJGZ01000007.1, read on the forward strand.
ATACTTATGCTGATACAAGTTTTGAAGCTGTAAAAGACTATCCATTGGGTACATTACAAGTACATGCTTTTATTGCTAAAGGTGGCAAATTATCATTCTTAAAAGCTGATGAATGTTCTATTCAACAAACAGATCAAGAGGCATCATGTACATATTCGGTAGCTGATGCTGCACAAAGTAAACAAATATCATTATCATATAGATTTGCTGATACTGAGCCTCAAGCAAATTTGATGCTATATGAAGAAGGCAAAGAAAAGTTTTTTTTACTTTCTGTCAATCCTCCATCTATAGCAGAAGCTCATAAAGAATCTTTGGGTCATGAATATATTATTGTTTGTGATTCTGCATCTTTACAAGATAATTCTGCAAATGAATTCTGGAAAGCATTTTCAAAGGGATTGCGTGAACAAGATAAATTGAATATTCTTCATTTTGGTCCAGAAAACACTCGTCTTGATGAAGAATCTCAAGTGTGTACTAAAGACATAATTTCCAGGGCTGGCGTTTATTTACAAAGAATACATTCTACCGAAGGATTAGAACCAATTCAATTAATCGATGTTTTGCAGCAAATACAGTTAAAACCTTTGCATTCTGATATGGCATCTAGATCGATAATAATCTTAACAAATGGTTTTATGGATGCCAATACAGATGTATATGATGCTATTACTAAACAATTACAAGATGCGAATGTATTTACTCTAGCAGTTGGTAAAGAAATCAATGAGCGATTTTTTTCAGCTGTTCATAGATTAACGATGACAGATAATTTTATACTTAAAGGATCTCAGGAGGAATTGAATAAAGAAGCAATACGATTTGCTGATTATATTCAAAAACCATCATTAACAAAGCTAAAAGTAGGATTTGATGGATTTGATGTAAATTCATTAGAACCAGCAAGTTATCCTGATTTATTTTCAGATAGACCTGTCCTACTATTTGGAAAATATAAAGGAAATCCTAAAGGCAGAATTGTGATTACTGGTTTTCATGGAAACAAAGAATTTGTTCAAACAATTGACATTACTTTGTTGAAGCCACTTGCATCTACTAAAGGATTACAGTATTTATGGGCTAAACAAAGGGCTTCGATATTAATTGATTACAATGTATATGATAGAAATAATGACCGTGTCAAAGAAATTACCAAACTAGGTATGAAATATGGATTTCAAACGCCTTATACTTCTTTTGGCATTACTGGTTCAGATTATAATAAATCAAAAAATGTAATAGCATTGATGTATCAACCATTAAATTTAAATGGTGGAACTTTGGTTAGTAATGCTTCTGGACAACAGTTAGCAAGAACTTCTGTTGTTGAGGTAGAGGCTGCATGTAATTATGCTGATGCTGCCGCACATGATGAAGAAGGTTTAATTAGTGTGGAATCTATTATGACAGAAAGGGTTCTGGATAATACGATAATTGAGAAAGTACGATCTACAATAGAGCAGCAATTAAGTGGCATGCAGGAATGTTATGCTGAGGCTTTAAAAAAGTTTAGACATCTTCAAGGAAATGTACAATTACTGTTCATTTTTAATGAAGAAGGTTCATTGACAGAGATTTCACTAGCTGATTCAGAATTAAATATCGAAGAAGTTGAACAATGTATGATAGAATCTGCTAAAAGAATTAGTCTACCACCAATGATTCAGGGTATGGCTCAAATATCTTTTTTGCTTGAAGTGTTATAATTACTTTACTGAATTAATGTGTTGTAAAGCTCTTGCAGGATTATTCCCCAAAAACATCTGAATAGATTTTACACCTCTGTCTATCATTTCTTTTAATGCATTTTCTTCGTGTTTAGCAAAGCCTGATAATACATAATCTGACATTTCTCCTGGCCCAAAATTTTTATCTATACCAAATCTAAATCTCCAGAAACTTGGTCCAATATGAGTAATCATAGAAGTCGTTCCATTATGTCCTCCATCAGATCCACCTTGTTTTAATTGCATTTTTCCTAAAGGGAAATTGTATTCATCAATTAATGCAATAACATGTTCAGATGGTACTTTATAATATCTGATAAAATCACCGGCTGCTTGCCCTGAATTATTCATATATGTTAAAGGAAGCATAATTGTTATTTTTTTTCCATGCAAGGAGGACTCTGCTTGTTTCCAATTACCTTTCCCATCTTTAAATTCTACTTTACACGATTGAGCTAAAGCTATTGCAATCATCCATCCGATATTATGTCTGGTATCAGCGTATTTATCTCCTGGATTACCTAATCCAACGATGAGCCAATGTTGCATTATACCTCTTCCTCCACTTGACTTTCAGAATAAAAATATAAAAACAGAGATGCAATTAACCAACGCAGATCTTCTATCACTTTTGTCCAACCTACTTTAGTTACTTCAGCAGCAGCAGCAGGGGAATTCTCTCCAAAGCATCCACAATTTATATTATAGCCTCGGAATATTGCAGCAATAATAGCGATGATAAAAACAGCTAACATTGCTGAAATTAATAAAGAACTTGCTTTTTGTTTGATTCCCATTAAAACCAGTATTCCGCATAGTAATTCTACCCATGGTAGAATCAATGCTGGAATATTAAGCATTGAATAAGGTAAAACATGAAAATTATTGATGCTTTTTGCGAATGCATCAGGATTTGCAATTTTATCTATAGCCGCAAAAATAAAAATTGATCCAATTAATATACGTGCTGTTCTAAGAATATAAGCATGATTATAAGCCATACCACTGATTATCATTAAGCCAAATATTAATTCTATCCATGGCAGTGCAATGCCAAAAAGTGCTATTGGAAGATTAGGAATAAGAGTTAATGCAGGTGGTTTTGGAACAGCAGTACCTATTTTTACAATTCCCGCAAATGTAAATGCAGATCCTATCAAAAGTCTTATTAATAGTGTTCCAATTGATGACAATGAAATCATGATGTATCCTTTTTTAGATATAATATTCACTTACAAATTACGCCAAATTAGTGTGAACCAAGCAAAATTTAGAATCATTTACTTGTGAATAGATAAAAAAAAGAGGCTATAAGCCTCTTTTTTTTATCTATTCACAATGTGTCTTATTTAGGATCTACAATTGAAGCTTTTACATTTCCATATGCAGTTAGATCTAAAGTAGGAAAATCTGGATGATCTGTTTTCATTTTTACAGCTCCATTAAAATACCCTTTTTCTTTAGGGGATACTTTTGCAATAATCTCTACTTCGCCACCGCCAGGAATAGTTGTAGGCTTCATCAGATTGATACTTATGCCATTTGTTGCTTCAAAATCAGATAATACAATTGTTTGTGTTGATGTATTCTTTATGGTTACTTTAGCTTCACCTTTAGATCCAACTGTTAGTTCTCCAAAAGATAAATATTGAGTTGGTAATATTTGTATTGGACGAACTACATCGGCTTTTAAATAAAGAACTTTAGTCGGACTAACTGGATCATTGCTGCTTATAGTAATACTTTTAGTAAGCATTCCAGATGTTGCGCCTACATTTAAAGAAACATCCATAGTAGCAAATTCACCTGGTTTTAGTTCTTTTTTATCTAAAGGAGCTGTTGTACAACCACATCCTGGGCGAACATCACTAATTTTTAACTCTTCACTACCTTCATTTGTAATCTTGATACTTGCTTTTAATGGGGAGTCTTTAGGCTTTACTTTGCCCCAATCTTGAGTATCTCCACCTTGTATGGATATTTTTGGCTGAGCAAAAGCCAAAGATGCAGCAAAAACAAACATCGTAAAACATGCTAAAAAGAAAGTTTTCATGGAAGCACCTTGATTGGTGAAAACGAAAATAAATTAATAATTGATTATTGCGAATTTAAACATTCTTATCGTATTATATATCACTTGCAATTACCATAGCAAACAATATCCATAATCGGAAAATCAGGATGATTCGTATTAAAATGAATATATCCATTAAAATACCCTTTATTCTTTGGAGTTAACTTCGCTATAAGAGAAATTGAGCCTTGAGATTTTAATATCACATTCTTATTGATATTGATACTCATTCCCTGTGAAGTAGAAAAAGAAGAAAGTATAATATCTTTAGCAGAAGTATTTTTTATAGTAATTGAGCCTTTACATTCATATCCTTGCATGATATCACCGAATGCAATATACTGATGTGGCAATAGCTGTATCGGTTGTATTACATTGGCTTTTAAAGCTAATACTTTAATTGGAACAGCCGCATCATTACTATTAATTGTTATCGATTTATGTAACTCACCACCAGCTGTTCCTAGATTCAAAGACACAGCCATCGTTCCAATTTCACCTGGTTTTAATTTCTTTTTATCTAATGGAGCTGTTGTGCAACCACATCCAGGTTTTACATCCAAAATATGTAATAATTGATTACCAGTATTTTTTAACTTAATATTTGCTTTTAATGGAGAGTCTTTAGTTTTTACAAAACCCCAATCATATGTATTCCCACCAATAATTTCTAATTTAGGCTGTGCATGTGCAATCTGAATACTTAGAAAAAGTAATACACAGTAACAAAGAAGTGATTGAATCATAATTGAAATTGGGTTTTAAAAAATATCGACTTGAAACGTGCGAGTCTAAAAAAAATTTTATGAGTTTCAATTTATACCAAAACAAATGGAGAGTCCAGCTCCGAATATTAATGTGTCCCAATCCGCATTCTGTGATCTAGAATTTATAGAATACTGAGTGTTAGCAAATACTTTAGCATATTTCCCACTGCCTAAGTCAATATCATATTCTATTTGGACTACTGGTGATACAATAAATGAGGTCATGGAACCTAATTCAACAGTATTGGGTATTTCTCTTTCAAATCCTGGATTGAGGACTTCCTCAATCTTCTGTGCAGCAATACCATCTTGAATTATACAATTAATACCGCCCGATATTGATGCATGAGTTTCAAATAATCTTGATTTTGCAAGCAATGATATATCATATACGTTTTGATTCTTCACAGCCAAGCTAAATCTAGTACGTAAGGTGTCTACAAATAAAATTTTATTTGTATCAAATGCTTGAATTTGATTTGACAGAGTTTCTCCATTAAAATTAGAAGTATATGAATAGTAACCTAATTTAACAGTAAATGAGTAATTACCTTTAAACCATTTTTCTACTAATATTCCATTTTTAAAGTTATTTGCAGTGCCATTACCATATTTACAGCAATCAATTGCAAAGCCCATAGAAGAGAAATCTACATAGTCATGCATATTAACCATTTCTGTATATGGCCCAATAAATAAAGTAGGAGAAGTTGAAGGTAATCGCCAAGAAGATGTCCAATCAAAACCCTGAGCTAAACAATTGGAACCCTTGATTGTTAATATACTTAATACAAAGACAAATATTATTTGATATCTAATCATAATGGACAAAAATACATTATCAGCTTAAAAAAACAAACATTATTAACCAAATCATAAATTTATTGTCTGCAACACTATTTGGATGTATTTTTGTCCATTATTAGGATTAAGATATCATTACATACAATCATCTTAGGAGAAAGACATGAAACATATTTTACTTTTTTGTCTAATTGGGATTCTTACTGTATCTGAACTATATGCTGAAGATCCCTATCCATTTTCAATAGGCTTATCAGCAATGCCTAGAATGTCGATATATAATGCAACTTCACCTGCAGATGAAACTCATGGCATGGCATTTAGTGGAGTTCCTGATATAGGAATTAGTATATATGTACCAGCAAGTAGAAGAGAAAGAGTAGGGATAACCATGGATATTGCATATGCTACTTATAAAAATTCATATACTAAAAGTAGTGCCGATTTTGCAAGAACATTTAATTATCTAACGATTACTCCAGGTTTATCGTATAGCTTTTTTACTGTAGGGATAGCAGTTGGTTTACCTATAGGTTATCAGAGGAAAAATGTAACATCCGGCGCTGTAGAAGAAGAGGGTTGGCCAGTTATTGACCCAGGTAGTGATCCACCAGTAAAGATTACCAAATATGGAAATGGAAAAGATAATATGTCATTACTTATTGAGCCAAGGGTTGGCATTAGCTATCCAGTGATGAGCAATAATGGAAGCAGATTAAATGTTAATGCAAATATTGGTTTAATGATGAATAACTTGTATAAGGACGAGTATTATCCAACAACAAATCTGCAACAATTTAATGCATCTATGATGTCATTTGCATTAGGTGTCCAATATATGTTTGGTTTATAGAAAATCATTCCATTCGAAATTTATGAAATCAGGTCTTCAAGTTTTTTGAAGACCTGTTCTGGTTTTATAGAGTTCATACAATTAAAATGTTGTTTTGGGCATTTTGAAAGACCAATATGTGTGCATGGCCTGCACTGAATATCACTTTCTACTATACTGTATTTTGTATCGAACGGAATAAATCCAAAATCTGGAACAGTGCTACCGTAAATTACTAGGGTTGGCCTTCTTCTTGCAGAAGCTAAGTGCATCAAGCCAGAATCATTGCATATAATGGCATCACAAGAATCCATTAATATTGCAGTTTCAGTTAATGTACATTTACCCGCCTGATTATTGATACTAAATGGTAATGTTCTTTCAATATCATTACATATTTCGATATCATTCTGGGAACCTAAAAGGATTATGTTTTTTCCCATTGTATTATGAATAAAAGTAGCTAACGATATAAAGTATTCAATCGGCCAACGCTTTGTAGCATGATGTGCACCAGGACACAAAGCAATACAATTAGATATATTATTATTATTTCTAAAATTTGGTGGATAAAAAGGAGCAGATTGTATTTCATCAGGAAGCCAGAATTCTGCGCCTTTTGAATCATATTTGATATGGGGGTATTCGGATACGGCTGAAAAATATCTTAAAGGGACAGCGATAATATCATGCAAAGGGACTCGATGTTTATCATGTATTAATTCTCTTTTAAGGGATCTATATTTATCGTATTTAAACCATTTTTTTCCAAGAAACAATCGTAATATTTTACTTCTAATTGAATCATGAATATCAATAATTATATCATATTTGGGCTTGTCTTTTCTTATTGATAGAATTTGTTTAAAAAAATTTATAATACCAGATTTCGTATTGATTGTTAACACACTATTGATATGTGGATTATTCTGAATCACCTCTGCAAAATGATCAGCAATAATCATATCTATACAAGCATCAGGAAAAGCTTTTCGAATAGCTCTGATTAAAGGAGTAGTTAAAATTATATCTCCTAAAGAGGATAATCGTAGGATACATATAGAAAATTGATGCATATAACAAATTCAAAAGTGCTTGATTATTTAAGATTAGTTGCCAACTCAGATTTTTTTCAGATTTTTGTACAAGAACTATCACTTAACGAGCCATAATTATGAGATTTTCAGTAGAGCAACAAGATACGGTTGCGATTTTTACATTAAAAGAATCATCTTTAGATGCTGTTTTATCACCAGATGTTAAAGCAGAATTACTCATTATTTGTCAACCAACATTAGAAGCACTTATTATTGATTTATCAATGGTGCAACTATGTGATAGTTCAGGATTAAGCGCTTTGCTATTAGCCCATCGCTTGATGAAAGAACATGAAGCACCGGTTATTCTTGTTGGAGCAAGTGACAGAATCAAAAGTTTACTTAGAATATCACAACTTGAATGGTTATTTGAATATTATGCTACAGTTGAAGAGGCCATAGGTGATTTGGGTGAAATTCAGGATGATGATGTTGATAATTTGTAATTAAGCATGTAAACATATACTTAAGAATTCCATTACTGGGGCCATTGCAATTGCTTTGGCCTCCAAAATACAAAGTAATTCTTCGGTATATATAGATTCAATATCTATATTAGAAAATACCAAAAATTGTTTCATCCTTAAATATTCTTTTCCTGGATGATCTTTTTGAAAGCCTTTAGGCATTGTTTTTAATTTCTCACCTGTTAATCCATCCGGAAACTCACGCAAAAACATAGTGTTTTTGGAAACTTCATGTAGGATTTCCCAATCTGTATCTAAAGCTTCTCTTATTTTTAGTAATTGAGCAGATATTGGCATATATAATCCACCTGCTATAAAACTACCTATTGGATCAATATGTAGATATAGTCCAGGTTTTTCTGTCTTGTCTGCAGGAATATCAGCAATATCTTTACTTTGATATGGAAATGAAATCCCAATATTAGTTTTATATGGTGTTTTATCTTTGCTAAATCTTGTGTCTCTATGGATTCTAAATACGGATCTTTTGGGATGCGCATCATAAGGCAATTGAAGGTGAGAAAACCTCTCTTCCATAGTATGTATTAATACTTTTGCGGGCTCTTTTAAGGTTTCATCATACCTTTTTTTATGTTCTAAAAACCAATTTCTATTATTATTTATGGATAAATCTTGTAAAAATTGAAGTCCATCTTTTGGAAATCCAGAAAAGTACATAGTGCACCTTAGTTAAGAGTTATGTTTAAGTACAAAAATACTGTATTCAAACTATTGAAAGTATATAATAACAAAAGGAATGATGCATATTTATCTCATTGTATTTATAAAGTTATGTATAAAACTGTAGTTTCGTATAGCATTCAATAATAATCATCGCAAGAAAATATGAAAGCAAGAACTCGATATGTATGTCAGAAATGTTCAGCAATAAGTTCACGTTGGCAAGGGAAATGTCATAATTGCGGAGAATGGGATAGTTTTCTTGAAGAGTTAATTCAAGATTCAAAAACAATTGCATTAAAGGCAAAACAGAGTTCTAGTGGTATTGCTACAACCTTGGGATCTGTTGAATTATCTGATACACTTAGAATACCTACTGGAATTGGAGAATTCGATCGCGTTTTGGGTGGCGGTATTATTCCTGGTTCTTTAGTATTGGTTGGTGGCGATCCTGGAGTGGGAAAATCTACTTTGATGTTGCAGATGTGTGAACATTTAGTCCCTGAGAAAACTTTATATATTACTGGCGAAGAATCACTTCAGCAGATTCGTTTAAGGGCAGCCAGACTTCAAGGAATACCCTCAGAATTGCAGGTAATGGCCGAAACAGATATAGAGTCTATAGCTGGAGCAATTAAAGCTTTAAAACCAAGTGTAGCAATTATTGACTCAATTCAAACTGCACGAAGTGAAAGCATAGATTCTACAGCTGGCAGTATTACACAAGTAAGAGAATGTACTGCTTTACTTATGCAAATAGCAAAAAAAACTGGGACAGCAATTTTTATTATCGGGCATGTAACCAAAGAGGGGTCATTAGCTGGACCAAAAATATTAGAACATACAGTAGATACAGTTTTACAGTTCGAAGGTGAAAAAACGTACTCATATCGAATTTTGAGAGCTATCAAAAATAGATTTGGCTCTACAAATGAAATCGGAATTTTTGATATGGTAGAACAGGGCCTTAAAGAAGTACCTAATCCATCTGAAATCTTTTTATCACAAAGGTCGGATTTAGAATCTGGTACAGCAATCGTGGCTACTATCGAAGGCACAAGACCTCTTTTAATCGAAGTTCAGGCTTTAGTTACTCCATCAGGCTATAGTAATCCACAAAGGACTGCAACTGGTTTTGACTATCGACGACTTCAAATGATTATTGCCGTCTTAGAAAAGAGATTAGGTATCAATTTTAGGGAGGTAGATATATTTGTTAATATAGCAGGTGGTATTACATTAAATGATCCTGCAGTAGATTTAGCTGTTGCAGCTGCTTTAGTTAGTTCTTTGAAAGATAATCCTTTAGAAAAAGACATGATTATTATGGGAGAAATTGGTTTAACCGGAGAAGTTCGTCCTATTTCTTCTATAGAACAAAGATTAGCAGAAATTCAAAAACTAGGTTTTACAAAAGTAGTACTACCTAAGGCTAATCTTTCAAAGTTATCCAGATCATTTGATCACTTAACTATGATACCAGCAGAAAGAATAGCCTTAGCTTTAGCAGAAATTGTACTCTAGATATCAAAAAATGGTGTTTTACATAATTGTCAAACTTCTTTTTTGAGAATTTCCATTTTTATACAGGATGTCTACTGAATATATCCCTCTGATTAATATAGGTTTAACAGATTGGATAAAATCTGTTCCATCACTTTTTGATTCATTGGCATTCCATTCATTAATTTCTTGATTATATACATTAGATATTCTCATCTTTAAGATTTCTGGATTATTACAACAACTATTTGAACAATTACCAGAGACCTTTTCTGTTGATTCATATGCTTCTTTTTCATTGACTTGTAAAGCACTTATTGTTTTTGATGCAATAAATGTTTTTTTATTTTCTACTAAAAGTAATTTTTCTTCAGGCGTACAAGAACTACATTCTCCAATATAAGCATGAACATTGCTCCCTTTTTCAGCAATAAATCCTGAATTTAATCTTATTGTTTTTTGTGCTCTTAATTCAACAAGTTGTGATTTCTTTGAAATAATAAGTGGTTTCATTTCATTTCCAGCGAATATTGTATCTGATGCAGTAAAAAGATATGTAGGTGCTTGTAAGATAGCATCCTTCAAAGTTAAGACTCTTGGGCATTTTTCAGAATGTTCATTAATCAAACCAAATTCAGTAGCAAATACATATAGTAAACCTGCAGTTGCTCTTATTACATAAGGAAATGTAATATCTCGAATTGCTAATAAGTCTTCCTCTCTATGAGCATATCCACTTGCTTCTGGATTTCCTGGATAAAAAAATGATTCAACAGGGCCTTTCTGCATTGCATTTCTTTCAGTAGACAAAATTTCATCTATTTCACCAATATATTGATAATGATCATCACCATTAGTTCTATTACTAGCAAAATGATCAGCGATTTGAGCAGTAGTATAGAATAAAAGCCAATATGGATTTTGATCTTCTGGATAACACCAAGGATTGACAATGCTACCTTTTTCGGAGAAAACTTTTTCGGCATTCCAGAATTCAACTCTTTCTTTTGCCGAACTAATATTTTTATCTTCATCAATACAAGGAGACATTTTATTACCATCCCATTCTTTATAATTCATTGCATCTTCATATGGATCATGCCAAAGGCCATGTTCATCGCAGTGAACATGCGCAGGAATACTCATATCGCCTAATAAATGGCAAACCCTACCAATGAATTGATAGATAATATCTTTTTTTCTGCTTTGTAAAACAGAGTCACCATATTGAAAATAGTCATGGTACCAATCAGATAGGGAATAACCAAAGTACACAGGACTCACTATCGATTGTCCTTTAAATGTAAAGAAAGCATAATCTGTGATTTTAGGCTTGTATTCTTTAATTCCTAAATAAATCATTGCTTTTTTATATGCCATTAAATCAGTGTCTACAAAAAAATCCAAATTTTGAGCCATTGAACATATAGAAAAATCCAGCCATGAATACGGCCATGGATTATGATTCAAAGCCAATCGAAAAGTTTCATTATACTGTGGATTCCTTGAGTCTGGATCCCAAAAATGATTGATGCTTGTTAAAGACCCCTTACCAAAGCCGAAGAGAATATCTTTTTCATGCATAAAGCGAATTGGGTCTTGTATATCTTCACTCCAAGCACCACCTGGAACAGTACTATACTGCCAGCGAAAATCAGAAACTTTGTCAAATTCTCCTTCGGTACATGAGCCATCATTTCCTAAAATATGTGTATCAAATTCTGGAATTGATTTTCCTAAATGATGGATTAATAATGAATACGCTTCTTTAATAATATATTGATGTGTTGGTTCTTTATGGGCATAAAGTGGACTACAAAATATAATGATCAAAAGAACCCTTTTAACTTTTTTCATAGCATTCCCTTATTGAATAATTGTAAAAACAGAAGTAGTTATAGAATTATCGTGATGTATAATGCATGTATATTGTCCAGAAGATATACCCTTTGAAAAATTCCATATTATTGTTTGATGTCCTTGATTATACCATCCCTCTGCAAATGATGCAATTTTTCTTCCTTTTAGATCAATGATTTCTATAGAGATAAGTCCTTCTTTTTTTACGATAAAATCGATATTAATTTCTTGTTGATTACTTGGATTTGGAAATAGAAGAAGATTATTAATGGATTCATCAGCTATATGATTCGTATCATTTTGTATCGTCTTATTTAGTACAAAAGCTGCAATATTTATACTTGGTTTATGTTGTGTTCCAATACTTTTAATGTTTCCACCAACATATAATGTATCTTTACATACAAAAAGGCTTTGTACAGATCCTACTATTCCACCTTCAACACTTTCCCATGTAATACCATTCAATTTTGCTATTCCCATATCATCAATATCATCATGTAGCCTAAAATCACCTCCGATATATATATCATTGCCATATGCTTGAATCGTATTTATTTGTTGACAATATGGAGGTAAAGGAATTGTATCCCAGGTGTTATTATGCCAATGGTATAGTGGCATTTGCTGTAATATTGATTGATTTTCTTGCATAGTTGAAACAAAGATTTCCCCTGTATGATTTACTGCTATTGCTTTAGGATAACCTTTAATTCCCGTGCCAATTGCAGACCAAGTTTTTCCGTCCCATTTAGCGATATTTCTGGCTAATTCTTTACCGGCTTGATCGAAATTACCTATTACATAAACATCATTCTCATGTACACACATTGCTGTTATATTAGCAATGGGCGAAGAATATGGATTATAATGTAATAACTTTATGCCTTCAGCAAGAGGCTGCCATTTTCCTTTTATATATTGTGCTATCGAATTATATTCTTTTCCATTGATATCATTAAAAATTCCTGCTATATACAAGTGATTACTATCTGCTACTATCGAATTTATTCTTCCATATGAAAATCCATCCATTGCTTTCCACGCTTTACCATTCCATTGTGCCAGCATTCTGGCTGGTAAACCACCTGCTTTAGAAAATTCTCCAGCTATATATATATTCCCATCTGGGCCTTTACACATTGCATGAACTTGTGAGTTTACTCCTTGGCCCAAAGCAGTAAATTGAGAATTTTTCCATTCTGAAATAAAATGAATGTCTTGTGAAAATGGATTTTCACTCAATGTTTGATAGAAAATTCCACTAACTAAAAGATGATCTGATGTTTTAAGAATATTGTCTATATTCCTATGATTATCAATAATTCCTGGTTTATAGAAACTGATCCAGTCATTTTCTAGACAATGAATAGAACTTATATTGAATAATATATATAATGTTAATACTGTTTTCATGTATCAATATCCCCCAAATTTTAATGTTTATTTGTACTAAGTAATTCTTCCAATTGACCTTGTTTTTTGTGTAAAGCAATGACATATAATGTAAGTTCTTCTATTTTCTTAAGAAGCGCAATGTGCATCGAACCAATATGAATACCATGTTGAGTGATGTCCGATTCTTTTGGAATATTAGGCAGATGATGATATTGATTGATAAAGTTTTCGAGTTCAAGGGGTTCCATAAGCGAATAGTTTTTGGAAAACACTGTATCTGCCCATGATTCAGATGTTATGATAAGTTCTTTGGTAATAATAGCCCCATCAACACTTAGATTATATGTTGAATCTTGGCATAATTGTCCCAGATTTTTTTGTTTCCCAATTTGAACATTCCCCAGAATATGAAGAGATTGTTCTGGTTGTGATATTCCAATTCCTACTTTTCCATTATCTAACACAGTTAATAATGTATTATCAGATTGAGAAGAAATCTTTAAAGCCGCAGACATCGAGTCATTTGAAACAGAAAGAATATGTAAGCTTGCCTTAGGTAATAAAGTACCTATCCCTATAAATGCCTGTTCTGGGTCTATAGAGATTCCTCTTAATGAATAAGAGTTTTCTTTATTTCTTAGAATATCGATGGATGAATGAGGAACAGTATTATGTACCGAATTTGCAAGAATGATTTGTCCATTCTGAAACCGAATAAATCCAGAATTTCCTGCATCAATATTCTTTAAAGTATCTGTATCTATGTATGCATTTTCTGCAAGAAAAGAAGTTATTCCTGAGTGTAGAGTAAATTGCTTACCAATGTGAAGATGATCTTTAGGTGAAGGATTATTGATTCCTAAAAAACCATTATTCTTTATATCAAACAGGGTATTCCATTGATTATTCCTAATTCTCAATACTGATTGTCCTTGTGTTTGATGTGAAGACACAATGTCTACAGTAGATTCTGGAAATTTCTGTCCTATACCTATATTCCCATCCTGTTGAATAATCATGCCTCTAAACGTATTTAGATTGCCCCATTCAAATGATACAGGTTCTGAAAAGTTATCTGGATTCGATGATATTCCTAATGATATTGAACCTTTATACATAGATATTGCAGCCCCTGGGCCTGGATCAATTCTTCTATTGCAATTATTATTGATATCATAAAAAAGATTATCTGCAATACGAGAACTTCCTCCTGAATGAAATGTTAATTTTCTACCTATATGTAACATTTCTTTGGGCACATCATTACCAATTCCAATTCTGGGAAGCCAATCATCTCTAAAAGATCCTGCGGCTATTGAAGAATGATGTGATGTTAGCATACACATTACCGATATATCACCATCTTTTTCGGTACCGAGCATGTCTGTTTTTTGAATTCGAAAATCTAATCCCCTAGGTTTATTCCCATGTACAGAAAACATCTTTACATCAAATGGATTTCCCATCATTTCCATAGATTTTATTGTTGCAATATGTTCTTCTTTGCCCAGAGGATCATCAATGATGCCACTCCTAAACTCAATAGATGATGGTATATGTAAAGTTCTATCTGGTTGTTGCGCAAATGCACTTTGTAAGCGTAATATTGCAGGTGGAAATAACTCATTGTGGGTTGGATCTGCACTTTTTGAATATAAATGCAATAGTGTTTTAGGAATTTGTAAAGATTGGGGATACAAAGAGAATAATCCCAATCCTGAATATGGCATTTGATTGCCAGTAGAATGATAATAGTCTCCAAAAAAACTACTCTTTTTGGGAAACTCAGCATGATAAAACCCCCATTCATATGGTAATTGTTGGCCATAAGAAGTATAAAAAAACAATAGACAAAACCCTATAATAATACATCGTGAAAACCCCATAATACCCCCATTATATAAATATATGATACCTTAAGTATTTACTATAAATTTACCTCGTAAATAAGAAGTGATTGGCTTCTCGAATGCAATATGAACAATAAACGCTATTAAGGCAAAACTCATATAACTAATCAAAGCTGCTAGTAAAAAATGTATGTTTTGTGCTTCTACATACATTTGCAAACCCATCGATGCATTGGGAATGCCAGGTAGGGCTATAAATTGTATCACATATAAAGCAAAAGAACTTTCACCCAATAATATGAAAAGTTTAGAAGATAATATAGTGTTCAATAAACCACCTGAATGCAAACCATAAAATAAGATAGAGGCTCCAAGTGGAATTCCTGCAAAAGCCCAAACAGTCATCTTATGAAGTCCTGCAGAATTTGGCCCACCTTGCATGATGATAAACTGAAGAGAAAAAATCAATAACATAATCCCTATGCTTGAGATAATATCTCCATGTTTAGATTTTTGTGGTGGAAAATATCTTGCAATTATAGCTATCAACATACCTACTACAAAATCAGACATCCTACCAAAAATAGTCATTGTTAAAGCATCATTATCCCATTTTCCAAACCAATACATAATCATGTCTTGATATAATCCAACGGAACCCCTAGAAAATGCAATACTACCAATCCACAATACTATCATCATGATAAAGAATAATGAATATTTCTTTATGATAGAGGTATAGGTATGTAGCTTTGCAAAAACTGCATCTGAAATAAGTGCACATGAATAAATCAAAAATGGTGCAATAAGATAATAGCTTTCCTCTATAGTTAATGACCACATAGGTGCATTTATAGACATTCTATACCCAGGGAACCATGAGTGAATCAGGAGTATATGCGTGATAATATCTGCATAGCTAAATACTCCTATATTAGAAATGATACAAATCATTGTAACTACTGTAGTTAAAGGATAGATTCTTATGATCCTTCTTTTCAGATAATCTGTCCAAGAAAATGTACCATGTAATAATGTATCTGCATATAAATGTGTAAATAGATATCCTGAAAGTGCAAAAAATATATTGACACCAATCCATCCATAATGCATAATAGGATATGTATCAAGTTCATGTAAATGAATCATATGGCCTAAAAAGACAATTCCAGCTGCAATTGCTCTGATACCTGTTAAAGAAGGAATATGTAAGGATATGTGGTTCATATAATGATAAATAGGGGAGAACAAGTAATATAAAGGTAAATCGATATAAAAAACTGGAAATAATTCAGTTTACTTTTTTTTATATTCCCGTGGAATTGTAAAGATGATAGAACTTCCTTTGCCTTGCTCTGATTTAACGGCAATACTACCATGATGAAGTTCTGCTACTTTTTGCATAATCATTGTGCCAATACCATAGCCACCCAATCTTTTTTTTGTCGTGAAATATGGTTTCATCATATTTTCTATGGTGATATTATCCATTCCTATTCCATTATCAGTTATGGTAAAGTACACATTCTCTTTGTTATGAGAACACGATAACTCTACAATCCCTTCTTTTTTTTGCAATGCCCGAATTCCATTTTCTACAGCATTTCTTAATGCTCGAGTTAGTTTTATTGGATCACATTCAAAAATGAAGTTTTTTCCATTAGATAATAGTTTTACATTGGGAAAGAAGGCATCATCAAATTCTGTAATGACATTTCGGCAAAGAACAAGTGCATCATTTTGAGATATATTGGGTTCTTCATCACGGCCAACAGAAAGAATATCTCTTACTCTCTGCATTAGCAATGAACTTTGAGAAAGTATCTTCTTTTTTCTTTCTTGATCTGGTTTGGAGTGTTCAACATTAATTTGTTGGGCATTCAATAAAATGATTGAAAGATTTGTTTGCATATCATGAGATAATTGAGCCCAATTACTAAGCCTTTTTTTTTCTAATTCCTCTGTGATATCAAATCCAGTTACTATTAAGCCTGAAAAATTTCCGCTAATACTTATTAATGGAGTTGCAGACCAAATCATTTCTTGATCTCCATTTTGTGATTCTATATGAATCTTTTGATGTATTGGAGTTTGAATTAATAATGCTTCTTCTATAAATGATAATACATTATGTAATCCAGGCTTTTGACAATAAAATCTAAAATGTTGGTATAAAGGAATATCTGCTGTTATGTGTAATATATCTCTAGCTGTTGCATTAGTTCTATTTAACATTCCTTTTGCATCTATGCCAAGAATAAGTCCGATTCCACTTAATTCCATACTTGCTGATAAGAATCTTTTTTGTCTTGCATAACCCCTAAAAAGATAATAAAGCAGAATACTTGCAGATATAAAAACAATATACCAGATTGAATTTGAAGCGATCGTTTTAATCCACCAAAAATAATCTTTGCTTTTTGACACTATCATATAATCTGATTGTGAAGAAATCAATAGTTGATTATCTATCGAGATAATCTGGGGTATTGAACCTTCGAATACTCTCATTTTTCCTAGACGGCTTGCTGCGATTAAGGAAAATGATTCAGATCCCATATCAATGGTACAGATATGATTAGAAAAAAGTGCATACATAACATTATCTGACATAGATAATGAAATTGGTGATAAACACTCTTCAGGTAATTGACTTTTCTTTGGATCTCCATTCAAATTTGAGACGACAAAAGAAAATTGTCCAGCTTCATTTTCTTCTATCCATGCAAGTTGTATCGCATGTTGATCATCTTCTCGTAAACAGCATAATTGAGGAATACACGGTAAAAAAACCATGTTTTGTTTTCCATTCTTAATAGAATACACAAAGCCAGAACTAGCCGAACTAGATGCATTTCCTAATACCAATACATGATCATTGATATGCTGAATTCTATATGTAGTTCCTAATGAGGAAAAAGGGAATTCAAATAAAATATCTCCATTACATGTTACTTTTTGAAGAATTACACCGCCCCCAGCTTTTATTAATAAATATGCACCCAATGGATAAGGTTCAACGGTAAGAACTTGTTGTGAAATTATAGTATGCTGTAAAGTATTAATATCAATAGATAATAGATTGTTCCCATAGACAAGCAATGCCTTACCTTTAGTAGTATCAATAGAAATCCATTTGGTTGCATCAATAATCGATTGCTTTGGTAATAGTTCCGATTTGAGGATTTTCCCTTTAATATCACATAAAAATAGTCTGGGAAGATTACCATTTGTACTAACTAAAAAAGTATTTTTATGAATGCTGATAAGATCCTGTGGGGCCGATGGAAGCATGAGTAATTGTTCATCTACCGAAAGTAGATTATTACTTATGCTTATCATATTATTATTGTTCCCTAAAATACTGGATGCAAATAAGCGATAAATACGATGATTCTCTTTATCTAAATGCCATTGAATACCATTACCATTTTTTTGAATAGAATAGTTTATAGGATAAAATTGAGTAGCCAGTACATTCAATTGAAAGCACATATGAATACTTATACATAATACTATGCAATAGATTGCTCTCAATGTTAAGGTGTCCTTTTTTCAAGTAATGAATTAAAATTACTGGTAATTTTCATCAATTCTGATAAAGAAAGCATCCTTTCATATTTAGCTTGTATACTTCTAAACTGGGCTTCATAAATAGATTGTTGAGTTACTCTAAAATCATAGGAACTCATGGTTCCTTGTTTAAGTTTTTCAAAAGCGATTTCGCTATTTTTTTTGGCAATCAACACATTATTTTCTTCAAGTTTATCAATAGCAGTATATGTATCAAAAGAACCTTTTGCTATTCTAAATGAGGTAAGCAATAATTGTTCAAGTTCTTTGTATTGTATTCCTACATTTTCTAATTGTAGACTTGCAATTTCTTTTTTTTGAGAGAAAAGGAATCCATCTAAAACATCATATTGTGCTGTGATATTGAAACTTGCGCCTTTGGTTTGATTAGATATAACAAAAGAACCGTCATTATTAGATTGATTATAAGAATAAGCGGTATTTAACGATAATCGAGGATATGATCTTGCTTTAACCTGCTCTAATGCTGCATCAGCAGATATAATTCCTGCTTTTATTGCCTGTAAATCTATATTAGATTGGATAACCGTGTGTTCATTAAGCTTAGTTGAATCATAATGTATAGATGGGAAATGTGATGTCACAGTATATACTGTGTCATGATATCCACCCATAAAATTATTTAATTGTAATCTTGATGCTTTGTACTGTTCCACGATTCTTAATGTTGCAGTTTTATCAGATTGGAAATCTATAGAAGCTTGCAAAGTATCTTGTTCTCCAGATCTTCCTACTGAAAATCGTAAAACGGATAATCGTAATCGTTCTTTGGATAATTCTTCTCTGAATAAAGATGATTGAATCATTGCTTGATTACGAACCATTGTACAATAAGACATGATAACTTTACTGATAGTGTTCTCGATAGAAGATCGAAGTTTCAATTCTCCCATGTTTTTTAAAGCTAGCAATCTATCATAATTTGCAAACATGCCAAATCCATCGAATAATGTCCAATTTAATGCAATATTAGCCGAACTTTGTTTATTACCAGCACCTAAACGGTTAATTTCTTGGCCACTTAATAATGACTGATTGATATCATTTAAGCCGCCAATCTGTCCAATAGTTGCTGATACCACTGGCAACATACCAGTAGCAGCTCTTGTTGCATTTGCTGAAGCTATTGCTGCATCATTTGCAGCAATTTTGATTGAATAAGAATGATCTAAAGTAATGTCAATTACTTCTGTAAGTGATAAAGTATCTGCAGCTATCGCAGATATTTCGGTATCTAAGCAAAATGAAAGTACTATGATAAAGTATATATATTTGTTCATGGTAATGGTAACTCGATTATGATTCCATCTACAGACCAACGTTGTTTTACCGAGATCGTTCCTGTTTTTGCACCAATTACAAAACGTTCGGCATATACATATGGTAGTATATCACCATAAGTATATAATCCTGAGTGATCTTTGTCTTCAAAAGCTTCTAAGGTATAATTACCACTTGGGATAGCAGTAAATTGAAATGGTCCTTTTTTTTCGATATTAATCGAAGCTGCTATTGTTTTATCTGCTTTTCTTAATGTAATAATATATGGCCCTATTCCTGCTTGATCTTGCAATATTCCTTGTATTGAACCCAGAAGCCGAGTGTCTTGTGTTTTAAAACGATATCGTAAAACTGTATCTTTAAATGGAGTTCCTTTGCTATCTTTTAATGTAGCGCTAGAGATAGATAATGAATACCAAGTATCGCTTTCAAGGGCTGAACTTGGTTTAATACTAATAGCAGTTCCAGTATTGTTTATGATTTCTACTGGGATTGTTTTATTCCCTTGAGATAATAAAGTGGCTCGAGCAAAATTATCAATATCAATAAATGCAGAGCTTATACAGTCTATAGATCCTTGAAGAGGAAATCCTATAGTACTATCTTTAATAGATATATTGATAATAGAGGGAGTTTTTACTTCTGCTTTTGGATTGATTGCACATTCGCGAAATCCCGAAGAATCAAGTAGCTTATTGCCAAATCTATCTTTTGGTAATAATGAATCTTTATGCATCTGAAATGCTATCGAAGAAGCTATGAAATTAGTATCATATTCTATCAGAATAGTTTGTGCTGAAACGGGATTTCTATAAGCAGCAGTAGGCTTCATTTCTGAAGAATCTTTTGAAATTGATTTCTGTGCAGTCTTAGCCTTTAACAAAAAGAAATGTTTATGAATAGATAGGGAATCAAGTTCTTCACTGCATTGTACTTCTATAATACCTTTAGAAATATGTCTTACTGAATAAATTAATGGAGACACAGTATCTTTAGGGGCTCGGACATTGATTAGATATTGCAGTATTGAATCTTTAAAACATTCAACTTGAGAACTAGGCATTCCGAAAGCATCAATTCCGATATCATAAAGATTGTTTTTCCATTCATCTTTGATAGCAAACATTTTGTATTTGCCATATGGAAGGGCACTTATGTTGAATTGTCCATTTGAACCAATTTGTGTTTTATATATAGGCTGAGTTGTAGTTGGATTTGCAGAATCTGCAGCATATAAAAAGACATAACAATCCTGGGCAAGTTGTCCAAAAAGTTGTCCAGAAATCTTCCCAGAATCCAGAACAGATCCTGATGAGAACAATAAAGTAAATGCATTTACTGGTTTATTTCCAGCATAATCAGTAAAATCTGTTCCAACTGTTAAAGCATAAGTAGTATTTTTTTCAAATGGCTTTTCAAAGTGTATATCGAGTTCTTTTCCGCTCCAATGTGTTTCAAATGGTATTGATGGAGTGATAAATAATCCTGCAACTACTTTATTCCTATCTATATATTTACTGAATTCTAATTGAATTGATTGTACTGAAACTTGTAATGAGCCATTTACTAAGGAGCTATGAATAATTTCTGGTGGAATAGTATCTTTGGGTCCTCCGCCAGGGGGCAAAGGATTTGCGCAACTAAACATAGAACACACACAATACATTATAATTCCAAATAGTATATAACTACGGAATAAATAGAGTTGATTATATGTACATCTTTCTATCACTTATGTGTTTCTTTGGATATTGCCTTATCGGCATACATTGCTGCTATACTTATTACAGCATTAACATCTGAATGTCTATCTACATTGTAGAAACGTTTATTCATACCAACTAATATTGGTTTTATAATTTCAGCTTCTCCGATATTTGCCATTAATGTATGTGAGTTATTTGCAGTTCTATTTGTAAACATGGTTGTGCCACTTCTGGAGAATATGGGAGAGAAAGTTCAAACTGTGTTATTAGTGGTTTAATTGGAATACATGTGATTTTACCTTTTCTTCGAAAAAAATGATATTCTAAAGCTTTTTCTCGACGTTTTTTTCTTTTTGTCAATTCTTGATTTTGCTACATAAAACAATATTCTTGTTTGGTGTATTTACTGCATTCTAGCTTCCAAGCGGAAACGCTTGATAAACTCGGTTACAGTTGGATTTTCTGTTGATTGTAATTGATGGGCATCGCCCTCAAAGCAAATAAGGCCTTTATCTAGCATTGCAACATGATCGGCGATATTAAATACAGAGAACATATCATGAGTTATAACTAATGAAGTGATGCTTAGTTTTTTTGATAGTTCTAAGATTAATTTATCAATTTGTTCTGAATTTACTGGGTCTAGTCCTGTTGTTGGTTCATCATAAAAAATATAGTCGGGGCTGCCTACTAAAGCACGAGCAACGCTTACTCTTTTTTTCATACCTCCAGATAAATCACTTGGCTTCTTATTAGATAAGATCGCACATTCTTTTTCAAAATTAGGTGTCCCATTTTCAGTAAAATCTGGTAATAATCCTACAGAAGCAAGTGCTCTTCTAGCTTCTAGATTAAGAATATCTTGATCTCTTTCACCATGCTCATATAGGCTAATAATAACATTTTGATACACCGTCATCGAGTCAAACAGGGCAGCGCCTTGAAACACATAGCCAATTTTTTTACGTATAGTAAAAAGGTTATGTTTAGACATTGTAGCTACTGATTTACCATCAATAAGTACATCTCCTTGATCTTGTTTTAGGAGTCCTACGATATGTTTTAATAATACTGATTTACCACATCCAGATTTTCCTATGATACACATAGTTGCTCCGGTAGGTATTGTAAGATTAATACCGTTCAGTACTTGTTTACTTCCAAATGCTTTATGGAGATTTTTTAATTCTATCATTGTTTTTTACATTATTTTACTTTTAAAAAGCATAACGCCAACTAATTTTCATTTCCCATTCTTTTTGTTGTCTTGTTGTGATAGCGTTTGCAGGGGCAGAAGCCCTAGTTAATTGAAGCAATAAATTGCGTAATGCATCATAATCTCCAAGAATCGTAATTGGCACATCAACGCTAAACTCATAATTACCTGTTAAATCTCCTAAAGTTCCAGCAGCTCTCCAAGCAACGTCGCTAAATAGTTGTCCACTTAAATTTAATCTTGCTTGTGATAAATCTGCTAAACCTTCTTGCAAACTGATGGTTGCATTTGTTAAAAGTCCGGTACCTTCTAATAGACCACTAAAAAGTTGTGAAGCTGCTGCAGACAGTGAATTTGATAATTCATTGCCAATTCCTTTTGTTCCAATAGTGCCTGATTTTCCGAATAATTCTTGCTGGGTACGGCCTACAATAAGTTTCATTAAGGCATCACTTCTTATTTGAGATGAATCTCCTGTGGCTTCTAATCCATTTCTTTCCCATGTTATGATAACATTTGGTAGATTTTTTGTTCCAGTGATTTTCATGATCACTCTAAAATTTTCTAAGTCATTGTCATATCTAGTTTGGCCTTTATACACAGCTAATAAATCCAATGCAGGATTAGATAATTCGCCAGTATTAAAAATCAATTTTCCTGTTGCTTGAAACACTTTTAAAAATTTATATTCAGACCCCTCCAATAATCTCATTTCGCCAATAAGCTGTGGTTGTTTAAAGCGTTCTTTTCTGAAATATAATGGCGTTAATTTATTGACGGGTTCTATATTAGCTCTGATTTCTTCAAAGGTTCCTAAAATCATTTTTAGAAAGAATTTTCCAGGCATATACACTTCTAAATCATAGTCCAATAAATCATTAAAACCAGACCTCTTAACCAATAAATCTTCCGATTCATTCTCATTCGTCTTTTCGATGGAGGAGGTATCTAATAATTGCTGTTTTTGATTTCTACTAGTTTGTGTGCTGGAAAGAATTTTTAAAAAATCAGATAAAGGATTCTGCGCAGGTTCATGAAATTGCTGTAATTGTTCATTATTTAAGACTGTATATCTAACTCCTGATGCAATTGTTTGTTCTTGTTCTGGGGGCATTGTTATTGATGCTTGCAATACTTTTACATCCCCTCTCAGTATAGGTTTTGTAAATGATCCCGTGAAATTCAATGGTTTTTGGCCACTAGCTATGATAAATTTACCATACATCAATGGCATTGTTGAAGCTGAAGCATCACTTAATACTAATAATTGTTTAGATACAATTGATAAATCAAAATTATCGATATTAATGATATCTTTTAATTGCAAATTCCCCCTGATAATTGCTTCACTTGAAGGTAAGTCTAATTTGTCATTTTTTAATATGATTGAATCTAATGTTGCAGTTGCATTTTTAAGTAATAATCTTCCACCAGCAAAATATTTAATATTTGTAGCATCAAGAATAAAATTGACATCTTTAAAATAGGCTTGTCCTCCATAATTTATTTTATTTGGGGCAAATCCTCCTAAAGAAATTTCTGCGTCTACATTCCCTTGTAATTTGCTAATGCCAGGTATAAATGGGGCAATCGTAGCTATAGACAAGGATTTAGCTCTTGCGGTTACTACAAATTCTTCATCCTCTCTTAGTGGTTTACCAACATTCGACACCGCCAGATTATATGGAATTTGTTCTATGCCAATATCTAATGCCTTTTGATTCGGATATTTAGGATTTATGATTATTACCGATCCAGAAATGATTGAGTCTTTATGATGTAAATCAAATGTCTGATTACCAACTATTACATCATTATATACTATATTCTGTATTGTACCTTTACATTCATATGCTGGATTTGTAAATGAACCATCAGCAGTAATAACAGCTTGAGTAAGTGTTCCTTTCAGTGTCCTTAATACATCTTTTAAGTCTAAAGGGATGATGGGTAATTGCTGTATGTCTTTTAATGGCATCCCAGAAATATCAACAGAAAATCCAGAAAAAGCTGTACTTGATACAAACCCTTTTACAGAAATTGTTTCTGCTGACCCCAAAAGCTCTCTTTGTTTTAAACGTGTAATTGCACTGTCTCTTTGCATTACTAAAGAGAATATCTGCAAACCTGATGCACTTAATCTTCCTGAAATATTATTAACAGAATGCCAAGTAAACGGACCATATGTACATAAGAAAGAATTTGATTCAAAGGCAAACGATGTATCTGTTAATTCTGCTTTTGATGCAAATACTCCTGAAAATAATTCTCCCATGTCAGCAGAAATACTGCTCTGAAGTTCGGTTCCTTTTAATGTAAAAGACAGCTCAGGTTGATGTATTCGAATATTATTGATAAATAAATCATCCGAACATTCAGAATGAATCTTCATAGAACTTATGATTCGTCTATTATTAGTATCTGGTATGGTTGTTATAGAACCGTATAATAGGAAAGGGGAGCTTTGCGCATTATTATCTGGACCAAAAATATGGCCATTTTTAACAGATAATGAATCAATATTAAAATCGGTTTTTTGTGGTGTAGATTGAATTGAAGCGCGTAATTCACCTTCGCCAGAAATCTGAATGCCTTGTAGAAATAAATTTAGTGGAGAAAAATCTTTTGCTTTAACCAAGAGTTTAACGTCCAATAGATTTGTATCCATTTCAGGCATTAATGTCTTAATTGATTTTTTCCCACCTTTTATTCCATTATATTTTTTTTCACCTTCTATGATTACACTGCTTATAGTATGGCTAATAGCGGCAATCAATGGCTCAAATCTGTAGATACCTTCTGCTTTTATATTGTATAGTTTAGATTCAATAGTTGTTAATCGTTTATCATTAGCATATCTATGAATATCCACATTGATCATTTGTGGATTAATTGTTCTATCCTCAAAGATGATTTGTCTTGCATGAATATGGGCGCTACCTTCGATACTGTCAATATGCATCCCTTTTCCAACAAGTGTCATAGATCCATCAAAGATTGTGGGTAGGTTTTTAGTATCAAATAAAGACGCTAATTCTACATTTTTAAGATTAGTTTCTAAAGAAAATGAAGGATTGATTTGTCTTAAATCAATAAAGCCATTACAATTAAATGATGAATACTGAAGCTCATCAAATTCACTTGACTCGGGTGAATGGTCTCTTAAAATAACATTTGCTGTATCTATATTTAATAGCCCATGATCTGCATTACCTGATAGAAGAAGTCCTTGAAATGCATATTTCCCAATTTTAGATGCTCCTGCTTGCACTTTAATCGAGGATTTCATAGTGGAAAGATCGGTGCCTTGGCCTTTCATACTTACATGCATATTTAATGCACTTTCTATATTCGGATTGTGAATTACTTTACCAAGATTACATTCCGAGAATTGAATATCTCCATTATAGGCTAATGTGTCTGAATGAAAATATAAGCTCAATAATCCATCGACAGAACCAGAAGCGGTATGTGCTTTTAGATCCATTGAAATTGAGTCAGATGGCATGCCTATGATAGAAAAACGGCTAAATTGAACTGTCCCTAAAAAATCTAATATTGGCAATTGCAAAACGGGTGTATTCCTTTTTAATTCATCATAAACTATAGAAGAATTACCTATTCCTTGTGCTTCAAAACGTAGTTTTTCTGGTTTATCTATATTGGTAACCATTCCTTTAAGATTCAATGAAGAATGTTCGTTTTTAACAAAAAGCTTCTCTACTTGAATTTCATGAAGATTACCTTCGGCTTCTAGTTGTACATCATAAGAACCATAAAAACCTATATGAGGTAAGAATTTTCTTAAATCATCTGGATTAAATGGCTTGGCTTTTAATGATAAAGTAATTGGTGCTTTCGAAATTTCCTCTGGAGATATTGAAGAGAGGATATCGATATCTTGAATATGCACATCTGCCATTATTGTTGATATTGGCGTTTGAAGTGTGAGATCAGTTATAGTACAACCTGAAAAGTCTGTTTTTGCATTCATGCTAAGGTGATTAACAATCCACTTACTGTTGATTTCATTAAAAGAAATATCCCTAATATGTGCTTCTATTTTATGAATCCCAGGAAAATACTGACCACTTAATAATACATTTACTTGTTCAAAAAGAGCATCTTGTGCATTAAAAACAGTGCCATTAGATGGCTTGCTCAAGGAATCTTTGATGAGAATAGAACCATTACACAGCTCTAATAATCCTACATAAATATGCCAGTCAAATGGTGGTTTATTGGGGTCTTGAATTTGAGGTTTAAGGATATGTTCTATATTCCAGGTGCTATCTGAATGTCGAATAATCTTAAAAGAAGGAGAATCTAAAGTGATAGAAGTTAATGATATGGATTTGCTGAATAATGCATCAAGATGATAAAAAACTGCTATATCAGTAGTTTTTAATACTGTGTCTCCAGCAGACATCAAGACGGCATTATGAAAAACAAGCCCTTTGAATATATCTATTCGAATATCTTCAAAATCTACTTTGCCATCTATAGAGGAATTTATTCCATCTATCAAAATAGGTTTTAGCCAATTCCTGAATGAATCAGTTTGAACATAGAAATATAAACCCAATCCTGATACAGTTATGAGTAAGAAAAGTACAGAGATTATCCTTCCAATCTTTTGAAGAATTGAACTGATATAACTGTCTTTCTTTTGAGGCAAAGACGCTTCTATAGGCTTTTCTTTGTTCTGCATAGTGCAAAAATGCCGATTTTTTTTGACCTATCCGAAGATGTTCTATTACTTAATTGGGTATATCGTAACTTTCTTTCCAGAGCTATGCCCTTTATATTCAGGTGCATAATAAGATTCTACTGTTGTTATGCCATTATTGAAAATTCCTTCACGGGCTGCTCTTAATGTATATTCTATACTTGTATTGCCTTTTTGTAGATATTCTAGAAAGAAATTCATTGATGCATCTCTTGGGATTTGATAGTATGAAATCCCATTTTTATAAGAATATCCTGCTAATTGATCTATTAATTCAAATCCAGCTGAACGCATATCTTTAATACGCACATAATCCAAAAAGCGTTCATTGTCAATAGTTATTCTTACTGTAATTCTGTCACCAATATGAATAGAATCCTGTTCCTGTAATCTTTTTAATTGTGTATAGACTCCATTGTCGGTTTGTCTTAAAAATTCAGTTGAGATTCTTATTGACATTGTATCATATTGTTTAATATCTTCTAAAGAAGATTGATATGTTATGTATATTCCTCCCCATATCGGACATGTTCCTTTACTTGAAATCTGTATGATTGGATCTGTCTTTTTGATATCCTTTTGTGGGACATTATATTCTATGTCTCCCGGAAATGATACAGCTTCTCCTTTGATTTCAGTATCATCTACATAAATATGTACATCGTTAGAATTATCTATTAAGCATTGCTCTCCTTGTTGAAGAATACTATAACATGCTTGTGCTGATGATATGGTTGTTTTCCAATTTCTTGTTTGCTTTTGCCTTAATAAATAGGTAGAAATCCCATCGATTATTTCTGATTGTTTTAAGATTTCTTTATATGCTTCTTGTACAAGTACATGTGTTTCTATGGATGCTTCAAACCATCTATTTCCTTTAACCGCCCAATGAATACCGTCTTGATTGCTGATTGCTCGCTCTTTTAATGCTTGTAATATGCTGATTGCTTTGTTTTTTTCTCCCATTCGGAATAATGTAAGTGCAATCATTGCTTCGGCTTTAATGCCAAATTGCAATCTATCTTTCCATTCAAATAATGACAAAGTATCCCATTGCCCCCCTTTTGGCATTGATACGATATCCTTAAAGTAAGATCTAGCATATGCATATTCAATGTCGACAATCGATAATCGAAATGTATCCTTTGGATTCATAAAACGTTTATAATTGTCAAAATCCTTTTCATATTGTGCATCCATATATGAAATTCCTTTGATAAGCAATTGTTTCATTTCAGGTTGTATTGTTCCCAAAAGACCCAATTGCTTAATTCTTCCAATTGCAATAAACACTTCATGAGTGATATGTCTATTTTCTGGCATCAATTCAAACCAAGAATAACCTCCAGTTGGGCTTTGTTTTCTTAGTATTTCTTTGAATGCATATTCTTCAATCGAGGCTATTTCTTTTGGTTTTGTATAGATTTCTAGATTATTATCTCTAGATATTTCTTGCTGAATTTCATTTTCCCATGGATGTTCATTGTCTGATATATTATTCTTTTTTCTTAATTCTCTGTTTTGGCTTAAACGCCCTTTTAAAGTTCCATTTTCAATTTCTTTTTTGATTATAGCATTATTCAAGATATACCCTTGCGCAAGTTTTGCTGCAAACCATTGATATATATCTTCAAGAATAGAATTATTCTTATTGGATAATATGTCTGGCAAACTCTCAGCAGCATACCATTGGGGAATTGTACTAGTCTTTATATGAATTTGTTCAGATTCAATATTATTACTTTTATTGATGGTGGGTAATGTGATGGATTGATTAGATGTTCCACTTTTAGGATTTAGCCATAGTGGATAAGCATCCGTGACAGTAATTCTTGGTGATAATACAGGAATGATTATTTGTTCACCATCAGAAAAATCAAGTGTTTTAGCTATTGTTCTTATTCTTAATGAATGTGCCTGTGGAACAGGGAATGTCCATGCAATTGCAATTGATGAGTCTTTTTTAATTGTGAACGATTTTTGATACTGAATAGATGTCAAGCTATCATTATCTATAAAAATATCCAGCCAGGATTGCCCTGATAATGCATTCTGCGTTTCTGTTGCATGAATCGTTGCCCGTAATGTAAGGGTATCACCGATATATACAAATCTAGGTGCATTTGCAGTTATTGTAAGCGGTTTTGTTGTGACAATATTATTTTGATATATCCCAGATTTAAGATCTTTTGTACATGCTAATAGCCTTATATTCCATCTAGTTAAAGCTTCTGGCATTAAACAAGAAATAATGAATTTACCATCTTCATTTGGGTATATTTTGGGCAAGAATAGGGCAGTTTCTGATCTGTTTTTTCTTATTGCTACTTCTTGTTGATTAGATATTATTTCATCTACTTTTGATGATTGCATAGGAGAAATTTTCATTCCTCTATTTGATAACATTTGCGTTCTTGGCGCATTAGCCTGCGCCATATCATTCATATAGATAATTTCAGTTCTTCCGAATGGTCCATTTATTAACATATCCAAAGATAGATCATCATATTCTTGAATAATTGATAATTGTTGATCTCTTTTATTCCATACATCAGTTGTAAATAATGATGAATACTGATTGCCAGAATGCAAAACACTTGGTTTACTAAACGATGAATATATATCCCAAATATTCTGAAAATCAATAGATTGAGGCCTTGAAATTTGGTCTAAAGATGCATCATATATCAAAGCGGTAATTTCTGATTGTTTTATGGGTTTTTGCTGATGATCTACTAATGAAAATGTCCATTCCTGAAGTGATCCGGGCATACTTTTATTTCTAAATGAAGCGGTAGATATCGTCAGATTTTTATTCTTCCATGGTACTTGAATCTCTACAGTTTTACTATATAATTGATGATTTCTCATCATTGAAAAATGAATAGATATTCCGCCTCTATCGTTCTCAGTTATAGGATACTTATAACTCTTTACAGCATTATCTATGATGTCCCAATATTGCTTTATAATAATTCCACGGCGCTCTACCTGAATTAAAACAGATGATTGTTCCCACGCTGTTCCAAAAATAATCGTAGCAGTATCTTGTGGTTGTAATTGTGCTGTATCTGCATAAAAAAGTTCGGTAATAGCAATAGGCATTACTTGTGCTGCA
Source organism: Chlorobiota bacterium (assembly GCA_014191195.1). Classification (GTDB taxonomy): domain Bacteria; phylum Bacteroidota; class Ignavibacteria; order Kapaibacteriales; family UBA961; genus UBA961. Next base: position 83,020 of record BJGZ01000007.1, read on the forward strand.
GGATTATACACGATAAAGGAAGAAATTATCTCAAATGGAATTGATTCTTCTAAAGTGACATATTTGATTTTATATGCACCTGGCTTTAATTGTTTTAATGTCTGAGCAGCAATTCCATTAGAATCAGACATAAGAATTGTCTGAGATACAATCGTATCTGATTTCCATGTTAGCATGATATCTTCTTGTTGAAAAGATTCATGAGGAAAAAACATCTTATAGTCTAATTCAGATATTCCTCCTGGTTCAGCAGAACTTAGGGTTGACTTTTGATATGGTTTATCAGGACTTATCAATTTCTCAATAATGAGCTTTCCTTTCAAAGCCGCAATTGATTCACCATTCAGTGATGTAGAATGAACTCTAATGAAAGGTGTTTCATTGCTTTTTATTAATGGTGGGTGATGTATTGTGTATTGTGCTTTTAGCATTCCAATGCTAACCGTTAATTCTTGGGTTTGTGTTTCTCCTCCAGGCTCTGTTGCTTCTGTTACTATTCTATAATTATACATTGGGGCCTTTTGGGGGTCAAATCCTTGTTCTGGTAATGCAATAAAAGGAATAGTAAAATTTCCATCGCCTTGCGTTTGCACTGTACCATGTGCTATGTCTTTATCTAATGATAGCGGCTTTGGAATCCAATACCACCACCAATATGGATATTGGGTAGACCTTAATACTCTATACTTTACTGTGGCATTACTAAGTGGTATTCCAGAATAGGTGATAACAGATCCTTTTATATTAACATTGCTTCCAATTCTAGATGTATCACTTGTTTGATGAAGTAATACTTCAAAAGTTGGAGTTTTGTACTCAGACACCTGAATGGTAATAGAACCTAATTCAGTTTGTATTGAAATCATACCGGGAAGTATATGCTCGGGTATCGTAAACTGTCCATCAAATGATCCGAAATCGCCAGTTTTATATTCTTTCTTTACAATAATGGTAGACTGCATATCTTGAACAGTTACAATTATCTTCCTGTTTTCAAGAACAGAGGATTGAGGAATAATATTGTTTTTTTCATATACTATCCCTTTAAAATAGACAACTTGCCCTGGACGATAGACAGATCTATCGGTTATGAGATGGATATTTTGTTCTTTTTCTTTTGTCTCGATAGCAGAACTGTATAATTCATTTTGAAAATGAATTGTATCTGTTTCATATATGATTTTTATTGAAAGTTGATGAGCGCTTTGGGGTTTTTGCATTGGTTTAATAATTGCCAATCCATCTTTATCTGACATCAAAGTATCAAAAGGAATATCTTCATAATCATCATTATTCTTGTTAAAAGAATTATTATATAAAACGATCTTTGCATCTTTAAATGGTGCTCCATTGTCTGCATGAATCGTATGAATTAATATTGCCCCATCTTTTTGAATTGTAGAAATCGCAGATATTTTTGATACTTGTAAAAATGAATATGCAATTGCATTATTACCCTGAATATCAAATATTGGACTTGGGCTTATCAACATGAGATATTGTCCAGAATTAAGTCTTGGACCCTTTTTTCTAATTGTATGTACAGTAAAATCTGATGATTTTGGTAATTCTTGTTTCCAGTTAATCACTGTTGGGGCTTTAAGAATATTTTGCAGATTTTCTTTATTCAAATAATAATTTCTATATCTCCGGCTTCTATTATTAGAAATATTGATGTCTTCCATGCGGATAATTTTACAGAAAATTCGTTCTATATTAGCATATCGAACATTGAACATAAATGATTTTGCTGGCAAAATAGTAGCTTCTGTTTCGATACTTAATGTTTTATCTAACATCATCATTTGTATATCTTTACATCGTTCTGCTGCTACAGTTTGAGGGAATCGTTTTTGGACATCATTGCAGATATCCATAGCTTTTTGAAATTGCTCTCTATTTTTATATAATAATGCAGCTTCTACCAGTGCTTGTGGTGTAGCATCATTTTTAATAATTGCATTTCCAATTTCTAAAAGTGCACCTATAACAATGCTATCTGCATCTGGATGAAAAAGCCTAGAATATAAACTTAATAAGCGATGAATATCTGCATCTGTGCTGGCTGTTTGATTGTTATCTAAGCTATGAAGATTAAGGATATGTTGATATATACTTGCTATGCGTAAAGCAGGGCTATCCTGCAGATTATTACCTTTAAGGCTGGATATAGGTATTTGTAAAAATTGTGTCTTTTTAGTTAATACTAAAGAATCTGTAAATTCTGCTTTATCACTTCTTCCCTGATTCCTTTCGATTTGCTCCCAAATTGCAATTAATTTAAAAGCAAGAATATCATATAATGTTGGCCTTAAATATTCTGCAGATTTCTGTACTTTTAATATGTCTGTATATGTTCTAATTGATATACTTTGCAATGAAGTATGTTTGCTAAGCACTTGATTAGTATGATGTTCTATTGCTTTTCTAAAATATAAGGCATCCCAATTATCAAGTTCACTGAAAGTAAAATCCTGATATAACTTGGGAATAAATTGAGGTCTACTTTGAATTTCTTCTGCGGATGATTCATAATATTTCCATAAAAGTTCTGCTAATATTGTGTGTAATACGGCTTTATCAGCATCATTCTGCAAAGAAGATATTGCATTATAGATAACAAATAGACTTTCCTTACCATTAGGATCTTTCCCATTAGAACTTAATGCGGCTTCATGAATTATTGCTTTGATTATCTGTGGATAATTGTTTTGCTTGCTAGCCTTTTCTTTAACCTGTTGTATTAATTGCTGTGCACTTTGGACTTTTCCACTATCTAATTGCAAAAAAATATCTTGCCATTCAGAATCAAAATCTTGAGCATAAAGCGTAGAATGATTAAAAAAAGGAGAAAATAGAGTACAAATACAGGCAACTAAGAATATCTTAATTATTAAGAAAGCTTTTTGAATCATGATATATGTATATGAACTTAGTGGATTAATGGGGTCTTTCAACTAAAGTATAATAGTCATTAGATTGATCGGTATGAATATTAAGTACACCTGCTCTTACAAGTCTTACTAATAATCGTGCTGCGCGCCTATCAGAAATATTAACGAGGCTTGAAAAATCTTTAATGGTGGCTCTTTTTTGTTTGTCTAGGTATTCGAAAAGGCGTCTTTCTTTATCGCCGATACTTAATGTAAGTGGCTGAGAGTCATGGCTTTGACTTCTCAGAATTCGTATCATTTCTTTGCTTGCAGAAACTGATTCTTCACCTTGGCGTATATATACTTTTTTTTCATTTGGTGCAGATGGATCGATAACATAATGAGGCTTTTGTTCGCTTTCTGGAATATATATGGCTAATATATCTTTATAATCAACAGGAACAATATAGATTATTGGCTCTAAGATTGGTTCGCAATAAAATAGGCATGCTTGCTCAAGCCTTGACATATCTTCTTTTTCACTTTGTATTCCGACGATTTTTTTATCATCATCTACCCCAATTAACAAGTAGCCTCCCTTTGTATTGGCAAAAGATGTTAACTCTTTGGCTATTTTCTCAGGAGAAGTAAATTTTCTCTTAAATTCTACAGTTGTGGACTCACCACTTAGAATCATTTCCTTTAGCTGAGAACGTCTCATTGTATTGTTAGAAGTAATTATCTAAAATCGTATCGCTTTTGTTAATGCAACAGATAAGTCACCAGCAAGGTTCTTATAATTAAATTGTTCTGTAAAAGATGCAGAAACTATTGGAAGATTATCGTGTTTCCATGCTAAGTACATTTCATTAAGCAATGTAATAAGTGCTTCTTGTTTATTGGAAGTACATATAAATGCAGATGTATTTTCAAGACCAAATTTTTCTGTTATCGAGCCAGCAGGAGCTATTAAACATAATGGTCTTCCAATTCCAATATATTCATATACTTTACTCGGTATTTTATACATACTATCAGTTATTGCCAAAAGAACTGTGCAATCTGCCAAGTATTGAAAAAGATCCTTATGTTGAATATAACCCGGAGCATCTACAAAGTCCATTAAACCATATTTATCTATTATTTTTTGTGTTGCCTGCGATATCAAACCAGGTAAACATAATTGGATAGAAGATGCTTCTTCAGGGTATTTTTTTATAAAAGAAGCAAAAGCTGATAAAAATTCATGAAATCCATGCTGATTATCTGCCATCCCTGCATGCACGATTCTACATTTTTTTGTTTTTATTAAAGAGTTCTTCAGCGAATCAATATCCGATGAATCATAACCTGGTGGCATAATCATAATATCATCATGTTCAAGAAATCGATAATCTTTAATTAATTGTTCTTTAGATGTTCTGGTAGGGACAACAATTCGGGCTGTTCTTTTCAATAAATGCTCTTCTAACTTTTGATGTTTAGATGATTTTAAGAGCACTTGATTATCTATTGTTTTGCCTCTAGTCCATGAATCCTCATACTCTAAAACGAAAGGAATATTATATCGTTCTGCAATCATATCTGTGATCACAAAATTGCTTATTGGTGGCCCAAAAGATAAGATAACAGTTGGTTGATATTGTTGAACTATTGTCTCGGCTGCTGCCAAAGCTATTTTCCGCCATTTTATTGCTGAATCAGGAAAATACATACGTGATTGTATGGGTTCGATTATCTTTGTTTCAAAGAATCCTGGTAATGGTTTAGTTTGGCCTGGTAAAGCTTGATTTTTACTTGGAGTACTATAAATATGAACACCAGCATCTATTAATTCTTGCAGTAAAGACTCATCATAAGCATAGTAATGCTTGGGTGTTGCAGTTAACACAATTACTCGCCAACCGCATGAAGAAGCCAGATACTTGGCTGTCTTTGCGGCTTTTACTACTCCACTTAATCCCATAGGTGGAAAAAAATACGATATGATGAGTACTGTTTTTTGCATTAATATTGTAAAGCTTTTACATAGTTATAATTCTATCGAATAAATCCAAATGGCAATATTTTAGAGAATCTACCGCTACGTAAATAAGCATAGTATAGTCCAGTAGGTAATTCTGTAGGTAAAGAAGCAGTATACATTCCTGCTGGAAGATGTCCTTGATGCAGTGTATATAAACATGCTCCGCCTGTAGAATAAATTTCTAATGTCGATTTATCTTGGCTTACTATTTCATATGCTAATCCATGCGAAACTAATTGTAATGATAAATTCCCTTGAATTCTCATAAGACGTCCAGGTAAATCACAAACATCTATTAATGTAAATACAGGTGTATTCATTGTAAGTGAAAATGTGCCTAATGTCCCTTTTTCTACTGATAATTCTGCTATTCTTAATCGAGTTTGCATAGAATCACCCAATAATGCAGTGCATTCTAATTCACATAATTCTCCGCTTTGAATTTCTATTGATGTGTCAATACCCTTTGCAGTAATAGTGATAAAACCTGGCACCATTTCTTTCCAATCGATCGTAACATTATTCTGTTTTGACACTATAGATTTTGGCAATAATAGCGTTGGATTATATGTAATGGTGAAAGATAATTGCTTCACTTTGATATTTTTTATATCGTCTGATTGTATTCTAAATGGAAATATCACTTGATTTCCGGGAGCTGCTGATTTATCATCTCCAATTAACTGTGCTGTTCCATTTATTAAGTTTGGTTTTACTTTATTTCCTGTCCCTTTCAATACGATTGGTATTGTTTTTGGGCAAGGTCCTCCAAGAGTTAATATTGCAATTGCAGAGTCTACCTGTTTTCCTAAAGGTGAATAAGAAAATTCAATATTGACGCTAGAATCTTTTGGTATTACTTGATTTAACAGATTTGCTGAGAAAAAGCTGAATGGTTTTTGAACAAAACTTAACGATGCAATTGTAATTGATAATGAGCTTTTATTTGTAAAGGTGAAGGTTTTAACTTCAACCATTCCACTATCTGTTAATGGAAATTCTAATGTATCTGTATTTATACTATAATCTATTGTAGATAATGAGCCAGATACTGCAAATTCTTGGATGATAGAACAGGGCTGAAATGTAATGGAAAATGTAGATGCAAATGTTCCATCATTTCCTGGTGTAAAATATACCTTGAAGGTTTTTGTTCCATTTGTTAATGTATCATCTTTATTTAATGAGATGCTATAGATAGTATTTGGTGCTCCAATTCTAGATATCGATCCAATAATTGCATCGCCTTTGATTCCTAATGCAGATGCTGTGATTTCTATACTATCTAATATTGGATCAGTTTTAGAACATCTAATCAAATCTTTAAAGACAATCTTATTTGTTGATAAAGTATAAGCAGCTGATTTTTTAATCACATTGATGGTAATTGATTTATCAATCTGACATTCTACAGATCTGAATTGTATTGTGCCATTATAAGCTCCATCTGCACCAGGGCTTACTCTAATATTAATATCTGCACTTTGTCCAATTGGTATTGTTAATGGCAAAGTATTGAGAATAGTAATTCCAGACACAATATTTTGTGCAGTAATTGTGATTGGACTTTTCCCTGTATTCCTTATGGTTATCATTGTATCTGCAGATGCCGTACAACCTAATAAATCTGGTAATGTTATTGTATTTGTATCAAGTGCATAGGCTGGGACAATAACTTCGCCATTAAAACCAATTTTTAATGTGTCTTTACAAGAACCAGCAGTATATGGTATAGATAATAATCTAGAAAAAATACCTTCTGTATTAGCAGCATATCTAACAGTAATAGATGCTGTTTTACCTGCATCTATAATCAAAGGAAATACTGTCGGATTAATAATAGAAAAAGGCGCATTAACATTGCAACTTGTTATAGATAAAGAACTTGTTCCTTTATTTATAATTGTAATAACTGTGTCTTGAGGCTTAGTTTCACATAATAAGCTTTTGCCAAAATCAGCATTATTATAACTTAAGCTAACGCTGGATTGTTGCTTAAATCCTTTGACATCTATTGTTGTTGAATATAAACAAGGCGATGAATTAATGATAACTTTTCCAGCAGCTGCGCCAGGTTTTATAGGGGCAAAACCAAATGTTAAAGTGACAGATTTTCCTGGTATTAATACTATTGGCAAAGCAGGACTTATATATTGAAATCCAGGTGGGACAATTACTTTATCTATTATCGAGGTATCTAAACCTGTATTTCTTAATAAGGTAGTTTTAGTCTCTGATGATTTACATCCATCTAAACTTCCAAAGTCTATTAGAGGGTCTGGAAATTGTAAAGCGATATTTCTGTATTTAACCGTAGTAATTACCGACGTATCTTTACACCCTTTGTCATCGGTAACAATAACCCTATAATTTCCAGCAATCTTTACAATAGTAGAATTTGTATTGCCAGCAATTGGAATTCCTTCTAAAAGCCATGTAAAACTACTGCCTGCTGTGGTGCATTTTAACTGTACAGAATCACCATTACAGATTTTAGCTTCATTTTGAGGTGAAATCAATGCTATTGGCTTCGGAAGCACAGTAACTGTAATAGGATCTGATTCGGAAGTACAGCCATTAGAAGATGTTATAATCAACCTAAAAACACCAGCTTCAGTTGCTGTATATTGTTGAGCACGAGCATTTGGAATAGGAAAACCGTCTTTTGTCCATTCAAAACCAAAACCAGATAATGTCGGACCTTTTAATATTACCGATGTCCCTTGACAAATTGCTGTAGAATTTAGTGCAGTTATAAATGGTTTAGTTGGTAATTCTCTTATTGCTCTATATCGTCCAAAAGAGGTTTCATTATATGATCTACCTTTTGCAAACCAAGAATTTGTTGAGGTAGCAGCACTGTCTATATCATCGGATTTATAGCGAAAAGCATAAATACGATATTTAACAGGTTCACCACAATTTAAAGGAGAAATGTCTGTAAGTGTAAGATTTTGGGAACCAATAATATTATCGACAACTTTCCACCCACCTATCATGTCACCTTTTGCATATGTAACGCCATCCTTTGGCAAAGGCAATGTATCTGCAATAGTTTCTGGGGCTCTTACTATCAGATATCCTTGATAATTATCAGCAGGATTTGGGTCTGTTGCGGCATTCCAATTTAATGTTGTAGACCCAATATTTACATTACCGGTTACAGTTGGTGTATTCCATGTAGGTTGTCTTAATAATCTCCAAAAATTACTATTAGCTACATCACCAAAAGGAATAATATTATTATAATTTGGATATCCAGGGCTTTCAAATAAAGTTATAATTGCCTTATTGGCAGCACCAGAAGCATTGTAATCTGCTAAAGTAGCACCAGGAAATACAGAATTGCTAATTCCCATAGCTCCATACACAAAAACTTTTGGTCCACTTATTTGATTAAATACGGTTGTTTCATATGTCGGAGTACCATGCCCCAAAGCATGATGATTATTCCCAGCGGCATCTAATAATTGGATAATATCACTTGTCTGAGCAATATTTAAAGCATCCTGAGCCCAATTACTGCTTGAAAAGAGAACTTTATCAAAATAACCAGCTGATTCAGATCCAATTCGAATTGATCCATCTGCTGCTGAAACATCAAGTGTGGCAGCAGTTCCACGATGAGCTATCCAAATAACAGTGCCAGCCCTTAAATTTTTCCAAAGTGGTACATCTTTAAATTTAATACCAGCTTGCCATCCACCAGCAGCACTATTATCACGCAAAGTAAAGCCAACCAAACTTACATTATCAGTAACTACTAATAATTCAGTTGTTTCTCCATCAGGAACCAAAGTAACATTCTTATATTCATTTACTACGATATCTTGAGCATGACAAAAAGACATCATACTAAGTATCAGAAATAGGAATAGCTTATAAGATCTAGTGCACAATGTTGTAAGGAGTTTGGAATAATTCATAATGTATTAAGATTGCAATGATTTTGGTTGGACTAAGTGGCTGCAATTTAGTTTATTACAGTGGATTCACCAATAAGAAATGAGGTGCTTTCCGTATGAAGTTTTCAACATATGTATTGAATAAAAAAAAAGCGGATATATCATATAGATAATCCGCTTTTTCATAATCATGAACCATTATTTAGCATTTGGCTGAGTTGGTATTTCTGCTAATTCATATCCGGCTGGAATAGCAAATACAGATTCATCAATAGCACCTGGTTTAATATCATTAGTTTTCATAATAAAAACTTCACTTCCATCGGTATTCTTGGCCATAATTTCTATCGGAAAATAAGAAGCAGCATCTGAATTCATCAAATTAGGTAAAGGAATCAATGGTACTCCACTAAAAGCTAAAGATCCTAAAGTATTAGTGGCCCAAATTTCTATTGTTCCGTATCCATCTTCTTGAATGAATTTTTCGCAGATATAACCATTAATTTTTTTTGATTCACCGGTTTTTCTGGTTTCACTGATAATAGGTGCTGCAACAACTTTACCAACTTTTTTCATTAAACTTGTTAATTTTTCTACAGTAGAAACTGTAAGATTCACATATGTTTTTTGAGTATGCATTATCATTACTTGCTTCTTACCATAACGATCGCTTTTAATATCAACTTCTTTACCATTTTCCAATTTCATATGTAACAAAATCTCAGATCCATTTGTAGTAACTTCAACATTATTTGTTATATCATTGATACTAATATTATAACTAACCCTGCCTGAATAGATAGTCTGAGCATTGATATGTGAACAGAAAAACAGAGTGAATAATGTAAGTAGTAAAGCTTTACCTGCGTATTTCATTTAATTTGCCTTTATATAAATCTAATAATATGTAAAAATAACTATTACATTATGCTTAACCAAAGACTCAGCAAATATTCAAAGAAAACTATATAGTTTTGTTATAATGAATTCACCTTTCTCTTTTAATGGTAGATAAGATGTCCACATATACAATACAACTTCCAAATTTTGAGGGCCCATTAGATTTATTACTCTTTTTTATAAAGCGTGATGAATTAAATATCTATGATATTCCAATTGCCAAAATAACTGGAGATTTTTTAGAATATATTCGCTTGATGGAATTATTTGACCTAGAATTAGCTGGTGAATTTATGGTAATGGCTGCTTCTTTGATGCAGATTAAAGCATTAATGCTACTACCAAGAGAAACTGTTATAAAAGATGGAGAAATAGAAGAGATTGATCCAAGAGCTGAATTATTACAGCGATTACTTATCTATAAACAATTTAAAGAATCTGCATCTGTTCTATATGAACAGTCCGAGGCAGAAAAATATCATTATTACAGAAACTTTTTTGAAACAGAACAAAGACATTTAGGAAGTAATGATGCACTTGTTAATGCTTCTTTATTTGATTTAATGCGTGCTTTAAAAAAAGCGCTCAATAGGAATGCTGAACAAGAAAAACATTATGCTATAGAAGCCAGATCAATGACTGTTGAAGATAGAATTACAGAGATTACTCTTTTGATTTCTACAGAGAAAAAAACAACGTTCTACACTCTTATTAATAATCAGTCTAGGATGTCTATAGTTGTTACTTTCCTTGCTTTATTGGATTTAGTGAAGCAACAAATAATTCGTATTCATCAACAGAATATCGGGGATAATGAAGATATAGTATTAGAAGAATATTATCCAATTCAGCAAGAGCCTGAACACACTATCTTTGAATCATTATCATGATTTCTTTCTCACAAAGTATCCGACAAGTTTTTCAGAATCATGCTGATCCAGAATTGGCTAAGCCAATGCAAGCATATATGAAAAATCTTTTTACTTTTTATGGCTTGAAAAGCTCCTTAAGAAGAAGTTTAATGAAACAAACAATGAGTCTGTATCCAAAAGATATATTATTGCATATTAATGATGTAGCCATGGATTTCTATAAGGATCATCATAGAGAATTACATTATGTAGCTATAGAATGTGTAGATAAAGCTCAGAAATATTGGAAGATAGAAACCATTGAACTTCTTGAATATATGATTACAACTCATTCATGGTGGGATTCTGTAGACTGCATTGCTCCATTAATAGGCATATATTTTCAGAAATTTCCCGAACAAAGAATAACATGTATAACTAAATGGATTGCATCAAAAAATATGTGGCTTCAAAGGATTTGTATCCTTCATCAAAAAAGGTATAAAGCCCAAACCGATGAACAATTACTGTTTTCTTTATGTATACAGTTAAAAGAATCGAATGAATTCTTTATTAGAAAAGCTATAGGCTGGGCTTTAAGAGAATATAGTTATGTACATCCTCATTCAGTTATCTCATTTGTTCATTCACATGAGTTTAGTGGATTAACTAAAAGAGAAGCTTTAAAACATGTGAAATCGGACATTATCTAATTTCTTCATGCCTAATTTCACCGCCAGAAGTCCCTGTCTTCTGAGCATAGAATAAAGAAACGACACTTAACACAATCGCAATTTCGATAATAACTTGTGCATAAGACTTCCTTTTGATATCTGCCCATAATGCAATACAAGCAATTCCACCAGCTATGTACGTAATAACTGAGAATATTTCTGCAGATTCTTCATGATTATGAATATATGTTTCTGAAATTCCAGGTAATTCTTCTACGATTTCTTCTGCCCTTTCGCCACTTTGCATTGCAATAAATGAAGTAATAGCTCCAGCAATTAATATCCCAAGGGCATATCTTCGCATAGAATCTGATTTGATCACATGTGCTATAATTCTTGTGATAATTGCAATAAATGGTAAAATGATAGGGAAATGATTAATCATTAAATGAATATGAGCTGCATTCATTAGAGAACTCCATTAAATGTAAAAACAAAGAAAAAATACATTGTGAATCTACTCAATAAACTCCTTCATTACAATGATATTTTCCACTTTCTATCATAGATTGAAATGCTTCGGTTGACTGTTTTCTTATTCAAATTCTTCTAAAATTGATTCTAATTGTCTTATATACCTTCCATAGAAAAAATGAAGATACACTTTTGTAAAGATATAGTTTAGCACACTTAGTACTATGATAATGAGTATAAGTATACCAATAACCATCAATACATTATTCTGAATTAAACCTGTTATGGTTTGTCCACTCTCGGTAATATATGTTACATTTAATAGAACACTATACCATGAAATATATGGTGTAAATGATGATTCTGGTGTTGCATATATAATAATAAGAACTAAGGAATACATAAAGCCAATTGGTAAAAGTATCATTGTAAACATAATGTACTTTCTGATATACATTTTGGTAAGTGTAATTAATTCAATCAGATTGTCTTTTATTTCAAAGCTTTGTATAATATAAAAGCCAATCTTTTTATGCAATGAAAAGAGAATTGGAAATACGAATAATATCACTACACTCATTGTCCCACAATACAATCGTAAAGCTGGACTTAAAGCATATATAGATTCATATACCAACCAAATCAAAGTAAGAAAGTAGAGAAGAATTTCAATAATGATATTTCTCTTCATCTTATAAATCAATAAATGAGACTTTTGAGTAGGAATTTTATCTAAAATAGCTTCTATCTCTATGGGCTGTTCAAGAGATTGATTTAGTCCTTTTTTAAGGTCGTCTAATTCCATATTATTCACTCTGTAATTCATTGCAATCATCTTTTAATCTTTTTTTTATACGATTTATTCTTACACCAACATTACTGATATTCATTCCAATCATTTCTGATATTTGTTGATATGAATAATCGTCTAAATATAGCATTACTATAGCTTTATCAATCTTTGGTAATCTACTGATTGCCGTGTACATCAAGTCAATTTGTTCTTGTCTGTCTTCCTCTTCAATTACATCTTTTATAGTTTTATAGGATTCAATCGTATTTTTTGATCGTTTATTCTTTTTAAAATACGTTAAAGCAGTATTTAAGGCAATGCGATATAACCAGGAAGAGAATTTTGATAAACCTTTGAATGATTCATATGAATGCCAAGCTTGACCTACTATTTCTTGGAATAAATCTTGTCGGTCTACCACAGTATCCATATACATGCGACAAATCTTAAAAATGATTCGCTCATTTTCTTTGATTAATTTCAAAAATTCTGCCTGATGATTCATATTCTAAAGAAGGTATCATGATAATAAATCATGAACATAAGTAAGTATCAATTATTAATTATTACACATTCAATTATTATTACTAAAGTTTGTAATAATTAAAGATGCATTTATACTAATTTCAAACTTTTATATGAATACATATCTAAGTAGTCTTATGTTACGTTGATAATTCTACATTCATATGAAGCCAACTAAGATCGATAATGAACAAATAGAAATTTAATTTTTCTTAAATATGGGAAGTATATGAAAATTTGCATCATGTTGTTATTTGCATGTATGTTAAGTAATGCAGCACAATCACAATCTTTACAGAGCATTATAGATGGTTATCAAAAAGCTGTTGGCGGTAAAGAAAAATATCCTGAATTGGCATCTGTTATTATTAAATCTAAAACTCAGGGTGGAGGTGGAGGAGAAAAAAGACCTATGGTTTTTACTCTAAAATGTCCTGATAAAGCTCGTATGGATTTTACATTGCAACCAGGCTTAACTTATGTTCAAGCATTTGATGGTACTAATGGTTGGACTATTCAACCTTGGACAGGTTCCAATGATCCCCAGCCCTTAAATGAAGATGATTCTAAAGATGCAAAAAGAATGGTAAAAATGGTATGGAATGATTTATTATTAAATGGAAGTGATGGTTCTGCTATTGAATATAGCGGTAAAGATGAAATTGAAGGTTCTGAAGTATATAAAATCACCGCAAAGTCTCCTGATGGGGCATATAGAATGTACTATTTAGACATTGATTCATACCTTATTATTAAAACTACAGTAAAGTACAATGAGTCTGGTGTTGCAAGAGAAAGTGATTCTTTCTATAGCGAATATAAAGTTATAGATGGAAGAACTTTACCTTATAATATCGAATCTAAATCAAATGGAGAAACCGTGGGTGTGTCTTATATAGAAGCATATCAATTTGATAAACAAGTAGATGATTCTTTTTTCTTAATGCCTTCAAAATCTAAATAATAAGTGTACACATCTATGAAAAACATATATTCTTTTCTCATTATTATTTGTTGTTTTGCTCATATTAACACATATGCTCAACTCATTACACCTTATACATTTGGCTCATTAAGAGCACGCGAACTTGGCCCAGCCACTTCTAGTGGAAGAGTTACCGCTTTAGAAGCTCTGTATTTACCAAGTGGAGATCATCCAAAAGAAAAAAGACTGTGTATCTATGTAGGATCCGCTGCCGGTGGAGTGTGGAAGTCTAAAGATAATGGAACTACATTTAAAGCAATTTTTAGCAAAGAAAAACAACAGTCTATTGGTTGCATAAGCATAGATCCAAGATATCAAGATTCTGTAGTATGGGTTGGTACCGGAGAATGTAATGTTAGAAATAGCGTTTCTCTGGGTGGTGGTATTTATAAAACTACAGATGCTGGAGATTCATGGAAATTGATGGGTCTTGAAAATGTTGAGAGAATTGCAAAAATTGCATTACATCCTAAAAATCCAGATATAGCACTAGTTGCTGGTATGGGCGCATTATGGAGTGATAGCAAAGATCGTGGTATTTATAGAACAGAAGATGGCGGAAAAACTTTTCAGAAAGTTCTTTATATAGATGAAAAAACAGGTTGTGCTGATATAGTAATCAATCCAGAAAATCCAAATATTTGCTATGCCTCTATGTGGGAATTCAGAAGAAAAGCGTGGAATTTTAGTTCAGGCGGTAAAGGTAGTGGATTGTTTAAAAGTACAGATGCTGGAAAAACGTGGGTAAAACAGTCAAATTCATTGCCAGAAGGCGATTTAGGAAGAATTATTCTTGCAATCGCTCCTTCTAAGCCATCTACTATGTATGCCATGATCGAATCTAAAGAAAGTGGCTTATATCGTTCTGATGATAATGGAGATAATTGGAAGAAAATGTCTAATGCAGTTAGTGTTACCGCAAGACCATTCTACTTTTCTTGTTTATATGTTGATCCATTTAATGAGAATAAAGTGTATAGACCTTCTTTTCAATTAGGGATTTCTAATGATGGAGGGAAAACCTTTAATGGCTTTAGTTATGGTGGCGGAAATCATCCAGACCACCATGCTTTATGGATCGATCCAGAAAATCCTCAACATCTTTTATTAGGAACAGATGGTGGTGTATACCGAACATTCGATCGGGGAGTAACTTGGTCTCAATGTAGAAATCTTCCATTAGCTCAAATGTATCATATATCCTATGATTTTGAGGAGCCATATAATGTATTTGGTGGTTTACAAGATAATGGATCATGGATGACACCGCATCGTATTCAAGGTGGTAGTGCGATACAGAATAAAGATTGGAATCCAACAGGTTGGGGTGATGGCTTTGCTATTGTAAGAGATCGAGCAGACAAGGATATCATTTATTTTGAGTCGCAGGGTGGTTCGGCAATTAGAAGACATTTGCATTCTGGTGAAACAAAACCAATTTCTCCTTTTGAAGAATTAGGAGAGAAAAAATTGCGATTCAATTGGAATGCTCCAATTGTTCAATCTTCAATCAATGCTAAAGCGCTTTATATTGGTTCACAATATCTTCATAGATCATATAATCATGGTGATACATGGGAAAGAATTTCTCCTGACTTAACAACGAATGATTCTTCCAAATATAATCCTGTTGAATCGGGAGGAGTAACAAAGGATAATACAAGTGCAGAAAACCATTGTACTATTTATACGATAAATGAATCTCCTTTAGATGAAAAAATTATATGGGTTGGTACCGATGATGGTAATATCCAATGTACATCAAATGGTGGAAATACATGGCAAAATGTATCTAAGAATTTGCCTAAAACGATAAAGCCATATACATGGGTTTCATCAGTAGAACCAAGCCATTTTGATAAATCCACTGTCTATATAACATTAGAAGATCATACCAGAGGAGATTTTGCTACATATATTCTAAAGTCAACAGATTTTGGCTTGTCTTGGAAACAATGTAAAAGTGATTCTTTAAGGGGTTTTGCTCATGTAATAAGAGAAGATTTAGTTAATAAAAATCTATTATTTGCTGGAACAGAATCAGGTTTATTTATTTCTATTGACGCTGGTGAATCGTGGGCTCAATTTAAAAATGAAATACCTTCGATTCCTGTTAGAGATATTGCAATTCATCCACGAGATCACGATGTAATTATTGGTACTCATGGACGCGGTGCATATATTATCGATGATATAACACCATTGAGAGGTTTGTCTCTAAACATTCTAAAAGATGATTTTACATTCCTTCCAACACGAATATCTGAGATGTCTTTTGCAACTGGATTCCAAGAATTTAGTGGTTCTGATGAATTTGCTGCAGCGAATCCTAATAGAGGAGCTCGATTTGCATATTATCTAAAATCAAGACATATGATTGGGGACATGAGTATTGAAATTATTGATAAAAAAACAAATGTAGTTCTTACTACTGTTCCAGCTTCAAAAAGGAAGGGCGTCAACTTATTGTCATGGAATATGGATACAAAAGCCCCTCGTGTAGCTATTTCACAAAACACTGGTGGTGGTAATTTTGGTTATACAGTTTTACCAGGTGAATATGGAATTAGAGTGAAAAAAAATGGTAAAGAGTATACAAGTTCTATCGTAATTGTAAGTGATAAAAAATCTGTTCATTCCAAGGATGATAGAATTGCCCAAAATCAAACTGCTATAAAATGTTGGGGAATGGTAGATGATGTAGCATTTGTTTCGGAACAAATAACTGCTGCAAGGGATACTCTTTCTTTAAGAATAAAAACTATTATTGATGAAAAAGAGAATGCAATTGTTAAGCAAACAATTAAGTCATTAGATTCACTTCATACATTAATTGTAGCCGAAAAAAGCACTCTTTTTGCCGATAGCGAAGATAAAATCAGAGAAAAATTAGCAGGTATTTATGGTACAATAAATCAATATGCAGGCAAACCAAGTGCAGAGCAATTAAAGCGTATTGATAATATAGCCAAGGATATACAATCTATTAAATCAACATTTGATACTTTATTTTATAATCAAATAAGTATATGTAATTCTATTATATCTGGGATGAGAAAAAAACCTATTAAAAGACTAAGTCGTGAAGAATTTGATACCATAGAATAGTATCAGAAATTATAGATCATAGATACTAGGCCCTATAGAGAGCAATTCTTTATAGGGTTTTTTTTAGCGTTTTTCAATTCTTGAACCGCCTTCTATTATTTTTTTTAGAAAAGTTGGTGTGCCCCGATAATTTATCATGCTTCCCTCAGTGGCCTGCACTGAAAATTCTTTCTCTACACTAATATTTAAAGAACTTGCTTCTAATATTTGAGCTTGTGTGTTTTGAGTTGCTAAATCATATCCATTGATAGATGATGATTCTTTCGCAATAATATGTAAAATATTAGCTGTTCCATTAAGAATGACATTTGACCCAGACAGTACGGTAAGATCTAATTGTTGACATTGTATATTAGACTGAAAAGAACTTCCATTAGAAAGTAAAAGATCTAATTTGTCTGCTATACAACGAGGCTCAGTTTTTAATGTTGCACCATAGTCAAGCTGGATTTTCGATAGTGAAGCAACATGAATCGTCATTTTAATTGGAGAAACCGAACGTGGCATTTTCTTTTTTAATGAGATAGAAATACTTCTTTCATTCGGTTGAATATCGACAAATGGCAAAATATTATCATCTGCTGAAATTTCATAGGCTTCAGTATTATCATACATCACCGTGACGTCAAATCTTCCGGTAATATCAAGTTCTTGAAATGATGAGCAATTTTTTTTCATCATTTGGATATTTCCAGATGGCTGGATATTGACTACTGAATTACAGCTGTACAAGCTGAATACACTGATTGTGAATATATACAAGAAAATTGTCTTCATTTGTTATTGATCTTTAGTGATTCTTACGAATAAATTTATGAAATTCTGCAATAATGATCATAGAAAGAGAAATATCCAGGCATAAAAACCATTCATTTTTTTGAAAAGGATGAGTTTTTAATGTAAAAAATAGCGATCTATTAGCTGAACGAGAATTCTGTACATTCCAGATTTGGAATAAAGCTAAAGTACGGGATTCAATTAAAACTATTGTGCAGTTCATACATTGAGAATTGCAGCAATAATAAGAACATAAATAATTGGATTGTTAAATTGTCTCAACAATAATGTCAATTCTGAGACACTTTTTTTCTCAGACAATTCATTCTTCTCAAATAATTCACCATTTATTCTTACCTGTTTTTCATTCAATCCAAGGATGAAATTAGACGAGTATTTTTTTTCTATTTAATCAATACTCTCTCTAAATATATGGTGATTCATCATGAACCTATTTTATCTCAATAATTTTTTTACTAGTACATACTCACAGTGCAAATTAGTGTTCTTATACAAATCAGAAAGAATAATTAAATAATTACCATGAAAATACTTCAGATATAAGCTATTGCCTAACATTAGGCATAATTTTTGTTAATGTTAAATATTGGTGTAATCTACAATCTTAATCACAGTGTTAAGTCGTATAAACATCAAGTATTCCATATAGTTAGTTCTTATCGATATAGAACTATGTTGAAAATACTTTTACATTTGGAATTAACTTTAAAGTATATCTATGAAAAATATTCGGTTACTATTCATTCTATTATGTATTGTATTATTGAGCACAAGTAGAATATTTGCTCAGTTGCCGCAAAAATTATCGTATCAGGGACTTTTACTTGTAACTGCAAATGACCCATATGTAGATTCTTCTTATGCAATTACATTTCAATTGTATGATGCATTTTCAGGCGGAAATTCTGTTTGGACAGAAACACAAAGTTTGTCAACAAAAAATGGTGTTTTTGATGCGATTCTTGGGTCTATACAGCCTTTGAATATTCCATTCGATAGGCAGTATTGGCTTGGAATTACTGTTTCTGGTAATCCTGAGTTTACTCCTCGGGTTGAATTAGTTGCTTCGCCATATTCATTTAAGAGTCAAATTTCTAATCTTTCGCAGGGATTAACAGCAAATGCTACTGGTGCTGTACTTAGCTTAAATGGATTAGCAGGTAATCTGTTCTTGAAGGGAAGTCCTGGATTAACAATTAACAATCAAGGTGATACACTTTCTTTAAGTTTAGCTCCTTCTTTAGGCCCATCTCGAAGTCCTGATAGTTCAATTGATATTAATATTAATGGCAGTTTTACAGAATTACAATTAGCTGATTCAGCTGTTAAAAGTAAGAATATTAAAGATGCAGCAATTACTTCTTCTAAAATTTTAGATCGCAGTATTTTAGCGTCTAAACTTGCCCAAATGGGAGCCTCTGTTGGGCAAATCCTTAAGTGGGATGGTACAAATTGGGTGTCTTCTAATGATATAGGAGAAGTGTATACAGCTGGATCGGGAATTTCAATACAAAATGGTATCATTACAAATACTGGAGATAGAGACTCTACCAATGATATAGTTATTGGCTCAAATGCAGGCGGAGACCTTACTGGTACATATCCAAATCCTACAATAGCAGATGGAAAAATTACTAATAATAAAATTGCAAATGGTGTAATCACTGCCGATAAATTTAACCAGATGGGTGCAACAAATGGCCAAATTCTGAAGTGGAATGGAACTAGATGGGTTCCATCTAATGATATTGGAAAAGTGTATAATGCTGGTGCTGGGATAGCAATTTCTAATGATTCAATTATAAATACTGGTGATGTTAATCCTAATGATGATATCACTTTTGGGTCAAATGCTGGTGGTGATTTAACAGGTACATATCCAAATCCATCTATAGGAAATAATAAAGTTACTAGGGATAAAATTGTCGATGCTGCAATCACTTCTAGCAAAATAAATCAAATGGGTGCTACAAGTGGCCAGGTTTTAAAGTGGAATGGTAGCTCTTGGATTCCATCTGCCGATATTGAACGATCATATTTTCCTGGTCAAGGTATCATTATAAGAAATGATACAATCTTTAGTATTGGAGACAGAGATACCTCTGATGATATCACTATAAACCGCATTACAATTAAAGGCGAAGTGCTCGGCAAATTTGATTCACTCTATATCAAAGATGGTGTTGTATCAACAGTCAAGCTTAAAGACCGTGCAGTGACTGGTGATAAAATCAATCAAATGGGTGCTTCAACTGGACAAATCCTCAAGTGGAATGGCACAACGTGGGTTGCATCAAATGATTCTACAGGTAAGATCTATAAATCTGGTAGAGGTATTGCAATTAGTAATGATACAATTATTAATACTGGTGATAATGATTCAACGAATGATGTGACTATTTCTCGTATCACGACAAATGGCGAAGTACTCGGCAAATTTGATTCACTCTATATCAAAGATGGTGTTGTATCAACAGTCAAGCTTAAAGACCGCGCAGTGACAGGTGACAAAATCAATCAAATGGGTGCGACAACTGGTCAGATCTTGAAGTGGAATGGCACTACGTGGGTTGCATCAAATGATTCTACAGGTAAGCTCTATAAATCTGGTAGAGGAATTGCAATTAGTAATGATACAATTATTAATACAGGCGATAATGACTCAACGAATGATGTCACCATAACAAGAATTACAACAAATGGTGAAGTACTCGGCAAATTTGATTCACTCTATATCAAAGATGGGATTGTTTCAACAGTAAAACTGAAAGATTCATCGGTTACAACAGCGAAGATAAAAGACCGCGCAGTGACAGGTGACAAAATCAATCAAATGAGCGCTTCAACTGGACAAATCCTCAAGTGGAATGGCACAACTTGGGTTGCATCAAATGATTCAACAGGTAAGATCTATAAATCTGGTAGAGGTATTGCAATTAGTAATGATACAATTATTAATACTGGTGATATAGACTCCACGAATGATGTCACGATAACAAGAATCACAACAAATGGCGAAGTACTCGGCAAGTTCGATTCACTCTATATCAAGGATGGCATCATTTCAACTATCAAGTTGAAAGACCGCGCAGTGACTGGTGATAAAATCAATCAAATGAGCGCGACAACTGGTCAGGTATTGAAATGGAATGGCACAACTTGGGTTGCATCAAATGATTCAACAGGCAAAATCTATAAAGCTGGTAGAGGTATTGCAATTAGTAATGATACAATTATTAATACTGGTGATAATGATTCAACGAATGATGTGACTATTTCTCGTATCACGACAAATGGCGAAGTACTCGGCAAATTTGATTCACTCTA
>BJGZ01000008.1 GCA_014191195.1 Chlorobiota bacterium
TTGTATTATCTGTTTGTGGTATTGTAGAAAAACTAATGATACCACCAGAAGCATTGCCAAATAATGCAGAACTATTAGACCTGAGAATTTCCGCGCTTTTTAAAGCTGCGGGGTTTATAAAATCTAGAGCGGTTCTTCCATCAGGTTCTGTTTCTGGAATACCATCCACTAAAACGCGTATTCCTCTTGTAGTTCCAGCATTAGATCGTTCTCCTGCACCTCTTGCTCCAAATCCTCTGATTGTAAGCCTTAAATCTTGATTTCCTGACCTTGATTGAACAAGTAATCCAGGGACATTGCTCAGCATATCATCTAATCCTAAACCTCTTTTATTTTGCAGATCTATAGCAGATAATATTGTAACTGATAGAGGCACCTCAAGATTATTTTCTGGCTGTCTTAATGCTGTAACTGTAATGTTATTGGTGAATATGGATTTCTTTTGAAGCGAATCTTTTTCTTTGTACTTATCTTTATCACCTAAAGAAAAAGCAGGTATATATATGCTTACATACAGTAAAAATACTGTAAGTAATGACAGTTTATTTCTCATAATATATTGTTTAAAATGTTTAATAAATATTGATTAAATACATATAATTAAACAATATGTCGGGGAGGCTTAATAAGTGAAAAAGGATATCCATTGCTAATGTTGAGATTATCATAAAATCTAGCAAAAGGACATTGAATTGAGGAATTATATAATTGAAAGTGACTAATCGAAGACACTGATACTTTTATATCTGTTTCAACAATTTTAATAATGTGTTTAGACTGTTGATTATGTTGAGACAAAGCAGTGCGAACGAATTGCAAGGCGAACTCTTGAGAATTAACAGTATTTGGAGATATCATCATGATAATATCATCTTTTTCACATTCATAAAAAAGCCAAATACATGCGCTTCCATTAGCATAAAATGTGAAAATCAACAAAAGAAAAATAGCTTTACAATGATTTGCAATAAACACTTGTAATGTTCTACATTAACTAAGTAAAATGGTTAGAATACCTTTTAAATTAATGATAATTATATCAATTTAATCTATTCTATTTTGCTTATAAACAGAAAAATATAAAGTGTATTCAATATATATTGAAATATCAAATAGCGTGCAAAAGTAAATATATCATTAATAATGATATTCTAAGGTTGAAATTGTTGCTCAAATATGGTATAATTGCCACTTGCCCAAAGTGTGCAGAAACCTATTGTAACAATTATGTTTCTTAATTATTTACATCTATCAGATTTACAGATTACATGTACCGTCCTCTCCCCGATAAATTGAATTATCCTGAATTAGAACAAGAAATACTCTCATTTTGGGAGGAAAATTCTATTTTTAAAAAGTCTCTTCTCAATAGAGAAGGATCTCCTATTTACAGCTTTTATGAAGGACCTCCTACTGTAAACGGAAAGCCAGGAATACATCATTTAATTGCTAGAACTGATAAAGATTTATTGTGTCGATATAAAACAATGAATGGCTATTATGTTCGCAGGCAAGCCGGTTGGGATACCCATGGTTTACCAGTTGAAATAGCAGTTGAAAAGCAATTAGGTCTTGTTAATAAGTCTGAAATTGAAATAATGGGAATTGAATTATTCAATAAAAAGTGTAGAGAATTTGTTTATAATAATATTGCTATGGATATGGGTTGGGATTCATTTACCAAAAGAAGCGGCTTTTGGGTTGATATGGATCAAGCATATATCACATGTACAAATAATTACATAGAATCTGTTTGGTGGGCATTACAGCAATTTTATAATAAAGGACTCATTTATAAAGGGTATAAAGTAGTACCTCAATCTCCTACAATTGAAACTCCACTTAGTTCTCATGAACTTTCATTAGGATATCGAGAAGTTAGAGATCCAAATGTTTTTTTACAAGTTCAGATTACCGATAGTCTAATTAAAGAGTGTATAGATGCTAAAATACTTGTGTGGACAACAACTCCATGGACATTGTTTTCTAATATAGCCTTAGCTGTAGGAAAAGATATTGATTATGTTTTAATCGAAAACAAGCGACATAATGATACAAACAATATGTCCTATAGATTAATTCTAGCTGAATCTAGACTTGAAATTATTGATGGTGAATATACAATCTTATCAAGATTTAAGGGAGAAGAATTGATTGGTTCTTCTTATCAGCAGATATTTTCTTATTGTGCAATTGATAAAGTTGAATATCCTAAAGCCTTAACAATTTTACCTGGCACATTTGTATCAAATCAAGATGGTTCTGGTGTTGTTCATATTGCTCCTGCCTTTGGTGTTGATGATTTTGAAATGTCTAAAGCAGAGCATTTACCTGTATTACAACCAGTAACGCCAAATGGACATTTTACTGATGAGATTGTAGATTTTGCTGGCAGAGCAATTAAGACATTTACTTATTCGGATCGTAAAGAAGAAGGTGCAGATAAGGATATAATCATTGCACTAAAAAAAGCGCATAAAATCTATAAATCAAGTATGGATTATATTCATAGTTATCCTCATTGTTGGAGAACTGATAATCCCGTTATGTATTATGCCCGAAATTCTTGGTTTATTAAATCTCCATCCTACAAAAATGAGATGATTGCATTGAATAAAACAATTCAATGGCAACCACCAGAAATAGGTTCCGGAAGATTTGGAAATTGGCTTGAAGAAGTAAAGGATTGGTCTTTAAGTAGAGATAGATATTGGGGAACCCCACTGCCAATATGGATTAGTGAAGATAAATCTGATATGTTCGCAATTGGCTCCATTGCAGAGTTACAACAAGGTTTATACGAAATAAGTGAAGGAAATTTTGTACCTGTTATTGAATGTGGTGTTGATATAGATCTGCACAGACCATTTGTAGATAAGGTAGTATTCAAGAAAAACAATATGCTTTACAGAAGAACCACAGAAGTAATTGATGTGTGGTTTGATTCTGGTTGTGTCCCTTTTGCTCAAATGCATTATCCATTTGAAAATCAAGAATTGTTTGCAAACAGTTTTCCTGCTGATTTTATTTCAGAAGGTATAGATCAAACAAGAGGTTGGTTTTATACGCTTCATAATATAGCATCTGCCCTATTTGGCAAGCCAGCTTTTAAAAGCATTATTGTTAATGAACTTGTATTAGATAAAAATGGATCTAAGATGTCAAAATCCCGTGGAAATACGGTTGATCCATTTGATATGATGAATACATACGGAGCTGATGCAGTTCGTTGGTATTTTATGGTAAATAATCCACCATGGAGGCCAACATTATTTAATGAACATGATATCGCAAAAACAGTAATCGCAGATTTCTTTAGAACGCTTACCAATACATATTCTTTTTACTGTCTATACGCAAATATTGATGGAATAACAGGTAAAGAAACGAATATACCAATTAGTGATCGTCCAGAAATTGATAAGTGGATTATCTCTACTTTACATAGTACATTACAGCAATATCATCAGCATATGGATAATCTTGATGTATTTCGCGCAAGCAGATGTATTCAAGAATTTATGATTAATGATGTTTCAAATTGGTATGTAAGAAGAAATAGAAGAAGATTCTGGAAAGGTGAAATTGATACAGATAAGATATCGGCATATCAAACACTACATACTGTTATGGTTTCTGTGCTTGCGATGATGGCCCCAGCTGCTCCATTTTTGCCTGAATCATTATATCAAAGGCTTCGTTTGGATTCAGACCCAGAATCTATACATATGCTAGATATGCCAAAGGCAGATAGTGAATTAATTGATCTGAATCTTGAAAGGCGTATGGCTCTTGCTCAGACAATTGTGTTTCTTGCACGATCATTAAGAGAAAAATCCAAAATTAGAACAAGACAGCCATTAAGTAGGATAATGATACCTGTAATTACACCTCAGCAAAGAAGAGATATTCAAGCAGTTCAGAATATTATTACAGAAGAAATTAATGTTAAAGCTGTTGAATATGTAAGCGATGATGCAGGAATAATGAAACGAAGTGTAAAACCTAATTTTAAAAATTTAGGTAAACGATTCGGAAAAAACACTCAACATATTGCTAATTATGTCAAACTTATGGATGCAGATGCCATTAGACATCTAATCACTCATGGTGTATATTCTTTACATATTGAACATGATACATATGAAATCTTATTAGAAGATGTAGAAATTATTAGTGAAGATATGGAAGGCTGGTTAATAGCAAATGAAGGTTCATTAACTGTAGCATTAGATACTGAATTAGATGAAACTCTTATTAATGAAGGAATAGCAAGAGAATTTGTAAATAGAATTCAAAATGCTAGAAAAAATGAAGGATTAATAGTAACAGATAGGATATCTCTAGAATTTAATGCGCCCAAAGATATAGAACATGCTATTTTGTCTTTGCATGAATATATATGTTCCGAAATTTTAGCCGTATCTTGCACAGCATCAAATGATATTCATGAATCATCCATTCATATTGATATAGATGGCATCTCAATTCAAGCTCGAATAATTAAGGTAAATGATTAATACAATTGTTTTCACGTCTTATTAAAGGTTAAGTCATATGGCAGCAACTAAAAAAACAGAAGTATTGAAAGATACATCTGCTGCAACACATTCAGATATTGC
The DNA here is from genome assembly GCA_014191195.1 of Chlorobiota bacterium. GTDB lineage: Bacteria > Bacteroidota > Ignavibacteria > Kapaibacteriales > UBA961 > UBA961. Next base: position 4,623 of record BJGZ01000008.1, read on the forward strand.
AAAGTCAAACGGTAAAGTGAAGGAAATTCGTTATTCTGATAATGACTTAGAATATTTCAAAAAGCATATTATGAATATTAAAGTAGATGCTATTGATGAATTAAGAATGCTAAAAGAAAGATTGGATGATTTAACTAATTCTGAAATGGCTTCCGAAAGCATGATTTATTCAATGCACATGGCAGAACAAGGATCTGAAGCTATGGAAAAAGAAAAAACCTATGCTCATATAAATAGAATCAGCGATTATATTAAAAAATTGGATGATGCTTTAAAACGAATTGAAGAAAAAACATATGGTATCTGCAGAGAATGCAATATCCTCATAGCCAAAGAACGTTTATTAGCTGTGCCCATTACAACACAATCTGCATCTTTTAAAATTCATAATAGATGTCCTGAAGATGGTGTAGATAGAATTTCCGTACGATCATAATATATTGAGAATTGACATATACTTTGAAAAATCTAACTTTATATATAACTGCATTTTTATTAGTAGTGCTTGATCAGATAACAAAGATGATGATTAAAGGATTTTCTTTATTTGGTTTTGATCATCAAGGCATGTACATAGGCGAAAGTTTTAATGTCTTAGGAGATTTTTTACGAATCACTTTTGTAGAAAACCCAGGAATGGCCTTCGGTGTTGAATTTGGAACTGGAAAAATATTCCTTACTTTATTTTCATTAATTGCCTCTTTTGGGTTAATCTATTATTTACATATTATCAAAGATGCACATAGATATGTAAGAATTGGGATTATGCTGATACTGGCAGGGGCTTTTGGGAACTTTATTGATCGTATGTTTTATGGTGTGATTTATGGGAATAGTCCTCTGTTTTATGGTTTAGTTGTCGATTTTATTCAAGTAGACATTCCTGATATTACATTCAATTCTATTACATATACCCATTGGCCAGTGTTTAATATTGCTGATTCTTGTGTTTCCATTGGCATGGTATTTCTCTTATTATTTAATAAATTTATACCTATGCCTTATCAAGATACAATAGCTCCTCATACATCTGAACAAGACAAAACGACTATACCTAATGAATGAACAATATCCAGAATATATCGAAAGTACTGTTGAATTACCTGTAGCAATTGGGCAAAGTTCAGAACGATTAGATATCTATATTACTAATGCAATTGCACATGCTACAAGAAATAAAGTTCAAATTGCTATAGATAATGGATCGGTTACTGTAAATGGGGATATAAAAAAAACATCCTATAAAATAAAGCCTGGTGATAGTATTATCTGCCGGTTTCTTAGGCCTCCGCAATTAGAATTAGTCCCCGAAGATATTCCTTTAGAAGTAGTCTATGAAGATGATGATATATTAGTGATTATAAAACCCACTGGATTAGTAGTTCATCCAGGTTTTGGTAATCGTTATGGAACTTTGGTAAATGCAGTTTTATGGCATACTGGCATAAGAGAACCAATTTCTTTATTAGCAGATCAACAAGACGATGCAGATCCATTTGAACAAGAAATAAATATAGAAGAAATATTAACAAGAAGTTCTATTATTAGGCCAGGAATTGTCCATCGATTAGATAAAGATACTTCTGGCTTAATGGTAATTTCTAAAAAACCTGAATGGACACATGTTTTGTCTAAACAATTTGCAGACAGAACAGTTCAAAGAGAATATATTGCAATAGCCTGGGGAAAAGTAAAAGCTGATCATGATATTATAGAAACATTCATTGCACCTTCACCAAGGAATAGAAAAGTTTTTGCAGTCTCAAAACGAGATGGAAAACTGGCTAAGACAGAATATTGGACTATTTCTCGGGGCGAGTATGCAAGTTTACTACGATTAAAATTGCATACAGGAAGAACTCATCAGATTAGAGTTCATTGCTCGAATATGCATCATCCATTAATTGGAGATGTTTCTTATGGTGGTGACAAAATAGCCTATACTGGGATGATGAATTCATTTAATAAATCTGCAGCTCATCGCATATTGCAATTGATGCCTCATCAAGCTTTACATGCTAGGGTTTTAGGATTTACACATCCAAGAACCGGTGAAAATCTGCTATTTACATCATTGCCTGATCAAAATTTTTTACAAGCTATGAAATTAGCATGCTTAGAATTTCCAGAATCATTCCTTTAAATATTATACATAGATTACATTCAACTTAGTTTAGAACTATGTTTTTTTGTAATTTGTTGGGTATGATTTTTGATTTAAATTCTAATGCATTTATGTACAAATTATTCCTCCTTTTTTGCTTCATTACAGCTTCAAACTTATGTGCTCAAATTGAAAATGCCACATGGTATTTTGGTAAGTTTGGGGGCATAAAATTTACTGCAGGAAATCCTTTCCCAATTACTGGAAAGATAGATACATGGGAAGGCTGTGCTGTGTATAGTGACCCAATAACAGGTGATCCCCTTTTATATACAGATGGAAAAAAACTTTGGAATAGCAGTAATACTGTTGTTCCTGGTGGAGATACATTAAAAAGTGGCATTTCATCATCTCAATGTGCAATATTTGTTCCTGATCCAGGAAATCCAAAAAGAGTGTATTTATTTACTACTCCAGATCTTACCTTTATTCCACCTTCAGATCCACGAGGTTTCTATTCATATATAAGTTTAGAAACACCATCACCTTCTATGTTATCTGCAAATACAATGTTAGCCGCAGATTTTTCTGAAAAAATTACTGCTGTTAAAGATTGTGCTGGTTCTGCCTATTGGGTGCTCTATCATCATCGATATTTGCCAAAGATATATGCTTATAAAGTAACTTCTACTGGTGTTGCAACAACCCCTGTAATATCTACATATTCATCTGTATATGCTGCCTTTACTGTTGGAGGTATGAAGATATCGCCAGATAGATCTAAATTGGCAGTTGTTACAGAATCTAATGCTAATAATTATATAGCATCTATAGTTGTATTTGATTTTAATTCGATTTCAGGAGCTGTTTCTAATGCCCGCTCCATTGCTGGAACTAGTTCTTATGGAAATTATGGTCTTTCTTTTTCTTCTGATAGTAAAAAATTATATACTAGTGGAGCAATTGATCGATTCCCGACAAGTGAAGGAGCACTTTTTCAGTTTGATTTAGATGCTGGAAATGAAACTGCAATTGCCAATTCTGTTTTTATTAAAAAATTTGGTTCCAGTAGAATATTTGGAATGCAATTAGGTCCCGATGGAAAAATTTATGTGTCTGCCGATAAACCTACACAATTAGATGTAATAGAAAAGCCCAATGCTAAAGGCGATTCTATATCATATAAGCGCAATGTATTAAATCAATCATTTAAATGTGTTTTAGGTTTGCCTAATGTTATAGAATATCAAACAGTTAAGAATACAGATACTGCATATGTGTGTTTAAATTCCTCTGTTAAAATTGGTACTGAATCTCTGCCTGGTTTTACTTATTTGTGGTCTCCCAATACTGGTTTAAATAATCCCACGATTGCTAATCCAATTGCAACACCCACAATACCTACATTGTATACTTTACAAGTATTTAATGCTCAAGGTTGCGTTAGTGCTCAGTCTATTTACATTGGAATCTATCCATCTTTTTATTTTTTCGCTGATGAACCTTTACCTATGTGTAAAGGAGGAAAAACTCAGTTAAATGCTCGTGGTGCAACTACATATAAATGGACACCTTCTTATGGCTTATCAAAAACTGATATTCCTAATCCTATTGCAAATCCAGATTCTTCTATACAGTATACTCTTATTGCTTCAAATGGACAATGCACAGATTCTACTAAAGTACTTGTAAAAGTAATGCCTTTTCCTATTGTATCGGCTGGACCAGATAAAACTACATGTCCGGGAGGCACAGTTGAAATAGGAAACAATACCCAAGCGGGAATAAAATATGCTTGGTCTCCAATAACTGGAGTATCTTCCCCATTTTCATCTAAAACCAATATTACAGCTACTGATCCTAGTACTAGATATATACTTTCAGGTGAAAATGAAATTGGTTGTATTTCATATGATACTGTATATGTTACAACTGTAAATGATATAAAGGCAGTAGTATCCAAAGACACTTCGATTTGCTTGGGTTCAGTGGCAAAATTATCTGCTTTTGGTGGAAGCACTTATAGATGGTTTCCATCTACTGGATTAAGTGATTCTACTTCAGCTAATCCTTTAGCAAGCCCATCAATATCAACTACATATAAGGTTATTGTTAAAAATGGTTTATGTGTAGATTCATCTAATGTAAGAGTAAATATTATTCAAGCAGCAGTTGCTGATGCAGGTGCAGATAAGGCTACATGCCCTGGAGAACCGTTAAAGCTTGGAGTACAAGCAATAAATGGTGCAACATATAGTTGGAAACCTACTACATTTTTGGATGATCCAAATTCAGCAACACCTATTTGTAGTCCTGCAAATTCTATTACATATTATTTAACAGTTACAAATCCTACAAAGTGTGTTTCATACGATACTGTAGAAGTAACATTAGCCTCTAAACTTACTGTTCAACATACTCCAGATACACAAGTTTGTGCTGGTTCTTCAGTGCAACTATTTGCCAAAGGTGGTTCAACGTATTCCTGGTTGCCTACTACAGGTTTAAGTGATCCAACCATTGCAAATCCTATTGCTAATCCAAGTTCTACAATAACATATACAGTTGAAGCTAGAAATGGATCATGTGTCGGTACTGATAGCTTGACAATACAAGTAATTCCTTTGCCCAATGTAAATGCTGGAAAAGATACTTCTGTTTGTATTGGCAATTCTATTACATTAAATGTATCGGGTGCAAATGCTTATAATTGGACGCCAAATATTGGATTAAATAATACCTTGAGTAATTCTCCGATATGCACTCCAACCACTACAACAATGTATTATGTTACTGGATCAAATGGTACTTGCTCTGTTACAGATAGCATATTAGTGACCGTAAACCCAATTCCTACCATAAAAGTAAGTGGCGATACTCTTATCTGTAAAAATGGTATAGCTCAGTTAAATGCCCAAGGTGCAGACCAATATCAATGGCAGCAATCTCCAGATTTATCATCTCAACAAGGCTCAACTGTACTTGCAAAGCCATCACAAAATACAATGTACTATGTTCAAGGTATCAAAAACGGATGTATATCATCTTTGGACAGTATTTATGTAAAGATCAGACTTGATATAGATATTATGGACAAGAGTGATACATCTATTTGCGCTGGACAAACTGCCTTATTAAAAGTTAAGAATGGATCTTCTTTCATAGTATCACCTAATATTAATACAGTGTATCAAAGTAATGATTCAATTATTATCGCCCCTTTGTCTACCACTACCTATTATATTTCTGGTATTAATAATGGATGTACCTATACTGATAGTGCAACAATTATTGTAGTTCCACAGCCAATTATTAAAGCTAGTGAAGACACCATTATTTGTATAGGAACAGATGCCACATTAAAAGTAAATGGCGGTGTATCATATATATGGAGTCCAGCAGGACTTTTAGACAATCCTACAAGTGATACTCCTATTGCTAAAGGAATTACTAAAAACACTGTTTTTTATGTTACAGGATCAAATAGTTTATGTTCATCTGTTGACAGTGTATTTGTCCAAGTTTCTCAACCTGTGAATGCTACATTCTCACTATTCCAAGATGGTTCATATAAACCAGGTGATATTTCTGCTGTAACTTTAACAATTCCGCCTGGTATTTCATCTGTTCGATTAGGAATTCAATATGATGAATGCTGTAGTAGTTTAGGGATGCTTAAAGATATTAAACCAGCATCATTACAGATAAACACAAAGAATAATCTAGGTAATATAGTTTACGACATAAAGTCTGCAGATCTTCAAGGAGGAAGTTTTATCATTCCAGTTACTATGTATTTACCACAAGATGCAAGAAATTCGAATGCTTATACTTTGGCAATACAAACAATTGATGCTGCTTGTATAAATGCAACAGTTAGTGGTATTGAAATCCCCTATCAAAAACAATGTGCGTGGAATATTAGAGGTGTTAATCAGTCAAAAAGTCAGTTCTCTGTATCAGTTCAAGATGATAATGTGCTTGTACAATCTGGTTTAACTGGAAGCATGAATGCTAGAATATATAGTATTGCAGGACAAACAGTTTGGAGTGCTCAGCATTATATGATACAAGGAATAGAAGAAAAAATAGGACTACCAGAATTACCAAATGGAATGTATTTTCTAGAATTACATTCAGGCCCATGGAAGTCTATGTATTCACTTTCAATTGTTAAATAATAGTAAAAATATTGCTTTTTGATAAGCCTTTTAGATTGCGAATAAATGATATATATCCATCTATTCCCTGCTTGATTTCATCTATATAGATAAATTCATTTGCAGTATGAGATCTCTCAGATAAACCAGGCCCCATCTTAACAGTTGGAAAATTCATTAATGCTTGGTCGCTCATTGTTGGAGATCCAAAAGTGCTTATGCCCAAAGTAAGAGCAGTATGATAAAAAGGGTGATTGTGTGGCAATGTGGAAGGACCAAGCCTTAAAGATCTTGGTTTAATTTCACATGAGACATTCTGTTGAATGATAGATAGGATGTCTTGATGAGTATAACAATCTGTAATTCGTATATCAACTACAAAAGAACAGATATCTGGGATAACATTATGTTGTTGTCCAGATTCTATTTGAGTAACAGTCATTTTTACTTCACCTAAAGTATCTGATATATTAGGAAAAGCATAAGTAGAAAACCATTCTATATCTTTCATTGCAGAGTATATTGCATTTTTACCAATATTTCTTGCTGCATGACCAGCAATCCCATAACTATAACAATCAAGAACTAATAGTCCTTTTTCTGCAATTGCCATATGCATTGCAGTTGGTTCCCCTACTATCCCTGCGTCAATTGTCCCAAGTTTAGGAAGCAAGGCTTCAATACCATCTTTTCCTAATATTTCTTCTTCTGCAGTTAATGCAAGTATGATATTAAATGGTAAGTGTTCCTCATATAATTCGATAAAAGCTGCCCACAGGCATACAAGTGATGCTCCGGCATCATTACTACCCAAGCCTATCAATGTATTATCAACAATCAGTGGCTCAAATGGATTTGTGGTCCAACCGTTGACAGGCTTTACAGTATCATGATGAGAATTTAACAACAAAGTAGGTAAAGCACTATCAAAATGCCTATTGCAAGAATAGACATTATTCAAATATATATCAGAAGCTATGCCATGTTCGTGTAAAGAGTGTAATAATAATTCTGCTGTTATATTTTCACTTTTACTAAATGATTCAATAGCAATCAATTGTTTTAAGAGTTCTAATGCTTGAGTATATATCAACATATATGTTATGCTTGTAATTGGGTTCCACACTTTATATGATTCAATTCTTGATCTATATGTGCGTAAGATGTTATAATGACTGAATTAATACCACTATATAATGTTTTAAAACCATTGTCAAGTTTCGGAATCATTCCTTTATCAATAATACCACGATCTTTTAATTCTATATAACGATTATATGATAAGTTAGAAATATAAGTCTCATTATCATTGATATCTTCTAATACACCAGTTTTATCAAAACAAGTAATGAATCTGATTGATTGGACATCTTTATGCTTATGTAATTCAATAGCGATAGTAGAGGCAATGGTATCGGCATTGGTATTTAATAATTGTCCTGAATCATCCATTGTTATCGATGAAATAACAGGAATCATACCACTAGATAATAAAAAAAACAAGAAATCAGTATTAACGGAAACTATATCACCTACAAATCCATAATCAATATCTATTATTGGTCTTTTTTCACTTAATAATAGTGAATTATCTGCACCACATAATCCAATTGCAGAACAATTCAAAGAACAAAGTGAAGCTGTGATGCGCTTATTGATAGCTCCAGCATATACCATTACAGAAATATCTATCATCTCTTTATTTGTTATTCTTTTTCCATTATGCATTTGATATGATATGCCCATTGAATCTGCAATTCTATTTGCGGTTAATCCACCACCATGAACCAGAATCAATGGTTTATCTGCACGTACATATGTAGAAATAGAAAGTAAAAATTCTGAAAGTAGAATATGATTATCAATGAGATTACCACCAATTTTTATAATAGTAATATCCATTTACATAGATTCCAATATTCTTTTAAGTACAGTCTGAGCAGAATATATTCTATTCTTTGCTTGTTGAATAACAATGGATTGACTGCTATCAAGAACATCATCGGTAACAATCATATTACGTCTTACGGGTAAACAATGCATAAATTTTGCATTATTGGTTAATGCCATTTTATGGGTATTAATTGTCCAAGAAGTATCCTTGCTTAATATCTGACCATATTCGGTGTAAGAGCTCCAATTTTTTGCATATACAAAATCTGCTCCTTCAAGTGCTTCATCTTGATTGTGTATTATAGTACAATTACTATAAAATTCATCTGCTAGATCATATCCTTTTGGATGCGTAATGATAAATTCATAATCTAATTCTACAGATGCTTTTTTCATCCATTCGGTAAAAGAATTTGGAACAGCTTGTGGCAAAGCTTTAGGATGAGGAGCCCAAGTAAGTACAATTTTAGGCTTATTTACTACTTTTTGCTCTTCAATTGTTATGATATCTGCAAAAGATTGCAAGGGATGTCTTATAGAAGACTCTAAGCTAATGATGGGAATATCACAATACTTTTTAAATGAATTAAGTAAGATTTCATTATAATCTTCATCTCTATCTTGAAGGTTAGCAAAGGCTCTGATACCAATGATATCACAATACTGAGCGATAACTGGCACTGCTTCCTTGATATGCTCTCCAGCTTTACCATCCATGATAATTCCGTCTTTCGTTTCAATTGTCCACGAATCATTAAAAGCATTCAGAATCATACAATCCAAACCTAAATGAAAAGCAGCTTTTTGCGTACTCATTCTGGTTCTTAAGCTTGGATTAAAGAACACTAAAGCAAGCATTTTCTTTTTGCCTAAATGCTCAAAAGCAAAAGGATTATTCTTTAATGATTTAGCTTCATTGATAGCTTGTTGTAGATTTCCAATATCATTAACTGACGTGAAATATTTCATATTAATAGACGCTAGATTTTATAGATAAACCTGATATTTCAGGAAAGGAAAACAAGATATTCATATTCTGAATTGCTTGCCCAGAAGCACCTTTTAACAAATTATCAAGAGTTGCTGTTATAATTACCTTGTCATTAATTATCTCAATATGATAAAAGAATTTATTTGTATTAATAGCCCTTTTACAATCTGGAGAATCTTTGCTATGAACTATAAATGGCATGTCCTTATAAAAAGAACTATAAAGATGGATAAGATCATCTTTTTGAATATGTTGTTTAACGGTAAAATATGAACAAGCTAATATTCCTCGGGTAAAACTGCCTCTCATTGGTATAAAATGAAATGTAGGAGTAAAATCTTGTTTAAACAGATGATTATGAATTTCTGTTTCATGTTGATGTTGAAAAGGTTTATATACTTGCGTATTATTATCGCGCCATGAAAAATGTGATGTATCACTTTTTAGTGTACCCGCACCAGTAGAACCTGTAATAGCAGTACAATGAATATCAAGAATATCTTTGGAAATATCACTATTTCTTAAAGGTAATAAGGATAATTGAATACAGGTAGCAAAACAGCCAGGATTAGCAATATCTGTGCTTGGTGTATAGAGTGATTTATATAATTCTGGTAATCCATAGATAAAACTTCTCTCTTCATTTTTATCAAGTGGAAATGCGCTATTTCTAAAATCACTACTTAAATCTATAATTCTTATATGATGTGGAATGGTATTATTCTCTAACCACATTGCAGAGGAACCATGAGGTAAGCATAAAAAGATACAATCAACTATATCTAGATTTATATGCTCTGTAAATGCAAGATGAGTGTCTCCTCCTAGATCTCGATGAATATCACTGATTAGTTTATTGGTATTGCGGGTACTAATTGCTTGAATATTATCAATATATGGATGATGTATCAAGAGTCTTAAAAGCTCGCCACCAGTATAGCCAGAAGCCCCAATAATAGCAATATTAATTTTTGATATCATGTGTTGAACCATTTACAGAATAATAAATCATTAATTGATTAGACGTGATTTTTGCAAAGCCTTTCACATCTTCTCCACTCCAGGTAGAATTTAACTCTCCATATGTACCAAATACAGAACTCATTAAATCATGTTCAGATTCAATACCAATAATATGAAATCTATATGGTGCGCAATGAACAGTAACTGTCCCTGTCACATTCTTTTGTGTAGATTCCATGAATAATTCAATACTTCGCATGGCAGGTTCAAGAAAATTACCTTCATGAAGCATCATGCCATATGTATTAGATAATTGTTCTTTTAACATTAATTGTTGTTTTGTTAATACATGTTTTTCTAAGGCATGATGAGCTTTAATAATGATCATTGGGGCTCCTGCTTCAAAACCCACACGCCCTTTGATTCCGATAATTGTATCACCAACATGTATATCTCTTCCTATACCAAATGGCTGTACAATAGATGATAATTCCTGTATAGCTTGAACAGAATTGTCAAAATGCACCCCATTTATAGCAACAATTTCTCCTTTTACAAAAGAAATACTTATTGTTTCGCTTTCAGTTTTAGTTACGGGCGTTGGAAAAGCTTCATCGGGTAAGTATTGAGAAGAAGTTAATGTTTCTTTACCACCAACTGTAGTTCCCCATAATCCTTTATTAATTGAATAATGGGCTTTTGTCCAATTTTTCTTAAAACCATGAAACGATAAAAATTCTATTTCTACTTCTCTTGATAAAGTATTGTCTCGTATTGGAGTTAGAACTGGAATATTTGGTAAAAGAATACTAAATGCAGAGTCAAATCGAACTTGATCATTTCCAGCTCCAGTAGATCCATGAGCCACATAATCAGCTTTTATTTCTTTAGCATATTTGGCAATTGCAATTGCTTGAAATACTCTTTCTGCACTTACAGATAAAGGATATGTTGAATTTCTTAAAATATTACCAAATATTAAATATCTTAAACACTGATTGTAAAATGATTCTGTTACATCGATTGTGATATGCTTAGATACCCCAAGTGCAAGAGCATTATTTTCTATCTCAGCAATTTCTGCTTGAGTAAAGCCACCAGTATTTACAAGTACAGAATGAACATCATATTGTTTTACTTGGGATAAGTATTTGGCACAATAGGAAGTGTCAAGTCCTCCACTAAAAGCGAGCACTACTTTTTTAGATGATTTTACAGGCTTTAATGGATCATATAGCATTCCTGTACATAAGCACATTTTACGGTTTGTTCTTGAGAGTACATCATAATTAGGACAGCTTGTGCATCCTTTCCAAAAAGCATCATCATTTGTTAATTCTGAAAAAGGTACGGGTGAATAACCAAGCTCAGTATTTATTTTCATAACTGCATGACTAGTTGTAATGCCAAAAACCTTAGCTTTTGGATACATTTCTCTTGATAATTCAAAGACTTTTTGTTTGATTTTTTTTGCTAATCCACTTTGCCTAAATTCAGGAACTACTATTAGGCCAGAATGCGCTACATATTGTTTATTACTCCATGTTTCTATATAACAAAAACCAGCAAAAATATCATTGTTCAATTCGTCTTTAGTAAAAGCAATAACAGCTTTTCCTTCTATCATTTTATGAAGTATATATTCGGGTTGTCTTTTTGCAATACCTGTTCCTCTTTGATCAGCTGCAATCTCTATCGTCTTACAGATAATATCAGCATAAGAAGCATGAATGTTTGAACTAACAACTATTGTGAATTCACGATTCATTTACCGTGTTCCTTATAAATTATGATGCATACAAACAATGCATTAAAAAATAGTAATAAGAAAATTGCTGCTATTATGCAGCATATTGAATTAAAATAGAGAATTAATTATCAGATTATGACAAGCAGTTGGCTTTTGGCCTGTTGGTATGACTGTGTAAAGCAGTATAAATAGATAATGTTCTACTCAATTCAAAAGTTAGCCAACATACGATATTTTGTATCTTTTCACAAAATATGTCCTAATTATTATCAATACATATCATACATACTTATTCTATGCAATCATTCTCCACTACATTATTCCTTAAAAATGGTCATATTCAGACTATCTATCCATTTATTTTTAGAAAGAAAAAGACTATATCGTATACCCAAAGAATAAGAATATATACTCCTGATAATGACTTTTTAGATATTGATTTTGTAGACTCTCAATCAGACTCTTTAGTTCTAGTATTACATGGATTAGAATCACATTCTTATGCAATGAATATCATGCATTTAGTTCATGCTTTGAAAGCTAATAAAACAGATATAGCAGTTTTAAATTTTAGAGGATGTAGTGGTGAAACAAATAATGTTTACAAAGCATATCATAGTGGAATTAGCGACGATCTTATAACTACTATAGACTATTTAATAAGCACACAAAAGTGGAAATCAATATATGTAATTGGATATAGTTTAGGTGGCAATGTATTATTGAAAACAATTGGCTTATATCCTTCTATACAGATTAAAAAAGCTATTGCAGTTTCTGTTCCCATGCATTTAGAATCATGCGCGCATCTTTTAGCAAAGCCCAGCAGAAAACCATATATGAAGCGTTTTATCTATTCATTTATTAAAAAGATGGCTCTTAAAAAGACTTATTTAGATGAAAGAGGTATCGATTTTACTGTCATAAAACGTGTTAAGAATTTTACTGGTATTGACTCTCTTTATACTGCACCTTCACATGGATATAAGAGTGCAGAGGAATATTGGGAACATAATTCTGCTTTATATTGTCTCGATTCTATTATCATTCCAACATTAATTATTAATGCAAAAGATGACCCCTTTTTGAGTGAACTTTGCTATCCATCAATTTCCAATAAGCATATTTCTACTCTGTATCCCAAACATGGTGGACATTTAGGATTTGTAGAAACATATCTACAAAATGGTACATATTGGCATGAACAGATGATTTCTTCATTTCTTTTTGATAGTTAATCAACAAAATGTCAGTTGAATGCGTCATAGCAGTACATTTATACATTACTTAATAAATATGCATACAGATTCTAATAGAATACTTTATTTCTTATTGTTTACGATGGTATTTCAGGCGCTTCTTGATTTTACGGTTTTAAAAGCGTGGATTTCTTTTGTACGAAAACAACAATGGTCTGAAACATGGCTGATTCAACCTTTCATTTATCTTGCTGGAGTTATGTTCTCGGCAGGATTATATGCTATTTGGGAAAGGGTAACATATGGTAGTTATTCTCAACTTGGCTTCATTGTTCAGTTATGTGTGTGTTTTTGGTATTTACCAAAATTACCAATAGCACTTTTTCTTTTAAGTAAATCTCTCATCCATTTTTTCATATATCTGTATAACAAGATTATTTCTTTTATAAAGCCTAAAGACGAGATTTCAGAAAACACAGAATCAAAATCCGATTTACCTATTCGATCAAGAAGAGAATTTTTGTCAAAAGTTGGTTGGTCAGCTGCATCGATTCCATTTATTATAACAGGTGATGGCCTTTTTAGAACTGTTTATGATTTTAGAGTATATAGAGTTGAATTAGTATTAAACTCTTTACCTGCTGCATTAGATGGAATTACAATTGCTCAATTGTCTGATATTCATTCTGGTTCATTTCCTGATAATAAACCAATGAAAGAAGTATTAAGAATATTACAAGAGTTAAAGCCTGATATTATTACAATCACAGGTGATTATGTAAATTTCAAACCAGATGAACTTTCTGTTACTTTTAATGAATTAGCTCAATTATCTGCCCCACTTGGTGTATATGGATCATTAGGGAATCATGATCATTATATGACTGATTTTCAACATGCATTGTTAAAAAACACTATATCTAAAACAGGCATACAACTATTAGTAAATGATTCTGTTAATATTCCTGTTCATAATGCTTTCTTGAATATTGCTGCTACAGATAATACTGGATTTAATCAACATTTTGCACATATTGATAAAGCAATATCAAAGTGTCATACTGATACATCAACAATTTTACTTGCTCATGATCCTACTTTTTGGGATGCTGAAATACTGAGTAAAAAACCAATAGATCTAATGTTAGCTGGCCATACCCATGGAGGACAAATTGCAATACATATTGCTGGACTAGAAATAAGTCCTGCTCAATTTGTGTATAAGCGCTGGGCTGGATTATATAATGAAGGACATCAGTATCTATATGTTAATCGTGGAATCGGTACTGTAGGCCCTCCTATTCGCATCGGTATCAATCCAGAAATTACATTGTTCACTTTGCGATCTAAAATCGCTTAATCCTTAAATAATAATAGATTTGAGTTAACCGAAAGTATGTAAATTTGCACAGAATCATCTCTTATCACTTACCAAAATATCCCGATGAAAAGTATATTAAGTAGTTTATTTTGCCTTTTTTTTATAGCGTCTCCGGCAGTGCATTCACAAACATATAGGTTCTTTAAATTAGAATCTTTTGCTGTTCATGCAATTGGGAATGTATCATTGCATTCTTATTCTGCTAAGTTTTCTGCATTTCAGGGATCTACGGTATGTTCTGAATTTACTAGTGGTTCTGGTACTGGCTTAGGTTATGGACTTAACATAGAGTTACCTATTCACAACAGTTTAGCAGTAACTATTGGATGTAGTATGAATAATCGTAATGGTAAGCTAAACACAAAAAGCGAATTTCCCGTGAGAAATATCAATCAATCTGGAATGATTACCGTAACCACAGATAATCAAATCGAGGCAACACTTCCATATCTAGATATACAGCCTGATATTCGATTTAATGTAATAGAAAATTTGAATTTTATAGCCAGAGGTTTTGCTGGAATAGTCTGTAAAATCCCAATGTCTCCAAGTTTTGTTCAAACAGAGTCAATTGTAAATCCAGAATCTGCTGTATTTGTTAATAATGGTATCACATCACAATCTAGAGTATTGGCATCTGGGCCAATTAACTCAAGTTCTGTTGCAATAGGGACTACTTTTGGTGCAGAAACAATGATTCGTATAGCACCAGCAATACATATAACTCAACATATTATGTATGAAATACCACTTTCTGATATCGTATCAGATGTACCATGGAAAATTAGTGGATTTAGATGTGGACTTGGATTGAGATATTCATTTCGTAAATTTAATCCAACACCAAATATGCCATAATAAAAAAGATCATATATGCTTACGCGCGAGTACATATATGATCTTTAGATAGTCTTCTTAAAGTTATCTTATGTTGTTGGTGGCAAACTTTTCTGTTCTGTTGGTGGAAGTTTACCCATTTCAGATTTTAATTCTAATAATTGCATTTCTATATCTGAAGAAGAAGAGAGAGATTTGAATTCTTGTTCTAGAGAATTATCATGTCCTGCAAGTTGATCAAAAGCTTCGGCTTGAGATTCTAAAACCTCGATTTTTTGTTCAAATTTATCAAACTTTCCAAAAGCATCAGATCCAACGCCGCTAAAAGACTGAGCAATTTGTTTTTGCGCTTTAGCAGCCTGAGATCTAGCGATTAAGGTGCCTTGCCTTGTTCTGGCTTCATCTAATTTGCTTTTTAATTGATCTAATTGTTGACGAATCTTCTCGGCAGTTGATTTAGCTTGAAAATAAACCGGCTCTAAATCAGAAATATTTTTGTCAAACATTCCCTTTTTTTCTAAAGCAGCTTTTGCTAAATCATCACGTCCAGCTGCAATAGCTTGTTGAGCTTTAACCAACCATTCTTGAGATTCAATACGTGCTTTACCAATTTTTCTTTCTAGAGATTTTTCATTTGCAATAGCATTTCCCACAGCAATTGTAGCTTGATTAACGGATTCTTCCATATCAAGAACCATTTGTTTAAGCATTTTTTCTGGGTCTTCTGCTTTATCTATAGCATCATTAACATTAGATTTAAATAAGTCTGCAATTCTAGAGAATAATCCCATTATTTGTTTTCCTTAATAAAGGTAGAATAAATTCAAAGTGTATAACTAATTGTGAAATTACGAGTTCATTACTCGAAAGCAAAATAAATCTATTTTCATTATCTATCTATTTCTAATTAGAACTAATGAAGTTTGTAGATTTGCATATAATTAATACATCACTTATTGTTACAACAATGATCATAACATCACAATCAATAGAAGTTGTAGTTGAAATGTTTGCTACATTGCCTTCTATTGGAAGAAAAACAGCACAAAGATTAGCATTTCATATTCTTAGACAACCCGAAGAGTTTATTAAACAATTTGGTGAATCCATGATAACCATGAAACAGACAGTACAGTTGTGTTGCATGTGTTTTAATTTTACAGAGAGTGATCCATGTTCTATTTGTTTGTCTTCAAAAAGAGATCGATCGATTATATGTGTTGTTGAGCAGCCAACAGATGTTATGGTATTAGAAAAAACAAGTGAATTTAGAGGTCTTTATCATGTATTACATGGTACAATTAATCCTTTAGAAGGTATTAATCCACAAGATTTAAAAATATCTGAACTTATAAGTAGAATTAATCCAGATGTTCAAGAAATTATTTTGGCAATTAATCCTACTGTTGAAGGTGAAGTTACTACGCAATATTTAGCTAGATTAATTAAACCCATTGGTGTTACAGTAAGTAGGATTGCAAGAGGAATTCCGATTGGTAGTGAATTAGAGTATGCTGATGAGGCTACATTATCAAGAGCATTGGAAGGTAGAATTGAATTTTAATTTTAATACACTATGATGAATATTATATCCACTATTATATTATTATCACTTGTTACAGTAAGCTGTAATGTGTTATCAACAAGAGATCCAGAATCTCCTGATATTGGACAAAATATCCTTGTTCCGGCTACATCTCCAAGTTTGGTACTTGCAAATATGAAATTGTCGATTGAAGGTAAAAATCCTAATAATCTTTTATTATGTTTAGCTGATACAATGCGTGGAAGTAAACTTCCCTTTCAATTTGCACCAACTGCAGAAATTAATACACGATATGCCAGCCTATTTATCAATTGGAATGTGTTAAATGAAAGAACTTCATTTCAGAGTCTTATAAGTAAGATTCCATCTGATGGTGGCATAACACTTCAATTCCAACAAGTTTCATATGATGTAGTAAACCCAGATTCAGTTGTAATCTTAGCTAATTATGAGCTTGTAACAAATCATCAGTTGCAAACTATACCCAAAAATGCAAAAGGACGTTTACGATTTGTATGTACTCAAGAACGTGGTGGAATATGGAGCATACAATCTTGGATGGATAATACACTGTCCATAGTAGATAGTAATTCTACATCTTGGAGCCTTTTTAAAGCACAATTCAGTAATTAAATTATGATCTATTCAGCTTTATTCTATTTGATTTGCTTTTTTATTCCTATTTCTTTGATGTCTCAAAATGAAGACTTCACCTGTAAAGTTAGATTACCAGGAATAGTAAATAGTTATGCAAAAACATTATTGCCAGTCTTAACACCAGATGGTAGTAGAATTTATTTTGACCGCAAAGAACATCCAGAGAATATAGGTGGAATTAATGATCCCGATGATATCTGGTATTGTGATCGTTTACCAAATGGATATTGGACTGAACCCAAAAACATTGGCCCACCATTAAATTCTATTAGCTCTAATGCTTTATTTGCTATAAACCCTAAAGGAAATAAAGCATTCGTAGCTTCGGTTATGCCAGATTATTCTATGCAGTTTTCTATTGCTGAAAAAGATAAAAAAGGATGGAAAACAGGTAAGATTATGAAGATTGAAAACTTTTATAGTAATTCAACAAATTATTTTGCGACAATGAATGCAGATGCTAATGTATTGCTATTTTCTTTAACTAGAAATGAAACATTAGGTGATTTGGATTTATATGCTTCTTTTTTACTTTCTGATACTTTGTGGACAGAACCGCTTTGGTTGGGTTCTACCATAAATACAGCTTTTAGAGAAGGTTCTCCATTTTTAGCCAATGATGGTAAGACTTTATATTTCTTTTCAAATGGACATCAAGGATACGGTGGAAATGATTTATTTGTTTCTAGACGATTAGATGATTCATGGACACATTGGTCAAAACCTGTCAATTTAGGGCCTGCAATCAATACTCCAGGAAATGAAAGGTCGATAACGTTAACATCTAAAGGTGATACTGCATGTATTATTTCTACAGATCAAGACCATGAAAGTGAAGGAATCTATTTTGTTTGCTTAAAAAAGGAATATAGACCTGAAAAACCTCAGACAACTACAGTACCCAATATTACAATGTCCAATCTGGAACAGTCCTTAGACGTGTATTTCCCTATGGGTTCATCAACCTTAACACAAGAACATAAGAAACAATTAGGCGCCCTATGTGGCCTTATAAAAGATAAGTCTCGTCATGCAATTATTGAAGGTTTTACAGACGATATCGGCGGGCTTATGTATAATCAAAGTCTCTCTGAAAAAAGAGCCTTTTCAATTACTCAATATCTTAAACAATGTGGATTGGAATCAGAAGATAGTATAGGAAAAGGTGTCTTTCCTATAGACAGAATTCAGAGTGATATGTCTAAACAAAACAAAAGAAAATTATCAAGAAAAGTGACAATACGTTTAATCATTAAAGTATGATTAACCAAATGATGAAGAACTAAAATCTTGTTGTCTTCTTGATCTTATAATTGCATAGATGATAAATATTATTCCAGCCAAACATAATAATACCAATAAAAGAGAGCCTGTAGAGAAAGTTCCGGGATATACTTCCCTTGTACCATTAGCACCATTCAATATTACTGGTTGGGAATAATAAAATGCTGGATGAAATGGAGTATGCCAATACCATGGAATCATACCCATCATATATCCTGCCATAAATCCATCTCCTCTTCCTCCATAAGAATGGGCAACATAATTAGAGTTTCCCCCGCGCCCATTATTCATCGACATTGTTTGTGATTTTCTAGGAACACCATAACGTTGCTGGTAATCTTTTCCAGACATAAAACTTCTTGATCTACTTCCACCAAAAGAATTGTTTCTACTTGAGAAACTATTACTGTTACGGCTTCCACCGAAAGATCTTGAGGATCCAAATGATCTTCCGCCTCCGCGGAAACCCCCAAAACCACCTCTAGCTACGGTGATGGTTGGTTCTATTATTAAAGTTACGATACTAAGAATAAGTAAAACAAGATATTTACTCATAGATACATGTACACGATAAGATTTCATTAAAATATTCCTTCAATGGAGGTAGTTCCATCTTGATTTCTAAATTCTATTTCTGCTTTAAATGAAGTTGTACCAAGACTATCATTCTTTTTAAAAAAGCCAAAAACACCATTATTTCGAATTGTATCTATTTTTAAATGTATCATAAGAGACATTATTCCATCTAGATCTTCATTGTTCATTAATATATGAGTTTCTTCTATATCACCAGAACTTTCAATTGTTAGTAATTGCATATCCATTGCTTCTTCTTCAGAAAACATTGGTTCTACAATAATAAGATCATCTAAATAATCAGTGAATAATTGCTTAGTCGATATAGTTCCATTTTTGTTTTCATATGTTAAAATAGCATCAAAAGTGCCATTCTCATCAAGATTTAGATATAATTCCTTGATCTTTCCTACTTGCTCTGCATTGATATATACTGCTGTTTTATCTAATCTTCCATTACTTTCAATTGATAATGTTCTCATGAATTATTCTGTTAAATTGGAAAACACATATGGAAACGATACGTATAGTAAATTATTGATTTTAAGGTAAAAAAATACATTCTTGAATTAAAGCTTTACTTAATAAAGACAAGTATTCAGATCTGTTTATTTCACCTGCTCCTAATTGCTCTGTAAAATCATTCAGATATTGGGAGTCTAATAAAGTATAGTTTTTTAAACGTAATTGTTGAACTAAGCCATAAAAAGCTACTTTTGAAGCATCATTTAAAGAAGAAAACATCGATTCTCCAAAAAATGCACTGCCTATCGAGACACCGTATAATCCTCCAACTAATGTTTCATCTACATAAGTTTCTACAGAATGTGCATAACCTTGAATATGTAATTGTATATATGTATCTATGATTGGTTCTGTAATCCATGTATCTGCTCTATGTGCACAGGCTTTAATTACTTGTTCAAACGCTGTATTAAATTTAATACTAAAAGTACCTTTTGAAACAGTTTTTTTAAGTGATTTAGAAAAATCCAAGTCTTGAAGAGGAAATACAGCTCTATATTGTGGAGAATGCCAATAGATTTCTTTTGTATCCGGATCGCCCATTGGAAACCAACCAGTTCTATATGCTAACAGTAAAGTTGATACATTAAATGGTTGATATTCAAGATATTCTAAAATATTTACAGAAACCATATTATTTATGAATTGTAAAATGAGTTTTTACATAAGGAATACCTTTTTTTGTTGAAAATTCCTCTTGATCTGTTTTGGGAATATTCCAAGGTATTTGCTGATATATATCTTTTGAATACGGTAAGTAGTCAGGAAATACTTCACTCCATTCACTATTCCATTCACCTACAAATTCAAAAGAATCAATTGTAAATTCTTGGAAATCAGATAATATATCTATGTGATGTTTTGCAACCATAGGAACATCTGTCATTTGCCAGAACTGAGCATTATCTTTTGAAAGTCTTAGGCATTCTTGTATAAACTCTTTTGTAAAAGCTCTTCTTTTATGATGTTTTTTTTTAATCCAGGGGTCTGGAAAAAAGCTAAAGAATGAGGATATTGAGTTATCCTGTAAAAAAGACAATCCATTGGGTAAAGAATACCAAATAACGCTAATATTTGGAAGTGATTCTCCTTTAACAACTTCTTTTATCCAATCTACGGGAAGTTTCCTTACTTCTAAACCTAATATATTCTCTTCTGTATGATTATAAGCAAGTTGTAACATACATGTTCCCCAGCCACATCCTAAATCTAAAATATTAGGTGGATTACCATTGTTAAAATGATCAGACCAATCTATAGTTTCAATTAAGGGTGGATAAAATTTGGGTATTGCCCCTAATGCATGTAAAGGAAAATAGACATTAGACGCATTATGATGTCTGCTTCTTGGCTTAGGATATTTTTTAGAGTCAATATTTAACATTGTCTGTATAGATATAATTCTATTTTTTGATAAAAGTAGTAAACAATTGAATGTCAGATGCAGGTTTTGGATGAACTGGTAGTTTGATATATCCTCCATTAAGCCATAATTGAACTTGATCGCTATAATGAGAACTTAAAGGTTCACCAGAAGAGCCACCCGGAAGCACACAATACATAACAGAATCTTGCATATCGGATACTATTCTCATGGAAGCGCCAAGTACTTGATTAAATGGATTATTCATTGCCCATGAACCATTATTTAGTGTCGTATTATTTCCTGAATGTGGAAATGGACCATGTGTAACAACCGGTTTCATTAAAGAACTTTTACTAAATAGATGTTCTAATGTGATTGTATGTAAATATCTGTATTTCCAAGTATTTATATCGTCACTATTATAAATAGTAGTTCCTTGTTTAATAGCTTTTATAAATGCTTTATAGATAATCTCTGATTTATCTTCAATTTTATTCTTTGTATGATAATCATCAAACCAAAAATTCCATTTGTCTGAAGATTCCTCTAAACATTGTAATAATATTCTGGTTGGAAAACTAGCAATATGTTTATAATCTTTTGATATATGCTCTGGTAATTGGTCTAAAAAAATAGATGTAAATAGATTATCAATCAACAGAGAATATATAGCTGGTTCAACATCTTGATTAGTTATAAAACATTTCCATTTTTTTAATTTTTCTAAAGCTCTTTTGGCAAGTACCGGCATAAATTTCTTTTTTTGCACTAGTATAGGTAATACTTTAGATAATATATCTTCAGCATAAGGTGAATGCACATCATATTGAAGAAACTGAGCATCTCTGATATTATACTCGTCAAATTGTTGCAAAGCTACTTCTAAGCGTTTTGCTCTAGAAGAAGGCTCCCACAAAGATGAATGATAAAATGGAGGATGTTTTAGTAATGGATTATTGGCTGATGCAATGTATTTCTTATCTCTATTATGGATAGTATATGAATGCTTAGGTAAGTCAGTTGATTTATGTATTCCTTGCCAAGAATATTCTGGAATCCAGCCCGGAGAAGGAATATTTGGATTAGCTTTAGGACCTCTTATAGGTAGAATACCTACAGTTGCTCCAGCAATTGTTCCATACTTATCACCATACACAAAGTTTAAGCATGGTGCACCCCAAGTGAGGAAGCCTCTCTGAAAATCAGACCAATTATCTGATTTCATTATCCTATATATTGCTAAAAACTCATCAGATATTGCATTACCTGTCCATTCATAACTCATGCAATAATGCGAAAATAAATTCTTATTACTTTTAGTAGAATCTTTAATTGATTTAATCAAAGTAATTGGAGATGCATCTGAAATAATTGCAGACCTTTTACTATAGCGAATATCATAAATGAGTGGTTCTTCATTTTTGATATTGATTGTATCCCTTTTGTATGTAAACTTAACTGAATCGCCTGTAGTTGTAAAATAATAGTTGTTATTGTATTGAGAAGTCTTTTCTATAAAATAATCAAAATCATCAGCCATCATATTTGTAATTCCCCAACTAACAGATGAATTCCTTCCTGAAAGTATGATAGGAAGACCTGGCATACTAACTCCTAGTACATTTAATCCCGGACAAGATATATGGCATTGATACCATTTAGCGGGCAAGCCAAGTTTTAAATGTGGGTCATTGGCCAGAATAACCGATTTATCTTCTAGATTTTCAGAGTTCTTCCTCATAACCCAAGCATTACTTCCTATACCATCTGATGAAAGCCCCAGATAAGAACGAGCATTTATGAAGGTTTTTGTTTTATCTTCAATGCCAGCTAAATAATCGGCATTTCTATAAGTAAGAGACGATATTTCATTAGATGATGGCACTGTATGTTGCGATTCATATTGATAGACAGTATGATTATCATTACTTGGTATCATTTGCAAAGCTACTTGCACTCCAAATTTGTCGGCCAATTCACCTATTGCTATATCGCTCCACATACTCGTATTCATTTCTACTGCCATTAATCTACCTATGATAATGCAATCGGTAGGATGCCACTCTTTAGGTTGATAACTTAATGCACCAAATTCAAATGGCAATGCTTCCGGGTGTGCTTTCACATAATAGTTTACCCCTTCAGAATATGCTTCTAAAATAAACTTTGTGGTTTTACTTGATTTATTATACAATTTTTCAGATAAAGGGACTAAACTTAACATCCTCATAAATTTATCAGTTTCTAAAGCTTCTTTACCAAAAATCTCTGATAATAATCCTCTACCTGTTCTTCTTATAATATCCATTTGCCACAATCTATCTTGTGCATGGGCATAGCCCATAGCAAAAAATACATCATGTTCATTTCTTGCTATGATATGAGGAATATTAAACTTATTGCGATAAATACATGCACTGTCTAATATCTTAGAACTTATTTGCTCTTCCCCTTTTTTGATAGAAGTACGAGTAACTATAAAAAATGAAAAAAAAGCTAAAGCAATTCCACAAATCAACAGAGTAATACTTAATGCTAATGTATTATTTACAATTTTATTTAACATATCAATAAGAAAAGAGGAGATTTAATATTTTTACAAGGTATTATGACTATGAACAATATGAAGTAATTGTGAGATATTTGAGAGGATATAATCTGCTATGATATTTTGATTACCAAATGAATCACCATATTGAGCAAAAGCAGTATGCATACCTACATTTTTAGCTCCAACCATATCTCTTTCAACCCAATCACCAACCATTATTGCTTCATGTGGTTCTATACCTAGCCTTTCTAATGCTGTTCTAAAAGGGACTGGACTTGGTTTTCTTTCTTTTGTATCATCAAATGTTACTACTACATCAAATGTATGGTGAAAATTGATATGACATAAGCGCAACCAAGCTTCTCGAGCTGGAGCATCTGAAACAACTGCTAGTTTTATATTTGATTTTACTAAACTCATTATCGTAGCTGTAACATGCGGATATGGTTTTAATGCAGCTTCTCTAGCTCTTCTATACGCAATTATTCCTGCTGAAAGTATTCTATAATCTAAATATCCTAACTGTTGTTGCAAAAGTTCATCAAATACTTTTTGATATTCTATACCTTGGGCATCATATATACTATTAATATGAGCTTTCATTTGATCTTTACTAAGCTCTAAACCTGCATCCATCATAGCGACAATAGCAGCATCAATAGCTAATTGCTTCATAGCCATAAAATCTACTAATGTATTGTCTAAATCAAATATTACTGCTTTTATCATTTCATAGCCTGATTATAACTGCAATTGTAGTGCTAAATGAATTGTAAACTAAATGAATATGTATTTTAGTTAATCTCAATGGTAATTCATATCAATAATATATTTCATTATATGATGTGATATAATTAATATTATTTGCTCAAAATTACAAAAATGACGCTTAAGGGCGCAGTTATATATAGGAATATATTTATGAAAACCGTAAATCCATTTGAAGCATTATAATGTTTGCAATCTGGCAATAGTGTATAGATTCAAAGTTCAGCAGTAAGCCACACAATTGTTAAAAAATGCAATGATTCAGCATAAGGATACACTTCAAAATGTAAAGATTATGCAATTACATACCAAAGGTGCAGCTCCAAATGCAGCCGAAGGGATGGAGTAACACTACAATTGGGAATTGACTCTATTCCAGATGCAGTTTTGTCTTTTTTACGTAATCATAAAAATCTAGGCATTCAAGCTTAAATGTTTTCTGATGGTACTATTCCATTAGTAGAAAAAGGAGTAATCACTGGCAATAATAAGACAGTACATCCTGGAAAATTTGTCACTGGTTTTGTAATAGGCTCTAAAAAATTATATGATTTTGTAGCTGATAATCAAGGTATAATATTTTTAGATATTGCCTATGTACATGATACCGATGTATTAAGAAGAAATCCTAAAACAACTGCAATAAATAGTGCCATAGGAGTAGATATTACTGGTCAAATATGTGCTGATTCCATGTGTTAGAAAATGTATTCTGGTATTGGTAGCCAAATGGATTTTATAAGAGGAGCTTCTTTATCTGAAGGTGCTAAGCCTATTATAGCATTACCAACAAGCAAATAAAGGCGAAAGCAGAATTGTCCCATTCTTAAAAACAGATGATGGGATTGTTACAACTAGATCACATGTTCATTATATTGTTACTGAATTTGGTATTGCTCATTTATTTGGTAAAAATCTAAAAGAAAGAGCAGAAATTCTTATATCAATTGCTCATCCTAATCATAGAGAACATTTAGAAAAACAGTACTTTGATATATTAACGGGTTCTAGAATTAGCTAAAGATATTCTTTTATCAATATCAGCTTGTTTCATTATAATTTGCGTCTGCTCCCCTTTTGCAATGATTATATTATGTTTGGGAATCATGGCTATAAACTCAGAGAGTATCTTTGAACCATTATATTCCTTAATAATAGCTGTAATCTCTACTGTTTCTCCAATAGAAGCCATAGATATATGCTGAACAGATATTCCAGCTCCAATTGCTTGATCTTCAGATTCAAAAAAAGGTTCGATAGCTTTCCTAGAAGCTAATTCAGCATGATATACTAACCAAAAAGTTGAATATACAGGATGAATTTGTTGATTGTCTAATATTGCTGTCATTTCTTCTGTTATAGCAATGCTCAATGTAAACTGCGTATTTATAATGTTGGGTCGCATAAAACTGCTCTGATTATTGTATTTTTGTGAAATTGATACTCTCTAAAATACTAATGTACGCTACATGAAAGTTTCTTTTTATACTCTTGGTTGTAAATTAAATTACTCTGAAACATCCCAATTGCAAGATCAGTTTCAACAAAAAGGACATGAAATTGTTCGATTTGGAGAAAGAACAGATATTGTTATTGTAAATACATGTACTGTTACAGAGAATGCTGATACTGAGTGTCGAAAAATTATTAGAAGAGCTTTAAAAACATCTCCTGATGCATTTATTGGAATTACTGGTTGTTATGCTCAATTACAACCAGAAGAAATAGCTTCTATAGAGGGTGTTGATGCTGTTTTTGGTACAGCTGAAAAATTGAAGATCCATTCATTAATCACTGATTTTACTAAAACAGATACACCAAGAATTTATGTTGATGAGCTTTTAGAACCCAGTTTCGATTATGCTCAATCTGCCGATAGTGATAATAGAACAAGAGCTTTTCTGAAATTACAAGATGGATGCAATTATTCATGTAGTTTTTGTACAATCCCAAAAGCAAGGGGTGCAAGTAGAAGTATGCCTTTTGCTGATATCTTGAATAGAATTATCTCATTAGAACAACAAGGTTTTTATGAGATCATTTTATCAGGTATCAATTTAGGAGATTACAAAGACACCGAAGGAAAGAAATTCAAGGATATTCTTACTCTTATTTCATCTTTGAATATTCCTGTTCGATTTAGAATTGGTTCTATTGAACCAAATTTAGTTGATAATGATATATTGTCCATTATAGCACATTCCACTAATATTGTCCCCCATATTCATATTCCATTACAAAGTGGATCTTCAGAAATATTAAGAAAAATGCGTAGACGATATACTCCACATCAATATCAAGATCTAGTGCATTCTATTCATTCATATTTACCACAAGCTTGTATAGGTGCAGATGTAATCGTTGGATTTCCAGGTGAAACTGATGCTCATTTTGAAGAAACATGTACATTTATTCAAGATTTACCTTTTTCATATCTGCATGTTTTCACATATTCAGAAAGAGAATTAACGCCAGCTGCTGCTTATGATCAAAAAATACCTATGAATATTAGAAAATTAAGAAATCATAGACTGAGAAATCTATCTTCACTCAAGAGAAAAGAGTTTTATCAATCTCAGATTGGTATGCACAAAATTGTCATTCCGGAATCATATGACAATTCAAATGGTATGTGGATTGGCTGGACAGAAAATTATGTGAGAACTCAATTTCATGCTACTCCTTCTATTGTACAATCTCCAATTTCTGTACGATTGGATTCCTATGATGATAATCTTGAAATCGTTCATGCTTCTGCACTTCATTCATTAATAGAACATCCTCACAAACAATTCATTCCTTTACTTATTCAGTGACAGAAATGAGTAATAGAATAACAATAGTTTTTTCCATTGAATATAATGGTACTCAATATTCTGGCTGGCAAAAACAACATAATGGAAAAAGCATTCAAGGTACCTTAGAACAAGCTTTATGTTCAATAATATCTCAACCGCTTTCTATTACTGGATCTGGAAGAACAGATGCAGGAGTTCATGCTAAATCCCAAATTGCTCATACAGCATTAGATCTTTCAGATATTACCATTCCATTAGATAAATTACAAAAAGCATTAAACAATAAACTGCCTAAAGATATAAGAATTAATGGTTTATGTACATCAAGTTCAGATTTTCATTGTACAAAACATGCTGTATACAGAGAATATTCTTATACTATTTCTACAAAAGAGTCTGTTTTTGACAAAGATTTTATTACTTATATCAAATATCCATTGGATGAAGATAAATTGTTTGAGATAGGAAATATTTTCTTAGGGACACATGATTTTACATCTTTTTCCAAAAAAAACCCCTCAACTAACTCTTATGTTTGCGATGTTTCGCTCTGTGAGTGGAAACCAATGAAGAATACCAATTATTATAGATTAAGTATTGGAGCAAATAGATTTGTTTATGCAATGGTGCGTTCATTAACAGGAACCATGATTGATTATGCTAGAGGTATTATTTCTAAAGAAGATATCTTATACAAATTAGAGAATCCATGTCGAAATCCATCTATCAAAAGAAGTGCAATTGCTCCAGCTTCAGGATTAGTTTTAGAAAAAATTATGTATCCAGAATTTTACGGCATTCATTTTTAATATGACATCTGAACATGAACAATATCATCAATATTTTATGACTTTAGCTTTAGAACAAGCTAGGATTGCATATGATTGTGGAGAGGTTCCTATTGGTGCCATTATTGTTCATAATGGAGATGTAATTTCTTCTGGATATAATAAAACTGAGCAATTACAACAAAGCTCTGCGCATGCCGAGATTGAGGCTATTGAATCAGCATGCACATATCTTGGCACAAGACGTTTACAGAATACGCAGTTATATGTTACACTAGAACCATGTACAATGTGTGCCGGAGCCATTATATTAGCAAGAATTCCTACAGTCATTTATGGCGCAAAGGATGTAAAATCTGGTGCTGTACATTCTTTATATACCCTTTTACACGATACAAGACTTAATCATCAATGTACCGTAATTGATAATATTTTAGCTATGGAATCTCAAGCATTATTGTCTTCCTTTTTTACGTCATTACGATCTGGAACAATAAAGAAAAGTTCAGATATTTTAAAAAAGATATAATATGTCTATAACAGTATATACGTCTGGATTATATTTTATACCTACACCAATAGGTAATTTAGAAGATATTACTATTCGTGCATTACGTTTATTTTCTGCTGCAGATATTATTGCTTGTGAAGATACCAGAGTAACTGGGCAATTATTAAAACAATATAAGATCACTCCCAAACAGCTTGTAAAATGCCATGAACATAATGAAAAATCAATAAGTGTAGAATTATGTAAGGCTGTTCAACAAGGCAAAATAGTATGTTATTGCAGTGATGCTGGAATGCCTTTAATGTCTGATCCGGGACATATCTTACTTCAAACTGCTATAGAATATAAGATTGTATATACGGTATTACCGGGACCTTCTGCCCTATTGCCAGCATTGGCAATGAGTGGATTTTCTACAGAATCATTTACTTTTTTAGGTTTTCCTCCGCATAAAAAAGGAAGAAAAACATTTATAGATTCTCTTGAATCATATCTAAATACAATTATTCTGTATGAATCCCCACATCGATTGCTTTCTCTGTTAGAGGATTTATCCACACATAAAACACTAAAAAACAGAAAATTGTATATTGTTAGAGAAATCTCAAAGAAATTTGAACAAGGATATTTTGGCTTACCTATTGAGTGTTTGGAAATATTAACAAGCCAAGGAATTAAAGGTGAATTTGTTGTAGTTCTTTCTGATTGCTTTTAAGGACAGGAATTCTATGTTTATAACTTTTGAAGGTATAGATGGTAGTGGTAAGTCTACTCAAATCTATTTATTGGCAAACTCATTAACTGAATTGAATTTTACAGTGAAAGTTCTAAGAGAGCCAGGAGGAAATATAGTAAGTGAAAATATTCGAAACTTATTGCTTCATACTGATGATATTGTAGAGCCTCGTTGTGAATTATTACTTTTTACTGCCGCTAGAGCACAATTAGTAAGCCAAGTAATTAAACCTGCGCTTGATAATGGTGATATAGTGTTATGTGATAGATATATAGATTCATCAGTTGCTTATCAAGGTTATGGACGCCAATTACCAATAGATGACATTAATAATATTAATGCATTTGCAACTGCAGGCCTAGTACCAGATGCTACTTTTATTCTAGATTTAGCACCATTAGAGGCATCTAATCGAGCTGATTCACGTTTTGATTTAACTAGTACATCCCCTGATAGAATGGAGAAGTCTGGTAATGAGTTTTTTACAAGGGCTAGAAATGGATATTTACACATTGCACACATGAATCCCGAAAGAGTACATGTATTAAATGCTCGATCTTCAATTCAAGATTTACAAGAATCAATTTGGAAGGTAATTTCTGGTTTGTTGCAAAGAAAAAAACAATAAACATAGTAATATGGTATAGCATAATATTGTTCCCCAAAATGATGTGCTTATAAATTTTAATGCTGTCCCTGAAGACTTTTTCGGATAAAATACACCTCCACTGATATCAATCAATCCATATAATTCATCTATAATTAAATGTAATAGATATCCAATCGCTGCGCTACAAGTAAGATATATTCTGTTTAATTCAGTAGATGAATAACAAGCATTATATACAATACAACTCCATATCATGATAGCAGGTATGCTATGAAACATTCCTCTATGAACCGTAATTCTTGAAAGTATAAATGAAAATATATATTGAAGTAAGAAGAATGTACTTAAAGCTATTACGATAAAGACAGAAAAATCTATGCGTGGTAGTGTATAGATAATATAAGAAGTGATGCAAGTACTAATAATATTTTTAATTGTTCTTGCAGGTTTTGACTGTTGACTATCTATATCTGGAACAAAATTACTAAGTGTGCATATGGCCCCACAAGCAATTGAATCAATGATATGTAACTGTGAAAATTGGAATGAAATAGCAGAAATAGTAAGGCCACTCATTATTCCAATAGAGGCATGTTGTGCAAATGATCCCACATTAGCTTTCTATTAATGTGAATATATATTGCGCTACTTTTACTTCAAAACTATCCCCTTTTTTATAAATGGCAGACATCTCTTGATTAGCTGGTTGTAGGACAGTAAGTGTTGCCCAACAAGCTCCTTTTTTATATTGTGTTATCTCTGCACTATACACTTCTTGTCCATGTAAATGTACATGATACATATTCCCTTGAATCGGGGCGGTTGATTTGTCTACAAATTCATGAAATGTTTTCATTGTATAGATTCCTCTTGTAAAAACTCATTAAATAGATTCATTTGCAATGTATCAATATTGTCCTTATTACCCCATACAAGATGTACATCTGCATAATATGAAATTGCACATGATATATCTGGTGAATAATCATTAGATATTCTATGAATTAATGCCTTTTTAATAAATGGATTTGATGATTGTATGATTAATAATTGAGTGTTGTTTTTGTTATGCAAATGATCTGGTAGAACAAAATATTTCTGCTCATTATGAGATATATTTATCATAATCTGTAAGCTAGTGTTTTCTTGATGAGTGATTGTAGTAAATTCTCCATTAGGATTAAATGCAGACCTGATCGTCACTGGAATTCCAGATTTAGATGGATCTTCAAGCATTGAAACGTGAATTACTTTTAAACCTTGATTAGCTAATTTCTCTGCTTGTTCATACGACAAATATCGTATAGATGTTGTATCTGCGATATGTTTTGGGTCTGAATTACGTATTCCCTCTATATCTGTCCAAATGATAATTTCTGATGCTGGTAATAAAGATCCTAATAAAGAAGCAGTTAAGTTAGAGCTTTCTGTGCCCATGGTTGTTGTATTTCCCTGTTCATCAGATGCAATAAATCCATGAGTCATCAAGATATTGTAATCGTTAAATAATGGTAGCAACTTATCCTGAACATGTTTTTTAGTAAATTCACGATATGGCCTTGCAGATCCGAATGTATTATCTGTAATGATTATTTCCCGTGCATCTATAAGAGAATGTTGAATACTATGTGATTCTATAAAATGATGAACACACTCTAATGCCAAGAGTTCTCCATGGCTTATAAAAAAGTCTTGTACTCTGCCAGATATTTCTTTTGTAATGGAAACCCCAAGAAGAATCTTATATAATCTTTTCTTATGGATATCTAACAATTCTATATATGAATCATACCCTTGAGAATCACTGAAAAGAGTTCCTGCTAATATTCTATGTTTTTCAATAAGCTGAAGAATAAGCTCTTGGGCTTGCTCTAATAAACCTTGTGAAGCCATTATTAAAGCTTTGGATAATATTCGAGTAGAGATATCTAAAGCAGAAATAACTATCAATATTTTTTCTTTCTTATATGCTTGTACAATTGAAAGCATAGACTGAAAGCCAGAAATATCTTTTAATACTGAACCACCAAATTTCATGATTAACATTGTTCTATCTCATAAAATGATATTAACTTCAGGCTCAAGAAAAATGCCATATGTATTGTTGATAGATTCTTGAATCTTCATAGAAAGATGATAAATATCTATTGCCTTTCCATTACCATAATTTACTAAAACCAAAGCTTGTTTATTATGAACGCCTATATCATGTTCTCTAAATCCTTTCCATCCACAACTATCAATTAGCCAAGCTGCAGAAATTTTCACAGTGCCATCACCTTGAGGATAAGAAGGTAATTCTGGGTATTGCTTTACTAAAGAATGATATACTTCTTCGGCTATAGAAGGGTTCTTAAAAAATGATCCTGCATTCCCAATCTGATTGGGATCGGGTAATTTGGTATGTCTTATGTGTATGATAATATCTGATATTTCTTTAGGTGTTGGATTCTTTATATGAGAATCATCTAAAGCTTTTTGAACATCAGGATAATCTGCTTTTATCAAAGGATTCTTATATAATTGTAATCGTACAGATGTAATTAAAAAAGATGATTTTAGATATGTCTTAAAATAGCTTGATCTATATGAAAATTGACATTCTGAATGAGTATAGATTTGATGTTTTCCGGTATTCATATCAAATCCAGAAACTGATATAACAAATTCAGAGATATCTCTTCCATATGCTCCTATATTTTGAATTGGTGCAGCACCTATTGTGCCCGGAATCAATGATAAATTCTCTAAACCATACCAGCCATGTGCAAGACAAAACAATACTAATTCATGCCAATTATAAGAAGCTCCAATATCAATTGTAATACAATCTTTATTCTCATCTACTATTGATAATGAAGAATTAGTAATTGATACAAGTAAATCTGGATTTTCATTTACAAATAGATAATTACTTCCGCCACCAAGAATTAAGGGTATTCTTCCTTTTAATTCATCAATCAGTAAAGCTGAATCTTGTACATCTTCAATATAGATATGTTCTTTAGCAATTACTTTTGTTCTAAAAGTAGTGCTTAATGTAATATCATGATGAAAATGTGAATACATAATACAATAGGATTATTGTTCTAAAATAAAAGTGACAGGGCCATCATTCAATAATGAGATTTTCATATCTGCTCCAAATTGTCCAGTACTTACAGGAATATCATATTGTGTTAATAGGTGATATAATCCCGTAAATAATTCTGATGCTTCCTCAGGTAATTTAGCATCAGTAAATCCAGGCCTTAGACCTTTAGATGTTTGTGCACAGAGAGTAAAATTAGATACAATAAGAATCTCACCATTGATATCTTTAACAGATAGATTCATCTTTCCTGAAGAATCAGAAAATATTCTGTATCCAATTAATTTTTCAGCTAACCATGAATTAACTTTAGGAGTATCTTGGACAGAATAACCTACAAAAGCTAGAATACCATGTTTAATTGAAGCTATTTCTACTTCATCTACAACGATAGAGGCATATTGTACTCTTTGTATAATACACTTCATATAAATCTATTTTTATACAGAATACGTGAAAAATCCTTTGCCTGATTTACGTCCTAAATGTCCTGCAGCTACCATTTTTTTCAATAATGGACATGGCCTATATTTACTATCGGCATATCCACTAAATAATACTTCCATAATTGACAAGCAAATATCTAAACCGATAAAATCAGCTAAAGTTAAAGGCCCCATTGGATGAGCCATACCCAATTTCATAACAGTATCAATATCTTCAGCAGAAGCTACACCTTCCATTAAACAATAAATTGCTTCATTTATCATAGGCATTAGGATACGATTAGAGATAAATCCAGGATAATCTTGAACAGTTACTGGTACTTTCCCTAATTCTTTAGAAAGCGTATATATTGTAGAGTATGTATCATCAGAAGTTGCAAAGCCTCTAACAATTTCACATAATTTCATGATTGGCACTGGATTAAAGAAGTGCATTCCAATGAATTTATCTGGTCTATTTGTGGCAGCTGCTAATTCAGTTATCGAAATAGAAGAAGTATTACTAGCAAAAATGCAAGAATCTGGTGCTGATTTTTGTGCTT
Organism: Chlorobiota bacterium; assembly: GCA_014191195.1. Taxonomy (GTDB): domain Bacteria; phylum Bacteroidota; class Ignavibacteria; order Kapaibacteriales; family UBA961; genus UBA961. The sequence goes on from BJGZ01000008.1 coordinate 38,696, forward strand.
CTTGGAATAATTGAATTTTTATAGATTTATTTTCAGAAGCAGCTTCAACAAGTAAATCTGCATTCTTAACTGATGTTAATAAATCGGTACTTACTTTGATGTGAGATAATGTCTGATTTTTTGAATCTTCTGAAATAAGCTCTTTTTTGACTTGTCTTGATAAATTACCATCTATAGTTGAAACACCTTTTTGCAAAGCATTTTCGCTTATATCAACCATTGTCACAGAATGTCCTGCTTGAGCAAAAATATGTACGATACCATTTCCCATGGTTCCCGCACCAATAACTATTACATTCATTTATTTTTCCTTTATATGTATAAATTTTACAAAGTATCATTATAATCATAAAATCCGCTACCAGTTTTTCTACCGTATCTACCTGCATTTACAACAGTTTGCTGCATTAAAGAAGGAGTAAAACGAGGTTCATTAAAATACTGTGAAGCAACTGATTTTGTAACATCCAAATTGATATCATTACCAATTAAGTCCATTAATTCGAATGGCCCCATTCTGAATCCTGCAGATTTCATGATAGAATCAATTTGTTTAGGTGTTGCCATCTGTTCGGTAGCAATGCGCATTGATTCATTATAATAGTTTCTAGCAACTCTATTGACAATAAATCCTGGAACATCTTTTGCAATAACTGGAGATTTTCCTAAAAGTGTACAAAGCTCAACACATCCTTCTACTGTTTTTTCAGATGTTGAATTAGCTTGAACTATTTCTACAAGTTTCATTATTTGAGCTGGATTAAAGAAATGAAGCCCAACAAATCTATGTGGAAATTTTCTATTCTTACTTAATACATTAACAGATAGCGAACTAGTATTTGTAGCTAATATTGTTGTTTCTGATAATCCAGCATTTTCTATAGAAACAAATAAATCGATTTTTGGCTCTAGATATTCAATGATAGCTTCTATAATGAAATGAGCATCTTGTACTAAGATAGTTATATCATTAGTGCATAATAAGTTCTTTGCACATCTATCAGCTGTTTGTTGATCTATCTTTCCTTTTTCAGTTAACTTTGCTAATTGATGTATAATATATGTTTCAGCATTCTGTAATGCTATTTCAGAAACATCATAAATCCTAGCATTATGTCCAGAAAGTAAACTTAATAATGCTATTCCTCTGCCCATTGTCCCGGCGCCACACACTGCAATAATCATATCTTTATTTTGAATATTGAGAAAAAACATGCATTTGATGTCTAAGCGTGATAAGACCACTTTCTATACCGCAAAACTTTACTCCAAGATCCGTGCTTGCTTTCAAGGATATTAATCCACTTTGTAATGGTCTTTTAGCCTTTTGATTGAGAGATTCCGTTGTTATTGGCTGAATCAAACTATCATCTAAATGATAGATTTCAGCAATCTTTTTGGCAAAATCTATTCGATTTATAAAGTCTAGTCCTCCAAAATGATATAAGCCAGTTCTTTTCTTTTCGATTATTTTTTTAATTCCTAAAGCTATATCATCTGTTAATGTAGGATTTGACAGTTGATCATTAACAACACCAAATGAATTATTTAATTCACACATATTAATAATCCATTGAACAAAATCTATCTTATTATGTGATGAATATCCATACACTACATTTGTTCTAATGATAGTTGTTTTAGCATAGGATATTTTGCAAGCATTTTCACTTGCTAATTTGGACTTTCCATAATAAGATATTGGATTTGGCACATCTGATTCAGTATAAGGACCGGATTTACCATCAAACACATAGTCTGAAGAAAAATGGATAAAATGAGCATCTAAAATCGCAGCAGTTCTGCATAATTGCTCTGCCCAAGTAACATTTACATTCCATGATTTCTTTTTGTCAACTTCACAAGCATCTACATTTGTTATTGCAGCTGTATTAATAATAACAGTGGGCATATGCTCTAAGAATAATTCTCTTATTTGCTTTGGATATTCATAATCAATAGTAAGTACAGTAACTTCTTTTGGGAAATTATATTCAGTTGAAGCTGTACATAATAGTATATCCCAATCTGTTTCAGCAATGAATAGTCTGATCATTGCTTCTGCTGTTTTACTGGTAGCACCTATGATTGCAATTTTATGCTTAATCTCCATTATGTGTATCCATAGAACTATAGAGATATTCTGCTATCTTAAGATCTTGTTTAGTAGTAATCTTCATCATTATCTCATTGCCATCTACAGTAGAAATAGGAAAATTACAGAGTTCGAATAGGCTTGCATCATCTGTATATACAGATGTTTTATGATGTAAATCTAAAGCATTCTTATAGAGACGATATGAAAAGACTTGCGGAGTTTGTGCAGAAAAAAGTATATGTCTTGGTATCGTTTCACTTACTAAATTATCTTGAACAATTTTCATTGTGTCTTTACATGCTAATACTGGAATACAAGCGCCATGGATTCGTGTTTTATCAATGAGATTTTTAATAATATCTATAGGCACAAATGGTCTGGCTGCATCATGAATCAAAATTAGATCTGAATCTTGCACCAAAGGATGATGAAAAGCAGCATTAATGGAATCTTTTCTTTCGTCGCCACCTTTAACTATAGCATGTGTATCTTCAAATCCAGATCTATCCAGAATATCTTGAACAGTTTCAAACCAATCTGTATCACAAGCAATAATACATGCATATTCATCAGTAGGATATGCAGAAATCCCCTTGAAAAGAGAATGAACTGCATGTTCAAGGATCATAACTTTATCTATTCGTAGATATTGTTTAGGAATAGTTTCGCCAAAACGAAGTCCTTTACCAGCAGCAGGTATAATGCACGTAATTTTCATAGTAATATATGTATACAAAAAAGGCAGACATCACTGTCTGCCCTTGTAAAAAAGCATTAAAGATTATTTATCTGCTTCACCCATAACTGGATCTACAGAACCAATAATTGCCACGATATCTGATACCATAGAACCTTCAGACATAAATTTGAGTCCTTGAAGATTAGATGATGACGGTGAGCGTATTTTTAATTTCCATGGATGACCTGTTCCATCAGAAACGATAAAGAATCCTAGTTCACCTTTTGGACTTTCTATGGCAGTATATGTTTCACCCTTAGGTGGCATAGCACCAAAATTAATCAACATAAAATCATTGATTAACTCTTCCATTTTAGTGTAAATTCTTGCTTTATTTGGCAATACATGTTTAGGATCATCCGCCTGAATAGGACCTTTCGGCATATTATCCAAAACTTGATGTATAATCTTAATTGATTCTTTCATCTCATTTACACGAACTATATATCGTGCCCAGGTATCACAATCTGCATGAGTAATTACATCAAAATCTAATTGATCATATACAAAATAAGGTTCATCTCTTCTTAAATCGCTATTAACACCAGAACCCCGCAAACAAGGGCCAGTTAAACCCAATTGTATAGCTTTATCAGCTGGCATAAATCCAACACCAGCCAAACGCTCGATAAAAATTCTATTTCTATTTACTAATGATTCAAATTTCTTTAATACAGCAGGAAAGGCATTTGTCCATTCACGAATCATTTTTAATGTATCTGGACTGATATCATTAGCAATGCCACCAATTCTAGAAAAACTTGTTGTGAAACGAGCTCCACTTATAAGTTCAAAGATATCATATAGTTTTTCTCTTTCGGTAAATGTCCACAAAAACAATGTTAATGCACCCACATCCATACATGTAGCGCCCATTGCCATAAGATGTGAACTTATTCTTGCTAATTCACACATCAAAACCCTAATCCATTTTGCTCTATCAGGAATCTCTAAGCCAATTGCTGTTTCTATAGCATGTGCTATGGCCATATTATTGGACATCGGCGACATATAATCTAATCTATCTGTATGAGGGATAAATTCATGATATGTCATTGCTTCTGCTAGTTTTTCATAACCTCTATGTAAATAACCTAGCTCTGGAACACACTTGACTATTGTTTCACCATCCAATCGTAATAAAACTCTTAATACACCATGGGTAGCCGGATGTTGTGGACCCATATTAAGTATCATTTCATTATCTAAGGGATCCTCAAATATTACGGTAGTATCTTTATCCAGTAATTGTTTTGTTATTTTATTCTGGCGAACCGTATGAACACGTTCTAAGGCTGCTGTAGGAGTTATTGGTATCATATGTATAATATATAAGGAGATGTTCTAAATAATGTAGGTAAAATTAAGGAACTTCGGCTGTTTCACCAAAAACAAGTTTATTAGATATCTTAATTATATATGATTATTATTAGCAATTAATATTAATACGAATTACAACAATTGTATTCCTTACTTTTGCATAATCTTCATTGTATAATAAACATCCTTTTATGATGTCCCAGATTGTTATTTCAATACTTACTTTTATATGTATGTCCTCTGTTCTTTTTTCACAAAATAAAGGTGAACAAAGAAGAACTACAGATATTGGAAATATACGATTATCAGTTAGTAGTTTTGGTACTATAGGTAGCGGATTTGCTGGATGGCCTAAGATAAACTCATGTGAATATCCCAGAGGTAGTGGTATAGAAAACTTATTTATTGGTGGATTATGGATTGGTGGTATTAAAGATTTTTCAGGCAATAAAGTAAAGGCTGTAACTACAGCTGCAGTGGATGTAAATTCTGTTATTAACTTATCACAAGGTTTTGAATTTACTAATACTGATAGTTCATATTTATTGCAGATGTCTTCCCTACCAAATGATTTATATTATACTCCATCAGCAATAAGCCACAGAGATTATACATGCACATTTACAGATACAAATCTTATAGTTCCTGAGTTAAATCAGAAAATACCCGATCATATCTATCCTCTAGGAGTTCAAGTAAAATTTTCTTCGTATACATGGAATTATCCATTTGCAGACTATTTTGTTTTACTCACATACTCGATAAAGAATATTACCAATACCCCGATAGATAGTGTATACATAGGTTTTTGGACAGATCTTGTTGTAAGAAATACAAATTTAAGAGCGCCACGAGGTTCTGACTTTTATAAGGCTGGTGGTAATTCATTAATTGATTCTTTACGTTTAATGTATGAGTGGGATATTGCAGGTGATAATGGATTTGCTGATAATTATGCTGCTGTGAAAGTTCTTGGTACAGATCCAGTTCAAACCAATACATTTTACAATACATGGGCATTTCAAGATTCAAAAGGAGATGAATGGTTACAATCTCCACAAAATGATGAAGAAAAATATCGTAGGCTCTCTTCTATATTTTTGAATCAGGTAAGTTTTGCAGAAGCCTTAAAAGTTATCAATAAAGCTGGAAATAGATCACAATTAATCTCAACAGGGCCTTTTTCTAAAATTATGCCTGGAGATTCCATTAATATTGCTTTTGCTATTATTTGTGCAAAGAAAAAAGGTGCACCAGAAAGGGACGATGAAGAAACCAGGAAAATATTGGTAAATAATGCTGATTGGGCTCAAAGAGCTTATAATGGGACTGATATTAATGGCAATAATGCACTTGATACAAATGAGATTGATTTAATTGGAAATGGAAAAATTGTCCGATATATTTTACCTTCTCCCCCACCTGCTCCCAAACAAAAAATTATTGTTAAAGATAAAAAAGCATCATTGTATTGGGCTAATAATGCCGAGAATGCAAAGGATATTTTAACTAATAGAAAGAATTTCGAAGGTTATAGAATATACTGTTCAAATCCATCTGAGATAAAGTCTAATTCAACTGATTTAACGTTAAGAAATAGTTATGATAAACCAAGTAATGCAATCTTTTTTGACAATGGATTTGATGATATTAGAATAAAAGACGCTTCAGGTAATCCTTCGGATACCCTGTTTCTTGGTGATACAACAGCATATAACTATAGATATGATTTTACTTCTTTATTAAATGGTTGGCAATATTCAATTGCACTTACAGCTTTTAGCGATGGAGATATTCAATCAGGATTGCCTTCTTTAGAATCCAGCTTATTACAAAATGAACTTAGAATTATTCCTGGTACTCAAATAGGTGCATTTGACACAGCACAGCAGATAGGAATATTTCCCAATCCATATTATACTTCTGCTGCTTGGGATGCAAAATCTAATACTGAAAGAGGTAGAAAAATCTATTTCTATAATTTACCTGAACATGCAGAAATATCTATATATACAGTAAATGGCGATAAGATTGCCTGGATGCCACATGATGCTGGAAATAATGAAGGACAAGATATCCAATGGTTTTCGCAAACGGGAACAACACAAACTACTGCCCCTATTTTTAGTGGTGGTATTCATGCTTGGGATATTATCACAGATAGTGATCAGGCTTTAGCCTCGGGAATGTATATTGTTAAAGTTGAAAACAAAGAATCGGGAAGAGTTAAAACTGGTAAATTCATGATAATCAAATAATTATATTATTCTTTTTTTTTGGAGTATTGATGAAACTTATTTTTACAATTATTATTAGCATATGTACATTAACTGCTACAGTTAATGCTCAATCGTATGCAAAAAAGTCTGTTAGTAACATCATGAAAATCACATCAGATTCTTTAGCGGCAGGTTCTATAAATTCTCCATTACTTGGCGATACAGTGATAGTAAGAGGTATAGTGACGATTCCCCCTGTAGTTAAATTTCCAGATGATAATCGCAAAATAATGATAGCTGGAAATCGAAATTATGCCATCTATTTAGCCGATGAAAAAGCTACTGAATATGCAGGAATGCCTGTAATATGTGATACCAGTAATGCAGCATCAAATTTTATTCGTTTAAAAGTTGGACAACTCATTGAAGTTCCTATTCGCATTACTGCTTTCCCTTCTAATAATAAATTAGGTACTTCACAAGGTGAAGTTATTTCTAAGGGCATTGTAGATTTTATTGATGATGGTATTACTCTTCCAACTATATCAAAAGTTAATATTGCAGATTTTCAAACCGGTAAAATAACCGGCCCTAGTTATAATCTAGCAACTGGTTCAAAATATATAGGAATGAAAGTAGAGTTTACTAATCTTACTGTTGTAAGTGCAGTAAAAAGTACCAGTCAAAGAACTACTATCATTGTTTCAGATGATCAAGGCAATGAAATGTATCTCAGAGATCAGTCTAATTATTTTAGAACAGATGCTGTTCAATTAGCTTCATTTGTAGCACCTACAGATGGTGCTAAGATATTATCATTAAAAGGATATATCTCTACAAATTCTGCTGGTGGACAACCAATACCATTTATGATTTCTCCTGGTATTCCAGAGGATCTAACATTAGATATGAGTGCAGCACCACCTGTGTTAACTAGTTGCAGATCTACCAGAGTAAAAGCATTCCCAGCTTCTTCAGAAACTGTTCCTATTGCTATTGGATTACGTCAAGGAGCAAAACCTATGAGTGCCGTAAATATAGTATATACTTTTAATGGTGGCACAGCACAAAATGCTATGGCAACAAAAGTAAATGATACTTTATGGACAGCAACTATTCCTGCTACATCATCTGAATCATTAGTACGTTGGAAAGTAATTGCAACCGATTCAGCAAATATTACTGTTAAATCACCAATTGGTGATACTGCCTATATTTATTATAGAGTGTTAGATCGTACTCCTAAGATATCTGATATTAGAGAGCAGTTTATACCAAATGGCGCATCACAATATGAATCATATTCTGTGAAAATTTCTGGAACTGTTATTGCATCTGCTTCAGATATTCCAAATGAATTAGCCAATGCTCCAAGAGTATATATTCAAGATGATATAAAGCCTTATTCAGGAATTTATGTCAGAACAACTTCTCCAACAAGTGTTGTAAGAGCATTTCCAAGAGGATCAAAAGTAGAAGTAACTGGTATTATTAGAGAAAATTTCGGTGTTACTTCCTTGGATTCTGTTAAAAATCAAGATGCAAGCTTAGTATCAACAAATGGTGAAAATTATAGTCCTGTTGTAGTATCTACCGATATGTTCGCTAGAAAAAGACAAGGTGAAACCTCAGCAGAACAATGGGAAAGTATGCTTGTTACATTTAAGAATGTAAAAGTTGCTGATACAAATGCTGATGGTGCTTCAGATTTTGGTGAATTAAATGTAGTAAATGCTTCTGCTTTTGGTACTCCAAATGAATCTTTGGCAAAAATGAGAGTAGAAACAAATGATGGATCAACAACATATGCAGTGTCTCCTAAGTTGAATAAAGTAGTTCTTCAAAAAGGTGCTTCACTAGAATCTTTAACAGGTATTATGTTTTTTAGTTTTGGTAATTATAAATTAGTTCCAAGAGATAATAATGACATTGTGTTAGGTTCAACTTCTGTTCTTAATGATTCACATGAACAATATGATGTGTCAGTGTATCCAAATCCAGCCAATCAAAGCGGTACTTTAAGTATTACCGTACCACAATCTATGAATGCATCAATACAAGTATTTAGCTCAATTGGCACGCTAGCGTCTACAATACATAATGGATTCATCAGTGAAGGTAATCATAATTTCTTATTACACAATCTTCCAAGTGGATTGTATACAGTACGATTACATTCTGAATTAATATCTAAGACAGTATCATTTATCATAGCACAATAAAGTAATTGAGTATATTTAAGGGTGTTTTCTTAGGAGAACACCCTTTCTTTTTATACTGACTAAGGTAATATGGGAAATTTAAAAAAGATACAAACTCGATATGCTTTTACCTTTTTATCCCCGTGGATAGTAAAACTGCTCATTTTTTGGATGTATCCCCTTTTGTATGCATTATATCTTAGCTTTACTAAATATAAATCATTAGGAAATACAACTGAATTTATTGGTTTACATAATTATCAATCAATAATGGTAGATCCATTATTCTGGAAAGCTCTATATAATACTATTCTGTATACTTTGGGCTCGGTTCCAATTGCTACTTTTTTTGCACTTCTCTTAGCCGTTTTACTCAATTCGAAACTATCGAAATTCCCATCTTTTTACAGGGCAGGATTGTTCTTACCATCTGTAACATCCATTATTGTTATTACTTTAATTTTTACAAATCTTTATGCTAAAGATGGATATATTAATTCACTATTACAGATGATTGGTTTGCCACATAGTGAAAAAGGATTTTTGCTTGAAACTTCTACTGCTTTAATGTCTGTAATGGCTATGGATATCTGGCTATCAACAGGATATTATATGATGCTTTTTTTAGCTGGACTACAGTCTATTCCTATTGATATCTATGAATCTGCAGAATTACAAGGGGCTAATGCATTTCAAAAATTGATAAAGATCACTTTGCCATTATTAAAACCAACTTTAGTCTTTGTTTTAGTAATTGCAACTATTAAATCGTTGCAGATATTCGTAGAAGTTTATACTATGACAAAAGGCGGACCTCTTAATTCTACATTAACAGTTGTCTATCTTATTTTTACAAATGCTTTTGAAAAAACAGATGCAATGGGCTATGGAGCTGCTTTGGCATATGTTCTGTTTATTGTAATTGCATTATTTTCTTATGCCCAATCTAAACTTGTTAAAAACAATGGATAATATCGAATATTCATTATCAGAAAAAATAGCTCATGCTAGAAAACTTGATGATAGTCCATTACAGTTAAAAGCAGATTCACTATCATGTTTAATGCATGCTTATTTGCACGATACTCAGCAGGCTTCTTCTCTTTTTTTAGTTTATTATGATGAATTCAATAATAGAAAACACTATACATATGCAGAGTTCATATCTGAAGCTAGAAAAACTGCTTCCTACTTAATGCATTGTGGTATTACAAAGGGAGATACCATTGCTATTGCTGCTCATAATCATTCGGATACCATTATTCAATATTTTGCTGCATGGATTTTAGGTGCTTGCATTGTACCATTAAATATGACAGAAGATGATTCTAGACTATCATATATTATCCATAATTCTTTGTCGAAGATTGTTTTATGTAGATCAGAATATAGTGATAGAATTTCCCAATTCATCAAAGATTCACTTGTTATAAGTATTGAAGTAGATACTGATAAAAAAGATAGTCTTTATGCAGAAAAGATTATCTCTATGCCTGAATCTGATTTAAGTTTAGAATCTATGTTAGACTGTGAATCCTTACTAGTATATACAAGTGGTACAACCGGGAACCCTAAAGGTGTAGTATTAAACCAACAACAAATGCTAGCAGATGCCGATAGCATTTCTTCTTGGCATCATATTACTAATATGACAAAGATGATGTGTGTTTTACCAATTCATCATGTGAATGGATGTATTGTAACCCATATTACTCCATTTTATGTTGGTGCTTCTGTTGTTTTAAACAGAAAATTTCAAACAGATATCTTTTTTGAGAGAATTGTTCAAGAGCAAGTTCATATTGTCTCTGTTGTACCTACACTATTAGCTTTTTTATTGGAATCTGATCTACATTCTGATGCAGCCATCAACAGTGGATTTTCTCATATTATATGTGGTGCTGGCCCTTTAACATGCGAATTAGCACATGCTTTTGAAAAAAGGTTTTCAATTCCTATTATTCATGGTTATGGATTAAGTGAAACGACATGTTATTCTTGCTTTATTCCTTCAGATTTAAGCAAAGATGAACATACTCATTGGATGCAATCTTTTGGATTTCCTAGTATAGGCATTCCATTACCGTGTAATCAAATGGAAATTCACGATATGTTTGGAAATCCTTTAGCTGAACATCAAAGAGGTGAAATTGTTATTCGTGGATATAATGTAATGAAGGAATATTATAATACGCTTGATGCAAATGAACAAGCTTTTTCTCATGGTTGGTTTAGAAGTGGTGATGAAGGATTTTGGGTAAAAGATTCACAAAATAATCCTTATTTTTTTATTACCGGAAGATTAAAAGAGTTAATTATCAGAGGTGGTATCAATCTAGCACCATTAGAAATTGATGAAGTTATAGCAGGAGCGCCTGGAGTAAAGGCAGGTATTTGTGTGGGATTCGTAAATGACTTTTATGGAGAAGAAGTTGGTGCGCTCATTATACCTACACATAAAAATGTAAAAGAAGAAGACATCCTTCAATATTGCTTTCAAAAACTTCCATTTAGTAAAGCACCAAAATGTATAGTATTTACAGATAAGTTACCTGTAACTTCCACTGGTAAATATCAAAGAAATAAAGCAAAACCTTTATTTGCTCAATATCAAGGAAAACAATTCAAAAAAATATAGTTATTTCATTATGGTATCTTGTTGTTTACCAATAGAATCATACATTTTAGTATTATGTTTTCTAGCAGAATCAATCGAAGATCTAAGATACTGAACTCTTCTTTCTCTGGTTTCCCATTTATCTTTTAAGCGTTCACATCCTTGCAGTATATATATGCTTAGGACACATATATATAATAAACTGAGTCGTTTATTTTTCATTGATTATTCCATCAGTATAGAGTGTTTCTACTATAAAGACAGGTAATCTTAATTTTCCGCTTGGCATATCAACTGTATCAACACCCAATTGCTTTAGATATGTTAATGCTTCTTCCCTATCTGCTAATAACTCAACAATTTTTCCTTCTGCTTTAAGCTGTTTTCCTTCACAATCCATTGGTGCAGCAATAGCAGGATCTTTAAAAATCATACGTATTTTATCACTGCCAGATTGCAGAACTAACCAACAACCTTCTTCTTTACATACTTTAAAAACTTTTCCAGAAATACGTACTTTATTATCATAGTTTTCTGGCTTAACTGCTTCATTTACTGTAATTGTTCTTATATTTTGTTGTGGTTCAATTCCGATATAATTCTTTTTTTCAGAACAAGAAAAACATGATAAGACAAGTATAAAAAACAAATATTTATTGATCATTTTACTTTTCCAATATATAAAAAGGCAATGCCAAAGGTAAGTGAATAGAATGTAGCAGATTCTATAGATCCAGTTTTAAGCATTAAATCTGTGAATTCTTCTCTACATGGAAATATAGCAGCAGTCTTGGGTAAATAACGATATGCATCTGCATTGCCCGTTAAGATACCTCCTATATACGGTATGATATATGTGCTATACCAAGAATAAAAGCTACCAAATAAGCCATTGGGCTGTCCAAACTCAAGCACAACAATAGTACCACCAGATTTTACAACACGTGCCATTTCAGATAATGCAATAATAGGATTATCTACATTTCTTATTCCAAAAGAGATACTTGCTATATCAAAAGAATCATCGTCATATTGTAGATTCATTGCATCAGCAACTTCAAAATCAACATGTAGTCGTTTCTTTGCAGATTTAGCAGGAGCAGTTTCCATCATTTCTGTACAAAAATCTGTCCCCAATACATAACCAGAATCACCTACTGTATTCTTAAATGCCAAAGCTAAATCGCCAGTACCAGTTGCACAATCTAATACTCTATATCCTTTTTTTGCTCCAGATAGTTCTACCGTTTTATTTCTCCATACATGATGAATACCTAATGATAAAATTGAATTAGCTGTATCATATTTAGGTGCTATGGAAGCAAACATGTCTTTAACTTCTTTACTCATACTGTAATTTTATATAATTAATCATTAAAAGACCAAGCAACAGAAAATCTGAATGTATTATCTTGAATAGGATAGCCAGCATATTCCATCATTGTTGCATTAAATAGATTGAGAACAGATGCTCTTACTCGAGCATTACCAAGTTTCGCTGATGCATATATTTCTACTCCATTCCAACCCATCGGTTGAACCATAGAAGATTCATACGATATATTCATTGTCTGTGGTATATATCTTGAACCAGAAGATGTAGACATACCAGATATAGTAAAACCTCCTAGAATCTCACTATTACCTATGGACTGCTTATATTCTCCATTACACAGAATATATAAAGAAGGATTTTCATAGATCGTAGAATCATCCAAAGCAGATTTCTGATAGTGTAATTGTGCTTGTACAGTAATATTCTTTCCAATATTCAATGACATATTAGCCATTAAACCAGTATGAATTAATGAAGTTTGCTGATTAATGCGATTACCTAATAAAGATACTTTATTAGAATCATACCTAGGCATAGCTATGAAAGGATTCTGTATCATTCTCATAAATGGTGATACTTTTATAGTTGCATTGTTAGTTTGATAACTAAATGGAGTATATATAAGTGTATGCTTTTCTAATGCATTATTACTATAATTATCTATTAGACTAGGCATTCTTGAAGATATACTAAGATCTATACCTGCGGTAACATGTGAAAATGAATAGAAAGTTTTTACACCACTAAAGAATACATAAGAATCTCTCATTTTTTGAACTCTACATCCTGATACAATAGCAAGCTTATCTGTTGGTGTGTACAAAAAGTGAAGATATGAATGCGCATTAATGCCAGAATAATCTGATATCGATGAAGTAAAGGTACTATGTTGATAAGATAGTCCTAATCCTACTGTAGATCGTATATGAGGATTTAACACATATTCTACCCGTGATTCAATACCAGAATGGACATTATTTATATGTTGAAAGATAGATGTATCATTATACAATGAATGTAATGATCCATTATTAATCTCCCAACTAGTAGTAGATACATAGATTGAGCTTGTATATAATAATGAGGAATCTTTTTGTGGAAGATATGTTATCGTGCCAATTATATCATGTCTAAATTGTCTTCTATTCATATCTACAATAAGCACTTGTCCCGTTAATGGATCATTAAAAGAAGAATTAGAAGATAATCCACCATTATCATGTACCCCATGATTTGTAAAAAGTTCTGTAAGCGATATTGAAGTAGATTGTGTGGGATTATATCTAAAACCCGCTCTTAGATTCCATTGATCAAACCCTGCATTCAAAAACCTGGAAGAAGAGGATTGTCTTCTAAATCCAAAAAACACATTAGAGTTCTGAGAAATGTTTTGTGAAAATAAACCCTCAGATGCTATATAATCATAAGCTGCTTGTTGATATTGCATTCTTGTATACGGTTTCTCTGAAGAATATTGATTTAATTGTCCATACATGAATACTCCCGAAGAGCCTCCTAAAATTGCTGCATCTGTTCCTGACATGATAGTTAATGACTGTAATGACTCTATAGAAATATTTTCTAGATTAATTGTACCAAAAGAGCAATCATTTAAAGGAACACCATTCATTGATGCTTGTACATTATGTATTTGCGATCCAAAAATTGATATGCTACTAAATAATCCCTTATCACCAAGATGTTTAGTCATAAAAGGACTTGATAAAGAGATAATATCTGCAGTATTTAATGCATTGATAAGTTGAATATCATATTTAGTGATTTTTTTTAATGGTATAGTTGACATACAAGGGGCGCCATGCAATTGCATAGGTATGATGAGAGTTGAATCTATATTCAGTGAATCTATTTGGGATATCAAGTATTGTGGCATTACACACATTGATATGATACATATGAATAGTATATGTTTCTTGCAATATATCACAATAAAATGCTCATGCTGGATAAACCAAATGCATCAATGGTTAAGAATCCTTCCCCATATTCTGTACCTATCATTGAACCAAAATATTGTGCACGGGCAATTTGAGATTGCATAAATGCAGGAGTGGAAATATATGTTTCAGGTTCATCAGTATTATGTTTGTTCTCTACATATACTTGAGATGAATAACAATGAATAGCTTCCATCTTCTTGTGAAAAGAGTTACTTATATCGATAATAAAATCAGGTTCTTGATGATATGCTTGTATATAAGAAAATATTCTTGAAGGTCTATAAGGTTCAAGAGCTTTATCATTATGATATAATTCAACTTGTTTTAAACCACTAAGAAAATATGCAGTTCTACACATATTATGGACGGCTTCATGGTCTGGATGTCTTTCGAAAGCAGGAGGAAATAAGAGAATCTTAGGCTTTATTAAACGAATATATGATGCAATGTCTTTACCTAATTGTTGATGATATTGTAAAGAACCATCTGGATACTGAAGATTAAAACGTTGTTTAATACCCAAAACAATATCTGCATTCTGGGCTTCAGCATATCTTTGTTCTATTGTACCTCTACTTCCTAATTCACCTTCAGAACAATCGACAATAGAGACAGAATAACCCTTAGATATAAAATCTATGATAGTTCCACCGCAGCCAAGCTCAGCATCATCAGGATGAGCAGCAATAACTAAAATATCAGATGTATAATCTGTCATTCTAAAAATCCGAAATTGATAGTATGTTCAATTACAATCTAGTAAATCGTTTTTTTAATGTCATAACAGATATATATGCTGCACCTACTATAAGAATTACACCAGTAATAAAAGCTGAAAGTGAACCTAACAAGGTACTTGAAGATATTTCAGTGATAAAAGCTGATATTTCTTGGCTAAGAACAATTGCTGTAATTGTATATATAAAAACAATTACCGCTACCGATACAAGTATTAAAAATGTCATATAGTTTTTTTCTCATAAAAGTGCACAACTAATTTACTACTTTGAGTAATATGTATTAGTGTTGAATTATAATGAATATAAAAATTCTTTTACATGATTCATATACCATTGAGGCGTAGAAGTTGCACCAGTAATACCAACAGAATTTTTACCAATAAACCAATTTATATCTATCTCAGAAATATCTTCAACAAAAAATGTATTGATATTTACTTCTTTGCATACATCATAGAGAACTTTCCCATTGGAAGAGGCTTTTCCGGCAACAAAAACGATACAATCATTTTGCTCCGCAAATTGTTTGAGAAGAAATTCTCTACCAGAAACTTGACCACAAATCGTATCTTTCGCATGAAATTCAGTTGCAATATTTTCCATTGTATCGATAACTAAATCTTTGATCTTAACTTGCAAAGCATCTTTGATGAGAAGGAATGTTGGCCTGTCCATAGTTGTTTGCGAAAAAAACACAGTCTTTTGATCTAAATCTACTTCATTCAAAGCTTGTTCAACAGAAATAACAACTTTGCATTGATCATTACATACGCCTCTAACCCCAAGAACTTCTGCATGATCTTTTTTCCCAAAAATGACAACTTGATAGCCTTGATCGTAAAATTTTCTTACTCTTTCTTGTAGTTTTGTCACTACCGGACACGTTGCATCTATAATCTCAAGACCCAATAACCACGCTTTTTTATATGTTTCAGGTGGCTCTCCATGTGCTCTAATAAGAATTTTAGGGACAATATTTAATTCTTTAGATTCTTTAGCGATTGATTCAAAATCATCAACAGTGATGGTAGTTAAACCTTGATTTTCTAATCGTTCAATTTCTTTTGGATTATGAATGATATTCCCTAAAACATATACTTTTTCTTTTGTAAGAAGTGCTTGTTCGGCTATCTGGACTGTTCTAACTACACCCCAACAAAAACCAGAAAATTTATCTATTGTTACTTGCATTATTTCACCTTTGTAAAAACAAATAATCCACAACCATAATTCATAGAAGAAAGCTGTTCTATTGATATATGTTCATGGTATGTATTATCATCATCTATTCCAGACAAAGATACTAATTGTAAATTTCTAAAATAATTTAAGATTTGTTCTGGCGAATGTATTCTATGCGCATTAAAACAAATTCTAGGTTTACCTACAGGTAAAGAAAAGTAAAGAAATCCTCCGGGAGCAAGAACTCTGGATAATTCTGCGCACGATTTTAATGTACCATATGGATCTAATTCATCACCATATCTTCCTAAACCTATATGTTCAGCAACATGTAAGCAGGACAATGATTGTACCGAATTAGTTTCCAGTGGAATCTGCAATATACTTCCTGATATTGAAGTATAATTATCTAAATCTGCTAATAAGGGCCTAATATCTATAAATGTAACATGTGTTATAGCAGTTAAAAACCCTATTAAATCAATACGAGATGCTATATCAATATGATGGGTAACCTTACTGTGATATATATTCTTAAATGCCCATATATCTTGATAGAAATAATGTCTGATAAATGGTGTTATGGAGATAGAATCTTCTAAATAGGGCGCAGTATGTATCAGCGATATCTTCTCTGATCCATTCATTGATGCATACTGTAGCATTTGAGATAGATATTTAATATAAGCAGGAACATTTTTTATTATCTTGATTGGATCTAAGATTGGAATCAACCATCTATATATCGTATATGCTATATTTTTAAAGGGATTTGAAAATCTAATCATACAAGTAGTTTATTCATTATATATTAATTGTTTAGCTTTTTTTACGATAAATTCACATTGTTCTTGGATTGTCATTACTGTAGTATCTAAGATAATTGCATCTTCTGCAGCTTTAAGCGGATCTATTTCTCTATGAGAATCTGCATAATCTCTATGTGTAATTTGTTCAGTGATTTCAGATATATCGGATGTACTTTCAGAATATTTAGATTTCATTTGATTAAGACGTCTTTTTGCCCTTTCTTGAATACTTGCATTCATATATATTTTTAATTGAGCATGTGGAAAAACAACTGTTCCAATATCTCTTCCATCCATTACAATAGAACTTTGTGCGCCTATTTTTCTTTGCAAATCTACCATTGCTGTTCTTACTTCTTTAATCGAACTTATAAAACTAACTTTAGCAGTAATTATAGGCTCTCTTATTTCTTCGCTGATATCTTCACCATTAAGAAATGTTCTTTGTCCAAAAGGACTCATTTTTAATTCAATGTGAAGACTATTTAATAAATGAACAATTTGCTGAATTGTTTCGCATTTATTACGAATAGTTGCTAAAGTAACCGCCCGATACATTGCCCCAGAATCAACATAAATATACCCTAATAATTCTGCTACAATTTTTGCTGTAGTTGATTTACCAGATCCAGCAGGACCATCTATTGTTATGATAATTGCTTCCACGTAAACTATATTCTATTGTATTAATAATCGTGCTTTTTCTAAATCCAAAGGGTTATCTATTCCAAAACCAATTTGTTCATCTATTACACAACAATGAATTGTATAATGGTTTTCTAACATTCTTAATTGTTCTAATTTTTCAACTTGTTCTAAAATACCAATTGGTAAATGTACAAATTGTTCTAATGCTTTATGAGTATAACAATAAATACCTACATGTTTATAATAATGTGCATGTGATATCCATTCATTGCTTGGAATATCACGAATAAAAGGAATTGCAGCTCTAGAAAAATACAAAGCATTATAATCAGCGTCAACAACAACTTTTACAATAGATGAATTATATAATTCTTCTTGGTTAACGATACGAACTATTGGAGTACATATATCGCATTGTGTTATTTGCATCGAATACACTAATTCATCAATTATAGAAGGATTTATAAAAGGTTCATCTCCTTGTATATTTACGATATAATCAGTTGATGAATCTACAGATGTATACGCTTGATATATTCTATCAGTTCCGCTTACAAGCATTGGATTAGTCATAATGCATTCTGCTCCAAAAGCAGTACATATGTTAAATACCGAATCATCATCTACGGCAATAATAACTTTTGATAGTGATTTCGCTTGTATAGCTTTTTCCCATACATGCTGAATGATAGGTTTACCGTGTAAATCTGCTAGGATCTTTTTAGGAAAACGAACTGATTGTAAGCGTGCTGGTATTATTCCAATTGTATTCATAAGTATTTATACAGAATGTACTTCGGAATGTTCAATAAGATGTTTTAGTTGAAGAAGAATATCTATAGCTTCTTTATCTTGTTGTAATGATATATGTAATAATACTTTTTTACCAGAATTTATGAATTGAGATATAGGCAATACATCTAGCGAATTTACAATAACTGGAAATATATATTCATAAAAAGGTTCATTTGATTCTGGTGGCAATTCGATTGCTAAGATATTATTAGCTAGAGTTACCTTAATAAATCCTAATTCCATAGATAATATTCTTAATCTGACAGCAAATAAAAGGTTTTCTGCTTCTGGTGGTAATGAACCAAATCTGTCTCTTAATTCTGAATGGATAGAATGCAATTCAGTTTCAGAACGTACATTATATAGTTTTTTATAATAATCAAAACGTTCTGTATCATTTTTAATATAACTAGAAGGCAATAAAGAATCATTTCCTATATCAATTGATATTTCTTGATTCACTTTAACTTTCTTCTTTTTATTGTCAAGAATGCCTTTAAACAAGTCTGAAAATTCTTCTTCTTTTAATTCAAGTACAGATTCTTCAACTATCTGCTGATAAAGTTCAAATCCTATATCGGCAATAAATCCGCTTTGTTCAGCACCAAGTAAATTGCCTGCTCCGCGTATTTCCATATCTCTCATAGCAAGCTGAAAACCGCTTCCTAAATCAGTATGTTCTTCTAATGCTTGAAGTCTTTTTACAGCAGTAGGTGTTAACTTTTTAATAGGAGGAACAATTAGATTACAATATGCTTGTGTATTAGATCTGCCTACTCTTCCCCTTAATTGATAAAGCTCGGCTAATCCAAAATTGTCGGCATTATGAATGAAAATCGTATTAGCATTTGGAATATCTAATCCGGATTCAACAATTTTAGTACTTAATAGACAATCTATCTTCTTTTCTAGAAACTTTTCCATTACATTTTCTAATAATTCCGTTTCCATTTGGCCATGGGCAATTGCACAATGCAAAGATGGAACTAATGCAAGTAACTTTTGATGTAAACGATCTAATTCTACAATTTTATCGTTAACAAAGAATATTTGACCTCCCCTAGACAATTCTCTCATTATTGCATCTTTGATTTTATCGTCTTCCCATTCTGATATCTCTGTATATACTGGCAATCTATTTCTTGGTGGTGTTTCTATAACGCTTAAATCTCGAGCGCCCATCAGAGAAAAATTTAGAGTTCTTGGAATTGGGGTAGCAGTAAGTGTTAATGTATCAACAGATACCCTCATATATCTTAATTTTTCTTTGGCTGTTACTCCAAAACGTTGTTCTTCATCGATGATGAGCAAACCTAAATTTCTAAATTGAATATCCTTACTTAATATTCTATGAGTTCCAATTAAAATATCGATACCACCAGATTTTATTTTTTCAATGATGAGCTTTTGGTCTGCACTATTTCTAAATCTGCTAATAACATCTATATTAATTGGAAATCTTCTTAATCTATCTGAAAATGTATTAAAATGTTGATGTGCCAAAATGGTAGTAGGAACTAATACAGCAACTTGTTTCCCCGATTGCGCTGCTTTGAATGCAGCTCTAATGGCAATTTCAGTTTTGCCAAAACCAACATCTCCACATACTAATCTGTCCATGGGAATTGATGATTGCATGTCTTGCTTTACATCAATAGTTGCTTTAGATTGATCTGGAGTGTCTTCATACATAAAAGATGCTTCAAATTCTTTTTGCCATTGAGTGTCTTCTGGAAACTTATAACCAGGTTCAGACTTTCTTTTTGCATATAGTTTGATAAGCTCTCTGGCTATATCTTTTAATTTTTTCTTAGTTTTTTCTTTCTTTCTTTCCCACTCTGCACTTCCCAGTTTGCTTAATCTTGGTGCACCATCTTCTGCTGCTGAATATTTCTGAATCTTATGAATATGATTCATATGAACAAATAGGACATCTCCACCCAAATAGAGAATACGTATACATTCTTGTTTTGTATTATTGATTTCAAGGGTTACTAAACCATCATATTTACCAATTCCTTTATCTACATGGACAACAAAATCACCTCTGTGTAATTGGGCAAGTTCACGTAAAGTGATACCAGTAAATCGTTTACCTCTTTTATTCGGTTGAAAATGTTGTCTTTCAAATAATTGATGTTCTGTAAAAACACCAATATTATCCTTTCGTAGAATAAAACCTTTTGATAAAGATGTATCCGACCATTTAATTCTTCTAAGAGTATATTCAGGATCAGCTAATTGATCAACTAGTTCATATTCATCATTGTCTTCATCATATTCAAAATGAGTATGTAATAATTCATTAAAACGTTTTTTGTTAGCATGTCCATCTGCGCATAAGAATAAATGCATTTTGATAGCAGCTAATGATCTTAATTTTACTGCTAATCCAGATAATGAAGAACTAAAATTTGGTTGTTGAATAGCATCTACTTCTATATCTGCCTTACCCAAACTATCTAATTCAACTACCTTATAGGTATGTATTTCTTCTAATACATCATCTGCTTGTAGTGAATGAAAGACAATAGATACTTGTTCTTTTTGATCGACAATAAAATAGGAAGTTTCATGTGAGATATAATCTAGAAAACTAGAAACGAATACATCGTCTTGTTGATGATATAAATGTCCAATAAATTCTATTTCTTCAAATTCCCTAATACTTCTTTGTGATAATGGATCGAATTCTCTGATTGATTCTATTTCATTGCCCCAAAACTCAAAACGTAATGGAGAATCATATCCCAGAGGGAATACATCAACAATACCACCTCTAATAGAAATATCACCCTGAATTTCAACTAATTCTTTTCTTTCAAAGCCCTGTAACATCAAGCCATTAGTAAATTCTGTAAAAGAGTATGTATTTCCCCTTTTCATTGCTATTCTATATTGTTGTAACTGATGAGGCTTGGGTACTTTATGAGTATATATTTGTGGAGTGGTTATAATAATACATTGCTTTTTATGTTGAATAGAGGCTAGTGCATCAATATTATTCAGCGTATTTTCATCTAATTGTTCATCTTGAATTCTTATGTGTTTTTCAGCTTCAGATAATAAAACAATATGCTCATTGCCTATCAAAGAGAGTAAATCATAATACCATTCTTTGGCTTCTTCATTAGAAGAAGTTACGATAACAAATCGACTTGATTCTTTAGCATTCTTTAATAATAAAGAAAGCGTTAGTGATTTTAATGAACCAGCTAAATTCTTTATTGAAATTGCATTGCCAATTGATAGATCAAATATTCTTTGCTCTATTTCTTTATAGATATTAGACTTATTATAAACATTCTGTAATTGCTCGAAGCTCATGGTTGGGATATGAATATGAAAGCAGAAAATACAATCCCCATTCAGTTTTACATACCAAATGGGGACATTTGTAAAAGCACATTATATTATTTTTTTTTGAATTCAGATGCGAAAGTATCAATTGCACTTGCAACACCAGCAAATATACCAGCAGCTTGCATAATTGGCTTTTCAATTTTCTGTTGAAGCTTAGCTTCTAATTCATTAACTCTTTGGGCAATTTCTTTAAATTGATTGAGAGTATCATCAATTGTAGATAATTGTTTTTGTACAGATTGAAGTGTTTGAGAAGTATCAACTAAAGTAGTTTGTAATTGATCAATTGCTGGTTTTGTGGTATTCTCGACCTTGTGTGCAATTTGTACAAGAGTAGATAGTGATCTTTTAGCTTCTTGTAAGAATTGAATAAGATATCCACAAACAATGATAAGTGACAATAAAGCAATTATCAATATAATATCCTTTGCTATTTCCATTATAATACCTTAGGATTTAGTATGTAATTCTTGTTTAAATGCTTCAACACCAGCTACTGCTGCTTCTTTAACTTTATTTAAACTATCAGAAACCTGATTAGTTGTTTGAGCAGATTTACCCTTCGCATTCTTTAACATTTGTTCTGCATTCTGCAATAAGTTATCTGCTTTTTCTCTTGCACTTTTAACAAGAAGATCAGATTGAATTTTACCTTCATTTGGAATAGAATGTAATGTTTCATCTTTTTCCGAAAAAAATTCTTGTCCTTTTTCAATAAGGTCTTTAGATCTATAAGAAAGTTCTTCTCTTAGTTCTTTACCAGGTTTAGGAGCAAAAAGCAAAGCTGTAACTGCACCAACTGCACCACCTATTAGAGCACCTAATAAAAAGCCTTTTGCATATGAATTTACTATTTCACTATCATCTTTCATGTGAAGTCTCCGAAATGTAATAAAATATTACCACTGTTCTGTTAAAGTAATAGGAGCATTTTGGGCATTGAGAATTAATTCACATAGTTCTCTTATTGCTCCAGTTCCTCCAAAGTGTTGGCAAATATAGTGTGCTGAATTTTTAATTATATCATGCGAATCACCTGGGCAAGCTGAAAAACCTACCATACTCATACAAGGTAAGTCATTAATGTCATCACCAATATAGGCTATGTTTTCAAACGATGTATTTGCAAGCTGTGCTAGCGACGTAAGGTCTTTAGTTTTGTTGCGAGACCCAAGAAAAATAAAATCTATTTCAAGTTTTTCGGCTCTTTTTTTTGTAATTATCGATTGTTCTGATGTTAAAAATGCAGTTTTAATTCCAGCTTTTTGAAGTAAAATTATTCCCATACCATCTCTAACATTAAACTTTTTCATAGTATCGCCGTTTTCTGTGTAATACATACTACCGTCAGTTAATGTTCCATCTACATCCATTACTAATAAGGATATTTTTGATAGTTTTTCATTGTATTCTTCAGAGAGCATTCTAATTCCTACTTTTGTAATATAATATTTAATAATTCAATGTAAGTAAAGATGTATGATAAGAATTAATATCACTTGTATTGTTCTACCGATTCTATCTTCAATGATTTTTTCATGTACTAATTATAGTGAAAAAAAGACAGAAGTTAATAATGATAAAGAATCAATTCTCGTGCCTGAATTTAACGCAGATACTGCTTATTCTTATATTGCTAATCAAGTGCAGTTTGGTCCAAGAATTCCAAATTCTCAAAGCCATAAAAATTGCAAAGCATATTTAAGCAAAACATTAAAACAATTTGCAGACACTGTATATGATCAACAGTTCAATCAAAATGTTTATGGAAAAGATCTTCTTTTTACAAATATTATAGCTTCTTTTAATTCAACTAAAAAAGAAAGGATAGTATTATGTGCTCATTGGGATTCAAGGCCTTATGCAGATGAAGACAAAGATATATCACTTGCGGTTCTTCCAATTTTAGGTGCTAACGATGGTGCAAGTGGAGTTAGTATACTCATTGAATTAGCGCGCCAAATATCTCTAAATAATCCTGATGTGGGAATTGATTTTATTCTATTTGATGGAGAAGATTATGGTAAATCTCATGATAGATATAATTACTTTATAGGTTCAAGATTTATTGCAGAACATTATCCCTTACAAAAACCTAAATATGCAATATTATTAGATTTAGTTGGAGACAAAGATGCACAATTTAGATTTGATCCATTGTCATTAAGTTCACATGAGCCTCTTTTACGATCAATATGGGATATAGCAAAAGAACTTGGGTTTTCTCAATTTAAATCAGAAACTGGAAATGGTGTTGCTGATGATCATGAAATGCTCATCAATGCAGGAATAAAATCAATAAATATTATTGATGTACAATTAGTTGGTAATATTGATGAAAATCCTAGAAGAAAATATTGGCACACATCAAAAGATAATATGGACAATATTGGTAAAGAAACACTGTATGCTGTTGGCCAAACATTATTAACATTTATCTATACAAAATCAATGTACATCTATTAATATGGCTGATTTAGTTAAAAAACATTTTTATAAAATAACATTAACCATTCCGGAAGAATTTCAAGAGATGTCTTCTGCTTTGTTATCTGATTTTCCTTTCACAGGAATTGAAGATGAATTTGATGAACAATCATTTACGATAGAAGATGTGTATTGGGATAATGGAAATATTGCAAATCAATTATTATCTATACTTGAATCTACTTCTATTCCTGCTGAGATAAAGGATATAATGATTATTGAAGACCAGAATTGGAATGCTATATGGGAAGAATCATTAGAGCCTGTCCAAGTCAATGAATCTATTGTTATTACTCCAATTTGGAAAGCTCATCAAATTGAAAGCCCAATTAAAATCATTATAAATCCTCAAATGTCTTTTGGAACTGGATATCATTCCACAACAAGAATGGTATGTAGGAAATTACAAGAATATGTAGGTGCTAATTCTCACTGGATTGATGCTGGTTGTGGATCTGGTGTGCTAGCAATTTTAGCTGAAAAGTTAGGAGCTTCCTATATTTATGCTTTTGATAATGATGAATGGAGTATTGCAAATACCAAAGAAAATATTCATTTGAATAATTGTACATCTATAACTGTAGAACAAGAAAGTATTTTTAGTATTAATCTACCTCAAGTACATGGAATAGCTGCTAATTTATATAGGAATCTTTTGATTCCTAATATACATAAATTTGCTAAGGCTTTAGAGGATTCTAAAGGAGTTCTTATCATGTCAGGAATTCTTCGATTCGATGAACAAGAAATTATTGATTGTGCTGTTCAACACAATTTCATTCATATTTCTACAGAATACGAGGGTGATTGGACTGCAATTACAATGAGGTATAATCCTTAATGCGTATTGCATCTATTGATATAGGAACTAATACTTTATTATTACTTATTGGTGAAGTTCAGGCAGATGGTTCCCTTTCTATTGTGCATGATGAACATTCTATCGCTCGATTAGGTGAAGGCGTCCATGCTTCTAAATGTATTAATGAGAAAGCAATAGAAAGGGCTTCACATATTTTACACAGATATAAGTTGATATGTGACTCCTATAAAGTTGAAAAAATTACAATTGTAGCTACAAGTGCTATGAGAGATGCTGATAATGCAGAATATGTGTGTTCAATATTATCCTCGATTATTCAGACGCCTATTTCAATCATTTCTGGAAAAGAAGAAGCCTACTTTTCATATGTAGGTAGCAAAGAAACATATGATAATCCAACTATTATTGATATTGGAGGCGGCAGTACAGAAATCATTTGCATGGATAATGATCATACGATTCAATCTATTAGTTTAAATATTGGGGCAGTTCGTTTTACAGAAAAATACTTTTCAGTTTATCCACCTACCTCTGAAATATTACAAGAAGCAATTGCAGAAATAAAAACATCATTATCACAATTCACAATATCGGTACATTCTCCTGTTATAGTAGTTGCAGGCACTCCCACCACATTAGCTTGTATAGATCAAGGATTAGACGAATATCATAGAGATAAAGTACACGGATATATACTTACGTATGATGCGATCAGCTCAATTACAGATATGCTATGCACATCATCATATGATTCTCTCTTTTCAATAAAAGGAATCAATCCCAAAAGAGCCGATATTCTACCTGCTGGAAGTTTATTACTCAAGAGTCTATTGTCATACTTCGCAATTGAACATTGTATTGTAAGTACAAAAGGATTACGATATGGAGTACTTTATCATTCAATTATATAATTAAATCTTATCTCTAATTTTAATAAATAGTGCTTCTGCCTCTGCTGTGATATCACCATCTTGATCCACTATCTTAGATTTTAATGTATATTTTCTACCTGAAATGTCTAAGAGCTCTCCAACGATATGGATTGGTTTATGAAGAAATGTAGGCTTCTTAAATCTAACCTGTAATTGAGCTGTTGGTGCTTTAATACCTAATCCAGATAAAACCTTTCCCATTACTTCATCTAATAATAAGCTAACAAAACCTCCATGCATTATGCCTAAGGCACCCATTTCTCTTTCAGTAGGTATATACCAAGATTCAGCAGAATTGAGAAGAGAATGGAAGATAAATGTCAATCGTAATCCCTGAGAATTTCCAATACCGCAGCCAAAACAGTTATTGTCCAACTTTGGATGCATAATGACATTATGATCGGGCAGATGTAAAGGAAGTATCACATTATAAGCATGTGTTTTATCAGAATAATATTGATAATATGGTCCCCAAGGAATAATATTATCAGAAAACTGCATAATCAGTTGAGGATGTATTCTACCATATAAGCCTATATGTGCTTTATGATACAGTATTCCATCATCATTAAAACGTAAGTCTTTGGGGTAAAACTCTATAGATAGATCTTGAGTATAAAATAGTTGATGATGAGCCAGATATTTAAAGACAATTGGGGTGTCTTCCGGCTTAATAAACAGATATTCATTCCCATAAATCGAAAGATATCTATAGTCCATATAACGATTAGTAGAATTTAACTGCATATTTTTGTAGAAATGATTCAGAAATATTGGATCATCGATGATACAAGAATCATGTAAAACGTCACCACGACAATTAATATGATAGAAATATTCTCTGATTTGCATGATTGTTTACTCTTTTTTTTCTAAAATAATAGATTCACGGCAGGTAATTTTATAATGTTGACATTATCTCATTGTTCAGTACAATTCGGCGGCAATTATTTATTTGATGATATCACTTTTACTATCGGAACAAGAGATAGAATTGGATTGGTTGGTAAAAATGGCGCAGGTAAATCCACTATGCTTAAAATTTTATCAGGAAATGTTGCTTCTGATGAAGGGAATGTAATAAAAAGCAACGATTATACGATTGGCTTTCTAACTCAAGATTTACAAGCTACTTTAGGTAAGACTGTCTTAGAAGAAGCCATGACTTCATTTGATGTTTTATTAGAAATAGAAAAAGAAATTGATCATCTAAACAATGAATTGATGATAAGGACAGATTATGAATCAGATGAATATGCAAATATTTTAGATAGACATGCCCATTTACATGAACGGTTTAATTTTTTAGGTGGAGCATCTGTCGAGGGAACAGTTCAAAGGATATTAATAGGTTTAGGATTTGAAGAAAAGGATTTATACCGTCTAGTTGATGAATTCTCAGGTGGATGGCAAATGAGGGTAGAATTAGCTAAAATATTATTGAAAAATCCAGATTGTTTATTGTTAGATGAGCCTACAAATCACTTAGATATTGAATCGGTTCAATGGTTGGAATTATTTCTAAAAAATTATGAAGGCGCTTTGGTTCTTATAAGCCATGACAAAGCTTTTTTAGATATTGCAACTAATAGAACAATTGAAATAACAAATGGTGGAATAGAAGATTATAATTGTTCTTACAGTAAATATCTGGTAGAACGTATACAGAGAAGAGATTTAGTAAAACAGGCTTATGCAAATCAGCAAAAGGAAATTGCAAAGACAGAGGAATTTATCGAACGATTTAGATCAAAAGCAAATCTTGCTTCTAGAGTTCAATCTAGAATTAAAATGTTAGATAAAATAGACAGAATAGAATTAGAAGAAGAAGATAACTCAGCTATAAACTTTCGTTTCCCTACAGCCCCTAGATCTGGCTTAATGGTAATTGAAAGTACAGATTTACAAAAATCATATGGTAGTAAACATGTTTTAAAGGGAATTGATTTTGCAATAGAACGTGGAAGAAAAATGGCATTCGTAGGGAAAAATGGGGAAGGTAAAACTACATGTGCAAAAATACTAGCAGGAGTAGAACCATTTGAAGGTATAGTCACTATTGGACATAATGTCTCTATAGGATACTTTGCACAACAACAAGCCGAAACATTAGATGGTAATAGAACTGTTTTTGAAACAGTTGATGATGTTGCTACAGGAGAAATGAGAACCAAAATCAGGGCTTTACTAGGTGCTTTTCTGTTTAGTGGTGACGATGTATATAAAAAAGTTAAAGTTTTATCAGGTGGCGAAAAATCAAGATTAGCTATGGCTATTCTATTATTGCAACCATCTAATCTTTTAATACTTGATGAACCTACAAATCACCTTGATATGCGTTCTAAAGATGTATTAAAAAAAGCTATTAAAAATTATGAGGGGTCTTTAATAGTAGTTTCTCATGATAGAGAGTTTTTAGAAGGATTAACAGATCAAGTTGCAGAATTTAAAATTGGTAAAGTTAGGGTTTATGAAGGTGATATTTATGAATATTTAAGACAAAGGAACATTGAGCAATTGGCTGATTTAGAAATAGTAAAGCAACAGAAAAAAGTAACAAAAGCCCCTACAGTTTCACATGAAAGAGAAGAACTTAAAAAGAATGATCAGGAGAAAAGAAAAAAAGAAAAAAGGATTCAAGAATTAGAATATTTGATAAATAATTGGGAAGTTGAGCAAAAAAGCCTCGAAGAACAAATGTCTGACCCTACATTATATTCAATGCCAGATTTAATGAAATCGATTCATCAAAATTACAATGTCATTAAATTATCTTTAGAAAAAGCTCTTACTGAGTGGACTTCCCTTTCAGATTAGTGGCATGAAAACATTGAGTATTTAGAATACAATCATTACATTTAGGACGTCTTGCGATACAAGTTTCTCTGCCATGAGCAATGATTCTATGTGTGAAATTTGTCCATTCATCTTGATATATTATCTTCATTAATTCTCTTTCAACAATCTCTGCATTTTGAGAAGTTGTTATTCCTAATAATGACATAACTCTTTTTACGTGGGTATCAACAGTTATACCTGCATTTATTCCAAAAGCATTACCTAGTACAACATTTGCTGTTTTTCTACCAACACCTGCTAAACTTTGGAGTTCTTCTATACTTTTTGGGATATTCCCTTGATAATTTTCAACTAAGCTTTTGCAACAAGCAATAATATTTGCACTTTTTGCTTTATAAAAGCCAGTAGAATAAATAATACTTTCTAATTCTTCTAAGGTAGCATCTGCTAAAGCAAAAACATCAGGAAATCTATTGAAAAGTTTAGGGGTAACCATATTTACTCGTGCATCTGTACATTGTGCAGATAATATAGTAGCAATCAATAATTCAAAAGGCGTTGTATATAATAAAGCACATTCTACTTCAGGATATTTGTCTATAAGTTTTTGATAGATTGATTGCAATCGTAGAGTTTTCTTTTTTATTGATTCTTTCATATGTGTTGATTTGAACAAAGTGAATCAGGAGTATCTCTGTGATAAATATATGTAGGATAGTCTATTTTTGCTATGTTCCAAGAAGCATCAACAGCTTTTTGATATAAATCAGCATCATCAGCATATCGTAGATTACTAAAACCACCTATTTGATGCAACTTATATCTAGGCATCACAAATGTACCTCCTATTACACATTCAGACAGATGGATTTGTTTATTATAATTATCTTTGTCTGTTACATAAGGATTACCTATTATGTCTACCCCACCATGTAATAAATCAAGATTGGTGTATTCTTCAAGAATTGTTTTTCTTATTGACAGATGAGCTGGATGATATTCATCATCTGAATCTAAAAAGGTAATAAACATACCACTTGCAGCTAATATACCAGCATTCTTAGAAAGCCCTGTTCCTTTATTGCTGTGATAAACGTATTTGATGTTATTATAGATATCTGCGTACTTTTTTACAGTATGAAATGTTTCATCCATAGAACCATCATCAACAATAATACATTCCCAATCTTTTTCAGTTTGACCTAAAAGAGAGTCGATTGCTCTACTTATCAAGTGATTTCTATTAAATGTACACATGATAATTGAAAAGAAAGGTATTCGTTTAGAATATGAAGTAAGCATAAAGATTCATAAAATTCAAAGAAAGGTTTTATCCTAGAAACGAATTTCAGTAATTTTGTGTTCAAGAAAAAGAAAATCATTTTTATTTAATAAGGTTTTATAATGTCTTTTCAACCTGTAGATTATTATGGCGTATATAATCAGCTTTCTGATGAAGAAAGAATGGTTAGGGAATCAGTTGCAGATTTTGTTGATAGTGAAGTGATACCGATTATAGAGAAACATTACCAAGATGGGACATTTCCTATGGATTTAGTTCCCAAAATGGCTGAATTAGGTCTTTTTGGTATTACCTTGCCTCAAGAATATGGATGTGCAGGTGCTAATTATACCTCTTATGGTTTAGCTATGCAAGAATTAGAAAGAGGTGATTCTGGCATTAGATCATTTGCCTCTGTTCAAAGTTCATTAGTTATGTTCCCTATTTATAGTTATGCTAATGAAGACATGAAAAATAAATGGTTACCAAAATTAGCTGCCGGTACTGCAATTGGTTGCTTTGGCCTTACAGAGCCTGATTTCGGTTCAAATCCTAGTGGAATGATTACAAATGCAAAGAAAATTGATGGTGGCTATCTACTTAATGGCGCAAAAATGTGGATTACAAATGGCTCTTTAGCAAATGTAGCTGTTGTTTGGGCTAAATATGAAGGTGAAATCTGTGGGTTTATTGTCGAGAAAGGGATGAAAGGATTTTCTGCACCTGAAATGAAAGGAAAACACTCATTAAGAGCTTCTGTTACTTCAGAATTAATCTTTCAAGATGTAGAGATACCCGAATCGCATAAATTAGATGTAAAGGGTTTAAAAGGACCTTTAAGTTGTTTAACTCAAGCTCGCTATGGCATCGCATGGGGTGCTATTGGTTCTGCTATTGGAACCTATCAATCCTCTTTGGATTATGCTAAGTCTAGAATTCAATTTGATAAGCCTATCGCCTCTTTTCAATTGGTTCAAGATAAATTGGTTTGGATGCTTAATGAAATTACAAAAGGACAATTGATTTGTATGCAATTAGGTAAATTAAAAGATTCTGGTTTGATGAATCCAAATCAAGTGTCTTTAGCTAAACGTAATAATGTTGATATTGCTATTCAATGTGCTCGCATAGCTCGTGATATTCATGGAGCAAATGGCATTTTACAAGAATATCCCATTATGAGGCATTCAGCGAATTTAGAATCTGTAAGAACATATGAGGGTACTCATGATATCCATACTTTAATTTTAGGTGCAGATATTACTGGTATTCAAGCTTTTAAATAGGTCTGTTTTTATTGGGCTGTTACTTATAGCAGCCCTTTTTTTTTCAGGGGATTTCGTATGAGATTATTACTAATAATCCTTTTGCTAGGATTATATCCACTTCATGCTCAATTGATTATTAATGAATTTCATCCTACTCCTAGTTCCGGTGAACCAGAATGGATAGAATTATATAATAATTCAAAGGATGCCTACTTTGCTGATTCATTATTATTGTACGATCTACTATCTAGTATTACTGTACCATCTTTCATTGTTCAACCATTTGCGTACATTATTCTAACAAAAGATACTCTTGCTTTAAAAGAATCAAGATTTATAGACCCCTCTGCTAAATTAATACAAGCAAGAATTCCCACTTTAAACAATAGTAAAGATTGTATTAAAATCGCTTACAAAGATTCAATTATACTTGACTCAATCTATTATTCATTAAACAATCATAAAAAAGGAATCTCACTAGAACGTTATATAGCTGAAACAAAAGTATTTCAGAATAGTATTGTTTATGATTCCGCTACATGTGGTTATATAAATTCAATTTCACCGTTAGATAATGATATAGTAGTTAAAGATTGCATTCAAGAAGGTGATTCATTAACTGTCATATTATATAATAATAGTTATCATGATATATCAAATGTGTCTGTATGCTTTAGTATTGATAGTGAATGCACAATAAAAACTGTAAAAGTCATAAAACGACTAGAATTACTTACGGTAACCTTACTTATAATAGACATACTACATTATTCATCAGGTTGGAATAACATTGCAATATCATTAGTTAATAATTACAATGATCCCCGTATGTACAATGATTCAATGGTATATACAAGTTTTAAGAGTGATTCGTCAATATTTATAAGTTTTAATGAAATACTATATGAATCTGATACAACTCATCAATTCAATGAATTTATAGAACTATATGTACAATCTGAAAAGCCCTTTTCATTAGATCAATACTCAATGTCTGATTATAAATATACATATCTGTTTCATGATAAGAATATCTATGATACAAGTGTTCATTATATTGTAATTTCCGCAGACACAATCAATATGGAATTAGATACTTATTCAAAACATATTCCTGTATCTATTCAATTGCAAAACTCTGGGAGAGAATTAGTGTTAAAAGATCCATTACAGCATATATTAGATAAAATCTTGTATTCACCTTCGATGCATAATCCAAGGATAATAAATAAAAAAGGTAAAAGTTTAGAAAAAGGAAATCCATTTATATCATCTGAAAATAGTCATACTTGGACAACTTCAGGTTCTATACTTGGGGCAACACCTGGCAAAGTAAATTCCACATATAATAGTAATGATACAATTATTGAAAATTATTCAATAAAGCCACAACCATATTATCCATCGAAAGGTGCTCTCTGTTTTATCAATATCCAGACTAAAGTTCCGGGATTTATAACCATACAACTATTTACAAAGTCAAAAAGTTATTGTTCCACAATAGTGAATACATTATATATCTCAGGTAATATACATATACCATGGAATGGTCAAACTGAATATGGCATTTTAGAACCAGGAGCATATATCATGTTAATACAGATTAATCACGCAGATAATTCTTACTCAGAAAATAAATTGATTCCTATTATTATTGGATTATGACTTGATATTCAAAAGAATATCTATTAATTTTTATTATCATTTCAACATACTTATCAAAAAATAATGCCCAGAACATCTAAACAACATCTGTCTGTACCCAAAGAAGATATCATTATACCTAAAATTACATTTTTCAATAGAGAATTAGCATGGCTACAGTTTAACCAAAGGGTACTTTGCGAAGCTGAAGATATTCGTCATCCTTTATTAGAACGATTAAAATTCTTATTAATATTTTGTTCTAATCTTGATGAATTCTTTATGATTCGAGTTGCTGGATTAAAGGAACAATTAGAAAATAATAGTTTAGAAATATCTAGCGATGGCATGACCCCAAGAGAACAATTAATTGAAATCAGAGAACAGTTAATTCCTTTACTTGATAGACATGAGAACTGTTTTCAACATGATGTAATGCCCGCTCTAAGAGAAAGAGATATCTTTATTCATACATTTGAAGAATTACTTAATAAAGAAAAAGAATTTGCTAAGCATTATTTTGAAAACGATGTTCTACCTGTTCTTACTCCTCTAGCATTAGATACAGCTCACCCATTTCCAAGACTCTTAAATAGATCATTAACAATCGTGTTTTTACTTAGGGATGAAATAAGACCAGGTAGAAAAATTGCTGTATTACAAGTTCCACCAATATTATCTAGATTAGTTCAACTGAAGAGAAATTCTGGATCACATTTTATCCTTTTAGAACATATTATTCAAGAATACGCGCATATGCTATTCCCTGGATATTTTATCGAGGAATCATATTCCTTTAGAGTAACAAGAGATGCTGAACTAGAAATAGCTGAAGATGAAGCTTCCGATTTAATAAGTGAGATTGCAGAACAAGTTAGACAAAGAAGATGGGGTACCGATGCAATAAGACTTGAAATTGAAGAGAAAGCCCCTGATTCTTTGATACAACTGTTAATGAAAGCATTAGACTTGCAATTATTTGATGTATACAAAACAAATGTACCACTAAATCCTACAGATTTAATGTCTTTGTTTAAACTTGAAAAGCCTGAACTTAAAGATGCACCATTCTTTTCAAAAAAAATTCTTGAATTCACTGATAATCCTGATGATATATTTGAAGCAATTAGAAAAAGAGATTTTTTAGTGCATCATCCTTTTGATTCATTTACTAATAGTGTAGTAAAATTTATTGATGCAGCAGCAAATGATAAGAATGTATTAGCTATTAAGATTACTTTATACAGAGCAGGTGGTTCATCTCCTGTTGTTGATGCATTAAAAAGAGCTGCTGAAAATGGTAAGCAAGTAACAGCATTTGTTGAACTTAGAGCACGCTTTGATGAAGAAAATAATATTATTTGGGCAAGAGAATTAGAAAGAGTTGGGGTTCATGTTGTGTATGGTATCCTTGGTCTTAAAATTCATACAAAAATCACATTAGTTGTCCGTAAAGAAGGAAAGAAGATTAGAACCTATTTACATTTGTCTACTGGAAATTACAATGTATCCACATCTAGAATATATACTGACATTGGATATTTTACAGTAAGAGAAGATTTTGGAAAAGATGCTATTGACTTATTTAATCTATTAACTGGTTATTCTCATCAAGATGAATGGCAAAGAATTTCTGTTGCTCCAGAAGGTTTAAAACAGAAAGTTCTGGATTTAATTATAAGAGAAACTGAAAAGTCAACCCCAGAAAGGCCAGGATTTATCTTTGCAAAAATGAATGCATTGGTAGATGAAGAAGTAATACAAGCCTTATATAAAGCATCTCAACATGGCGTTAAAATACAATTATTAATTCGTGGTGTATGTTGTTTAATTCCAGGTATCAAAGGATTAAGTGATAATATTGAAGTAAGAAGTATATTAGGTAGATTTTTAGAACATAGCAGAATATTCTATTTTTCAAATGGTAGTGATGAACCTGAAATATATTTAGCAAGTGCCGATTGGATGCCAAGAAATTTTATGAGAAGAGTAGAAATCATGTTTCCAATTTTAGATCAAAAGTCTTTTCAACTACTTGAACATATTCTAGCAGTATATTGGCAAGATAATGTAAAGTCTTGGTTGCTCAATTCAAATGGGTCTTATACCAGATTGCAATCACAAAAAGACAATACATTTTGGGCGCAAAATCATTTTTTACAAGAGATTTTGTCTAATAAAAAGTATCCATTAAAATTAAAAAAATTAAGGTAATGTCTTGTCTTTTCATCTTATTCAGTTTATAGCCTTACGATATATCTTTTCCCTTAAAAAGTTAAGTTTTATATCCTTTATTACTTTCTTATCCTATTTGGGGATTACAACAGGTATTGCAGCACTAATTTGTGTTTCTTCAATTTTTAATGGCTTCAGAGATTTAGTACAAGACATGCTATTGTCGATAGATCCACACATAAGAATATCACAATCACATGGAAATCTCAAACTTTCAGACACATTGATACATTTTACAAAAAAAGTTGATAATGTACTGAAGGTGATTTCATGTAATACTGGTAAAATTATCATACATAAAAATAGTATTCTTCAACCAGCTGTGTTGTCTTCTCAATCTGAATTACCTACAAAACTAGCAATAGAAAACTTTGTTTTATTTACACATAGTACAAAGAATAATATTTTTATTGGTTCAGCTTTAGCTGATAAATTGCAAGTAATGAAGGGTGACACAATCCATATTAGTTCTCTTGCGATGATAGATGCTGTTTCAAGTGGTTTATTTCAATCAACTGGAATTCCTGTTATTATTGCTGGTGTATTCCAAGTAAGCGGAGGAATGGATTATGATAAGTATTTGTGCTTTTCTAGTGAATCATTAGGTGCTACACTTTTTGGAAGTAGGACCACAAATATTGATATTATTGCCAGTGAAACAAAGTTTACTGAAAAAATAAAAAGTCTTATTATTCAAAATCCCCTATTTTCTTCTTTGATAATTAAAGACTGGAATGAATTACATAAAGAGCTCTATGCTACTATGGAATATGAAAGAACTGCAAGTTTTATTGTTATAAGTTTAGTAGCATGTGTGGCTGCTTTTAATATTCTTGTTTCTTTATGGATGACAGTTCATACCAAAAGAAAAGATATCGGTATGTTATTGTCTATGGGGCTTACTACCAATCAAATAAAACATATTTTCCTTTTTAAAGGTATGATTATTGGAATTGCTGGAACTGTATCTGGAACAGTAATCGGTTTATTATTATGTAAAGGACAACAACTATATGGATGGATCCCTATTGCCAATAGTATTGTAAAAAGTTTACCTGTTTCTATTCACTCTATTGACATCATTACTTCTTGTTTGCTAACTTTGGGATTAGCTTTTATTGCTACCATTTACCCTTCTTCAATTGCTGCTAAAACATCTATTACTGAATCATTACGATACGAATAAAAAAAGCCGACTCTTTGAGAATCGGCTTAATATATTATTTGCTCTGTTGCACAGGTGCTGCTTGAACCGGGGCAGTCTTTGCAGGTGCTGGAGCAGCAGCAGGTATATTTGTAGGTTTCTCTGCATTTAATGTAGCTGGAGCTCTTTCTTCAGCAATAGAAGAAGACATAAAAAACTTATTTGTAATCAAAGAAAGTAATAAAATAACAGCGCCTAATCCAATTGTTATTTTAGTAAGTAAATCTGAAGCTTTTCTTGAACCAAACATTGATCCTAATTGATTTCCAAAGCCAGACATTCCTGAAGCCATATCACCTTTTCCAGGTTGAACTAATACAGCAGCAATTAATAAAATTCCTAAAAGCACCATTACTAATGTTATAATCGTAAACATTCTTCACCTTAAAGTCAAAGTATTTCTAATAATTCAATTTCAAAGATATACATTCTCTTCGAGATAGTCAAAAGAGAATATTGTATCTATCTTCGTCTCAATATGGTAATCTTAACAGTTCTATTGTACATTCTTTCTTCTGGAGTTGATATACCATACAATAGTTGTTTGTTTTTAGATTGTTCAATCAGCACATTCTTTCTGTTTAAAAGAAAAGAAACTTCCAATGCCCTTTGATAAGCTAATGTTTTATTGATATCATAACTACCAAGTTCATCTGTAAAACCCTCTAAAATCAAAGAATCTTTTTCTGATAGATCGGATTTTAGAGCAAATAGTTCTTCTTTTTGTAATTCTGATAATGATGAAGAAGCATATTCAAAATGTGATAAGTATATTTCATTACTTAATTGTTTGTTATTAGAAATATTATTTCGATAATCATATATATACAGCTTTTTATCTTGAATTATATGGTTAAAACTTGAATCAATACATCGAGAACGAATAATAATAGTATCAGGATAATTAGGTGTTAATTGTATTGTACACCTATCTTTAGAAGTACATTCACTATAGGATAGAATATCACCTTTTATGGATAAAACTTCTATTGTAACATTTTGATTCATAGAATATTGTGGTTCCAACATGAAATCATAATGTCCATGTAATGTGTCATTAATTGAAATAGTATTCGTAAAAGGTTGTAAAATGGATGGATCTGAACAAGATAATTCAATTCTATTATTCTCCTGTCTTCCCTCTTCATATTCTATATTTGATATTTCATTAAATCTTTTCTTCTTAATTATCTTAATTCTGTCCTTTGATATGTTATAAGAATCGGCTAGATAATTAATGATATTAGTACAGTATTGTAGAATTTGTGTTGGTACTATTGTTCTCATTTCTAAAACATTAAGAAAAAGAATCCCGGAATTATTTGACATTCTTTTCCCAATCGTATCTATAACATGAACATAAGGATGATTGTTAAATACCTGGCTATACGATGATATGTAATGAGAACCATGAATAAAAAGATATGGCAAAAGAGGTTCACTTTTTACTATTCTTTTTTCGGTAATCTTTATAGGGGAAAAAGACAATTCCTTTTGAATAATTGCATCTGTTTCAATTTTAGGTAAAGGCAAAGGATCAGAAAATACAGTTAAGTTATTTCTTTTACTTTCAGAGTTATTGTCAAAGGGCATATACATCAATCCAATACCAGCAGATAATACATTAATTTTCCAATCAACTGTATATGTTACATTTCTTAATGCCTGCCACCACTGAATGTGTGGAATAAGATATAAAGAATTTTTATTGGAAATAGGAATAGCATAAGAAATAAGGGTAGACAGGGCAAAATATCGAGGATTAATGCCTGGAATTGAACCAGATGTTATATTTCTTGTTCTTTTATTGTTCTCAAAAGTACCCCATGATGGACTAATAAGTTGTTCTTCTTGAGTATAATTCTTGGAGATAATAGTGCCAATCGTACATCCTAAACCTATATACATATTCTTTAAAGGTGTATATAAAAGCATTGGCTCTAGGATAATCGCAGATAAATCGGCGTTTAACACATGTTCTATTTCTACTTTTGTAGGATTAGGATATATTATTGAAGTATTTTCTCTAATTCTAAAAGTACCTGCTAAAGATGTATAGCCAAATGAACTTTTAATTGACCAAAGCGGATGTACTGCATACTGAGCTTGAATTCCTAGGGTGAATCCGACCCCATACCCTTTGTCATATGTGGGACAACAAGAAGAAACTGGCGGTAAATTAGAAAAGTTACCAGAATGAACATTAACTGAGGGACGTATAAAGAAGCCATAATTTATTGTCTTATTCATCGTATTTTCTTGAGAATACAGGGAATAATAACAGTGGATAAAGCACATTGATAAAAGAATCATAAGAGTAGTGTTCTTAAATCTCATATTAGATACTATTACCTTCTTTTAATAATTCTGCTCTTTCAGCAATTTGTAATTGTTCAATAATTGATTTTAGTTCGCCATCCATTATTTCTCGTAAAGAATAGTTTTTAATATCGCCTTCTAGTCTATGATCGGTTACTCTATTTTGAGGATAATTATATGTTCGTATTTTTTCTGAACGATCACCAGATTTCACTTGGGATTTTCTACTATCAGAAATAGCCGAAGATTGTTTTTCAAACTCTAACTCATATAATTTACTTCTTAGCATTTTCATCGCTTTCATTCTATTCTGCAATTGCGATCTTTCTTCTCTACATTGAACCACAATCCCAGAAGGCTTATGAACTATTCTTACTGCTGTTTCAACTTTATTTACATTCTGTCCACCTTTTCCCCCAGCTCTTGCAAAACCGATTTCTAATTCAGACTCATGAATCTGAATATCAACTTCCTCTGCTTCAGGAAGAACAGCAACTGTTATTGCTGAGGTATGAACTCTTCCATTTGCTTCTGTGAGTGGTATTCTTTGCACTCTATGGACACCACTTTCATATTTCATAGTACCAAAAACATCTTCCCCTGCAATTGTAAATACTATTTCTTTAAATCCACCCATTTCACTTTCACTAATATCATGGATTTCTGATGTGAAATTATTTTGTTCTGTAAATTTCTGATACATTTTATATACATCACCAACAAAAATTGCTGCTTCATCTCCCCCAGTACCTGCTCTTATTTCAACAACACAATTTTTTGTATCATTTGGGTCTTTGGGAATAAGCAATATTTTAAGTTCATCCTCTAAAGAAACTAGTTTTTCTTGAAGATCTGACTTTTCTAAAAATGCCAATTCTTTTAAATCTGGGTCATTAGAGATCGATTCAATCAATTGTGCATTTGAATCTATATCCTTCATTAATTGTATATATTTATGAGCAGCTTCTGCAATAGGTTCTAATGTTTTATATTCTCTAGAAGCTATTCTAAATTTAGCAGTATCATTGATAATAAGTGGGTCATTTAAATCTGCAGTTATTAAATCATACCGTTCGATAATTGATTGTAATTTTTCTTCCATAAATTCTATAAGTTAGTTTTTTTCAAATGATAAAAGTAAAATCTACAAGATTGTTCCTATGAAGATATTTAAATGTAACGGATTATCTATTAAAATGTTGGTATACAATACCATTTTAGTAAGTATTATTCTTACTATATTTTATGGTTGTGCCCAAGAAAATCCATTGTTATATGATACAACACGTAGAGACAGTAGTGTAAGTATTCGTTTTATTAATATGTCTAATGATGGCTTTCCAAGACTTTTCTCTATGGACGGTACATTCGGTTTTTCGCAGACAGAGTTTGGAGCTTGTACAGAAGCATTTGTTTCACCTTTAGATAGCGTACATTATAGTCTTTTATCTAATGGAAAAGAACAGTATTCTACAAAAGTGCAAGGAGCATTAAAAAAATCTTTTTATCGAAGCACCATTCAAACATATATTTCTGGTCAAAGTTCTACAAATAAAGATTCATCAATTCTCATACAAAGTAGTGTATTTAAAAGTAATTCTTTAAAAGGGAATGCTTCTCTTAAAGTAATCAATATGATTGCTGATTCATCTTTCATTATAGATATTACTTTGGGTTGTCAAAATGGTATTCCAATTGGTAATGGACTCTCTAATACAAGTATTTCCAATGATGTGTTAATCTCATCAGGTTTTTATACTATTACGTTAAAAAATAAAAGAACAAATGAAATCATTGGAATGTATGCAAATAATACAATCGGTTTTTTCAAAGATAGTATATACACTTTAATATTATCAAAAAGTAATAAAAACAAATCAATAAGAGTTTTTGTGCTCAATGAACTTGATTTAACTTCTTCGGCAATTAAAGAGATACAGTTAACATCGATGCTTGAGTCTGAATTATCAATCATTAATTTAAGCTCGATTCAAACTGATATAAAAAGAGATATTTCTGGTCAACAATCTGATATCTTAAATTCAGTCGATCCACTTTCTATCATCAGTAAAAAAATATCAGTCTGTTTGTCTTCATTAGAAGATCGTATTCTGATTAACCAAACTGGTTTTACTCAACTATTAAGTATATCTTTTATCAATTTTGCTCCTTCTGCATCTTATGCTGCCATTATAGTAGATTCAATGGGATACAAAGCTGGTAAAACCTTTTTATTTTCTTTACAAAAGCCACAATTAACAGCTTCTACAAGTTCAATTAAATTTATAAATGCAGATTATTCATTGAATGGGATTTCTATTGGTATTGGTGCTAGAACATCAGATAACGGACAATTTCAAAGTGGTTCGCTATTAGTGCAATCACTAAAAGCGGGCGATATATCTCAATCATTAATTATTCCATCTGGCATTTTACCTATTACTATATTAAGTTCTACTTTACCACAAAAACGCATTGATCAATGGATTTCAACTGTACAAAGTGGTATGTCTTATATCGTTGTTATCGAAAAACAAAGGGTTACTTGTATAGAAGAATCTTCATTGCAAAAATTTACAATGGATCAAGGAACATTTACTCAAATTGTTCATGCTGCAAACTCAGAAAAGTCATTTATATGTTCATTAGATAATGTACTTATAAATGCCCCATTATTTGTTGACGGAGTTTTAGGAACAGTAGTAAAAACATATAAAAATGTAGAATTTTCATTCAATGGTTCTTTACCGATGAAGTATTCAACATATGCAGATTCATCGTTGTTTGTATGCGTTTCTGACAATTATTCTGCTGTATCATATAATTATCCTAATGGAGGTATTTTTTATGATAAAGCAGGCTTAAGGGTGATAAACTTACTTAAAGATTCCTCAATAATCTATTCCTTAGATTATGATCCAATAACAAAAACGGGAGTCCCTATTTTCTCAAATGTATTACCTGGAACTTCATCTTCTTACCATTATGTAGATAGAGATCGAAGATTATCATTTGGTATTTTATCAAATAATACCCAATTACCTTTATCTCTCACTAATAATATCTCTATATCAACCGGAAAAAATTATAGCTTTATTGTTTTACCAAATGGCCTAATAACAAAAGTGATAATTAGACAAGAGTTTTGATGAAAACACTAGTATCTATATCAGCTGCTAAGAAACGTTCATGTTGTTTCTTAAACTTCGATGATGGCTCATATATTTTATGTTCTATAGATCTAGTATCAAAATTTACTTTAAAAAAAGGGCAAGAAGTTGATGATGATACTATTCACAACATTACTCAAATGCAGAATACATATGATTGTAGACAAGCTGCACTTAATTATGCAACGT
The DNA here is from genome assembly GCA_014191195.1 of Chlorobiota bacterium. GTDB lineage: Bacteria > Bacteroidota > Ignavibacteria > Kapaibacteriales > UBA961 > UBA961. The sequence continues at coordinate 81,076 of BJGZ01000008.1, forward strand.
ATTCTTTAAGGTCAGAAAAACAAGTACTTGATGCATTAACAAAAAAAGGATTTAGTCTTAACATAGCAGAAGATGGCTTGCAATTCGTAAAAGAATTTGGTTATGTATCAAATCCTGTTTTTTGCGAACAATTTATCAAAGCCAAAGTACAAAGAAGATATTATGGAATTGATAGGATTCGTAGGGAACTTGCTTTAAAGGGTATTGACGACACAATGATACATGAATCAATTCAATTATATTATCCAATTGAATCTTTACAAGTATATGCCTATAAATCTGCTCAAAAAAAACTAAGATCTATTTCATTTAAAACTAAACAGAAGCAAAAAGAAGCTTTATATAGACATCTGTTAATTCAGGGATACTCATTTGACATTATTAAACAAACAATTCAAAGTATTTTAATAGAAACTTAATATTCAGTGTTTGATAATAATAATACTCTATGAAATTGATCAACTGTTACAGCCATAACACTTAATCTTGATTGTTTCACTAAACCCATATCTTGAAGAATGCTGTCTTGCTTGATCATGTGAAGTGATACTGGGTTTTCAAGTTTCTTATCTATGGCTAAATCCACAACTACCCATCTGTTATCTTCAGTTGTTGGGTCTTGATAACTTTCTTTATGTACAGTAGCAATACCTACTATTTCTAATCCTTCATTAGAATGATAAAAAAGAACTTTATCACCTATCTTCATGTCTCTTAGTGTATTTCTTGCTTGATAATTACGTACTCCATCCCAAAATGTAGTTTTATCTTTTGTGAATAAAGTCCACGAATATTTAAAAGGCTCTGATTTAACTAAAAAATAGTTCATAGTAGATTTAACGGAAAGGTTTTAATTGAAGATAATCTTGTCCAATAATAAGACTCACTCTTAGATATAAACTAGAATCAATACGTTTAAGAATCATTGAGTCACCAATTCCTACCGCAAAAGCAACATTATGTGCTGATAAAGAATCATTAACTAAATCGAGAATAAATGATTTCTTTACAATTGATTCGTAATTATTAATTTCAACAACGTCAAATCCCCTATCTCTTAAATAATTCATTGCTTGCCTAGCAATTCCCTTATTATTCGTTCCGTTTAATATATTGAGTTGAATATATTGTTCTGATACAGTTCTTCTTTGATTATGAGGCAACAGTGAATCTACAGGTGGATTAATAAAAAGCCGATTAATTAAGATAAATATCAAAACAAAAACGACAGAAGATAATACTATAATTATCAACAACTTATACCATTTAGATAAAATCGTTGTAACTATATGTAATATTTGATAGAGATTATTCACAAATACTCATTATTTTCATTTATAATTCCAGACAAAATTAACTAAACAATCTATTTCGAAAAACAATTAGATTTCTTGTTACTCGAGATGTAGACAAAATATATATCAGATTTTAAAATAAATATATGCTTCGTGTTCAGAAACTGTGTAAAACCTTTAATACATCATTATTCCAGAAGTCAGTTGTAGCTGCAGAGAATATATCATTTGATGTTGAGTTCGGATCTATTTGTGGTATTGTTGGCCAAAATGGTGCTGGTAAAACAACAACCATACGTATGATTCTAGGCATTTTATTGCCAGATTCAGGTTCTATTTTAATAGATGGAATTGAACATATTGATAAAACAATATTTGGTTATTTACCAGAAGAACGCGGTTTATATAAAAAAAGTACTGTATGGGAAAATCTCTTTTATCTTGGAAGCTTGAAATTAAAAGATAAATCAATTATTAAAAGACAAATCACATATTGGTTAGAACGTTTTGACATAAAAGAATATAAAAACAGAGAGATTGCAGAATTATCAAAAGGTAATCAACAGAAGATTCAATTTATTGCATCAATAGTACATAATCCTAAGATATTAATTGTTGATGAGCCTTTCTCAGGTTTAGATCCATTGAATCAAGTTCTTTTTAAAGACATTCTGATTGAATTAAAAAAAACAGGGTTGGCTATAATATTTTGTACTCATCAATTGCAAACAGCTGAAGAAATCTGCGACTCTATTGTAATGATTCATCAAGGTAAAGTAGCTCTAAATGGAACAATTGAAGAAATAAAACATCAGTATCATAGTGATTCTTATAATATAGTTTTTGATGATAATAGTGAATTGCAAGATTTTATACTTGATAGAACATGTGGAATACTTCATACTTCAACCAATAAAGTAAGAGTTTCAATCACAGATACAAACAAGTTTACAGAATTACTTCAAAAGCTATCTCTCTATCAAAGTATTGTTTCGATTGAAAAGTTTGTTCCAAGCTTATTGTCAATTTATACAGATATTATTTCTTCAAAGCATATTAACTAGACAATGAATATTAACCACATATTTCAGATAGCAAAGTGGGAGTTTGTACAAAAAGCTAAAACAAAAGCTTTTATTTTTTCATTAGTTCTCACCCCAATTATTATGTCTTTGTTCAATATCCTTCCTATGATATTGATGAATACTATAACTAAAGAAACTAAAAAAGTATTAATTGTAGATCAAACACATTTTGCAGGAAATGCACTTTCAACATTATTGGACTTTAATAAAGAAACAGAAAAGCATACAATTAAAACTACTCTTGAACACATTTCACCAAATACATCTATCAATATCAAATCATATACAGATCTTATTATTCAAGATAGATACGATGCTTTTATTATTTTACCCTCTTCTTTACTTCAAAAAAGAGAATACGATTATTATAGCCTGAATATCAGTAATATTAGTGATTTTGAGGTATTAGAGAAATCTATTGAAAAAGTAATTACAGATACATTGTTATCATTGCACAAAATAAGCAAATCAACATTTCAAGATATATCTTCTAAAGTAAAAGTACATACAACTAAGATAAAAACAAATGGAGATATTTCTAAAGGTGATACTCTGACTGAATTTATAGGTATGTATGGTTCTCTACTTATCATTATAATGATGGTTACTTTTTCTGGTCAATTATTAGTGAGAAGTTTATTAGATGAAAAAAGCAATAGAATAATCGAGATACTTCTATCTTCTGTAAGCTCAATTGAACTTATGTATGGCAAATTGATAGGGCTGGGTTGTTTAGGGCTTTTACAAGGCATTACTTGGTTAGTATTTGGACTTATTGCCTCAGTGATCTCTGGGTTTCAGAGTGATATATTTGCACAAATCCCTTTTATATTCATGTATGCAATACTTGGTTATTTTTATTATGCCTCAATTTTAATAGGAATTGGTTCCACTGCAACTACAGAACAAGAAGCGCAAAATATAACAGGCTTTATAATGATGTTCACCATTATACCATTTTTATTTATGATGGTGATAATGGATAATCCTTCAGGAACAGTAGCTATAGTTTGTAGTTATATTCCTTTCCTTACTCCCTCTATCATGAGCGCCAGAATTGCAATTCAATTCCCAAATATTATCGAGATTATCATAAGTACAATAACATTAATCTTATCTATTGGTATCAATGTTATGATATCTTCTAAAATATTTTCTATTGGTATCTTAACATATGGTAAAAGGCTTACTTTTAAGGAAATATGGATTATTGTTCGGTCGAAGGGCTAGCCTTTGGTTTTATTGCAGATTGTGTTTCACCAAAATAAATTCCCAAAGTTAAAGTAAAGTAAGATTTCTCAGCTTCTATTGGATCTCTACCTATAAAATTGACAATATTATATTTTGCTTCTAAATTACCTGTAAATATCGGTATATGGAAATCTAATCCAGCACCAAATCCAATTCCTATCCTAGAGATCGTTTCATTTTTTGGAGGCAATGGAAAAGTTTGTTTATTATACTTTACATCAACAGAATTCATCATATAATTATACGTCATATCACCCATAAAATATAATGATACCAAGCCACGGTTAAATTGATAATGTAATCCTGCACTTAATGGAATAATATTTTGAATTGATGTCATTATCGCTAATGTGTCTTTATTATCAATTTGATTAACAATTGGTATAACACTCTGAGGAAATCTTGCTATACCAGCCCCACCATTAAACCATACTTTTTCGTCTAATTCAAAACGTAACTTTGCATTTACAATATATCCTGTATTAGGGCCCTCTCTTAATAAAACTCCCAATGCATTTTGTACTTTTAATAAATCTTCATTATAAATTTGATTCAATTTTTCTGATGGTGTAGCAAGACCAACTTGCAAACCAAATGAACTTTGTGAAAGCAATGTATTTTTACATGAAAAAAAGCAAAATACACACAATAATGAAAGTATAATTTGTCTCACAAAAAAGTTCCTTATTCAAAAAAAAATACGTGTACAAGTTTAGACGATTCAAAAGTATTAAAGTTTATTTTTGGTTAAAAAATAAAATATACTTAATTTTGAAATCTAATAAGGTTGATCCCGTAGCTCAGTGGTAGAGCATCTGACTTTTAATCCGAGGGCCGTAGGTTCAAGTCCTACCGGGATCACACTTTTTCTCTTTAATGAGAAATAAAAAAAGAAAATCTCTGATAATCGTCAGAGATTTTTTCTTTTTATACCAAAGGGCAAGCTACCAATTGATTTTCTTTAGCTGTTAGTTCAGGAATAGATATTGAACATGATTCTTGGGCAATTGGACATCTAGTTCTAAAACTGCATCCACTTGGTTTATTTAATGGATTGGGTATATCACCACTAAGAACAATTCTTTTCTTACCTTTTTGTTTTGGGTCTGGATTAGGTACAGAAGACAATAAAGCTTTGCTATATGGATGTTTAGGATTAAAATAAACATCATCTGCTTCGCCTACTTCTACCATATTTCCTAAATACATAACTCCGATTCTTTTACTAATATGATGAACAACCGATAAATCATGTGCAATAAACAAATATGATATACCAAATTCATCTCTTAAATCTTCCATCAAATTAATTACTTGAGCTTGCACAGATACATCAAGTGCAGAAACAGGTTCATCACAAATAATTAATTCTGGATTAGTTGCCAATGCTCTTGCAATACCAATGCGTTGTCTCTGTCCGCCAGAAAATTCATGAGGAAATCTTGATGAATATTCTGGTTGCAATCCTACTTTTTCTAAAAGCCATAATACTTTATCATTAATTTCAGCAGCTGACATTCCGGAATTATGTATTTCTAAAGGTTCGGATACGATTTGTTTTACAGATAACCGGCTATTTAAAGAAGAATATGGATCCTGAAAAATCATTTGTATCTTTGATCTAAAAGGGATCATTGATTTAGTATTAAGATGTAAAAGATTATGAATCTCTCCATTTTTATCGTGAAAAAGTACTTCACCACCTAAATGTACATCTGGAGATACATGTCTTAAAACATTTATAATCGCTCTTCCCACTGTTGTTTTACCACAACCAGATTCACCTACAATTCCTAATGTTTCACCTCGATGCAAAGAGAAACTAACACCATCTACAGCTTTTACTTCTGCAATTTTCTTTTGTATCACTCCACCATAGATTGGAAAATATACTTGGAGATTTTTTACTTCTAATAATAAAGAATTATTCATAAGATTCTCCATTCTCCATTATAGTTTCAACGATATGACATCGTACAAAATGTTGTGGCATAATTTCTTTAAGAGGTGGTTCAAGATGTGTGCATTTGTCGATTTTGACAGTACATCTAGTACAAAACTTACAGCCAGATGGAAAATTCATTATGCTCGGTACATTACCTGGAATTGCCTCTAATCTTTGACCTTTTTGTCCAGGACGGTCTGTATGAGGAATAGAGTGGATTAAACCTTTGGTATAAGGATGTAATGGTTTATCAAAAAGATCTTCTGTAGAAGCTATTTCTTGTATTTTTCCTCCATACATTACTATTACTCGGTCGCATAGTTCAGCTACTACAGATAAATCATGAGTAATTAGTAAAATTGCTGCTTCTTTACGTTTTTCTTTAAGGGTAAGCATTAATTCAAGGATTTGCGCTTGAATGGTAACATCTAAAGCTGTTGTAGGTTCATCGGCTATTAATAGTGCAGGATTACAAGCTAGAGCAATTGCAATCATTACCCTTTGGCGCATTCCTCCTGAGAATTGATGTGGGTATTCATCTATTCTTTTTTCAGGGGCTGGTATGCCAACAAGTTCAAGCATATTAATAGCTTTAAGCCTGGCTTCTTGCTGATTTAAACCTTCATGAGCCATTAATACTTCTTCTATTTGCATTCCAACTTTAAGAACTGGATTTAGCGAAGTCATAGGTTCTTGAAATATCATTGCAATTTCTTTACCTCTAACCTTATACAGCTCTTCATAAGATAGCTCTAGAACATCTTGTCCTTTATATAATACCTTTCCATCTACAATTTTTCCAGGAGGATTTGGTATAAGTTTAAGTAGGGATAATGCGGTTACGGATTTACCAGAACCAGATTCTCCTACTAAGCCAAGAGTTTCTCCTTTATAAATATCAAAGGTTACTCCATCTACAGCTTTAGCATCTTTACCTTCTACTGTAAAGTATGTTTTTAAATTTTGAATTTCGAATAGTTTATCTTTTGTCACTTAGATAGGCCTAATTTGTTAACTGTATATCTAGATATATTATCGTAATCTAGAAAAGGTTTTTGGATCGAATGCTTCTCTAATCGCCTCGCCAATGAATACAATCATAATTAATGTAGTAAACAATGCAAACATAGGTGAAAATACAAGCCACCATTTAGTAATATTTTGCAATCCAGTACTTAGCATTTGCCCCCAACTTGGCGTTGGTGGAGGCAATCCAAAACCTAAAAAGTCTAGGCTCACTAAAGCTGTAAGTCCAGCTACAATAGCAAAAGGAAAATTAGTTACTATTGGCACTAATGAATTCGGCAAAATATGCTTAAACATTATTTTCCAAGTAGGTACACCAATTGAAATAGCAGCTACTACATAATCTTTAGATTTTTCTCGTAAAAATTCAGCTCTGATATATATAGTTATAGGAATCCATGCTGTTAAGGAAAGCAACAAAACAAGTAAAAGAAAATTAGGTTGAACAAATGAGACAACAATAATTATTAAAAAGAGAACTGGTAAAGTGCTCCACATTTCTATAAATCTTTGCAAAATCAGATCTACCCAACCTCCTTTATATCCAAGCAATCCTCCAATTGGGATTCCAATCAAGTATTCTACAAAAACTAACAGTAATGCAAACGTGATAGAAACTTGAAATCCATAAGACATTCTTGCAAATACATCTCTGCCGTTTTCATCGGTTCCTAATATTCTTGTGTGGATATTATCTGGTGAAGTTAAGGGCTCTGCAAAGGCAAGATTTCCTTCTGTTGTAATGTCTTCAATTGGATTAAAAGGATAAATCGGCATAATTATAAAATTACCACCTTGCTCATTTTGATATTGTACCATTAATTCTCTATAATGGCAATCACCAGAATTACCTTTTTGCCCTATAGATTCTCCAGATTGAAAAGTTGAAACAACATTGTCTACCAAAGGAACTGAAGCTAATAAAGACTTAAAAGCAGGAAAATAATATTCATCATTATACTTAACAATTAATGCTTTATTGTTTACCAATACTGGCAATAAAAAAGATAAAGCATATAATACACTTAAAAATAACAATGAATAATAGCCACGTTTAATTGTCTTAAACTTTTTCCAACGTCTTTGGCCAATTGTTTGAGGTTTTACAACTTGAATAGTTGAAGCTTTTTCTGACATATATTAACTCTCATCTAAATCTGATACGTGGATCAACTAAAGCAAGAATAATATCTGAGAGCATATTGCCCAACAGATTTACTATTACACCAATTACAGTAAAAGCAAAAACAACAGTATAATCTCTTGATAATATAGCATAGTATGAAAGCTTACCTATTCCTTCTATATTAAAAGTTGTTTCTATAAAAAAAGATCCAATAAAAGCTATACCTATAATATGTCCTATATTAGAAGCAATTGGAATAATAGAATTTTTCATAGCATGAAGCCAGATGATTCTTTCTTCACGCATACCTTTTGCAAATGCAGTTCGAATATAATCTTGACTAAGATTATCTAGTAAGGAATTTTTCATCATTAGGGTAATGCCAGCAAATGAACTGATTGTCGATGAGATGACGGGTAAGACAAAATGATATGATCTATCTAGTATTTTTTCTATTAAAGTGTATGATGAATAATCGCTACTTTGAAGTCCACCTAATGGAAATACATCAAAAAATGATCCACCACCTAATAAAACAAGCAATAATAATCCTAAAGCCCATCCTGGTATAGAATAACTTATCAATACAATTGAACTAGAAACTATATCAAAAGTACTTCCATGATGTAATGCTTTTTTGATTCCAAGATAGATACATATAACATATGACAGTACTAATCCAATGACACCAAATTGAAGTGAAATTGGTATTCGTGCAGTTATTAAATCTATTACAGGTTCTCTATATTCATATGAATTACCAAAATTTCCTGTTAATATGCCAGATAATTCTGTTCTGAATACCCTCAGTTGTTTGGTTCCAAGAGTATCAAGAACTGCATTTTCTACATACCATATATCTGATACAGATTGTTTTGAAGATTCATCTATTACAGAATATTTTCCATTTTGCTGATTTACGACAACGAATTTTCCTTCTCCTACATTTCTAGGTGTTCCCAGAGTAACATTATAACTATCTGTCTCTCTTGGCCATATACCCAGCCATATCATATATCTAATATATACTGGTTTGTCAAAACCATAATATCTTTTTAATTCAGCAAGTGCAGTTGGAGGAATTGTAGCAGAACCATTATTAGATGCTGCTGATGATTCGGCTCCGACTCCAAATCCTGAGCCCGACTTTAATGCTTGAACTTGTTGCTCATAAGGGCCGCCAGGGGCTAGATTTACAACAAAGAATACAATGATTGTACAACCAAAAAAAGTGGGGATTGCAAGTAAAAGTCTTCTTAAGAAATATTGAAACATTTTTTTTCCAGTAAACAAAAACAGGAATTCATAGTACTCCTATTTGATTAACAATTATTTTTTAAGATTTTTCCAATAATATACTTCTCTAATCTTGCCATTTCCTTCGAAGACTTTATTTGATTTTTTTGCTTCTTCGATTGCTAATGCTTTTTCTTTATCATACCACCAACCAGACATAATAGCTAAATCATGACTTCCAATTTGTGATGTTTTTGAAAACACCCATTCTGGTATGCCAAATTTATCCCAATATGCTACTCTAATTCCTTTTGGTGTCCAAGCTAATGCACAATGAACCATACTTGCTTCTACACTATCGATCTTTTGAATTATAGCATATTTATCTTTTTGAGAACATGTAATATCATATTGCTTAATCAATTCATCAGCATAAGGATTTTTAAATCCTGTTATATTATTATTATCATTTTTATTAGCTAATTCTGATGCAATTGATGTTTTTGGATATGGATCATCTAAACCACCATAATTTGCCCATGTGATATTAAAATTACGTTCTGCTATGTTCTTAGTAATAGCATTCCCATCTTGGAATTTAATTTGAAGATCTATTCCAGCTTGACGTAATGTTTGTTGATATGGCGTTAAGAATTTTTCAAGAGGCTTTGGAATCCCTAATTCTAATCGAAAAGGTCTGCCATTTTTCATTAATAAACCATCATTATTTTTAGTGGTATATCCTGCTTCTGCCAATAGTGTAGCCGCTAATTCAGGATTATATTCTATTTCTGGATTTGATACATTCTCATATGGCGTATTTGCATAAAATGAATGTATAGGCACATATTCATTAAATAATAATTTAGAAATTATTGATGCTCTATCAAATAAATGGAAAAATGCTTTTCTTACTCTAATATCATCAAATGGAGGTTTTCTCATATTAAAAAAAAGACCTGATGATCCGACTGGTCCATCTGTAAAGACTCTGTCTCTTTTAATCCAATTATTTTTAATTGCAGGATATGTTGTATCGCCTATCCATTTATCTGTTGTATTACCAGTAAACCAGAACTTATCTACCTCGCCTTTCTTAAATTTCTCATATTCTAATGTTGGATTATCCTTTGTTACAAAAAATGATATTCTATCAAAATTACCTGCATATTTACTTATTGGATAATCTTTAGCCCAATAGTCATCTCTTCTTGTTAAAGTATAATTTTGTTGCTTCGTAATATCTTTTGCTAAGACAATATATTCACCAGATCCTACTGGAGAATTAAATTGAAATTTATCTAGAAATTCTTTTCCACTAAGCCCTGATATTTCTTTTGCAGATAATACGACTAAACTATTTGAGAATGTTTTGAATGCTCTGCAATCAAATTCTTTTGCTTTTACTTGGACAATATATTTGGACAAAGCAACTGGGGTTTCAAATTTGCTAAATATTTGCTGAATTGAGGGTGAAAGTATTGTTTCATCCATCAACAATTTAAATGTTGCTACAATATCTTCTGATGTAACTGATAATCCTGATGAAAATCTTGCATTTGGGTCTATTCTAAATGTAAATATCAAATTGTCAGGCGATATTTTCCAATGAGTTGCTAATGATGCAGAAGGCTCTTGTTCCATATTTAATGAGCATAATGTTTCATAGCATAATGAGGTCATTTGAAGATTTTCAGAAAAATTTGAATTCTGGCCATAGAAAAATGGTCGGAAACTTAATGGAAATCTACTAATTGTAAACCTAATGTGTCCACCAACAACAGCGCGTGGATCTCCAGAATGCTTAAGGTCAAATTCAGTATTTGTATATGTTGTAAACCCTAAAGATGATGCAATTGCCTCAAAACCATTTCCACCTAAACTATCTGGTACCTTTTGATCTGCACCTGGAGGTGTATCTGTAGTTTTCCATAAGGATAACTGATAGCTTGGTCCGGATTTATCATCTAAAGATACATCAGAACTTTTCTTTTTACATCCTAAAAAAGCGATAGAAATAATTCCTAGGCCAATCAGTATGGTCTTGAGAAAGGAGACATTTTTCATAAAAAACCTAAAATATGATAGTAAATATTATTGATTATACTTGAACGACGCCTGATTTCCATTCAGGTATTGTTGAATTATGAGATGCACATTGTAATGCCCTTGAAATAATTGCTCTTGTATCTCTTGGATCTACAATACCATCAACCCATAATCTTGAAGCTGCATAATAAGGAGATGTTTGCTTATCATATCTTTCTTGAATTTCAGCAAGCAAATCTTTTTTTTCAACTTCAGTAAGACTTTTTCCTTCTTTTTCTAAACTAGCTATTTTTATTGTTAATAATGTTTTTGAAGCTTGAGCTCCTCCCATTACTGCAATTTGAGCTGTTGGATATGCAAAAATAAAACGTGGATCATATGCTTTACCACACATAGCATAATTTCCGGCTCCATAACTATTTCCAATAATAAATGTCAATTTAGGAACCACTGAATTAGCAACAGCATTAACCATTTTTGCTCCATCCTTAATAATTCCTCCTTGTTCTGCTCTTGTACCAACCATAAAGCCAGTAACATCTTGAAAAAATACTAATGGAATTCCCCTTTGATTACAATTCATAATAAATCTTGCTGCTTTATCTGCACTATCAGAATAAATAACTCCTCCAACTTGCATTTCACCTTTTCCTGACTTAGTAACAGCCCGATTATTTGCTACAATACCTACAGACCAACCGTCTACTTTGGCATAACCACAAATTATTGTTTTTCCATATTCAGATTTATATTCATCAAATTCAGAATTATCAATTATTCTAGCTAAAAATTCTTTTGTATTGTAAGGTTTGCTTCTATCTAATGGGATAATAGACAGGATTTCATCAGGATTAGACAGTGGCTGTAATGCTTCATCTCTATTAAAAATATTGTGTTTTCCCTTTAATGGTGAAAACTGAGATACTAAAGAGCGGATAAGTGAAAGTGCTTCTTGATCTGAATCAACTTTATAATCTATTACTCCACTAATAGAGGCATGCATTTGGGCACCTCCTAAGGTTTCAATTTCTGCTTTTTCACCAATTGCTGCTTCTACTAATGCTGGCCCTGCTAAAAATACACTGCCTGTTCCATTTACGATTATTGCTTCATCACTCATAATTGGCAAATATGCGCCACCTGCTACACATGGGCCCATAATAGCAGATATTTGAGGTATTCCTTTTGAAGTGAGAATCGCATTATTTCGAAATTGTCTTCCAAAATGTTCTTTGTCTGGAAATATTTCATCTTGCATTGGTAAGAATACTCCTGCCGAATCCACCAAGTAGATAATAGGAATATGATTTTCTATCGCAATCTCTTGTGCTCGCATATTCTTTTTTGCAGTCATAGGAAACCATGCGCCGGCTTTTACAGTAGCATCATTTGCAACTATCATACATTCACGATTATGAATAATTCCTATGCCAGTAACAACACCTGCTGATGGACAACTACCCTGTTCTTCGTACATTCCATCTGCTGAAAACAAACCTATTTCTAAAAAATATGAATCTTTATCTATCAATGCATCTATTCTTTCTCTGGCTGTTAACTTAGATTTTGCTTTGTGTTTTTCTGTTGCTTTGAGTCCGCCACCAAGATATGTTTTTTGTGATTTATCAGTTAATTCTTGCAATAAAGTACTATATGAATCATGATTCCTTTGGGAATTTGCATCATATTGCAATGGGGAACCAATCTTTGATGACATAGTGTATTCGGTAAAAAGTATGTGAAAGTAAATTGAACAAAGACAAATTAAAAAAATGAAAGTATGTAGTCAACTTTAAGATTAAAATTATGTCTATATCATTTATTTTGACAAGTCTGAAGCTATGGTTTGTAATGTTATTTAGTTTTTAACTATCGGTATTATATACTGTTTATGTTGTTTTGATATAATACGTATCCAATATGAAGCTGCTGGCAGAGATTCTATCTGTAATGATATGTTGTTTTGTCCATATTGTATCGAATACATTGAATTGGGTATAGCAATTCCTATCGAATTAACAAATTGAATTGTACATTCTTCTAGATTAATAGAACTAGGATTAGAAATATGAACTAATGATTGTGTAGGATTTGGATATACTATAAAACCACTTTGCAAAGAATAATCATGAACAGATGATATAGATAATGCATCTGATATAGCTGGACATCCTGCTTCATTTGAAACTTTGACTCTGTATCTTCTAATATTTGTAAACTTAGGAAGCTTATATACTTGAAATGTAGCATTTTTAATATCTGTAGAATCTAATTGCCATTGATAATATGGGGCTATAGAAGAAATTAAAGTATCATTTTGAATACTTATAGATGGTTTGTCTGGAGAGATTCCCTCTGTAACAATAATTAAAGTATCGGCCAAACAATTCACTTTGTTTGTTACAATAACAGTATATGTTCCAGATTTATCTACTGTTATTTTTCTTGTTGTATCTCCTGTAGACCACTTATATGTTGTAAACATAGAACCTGCATCTAATACTAATGGTTTTTTATCACAAATAACTGTAGAAATTGGATTAATAGGTAAAACACTGATAACTGGTTTAGGCCGTACATTTTCTGTAACATTAAATGGCCCAGCTCCAGATGGACATCCCTCTGCATTATATACTGTAAGGCTATAAATACCTGTTTTTTTAACTATTATTGATGATGTAGTTTCTCCGGTGCTCCACTTGTAATTTTGGAATCCATTTTGTGCTTGTAATAAAACACTATCACCTTGGCAAAATGTAAGATTACCAATAACATTTACTGTGCATGTTAAAGCAGGACAGGACACTAAGTCAGCTTTCCAGACTCCTCTTCCATATGTTCCCGCAATTAAACTATTAGTCGCATATTGAATTTCAAGGTCAGTTACAACAACATTAGGCATTCCTTCATTATAAGGAATCCATACTTTAGTTGATGTGTCTCGGTAATACACACCCAAATCTGTTCCTGCATATAATCTGTCGGGTGAATTAGGTTGATAAATCAAATTATTAACTGGTATTGAGGGCATACCTGATGATATATTAATCCAATTTTTTGTGGTTGCGCCATCATTGGACTGATACACTTTATTTGGGCCAAAGCCAGATATAGAGCACCATAATATGTCTTGATTATTTGGATGAAAAACTACAGAAGTTATTGACCCTGGATCTATTGGAAATAATGCAGGTTTCCATGTTTGACCAGCATCTGTTGTTTTAAATATTCCATTAAAATTAGAAACAATCATTATATCTGGGTTTGATGGTGCATAAGAGATAAATATTATAGAAGAAGATTTATTAGGGAATTCACTTGTCTTATTCCAAAAACCACCAGCATCATCAGATCTCCATAAATTACTATATCCTGCAAAGGCCTTAGATGGATTTCCTGGAACATAGATAATTGGTGTTACCCATTGTCCTGACTCTCCTGTTGTTGAGGTAGTTATACTTGATCTAAATGATATACCACCATCAGTAGATCTACCGGCATTACCATTTTGAGAGGAAACCATAATATTATTGGAATTAACTGGATCGATAGAGCAATCCATACCATCGCCGCCCCAAACTTGTCTCCACTTATTCTCACCAACAGATGTTCTTAATGATGTACCATTATCTTGTGCACCACCAATAATCACATTTGAATCACTTTGAGATATACCAATTTTATAAAACTGCATTATCTCTAATCCATTACTGATATTTCCCCAATTTATACCCTTATTTGTAGTTTGAAAAACTCCGCCATCACAACCAGCAACTAGTGTACTACTATTTACAAAATCTAGATCATGGATATCTGCATGGACATAAGGCTTACCTGAATTTCCAACCCAATATGTATTTATTGCCCAATTATTACCTCCATTAGTAGATCTCCAAATATTGATTCCTCCTACATAAATTATATCTGCATTATCAGGAGAAGCTGCTATACATAGATCATAGAATCCTTGTTGATCTGTATTATCTGTACCTTGTAGATTTCTACCAATGATATTTGGAGAAGTTGCGCCACCTTCCCAAGTAGTACCGCCATCATATGAACGATAAAATCCACCAAAATCCCAAGTATTTGATCGTGCAGTAACTGCATAAATTGCTTCTGGATCAGCAGGTGTTACCGCAATTGCAATTCTACCAATAGATCCAGGAATGTCAGATTTCATTTCTGTCCATTTATCTCCTGTATCTGTCGATTTATAAATCTTGCTTCCAGCTGTTGCATACCATACTGCTGAAGAACCCGGTTTAATTTCTAAATCTTTAATATTACCATTAAATTTCAAAGAAAAGGTTTTTCCACCATCTATAGATTTAAATATTCCATTATTACCTGCTGCAATAATAATATCCTTATTTACTGGATGAACAATTACCCTTGTTAATACTTTTCCATTACTTTGTTGATAATTTAAACCTGTTTCTTGCCAAGTATTACCGCCATCTGTACTCTTCATTAATCCAATAGAATAAGCTAATGCACCAAAATACGAATCACCTCCAAAGCCATCACCTGTTGCTAAATACACAATATCTGGATTGCCATTTTCTGTCGCAATATCTGTTATACCTAAAGATCCTAATTCATCAGTTTTACATTCCCAGGTTTTTCCACTATTTGTACTTTTCCAAGCTCCACCACCTGCAGAAGCAGCCCAGTAAATAGAGCTTTGCCCAGAGGGAATGTGAATACCATTAACCCTTCCTGCACCACCACCTGAAGGTATATCTGTAGGACCCAGATTTCGCCAATTGGGTTTTAGTGCTAAAGTTGATTCACCAGTCTTAGTAGGTTTTCTTTGTTTTTCTTTTTTATATATGGAATATAAAGTTTGTGGCTGAGGAAATTCTCCTGTTGGCCATACTCTTTGCTTCCAATACCATTCCCATTTTTTAAACTGATAATAGCCACCTTCCTTCTCTTGAGCATCTTCCATTGTTTGTTCAAGAGTTTTAGGTACATAATTTTTATAAAATGTTTTCTGAATATCAAAAAAGTTAATAGTCTTTTGATCTTCATTAAGCATGTGAGAATCTTGTGCTTTTATTGTTATGATGCTAAAAGTTATAGCGATCAATCCAATAATATATTGACGAATTATCATATATGTATAGAATTATTGTTTAATGATTGATTGAAAATACTCTTTATTTCCTGTCATAACTTTTACAGTATAAGTTCCAGTAAATAATGAAGTTATATCGATACTCTCTTTTACTATTGAATTAAGTATACTGCTTTTAGATTGTGTAAAGATTGTTTTACCAAGTATATCAATAATTGCAATTGTATATGTATTAGAATAGCAAGTAAAATGTACATCAAAGGATGATATTACTGGATTGGGATATATTTGTATATCAGATTGAGACATATCTTCTTGTATACTAAGTGGAGAAAATAAGAATTGATCTGACAAAGTATTGCAAGTAGATAGTGAAACTCTAACAGTTATTTTTTTACCAATAGAAGATTGAGGTGGAATATATGTTCTTTGTTTGGCAGAAAGAATTGATTTTCCATCTTCATACCATTGATATTGATCTGCAATAACTGAACAGGTTAATATATTACTATCTCTAATAATAATAGGTTTTGCAGGTGCAGGATTCATGTTTGCTGTATAGTCAGATGAAGTATTTGCACAACCTGAAACATTGGTAACACTTACAGTATATTTACCAGGTGTTTTTACATAGATTTTCCTACTAATTTCACCATTAGACCACAAATACGATGTATATGTCTTGCCTAAACCTGTTTCAATACCTGCATCTAATAATACACTGTCGCCCTCACAAAAAGATGTTTTTGAAGCAGTAATCGTTGGACTAGGCTTTGGATTAACTGTTATGGTAATTGGAATTGATAATGAACTACAGCCATTATCATCTTCCACACTTAAAGAATATGTTCCGGATGATTTCACTATTATAGACTTAGTAGTTTGTCTATTAGACCATTTATAATTACTATAATTTGCATCTGCTGATATAATAACACTATCTCCAGAGCAAAATGATGTTTGGCCCTTTGCTGTTGCTAATACATTAATAGTAGTACATCCTACTAAATTCCCTATCCAAAGTCCTCTGCCAAATGTACCAGCTATTAATCTTTTGAGTGTATAATTAATATCCAAATCTCTTACAACTACATTTGGTAATCCATCACTGTATTCAATCCATTTATTAGTTAATGTATCAGAATAAAATACACCAAGATCATTTCCTATATAGATACGATCGGGAGAATTATCTTCATACAAAACAACACTGGTTGGAATTTTAGGAAGTGTACCAGTAATATCTGTCCACTTGGCTCCTGAATTATCAGTTCTAAACACTTTACTATTATCAAAACCACCAATTGTGATCCATATTTTATTTTCATCTGTAGACGAAATTGCGATAGATGTAACTGAACCAGCACCAACAGGTAGTGGGAAAGTATTCCATGTTTTTCCTGCATCTTTTGTTATATATGAAATAGCATCATTTAAAGCAATGATAACGCTATCATTTGCCTTTGTTACGGCTATTTTACGTATTGTAGAAGAGGCATTAGCAAAGGAAGATATTTTTTGCCAGCTACCGTTAGCTCCATAAGATGAAGAACTCCAAATATTTTGATAACCTGCATACATTTTTGAAGGAACTGATGGACTAAAAATATATGGAGTAACCCAATTGCCATTTTCTTTGGTATAATCTGGATTTATAGAACCATTCCAATCTACTCCCCCATTTGTTGTCCTATTTACATAACCATTTTGAACAGCACCATAGCGATATTTGGCATCATTATAATTAATGAGGCATTTCATGCCATCACCACCTAATATTTGAGACCACTGATCATATTGAAAGAAGTTAGTACCATTATCTTGAGCTCCACCTAAATATATAGGTATTTGTGATTGAGAAGTTGATACATGATAGAACTGCATTATTTCTAGGCCATTACTCTTATCATACCATTCTGTTCCATTATTTGTAGATTGAAATACGCCCCCATCACAACCAGTAAATACAGAGTTTGCTAAACCTGGAGAAAAGTCTAAATCATGAATATCAGCATGTACATATGGTGTACCTTGGTCTCCATACCAATGAGCACTAATACCCCAAGTTGCTCCTCCATCGGTTGATTTCCAGACATTGATTCCTCCAATAATAATCATATTTGGATTTGTTGGAGAACAAGCAATTGCTAAATCATACCAACCTTGTCCTCTATTATCATTACCATCTGCATTACCTCCTAAAATATTTGGTGTAGATGATCGCAAAGACCATGTTTTTCCTCCATCTATTGATCTATATACACCGCCATATGCTGTCCCTTTTGCATTGTCTGAACATAATGCATATATGTAATCTTGATTTGCAGGACTAATTGCAATAGACATTCTTCCAATATTAGAAGGAATTGCAGTTTTAATTGTATCCCATTTAGTTCCAGCATCTGTACTTCTAAAAATGAGATTATTTTCACATGCAATCATAATTGCTGGATTATCGGTACGAATCTCTAAATCTCTAAATCTTATTGATGATTTTTTTGTCCAAGTACTACCCGCATCTGTTGAAAGATACAAACCATCTGTTGTTGCTGCAAAAAGCCTACCTGCTGTTTTAGGATGAGCAATCAATCTATGAATTTGAGTATTCTTATTAGTAGGAAATGATAATCCTGTTGGTTTCCAAGATGCACCCGCATCGGTAGATTTCATGATACCAACTGAATATGTATGCCCAGCATTATTATCACCTGTGGCAATGTAAACAGTATTAATATTATTGTTTTCAATTGCAATATCAGAAACACCCAATGATAATAATTCATCACAAGTTGATTTCCATGTAATTCCCATATCTGTACTTTTCCAAGCACCTCCAGCTGCTGAACCGGCCCAAATTAAAGCTGGTGAAGATGGATGCATTTGAATACAGTTAATTCTACCAGCACCTCCATTCTCAGGAACATCCTTGGGTCCAATATGTTTCCAATCAGCAATGTCTGCTAATGTTGATTCTGATTTATTCCTTTGTTGAATTCTTATATTTTTTTTATCATTAATTGCCTTAAATAATAGATCTGAATTTGGAAATGATCCATCTTGTAATACTCTAGTAGACCAAAAATTTTCCCATCTTTGAAATTGCGTATAACCTTTTGTAAGATGTTCAAATCTTCCGATGCCTTGTAAGGTATTATCTACATTATCTATAAGGTATAATTCTCTTTGCTTAAGATAATAATCTCTCATTTCATAAAAATTATTACTGCTTTTTCCAATAATAGACTCTATTTGTGCATGTACTATATTCGTATAAGACAGAATTATAATAGCGTATGTACATAATGTTCTTAACATATATTGTTCCTATATATTTATTGTTTAATTATCATTGTTCTATGGATGCTTGTTGTATTAGGTAATGATATATCTATTATATAACTACCTTTTTGTAACATCTGAATATCAATCTGTTCTGTAGGAGATTGTAAATTACGGCTTAAAACAAAAGCACCTGTTATATCGTACATAGTAAATGTAAGCGGAGATGATAAGAGCATATTCTCCAAATTAACCTGTATAAAACTATTAGAAATCAGTTCGCATGTAATAGGAGTGTCTTGTTGATCTTGTATCGATAAAGCTCTTATTTCAAATGTATCAGATATTATGCTACATCCAAAGTCATTTTCTACTGTAACTATATATCTATTTCCCATAGCATTAGCTGGAATAGTAATTTTATGGGTATTTGCATTATTTAATATAGCACCAATTCTTTTCCATGTAAACTTTTTATACGTGTTTGTTATTAGCAATGTATCATTCACTCTTTGTATCAAAGGTTTTAATGGCAGCTGTCCTTGTATCACTTCTATTTTTTTAGAAGAATCCACACAAGAATTATGCTCTATATTAACGCTATATATTCCAGCCTTGTTAACTTTTACCTTTCTTGTAGTATCACCTGTAGACCAAACATACTTATCGTAATTTTTGCCCGCTGTATATAGTCCCGCATCTAATTCAAGAGAATCAGTAGTTGTACACAATACAAATTTCGAAGTACTAGATGTAATTTCTGGAATTTTTCTATTGTTAACATTTACAATGAATGTTTCAGAAGATCCTGGACATCCTTTCGCATTTTTAACATAAACAGTATGCGATCCAGATTGTTTTACTGAAATTGTTTTAGTTGTAGAACCATTACTCCAAAGATATTCTGAATAACCTTCTGGAGCAGTTAATAATACTGAGTCACCTGAACAAAAGTTTAAGGATCCTTTTACAGCTAGTGGAACATTATAACTTTGACAATCTACTAATGGTGCTTCCCAGACAGCTCTACCATATGTTCCTGCCCTTAATACACCGGTTATATTAACAATTTCAAGATTATTAATGATGACTGAAGGTAATCCTGTATTATAGGATATCCATGAAGTTAAAGTGCTATCGCGATAATAGACTCCGATATCAGTTCCAACATATATTCTATTTGAAGTATTTTTTTGAAAAACTGCTGTTTTAGTAGATACTTCAGGTAGCCCAGTTGAAT
>BJGZ01000009.1 GCA_014191195.1 Chlorobiota bacterium
GAATGTATTTCGGAAGTTCGTAGTCTGTCAGTCCGTGAGTGTATTCCATGGCTTGTGAATAGGCTTTGTCAAGGTTTTTGCCCCGACTTTTCATTTCTATTAAAATTGTTCCCTTCCAAAGCAAGTCAATGTAGCCGTCTTTGTCGTCCAATTTTTTCACTCTATGCTCAAAAGTCGAAACCCGTTTGCTCGTAATGCCAAACACATTAAAAAACTCAACTAAAAATGGTTTTGCGTCTGCTTCTTCGTTTGAAGTGTCCGCCCATTCCTTTGAGAAGTTTAATGCTCGGTCTTTTATTTCGTTCCAACTTAATACCATTCTTTTTTTCTATGTTTTGTCAGTTTGTCGATGGTTGTTTTGTCGTCCGCTACGCTTGCACCTAACTACCTTATACTCGATACTTTCTTACGCCAATTGTATATACGTTAGATGAATATGCGAAGTAAGATCACTTTTTGTCAATATATGTTTTTTATAAATCATCAAATGGACTTTTTATGTGTTGAATATTCTTGGTGCTTACATGGGTGTATATCTCTGTTGTTTTGCTACTATTATGACCCAATAATTCTTGAATGTATCGCAAGTCAGTACCACTTTCCAGTAGATGTGTTGCATAACTATGACGCAGCCAATGCAATGTAACCGGTTTTTGTATGCCTGCTTTCTTGACAGCCTGTTTCAGCACCAATTGCAAACTTCTGGAATCGTATTTTTCTCCTATATTCTGCCCCTCAAACAAATATGTTTTGGGTTTGTATAATCGATAATACTCTCTCAACATTTCTAATATCTTTGAACTCAAAGGAACAATTCTGTCTTTTTTTCCTTTGGACTGTTTAATGAGAATGATATTTCTTTTTGAATCTATATGAATGGGTTGTAGATTCAGTAATTCTCCACTTCGTAAACCACAACTGTACAGTAAGCAAAGCATTGTTCTATGTTTCAGATTTATGAGAATGTTCAGAAGTAGCTTCACCTCTTCCTTACTTAACACATTCGGTAATCTATATTCACGCCTTGGTCTTGCAATATTCTCTATGATGAAATTCGTATTCTGTATGATCAAATAAAACAGTTTTAATGCATTGACAAATTGATTCTGATAGGAAATTGATAGGCTTCTTCCTATGATATACTCATTGTTAAACTGAATGATATGCTGCATTGTGATATGTTTAATCGAGATATTTTTGTTATATGTAAAAAATACTCGCAATGCATCGCAATAGGTTTTAATTGTCGATTTACTGTATCGCTTTGACAATAACCACTTTTCGAATCTTATAATTGCATTTTCTGATTCACTATTCATAAAAATCCCCTGATAACAAAATTCCCCTGATCTTATAATATCCCTTCAGATTTCTTTCCTATACATTAAACCTAAAATACATGATATCACCATCGTGAACAATATACTCTTTGCCTTCTACTTTATATAAACCAGCTTCTTTGACAGCAGCTTCATTTCCTAATCTTTGTAAATCAGCATATTTCATCACTTCTGCACGAATAAATCCTTTTTCGAAGTCTGTATGAATTACACCTGCAGCTTGTGGCGCAGTTGAATCTTTTTTAACAGTCCAGGCCCTTACTTCTTTTTTACCAGCTGTTAAATATGTTATTAAACCCAATAAAGAATATGCTTCTTTGATTACACGATATAATCCAGGTTCTTCCATTCCCATATCTTGTAAAAACAAGTCTCTGTCTTCATTGTCTAATTGAGCAATTTCTGCCTCGATTTTAGCACAAATAGGTACTACGATAGAACCCTGAGATGCCGCATAAGCTTTTACTTGATCAATATATGTATTACCTGTTTTTAAGCTTTGTTCATCTGTATTTGCTATAAACATCACGGGTTTATCTGTAAGCAAAAACAAAGATTTCATCAATGGTTTATAGGTTTCATTGACAGGAAATAAGTGAGCAGTTTTTCCGGTATTTAAAAATTCTCGAAGCTCAATCAATATCTCTAATTCATCTTTTGCTTCTTTGTCCTGTCCTCTGGCTTTTTTAGTAACTGTTTCTATTCTCTTTTCTACCGATTCTACATCTTTTAATAGTAATTCTGTATTAATGGTTTCAATATCAGAAAGTGGATTCACCTGATTTGATACATGGACAACATTTTCATCTTCAAAACAACGCACCACATGGGCAATTGCATCAACTTCGCGTATGTGAGATAAAAACTGATTACCTAATCCCTCGCCAGAGGCGGCACCTTTAACCAACCCAGCAATATCAACAAACTCTATCGTTGTTGGTACTGTTCTCTCTGTAGAATATAAAGCATCTAATACTGCTAATCTTTCATCAGGAACATTTACTATACCTACATTGGGATCGATAGTACAGAATGGATAATTTGCAGCTTCTGCCTGAACCGATGAGGTTAAAGCATTAAATAATGTTGATTTTCCTACATTTGGAAGGCCTACAATTCCACAGGCAATACCCATGATTTCTCTTAGATAAATATGATACAATTATTGTTATAATGAGACAAAATTACTGTTTTATGCTGATTACTTGATTGTATGTGGTAAAAAATGTAGAATATATTTCATTTCAATTCCTTATTTACCATTATGTTTTATCATCTTTTTATAGACTATCAATGAAATCCACCAATGCTGTTCTGTCTGATTCCTTTACCGATCTCTTAAAAGGCTTGGGAATTTAAAAATCTGTAAAAGAAGGAGATATTATCCTTCAAGAACATGCATATCTTAATTCGATACCAATAGTACTAAGTGGCAGTATTAAAGTGCTTCGCACAGATGAAGATGGAAGAGAAATACTGCTTTATTATATCAAACAAGGTGAAAGCTGTATTATGTCTTTTTTGGGCGGAATTCACCAAGATACCAGCAAAGTAAAAGCTATCGCAGAAGAAGATTCCGAAATTTTATTTATTCCTATTCATGCCGTTGGTATGTTGTTAAAAGAATATCCAGAGTGGTTAGAATATATATTTTCTTTATATCATAAGCGTTTTGAAGAGCTTTTAGATGTAGTTAATGCTGTTACATTTAAAAAAATGGATCAACGTTTAATTGATTTTCTCAACAAAAAAGTTGAAATCACAAAAAGTAATGTTTTATCTATTACCCACGAACAAATTGCTTCTGAATTAGGTACAGCCAGAGTTGTTGTGTCTAGACTGCTAAAACAATTAGAAGAAATGGGTTCTGTAAAGCTAGGTAGAAATAATATTACTGTTATGTAACATTTGTAACGAAATTCTCTGCTTCAATATTTCATATTTGTATTATTAAAAAAGGTGTCATTCTATGAAAAAGAATATTGGTTCTACTGACAAAATCATTCGATTAACTGCATCAGCCATATTAGTATATCTAAATTCTACTAATCTTGCAGATGGTATTGTGGATATGGTTTTATTAGGTACAGCTTTTACTTTAACTATAACGTCATTTATTAATTTTTGCCCATTATATTCAGTGTTGGGAATTAATTCTTGTAATATATCTTCTAATCCATAGGCTTTTAATGAACAATCATTGGGATATAAGATTTAGTGGTTCTGAATATGTATATGGAACAGATCCAAATGCTTTTTTTGCCGAACAACTTGAATCTTTACCGATTGGAAATATATTATTTCCTTGCGAAGGTGAAGGCAGAAATGCTGTGTATGCAGCATCAAAAGGGTGGCATACTGTGGCTTTTGATGGCAGTTTTCAAGGTAAAGAAAAAGCTGAAAAACTGGCTCTGGAAAGAAAGGTAGACATTCACTATGTATTAGGAAATGCAGAAACAATAGAATTTCCTAAAGATTCTTTTGATGCAATTGTTTTAATATTTGCACATTTTCCCGATGCAATTAGATCTATTATTCATCACAAAATGACTACATGGCTAAAACCTGGTGGAACACTTGTTTTGGAAGCTTTTAATCCTTTACAAATTCCTTATACTTCCGGTGGACCAAAAGATATATCTATGCTCTATACCAAACAGATGATGATGTCTGATTTTAAAGAACTTTCAACCATAATGGTATCTGAAGAAGAAACTGTGTTGAATGAAGGGCCTTTACATCAAGGAATTGCACAAGTTTTACGATTTGTTGGAAGAAAAAGGATTTGATAATGAAGAATATATTAATAACAAGTAGTGGTATACTTTTAGGCGCACTTGCTGGATACCTATACTATGTTTATTGGCTTTGTACCAATGGTTGTATGATAACCTCTAAACCATTACATAACAGTTTGTATGGTGCTCTAATGGGTGGACTTTTTTTCTCTAGTTTTCATTCTACTTCATATAAAAAGGATTCTTAATGGATATCAAAACATTAATTGCAGAAAAAAAAGGTACTATTGTCGATGTTAGAACACCTGGTGAATTTATGGGTGGACATGTAGCCGGATCGATAAATATACCATTACAAGAATTAGAGTCTAGATTAGACGAAATACATTCTTTACAAATTCCTTTGATTCTTTGTTGTGCTTCGGGAGGACGTAGCGGTATGGCGCAACATATATTACAAAATCAAGGAATAGATTGTGTAAATGCTGGTGGCTGGATGGAAGTTAATTTTTATTGTTCACAAAATTGAGATAATAATGTTTAATGTATTAAAAGAGCTTCTTGGTTTTGGACCAAAAGTCGATATTTCATCTCTGTTGCAACAAGGCGCTATTATTGTAGATGTTCGATCTCCAGGTGAATATGCAGGTGGACACAGCAAAGGTTCTGTCAATATTCCTTTGGATTCACTGAGAAATAATCTAAAAAAACTACCAGATAAAGAAAAACCTATTATCACATGTTGTGCTTCTGGTGCCAGAAGCTCTTCTGCTAAATCTTTTCTGAAGTCTCAAGGATATACAAATGTCCATAATGGTGGCAGTTGGTATAATGTAAAACAATAGAATAGTACATTGTTTATCCATCTATTTTTAGAAATTTATCGTTTATAATTATGAAAAATATATTAAGTGCATTGTTTATTTCTGGTGTTTTAATGGTATTTGGTTGCTCTAAAACACAAACACAGAATGCTAAAAATTTACTATCACCTCAGGAATTTTCTGATTCTTTATCTAGTATTCAGGATAAGATAATTCTAGATGTAAGAACCCCCGCTGAATATTCTGGTGGGCATATACAAGATGCTATAAATATAGATTGGAATAATGGTGATTTTGAACAAAAGACATCATCGATTGATAAAAACAAAACAATTATGGTGTATTGTTTAAGTGGCGGAAGAAGTTCTGCTGCTGCTTCATATCTTCGATCTGCAGGATATCGTGATATTAAGGAATTAGATGGCGGCATGATGTCTTGGAGGGCTGCGAATCTTCCTGTTTCTATGCAACAAGCATCACAAAAAAAGGGATATTCAAAAGAACAGTTTAATTCTTTGCTTCAAGCAAATTCTATGGTTTTAATTGATTTTTATGCTGATTGGTGTAAACCTTGTAAACAATTACAACCAATTTTAGAAGAAATTGCTTTAGAGAATGCATCCACACTCAAAATTATCCGTATAAATGCAGATGAAAGCCCTGATTTATGCAGAGAATTAGGCATTGATGGTTTGCCATATCTACAATTGTATAAACAAAAAAGTATCGCTTGGTCTCATATGGGTTTTATAGATAAACAAACAATAATATCACAGATTAAATAAAAGAAAAGCCATTCATAGTGAATGGCTTTTTTTATGCAGCGATTAAAATGGAATATCGTTTTCTGACATATTCGAAGAAAACTCTCCTTTAAAATCAATTGGTTCAGGTGCGGGAAGCTCATCTGATTGCGATTGCTGCGGTTTTGGATCTAATAACATAATATTATCTGCAACTATTTCTGTTATATACTTTTTTATCCCTTCTCTAGTATCATAACTTCTATTGCGAATCTTACCTTCAATAAATAACTTAGAGCCTTTATGTACTAATTTATGTACTATATCGGCTAGGTTTCTGTATTGGGTATTCCACACAACAATATTATGCCAATCTGTGTGCTCGTGTAATGTTCCGTTTTTGTCCTTCCATGAATCTGTAGTTGCTAAGCTAAAAGTAGCAACCCCCATTCCTGATGATGTAAAGTTGAATTCTGGTTGTTTACCTACATGGCCAATCAACATTACTTTGTTCAATGATCGTGACATTGTGAATTCCTTGAAATTATTAAACTTCTTGCCCCTACTAAAGAATTATTACAAACACAATTTATCAAAATCTAAAAAAGTAATATGCATTGAATTTTCTCACCAAATACACTACAAAAAAAGGTGACTATTATGTCACCTTTTTGCATTTATACTTTTTTTATCCCTTATATTCTGCTACTTCTTTAATCGCCCTTGTGGCAGTTAAAGAGCCTCCATCTTTTCTTTGTATTGCTATTAAAGCAGAAGCATATATTTCTCGCCATGTTAAACCAAACTTA
This sequence comes from Chlorobiota bacterium, assembly GCA_014191195.1. GTDB lineage: Bacteria > Bacteroidota > Ignavibacteria > Kapaibacteriales > UBA961 > UBA961. Next base: position 6,455 of record BJGZ01000009.1, read on the forward strand.
ATCATCAGTTCTTCTGGTTCGCCGCTACCACCAAAAGAATCTTTTACTCCAACAAATTCCATTGGAACTGGATGGTTTTTAACAACAGCTTCTGCCACTGCTCCGCCTAAACCAGCATGAACCTGATGTTCTTCTGCTGTTACAATTGCTCCACATTCGCGGGCAGCTACGGTAATAGTTTCAAAATCGAATGGTTTAATAGAAGGACAATTTATAACTCTAGCTTGAATACCTTTTTCTGCTAATTTTTCTGCTGCTATCATTGCTTCCCATACCATAGAACCACATGCAATCAAGGCTACATGATTACCTTGGCGAATAACTTGTGCTTTACCAATTTCAAATGGATGTTCTGGAGTAGTAAATAATGGTACTGGTGAACGACCAAAACGTATATATGCAGGTCCAATCATTTCACCAATAGCAATGGTTGCTTTTTTTGCTTCTTCATAATCACAAGGCACGATAAGTGTCATGTGTGGAAGTGTACGTAAAAAAGCAACTTCTTCTAATACTTGATGGGTAGCGCCATCTGGCCCAACACTAATACCAGAATGTCCACCACCAATTTTCACATTTGCTTCATTATAACACACAGATATTCTTAATTGATCTGCATTTCTTAATGCACAAAAAGCGCCATAACTAGCAAAAAAGGGGATTTTTCCAGATAAAGCTAATCCAACTGCTATTGTTGTTGCATTTTGTTCAGCTATACCAATGGAGAAAAAACGTTCTGGAAATTTTTCTTTAAATAAAGATGTCATTACAGAACCTGTAATATCACCACCCAACACAACAACATTGCTATGTCTTTCACCTAATATTACTAAACCATCACCAAAACCAAATCGCGTTGGTTTAGATCCATATTGTTTTAACTCTTCCATTTCAGTTTTTCTCTAAATAAGATATAAGTATAATTTTCTTTAGTAGGTATTTTTTAGTTTATTAACGATACAATCTGCTTGTATTAGTTCTATAATACTTGATTGATTTGTAAACCATTCTTCAGTTCCATTTGCTTCTATTTCTACAGCAACTCGGTTTTCTAATAAACAATAAATATTCAACATTTCTTCATTTGGGCTATATCTGCTATAGCCAGATCCATGGGGTAAAATGATTTTTTGTATATCCATACCTATTTCGGTGTTTTTCGGTATGATATATCTATCTGCAATAGAGAATGCTTGTCCTGCATAGTCCATATATGTAATCTTCATATTTCCTTTAGGAAACACATATTCTGCAGATGTTTTTGTAATAGTAATTCCTTCTACCAAAGATCTTCCGCTAGATGGAGACAGCATTGAAACGCCATGAACACTTAATGGTAAACATGTTTTTAACTCTTTAGCTGGTATACCTTGTAATAATTTTTTATCAACTTTTATTGTTGGTTTTTGTTGATTTTCTTCGGGTTTACCAAAAGATAAAGGTAAAGAATTAACCGTTTGTTTTGTTTCTTCTTGTGGAGAATCTTTTGTGACACAAGAAGTTAATATTACTATCAATACAAGTATGTGAACAATAAAAAGGTTTTTCATTTTAGAGTTCTTCTAATGCTTGAATAGCTTGTGTTTCATTTGGTGGCATACCGTGCCATTTATAACTGTCTTCCATAAAGGAAACACCGTGGCCCATAAAGGTTTTTGCAATAATTGCTGTTGGACGTCCTGTTTTGTTTTTTTGATTATTCAAAAACACATCAAAAGCTGCTTGTAATTCTTCAAAATTATGTCCATCACAAACAACAGTATCAAAACCAAAGGCTCGACACTTTTCATCAATTGGATACACATCCATTACATCTTTTATTCTGCCATCTATTTGACAATCATTATTATCTATTATCCAGCAAAAATTATCTAACTTAAAATGAGAAGCGCTCATTGCTGCTTCCCATATAGACCCTTCTTGTAATTCTCCATCACCTGTTAAAGAATACACCTTCTTTTCTGTTTTATCTAATAATTTATCACTCATAGCCATTCCGACGGCTATTGAAAAACCTTGTCCTAAAGATCCAGAGGATGTTTCAATTCCTGGCAAACCCATATCTCTACCTGGATGCCCTTGTAAACGAGTATTATATTTCCTTAAGGTTGCTAATTCTGCTTTAGGAAACATACCTGCATTTGCTAGGGTAGCATATAAAACAGGGCACATATGTCCAGCACTTAGAACAAAACGATCTCTATGTTCATATAATGGATTATGTTTATCAAAACTCATATTTCCATTAAAATACAGAGTAGTAAAAATATCGGATGAACCTAATGGGCCGCCGCTATGTCCGGAGCCTGCGGTTACCAACATTTTTATGATATCTCTTCTTATTTCTCTTGCTATAACAGACAATTCTTTAGAAGATTTTCTTTTATTTTCAAAACTGATTTGTTCAAATTCCACATTCATATTTTTTCTCTTTAATTGTTTATAGTTAATGTTTTATAAACATAGGTGTTCTTTCTTTTATCCACGTATCTGCTACTTTTACAATATCTGCTACAGTTCCTTCTTTAAAAGGGGATTGTAAATTTCCTTCTTTTACTATCTCTAAGAAGGTTTTACTTCCTCCAATTTCACAGATATGCAAATAATCTTTCATTGCTTCTTTTTGGTTTTCTCTTGATTTTACCCAGAATTGCAAAGCACAAATTTGTGCTAATGCATAGTCTATATAATAAAACGGTGTTTTATAAATATGAGCTTGCATTTGCCAAACCCTTCCTTGGCTTGCAACAGGATTATCATCATATGTTCTCCATGGTAAATATTTCTGCTCCATGGATTTCCAATTTTCTAATCTTTGTTGTGGGGTAGCTTCTGGATTATCATAAATCCAATGTTGAAACTCATCCACAGCACATGCATATGGTAGAAATATCAAAGATTTTACGATATGATAGTATTTAAATTTGTCTGTGTCTGGACCAAAGAAATTTTCCATCCAAGGCCATGTAATATATTCCATACTCATAGAATGTATTTCACAAGCTTCATAGGAAGGCCAACGATATTCCATTGGTTTATGAATCCTGCTCATAAAACTCTGTAAGGCGTGTCCTGCTTCATGAGTTAATACTTCTATATCGTGAGTAGTTCCATTAAAGTTTGAAAATATAAATGGTATTCCGTAAGAAGCAAAACTTGTACAATATCCTCCAGGTGATTTGTTTGGTCTATTTACCAAATCCATCAAACCTTGTTCTCGCATCATCGTAAAGAAGCTATCGGTTTCTGGTGATAATTCTTTATACATTTCAGATGCTCTTTTTATAATCCAATCTGGATCTCCTTGTGCTTTAGGATTTCCATCAGCAAATAATAAATTTTCATCATGAAAAAACAATTCAGAAAGTCCTAATCTTTCTGCTTGTTCTTTCTTAAATCTATGAACCAGTGGTACAATAACATCAAGTATTTGTTTTCTAAATACAGCTACTTCATTTCTTGTATATTCTGTTCTTCCAAGCTCTTTATATGCTAATTCTGTATAATTAGTAAATCCTAATTTTTTAGCTGTTTTGGTTCTTATGTGAACAAGTGAATCATAAATAGTATCTAGAGATTCTGCTTTTTCACCAATAAAACTATATAGTTTTTGTTGTGCTCTTTTTCTTGTTTCTCTATCTGGAGATAATATAATGGGTGATAATGAAGAGATATTATGAATTTCTCCATCAAATTCTATTTGAGCTGAAGCCAATATTTCTGAATATTTTTTGGTTTGTTCAGACTCTTCAATCATATCTTCTTTTATTTCAGGTTTAAATGTTTGTAAACCTAATTCGATTTTTTCAAGAAATAATGATCCCCACTCTTTTTCTATTTCTTTTCTAAATTTTGAATCAACAATCGCTTTTGTAAATTCAGTATTCCATTCACTAAGAGTAGGTGAATGTTTATCTAAAAATTCTTTTTCGGATATTGCCCATTCATCTTTAACATTTTGTGTTAAGCGAACATTTGCATAACTAGAAATAGTAGATAATTGCATTCTTAATTCATTCCATGAATCTAGAATATCTAATTGTTGTTCAGCTGATTGTGCTTGATTGAAATCTTTTTGTAATTCAGAGTATTTAAACTTTAAACTCTCCATATCTGGTCTGGTATATGGAATATCTGAGAAAGATATTTTATTTGGTATTAATGACATATATTTCCTGTCTATCTCGAACTATAGAATACTTTGTTTAATAATTCAGCAAATTTAACATATTCTTTTCAATTTATGCCCTTAGATGCTTCATAGAAGCTAATGAGAAACCATATATCTTTTTTTTAATATGATACATGTACATTTTTCTGAATCTTTGCCATCTGCTATCATATGTTTAAATGGTTCTTTACCTAAAGCAGAGTTTTATACGTTTTTTCCGGATTGTCCTATTATTGCCGCTGATGGAGCTGCTAATACTCTTTTATTACAAGGTATAATCCCTTCTGTTATAATTGGAGATTTAGATTCCTTTACTCCTTCTTTATTACCAGATTATTGCAATACAACGATAATTAAAGAAATCAATCAAGAGATAAATGATTTTGAAAAATCCTTGAATTATGCACTTAAAAATCACTTTAACAGTATCTTAATTGTCGGGTTTCAAGGTGGAGATTTAGAACATACTTTAAACAATGTTAGTGTCTTTTGGAAACTCTTTTCTCATTTTTCAAGTATTATTATAGCTGATTTACATAATCGAATTGGTATTCCATTCGATCAGAGTTTTACTTTTTCATCAGGTAAAATTGGAGAAATTGTTTCCCTTATTCCTTCTCCCTCAGCTTTGATTACTACAAAAGGATTAACATGGAATCTTCAAAAAGAAGTGTTAGAACTTAGTATAAAAGAAGGTGCTAGAAACGTAGTATCTGGTCTCTTTCCAGAAATACATATTCATTCAGGAAGACTTTTGTTTTTTTGTGAAGCACGTTTTCCTTTGATTCCAGAAATCCACATATAATCCCTCTTATATATCTTATATTTTTATCATTAAATAATAGTTATAGTAATATACATTGTGGATAAGTGGAAAAACCTGTGTGTAATAATATATTTCTATATAAACTCTTGAGTTTTCTTAAGTTCTATTCTCTATTTTGATGTGGAGAATATGTTAATTAAGTTGTCTTTAATTAACACCTATGTTAATAAAACAAAAACACATTTTAGTTGTTAACAATATCCAATATACAAACTATGTTTTTCCACATATTTACTCCTTGAGTGGATAAATATGTGTATAATTACAAACTCTATAACTTCAATTATATCATAGGTTTACATAATGGTAATTGCTATTGGCTCAGATCATGCTGGTTTTACAAGAAAAACAGAAATTACAGACTATTTACAAAAGACAGGATATAAGATTATCGATGTAGGTACATTTTCTTTAGTCTCGGTTGATTATCCTGATTTTGCAAAAGCTGCTTCTTTATTGGTTTCAGAAGGAAAAGCAGATAAAGCTATTATTGTTTGTGGTAGTGGAATTGGTGTTTCTATCACAGCCAATAAAGTCCAAGGAATTAGAGCTGCAAATTGCTTAACTGATGAAATGGCATGTTTAGCTAGACAACATAATAATATTAATGTGTTAACCTTAGGAGAACGCCTTGTAGATAAAGAAAAGGCTTTATCTATAGTACATGTATTTCTTAATACAGATTTTGAAGGTGGACGTCATACAAATAGAGTTAATAAAATACATTCTGATACAGGGTGTTAAGTAAAAGCTATAGAACCTAAAATTTGTGTTTTTGAAATTCCTGTTGCTTCTTTTAATGATCCAGGTAATCCACCCAAAGATCTCCATCCTAAATAAGCAAAACAAAGAGCTTCTTTGGCATCTGCAGGAATTCCTAATTCCTCTGATGTATAGAAAGAAAAAAATTGTAATTGATTTTTTAATTCTTGTACTAAAACAGGATTATGTGCCCCGCCTCCGGTAATCAAAATTCTTCCTTTTTGTGGACCAAACAATCTGATGTTTTCTGCTATACTCCATGCTGTATAATCGGTTAATGTCCTTATTATATCTTCACCAGGTAATGTATTAACAAAAGACACTTCTAAAATATCTTGTAATAACTGTTTATTGAAAAACTCTCTTCCTGTAGACTTAGGTGGCATTTCCTTTATAAATTCTAATTCACAAAGATTGTCCCATAATCTCTTTAACCTACGACCATCTTTAGCAAAAGAACCATTGGTATCATATTTCTTTCCAAAAAAACGTATCATTGCTTCATCTATGAAAATATTACCTGGGCCAGTATCAAAAGCTGATAATTGTAATGTTGTATCAGCTGGAATAATGGTAATATTGGCCATACCACCAATATTTATAGCTATAGTATCTAATTGGTTATCATATAGAAACTCTTTGTCAAAAACTGGTACCAAAGGTGCACCTTGCCCTCCAAGAGCTACATCTGCCGATCTAAAATCACCAATAGAACAAATTTGAGTTAAAGCAGAAAGAGCAGGTATAGAAATTAATTGATATGTGTGTCCTGAATAACTATTATTTTCACTTGGTGGAGAATGCCATACGGTTTGTCCGTGCACACTTATTAAATCGATAGAATTTTTATCCAAAGAGAATTCATCAATAAATTGATTAACAATATGTGCATGAATATGAGTAATCTCTTTTTGCAGAAAAGAAATATCTTTGATTGAAATTTCTTGTTGAATACAATGTTTTATATTTTCTCTTAACTCTTGATCCATTGGATATGTTTTCCAACATAACAATTCAAATTGGTGTTTTCCGTTTTGAGAAATAGAAAAACTGCTGGCACAAATATCGATTCCGTCTAAAGAAGTGCCACTCATCATACCCAGAACTATTCGTGGTTTAGATAACCACTCATTATGTAAATTGTTAAAATTCATTGTGTTATATGAAAATAGGTTTAATTGGTTATGGAAAAATGGGTAAAGAAATTGAGAATTTAATTCTTGAAACTTCCCATGAAATTACAGCAATATATACTTCTGATAAACTATTTCTTGCTGATATGTCGCCAAACTGTGATGTATTAATAGATTTTTCGTTTCCAACAGAAGTAGAGTCACATATAAAACATGCTATCCTGTGTAAAAAAAACATAGTGATTGGTACAACGGGTTGGTATGATAAAATACACTCTATATCTAGCTTGATTAATAATTCTATTGGTTGTGTATATAGTGGTAATTTTTCTCCTGGTGTTCATGTAATGAGAAAAGTGACAAAAGAGCTTTCATTGTTATTGTCTTCTATAGGACAATATGATATTTCTATTATAGAGGAACATCACAGACACAAAATAGATTTTCCAAGCGGTACTTCTTTACAATTAGCGGCAGAAGTTTTAAGTGGTTTTCCTGAAAAAACTACTATCACACATAATCCCCAAGATGCTGTTTTAGATCCTCATTCTTTGTTAATAGCAGGTATTAGAAATGGCGATATTATAGGTAAACATACTGTTTTGGCCGATTCTCCTATAGATACGATAACATTAATACATTCTGCAAAAAACAGAAGAGGTTTTGCACAAGGTGCTATTCTTGCAGCAGAAAAAATAGCTAATAAAAAGGGGTTTTATGAATTTTCGGAATTGATATAATGAAGTTATTAAGTTGTTTAGCGTTTATTTTAACTTTTGTCTTTCTTACTTATAGTAAAGCAGAAAATCCACCTGAGTTAATAATAAGACCAGATAAACCTGTTGTTACATTTTCACCTGGCGAGAGTATTATGAAAGATATAATAATACTAAATAAAGGTGGTAAGAACTTAAAAATCACAGAGGTAAAACCTTCTTGTTTTTGCGCTTCTGTTATTGTTCATAATGCCGATATACGGCCAATGGGTAAAGGAATGATATCATTATCTGTAAATACAGATAGGATGGATGAAGATTCTTTATTAACGATAGACTTTGTTATAAAAAGTAATGCTAAGATGCCAGAACAAACATTTACATTAAGCCTTCATAATAAAAAGTTTATAAAAGACACTCTTTCGAATCCTCATTAAAGGATTGCATAATCTATACCAAAGGTGAAAATATTAAACTTTGTGATACTATAATCTAAAAAGACGCCAAATGGGCCAAATTTCCTGCAAACACCCATCGTAAGTTTTACTGCATTATCTGTAAATGTAACATTAGCATACTGCGGTTTTTGATCGCCGGGATACATAGGAGGTCTTGGATCATCAGAATCCAAAGGAAGCAATCCTAATTGTCTTTGTAGTTCTTTAGGCAGATAATAGGTAAAATCAGTATGTATCTTTATTGTTTCATAAGAAAAACCACCATAGAAATTCCAGCCTTTCCATTCTTTAGATCCTTGAACATTTATCCCATAGATACTTGTAATTGCTTTTAATTGAGAATTAGTAGCACCTACAGAGTTTTCTATTGTACTTCCTTGATATACCAATTGAGTAGATAAATTTATTGGCGCATTTTTCCAATATTTATTAATACTGTGTTTTAATCCAATACCCCAAAACGCAAACTTTCCAACTACTGTGTCATATTTAATTGGCGGCACAAATCGAACTAATAATTCTGTGCCATATAAAGAACCGATTTCAAATTGTGGAACACCAGCCATTACCGTATTAACATTGGCTCCTTTAGCCAGAGTAAGATAATTAGGTAAGCCAGTAACCGTAGATAGAATACTTGTTTGAAGTGCAGGCGATAATAATTTATAGATATTGCTTAAGTAAATATCTCCACCCGAATCTACAGGAGCAGTTATTTGTTTGGTTAGATATTCTTTTCCAATCACAAACTTTCTATCTAAGTTTCCATAGACAGTAGCAGCATCTTTAGGAAAATCAAAACCACTTGTTGGATCTTTTAAGCCTTTCCAAAACAAGTATTTCATAATTGCTACTACTAATCCTGTTGTGTCTCTAATTACAGTTGCTGCTGGATTAAATAGATTAATTTGTACTAAATTTCCACTACTAATTAGGTTAAGAAAAGCTGTATCAGAAATGACAGGTGCAACAGGCGTATATGTTTTTTGATTGTCTCTAACAAAACCAACCATTCCCCCTAAACTTGCCCTTATATATAAACCTGTATCGGGTATTTCTGCTGTCCTAAAAAACCTTGCATTTGCTGTTGCATTTAAGGTTTCTGTTAAAGGTTGCATAAACGGACCACTATTAGGACCCAACAATTCCAAACTAACTCTTCTTGTTACTTCTATATTTACATCGTTTTGATTTGGCTGGGCATATAAAGTTATACCAAAAACACATAATACAACTAGTTTTACTATCACTTTCATTATATATCCTCTGACTTTGCTACTAATTCAAAACAATATTCAATTGCACCATCTAAAGCTGTACCTTTTGGGTCTACAACATTAAAACTATCTTTTTCTTTTATTTTATTAAGTAATTCGCGTGCAATTAATGTGTTGTTTTCTAATAAACCACCAAGAAAAGATACTGGTAAATGAATACCGGGTATATTCTTTGCAACAGCTATGATATTTTCATGTAAACGATCTGCTGCTTCTTTAACTATTTTTAAACAAACACTATCACCGTTTTCAGCTTCTTCTAGAACCATCTGTGTTAAATGATGATATTCAAATACTTTATCCATAAAAGCTGAAACTATGGTTCTTGGAAAAATTAGAGATATTTGAGGATATCGATCTGCTAACTTTTGTAATAATGATGTTGGAATACCTCTTCCATCTATAGCTTTAACACAAGCAGATAAACCCTTCTTACCAATCCAAGCCCCACTTCCTTCATCATCAATTTCTATTCCCCAACCACCAGATCTTATCAAATCACCTTGTTTGTTTTTACCAAGTGTAATTGTACCAGTTCCAGCTATTAACATTATTCCTGCTTCCGATCCAAATGCACCTCTTAATGCAATTTCTGCATCACTGGTTGCTATTAAATCATGAAGATTAAAACCTGAATCCCGTGCAATAATTCTTAGTAGATGCGCAAATCTTTGTCTCTCTTCTTCTAACCAAATACCTGCAACACCAACTACCACAGCATCAATTTCGGATTTGTCTATTCCAGCATCATTGGTTAAATCTACCAATAATTGTACAACCCTTTCACAGGCTTCGGTAAAGCCAACCACACCTACACGTGTAGACCCAATAACTCTTTGAACTTGTTGTTCACCATATACTAAACGACCGCGTGTTTTAGATCCACCGCCGTCAATACCAATAACTGTGTAATTGTTATTCACTATGTATGCCAATAATTGCTATGTGATTGAATCCAGAAATGGACTTTTTTGAAACATTAACGTTTCAATGCTATAACCAATAGAGATATATCTGTTGGTGATACACCGGGTATTCTAGAGGCTTGTCCTATTGATATAGGTTTAATTTTCATTAATTTCTCTTTACTTTCTTTAGAAAGTGAATGTACCCTTGAAAAATCATAATTGTCAGGAATTAGCTTGTTTTCAAGTTCTTTGAATTTTGAAATTTCAACTAAATGTCTAGCAATATAACCTTCATATTTGATCTCAATTTCTGCTTGTTTTAAAATACTATCAAAAGTCGTGCCTTTCCACTGATTTAAAGCAGAAGAATTTTCACGAATCAGTGATAACGTTATAGCTGGTCTTTTACACATTGATATTAACTGTTCAGATTCTTTAGTGATTGATTCCCCAACAGAAGCATAAATAGTATTTGCTGTTTCTTTGTCTATTTTGATATTTCTAATTTCGGATAGCATTTTATTTTTTGATCTAAGTCTTTGTAGTACATAGACTTGACTACCAGTATGTAGTCCATAAACACTTGTTTTATCATATAATCTTTCAAATGCATTGTCTTGTCTTAATAATAATCTATACTCAGCCAACGATGTAAAAATCCTATATGGTTCATCGCTACTTTTATTTACCAGATCATCAATCATAACACCAATATAGGCATCAGCTCTACTTAAAATTAGTTCGGGGAGTCCTTTTATTTTAGATGCAGCATTTATACCAGCTATTAATCCTTGAGATGCAGCTTCTTCATATCCAGATGTACCATTAATTTGTCCTGCCATATATAAACCGTTTATCTTCCTACTTTCTAATGTATAATGCAATTGATAAGGATAGAAGAAATCATATTCTACTGCATATCCATATTTTTCAATAATTGCATTTTCTAAACCAGGAATTGTTTTTAATGCTCTTTCTTGGATGTCTTTTGGCAGACTTGTAGAAAATCCATTTACATATATTGTATTTGATTGTAATGCTTCTGGTTCTAATACTATTTGATGCGAAGTCCTGTCTTGAAATCTATATATTTTATCTTCAATTGACGGACAATAGCGCGGACCTCTGCCTGTTATCAACCCTGTAAACATTGGCGAATCTATAAATCCTTGTTGGAGTATTTCATGCGTATTTTCATTTGTATGTGTGGAATAACATACAATACTATTTTTTACTTGTTGAGATTTATGAGAAAATGGAATTGGTGGATCATCGCCACATTCTATGTTGGTTTTGCTAAAATCTACACTTGATGAATATATCCTAGGTGGTGTTCCTGTTTTTAATCTTCCTATTTCTAATCCAAATGTAGATAATGAATCTGATAATCCTTTTGCAGACTTCTCTTGAACTCTTCCACCTTCTGTAACTTCCTGTCCAGTATAAAGCTTTCCATTCAAAAATGTTCCACCACACAATATTAATGCTTTACAATATATTGTTTCACCCTGCAAGACAATCCCCTTGATATTATTGTTCTCGCACAAAATTTGAGAAACTGTACCTTCAATTAATGTAAGATTCTTTGTTTCTTTTAATATTTGTTGTGCATAATATGGATATAGATATTTGTCATTTTGAGATCTAGGCGACCATATAGCAGGTCCTTTAGAAGTATTTAACATTTTAAACTGCAAACCACTTCTATCAGCAATTAAGGGCATAACACCACCGATAGCATCAATTTCTTTTACAAGATGTCCTTTAGCTGACCCACCAATTGAAGGGTTACAAGATAATCTACCAATGGTATCTACACTCATAGAAATAAGTGCTGTATTACACCCCATTTTAGCGGTGGCAATACAAGCTTCAATACCTGCATGCCCACCACCAATTACTATTACATCAAAAGAATTTGTCATTCATGTTTCACGTGAAACGTTTTTAAAATTATATATACAAAAATACATGTTATTGTGATTTGTATTGAGTTCATTTCCAGATTATTTGTCTTTTTGTGATTTTGCTAATATATAGACGATACTTTTATTTGAATCTAAAGCAATGATTCTATGAAATGAATTCTTTTGCATTTTCATGGATATATCTATTGTAGATCTTGATCCATAAAGGGATATATATATTGAATTGTTTATTGAATATGTATAATAATTAGACATCACACTATTTATAGATGTAAAACCTTTAGATGATGCATCTAGAGCATCAAGAACAGTTTCGGTTTTTCCAGCATGTATACTGTTATTTGAATGATATACAGATAGGGACTTATCATTAAAGAGATGTTTATTTTTTGTCCAAGAAGAAGTATTCTCACAAGCCAATAATTGAGTAAGAATATTGTGTATTAAATCATTTACAGAACTATCAGCATATATAATAGAATTGCTGCATTGCATTGTTTCATAAGAGGAAAAATATTGTCTATCAAATTGTGATACACTTTGTATTGAATTGTTGTTAAACCTGAAGACAGAAGTTCTAATAATGGTATCTAATATGCCTGTTTCAGAAGAAACCCATGAATGATGTACCTCTATAAATTCTGACACACTATCTTTAGATACTATCATAGAGCATATGTTTGGGATGAGAGTATCTTTAGATGATCTCCATTTTTTTAAAAATTGTATCCATTCAAATTTATTTCCATGAAAGGAAGATCCATTTGAAAAAGTATAAGAAACTGAATCTGTATATAATGGTAAAACATCTGAAATATTACCTTGTCCAACATATTTAATTAGCTTTTTAATAATCGAAACATGAATTGAGGAATTATGAATGTCATCCGAATTAGAAGATGTGTTTGTATAAGCATAACAGTTAATCATCGCGAAGCATGAAAAAGAGATAATCCGAAAAAAGGAGAGAAACATAACAGTAATATATTAAGTAATTGGAATATATAGACTTATGGCGATTTACTTATAAATGTAATAAACCCTCAGAAATACACACCATGAAGTCAAAACTACTAAGTCTGTGTACTTATATGGTTTTTTATCAATCAGCTTGTATAATCCATGTAAACTAGGAAATACAAAGTTGATATGAATCATAGAGAACAAACAACAAATTAGTCTTTATAATAATACATATGTTTTATAAAGATCTTTTGTGACGAAAAAAATAATGTTAATTTATTTGTCACTAACTAGGATTTATGAAATGAAGCAATTTTTACTGTTGATTTTTACTGTAAGTATATTTTCTACAATATCAGCTCAATTTCCCAAAAAGAATTTTCTTATAGAAGATCACACAGGAGCTTGGTGCGGATGGTGTGTATTAGGAAATCAATCTTTAGAGGATTTACATGCTGACTATGCAGATAGGGTAATTCCAATAGCTGTACATAATCAAGATGGAATGTCTTTACCAATACAACAACAATTAGCTAAAGAGCATGGAATTACAGGGTATCCAAGTGGGGTAATAAACAGAAAAACCTATACAATTAATGGTAATAGTGGATATGGAATTCATCCTTCTTCTTGGACATCGATTATTGATACAAATTCAATGAAGCAGACGGCTCCGGTGGATATCAGTATTACAAGTTGGAAAATAGACACAATTGCAAAAGAAATTAAAATTACTATCAAAGCAGAGTTTTTCGAAGATATTAATCGTCCTTTAGCATTCAATTGTGCAATTATAGAAGACGGAGTTACTGGGACTGGAAAATTATATGATCAATCAAATTATGTAAGCAATGCATCTGGTTATGAGGCTCATCCATACTATTATCAGCCATCGTCCATAACTAACTATTCTCATATAAATGTATTAAGAGGATATGGAGCTGGTATAGCAGGTATAGCAGGAACATTACCAGAGACGGGAGTATTTTTTCAAGATAAGTATACCTATACATTTACAATACCATTAAGCACAATAAAGATATCAAATGTATCAAATTGTTGGGTTGCCGGATGGATTCAAGAAACATCTAATGGATATGAAATTCTGAATGCAGCAAGTGCAGGAAAACAAACTACACCAAAATCTCAATATGTTTCGGTTGATATTAAATGTATGAATCCACCTTCTCAGATATTACCAGGAACTGTTCATAAACAAACGATAAAACTTACCAATAAAAGAGAATTTCCAGTATCTGTATCAGTGTCTATCAATGAAAATGAAAGTGTGATAACAGAAGATTGGAAATATACTTTAAACCCTTCTATTGTTGAAATACCTGCTAAATCATCGGCAAATGCAGAGTTACAGACTATAGCTGGAGCAGGAATAGGTGCTGCAAATTATGTGGTTTCTGCACTAGTTATTCCTAAGGATAATATTCGTGGATTACCAACATCAACAAGGACATCGGTAATATCAAAAGAACAAAAAATTGTATTAGTAAAATTTGATGCAACAGATAAAAATTCAGTGTTATCAACATATAATGATATTAAATCGAATGAAGTATTTAAAGATAGAATTGCAATAGTTTCATTAAATGACAGTAATTATTCATCATTTGATTTTAGTGGAGCAGAAGCATTTATTATAGGTGAATCATATTCAAGTAGAACTTCATTAATCTATGGAACAAAAAAATTGTTACCATTTTTTGAGTCTATTTTTAAAGCTGGTAAACCAATGTTGATGTGGTCTCCTATGAATTTATGGTTAGTTGCAGATAATTATCCTCCAGTATTATCAAATAGTATAAAAAATGTATGGAATAAAACATTTGGAATTACAGGAGAAGAATATCCATGGCAGCCATTATTATGGGATATGACTAATCGAAAAGAAATTCCATTTGGCTTACAAGGAACAGGGGATTCTAAGATTACAAATGGTATATCATTTATGGTGAATGAGGAATCAAATGAACATAAATCAATATGGATTGATTGCATCAAAGTATTGGATTCATCAATAGCTCAACCAATATTACATTTTAATAGTGATGTCTTACAAGAACCACTTAATATTGCTGCTGTTAAAATTCAAAGTTCAACAGGTACAAGAGCGATATATCAGGGATTTCCAACAGAATGTGCAGGTTCTGGAGCATCAGGTTTAGCTATTAGACAAACCCTATTGAGTAATTATTTATATTATTTATTGAATCTATCTTCTTTGTCAGATAATGCTCTAAATCCATCAAATACTAAGGTTTACCCAAACCCAGCTAATCATACACTAACAATTTCTTCAGAAAACAATACAAATGATAGTAAGTGGAATATTTATTCTATGGATGGAATATTGATTGGTTCCGGAATCAACAAAGTACAATCATCTTCTCTTTATGATTGTTCAACATTAAGTAATGGATCTTATTATATGATCATGGATCAAAAAGGTATAAAGAGCTATATTCCATTTATTGTACATCGTTAAAACATTATGAGAAATTCTTTATTCTACACTTATATATTCTTGTTTTGTGGTTTTTCACTATGCGCACAAACAGTGAATCTGATGTATTATGTATCCGCAATACCTGGAGAACATGGTATGTGGGTATCAAGACAAAAAGCTAATGAAACATGGTTTCGAGGTGACAAAGTATTAATTGATGGAGTGTTTGATGGAAATGGTGTTGATCCAGACATAATCTCACAGGATGATGGATCTTTGCGCCTATATTATTTTCAAGGATATTTTGTAACACCACCACCACAAAATCCAACTCCAAACTCAATCTATAGTGCAGTTTCTACAGATGGTATTAGATTCACAGGTAAGCGAAAAGTGTTTGAATATAATAATGTATTTGACCCATCAGTTGTGCGCCTTCCAAATGAAAGCTATGTTATGGGTTGCACAAACATGATTGGCACAACTGTCAACACAGTAATAGCAACAAGTCCTGATGGATTATCTTTTACCTATAAAACAACAGTCGAAAACACAGGCATACCGGAATTAATGGTATTAAATGATGGATCAATTCGATTATTCTATAATGGACCTGGTGGGATCGTCAGTTCTCGTTCAACAGATGGTGGAGCCACATGGCAAAAAGAACAAGGTATTCGATTGGCTTATCAACAATTTGTGGGTGATCCAAGTGTATCGAAAGTTGGGAATCGATTGCGCATGTATGTAAAAGGCTTCAATGCGAATGGTGGACAACAACTCAGTGGACATAAAACTCAATATGCTGAAAGTACCGATAATGGCAATACTTTTCAAATGGTAAAGCAATTGGTATTGGATAGTGCTAGTGTTCCCGAAGGTGTAGAAATGTATGCATCAATAAAACTTGAAACCATGTCAGAAAATGATACTCTTTGTACTGGTGAAGATGCCAAACTTGAAGCTAGAATCAAAACAAATCCAAGTTTTCTCAATTGTACTTATGAGTGGTTTAAGAATGGAGTAAAACTTATCAATGGAGGAAAAACAAGTGGAGTTAATACCAATACATTGAATATTATGAATTGCACACTAACAGATACAGGTGCATACTCATTGAAAGTATTGAGTGATGATCTTTCTGAAGGAACACTTCAACAAATATTCGGCCCTGTACGATTAACAATCAATCCACAAACAGAAATCATTCAAGATATTGACACATCATATGTGACATGTCATGATGAGACAAAGACAGTAACGTGCAAAGCAGTTGGAAAAAATGTTCAATATCAATGGATTGATTCTGATGGAAAGCCAATAATCGGAGAGAATAAGAATACTATTGCAATACAAAAAAGTGGCAATGCATCTTTTCAGAAAATACGATGCATAATTTTTGGAGCATGTGGTCGAGACACATCACAAATTACAACCATACAATTCATATCTAAAGCAAAGATTAGTAAAGATCTACCAAAAAATATGGAATTGTCTTCAGGAAGTGATACGGTACTGAACATGTCTATCGATGCTGAGCAGTATACATATCAGTGGTATAGAAATGACATAGCAATTTCTAAAGAAATTCCAGGATTGAACTCAGAGATACTTTTGAATATCGTATCGATGGATTCAAGTGATGAAGGAACATATCATGCTGTGATCAGGAATATTTGTGATACATTGATTTCACAAAAAATCACGCTAAACATGAAGAAGATGAGTTCTGTCCAGGAATTGTCCGGATTCAAGATCTATCCTCAACCGGCAGATAATGTCATTATCATTGAAGGCTTTGATTTTGAACAAGGACAAGTAACATTGTTCGACATATTTGGTGCATCAATAAGAGATATTAAGTTCGCTGAAGGGAAGGCGATTCTTTCTAGCAAAGACATTCCTTCGGGCATGTATATGTTACGCTTTATTTCACAAAGCATTCCAATCATTATTATTCATTGATTATTGAAATAAAGATCTTTTAGTGAAATCCACCATACTCTATATTCTTGTCTATTGTTTATGTGTTTGTGCACACATACAAGCACAAATTCCGCAAAAAGCATTGATAGGTTATTGGCATAATTGGAATATATCCGAAGCGCCATATATTCAGTTAAATGCTTTAGATTCAAGATATAATGTGATTGATTTTGCATTTGCTGTTCCACATGCTGGGACAGATTATCAGATGGAATTTATTCCAGAGATCATATCGCAAACAACATGTAAAAATTATATTACAGCACTACAAAATCAGGGGAAGAAGATAATTATTAGTATTGGTGGAGCTACAGCACCAATATCTTTAGACAATATCAATGAGCGCAATACATTTATCACAACAATGAATGCGATAATAGATCAATATGGATTTGATGGAATTGATATTGATTTAGAAGGAAGTTCGGTAATGGTAAGTGGGGGAACAATTGCAAATCCAATCGATGAAAAAATAAATAATCTTATTTATGCTATAAAGCAGATAATGAAAGATTATCACACCAAGTATAATAAAAGTTTATTGTTGACAATGGCTCCAGAAACAGCATTTGTGCAAGGTGGAATGTCTGCTTATGGTGGCATTTGGGGTGCATATTTACCAGTGATTCATGCATTAAGAGATTCTTTATCCTTATTACATGTTCAATTATATAATAGTGGAAGTATGTATGGTATTGATGGCAATATTTATAACTCTGGAAATGCAGATTTTATTGTTGCAATGACAGAGGCAGTAATAAAAGGATTTTCTACATCCGGTGGATTTTTTACAGGTTTACCTGCTAATAAAATTGCTGTGGGTTTACCTGCTTGTCCTAATGCTGCTGGTAGTGGTTTTGTAGATACAGCTACTGTAAATAAAGCTATGAAATATTTGATGGGTATTGGCCCCAAACCTGGAAGTTATACACTTGTGCAAAGTGGTGGTTATCCAACTTTACGAGGAATGATGACCTGGTCTATGAACTGGGATGCTGTAAATACTTGTGCTTCTACCTATCAATTTGCAGAAAACTTCGAAAAAATATATGGTTCTAATTCTGCTTTATCAATTAGTTGTTCTGTAAATCCTGTTATACTATGTGAAAAAACATCAATTTCAGTCCCATTCAGTGTCAGTGGAAACTTTGTAGCAGGTAATATTTTTACAGCCCAATTATCTGATAATCTAGGTTCTTTTACCAATTCATTATCAATAGGATCTATTGCAGGTATTAGCTCTGGTTCAATATTGTGTAGAATACCTTCTGGAATAAGCGGTAATGGCTATAGAATTCGAATTGTAAGTAGCAGTCCTGTATATAATGGTAATAATAATGGTTCTAATATTTCTATACATTCATTACCAAATCCAACAATAAATGGATCTTTTACTGTTTGCCAAGCTTCTGGAACAGTTGTGTATTCTGTTCCTATGGTTTTTGGACATCAATATGAGTGGTCGCAAATAAAGAAGGGTGACATATTAGGTGGTTATACAAATAATACGCTATCAGTTCAATGGAAAAGTCCGGGAATAGACACAGTCAGAGTAAAACAATTAAATCCTTTAACAGGATGTAGTAAAGATACAAGCTTGATAATAACGATTCTGGATATACCTTCGCCTGAGATTAATGGCAAACAAAGCATATGTGAGCAATCAATAACTGAGTATAGTGTACCAACAGTAATAGGACATCAATTTGAGTGGTTGCAGTTAAAGAAGGGAGATATAATAGGAAGTAATACAAGTAATACGCTATCAGTTCAATGGAAAAGTCCGGGCATAGATACAATCAGAATAAAACAGTTAAATCCTATAACAGGATGTAGTAAGGATACTAGTTTTCAAGTGATTATACATTCACTACCTATATTTACAATCAATGGATTAAGTAATGTTTGTGAAGATACAACACTTATAGAATATAGTGTCAATACACTAGAAGACAATGAATATAGTTGGAGAAATTCTGGTTTAGGAATGATAAAAGGATCATCAACAGAAAGCAAAGTGTTTTTGCAATGGAATAATCCAGGAATTGATACATTGTATTTTATGCAAAAGAATAGTAAAACACTATGCAGTAAAGACACATTTATTATCATAAAGATTAATCCACAATCAAATCCAGTTATCATTGGGAATACAGAAGTATTTGAACAATCGAAGGATATTGAATATCGGGTGAATTATGAATCAGGATCTTTATATGAATGGTTTACTGAGAATAATAGTGCAGAATTTAGCATCAAAGACCAAAATAGGGTAGTCTTGAGATTTACTAAAAATGGATTAGTGGTGTTAAAAGTGAGGCAAACTACGAAAGATCTTTGCACAAAAGAATCATCTATATCGATACTAGTATCTCCAATTTCAAGTGTTTTGGATAGAGATGAAAAGCTATATACTATATTTCCAAATCCAGTTGATAATCAAGGAGAACTGTATATTTCATGTTTAGATAATAATCAATCTGACATATATATAGAATTAATGGATATATATGGCACTACTTATGTAGAAAAGACTATACAATCTTTTCAATTACATGAAGCGCAGGTAATACCATTAAGTTCATTATCTAAAGGAATATATATATTAAAAGTAAGGACATCAGACAAAGTTCACATAGAGAAGATTATTGTCCGATAATACAAAAAGTAGGATACATTATTTTGTTCTAACCAATCTTATTCTTTTCCCATGGTGTTTTGGGACAGCGGTAATATCTCCTAAAACAAATCCAAAATGAGTTGCCTTATCTCCATTAGTTTCGCTTGTCCAATAATAATGAACAGTAAATCCCCCAATTTTATCCTTATTTTCAAAAAGCAATTTCATTTCTTCAACAGATGGTAATCTCCAGCCTTCGCCTATTGAATCAATAGCTTGCATAGCATGTGCATAGGTTCCACCGCAAGGTAAATCAAAGGGAGCTACTTCGATTTCACCGACAACAAAAGTAGAAACGCGTATTTGAGTAGCTTTTTCAGTCTTACTTTTAAAGGCCAGAATTTTTGCAGTAATACTTATGGGGGTTAATATTGGGCAACACAAAGAGAATATCAAAACTGATTGTAAAATAGCATTCATAAAAATATATGCCTGAATGAAACAATTTTGATAGAAAAATATACATTCCTTATCTTAAACATTCTACATGAATAATACTTATTATTTGCAAATCAATGATTTATAACAACTTACAAACACATTAAATATTGATATTTTTGCTTTTGAATACTTTTAATACACATCTTTTATTTGAAGAGAAGAAGCCTAATAGTCAGAACTCATCTGATTGAAATACACTTTTTTTCCATCTTCCTTAATGAAGATTCTGCATCATTTAAAAATCGACAGAATAATTAGAAAATAGAGCTTTACCCCATAACTGTTTAGAATATACATCATTATGTACTTTATTTGGCTTAAATGAACTCCAATTTGTTCCAGCATCTTTGTGTAGATAATAAGAACCATCATCCAAATTATACTTAAATGTTATAATTCTGGACCACTTATCACTACTACCACCTTCATGTTCTACAGAGAAATAGTTCTTTTTTAGTGTCATACCAGTATAAGGATCACCCATTACACCTCCACAAAGATAGCATAGCACAATATTATCATTTCTTTTAAATAGAGATAAGCCACCATTTGAATTTCCATGAAGGATAAGAAGGGGTCTAAAGTAGATACTCAAAAGAAAAACATATCATTATCCAATCCACATATAATGTATATAAATAATGTAAAATGTAATAAACTTACTATTCAAATAAAAGAGAACAATACAATCCTTTTACAAAAAGTAATAGAATTGATTTGTGGGGAATAAGTAAATAATAATTAAGTAGTAATTATGTACATAACGAGTAGTAATACTGTATAAGTTTTAGCATACAAAATACATAGGTTTATCTTCGATTTAATTACAACAAATATTTCAGGGTTTTCTATGAAATGGCTACTTCTTTGTTTTGTGTTTATCTCCTCCACTCTTGCCTATTCTCAGGGCATCTCCCTCTTTAATATTGATCCTTCGGGATTTCCAACTATCAAAGCAAAATTCTATGCTTATGATAAGGAAGGGAAGCCAATCAGACCTTCGATGAATGAAGTAAAATTGAAGGAGGATGGAGAAAATAGATCTATCCTGAGAATAAAGTGCCCACCATCAGTACCTCAGCCTATTTCAGTAGGAATTATGGTTGATACCTACAGTTTTCTGGACCTAGCGAGATCTGGTACAAAACGATTGATTGAATATATGAATATGCCTAAAGATGAATTGGCAATTACATATATGGATCATGCTGCACTATTGCATCAATCTTTTATAAATGATAGAAGCAAAGCAGTAGCTGCATCTTCCACAATACCTAAAGCACCAGGATATGCTGCTGTACAACAAATGTTTTTCAGTGAGATAACAGGAGGGGTTCAGTTGATTAAAACACGACTGAATAATAAGAAAGTATTGATTTTACTCTCAGATTTGCACTGTCCAAATCTATCTGTGGATACTGCCAGACTATTCAGAGAAGCTTCACAGCATAATATTTGCATATTTCCTGTTCTTTTAAGAACCACAGATTATACCGGGCTTTTTAAATCAATTGCCCAAAGAACAGGAGGTACACTATTTGAAGGAATTACCAGAGAAGATCAGATTTCCAACATATTTCAATTGATAAGTGGAATGGCTCGATTTGGAGATTGTGACATAGAATGGAGTAGCAATAAAAAATGCAACTCAGATCAAATGAGAATTCAAATTGAAACAAAATCATTAACAGATGTTGATACGTATACACCCAACCCACGCAGCTTAATAAAACTTACTGCCGATCCCAAGTTTTTATTTTTTGGGCCTGTTTCTCCCGGTCAAGAATCAAAGAAGACAATTTCATTGAAGGCAGAAGGAACTACATTTACAATTAATGATTCAAAAATATTGGGTTCATCTGCATATCAAATTGTTGATACTAAATTTCCAATTATCATTCTGGAAGGTCAATCAAAAACAATTACTGTAAAGTATTCACCTAAAGATTCAAACAGGCATTATGGTTTTGTGGAAACAATAAATGATTTATGTTCCGGTGGACTCAGTGCATATGGAGGTTTTCCGGGAAAACCTTTGGTTGGTAAAACACTTAACATAAAAAAACCCGCTTGCCCAGATTTGTTTTTGGCTGGTATTGATTCAATGATACAATGGGAAGGTATACCTCAGGATGATAGAGTAAAAATTGAATACACACCTGATTCAGGAAAAACATGGAATTTTGTAACAGATAATGCAAAGGGTGGAAAGCATGTTTGGCTATATCCACCTTTACCCAGAACAAGTTTAGGAATGATTAGGGTACTTCAAATGGCATCTGATGGAATTGATCCGAATATGTGGTCAAGTGGGTATGAACCTGGATCAATCTCAAGTAGAAACAGCCCAGATGGGTCTAAAATTGCATATCTACAAAGTGATAATTCTCTTTCGATAAGGATTTCCCACTCTGGAGAACAGTTAAGGATTTTCCGTAAAATACCCGGCAGAATTACTTCGTATTGTTGGGATTATTCAAGTAACTTTTTAGCTATAGGATTTGAAGATGGCTTGTTAATAATTAAAGATATTAGATCGGGAAATAATATAAGAGAAATTAGAAACTCAGGATCTTCAATTAATGTCATTTCATGGAATCAATCCGGAAATAAAATTGCGACCTCCAATACAGATGGAGTACTAGCCGTAATAGAAACATCAACAGGGATAGAGATACAAAAAAAATCGGGATATAATTTTATTGTAAAAAACATAGAGTGGACCGCAGATGGAAGTGTAACAGCATCGGGAGCATGTTCAGATGAGTTTATGTTAAAAATGTCAGATGGTTTTCCTTTACAAATAGATACAACAGATTGTGTATTTTCAATGAAAGCTCCAAAATTAGTAATGAAAAAAACAAAAGCGGACCTTGGTAAAGTTATAGTTGGAAGTGGAAAAGATATAATGATTGATGCAGTTCTTTGTAATGAGGGTGATGCACCTTTACATGTCTTGGGTGCTGACGTTACAAATGGAAATGCAGAAGAATTTGGAGTGCCAAGAGGAGCGGGAGATTTTTTCTTACAACCAAAAGAGTGTAGAGCTTTTATGTTCTCACTGATGCCTCAATCTCCTGGGAAAAAGAGGGGATTTGTTACAATAAGAACAACCGTGGGTGATTTTTATGATGTAATTGAATTGACAGGTGAAGGTATTCCACCATTTATTTCATACAATGAAATGATCAACTTCGGTCAAGTGGAATTGACCAAACCGAAAGACAGCACTGTGATATTACTGAAAAATATCGGAAGCGAAATTGTGGAATTTGATTCCATAGTGCAAGGTGGACCAAACTTCCGTGACTTTGCATTTACTGATAAATATAAAAAATTCTCTTTAGCTCCGGGAGAATCTAAAAGGGTCACATTGCGTTTTATTCCAAAAGAACTTGGATTAACAAATGGTAGACTAATGGCATATTATAAAGGTATTGGAAGCCCGTCAATGATTCAATTGTATGGCGAAGGCATTCCACGAATTTTACCAATAGAGTCTTTGACTGTAAATAAAATAGATACAATTGCTATGGAAAGAAGAGGTATTTCTGAAAATACCTATATTATTGGGAATGATCGTATTAATCAAACTCTAGACACTTTATCTGACAAAATACTTGCTATAGATTCTCTATTCAGAACAGATACTCTATTAAAGCCTATGATTATTATTACTGGGCAAATAACAGCAGTGGGCGTAGAATCTGATGGAAGAATTATTAATAAGCCTATTTTTAAAATTGATCTTAATACTTCAAATAAATATGAAGCTCTATTGCCATATGTGTTTTACGAGGAAGGTTCAGATATAATACCAGATAGATATTATAAACTTAATAACAGTCAAGTTGCGAATTTTACAATTGATCAATTATGGTATAAATCTACAATTAATATATATCATGATATATTGAATATTATAGGCAAACGACTCACAATGTATCAAAAATCTGTGTTAACTATTCAAGGAAATAATGCTAATACTGGAATTGAAAAAGAGAATACTGAATTATCACGCCGAAGAGCGGAAAATGTAAAACAGTATCTTCAAGATATTTGGGGTATAAAAGAAAATAGATTGATCGTAAAAGCTGGAAATTTACCTAAAGCAAAATCACTTCCTATTGATGATCCAGAAACGGCGCAAGAAAATCGAAGAGTAGAGTTTTCTTCGAATGATTATAGAGTTATAGAACCACTCGACTTAAAAAATACAATGGCAACATCAAATCCACCAAAAGTTAGATTTAATGTTCAAGGTGCTGCAGATTTTGGTATTGCCTCTTATACAGTAGATGCAATACAAGCTGGCTTCAATGGAAATTCGTTCAATCAAACTGAAACATCCTCCTTGCCAAATACTATCGATTGGGAAATTGCAAAAAATCAAGCTTTGACTCCTAAACTTGCAAAACCTGTGTCTTGTTCTTTAACCATTATTGACAAAAAAGGTAATTCAAAAATGGTAGGAACAGATCAAATGGACATCGATCTTATTACAATTGAAAGAAAAATAAAAGAACATATCAATGGATATGAAGTAGATAGCTTTAGTTTAATTTTATTTGATTTCAATAAATCTGATGTTGAAGATGAAAACAAAAAGATTATAGCTGCTATTCAAAAAAGAGTAAAAAAAGGATCAGAAATATCTGTTACAGGAACTACAGATAGAATAGGCACTGAAGAATATAATACTCGTTTGTCTCAAGAAAGAGCAAATGCAGTGAAAGCAGCAATAAATAGAAAAGGATCAGTATCTATAGGAAAAGGAGAGCAAGACTTACGATTCGACAATGATCTTCCTGAAGGTAGATTTTATTGCCGAACTGTAAATGTGGTTGTAAGAACTCTGGTGGAATAATAATTTCTGTTATCCGAATATCCATATTGAAAGAAATATTTACAACTTATTGTGATTTTAACAAATAGGATAGAAATGAAATATATGTTAATAATGATTTTTACTATGTTTTTAGTACACTCCACTTGTACTTCTATAGTAAAATGTAATAATAAGATTGGATTGTATACTCGTGGAGACATTGAATATCCAAATTATTCAGGTAGCTTTAGTCGTCCAGAGCAGTTAAATAAAGGTACGTGGAAAGTGGAAAGATTTTTAAAATTTTTGCCACATAAGAATATATCAGGCGAATTGATGGCTGTTCAGTTAATAAATAGCACAAAATCTGAAGAGTATCCTGCACGAATGATAGTAATTGGCTATGATGAATTTGGAACAAATGAATTCAGCATTATTTCACAAAACTCAGAAATTTATACAATACAAAATACATTTATAGATTTGAGTGAAAAGAATGGAGTAGTAGTTCTAACATTAGAAGATGAAGGAGGAGATGGCTATTATAGCACTGTTTGGAGATTCAGATATCAAGATAATTGTTTTAGGCTTATTGGTTATGATAATATTTATGGGGATAGAGCAGAATATAATCCATCATCAACCACAGATTCCTATAATTATTTAACAAATAAACATGAAGAAATGCGCGATGTGGATAGAAAAGGTAAATCGACAATAAGTAAAAAGAAATCTACAATCAAAACTAAATATATACGGTGTTTAGAAAGTATCACTCATGATTTCCAAGCTGAATAATATAATAGTAAACCTAGGAGAAATTACATTGAACAGAAAGGTATATATATCGTGTTTTATTTTGTTGATGTTTCAGTATTATAATGCAGTATCTAATGATGGGGCATATCTGGGTAGTGGAAATCATCTTATACCGATTACTGAATCAGATATTTCAATAAAAAAAGAAATATTGAGTATCAAAAGATACCAAGGTAAAGTGCATGTAGATGTATATTATGAAATGTATAATCCCGGTAAAGAAAAAACAATTAGAGTTGGGTTTGAAGCAAAAAGCCCTAGTGGTGATGCACAAGTAGAACCTTCAGAAGGAAAACACCCATATATGAATAATTTTACAGTATTGGTGAATAATGAATCTTTAAAGTATAATATATCTTATATAATAAGTTCAAATGATAATACTACAAATGTGAAATCAACCACTTTGTCTGGAATTCTGAATTATTTAAACGAAAATAGTGAAGGATCCTATTATTATGTATACTATTTTGATGCAAAATATAAAGCTGGTTTGAATATTATTAAGCATAGTTATGAATATGAATTATCATCTTCAATTGGCGAATCTTATTCTTTTGATTACATATTAACCGCTGCAAATAGGTGGGCAAATAAGCAAATTGATGACTTTACAATTAATATAGATATGGGAGCCATGCAGGGATTTTATATTAAAAAGACTTTTTATCATAATGTAAAAGAATGGAATATAAATGGAATTGGAAAGTCAAAGGAGGGCACCGAAACAGGGATGTTCTTTATAGAGAATGGAAATATAGAACTGAAATATCATAATTTTCATCCAAAAGGAGAAATAGAAATAATCAGTCCAAATTCTTTTGGATTATCTGAAGAACAAGAAGAATATTTTAATCCTAAAAAAACAAAAATCCCTTTTTCTGTATCTGCACAAGATAATATTCCAGAGTCTAAAAATGAATTTGGAAAAAAAATATTAAGAAATCTTCCCTTTGCTAGAAGAGGTTATGTGTTTAAAGATAAAGAGGTCCAAAAATATTATACTAAAATGACAGAATGGTATACACCCCTTCCTAGCTATGTACCAGACGTTCAACTGCTTTTAGATGAAGAAAAAGAATGGGTAAAGAAATATAAATAATAGTTATAACAAATATCCTCTATCTCTTTAAAACTCCTATCATTACACCAAATGCTCCGTCTAATTGAACCCACCTTTTATATGGAGCATATGTTCTGGAAATTGATCCATCTAAATATAAAGCTTGTTCACACTGCTGTTTTTTAAAATAATTTGCAAATTCATAGAGTGTAATTGGCTTTCTAGACATAGCAAAAATCAACTTCCCCCTTTTAGAGATGCCTACTCCATTACGTATATTGAAATATCCAGAAGTATCTGAAAAATATGGATTTATACGTTTATTTATAAGTAACATTGGTCCAGACTGAGTAGCATGCTTTACATTATGTATCTTATAATAATCCTTAGCTAAACATATCCCAGGTTTATCATCTTTGGTACAGTAGAATACACCATTTGGTTGAATAAAGAAATTCCCTGATCCAGATTGCATATTCAATTGCTGATATTGAATATAATTTGCAATATATAAACCAACTGGACTAAATCCCCTGTGATACATCCCGCCATTCATCGCAAATAGTAAATGTTTATTATACCTTTCAATATATTGTTTTAATCTACCTAATGTCTTTAAATGAACCCTTGAATCGTCTTTCCAATAAAATGCTATAACTTCTTTTTGTGGATTATATATATGTAGAATAAAATCCTTGTTTTGTAAGTCCCTAGCCATATGTTCAGGGAGACTTTTAATAGGATCGCTAATTAATATTTGACTACATAAAGTGTTTGATAAACAACAAGTAGATATAATAATTATTATGATGTTAAATAACATATATATGTTGAATTGTTAGTCATTATGTACAATTAATGTTAACAACAATCATTTGTTTATCATTTCTTGTATTTCATTATAGGTGGTATTAAATGATGAAATATATTGCTTTAACTCTTTATCTTTTTTTATTTTTTTACTCTTTTTAAAGTCTCCTCCATCGCAATCATTTGATTTTGTAATTAGAGTTATAAGATTGCCTTTTTTATCATAATAAGCCCTTGATTCATCACTACAAGCTTCGGCTCCACCCGACTGTAAGACAAAAAAGATATTGCCATCTTTTAGATATATAGAATATTCATTGAACCATTCATGTCCATTAAAATTAGCAGTATACATACTATATTGTTCATTTACTTGACAAAATAAAGCTGTTTGCTCAAATGATTGTTCTTCACTATCTTCAAATGGTGTTTCCTTTGCTATTTTCTTGCCTTTTTTACATTCAATATTACTTTTATTCTTACTTAAAAGTTGTACTTCTTCATACATGTCTTTAATCTCTGCTATCCTTGATGCAGTATCCTGAACAATAATTTCAGCAACATTTTCTGTTTTTGTTGAATCTACCTTATTAAGCTTTTCAACAGAAGCATTTTCATCGATTTTCTTCCCACAACCCAAAATCAATAATGTAAAAAAGAATACTACACTTGTTAAAACGAATTGTTTTCTCATGATAAACCCCAGTAATAAATCAATTAATAATAAAATATAATATTGAGTGTATTATATGTGTAACAAACTTAACCTTTTGTAAGCTACACAATATTTATAAGTTAACATAGATGATGAACACGATGACATTCATATTATCTGTTTTTAGTTTCTTCTTCGAATAATGCATAGAGAAATGGTTCTATACACTTCCAATATGAAAAGAAACTGCCAAAATATCTATCATCTAAAGAAACCATCGATTCACGGCTTTCTTCTAATCCATTATATTTATTTAGTGGATGTTCTTTATATATGATTCTAGTTTCTTGTATCAATGGATATAGCTCAGAAAACTCTCCAACAAAAACCTGGATTCCATCAATATTCTTTGCCAAGTTCAGCAAGAAATTCATTGATGAAGTACTAATTGGATATTCTTTAAAGATTGAAGGTTCTATGAGTAAGATTCGATTTGCTGCTTTATCATCATGCCAAGAAAAATCTATATTATACCAATTATATAAAAGAGTTGGATCGGATACATTAATACTAAAATTAGGAGTTGTTTCCGGTAGAATAGTAAGTAAATCAAGCTGAATTGTATCTTTTAGAGAATCAGGAATAGAATTCACTGGTAACACTTCATAAGGCATATCCAAAAAAGTATTTCTTTGATCTGAATGTGTAAAGCGATTTATATTTTCCTGATTAATGATATACTGTTTACTGCTAAAACTACCCGATACCCATTGCCAGCTACATGCATTACTTGCCCAATCTGCATCTAATAAATAATAATACATCCACTTAGCTGGATATTTCCAATGAGAATGTGCAAAATTACACACTAAAGAAGCAGTATACATTCTACAATGATTATGCATATAACCAGAAGAATATAAAAGCTTTATTGCTTCATCAATAGAATCTATACCAGTATGTGCTTTAACAATTGAAGAAGGTATTCCATGGTTAACTACACCTTGTTGTGGCTGCTTAATATCATTATTAATTGAATGAGATACATATTTCCACTGAGATTGAAAGAAGTCTCTCCAAGCTAATTCTTTTACAAATATTTCTATTTCATCCCATGAATACGATTGTTTAATAATATGATTAAATATTTGTTTAGTAGTAAGAATACCCCTGGATATATATGGAGATAAATAGGTAATCTTCCCATCAATATAATTTCTTGTTTTACCATATTGAATAGGATCTATGGAATTAAGCTTTAATAATATATTAGATTTATCCGTTGGAAATATATTCATGTATATGTTCGATTATAAAAGAGATATATAAAAATAATCAGTAAAACATATTGGGAAGTTATTTTCCAATACACATTGAAGCAAAAACATCGTTTAATAAGTCTTCATTGTAAATAGTGCCTATAATCAATCCTAAAGAATCTAAAGCTGAACGCAGATCTATTGCTAGTATATCTGTTGTTTCACCTTGCTTAGCTAATTCTAAAGCAGAAAAGATATGATTCTGATATTCTTTTAATAGGTCTACTTGTCTTTGATTAAGTAAAAAAGACATATGAATATCAGTTTTTGACATGCAAGAACTAATGTAGTTTAGGATATCTTGTAAACCATAATTACTGAGCACAGAGGAATAGATATTATGTGAATCATTACTAAATTCATCATTAATATGATCTGCTTTATTATGAATAAAACATATATCAGCATCTGAATTTAATTCTTTAGCAATATTATATAAATGATCAGAATTATGAATGCCACATGTAATATCATTCACAATACAAATAATAGATGCTTTATTAATTAAATTCATAGATAAAGAAATACCCTCGATTTCTATAATATCTTTGGTATTCTCATGAATACCTGCAGTATCAATTAAATTTACATGCAATCCATCAATAAGTAAAGAAGCTTCAACAAAGTCTCTGGTAGTACCCGGTATTGGACTAATAATAGACCTTGAATATCCTAGTAAAACATTGAATAAACTTGACTTACCAGCATTAGGGTGTCCTAATAATAAAACATTATAACCACTTCTTAATGTTTTTGCAGAATCAAATGTCCTAATAAAGCTTTGGGCAACTGTATATAATATTGTTAATTCTTGCACTAAAGTATCATGAGAAACTAATTGTATATTTTCTTGAGAAAAGTCAAAATCCAAAATTAAATATTTAAATAATTTCTCGGTTTTATCTTTTAAAGAAATAA
Organism: Chlorobiota bacterium; assembly: GCA_014191195.1. Taxonomy (GTDB): domain Bacteria; phylum Bacteroidota; class Ignavibacteria; order Kapaibacteriales; family UBA961; genus UBA961. The sequence goes on from BJGZ01000009.1 coordinate 37,577, forward strand.
TTTCTTTTTTAAATGAACCAATTAATTGTTTTGAAGCACTTTCAAGAGCAGCTGGTGATTGTAAATGAATAATATCATTTATAGCTTCAGCTTGTGTTAAATCTAGTTTACCATTTAGAAAAGCCCTTAAAGAAAATTCGCCAGGTTCTGCACGTCTAGCACCTGAACTAATGAGACATTGTAGTATTTGTTCAGGAACAATAAAACCGCCATGACAACCAATTTCTATTATATCTTGACCAGTAAATGAATGCGGCCCTTTGTACCAAAATAAAGTGATAGTATCGACAGGAATATCATTATTATAAAATATTCCATAGCTAATTGAATGTGAGGACTTTTCAGTAATATTGAAATGTATATGTTTATTAATAATGGTAGATGCATCATTACCAGAAATACGTAAAAGTGCTACACCACTAAGACCAGGTGGAGTGATAATAGAGCAAATGGTTTCATCCGTATTAAAATGCATGGCCAAGTCCGATATGATATTGAGCTTTTGCAAAATTAGGCTGTGAAAAAGCGGCAGAATTAGGATCATAAAGAGGAAAAGCTACATCTAATCTGAAAGGTCCAGCAGGGGTTTCGAAGCGAAATCCTAATCCATAACCAAGGCCCCAATGACTTGGGGATAATATCCTGCTAATATCTGCTTTTTGATAAGTACCAGGAGTTAATCTATTAAAAGAATTACCCCAATCTGCAAATAGTACAAAACCACTTTTAGAAATTTTATCTGCCCAAAATTCACCAATATTTGTTGGTTTTGCCATTGTAATTCTTAATTCTATAGAACCTTCTAATAAACCTGCGCTTCCAATGATATAAGATAATTCATCAACAAGATTTTCTAAAGAATCAGAAATTGAAGATTGAGCATCAAGCAAACCTCTTGAAGGCCAGGCCCTTACAGAATTCGCACCACCAGCAAAAAAATGTTTTTCGAATGGAGGAGTAGATTGGTCGGAAGAAGAAAATCCAAAATTAAAAATATATCCGGCTTTTAGTTTTGTTGCTAAAACAATGTTTTTATTTAAAGAAGTAAATGTATTGAATTGAGTTAGAAATCGTAAAAAGTTAGAATAACCAATATTAGGAGCATATTCTACTTGCGGAAGAGTAATAAAATAGCCAGAAGTAGGAGCAATCACGGAATTCCTTCTATCCCCAGTAAGAGTAATTCCTAAAGTAAGAGAAGCTGGCTTAAAAGGATTATTTTTATAATAATCACTTAAAGAAATATAGGGTGCAATCAATCGTAAATAATCATCAGAAGAATCACGAGATATAGTTGTAAAATTGATAAGCCTAGAAAAATCAAATGTAATATCAAAATTTAAATTTGAAAATAAAGTCCATTCAGGGAAAGTATTAAAATTAGATATCCTAATTAAAGGAACTAATAATTTTAAGTTACTTGGTAAATTTCTTAAAGATATTTGAGCAGAATAAGTAAGAGGAATTCTTTGTTCATTGATAAAAAAGGCAAAAGGCTGATTAATTGTAGTACCAAGAGAATACTCGAATTCAATACTTCCTTGATTTGAGAAAAGAGTTCTAGAAATGTCTTGGGCTAAAAGCCTAGAAAACACTAAAAAAGACATACCAGTGCGGGAAGTCATTAAATCAGAATACGAAGCCTCTGCACCCATATTTAAGAAATTATCATTTGTTGTACGATTTAAAAAAATAGAAAACACAACTTCTTGAGGCTTTTTGTATTTGAGTCTAAAATTTATAGTAGAAAGAGTATCTATTGGGGTTATCGAAGGAATATGTCGGGCATTAACTTCATCAAAAAAAGACAAACCGATAAGCATAGATTTAGATCTATTTACAGCATTTGGAGACAACCACTGACTTGGTTTGATAGGAATAAAACGAGCTAAAATATCATTTTTAACAGAATGAGTTGAATCAGTAGAATGCTCAAAATTTATAGCTTGTACTTTGAAGCGTTCGGTATTATTAAGCTTAATGAGCGAGACAACTTGCTTTTCGATAGTATCAATAAAAACATTTTCAATTGTATATTCTAAGGTAGCATAACCTTCTTCTTGTAAAGTATGTAATGAACGAGAAATAAAGGCTTGTAAAGAATCTTCATCGTATAAACGAGAGGTATTTTGAATAAAAGAATTATGTATTCTTTGCCATGGAATTGACAGAGCAATAAGAGAATCAGAAATCAATAAGTCCGCAATATGATATTGTACACCCTCATTGCAAGTGATAGTTATATCACCAAAATCCGCAGAATCAATATCAATAGTAAGTTTTGTATCAGAATTAAAGTAACCCTTTCTATGATATAGGTTTAAAACATTTTCTAATTTATTATTTAGGATAATTGAATCTAGGAATACAGTACTTTTACCAACTGTAGCATAAGGAAAATAATAAGAAAATAGAGAAGGAGTAAGAACCCCTTGAAAATCCATATTTTGTCTTAATTCGCTTTGAGTAGGAATAGTAATCCCTAAAGTCTTGAAAAGCTGTTGAGAGGATATACGGGAATTTCCGATGATTTTTACGGATTTAAATGCAAAAAGGCGCGTTTCCGCACCTTTTGAGTCAGTAATAACAAATAATACAGCAAAGAAACAGCATAGGATAGTACATCGAAATGAAACCAAAACCGTCTGCATAATTAATTCCCGGATTTATGCAAAAAGAGCTGAATATTCAGCTAAATTCTTACAAACCTTACTATTAGCTTCTATAGTATTAATTAATAATAGCTGTCTTCATCTTCATCTTCATCGTAAAAAAGATCAGATGTAGAATTTTCATATTCAGGCCAAAGGTCTTCTATGCCCTCATGAAGTTCATCGTTTTCCTCTAATTCATAGAGGTTTTCTAAAACTTGTTTGGGTGCTCCTGTTCTTTCTGCATAATCGATTAACTCATCTTTGGTTGCTGGCCAGGGAGCATCTTCAAGTGTATAAGCGAGTTCGGGTGTCCAAAACATAATTAACTTTCAGTATTGTTAATGATGATAAATAAATCTTGTTTGCTTCAAAGGGCGCAAATATGCGTAAAAAAATCTAATTTTGCCTAGAAATCTATTTTAGAAAAATATTTAGACTATTATAATTTAATAATAAGTCTATATAATTAAGTTATTTAAGGTATAATGTCTGATATATTTGATCAATATGAACCAGTGATTGGCTTAGAAATACACGCACAATTACTAACGCAAACAAAAGCATTCTGTGGATGTAAAGCAGCAATGAGTGATTTTCCTAATACTCACGTATGTCCTATATGTTTAGGACATCCTGGTGCCTTACCTGTTATGAACAAGCAGCATGTAAATATGGCAATATTGATGGGTTTAGCTACACATTGTTCCATAAGAACTAGATCTGCGTTTTCAAGAAAAAACTATTTTTATCCTGATCTTTCTAAAGGGTATCAGATTACACAGTTTGAAGACCCAATTTGCTATGCTGGATCGGTAGAAATTGAACAAGAAGATGGGTCTGTTAAACATATTGGAATTACTAGAATTCATATTGAAGAAGATGCAGGTAAGTCTTTACACGATATAGATATTGATACCTTAGTAGATTATAATCGTGCAGGAATGCCATTAATTGAGATTGTAAGTGAACCTGATATGCATTCTGCATCAGAAGCATATAAATACATGGTATCCATGAGGCAAATTCTAAGGTATTTGGGTATATGTGATGGTAATTTAGAAGAAGGTTCTTTGCGATGTGATGCAAATATATCAGTTAGAAAAAAAGGTATTAAAGCATTTGGAATAAGAACCGAAATTAAAAACCTTAATAGTTTTCGAAATGTAGAAAAGGCTATAAAGTTTGAGATTGTTCGTCATATTGAATTGTTAGAAAGTGGTGGAACTGTAAAACAAGTAACGATGCAATGGGATGCTTCTACCCAAAGTACAAAGGAATTACGTTCTAAAGAACAAGCACATGATTATAGGTATTTTCCTGAACCTGATTTAGGATATATACTTGTTACACAAGATATGTTGCATGATGCTACTATGCTATTACCGGAATTGCCTTTAGCTATGAAGCAGAGATTATCTCATGATTATGGTATACCATATTATGATGCTGGAATATTAACTGAAGACAAATCTTTAGCAAATTTTTTTGAGAAAACTTGTTTGCAATTATCTGTAAAAGATAAAGAAAGATATAAATTAGTTTGTAATTGGATTCTTACAGAAATATTAAAAATACTATCTGATAAAAAAATCAGTATTAATGAGGCAATAACAATTTCTTCAAAAGGTATTGCAGAAATAGTAGACTTATTTGCAGATGAGAAAATTAGCAGTAAAATTGCAAAAGAAGTATTTTCTCATATTGTACAAACTGGTGAATCACCCTTACAATATGTAGAAAGTAAAAACTTACAACAAATATCTGATGAACACATTATTGCAGAATTTGTAAATTCCGCTCTAAATGGAGAAGCAGAAAATATAGAAAAGTATCGTGCTGGAAAATCCAATCTTATGGGATATTTTATCAGTAAGGTTATGAAAATTTCCAATGGAAAAGCTAATCCTAGAATGGTTAACGACTTACTAAATCAACAACTAATGTAAGGCATAGAAATGGCACTTAAAAAAACAAAATATATTTGGATGAATGGCGAATTTGTAGAATGGGATTCAGCCAAAATCCATGTGCTTTCGCATGTTGTACATTATGGCTCTAGTTGGTTCGAGGGCATTAGGGCTTATAAAACTCCAAAGGGCACAGCCGTTTTTAGACTAAAAGAGCATATACAAAGGCTGGCTAAATCTGTAAAAATCTATCGTGGACAGCTTCCATATGAAGTATCAGAATTAATAGAGTCAACTAAAGAACTTATACGAAAAAATGAATTAGAATCATGTTATATACGCCCAGTAGCATATAGAGGCTATGAAGATTTAGGAGTTTATCCATTGAATTGCCCTATTGATATATCAATTGCTACTTGGCATTGGGGAGTTTATTTAGGTAAAGAAGCATTAGAACAAGGAGTGGATGTTTGCGTTTCATCATGGCAACGATTACATAATAATTCTCTGCCATCAATCAGTAAAGCAGGCGGGAATTATCTTAATTCTCAATTAATCAGAATGGAAGCTATACAAAACGGTTATACAGAAGGTATAGGTTTAGATCATAATGGAAATGTAAGTGAGGGGAGCGGAGAAAATATGTTTTTTGTAATTGATGGTGTTATTTATACTCCTGGAATGGATTCTTCAATTTTAGAGGGAATAACTAGAAGCTCAACAATTACTATTGCAAAACAATTAGGTTATGAAGTAAAAGAAATATCAATACCACGTTCAATATTATATACAGCAGATGAAATATTTTTTACTGGAACTGCAGTTGAAATTACACCTGTAAGATCTGTTGATAGAATAAAAGTTGGAGATGGTAAAGCTGGACCAATTACCAAAAGCATACAAAAAGCTTTCTATGATATCGTAGAACATGGTAATGATCCATATGGCTGGCTAGATTACATTTAAGAAGAACACTAAATCGAAAATTGAATAATTGATATGTATCATTGAGGATAAATAAGTTATGGCAAAAGCGGCCGTAAAATCGACCCCAAAAAATGTTGTCAAAACAGCATCTAAAACTGCTTCTAAAATAGAATCTAAGAAATCAGCACATTATAACACATTTGATATGAGTGGTTTTGACCGAGAAACCATAATGAATTGGTATCGTATCCAACATTTAGGTAGAAAATTAGATGATAAAGCTGCACTCTACCTAAAAATGGCGAAAGGTTGGTCTTATCACGCGCCTGGAGCAGGACACGATGGTATTCAAGTGGCCTTAGGGCAAATATTTCGTCAGGGAAAAGATTATCTTTTTCCATATTATCGTGATCTCATTACTTCTTTATCTGCCGGCATAACAATTGAAGAAATAATTTTAAATGGTCTAAGTAAATCAGCAGATGTTGCTGGTGGTGGACGCCATATGAGTAATCACTTTGCAAAACCATCAATTGGTATTCAAAATGTTTCTTCTTGCACTGGAAATCATTCTCTACATGCGGCTGGCCTTGCAAGGGCTGTAAAAAAATATAAAGGAGATGAAGTAGTTTATTATTCAGGCGGAGATTCGGCATGCTCTGAAGGATTTTTTTATGAGGCTATAAATGGTGCTTCTAGAGAAAAACTACCCGTAATATTTGTAATTCAGAATAATAAATTCGGAATATCAGTCCCATTATTTGAACAAACTGCTAATCTTGTAGTGTCTGATAATTATACAGGTATCAAATATCTTAAAATTATCAATTGTGATGGTAGAGATGTTTTTGATTCTTATAGAGCTTTATCAGAAGCTAGAGATTATGTATTATCTGGCGCTGGCCCTGCAATGGTGCATGCTGACTGTGACAGAATTGGTTCTCACTCAAATTCTGATAATCATGAGCTATATCGCACACCCGAAGAAATCCAAGAAATGAAAGATAGAGATCCATTAACTACTTTTCGTTCTATCTTAATTGAAAAGGGGATTGCTACCGTTGAAGAACTTATTGCAATAGAAAAAGAAAATACAAAAGCTATATTTGCAGCAGCAGATATTGCCGAAATTGCCCCAGATCCAGAAGGTTCTTCTTATACTGAATTTTTAATGCCTCCCGATGCAGTTGATTATAATAATCAATCTGAATATGCATTTGTAAATGATCCTAATGCACAGCAATATACTTTTAGAGAAGGTATCAATATTGCTATGAAACAAGAGTTTACTAGAAATCCCAATACTTTTTTATGGGGACAAGATGTTGCATCAGTAAAAAAACAAGGGATTTTTAATGTACCTAAAGGTATGTTAGACGATTTTGGTAATGATAGAATCTTTAATGCTCCTATCGCTGAAGATTTTATAGTTGGTACTGCAAATGGATTTAGTAGATATCGTAAAGATATTAGAGTTGTTGTAGAAGGTGCAGAATTCGCTGATTATTTTTGGCCAGCAATGGAACAATTGATTGAATGCTCTCATGACTATTGGAGAACAAGAGGTCAATTCTCTCCAAATATTACTATACGTTTAGCAAGTGCTGGATATATACAAGGTGGATTATATCATTCACAATCTCTTGATTCAATTTTTGCCCATTTGCCTGGAATTCGTGTAGTATGTCCCGCTTTTGCAGATGATGCAATAGGATTAATGCGTAATTCAATTAGATCTGAAGGCGTTACTATGTATCTGGAGCCTAAGTATCTATATAATTATAGACCAAGCTCAACTTCTCTGCCTGCAGATGACTTTATCATACCTTTTGGTAAAGCCCGTATTAGAAGACAAGGAAATAATATAACAGTAATATCCTATGGTAATGCAATTCACCTTGCCCTTAAAGTAGCAGATGAATTATTTAATAGTCATGGTATATCCTGTGAAGTTATAGATTTACGCTCACTTAAACCATGGGATAAAGAAACAGTGTTTAACTCTGTTAGAAAAACTAATAGAGCCTTAGTTGCTCATGAACATTATCTAACTGCTGGTTTAGGCGGAGAAATTGCATCATGCATCAATAGCGAATTGTTCTTAAGCTTAGATGCACCTGTGGGTAGAGTAGCTTCAAAAGATGTTCCAGTAGGTTTTGCTAAAAATCTAGAAGCTGCTACTTTACTTAGTACAGAAGATATCAAAAATGCAATTATAAAAATTATAGAATTCTAGCTCAGTTACAATATCAATATATGAGTCCGTATTGACAAAAAAGTTGATACGGACTTTTTTTCGTGTATAAATCATGTAATACTAATTACACATAATAAATACTGTGTAAACTATCTGACACTATTTTCCACACAATACATATGATTATGTTGAATGTTGACTTATTACAAGGGAAAAATATTTTCTATTTATATCTTTGTTACAGTTTTTATTTATTGGTTATTATTCTAAAGAATACTATCTTTGCTGTAATGCATAGATTACTTAATTGCTGTTGCGCTCGTAGCTCAACCGGATAGAGCATTGGATTCCGGTTCCAAAGGTTGGGGGTTCGACTCCCTTCGGGCGCGCAATAACTCATTGATAATATTGTAGATATATATATATGTCAGAAATTGAAAAGAGCGAGATGGAAGATCAAAATAATGATGCTGTAGTTCAAGCGAGTGAAGTAGATCCTACTGTTAAGAAGTTAAAAACTATTGGATATATAGTAGTGGGTGCTGTAGTATTTGCATCGGCCTTATATTTTTATAATGGTATGAATACTGCTAAAAATGAAGAAGCTATGACAGCATTATCAAGGATATCATCCTATTATGATAGTGGTGATACTAAAAAAGCTTTAGAAGGCGACCCAACTAGAAATATACGCGGTGGACAGGTTATTGGCCTAAAGGCAATAGTTGAAGAGTATGGTGGAACAGATGCTGGTAGGATAGCAGGATTGCAAGCAGGATCTGTTTTATTAGAAGAAGGCAAATTTCAAGAAGCAGTTGAATATTTTGAATTGGCAGTTAAAAGTGCAGATCCATATGTTTCTGCTGGGGGCAAGGCTGGATTAGCTGCATGTAAGGAATACGAAAAACAATATGAAGAAGCTGCTGGTTTATATTTAGAAGCTTCTGGCGATAAAAATAGTTCTTTATACGAAAAGTACATTTTCTTTGCTGCAATTAATTATGAAAAAATGTCTCTGAATGGTGGATCATCTGGTTCAAAAGAAAAAGCAATAGAGATTTATAAAAATATAGTACTAAAGAATTCAGGATCTGAATTTATTAATGAAGCCAAAATGGGCCTGACACGTCTGAATTGGCACGATAATTGATTTAGCATAAATCTGATAACTAAGAGATTAATATGAAATTTGATTTTAACAATACAGTTTTTATAGTTTATTTTACAAACGGAGGTATTATGCGACGTTTGCTTCGTCTGGGTACCCTTCTATTAGCGATAATGCTAATGGCTGGGGCCAGTTATGCGCAAAAGCCGCGCGTACAGGTTTCCGGAAGGATAGCGGCAAATCATGTGCGCGTCTTTACAAAGGACTCTGTATATGAGGTTAGTGGCACTTACATGATTGCCGGAACCCTGCTTATAGAGCCTGGAACCGAGGTCGTGTTTTTGGATAATGGAAGATTAATTGATTCAGTTGGCGGGAGACTTCTAGCCGACGGTGAAATGCAAGCTTCCTATACTAATGCAGCGCCGGGTGTTGGTGTTCCTTATAACTCTTGGAGTTATTTCACCAGACCTAATGTAGTTAGTGTAAACACTAAACAAGAATTAACAGTTGCAGCTGGAAAGCGCAATATTGTATTCAACTTAGTTGTAGATACAGTAAAACGTAAGATTGTTAACCTAAAAAATATGGTTGACGGATCTGAAAATTCTGTTTATAATTCTGAAGGTGATGCTGGATATGTTGTTTCACCAGAAAAAGCAATGATGTATTTGATGTCAAGGCTATATTCTGATGATGACATTGTTCGTTTTTCACCTTGGAGAAGAGCTGGTGGTTTAACACCAGATATTTCTCGTGGTAAAATTGTTTTCCGTGGTCAAGCTGTTAATGACTATTCACGTGAATGGGGTCATATTATAGTATTACCTGGAGCAAGAGCAGCATACTTTAGAAATGTAGTATTTCAAGATTTCCGCAAGGATACAACTGTTGACAATCGTGGCTATTATGATACAGCCACTGTTGCACCAGGTGTTAAAGCTGCAATTAGCCAATTAAATAAAGATATTCTTAAACTAACAAATGGTGCTGGTGGTGCTTTAACATCATTTTCAGCACGTACTTGGTTAGTTGATTGTGAATTCAAAAATAATATGGCACGTTTTCGTGCAGGTGCTCTTCAAATGGTTCAACCACCATTTGGTGTAGATGCATATCCTGATACAACAGGTATTGGTATTGGTTATTATATGTTGGATAAAAATCCAAACATTACTAATCCAGATGGTACCTTATTAGGTTATCAAGGTGGAGGATATTTTGATACCACTGATTTCCGTAAGATCAATTCAAGAATATTAAAATTAGATGAATTGGATATTGATGCAGTTCCTTCAACAGAACCAACAATATCTAAAAATAATGCAGCACGCCAAAGTGTAGACGATCCTCGTATCGGTGTACTTCTTGGCCGTGTTCGTCGTTTAACATTTGATAATAATCGCGTTCTTGTAGCTTTAGTAGATACATTAAAGACAGGTACTCGCCGAGTATTGGTTGATGATACATCACGTATTGTTCCTTTAGATTATGATGGAGCTAATATTAGTGATTGGAAAAACCAAGCATTTGGTGGAGCGATGTATATCGGTGGACGTTTTACAGATGAATATAGAAAGATTGAAATTGGTTTAGGCGTTAATGACTCTATAAGAGTTGATGGTTCTAATCCATTTGCAAAAATTCGTTTTAATGAAAAAGACTTTGTAAAATTTATAAATAACAAAGTTGTAAATCGTCAAGATGGATTGTTATCAAGAGGTGCTAAAGGCGGTGCTTTATATATAGGTGCTTATACATCTGTTATTATAAATGGAGAGTTTAGAAATAACTCTGCAACAACGCCATATTTACTTCCAAAAAACAGTGCAGATTATGCTTTAGGTGGTGCTATTTTCCACGAGAATTCTTTATGTCGTCTACAAGTACGTGGCTCTTCAGTTCAAGGAACAGACTTTGTTAATAACAGAGCAAGTTCTGGTGGAGCTATCTATGTTGATGGTAATACAGATTCTACATTTTCACCAATAATTGGTGGATCTGATTTAAACAGACCCCTAATTCGTGACTATGGCCGTAGAATTAACTTTGAAAATAATGCTGCATTAGCACATGGTGGAGCAATATTTACAAAAAGAAATATGACAGTATACGGTGCTGGTGGATTTATAAATGATTTACCTCTTGCACAGTCATATGGTCCTGGATTTAGCATTAACTTCTTGAGAAACCGCGCAGGTTATTCAGGTGGTGCTGTTGCAATTCATTTACCTAGTATCGAACCTCCTGTTCCTGCTTCACAAAGAGTTTGCCGTTTTGTACGTGCAGATTTCCGTGAAAATGTTGTAGGACAAATTGGTATTAACCCAACCATAGAAGAACAAAAATTCATTCGTGGTGGTGGTGGTATTTATTCAATGAATGCAGATTTGAATCTAGTTAAAGCAGTATTGTTTGAAAACAATAAAGCATTAAGTTCAAATGGTGGTGCTATTGCAATGGTTCATCCAAGAACTTCATCTGACCGTCTATTTATATCAGATGCTGATTTCTTTGTTATTAATCCAAATAATGGTGTTATCGATAGAGCATCATTTATTGCAACAGACTCTATCTTTAATAATAAGCAAGTTTCAGCAGTTCCTGCTGATGTAAGAATGTTGACACGATTTATAAATAATTCTGCAGATATTAATCCAGATCCATCATTGATGGGTACAGGTACAACACAAAGTGCAGCGAATTATGTAGATATTAAGCGTTATCATCCAGGTTATATAGTAAATGCTACAAGAGCTGGTTTACGTGAAAATGGTGTTGGTTTAGGTGGTGCTATCTATGTTTTAGATAGTGTTACAAGCAACAGAGCTTTCCGTGATGATACAATCTTCTTTAACCGTGTAAGAATTCAAAATAACATGGCTTATACTGGTGCAGCATTGTATTCAGATAACTTTAATTTACGTTTCTTGTTCCAACGTTCATTAATTACAGGTAATGAAGCAACCTCAACAGTTGGTACTTCAGAAGATGTAATTGGTGGTCCATATATTAATCCAAGTCATCCTGCATCAAGCGATTTAGCTAGTGCAATTTTATATGGTGAAATTATTGGCCCTGGTTATAACTCATTCAAACTACAAGCAAATCCTACATTAGTAGATCAAGCTAGACATGATGCAACTAAAGTTGATATCACAAATGGTTCTACTTCAGGTAATTCATTCTACGATAATAAAGCTCGTTTCTTAATTAGGCTACCAGATGCTGCTAATACTAAAGGTACATTAGCAGGTGGATTTGGAACAGGTATTGGTGGTGTTGATACATTACGTGGTAATTATTGGGGCAAAACAGAAGCCAATGTTACTACAGTATTAAATACTTTACAACCAGGTTTCAGTTATGGTGGTATTCAAGAAACATTCTTTGTACGTGGCAATGGTGCAACACATTTACGCTTTATCAATAAAGCAGCTGGTACATATATAAATCTAACTGAGCAAGGTCCATTTGAATATAATGGTACTAATGCTCCAGGTAGAGTTGGTTTAGATTATGCATATAAGCCATTAACAGTAGGAACAATTCCTGATACATTGTTAATGCAAGGTTTAGTATATGATATCTTTGATAAAGGTACAGATATTAATACTGCAGATTATTCAAACCGTAGAATGTCTCCAATCGAAGACTTTGCAGTTGGTATTCCAGCAAATCTTCAATTATATCCAACAAGTGGTACACAATCTTCTGGAAAACAAATTCGTAGAACAACACGCGATCCATTCGCAACAGATTCTATGAACTATTCTACAGATAAAGAAAATCTCTTGTGGAGATCAATGCGCAAATTACAATCAGAATTTGCTATCGATCAAAGAACAAATGAATATACTCATCCTATTGGTTATCCATTATTCTTAGAAGCACGCGCAGCATATAATGGTGCAGATGCTAATCAATCTAATGATGATGCCTTATCATTAAATGAATCTGTATTCTTTGTTATTAATGATTCTACTGGCGACTTTATCCGTATGAATATGCGTCAAATGACAGATATTCCTACAAAAGATAATGATAATGTATATCCTCGTGAATATCTACGTGGTCGTGTCGATTTTGTAGCTGACTCTTCAACAAGAACAGGTACAACATCACGTGTTCGTAGAAACTATGAAAGTCTTGCAAATTATGGTGGTACTAATTCATTATTACCAGCTATTGCAGACAATGCAGTTCGTGAAGATAGCTCAGCATTAGCAGGAAGAAGATATGAAATGGAATTCTCTGGTAATCAATTGGTTTATGATAATAACAATAATGTTGTTTATTCAAATCGTTCAGATTTACCAGCATCAGTAAAGAATGGTACTAATAATAAGGTTACTTATTTCGCTGGTGAAAAGTTCAGAACACTACCTGTAAGACCTACTGATTATGTACGTGTTGTTTCACGTACAACATTGTGGAGAGAAGGTGTTGATGCTGCTATTGCAAAAGGTGTTGGTTTCCGTGTTGGAAGTACAGTAGCTCCTCCAGTATTTACTGGTACAAAGGTGACTGTAGAAAATCCAAATGTAAGCCCACAGTACATAAGCTCCTTCAAAAACAAAGTATTTGTTAATGAAGATATAAGTTATAATCGTGCTCCAAATAGCAATAATAAAGGTCGTGATACACTATTTGTTATTACAGCTATTGATTCTAATAAGTTTTATGATCCACGTTGGGCATTAGACATTGATGCGAACGGTAATGTTAGAACTGATAAAGTATTAAAGGAATACAATCAATTAGAATATACATGGTTCCCATTATTCCAAAATCCTAATGGTTCATTTACACCAGATAATGGATCTACTAAATTAACAGCATTACGCCGTTGGATGAAAGCTGACACAGTATGGCCATATATTAAGAGAACTTCTCATCCATATTATGGTGCTACAGGACGTATCGAATTAAAAGGTAAGCCTTCTAATCCATATGTAGTTCCTGGTGGTGAGTTTGTTGAAGTTTCTGCACGTAATTATGCTCCTACATATCGTTCTGCTGATGCTTTAAATAGCATTATACTTGCTGATTCAGCATTTAAGAAAAGTATTTTAGGTTCATATTTAACAGATCCTTCTAAACTAGAAGAAACATTCCAAAAAGAAATTGTTTCAAAGTTTATCTATCTATATCCTTCTTATTTCCATGCTCAAGCTTATGATTCACCAAATAATGCACGTTATTTGAATCAAGATACAATTGACTTTGGTAATAATGGAAAAATCACATATCGTTTCTCAGTTCATGTAATTGATAGTGTTCCTGTATATTTGACAACAACACAAACAAGTGCTAATTGTCCTATTGCTGGTGCAAATCAAAATCTATTTGTTGCTAATGTTACAGATAAACTTCGTTTCTTTGTTGACATGAATACAGATGATGAAAAAGAAGATTCAGTTGCACAGAATAATGAAGGATGGGATTTCCGATATGGAAGAACATCATATTCATTCTTATCAAAAACAATTCGTCCTTCTGATGACACATCTAGTGATGAACTTTCAATGGTACGTCCAAATTGGTTAACAGAAAAGTATTATTTCAAAGATGCAAGTGATACTCAAGTAGATGCATTTGCTTATGACTTTACAACATATGGTGTTTTAAATGTTCGTATTCCTAGAGCAGAAGCTTTAGCATTACTAAAGCCAGGTGCAAATGTTGATCAACCACACGGTGCATTAAATACTGATTCAATGATGACAATCGTAGTAAATGATGGACATTCAGGTGTTAGTTATTTAACGAAAAGAATCTTTATTAATGTTTCACCAACAATAACTAATCAAAATCCATTACCAACAGCTAAAGAAGGTGTGGATTATAATCCAGCACTTTTAGATCCAGCAAAAGGAATTACATATGAAGATCCTAACTTTGGTCAGGAACAAACATTTGAATTAATTTATGCTGCTGAGACACGCGATAGTATTGCAAAAGATCCATGCTTCCCTGAAGCAGGCTACTGGAATTTGAAAGACATCAAAGTTACACCAAACTGGTTGCACATTAATCCTAAGAGCGGTTTATTATCTGGTAATCCAGGTGTTAAAGATGCTCCACGTAAAATTGCAACAGGTAATCCTGATACTGTTACAGTATTAATTACAGACAAAGGTGGTTTAACAGATCTTAAGACTTTGGTATTAGAAGTTGATAGTACAAATCATGCACCAAGAGCGAAAGCTTCTCCATCAATACGTTGTATTGCTAATGGTGTCGATTATATCGATAGTATGATTGTATCTGATATTGACTTATTACGTCAAGAACCAAATGAAGGCAAAGAAGTTATCAAAATTTCTATTGATCCTCCAATTGGAAACGTAACTGTTGAGCCTTCTGAAATCAAAGGTTCAGTAGCTGATACAAATGCTGCAATGAATAATAACATTATCATCAAGTCAAAAGGAGTATTAAATATTCCTGCAAACTTGATCAATAATGGTAAAGTTACTATAAGAGTTAAGTTTGATGACGGTGATACAGTTACATATACTGAGTATAAAGTAAATGTATCAGATGTTACAGACTTTACTACAACAATTAGAGTAGAAAATTCACTTGGTGCATTCCAAGATCTATACTTCGGTACAGCTAGAAATGCAACTACAGGTGAAAAATTACCTGATGAAGGTAAGTTAGACGCTAACTACTGTGAATTTGAATTACCTCCATTCCCACCAACAGATGTGTTTGATGCTCGTTGGACTATCGTTAAAACTAACGGTATTCATAGAAACATCTTCCCAACTGCAATTAAAGGTGATTCAACTAGATCTATTTACAAAGGTCGTTTCCAAGCTGGAGCTGAATTAGGTAATACATCGCCTACATTCCCTGTGAAACTTAAGTGGAAAAAATCAACAGTACCTACTCGTAGAGATGCTGTTAAAAATCCAAGTGGTGGATCATGGAGAATTATGGATGGTGGATCATTTAACTACTTCCAAGTAGACATGGCAACAGGTTCAGGTAAGAAGAGTGAATTAATCGATACATCATCAAGCGGAGATGAATATACAATCTCTATCAAGCAAGATGTAGTTAATTCATTTGTTATCTTATACGATCATGCAAGTAATGTAAATGAAGATCAACCAACATCAGTTATGGGTCAATCAATTGTTTCTGAAGCAGTACCAAATCCTGCAAATGAAACAGTAAACTTTAGCATTACATCTTCAAGAGAAAATGTTGAAGTTCAGATTTATGACATGCTTGGTAACTTAGTAAACCGCTTCAATAGCGATCTTACAATTGGAACATCTATTGTTTCTTGGAATACAAATGATGCAAGTGGAAAACCAGTTGCAACAGGCGTATACAATGTAAGATTAACTGTTGGATCAGATATAATTAACAGAAATGTAGTAGTAGCAAGATAAGATTTACGATTCTGTCATCCCGTAATAAAGCGGGATGACAGTTTTTAATTAAGGAATATACAATGAAAAATTTTATATCAAAATATACATCGTTGCTTGTTGCGCTTCTGCTAGCTTCTGCATTTCAGTATGCATCAGCACAACGAGTATATGATGAATTCGACGCTCCGACAGTTGTAGAGGGAAGACTATACATTGATTATGGTAAAACACCTGCTACACTTAGTGAGAGATTTTTGTCACCATATAATGTAAATTTAGAATATACAGAAAATGGTGCAGGAGCTATAGCTTTAGTTCCTAATGATAAAAAAGATGGTTATGTTTCACTAAAACTACCATTTACAATTCAATATGCAGGCTCAACATACCCTGCAACTACCGATATTTCAATATCAGTAAATGGATTTGTAGTATTTAATGCATTTCCGTCAAGCAATGGCTTAGATCCTATGGCATTATTCCGTGGTGATTCTTTAACAAGTGTAGTTGCTCCATATTGGGGTAATCATAATTACACAGATGGTACTGGTGGATTTTTGAAATCTGCTATTTCATATCAGATATCTGGATCTATACCTAAGCGTAAATTGACAATTGAATGGAAAAATTTAAATGTTAATACAAAAAATGGTGTTGGTGATCCTACTAGCGTAGCGAATTTTCAAGTCTCATTTTATGAAAGAGATGTGCCAACAACAGTTGGTGTAAATTTAGCAGCAAATAATAAGGCTCCAGACATTGAATTTGCATATGGTGCATTTGGTGGTAATGGTAATATTTCACCAACAGCAATGAATGGCGCTTCGGTTGGTATTAATGGTGCTTCAGCTAAGCAATTTATGAATGGCTTAAGTTATTTAAATCCATCTTCAACAACAACATCAATGAATACTACTACTTTTTGGCCAGTATCTGGAACAACAAGTAAAACTATTCGCTTTGAAACTTATCAACGTTCAACACCTATCAATCCTGATGATTTCTACTCAAGATTTACAATGGGATCAGACAGAGATGATGGGTATTATAAAGTTGATTTAAGTCGATTAAACTTTGATTTTACATTTGCTGGTTTAAAGCAAACAAATCTTTGGATAAATATCAATGGATATTCGACATTTTCAGATCCTGAAGTGTTTACACATATAGTTTCAGCAGATCCTAATGCATTGTATATTAATAGTTCATCTTATCCATTTAATGTAGTAGCTCCATTCTGGGGTGACCACATTTATCGTCGTGGTGGTGAACAAGCAGTGCCAAGTTCTGCAGGATTTTACTTAGGTTCTGAAATTTCTTATGTAGTAGTTGGTTCTTATCCAAATAGACGTTTAATTCTTCAATGGAAGAACTTAAATGTTAATGATAAGACATTACCAAACTCAGTAGCTAATTTTCAAGCTGTATTTTATGAAGGTGTAGATGAAATCTATCCTTCAAATTATGCAGGTGGAATTGAATTTGCATATGGTGATGTGGGTAATAATACATTAACTACCGCTAAAGCTATAAATGTTAAAGGTTCTTCAGTTGGTTTAAAAGGTAATTTAGGTGGTCTTTTACCTCCTAATGCTGATTTCATCAATGGTTTAACTTACAATAATATTAGAACTGCATTTTCATCAAAATTACTAACAGACGGATGGCGCCCAAGTGGTGGAGCATCATCTTCAGAAGGTCGTCGTATTTTCTTCCGTGCTATCCCACGCTATTATACAGCAGGTTGGGGTGACGGTGATGCTGATTTATCACAAATTAGAACAAGAAAACATACAGGTCTTCAACAAAATCGTTTTGTTACTGTAAATGATGCAAGATTAATTATGCGTTGGTTAGTAAATGATTCTAAACTGACAAATGATTATAAAGTTGATTCTATTCAATATGGTAATTCATATCATGCAGACGTAAATCACAATGGACGTTTCTATTATAGTACACGTACATTTGATGATCAAAGAGATACCTTAAGCTGGAGACGTCCAATTGACCGCGATACTTTTGGTACTCGTGTACGTTACGATTCTGTAGAAAGCTTATCTGGTTTGCCTGCTGATATTGGTCCATTGCGCTTAATCTATTTTGAAGCAACACCTTTAGATGCAGCTTATATCTTACATTACAATGCAGGTAGACTTCCATCATTACCATGGATATGGGACACAATTCCATCTTATGGTAAATCAGTTACTCCTGTATCTAATGGAATTTCATTTGGTAAGCCTTTTGTTTCTGCAGAAGGCAACAAAGTAGTTCCAGTATATGCAAATGCAAAAACAAATAATCCTTTCTCATTTAGTGTTACATTAAATGCAGAAGTAAAATCTGCTGAAACTTCTAATGAGGAATCAAGTAATATCATTACTAATGATTCTAAGACAGTTCATTTTGCTTCTTCAAGCATTACAGATATTACATCTCCAATTGCATTTATTACTGTAAACAATGTAAGTGATTTAAAAGCAACAACTAAAATTGTAAATGATATAGTATTAGGTAAAGAAATTATTGAAAATAATGATTTATCTAGTGTTATGGCTGCTTATCCTAATCCATTCGAAAATGAGATTATGGTAAATGTCCCAGCTGAATTCAAAGGTGGAATGTTAACAGTATCTGATGTTACAGGTAAAGTTATTTCAACAATGAATATCAATCAAGAAACAATGTTAATAAATACATTCGCTGGTTACTCAGCAGGTGTATATACAATATCAATGGTTAATGGTTCACATACATCTAAATATGTAGTTGTAAAACGCTAATAATCGTTAATGAAATTATACTTAACATATGCTGTATTATTCATTTGTTTTATGAGTAATACAGCGATGTTCGGTATCTTTCCTCGACAGCTGATTGTAACTATAGATGCAATACCAGATGATGATATATGTTCTGGCACAAAATCTAGGTTTACTGTACTTTTAAAAACGAAACTTTATACGACAGATAGTCTTGCTGGTTATGAAATTGATATATCTTTTGATACATCAAAAGTAGTTGTAGACCAAGTACTAAAAGTCAATACAATGAGTAGTAAAATTGCCTCAAAAAATTTCTTTTTTAGAATAAGAGAGCCAGGAATTGCAAGTGTAATAGGTTTCTTAGATTATAATGAAGGTTATTTAAGTGGGGATTCGATTTTAGTAGTCTTATCTGGATTTTGGAAAAATCCTTTATGTACAGATTCTACTATTGTAAAGATAGCTGAGTTTATACCAGCTTTTGAATTTGGAACGGAAGACAGACCAATAGTTTTAAATAATAAATGTTTATTATTTAATAGAAAAAAAGAAAGTTTATCTTCCTCTATTGAATTAACTGATTCAAAATATGTAGTAGATTCAACAGAATATGAAAAGTTGAAATATGATACAAGTTATACTGTAAAGGTAAAGCTTGATAAATATGCAGGAAATAGTGGGATTAAATTGATTACAAAACAATTAACTCCTAACTCAACAAGCACATTAAGTCCTAATATTGTATCACTAGAAAATATAGTGTATACATTTAGTAAAGACAGCTCAGAAATAGAAATTAGAAAGATTGAAAAATATAAGACAGCATTATTAGATGTGAAACTTATAATTAACCAAGAAATAGAAGATACTCTTACAATTTCACAGTGGTTATTATATACAGAGGGACTCAAATGTGATTGTTTAATCATAAATGATACTTCTCTCTTAAGTCTTGCTTTGTTTCGAAAAAGTAAAATTGATACAATTATCAATTTAGTACATGAAGAATATAGAAAGCAAGAAATGTGTACTGACTTTTATGATGTGATGGGTCGTTTTATAGAAACTGATTGTATTGCAGATATAGCATTACTACCAACAACTAAAAGAAAGAAAGCACTCAAAATAGGCACAAACCTTATTAAATACTTAGAATAGAAATAACAATTAATAACATTTATTGATGTATCATCAAACGGAGTTACAAATGCAAACTTCAGACACAAGAATTAAGAGACGATTTACGGCTCTGTTTTTTCTGTCTTTGTGCATTACGCTTATAAGCTCATTTAGAGTTTATGCGGCAATACCAAAGGCTGACATTCCTATGTTAAGCTTAACAGGACGGGAAAACGGCTACAACAACGCGGTTTATTCAGATGGCCGTATATGGCTTGGCTATGCCGATACTCGTATTCGCGAGATTTTAGTACCTGTTTATATCAAGAATCTTTGGTACGATTCAACCAATGTAACAGACAAGCGTTATAGTGGTTTCCCTATTTATAGTTTTACATACTCAATACTATATGATGGTAGAGTATTTGAAGCTTTAGGTGCACAATTTACAGGTTCTAAAAGAACAGATCCAGTAGGTATAGCACAAAGTTTTGAATTAGAATTTGATGATATTCCAGATACAACACGTTATGGTGTGTATATACGCGGTTCTATTAGTGCTGAAACAAAATATGGACGTCGTCTTTATGTTACAGGTCGTTCTACAAAACCTTTGCCAGTAACAGACGAAGATGGTACATTTAGAGAATTAATGTATATCCGTATGAAGGTTACATTAACTAAGAATAATCTTGTTAATGACCCAACTAAATTTAATGGAGCTGATAAGTCAGTTCTTTATATCTCTAATGATTCTATGACATTTAATGATTTTAGAATAGGTAGAGATAATCCATTCCCATTGGTTTCTGATGGTGATCAAACAAATCCATATAAAGACAAGTCATATCGCAAAGATAAGCGTGACTCTATTGCTTTAGCTGGCGTTTCTATGTCTGGTGATCTTTTGCCTGAATTTCCAAGCCGTCCAGGCGTGATTTGGATTAATTATGGTGAATTACCACAAATATCTTTTAAAGATTTCCAAGGTAATGGATTTGATCAAGTACGTCAAGATCCAACAGCTGCAGATGGTTCTAAATGGGAATTAACAACACCATTGGTAATTGATTCTGCAACTAATGCTCGTGATGCACGACGTGACATTATTTTGTTTAACTCTTCAGTAAGAAGTCGTCTAACAAATTTGAATATACGTTCAGACTCTCCATGGTTATTCTTCCAAACAGTTTCTCCTGGTTTCCAACCAATTAGAAATATTTCTAGAGATGCTGATATTGATTTTATCGATAATGGTATTAATGGTCCAGTTCCACCAAATCTTAAAGACGCACGTAATCAAATAGTTGCAGGTCAAGATCCTATTCGTTTCCGTATTTTTGCTAGAACTAACGAATTACGTAATGCTGATGCAGAATATGCTGGAATTTATATTGGTTATATCACTTTAACTTCAAATAGTGCTAAAGTTTCTCCTGTTAGATTGAAAGTGACATTTATTCACTTAAGAAACCCAGTAGAGCCAGGTAGTTTTGCACGTCCAAAATCACCAGAATTTGGTTTAGATTGGGGTATGAAACTTACAATACGTAATTCTCGTGGTGCTATTGGCGATACAACAAACTTAGTATTTGGTACTGGTCATAGAGCAACAGATGGTCCTGATACATTATTTGGTGAATATGCATATGATCCACTAAATATCGCTTCAGGTTTTTATGCTCGTTGGTATACACCATGGGTTAAAGATGCAAATGGCGTAGAAGTAGCTCCTAATGGTTTAGGTGATTTACAAGTTGACGCAACTGACGATAAACCTTATAGAAGAGATTCTCGCTCAAGAGACATTCGTGATTATTCTGTAGATTCTACATTATTCTATCTTTGCCGTTTTGATGCAAATGGTGTGAATAATTATCCAATCGTATTAACATGGGATATACGTGATTTCCCAGATGGTGCAGATTTATATCTTAGAGATACTTTAAATGGTGGAATATTTAGTGTAAACATGCGTGAAGCTACACCAGATGGAGATTATGGCCGTTCATTTACTATTCGTGATGCTAAGATTAAATCTTTCGTTATTGAATATCGTTTACCAGGTTCAGCAACTTTTCCAGTTGTTCAAAAAGGCTGGAATTTATTGTCATTACCTCTACGTCCATCAAATCCTAACTATAAAGCAGTATTTCCAAATGCAATCAATAAGCCATTTCTATTTTCAAATAATCAATACCAAGATGAACAAATCCTTAAACCAGGTGTTGGATATTTCGTAAAATTTGGTGACATTATTGATTCAACACAAATTGGTTCAAGAGTATCTGAATTCAGAAAGAACTTTAATGAAGTAAGATTATTTGGCGGTTGGAATACAGTAGGTACTCCATCTTCTAGAGTTAATGTTGCTGATATTACCTATGAATTAAATTCTGGTGCTATTGAAACACTAAAGAATGATGTATATGGATATACTACAAATCGTGGTTATACATCTGTATCAGAAATTGTTCCTGGTTTAGGATATTGGATTAAAGTTCAGAATGAAGGCTATTATCGTGCAAAAGGTTCTGGGTTACCGAAGTTAATGTGTCCTACTCATAGTGAATTTACTGGTTTCGCTTCTTTAACTGTTAAAGATGCAGATGGTAATTCAAATACATTACAAGTTTCTGAACTAAGTACAGTTAATACAAATCGTTTCGAACTTCCACCAGTATTCGCTTCTGATATGTTTGATGTTCGTTTCGCTAATAATTCCTATGTAGCAAATGGCAATGACATGACAATCCGCGTTCAAGGTGCTACATTCCCAATGACTCTTACTTCACAAGGATTAATCGGTACTTATACTGCTATCAATGCAGCTACAGGTTCAATCTTAGGTATTGTAAGTTCATCAAATGCATTAGTAATTAATAATTCTAATGTATCAACAATCAAATTAGCTAAAGTACTTAATGCAGATGCAGCAAATGTTGAGGTATATCCTAATCCTGCTTCTAATGTATTAAATGTACGTACAGCTACAACAAGTGCAGTATCCGTAAATATGCTTGATATCTTTGGTAAGACAGTAGCAACTTCATCAATCAATGGTAATGCATTGACAATCAATACAGATGAATTTGCAAATGGTACTTATACATTAACAATTTCTGTTAATGGTGTTATTACAACACAAAGAATAGTAATCAATCGCTAATATTTTCAGATTAACTGATTATTTAGGGTAACAGAGTCATCTCTGTTGCCCTTTTTTTTATGTAGGACAATTATGAATAGATTTATAATAGGTATTATACTGTTACTATGTACTTCAGAAAGAGGCATTTCTCAAACTCTAGATCTAACATTTGTAGATAATAATAGTCCAAAACCGCTTACATTAACAATGGGGTTTAGATCAGGTGCGACATTGGGAATAGATACAGTTTATGGAGAGAAAGAATTACCACCTTTTCAACCCGTTGGTACTGGACATGCAGTAATAGTTATGGATTTGGATAAAAGCAGGACATATTCAAGTTCTATAGATCTATATGCTTATAAAGATATAAGAAGTATGGAACCTATTAATACAGCTGATACGTTTTGGATTGCATTATCACCTTGGACACAAGATAGAAAACAAATGGAATTTACATGGAATTGGCCTCTAGATAATGGCTTAGATTCTATTGTAATTATGGATAAAGGCGGTTTTGCATTTAAGACTACATTAAATTCTAGCAAATCCATAATAATTAAACCAAATGATCTTGGGGTAGGTGCTATTACAATTGAAAACTATTATGTAATCATGTATAGAAGTAAATCAGTGAATTCCATAGAAAACGAAGCAAGTAAAGATGAATATTTTAACGTATATACATTACTTGGACACTGTGTTTTGTCTCATGTCAAATACGATGATATGCTTGTTATATTACAAGAAATGCAAAACGGCTTATATATATTACAATCCCCTACACAAATACTGAAAATCAGAAATTTCTAAAAGAAATGAATAAATTACATCCATCACAACATCAAACTGATTTTTTAACCTTCATGGCAAAGAAGTCAGAATTACTTGCAAATACCTATGTAGATTTACAAAAAAGAATTAAAAAGGGAAATGAATATTCACAGTGCTTAATAGATATTGCAATAACTATTGAGGAATATATTGCTACATTTTTACAAGATACAGTCGGTTATGATGCATTAAAACAAAAACTACTCGTAGAAAAATCAATCATAAAAGCTAAGACAGATTTTACAAAAAAAGCATTGATTAGAAATAGAGGTATATTATTAGGTGATAAAGCTTTAAACAATCCAATCGATACATTGGAAAGTCTATGTAAACAATTGCATATTACTATTACAGCTGATAAAGAATTAGATTTCTCCAATATCGCATTGTATATACTATCTCTATCAGAGGACAAACAAGAGGATTTAATTAAAAAAGCTGAAGAGATTTACTTTTCGCTTAGAGAAAAAGGGAAAATAAGTAATTGGATAAGTGAATTTGCAGCTCATAAATTAGATTATGAACATCTTGAAAAAGCTGAAATAGAAGAAATAGATGGAATAGTAAGTTATAGTTCAACTCATCATCGTAAAAGAGATGGTTTTGCTTTAACAGATCGAAGAGGACCAACTCGCGACATAACAAAGCATATAGACTATTGCGTGATATGTCATGAAAGAGAAAAAGACTCTTGTTCTAAAGGGTTACATGAAAAAGATGGATCTATAAAGAAAAATGCCTTAGGAGTAGATATTAAAGGATGTCCACTCGATGAAAAAATCAGTGAAATGCACTTCTTAAGAAGAGAAGGTTATCCAATTGCTGCATTAGCAATGATAATGTTAGATAATCCTATGTGTGCAGGGACAGGACATCGTATTTGTAATGATTGTATGAAAGGTTGTATATTTCAAAAACAAGATCCTGTAAATATTCCTAATGTAGAAACATCTGTTTTATCTGATATTCTAAATTTAAAAGATGGATTAGAACTATATGGTTTTTTAATGCAGTGGAATCCACTTAAAGTAGAAAGACCATATGCATTAGATTATAATGGTAATAAAGTTCTTGTTGTAGGATTAGGTCCAGCAGGATATACATTATCGCATTATCTATTGAATGAAGGCTTTGCTGTTGTAGCAGCTGAAGGCTTAAAAGTAGAATCTGCTTTAGACATATATAATCTCAATAAAGAGTCAAACTTACCTTCATTTAAAGATGTAATAGAGAAAGAATTAGATGAGAGAATAATATCTGGATTTGGAGGTGTAAGTGAATATGGAATTACATCAAGATGGGATAAGAACTTTTTAACAGTATTACAATTACTATTAGAAAGACGTAAGAATTTTAAGGTATTAGATGGAATTCGATTTGGTGGTACAATTACAGTAGAGGATGCATGGAAAATTGGTTTTACCCATATTGCTTTAGCTACAGGTGCTGGTAAACCAACCTTGATACGCTTAAAAAACAATTTAAGTAGAGGATTAAGAAAAGCTTCTGATTTTTTAATGGCTTTACAATTAACCGGTGCAGCAAGAAAAGATTCTCTGTCAAATTTACAAATATCATTGCCAGCAATAGTAATTGGTGGTGGTTTAACTGCAATAGATACAGCTACAGAAACATTGGCATACTATCCAATTCAAGTTGAAAAGTTTTATGAAAATGCCAAAACATTGTTAGAAATAGATAAAGATTACTTAATCAATACATTTGATGAAGAGGAATTATCACAAGCCATCATATTCTTTGCACATGGTAAGATTATTCATGAAACAAGAAAAAAGGCAAAAGAAAACAATGAAAAACCAGATTTTTTACCTTTTTTGAAAGAATGGGGTGGAGTTACTTTGGTTTATCGTAAAAATCTACAAAGTTCACCAGCATATCGATTGAATCATGAAGAAATAAATGAAGCATTAGAAGAAGGAATTAAGATAATTGAAAATCTTAATCCAGTAGAATGTATATTAAATGATTTCCATGCTATAGAATCAGTACGGTTTATAGATTCTACAAGATCAGATAAAGAAATAATACTTCCAGCCAAAACAGTATTTGTGGCTGCAGGTACTTCGCCAAATATTACATATGAAAAAGAATATCCTAAAACATTCAGAATGCAAGAATCTACAGGATATTATCAGCCTTATAAAGCAATGCTCACAGCATAATATCATAGCTATATGATA
This sequence comes from Chlorobiota bacterium, assembly GCA_014191195.1. GTDB lineage: Bacteria > Bacteroidota > Ignavibacteria > Kapaibacteriales > UBA961 > UBA961. The sequence continues at coordinate 63,837 of BJGZ01000009.1, forward strand.
TCAAAATCGGTAGATTTACATCGTACCTAAATTAAGAGAAAGAATATGTATAAAGATACAGAAGCCATAATAGAAAATGTATTTACCTTGCCGGTGATTCAGCAAGAAATGCCGATTATTACTAATCGTAGACCAGAATGGTTAAAAGTTAAAGCCCCTGGCGGCGAAACATATGCACATTTAAAATCTATGATGCGCTCCAAATCTTTGCATACCGTTTGTGAAGAAGCAAAGTGTCCAAATATTTCAGAATGCTGGAATGCAGGTACAGCAACATTCATGATATTGGGAGATACATGTACAAGATCTTGTGGTTTTTGTGCCGTGAAAACAGGTAGACCAATGCAATTAGATGAACATGAACCATTACATGTAGCCGAAGCAATACAACAAATGAATTTAAAACATGCAGTAATTACATCTGTAAATAGAGATGAAAGAGCTGATGGCGGGGCATCAATTTGGGCTGAGACAATTAATAAAGTAAAAGAATTAAATCCAGGATTAACAATAGAAGTACTAATTCCAGACTTTAAAGGAAAGATGGAAAACTTACAAAAAGTGATAGATACAAGGCCCGATGTGCTGAATCATAATACAGAAACAGTTCCAAGCTTGTACAAAAAGGTACGTCCACAAGGTAAATATCATTGGACATTAAGCGTGCTAAAAGAATGTAAATCCCAAGGGCTTAGAACAAAAACAGGAATAATGCTTGGATTAGGTGAAGAAAAAACAGAATTATTACAAGTAATGCAAGATTTGAGAGAAGTTGGTGTGAATGTATTAACATTAGGACAATATCTTCAACCTACAAAAAATCATTTGCCAGTAGATAGATTTGTCCATCCAGATGAATTTAATGAATATCGCGAAATAGGTTTGCAAATGGGATTTGATATCGTAGAGTCTGGCCCATTAGTGAGAAGTTCCTATCATGCAGAGCGTCATATTTAATGATAAGATTTGTATTGCTTGGAACCGGAACATCTACAGGAATTCCCTGTGTTGGATGTGAATGCGATACATGCATATCTGAAGATATAAAAGATACAAGATTAAGAACATCTTTGCTCATTCAATCTGAAACAACTACAGTAATAATTGATACATCTGCAGACTTCAGACAACAGATGCTTAGGCATTCAATAAAACAAATCGATGGGATTGTTTATACTCATCATCATTATGACCATATCAGTGGATTTGATGATGTAAGACCATTTAGTTTTTCTGGTAAAAATATACTAGCAAATGTATATCTTATGCAAGAAACACTAGATAATATGAAGCAAGTTTTTTCTTATGCATTTGATGAAAACGCTCAAGTTGGTGGTGGCTTACCAAATGCAACATTTACTATTATTGATAATAAAACATTCACTATTGGTGATATTCACATACAACCAATCCCTTTAAAACATGGATCTTTAAGAGTTAATGGTTATCGAATAGGTAATTTTGCCTATTGTACAGATACAAACCATATACCAGAAGAATCATATGACTTATTAAAGGATCTGGATGTTTTGGTTTTAGATGCTTTACGGTATACAAAACATCCCACACACTTTACGATAGAACAAGCATGTATTGAAACAAAAAAAATACAAGCAAAAAAAACGTACTTTACTCATATAGCTCATCAAATCAGGCATAAAGATTGCGAAAATATATTACCACATTATTGTTATTTAGGTTATGATAATCTTGAATTTATTATGGATTGAACTTAGAATTACAAAAAGAACATGAAACCAAAAGTCACCTCAGCTACTAGAAACCCTTTGGCTATGAAGCTTGTACAACCTCTTACAAGAGAATTTGAAGTCACTGTAAGACCAATACAACATCCAAGCTTATCAATCTTATCACCCAAGCATGAAAAGGAATTTCGTAATGCTATTCCTTTGATTCAAACAAATCCAGAAGAAGCAATAAAGATATTAACAGCTTTAGAACAAAGATACCCTGCTGTACTTCCTGTATTAAATAATTTAATTTCTGCTTTATTATCTGCAGGACAAGATGAAGAAGCTGAAATTAGAATAGTAGAATTATACAGAGAATATCCAGACTATATCTTTGCCAAAATCATGTATGGTGAATATTGTCTTTTACACGATAAATTAGAAGAAATACCTAAAGTATTTAGAAATTTATGGGATCCTAAACTTCTTTATCCAGAAAGAAATGTCTTTCATGTTTCTGAAGTAACTTCTTTTGTAGGTTTTGTAGGATTGTATTTCTTTGCGATTGGCGATATGAAATTAGCTCAAGAATACTATGAATATCTCTATAAATTAGCACCAACTAATCCGCAAACTCTAAGAATGAAAAATGTATTATTCCCTGAGATAGAAGGCTATATTTAATAATTATCAATCATTATATAGATGATTGCAATAGAATAGAATATTATGAAAATTTTACTTTCTAACATAGCACATGCCAGAAGTGGCGATAAAGGCAATGCTGCTAATTGTGGTGTAATAGCATTTAAAGAAGAATGGTATCCACTTTTATCAGAAGTATTAACAGAACAAAAAGTCAAAGAATATTTTACCGGTTTAACACTTGGTAAAGTTGAGCGTTATGAAATTCCAAATTTATGGGCACTCAATTTTGTATTACATGATACATTAGGTGGTGGTGGAACTGTTTCACTTAAATTAGATGCACAAGGTAAAACAATAGCATCAGCAATGCTTTTAATGGAAATTGAAGTACCTGAACACTATCAAAGTCTTTTACAATAAAGTATATTGTTTGTGATTTCAATAGTCAGAAACTGGAGAATTAAGTGCATTCATAAAATGTATTAAATTCTCTTTTTCTTTTTTATTTAGATTTAACGCATTGGCTGGTAATGTTTGATTAGATAATTTGATGCCCAGTCCAATCCCTCCTCCATTATTATAAAAATCTACAACTTGCTGTAAACTTGTGTAAACACCATTATGCATATATGGTGATGTTTTGGCAATATTTCTAATTCCAGGTGTTTTAAAAGCATGATTGTGAATAGTAGATGAATATTTGTAAACACCTGCTCTTCCAATATCTGGATCTAAACGTTTTGAAGTAGAATGACTTGGAACACCTATAATTTCGGAGTCATTGTCATTATATAATGGAGGTACTAAACCAGAAAATGTAGGCGGAAAATGGCATGTTCCACATTGGGCTTTTCCCATAAAAACATTAAAACCATCCTTTACTTTTTTCAGGTGCTTACCGTGATATATAGAATTTTTAGCTATTGAATCACCTCTTAATAAGGAATCTACTGGAGATTCAAATGAGATTAATGAGCGTATATACATTGCTAATGCAGATGAAATTAAGCCAGAACTTATAGTGTGATTACTACTTTTCGGATATATCTTTTTCATAAGCTCATTAATGTTCTGATTTTGTGATAACCTAGAACTTATTTCCATATAATCAGTATTAAATTCAATAGTATTATTTACTACATGTTCAATTTGTTCTTCTAGATATGAAGTGCTCATATCATAAAAATACTTTGTAGATAATGCGCTATTAATCAAAGTTGGAGAATTTCTTTGAGTATGTGTACCTGGAAGTGAACCCTTACTTTTTATTTCTCCATCTGTAAATGCTATTGAGGGATTATGACAAGTAGCACATGACATCTTATAATTTTTAGAAAGTGCTACATCATAAAATAGAATCTTACCTAATTCCTTTTTTTCATCAGAAAAAACCTCATATTGATTTCTAGAATAGGCCATTGGATTCATTGCATTGGAATGAAATATAGTTTTTGCCGCATAATTAATAATTCTGTTTCTTCTTGATACTTCATGATCTAGTTCGATACCAGATTGTTGATGAAGATATAATATCTGCTCATAAAGTGGAATTGCATATTGCGAGATAAAAGACCAATAATCAAAATCTTCTATAGTTCTAGATCTATGTAAAAATGCTTCCCCCTTGCCTATTATCTTAGTTATTTTATTCTGTAAATCATGATTATTTTGAATCATTGGTATATATAATAAGATATATTTTCCTGTAATATTCCATGATTGTACTGCTTCTTGTAATTGTTGATCAAAACACGGTGAATCAGAAGAAGTTAATCCGATTGTATAAATTCTAATGATATTGTTTCTTAGTGCTTCTAAAATTTCCCTATCTGTAATTAAAACACTTTGAATATTTCCATTAATATCTAATATATGTTGTTTTAATTGATTAGTTAAAGCCTTAACTGTTGTGATATTTTCGTTTCGAAAATCATTGCAAATTATTTCTTCGATAGCTTGAATTCCCTCAGGATCTAGAATAATGGTAGAAGGAATATGTTCATCAAGTTTTGACAAAGGTGGACCAATAATCAATTTTTCTGATTCATTATCTATATATGAAATCAACCACTCTATTGTCTTGTAATGTATTCTCACTTTTTTTAATAATTGTATCAATTTTGTCTGCTGATGTTTTGATGTTTTGTTAGAACTTCCAGCTATTTCAATCATTTCATCTAAAAGAGATACAATGTGATACGTTTGTTGTTTGACATCAAACCTTATCATATCAAGGGGATTTGTACTTTTTGGAGTAAAAGAAGTACATAAAATATAACTCAAAAGTAGGGCGAGAATAATGTAGAATTTCATACAGATTACCTTAAAAAAAAACCTGTCTTATTTTTTTATAAGACAGGTTCTATATTGTTTTAGAAAATTATTGAATAATCAATTTTCTAATGTCGCCTTGAATTGTTTGAATAAAATAGGTACCAGATACAAGTTCAGAAATATCAATAGAAGTTGAGTTTCTTGAAACTTTAACACGCTCACCATGTATAGAATAAATTGATATGTCTGCTTCTCTATTTAAATGAAGAACTCTTGTTGCAGGATTAGGATAAATATCAAAACCAGAATTATCATTAAAAGTTGGGTCTTCATAGATTGTTGAAACAAGTTTATCTAAACCAGTAATTAGTATAGTACAAGAATTTGCATAATCTCCGGTATTTCCAATAGATGGATGCTGAGAATTTACAAACATTGCTTTTCCATCAGGAGTAGGTTTTGCACCAGTAATTTCAGCACCATTTGGAGTAATAACTAATCTTTTTAAATCATCTAAAGTTGGATTAGATTTACTCATATCCAAAATATATAATTCACAAATATTATTTCCAGAGCCATCAATATCTGGATTACCTACTCTACCTTTGCTGCGTCCATTTAAATCTTCTTGAATGATCAAGTATTTCTTGCCATTTAGCGTCCAATCAACCAAACCATCAGGATTAGATAAATGAACTTTGTTTGTGGCATAATTATTTGCCTTGCCACTTTCTAATAGTACATTCATAGAATTATCAGCTGGATCAAATACTAATACTCTACCATAATAATCTACAATAATTGAATCTTTTACTTTATCTGCAGTTGTAGAAAATGGCCCTTCATATATATCACGGTCTGCAAGATGCTTAGCAAGAGTGCCACCTATTTTCATAGCATCTTTGAATAAATTACCAGAATTATCCCTACCAGTTTCTGTAATATATACTTTGCCATCAATTTCAGCAACCCATTCAAATCTTGTAAACATTGTAGCACCTTTGCGTAAAGCTACATTACGGGTTTGCAACATAGAATCTAAAGATTCTTCAATAATTACCCATGATCCACTTTTACCATCACTAGATTGCTTATAAGCATAAAGAGTACCGGTATTATAATTACCAATTTCATTAGCAATAAACTTAAAGAATACAGAAGGTTGGGCATCATCGGTAAGATATACTGTTTTATTATCAGACATAACTACACCACCTTCATGCTCGAATCTTCCCCAATTATACATCTTGCGTATTGCTTTTGCATTAGCTGGATCTATTTCTACTAACCAATTGAAGTTTTGGAATTTTTTAACACTTTTACCTGCAAAAGCAGCATTTGCCGGAATTTTCCAGTCTGAAGTGTCTCTTATACCATAGCCAGGAAGAGGAAATTGGTTTGTCCCTTTACCTGCTGCAGAAAAAGAAGTGTCTTTACCTTCAATAGGTAAAAGCCCAATAGAAATATCTAGATTTGAACCTTGAACCCATTCTTCAGCTGTCCAAATTCTACCATTTCTAGAGCTAATTCCTCCACAATTTGCTAAAGTATTACCAACTGCAGAGAAATCTACATTCCTATAGCCACCATCTACCATATAATCACCATTTAACTGTTTTTTTACTTTAAAAACAGTCATTCCACCTCCATCTCCAAGAATATCATCTTTTACACGCATTTCATGATTAATAGTAATCCAAGCTGAATCACTAGGTGCTGATAGATTCATAGGGGTATAACCTATGAAATCATGCCATTGTTTTGCGAGAGTTTTCTTTCCACCCGCTCCAATAACTGTATCTTTTCCACCAATGAATATCAATTTTGAACTTATTGGTGATTGAGGGACAATAATTGTTTTTGCATTAAAATTTGTATCTAATGCTGGGAAAATTGTTTGTGAATAAGCCTGATTATTTACTGAACAGGCAAACAACACAATACAAACACAGTACAGTAATTTCTTCATAGAGAAAACCTTTAATGATGACTAATTATAATTTTAAATCAAAATTACTGTGTTTGCATTATTACATTATGTCCCTATCAATAAGCTTACGTAAATAAAATGAAAGAATATATTATGATCTGATAAAAATGAAAATAGGAGACTTTGAAAGGTCTCCTATAAATGATACATCAATATATGTATGGAATATTTATTCAAATAAGCTTTTTACTTCTCCTACACTTATAATAAGAGTGTTTTTTAATGCATCATGCTTTGGATCATTTCTGTTTTCTGTCTGTAATTTTAACTTAGAATCAAGGTTTTTAACTCCAGTAAAAATTGATTTTATAGCGTCTACTCTAGAGGCAGTTAATGTTGGGTCTATTTCATTTCTAACATTTTGATTTTGAATAGGGCTTGCAACAGGAACTGGGACTTCATTCTTACCTTTTTTCTTTGATTTTATTACTGGAGCAGCAATGTGAACAGGCGGTGGGGTAATATCTGGTAATAATGTGATCTTGATACTAAGATTTCTGTTTTTCTTAAGCATTTCCTTTATATCATTTAATGCTTGAATAGACTCTGGAGATAGTGTGTTTCCGGTATACTCAAATGCTTTTATGCTATATAATTCCATACCTGTATAGAGTTTTTGAACAGTGAAATCTTTGGTGATTTCTTGATACTTTTCAGCAGGTTCTAACACTATATTTTGTCTAGATTTTACTATGTCGAATCCATTAAATAATATCGTATAAGAAGCACCAGGTTTTAATGCTGCAGAATACATTCCTGTTTTAGGATGAGATTTTGCATTTGCAACTATATTGCCCGCTTCATCTGTGATTTCATAATCTGTCCCAACTGCAGCACCCGATTGAATATCACGAATGATGCCCTTTAATAAAATAGTTGATGTATTTTGAGCATGAATTGTTATGAATGCAAAGCTATAAAAAGCACATATTGCGAATAGAAAACGCATAAAAGTTCCCAAAAAATTACTTATGTAAAAAATTATGTATTCCTGCTTTACAATCTTCTGTCATGCGTGTAAATGCATTCATAGAAGCAGCATATCGTAAACCAGATTCTAGGCTCATACCATGCAAATTATTAAGCATTTCTTTAGTTAAAGCCATAGATGAAGAACTATTACTAGATAAAATGTGTGCAAGCTCCATAGTTCTTGTTTCTAACATATCATCAGAAACACATTCGGTTATCAGTCCTACTATTTCTGCATCAGTAGCACTTATATTCTCGGCAGATAGTAAAAGTTGTCTTGCTTTTGTATCACCTATTTTTCTAATTAAATATACCATTACAATTGCAGGAATAAAACCAATTCTCACTTCAGAATAACCAAATAATGCAGATTTGCCGGCAATAATAAAATCACAAACTGTTGCTAATCCACAACCGCCGGCGATAGCGGCTCCATGAACTTTAGCAATAACAGGTTTTGGACATGTAAAAATGGTATGTAAGGTTTTTTGCAAAAGAAGTGAGTCATCTAAATTTTCTGTAATCGAATACGTAGACATATGTTCAAGATATTCTAAATCTGCGCCTGCACAAAAAGCTTTACCATTTGCTTCTAAGATAATAACCTTTATATCAGATCTATTGCCTAATTGAATAAATGCATCTGTTACATCTTTAAGAACAGATGGGTTTAAAGCATTCCTTTTTTCTGGACGATTTAGCGTAATTCTTGCAATAGTTTCTTGTTCAGAAATTGTAATAAAGTTCATTGTTTTGCAAAAAAACAGAGATGAAATTGTAGCTTTGCAGCCGTTTGATATTCTACTTGCAAATATACCCAAACTATAACATATAATTAGGTAATGAAATGCCATATAATAATGTAAGAAAAGGAAGAGACTTTGAAGTAATTAACTCTGAAATACATAGAATAGAAACTGTGTTTTCTTCTTCTCAATATGGAAGTAAGCGAATTCAACAATTATTCTTGATAGAAGACAATATCAATTTCTTAAATAATGGATCTTTTGGGGCTACGCCACGTATTGTATTATCAGCTCAGCAATTTTGGCGAGAAAAGATGGAAATGCAGCCCATCAGGTTTATGACAAAAGAACTTCCTATCTATCAAAGAAGTGCTTTGGCCTTATTAGCTAACTTTTTACATGCAGATGTATCGTCTATGGCTTTTGTTCAGAATGCTACTACCGGCATGAATGCTGTTATTCGCTCACAAATGATGAAATGGTCTGCTGGCGATGAAATTCTAACTACTAATCATGTATATGGAGCTGTAAGAAATACTTTGCTATATGTTGCCTCTTGTACGCATGCTACAATTATAGAAGCATCCATACCATTTCCCATTATGAATGAACAACAGATTGTTCAAGCAATAGAATCAGCTATAACAGATAAAACTGTTTTTTTATGTATCGATCATATTACTTCACCATCCGGAATCATTTTTCCAATTAAGCAGATAATTGAATTAGCACATTCCAAAGGTATTCCAATTCTTGTTGATGGGGCCCATGCACCTGGAATGATAGATCTTTATATTGAGGATTTACAACCTGATTGGTATACTGGGAATTGTCATAAATGGCTTTTTGCACCAAAAGGATGTGCTTTTTTATGGACACATCCCAAACATCAAAAAGATACTCATCCTACTGTTATTTCTCATGGATATTTACTTGGATATATTCAAGAATTCGATTGGACAGGAACCAATGATTTTAGTGCTTATTTAAGTATTTCTACTGCTTTAGATTTTTATGCTGCTACTGGGGCAGCAACATTAAGGGCATATCAATCTCAAAAAGCAATTGAAATTAGAAATCTTTTAAGTTCAGTGTGGAATACTCCTTTGGCTTCTCCAGATTCGATGATTGGATCATTAGCAGCACAGCAAATACCTTCTCATCTATGGCCAGATATACAAGATCATCAAGCATATGCGGAAGCTTTGCACGATGTATTATGGGAAAAGTATGCAATAGAAGTACCTGTTATAGCATTTTCTAAAACTATATGGATTAGAATTTCGGTTCAAGTTTTTAACACAGATGAACAATATCACTATCTAGCAGAAGTGATAAAGAAAATGAGAAAAAAAGAAATTCTAGCTATGATGAAATCTAAAAATCAAGCATAAGTCTGTTTTAGATATTATCCATTTACTATTTTGCATTCCAATTCATTGTTAATTAAGAGTTTGTATCATGATATCACGTTTATTTTTCCTTATCTGTATAGTTTTTTTATTCCAAGACATCTATGCAAATGATGCTTGGAAACGATATCCATCCATATCTCCTGATGGTTCTCGTATATGTTTTTCATATCAAGGAGATCTATGGATAAGTTCTTCTTTGGGAGGTAAAGCAGAAAGGTTAACAAATAATGATGCCTATGATATTAGCCCAAATTGGTCTCCAGATGGTAAATCAATAGCTTTTGCTTCCGATAGACATGGAAATTTTGATGTGTATATTGTTTCATCAGCTGGCGGTATTTCAAAAAGAATATCATTCCATAATGCAAATGAATATCCTTCGGGATTTAGTGCTGATGGCTTATCAGTGTATGTTTCAATGCATAGAATGGATAGTCCCAAAAATATTCAATTTCCCTCTGGTGCTATGTCCGAATTATATGCAATTCCAATAAATGGCACAAAACCCAAACAAATTCTCACTACTCCAGCAGAAGATATTATAAGCAATAAAAAGGGGACAGTATTATTCTATCATGATAAAAAGGGATATGAAAATTCTTGGAGAAAACACCATGTATCTGCTGTTGCACGTGATATTTGGATGGTTGATATGCAAAGCAAAAAACACACTAAACTCACATCATATGCTGGTGAAGATAGAAATCCTGTATTAAGCCCAGATGATAAAGATTGCTATTTCCTTTCAGAGCGCTCCGGAACATTTAATGTGTGGAAATTTCCAATTGATACTCCTAAAAATACAGAGCAAATAACAAGATTTTCTACACATCCTATTAGATTCTTATCAATTTCTATAGAAGGAATTCTATGTTTTGGCTATCATGGCGATATCTATACAATGGATATCAAACAAGGAAAACAGCCGCAAAAAGTTGATATACAAATAGTGAATGATCTTCAGAATAATCCAATAGCATATAAAGTAATGACAAATGGCGCAACCGAAATGTCATTATCACCAAATGGAAAAGAAATCGCTTTTGTCGTCCGTGGAGAAGTATTTGTAACATCTGTAGATTATGAAATCACAAAACGCATTACAAATACAGCAGAACAAGAAAGATCTGTTAGCTTTTCTCCAGATGGAAGATCTCTTATATATGCCGGAGAAAGAGATGGATCATGGAATATTTATAGAAGTTCTTTACTAAGAAAAGAAGAACCATTTTTCTTTAAATCAACTGTTTTACAAGAAGAAGCCCTGATTTCTTCTGCAAAAGAAGAATTCCAGCCAAAATTTTCTCCTTCTGGTGATGAAATAGCATATTTAGAAGATAGAGTTGTCCTGAAAGTATATAATCTAATATCAAAGAAAGCTAGACTTATCGTAGATAGTACATATAATTATTCTTATTCAGATGGTGATCAGTGGTATGATTGGTCTCCAGATGGACAATGGTTTTTATTATCAATTTTAGATAAATCACGATGGGTTGATGAAGTTGGATTGATTGATGCACAAGGTAAAGGGCCAATCAAAAATATCACACAAAGTGGGTATAATGATGGTGGGCCACGCTGGGCAAAAAATGGAAAATTATTTACCTATTCAAGTGATAAAGCAGGTTTAAGAAGCCATGGATCATGGGGATCGCAAAATGATGTATATGGCACTTTTCTTACTCAAGAAGCATTCGATAGATTTAGAATGACAAAAGATGAATTTGAATTACAAAAACTAAAAGAGAATGCTGAAAGAATAAGTCCGGAAGAACAACGTAAAAAAGATTCATTGGAATCCGAAAGAAATAAAGGAAATATTAAACCTAAAGCTGCAGATCCATTAACAATAGACTTTAATGGTTTAGAAGATAGAAATGTAAGAATGACCATACATTCTTCTGATTTAGCAGATTTTGTTTTATCGCCAGACGGAGAAAGACTGTATTATTTAAGCAGATTTGAAAAAGGTTATGATATTTGGGTGCAAAAATTCCGCGAAAGAGAAACAAAACTATTAGCCAAACTTGGGGCCGGTGGTGGTGGATTAGAACAAAGCCCCGATGGCAAACATTTATTTGTGATTTCTGATGGTAAAATTACAAGAATAGATACTTCTTCTGGAACTCAAAAAGTGATTCCTTTTAAAGCAGAAATGGAATTGAATGCTACCGAAGAAAGAGACTATATGTTTGAACATGCTTGGAGACAAGTGCAAAAAAAATTCTATGTAGAAAACTTGCATGGTGTCGATTGGGATTTAATGAAGGCCGAATACAAAAAATTCCTTCCTTCTATTATTAACAATTATGATTTTGCTGAATTATTAAGTGAATTATTAGGGGAATTAAATGCATCACATACAGGCAGCGGATATAGAGCTCAATATTCTGATGAAATCAGAGATCAATCTGGAGTTTTAGGTGCATTCTATGATGAAAATTATTCGGCAAATGGTCTGAAAATAGTGGAAATCATAGAAAAATCACCATTAGATAAACCAAATTCAAAGTTTTTATCAGGTATGATTATTGAAAAAATTGATGGAGTTGACATCGTATCTTCAATTGAGCCATCAATTTTATTGAATAGAAAAATTGGTAAACCAGTATTATTATCCATGTTTGATCCAATAAAAAATAAAAGATTCGAGGAAATAATAAAGCCAATTTCTATTGGTGAACAAGAAGAATTATTATATCAACGCTGGGTTAAAAATAGTAGAAAAACCGTTGATAGTGTATCTAAAGGAACAATTGGATATGTGCATGTACGGGGAATGAATAGCGAAAGTTTTAGAACAGCTTATTCTGAGATTTTAGGCCGTCATGCCGATAAACAAGGTATAATCGTAGATACTAGATTTAATGGAGGCGGATGGCTTCATGATGATTTAGCTACCTTATTATCAGGTAAACAATATGTTCGTTTAGTGCCACGCGGACAATTAATTGGAAGTGAACCACAAAATAAATGGCAAAGGAAATCAGTTGTCTTGATGAGCGAAGGAAATTATTCTGATGCCCATTTTTTCCCTTGGACATATAAACAATTGGGAATTGGAAAATTAATTGGTATGCCTGTACCAGGTACTGCTACAGCAGTATGGTGGGAAACACTGATAGATCCAACTTTATATTTTGGTATTCCTCAGGTTGGTACAATTGGAAATGATGGTAAATACCTAGAAAACAATCAATTAGAGCCAGATATTACTGTAGAAAATACTCCAGAAGATTGTGCATCTGGCTTTGACAGACAATTATTAAAAGCAGTTGAAGAATTAAGTAAGCCTTAAGATGATGGGGTTTGATTATGGTCAGACCCCTTATTTTTTTCTGCTTGATGTTCAAACAATATCGGAATAGAAGGGTTTACTCTGTCATCAAATTGTCCGTTGTATACCGCCCAACAAAAAGCATTTAAAAAGCCCCCAGCAATTAGTACACTTCTTCCAATTGTAAGATATAATACTTCCATTATTGTTTCTGCAATAGAGATATCATCTAAATATGCAAATCGACTTATTGATTTAGTAGATAATTTTTTTAATGAATGTATTTCTGATCCATCTACAGCATAATAACCACAAAGATTATTATTTTGTAATAGTTGATAGACAGTTTTACATCCCTGGCAACAAAAAAATACATTACCATCATAAATTGCATTATCATTGTACATATCACCGCAATGTGAGATTATATGAAGTATTGATTGTACAACAGTTTTTTTCATTGCATTATCCATTATGATCGCTACAAAAATCTATGATATAGCATCATAATACAATGATATTTGTCATGCAGTTTATTTCCTGAATACATAAAAAAGCATCTTATGATTTCTATCTCAATTATTCAATTTGCCCCAAAATTTGCACATACAATTTCTAATATTGAAACGATACACGCATATCTAGATTCTGTACAATCAGATATTATTGTGTTTCCTGAATTAGCAACAAGTGGGTATTTTTTTACTGATAGTCATTCTTTAGCTCCCCATGCTATGGAATGGAATAAACATAAGGATTTGCTTGAACTCCAGAAGAGAGCCAGCACTGAAAAGAGGATTATTGTCTTGGGATTTCCAGAATTAACAAATGAGGGTATATATAATTCTGCGGGTATATTTATGCCTAAAGCACAAGAATCTAAAGTGTATAGAAAAACACATCTTTTTTATAAAGAGAAATACTGTTTTTTACCAGGAAATACAGGTTTTTTTACTGTCTATGAACAAAACATGGATATTCGATTGGGAATCATGATCTGTTATGATTGGCGTTTCCCTGAATCTGCTAGAACCCTTGCCTTGCAAGGAGCCGATGCGATTATATGTCCAGCTAATTTAGTGACAACATTATCAGGAAAGGTATTTCCAGCTAGGGCAATCGAAAATAAAGTATATATGATTGTAGCTAATAGAACTGGTATAGAGCATAATGCTGAAGAAGAATTGCTATTTAGAGGTGAATCGGCCATATATGATTATTCGGGCGATATATTAGCAAAAGCATCACTTGAGCATGAAGAAGTATTATATGCTATGATAAGTCCAGAAAAATCAAGAGTTAAGTCTTTTAATAGCGAAAACGATATCTTTTTAGATCGTAGGCCAGATATGTATGCATGAGATTATTGAGTAGATTTTTCTACAATTAATTCAGCAATTCTTAATGCTTCTGCTGCATCAAATGCACTAACTGCCACTGGTATTTCTCCTTTAATTGCTTTTACAAATGCTATATGTTCCTCTGCAATGGCATTTATTTGTGGAATAGTTGGTTGTTCAAAGACAATAGATTTACTTATTGAACCTAAATCAATTTGGCCTAACATCATTGCTGGAATGCTGGAATCTGGGTCTTCTTTATCTTCTTTTAATCTATATACATCAACAGAAGGTTTTGCAAAATCGAGAGACAGATATGCGCTTTTCTGGAAAATTCTCATTTTTCTCATTGGTTGAGCAGAAATCCTTGATGCAGTTATATTTGCTACACATCCGTTTTCAAAACTTATACGTGCGTTTGCTATATCAGCTGTTTCTGTAAGTACTGATACTGCATTAGCTTCTACGCTTTTAACTTTTGATGCTGCAAGCCAAAGAATAATATCAATATCATGAATCATTAAATCATGAATAACAGATACATCAGTTGCTCTTGGCTTAAATTGCGATAATCTATGAGCCTCTATAAATAATGGTTCAATTGAATATGATTGTAATGCTAATAATGCTGGATTGAATCGTTCTACATGTCCTACTTGAACAATTACTCCTTTCTTTTTTGCAAGTTCTATTAATTCAACTGCTTCTTGATATGTAGCGGTAATTGGTTTTTCTATAAAACAATGCTTATTAGCTTCAAGAACTTTATATGCAATGTCAAAATGCACTGAAGTTGGAGAAGCTATAATAATTGCATCACTATTATCTATAGCTTGTTGTAATGATTCAAATCTATAAATACCCAATTCTTGAACAATATATTGAGCTCTTTCATCATTAAGCTCAAAAAATCCAGATAATTCTGCATAATCTACATTCTTTAATAGCTTAGCATGTATAAAACCAAGATGTCCAATACCAATAACAGCAATTTTTATAGGGTTCATACTTTTACTCATGAATAGATTCAATCATACACACACACATAGCAGCTACTCCTTCTAATCTACCGGCAAAACCAATTTTTTCATTGGTTGTAGCTTTTACAGATACTCTTTGATATGGTAGATTACATAGCGATGCTATTTCTTTTCTCATGGCATCCTTATACGGCTTAATTTTTGGAGCCTCTAATATCAAAGAAATATCAATATTCACAGGCTTATATCCGTGTTCCCTTAGTAAGGCTATTGCATATTCTAAGAATACCTTGCTTGGGGCATTTTTAAAGCGAGGGTCAGTATCTGGAAAATGCTCGCCAATATCACCAAGGCCAGCTGCACCAAATAAAGCATCACATAAAGCGTGAAGAATAACATCTCCATCACTATGGGCAATAGTACCCAAAGGAGAATCAATATCTATTCCACCTAATACTAAGGATTCACCTTTGTGTAATTTATGGACATCATAACCAATGCCAACCATATGTATGCCTGATGATTCATATAAAAAATTAACTGTGCAAAATTACTGAGAATATATCAATTCAAGTTATAAATGAAATAAGACATAATGTCTGATTATAATGTCATAATGACACACCGCTAATGACAAGATTAGCAAAATGTTTTGGCAAAATGTCTTATTACTGCCATGAAATCTGCAAAGATGTCAAAATAAACGCCAATGTATGGATTGGCACGTATTTCGTATAAGAGGCTTTTGAACTTGCGCAAGTTCTCATTTATTTCTCCTGATTACCTTTTCACCACTGTAATCGGAGAGTTGATTTTATAATACATTAAAGGATACAACAATGAGAATGGTAAAATATGAGCCATTTAGCGGTTTTGATGCGATTTCACGTCACATGAATACTTTGATCACAGATTTACAAAAGAATGCTTCTGCTAATAATCAGGTAGCATTTTCACCTAAAATGGATATTTCAGAAACAGAGCAAGCCTTTATTATCCATGCTGAATTACCTGGTGTACAAAAGGAAGATATTAAAATCTCGATAAGTGAGGATAAAACCTTATCGATTACTGGTGAAAAGAAAAAATCCGAGCAAATACAAGACAAAAACTTTGTTCGAATGGAATGCTTTTACGGAACATTTCATCGAACATTTACTGTACCAGAACATATTCAATCAAGTTCGATTAAAGCAGATTTTACGAATGGTATTTTAGAAATATCTTTACCTAAATCCGAACCAATTAAGCCAAAAGAGATTATGGTTGAGATAGCATAAAAGTGTTAAGGTTTAGGGATTGCAGAGATACTGTTAATCCTTAACCCTGAATACTTTAGAGTTTTTACATATTTTTTATAAATGGAGAAATCGCCATGGGAAAAACCATTGGTATAGACTTAGGAACTACAAATTCATGTGTTTCGGTAATGGAAAACGGACAGCCAATCGTTATTGCAAACAGTGAAGGAACTCGTACAACCCCATCTGTAGTGGGTTTTACAAAAAATGGTGAGCGTTTAGTAGGACAACAAGCTAAGCGTCAAGCTGTTACTAATCCCAAAAATACTGTTTACTCAGTTAAAAGATTTATGGGACGTAGAATCGAAGAAGTTGGTGAAGAATCTAAACTTGTGCCTTATACAGTTAAATCTGGTGAAAACAATGGTGCGCATGTAGAGATTGATGGTCGTTTATACACACCACCTGAAATTTCTGCAATGATTCTTCAAAAAATGAAACAAACGGCAGAAGATTATTTAGGAACTAAAGTAACTGATGCAGTTATTACTGTGCCAGCATATTTTAATGATGCTCAACGCCAAGCCACCAAAGATGCAGGAGAAATTGCAGGTTTAAATGTAAAACGTATTATAAATGAACCAACCGCTGCTGCACTTGCTTATGGCTTAGATAAAAAAGATAAAAATATTACAATTGCTGTATATGATTTTGGTGGTGGTACTTTTGATGTTTCCATCCTTGAATTAGGCGATGGTGTTTTTCAAGTAAAATCAACAAATGGCGATACTCATCTTGGTGGTGATAATTTTGACCAAAGAATTATTGATTTTCTAGCAGATGAATTTAACAAACAAGAGAAAATTGATTTACGAAAAGATCCTATGGCTTTACAACGCCTGCGTGAAGCAGCTGAAAAAGCCAAAATCGAATTATCTCAAATGCTTCAAACAGAAGTTAATCTACCGTTTATTACCGCAAATGCCGATGGTGCTAAGCATTTAAATGTTACAATCACAAGAGCTAAATTTGAATCAATGTGCTCTGATTTGTTTGACGCAACATTAACTCCTTGCGAACAAGCATTAAAAGATGCAAAAATGACACCATCACAGATAGATGATGTGATTTTAGTTGGTGGTTCTACTCGTATTCCTAAAGTACAAGAAATTGTGAAAAATTTCTTTGGCAAAGAACCATCTAAAGGTGTCAATCCTGATGAAGTAGTTGCAGTTGGTGCTGCAATTCAAGGTGGTGTATTGGCAGGTGATGTAACAGATGTATTATTATTAGATGTTACTCCATTAAATTTAGGTATTGAAACTATGGGTGGAGTAATGACACCTATGATTCAGGCTAATACTACAATACCAACCAAGAAAACAGAAACATATTCTACAGCAACCGATAGCCAAACATCAGTAGAAATTCATATTCTACAAGGCGAACGACCAATGGCGAAGGATAATCGCTCACTTGGAAGATTTCACTTAGATGGAATTCCTCCAGCTCCGCGTGGCATTCCTCAAGTTGAAGTTACATTTGACATTGATGCTAATGGAATCCTTCATGTTTCGGCCAAAGATAAAGCATCAAATAAAGAACAAAATATCAGAATTACTTCATCTAGCGGATTAGAAAAAGATGAAATTGAAAAAATGAAAAGAGATGCTCAAGAACATGCTACCGAAGACAAAAAGCGTAAAGAAGAGATAGAATTACGTAATCAAGCAGATAATTTGGTGTATTCTACAGATAAACAATTATCCGAACTTGGAGATAAAATGCCTGCAGATGCAAAAGCAAGTATTGAATCTTCAAAAGAGAGATTGGCAGATGCTATTAAAAATAATGCTGATGATATTCGCCCAGCTATGGATGCACTAAATAAACTTTGGAGCGAAACTTCAACCCAAATGTATCAAAATGCAAGCGCAAATGAACCTTCTGCTCAACAAGAGCCTCAATCCGATGACCAAAGTAATGCAGAAGAAGCAGATTATACCATAGTTGATGATAAATAAGAAATGAGATTAAAAAAGGCGACTATATGTCGCCTTTTTTTTTGAATAAACAGAAATCTAACATTATATATCATCAGATTATATAGTTGAAATAATAACAGAAAAATAAGATCATTATTCTGGCATGAATTTTACTTACCTATTGTAGTACATATATATCAAAAGCATGATAATATAATTTGGAGTTATTATGTCTGAGGCCAATTTGCTGTCAGATATGCAAGACAATAAATCATTTGATGAGTTTCTTCCTGTATTAGAGGCATTGATATTTGCTTCTGAAGAACCCCTACAGATAGGGGTAATTTCAGACATATTACAACAATCTGAATTTCGGGAATTTGCAGATGCCGATACAATTGCACAGGCAATATTATCCATAAATAGTCAATTATCAGAATATAGAAGACCATATACCATAATAAAGATAGCAGGTGGTTATCACTTTGTAACATTAAATGGCTATGGCATGTACATACAAAGATTATTGAAGTCTAAATCTAAAAAAAGAATGTCTCAGGCTGCTTTAGAAACTTTAGCAATTATAGCCTATAAGCAACCAGTAACTAAGCCTGATATTGAGTCTATTCGTGGAGTAAATTCTGGAGATATTGTTAATTCACTTCTTGATAGAGAATTAATTACAATGTTAGGAAGATCTGAATCACTTGGCCGACCACTATTATATGGCACTACATCAGAATTCTTGAGGGTTTTCGGCTTAAATGCTCTAGAAGATTTGCCAAAAATGAAAGAAATCGAAGAAATGATTGAGTTTCAACCGCAAAGTATGGCTGCAGAATTAAGCGCAGCGGCATTATTTATAGATGATTCTTCATCTTTAACATGATGATTTTTATCATAGAATAATATTCTTTAAACAAGTTATTATGCAACAGACAGAAGAGATACACAAGCGTTTACATTTATTGGAAACATCCTTAAAAAGAATGCGTTTAAGTAATATACTATTGATATGTATATGCAGTTGTATATTGTTTTATGGATTTATCGGAAAGGATAAAATATTGTCAATCGATAATATAGAAGCAGATAATATTGCTGTTAATAATATCGATATTGTTGATAAAAGTGGTAAAAGAAGAATGAAAATTGGAATGAGTGCTGACCAAAAAATTAGCATTATATCCATTTTTGGAAAAGAATCAGGAATACCAGCAATACTGCTTAATTCAGATATAACGGGTACTAATTCAGCAATTGCTTTTTATGATTCTAAGTCTAGACCAAAATATACTGTAAAAGTTGAAAATGATACTAATTGTTATACTTTTCAATATGATAAAAATGGTAAAGTATCTGGAGGTTATTTCAATATTGGAGGAATATCTTCAATATATACTTCAAGAATTCATTTAACTGATTCTGCTAATGTAAATAGAACTGTTATTGCATTAGATGAAAAAGATAATTATAATCCATTTATCCTCTTTGCTGATAGCAAAAGTAAAATAAGATCAAAATGGTATTATTCGTCAAACGGGCCAAGTGGCTTTGCTCTTTTTAATGAAAAACAGCAAAATCAAGGCTTATTTGGAGTACTTCCAAATGGCAATACATTTGTTACTTTATATGACAGTTTAGGAAATAAACAAATACTTATGCCTAAACAATAGCTAATAATCAAAGTATGTTAACTCTCAGTAATATTGATGTTTAAGCGTCATATATTTTTGTAGTTCGTTGTATTATTTATATATTGCGTTCCTATTATAATGTGGATAAGTATCTATGCTATATAGAATGCAAGGACTTAAGTCTATAGTATATATAAGTTTTAGTCCTTTATTTTGCAATTTATAATGTGATACATTATTACTCTTTTAATGAGTAATGTTTCACTTCTGTTATATAAATAAGAATATTTTTTTGTAATTATATATAATACCCATTCATTTTGTAAGGACACAATTATGAAACTATCGTGTCGAAATGTGTTACGCCTATCTACTATGGCGTTTGTTTTATTATCATCCACTTCGGTTTTTGCTGTTGATTGGTATGTAAAAACCACAGGTAATAATGCCGCCCTTGGTACTTCTTGGGCAACTGCTTTACAAACAATTAGCCAAGCGGTTCTAAATTCAAATGATGGTGATATTATATATGTTGAAGGTGGAACATATATAGAACAAGTAGAAATTGTGAATAAAACCTTAACAATTCAGGGAAGCCAAAATGCTGGTGCCGGTGTAACCAGAACAGTTATTAAAGCTCCAGCATGGGGTACAATGACTTCAAAAACAGATGGTACAAATTTAAATTGGACTGGAGCTGATAAAATTGAGTCAAGTACTTTTAATGCAGTAGTTTTTGTAAATGCAAATACTAATACAATAGAAGTTTATCTTAAAGGCATTGATGTTAATGGTGATAATCAATTGGATCAAGCCGGAACAACAATGTTTTTTGGTATTGCTTTCAAAACAGCAGGTGGTGGAATTGGTGGTTCTGCAAGTGACAGTGTAAGTGTTTTTAATGTTAAATCAGCAGCAGCTGTTAATAATGCTAAAAACCTAGGTATGGGAGTTGTTTTCTTTGGCAAAGCAGCACCTGTAATGTCTCATGTAAGAATATATAACTATCGTAATGCTGGTATTGCTGTTTTAGGTAACAGTACTTCAAGCTTAAGTTCTACTGTGGCTAATCAACCAAATCCTACAATTGAAGACAATGTTATTACTGGTTCAAATTTTTCAGGAACAACTTCTGAAAACTTTATTCAAGCTGGTATTTTGGTTGCTAATGGTGGTAGATCTATAACTCGTAGAAATTTAATTTGGAAAAATCGTTGTGGAACTGCAGACTATGCAACTGGACGCTTTGCATATGGAATATATTGCTATGATGCACGTTCAAATACAATCGGCGATGTTTCATCTACAAAATCAAATGGTAATTTGATTACTGATAATGAAATCGGTTTATATGTAAGAATAACATCTAGTGCAATCCCAACTTCTGTATATACTATACGTCAAAATACAATTGTATATAATGGTAATATGACACCATGTGGTAAAAAACCACATTATACTGCAGCAGCTTCAGAGTGGACAACTTATGGCGCCGTTAGATTTAGACATGAGCCAGGAACATCCCAAACTTTAGCTTTAGCAAGTAATGCTTGGGGTAATGCAGAAGCAAATAATTTCTACTCTATTTCTCCTACAGGTGCTGAATATACAAATGCAAGCTATAATACTACTAAAGTTGCTTTTTGGAGACAAATGACAGAAGACAATATTTCTGCTACTACTCCTTTAAGTTCTCCAGTTGCTACTACAATGCTTGTTAATAGTAGTTATTCTCCAGGAACAGAACCATCAGGTGCTGGTTTTCTTAATGGAATGAATGCTAATCTTAGCTATGGATATTCAAATTTTAATTCTTTAAGAAATGCTGTGTATGCAGCGGTTGTTCCAAGTACTGGAAGTCCTGCAACAATTGAAGTTTCTTCTAATATCACAGAAGACAGTACAATTATCATTCACAAAAGAATTAGAATTAATGGTACCGTTTCCGCTTGTGCATCAAGATGGGAAATTAAATTAGCAAATGGTGTTGATGGCCCAACATTTTGGTTAATGGGCTTAAGTACTGGTTCATCTAGTGCAGACCCTATAAACAGACAACCAGACAGTATCCGTATTGATAATTTTAGAATTATAAAAAATAATACTCAAAGTTCTAATTCAGGTTATGCATTCTTAGTAACTGGTGCAAGTGCTGGTAATAATACCCCATTAGGTACCAGATTAAGTGGTATGGCAGTAGATCCAAATTTTGTTGCCGCTTCTGGTTATGCAATTGCAACTACACAAAATGCTCCAAGTGTAGCCTTAAGATATGCAAGTTCTGCTCAAGCACGTTCAATAGTAAATGCTAAAAACTTATACAGATTAGATTGTTCTACTATTGTTAGCGGTACAGATATTTATGAACTTGATGACAATAGCAATATTGCTAGAGTTATGTTTGACAATACTGTATACGTTGCATCTTGTAATGAATTACAAGATGCTATTGCAGCAGCTGAAGTTGGTTCACCAACAACAATCGTTAATACTGTTACTTTAATATGTCCAACTATATATGTTGATAATATTGCTACTATTCGTTTAAGAGCACAATTAACACCAACAGCAGTAACATTAACTATTCAAGCATTAGATTTGAATGGTTCTGGCACTACTGGTGGTGGCGGTTCTCTTGCTGTGTGTGATTTTCAAAAAGATATTTCAACTAATACAATCAATATTAATCGTATTAATATATGGCCACCAGCATGTCTTCAAAACGCTGTTGATTTGATAGATAATAATGCAAGTTCAATTCTTTCAATTGCTGATGGAAATTCTTCAAGTGCTTCATTAGCATTTTCTGAGTCTCCAACAAATGAATTAGTCATTGCAAAGCGTTTTGATTTTATGGGTGCCTTAAAATCAAGTGTTCGTAGCACAACTCCAAGTGCTGGTAATGCACAATTTAGTGGAACCATTAAATTAAATGCTGGTGCTGACATCTCTAAAGGAAATGCAGGTACATTTACTTCTACCACAGGTACTTCATTTGGTAATGGTAATGATCAAGTACAATTATCATTCTCTGCAACAAGTGGTACACTTACCAATTTTAATGGTAATGCAATCAATATGGCTTTATTGCTTATCAATAGCAGTACTGGTAGTAGTAAATTAAAACTTACAATTGCAAATTATGCAGCAGAAACCGCTACTTTAGATACAAGAGTGTATATGTATGGTTTAGCTAATAGAGGCTCATCAACCGGTACTATAACACTTAATGGTTCTGGTAATTGTGCTTCTCCTTCTAAATTAGTAGACATCAATGTTTCAAATATGGTTGTTGCTTCAATTAATGACTGTATCCAAACTACATTAGGCGAAGCAGCTTCACAAAGCAATCAAGGTGTTGGTACATCTGCATCTAATGGTTCAGGTGGAACTGTAAATATATCAGGTCTTACATATTCACAAGATGTAGAAATTGCTAAATCAGTAGCATTTACAAATGCAACACAACCACTATCTGCCGGAAATAATGTAACACTTCGTCGTGGTGCGGCACCAACAGGCTTGTCAAGCTTCACTATGGGTGTGTATATGAATCAAGCATCATCTTGGTCAGGAGCAACAAACCCTTCTCCAGTAGATGCTATGACTATAGTACAATCTGATAATGGTGGAAGTAGCTTTATTGCATTTGCTGGTTATGGAACTACAGATAATGCAGGTGCTCCGTTAACAGGAAGCTCCGCTGGTGGTGTTTGGCAATTTAACAATCTATTAGTTTCAAAAGCTGTTGCTTTAAGGGGTCAACAATACCTACTTGGTGCAACAAACTTCACAAATTGTAGTACAGTCAATATTGATGTAGAGCCAGTTTACAATGCAAGTAGAAATTTAAATTTAGAAACTGTTATTGGTTCAGGAAGTAGCACATATAGTGTAGGTACAAATCCTGTTTTTGATATTCAAAATGATAATGTAAGTATTATTGGATTCCAATTCAATAATATCTCATCATCAGATGCTACTGCAAGAGCTATGGTTAGAGATAATAATGGATATGATAATATATCAGTTAATAATAATATTATTTCTATCTCTGTTGCACCTACAAATATTCCAGGTTTAGTACTTGCTACAAATACTACATCAAGCAAGGACCTATGGACAATTAATAATAATAGAGTTATAGCTTCAGGTTTTAGTAGTAATACTTGTCCATTAATAGACTTTCGGAACGGCGGTTCATTGATGTCTGGTAGCGGTTCATTAGATGCACTTTTAATTTCTGAAAATATTATTAATCCAAGTACTTCTGGAGAATCTGTAATAGCATTAAATAATATAAGAGGAAGTGCAGAGTCTAAAATAAAAGTTTTAAATAATTTTGTTAATTCTGCAAGATTGAGTGCAATAAATTTAACAGCAAACGCACCAACAAATCCTTTAAGTGGTTTTTTAATTAAAGGTAATTCTATTAATACATTTGGAACTAGTGCTTTAAATGTAAATCTTGGCAGCGTAGACCCAGGTAATGCAAAGATTGTTGTAAATAATAATGTGTTCAAAACTTCCAATGCAAATTGGGTTATAGCTTTCGATAATATGAATGGTATGACCACTAATCGTATTTATATAGATTCAAATAGAATAGAAGGTACTAATGGTATTATATTAAATGGTATAGCTGCAGCTACAGCAGCAATTTCAGTAAAGTTTAATTACTGGAATGATAATATGGGTCCAAGAATAAATTCTATTGTTAATAATCTACCTGATAGAACTTATCCATCAAATACTATTTATCCATTTGTAAGCACAAGTGGTTCATTAATACAACAAGATGTTAATTGGATGTCTATAGGTGCAAATAATCCAGGTGCTAAATTCTCAATTTTACCTGTAGTAATTTCATCTACAGATAGAGAAACAGGTACTTGTGGATGGCAACCAAAAGATGTTATGGGTCCGGTATTGCGTATGAATGCAGCTGGAACACAGATAAAAGGTACTTATAATACTATTACTGCTGCACGTGATGATAATAGTAATTTCCAATATAATTCTTGGGGTACTTATTCATTAGGCAATCGTTTAGCAGCTGATGAAATTTGGGTATTAGGTACAGATAATGGTAATATCACTGGTTATTCTGGTGTTGAACCAAGTTATCCAGTAATATTCCCAGATCCAACAGATCCTACTGATGTTGTAGAACCAAGAGCAATCCGTGGTTATTTAGGTGGAAAAGGCGTTATTCAAGCTGGTAATTCAGGTATGATTAGTATTTCTAGTAGCCGTAATACAGGATTTGAAATTGATAATCTAGATGTAGAAAATCAAAGCAATGCTGCTACAGTTACTGTATTTAATTTTGCAAATACAAGTGGTGATAATTATATCCATGATTGTGTATTTACACATAGTGGTGGTGGTGTTGGTCCTAATCAATATACAGGTATCAAGTATAGTGGTACTTCTAATGGCAGATTCAGAGTTGAAAATGATACAACTCTTTCTATCGTAGCTGTTAATTATACAGGTGTTAGCATTGCAGGTTCTAATCTAGCAAGCACAACTAATATCAGTAATAATAGATTTAACACAGGTATCATTACTACAAATGCTACTGGTATACTTGTAACTTCTGCAGGTACTGGTATTACAATTCATAATAATCTATTAACATCTACACAATCAACTAATTATAGTGGTATTGATGCATCTGGATTCCCTGGTGCAGAAACTATTGCTGTTACATCTAATAATATTGATGCTGATGCTGTATCCAATGTATTTACAGGTATCAAAGTTGTTGCTTCTGGTAACAGTACAGATGCAGATATTACATCAAATACAGTTGACGGTGCAAGTTCATTAACATGGTTAGGTATAGTAGCTAATAACTTTGGTGGTGCAAGCCCTTCAGTTAATTCCAATACATTAATTGGTTCTACTACTCAAGAAAATACAACAGGTATTACTGTACAAAATGTTAAAAATTCAGCTACTATGTTGGTTCAATTCAATAGTCTTTCAAATGCAAATAGAGCAACTGGAACATTATATGGTGTGAAAGCACTTGGCACAGGTACATCAGTTACATTAAATGTGTTAAATAATACAATAAACGGTGGTTCTGATTCATACTATGGTGTACACAGTTCTATGACTGGTGCTACTTCAACTACAGTTCAATCTAATACTATTACTCCCGTTGGATCACAGTTTAACTTTAACGGTGTCTATGTAGAAGGTATATCAAATACAAATACTGTTCTTGTAGATCAAAACACAATTAATAATACTGGTGGAGCTACAGGTACATATAAAGGTATTTATTTTGATGGAACATCAAATGGTGCTTCAGTAACTTCTACTGCAAATACTGTAACAGGTGGCGGATTAAACTTCTATGGTATTAAATCTGCTGCAATCAAAATCGCAACATTTACTGCTAATTCAGCAAATGTCATACGTTCTAATAGTGGAGCTGTTACTCCAGAAATATTTGTTGGTATTGATGCTGGTACATTTAATTCAGCTAATCCGGAAACAGTAAATATTCAGAATAATACAATTGGTAATATTGCTGATGAATTTAAAACAACCTATTCTGGTATCATAGGTACAGGTTCTAATGCTTCTACATTGTTCACAGTAAGCAACAATGGCATAAGCGGCGAAGCATTTGCTGCTGGTGCACCTGCATTTACAGGTATATCAATAACAAATGGTGGTCCTAGCTTTATATCTTCAAACAATATAATAGCATATGATGGCTCATCTATGGATATTGTAAAAGGTATTGAATTAAATAATGCAGCTGCTACTTCTACAAGTACAATAAGTTCTAATAATATCAGTGGTTTAACTTATGCTTTAACATCATTTACAGGTATAAATGTAAATGGTGCAACACCAACAAATGCAACAGTACTTCACTCATCTAATATTATTAGAGGTGGTGGTGCTACATATACAGGTATTACTAATACTATCTCTAATAAAGGTTCTTTAACATCTTCATTTAATGAAGTGACTTCAGAGCGAGGTGCTAACTTTATCAATGCATTTACAGGTATTACTATAAGTAACTTTAAGGCTTCAGCAAGCATTACTGTAAATTCTAATATAGTTGGCCATGATGGTGTTGGTGCTGTATCAACTAATCTATCTAATAGCGGTTGGGCTAAAGGTATTGAAATCTTTGCTAATAATGTAACTACCGGAACAGTGACAAGTAATAATGTCCGCTTTATGTCCGCTAATACAGCAGCAGTTCTTGCTGATGCAGCAAAAGGTGCAGCTATCTATATCAAAAATGCCGATGGATTAACTATGTTCACCAATAACCTTAATGGTGGAAATGAAGATAATAGTCGTGGTAATAATGGTATAGTATTAGATGGAGCAACTGGTACTAATGGGTTTGTTACAATTGGTACATCAGGTTTTGCTAATAGTATTGCTTTAACAACATCTCTATTCCAGGATAAACAAGTAAATCCAGAATTAGGTTATGGTATTAAAGTATTTGATAAAGCAGGTGCAGCTGTAAATCTTCAAGCTGCTATAAACTATAATACTATTGGTGATTTTAATAGCGGTTGTGCAAGTGGTGCTATCTATGTTGGTGGAACTTCAGGCCAAATTAAAAAAGGTATTAATGAGTTTGAAATAACAAATAATACTATTAAAGGTGGAAATGCTGCTAATACAAATAATGGCATTACATCAAGTCTAGGTGCTGCTATTCAAATAGCTACAAGTGTATATGGACAACAACCATCATCTGGTAGTGTATTTATTAATAATAATACAGTTGGTGGTACTGCAAGTGGTGAAGGTAATTCTATGGACTTAGCCATAGGAACATCTCCTGGCGGTGTTACTACATCTACTAATGCTAATAATTTAGCTATTGATGTAAGAGTTAATACCTTTAGAACTGATGCACAAACAATTGCCAATAAATATGATATTGCCGATGCTCGTCCAAATGCTGGTGCTAATATCCGTAATATGTTTGGTTATCAAACTCCAACTACTTATCAAGGTGCACAAACTGCTGGTAATGGTTATTCTGGTAATAATACATTCAGTTTTGCTACTATATTAACAGGTGAAGATAGTCCTGAAGATTATACTGTTGCAATGGAACGTACTAAAGATGCAAAACCATGGAATACCGGTGAACCAGTTCGTATTAGCCGTATACTAACAAGTTTAAATACAGGTGTTACATATCTAACAACATCTAATACCCTTGAAATGCGTGAAACAGCTGGTTATACACAAAATACTGGTGCTACTTATTGGTCAGAAGATTTTACATTTACTGATCAGAGAGCTCTATTATTAGGTCCTGCTGGTTCAGGTTATACAGTTGAAATGCTTGCACCATCAACAGGTGCTTCTGTACAAACTAATGGCCGTCAAAACAAAGACGTTCGTGGTAATATTAGGTTTAATGCATTGGCTTCATTAAATACTGGTAAAGTAGGCACAACACAAAATGATAAAGGCGATGTTTATCTACAATTAGGTTCTTCTTCAACTGATAGTCCTGTTAGTTACCGTTATCATTCAACAACTCTTGCTAGTTTAGCACCTGTTACAGGATCAGCAAACAGTACAGTTCGCGCAACAGATATCAAAGCATCAATTGATGATGCAGATGATGATGGATTTGTAGCAAATGCATCTTCACAACGTCGTACTGGTGTATTCCGTGCTGGTAATGGTACTCAATTCACAAAAGAAATTGCAGGTGCTGTTAGCGGTTCTAATCTTCTTGAAGTATACCCTAGCCCAGCAAATGGTGATGTAACTGTCAACTTTATTGTTCCTATTCAAGGTTTTGTATCAGTAGAACTATACAATTCTTTAGGACAAAAAGTTACCGATATTACTAATGGTATGTTCAATGCAGATAGATATTCAGCAAGCTTTAATGTAAGTAATTTACCAAGTGGTACGTATCAAGTACGTATTGCTAATGAACTATTTACTAAATCAACATCAATTGTTGTTTCAAAGTAAAAGCTAGTATATAGGTAAAATAAAAGCCCTTCCGAAATTCGGAAGGGCTTTTATTATATTAGAACAATGATAAAGTTCGACAAAGTAAAGAGGTTTTTAGTTTTTCTCTAAAATCATATTTGCAACAATTTTACCAGAACTCATAACCCCAGGTAAGCCTGCACCAGGATGAGTTCCAGCACCTGCAAAATAAAGATTAGGAATATCCTCACTGATATTGTGTGGACGGAACCATGCAGATTGTGTTAATATTGGTTCTACTGAAAAAGCACTTCCAAGGTGACTATTTAAAGTATCTCTAAAATGCAAAGGGGTAACAAAATGTTCGCTCACAATATGCTTTGATAAATCTGGCATATAGTGTTCTTCTAAATAAGAAACAATCTTATCTCTATATTTAGGTCCTTCAATATTCCAATCAATATTACCACCTAAATGCGGTACTGGAGACAAAACATACCAGCAATCACAATTTTCTGGTGCTAGAGTAGGGTCTGTAGCAGAGGGCCTATGTAAATACAATGAAAAGTCATCAGATAATACTTTATTCTTAAATATATCTGTTACTAAATCCTTATATCTTGGGCCCATAAGAATTTCATGATGTGCAATAGAATCATACTTCTTATTTGTACCAAAGTATAAAACAAAAAGGCTCATTGAATATTGCAGATTATCAATTCTTTTATCAGTATTCTTTTTTCTGAATTTTGATGGAATAAGACGCTTATATGTATTTGCTAAATCTGCATTACTAATAATGATATCTGCATTATAAGTGTGTCCAGAAACAGTTTTTACACCAGTAGCTTTACCAGATATATTGTCTATACAGATTTCTGAAACTTCAGAATTAAAGATAAATGAGCCACCTAAATCAGTAAAAAGTTTTGCTAAACCATCTACTAATGCACCCGTACCACCCATGGCAAACCATACTCCCCAGCGTTGTTCTAAGATATGAATTAGAGCATAAATAGAAGTTGTCTGAAAAGGATTACCACCAACAAGAAGCGGATGAAAACTAAAGACTTGTCTTAGTCTATCATCTTTGATATATGTATTTACAAGGCCAGCAACAGATCTATGAGATTGCAGAGCAATAAGATCGGGTAATACTTTAAGCATAGAAGATAAATCTGTAAAAGGCTTATCGATTAAATCAAAACCAGTTTTAAAGATCTTTTCAGCAAATTTTATAAATCTATGATAGCCTTCAACA
>BJGZ01000010.1 GCA_014191195.1 Chlorobiota bacterium
AGAGAAGTTAAGCCCTGTTGAGCCAATGGTACTGCATGCGTAGGTGTGTGGGAGAGTAGGTAGTTGCCGGTTTATTCTTTATCATTAGCCTATATGCCCGAAACATATAGGCTTTTGTTGTTTTTATAGTAAAAATATCCTATGATTAATGTTGCTTGTGCTATAATAAATAAAGAAAATGGAGATATTCTGCTTTGTAAAAGAACCTCGCTTTCATCATTTCCTAATAAATGGGAATTTCCTGGTGGTAAATCAGAAGAAAATGAAGTACCAATACAAACTCTTTATCGCGAGATTTATGAAGAGCTTTCTATTATTCCATATAATGCTACATTATTCCATTCTGCTACTTATTCTTATCCCAATTCAATAAGTGTTCACCTTTCTTTTTATACAATTACTTCATGGCAAGGTACATTGCAAAATAATGTATGGTCAGAAATTCAATGGGTTCCAATTAAATCTTTACATTTATATGATATTCTTGCAGGTAATAAAGAAGTAATTTTACTTCTACAACATTTAAATCAGTAATTACTCATATCGTAATGCCTCTATGGGGTCTAAACATGCTGCTTTCCAAGCTGGATAACTTCCAAATATTAATCCCATTAAAGTACATGTCCCTACGCTAAATAATACCCAAAACAAAGGAATTTGTGTCTCTGCATTTATTAATGTACTTAATCCATTAGCTGCAATTACTCCAAAAGCAATACCAATAATTCCCCCTAACTGGCACAATGTAATTGCTTCTATGATAAATTGAAATAGTATCCAATTCTTTTTTGCTCCAATTGCTTTTCTTATTCCTATCTCTCTTGTTCTTTCTTTAACAGACACAAGCATAATATTCATTATACCAACGCCTGCAGCTAGTAATGAAATAATACCAGATGCAATCCCAAACATACTTAGATATCCAGTAAAGGAAGCAAATTGATTGCTTATCGTTTCATTTGTTTCGATTTCAAATGAATTATCTTCCCAAGGTTTCACGTTTCTTAATGAACGCATTGTACCAATTGATTCATCAACTGTCTGCAAGAAGGATTGTTTGGAATAAGCCTGCCCTGTAATATCTACAGATGAACCCCATTCATCTGTGTGGTATCTCATGAATGTAGATATAGGTATCATTATTTGATTATCTAAACTTTTACCAAACATCGATCCTTGTGATTTTAATATTCCAACAATCAAGAACTGTTGATTTTTTAATGTTAGATATTCTCCAATTGCTTTACGACCATTAAATAATTTAAGTACAATATCATTTCCTATGATAGCAGTAGATGTTGCAGATAATACTTCTTGAGCAGAAAACGATCTTCCTTCAATAATCTGCATATTTTTTATAGTAAAAAAATTCTCATCACAACCAATAAGTGAAATATCTGGATCGGTAGATAAATTGCCTACTTTCGCTGTATATCCATCCGTTTCATCAGAAATACTTATTAAGTCAGTACTTTCTATATTATTCTTAAATTCTTTTGCCTGTGCATATGTAATATCTTTTCTATTTCTATATTTTCTCCATGAATTTCCTATATTAATTGTAGGTGTTCTTCTAATCATAAAAGAGTTTTCACCCATTGCAACTAATTGAGTATTAACCGCAGAATCTAATGTTGCGACAGCCGATCCAGCGCCAATAATAGAAAAAATTCCAATTGATATACTTAATAAGGTTAATATCGTTCTTAATGTATTAGAACGAACTGATTCAAATGCTTGTAATATACTTTCAAGAATATTCATTAATTATGACTCATATCGTAATGCTTCTACAGGATCCATCTTAGAAGCGCGAATTGCAGGAATCATACCAGCAAGGATTCCAACGAATATTGATACCAATGCAGCAATTAACAATAACTGTGGGGGAACATAGGGAGTTAAAAAATCTGCTTGAGGAATAAACTGCACAATTACAAAAATTAAAGCTGAACAAAAAACAAATGCTATCAAAGCACCTACAAAACATAATGAAGCAGCTTCTACAAGAAATTGGAATAAAATAGAAGAACTTTTAGCTCCTAGACTTTTTCTAATTCCTATTTCTTTCGTTCTTTCTGTTACAGACACAAACATGATATTCATAATGCCAATGATGCCAACTGTAAAAGAGAGTAATGTTAATCCAATACCTATTCCCCATGTTGACAATCTGAGTGTTTGTACTTCATCTCGAAATGTTTGAGTTTCATTTATAGAAAAATCGTCTTCTTCTCCCGGTGCAACATTTCTTATGCCTCGCATTAATCCAGTGGTTTCAGATCTAACCTCATCCATTAATTCTGCTTTACCAGCTTTTACTGCTATCGAAACACTTCTGCCAATTGAACCATAAATACCAAAGAAAGTAGAAATTGGAATTATAACTTGATTATCCACAAAATCCATCATCATATTTCCACGTTTTATAATAACTCCAACAACTTCGAATGATCTGCCTCCAATTTTAATATTTCTACCAATGGCATCACCATCAGGAAATAAGGTACTAGCAACATTCCAACCAAGGACTGCGGAATTTGTACTATATTGATCTTCAAACTGAGAAAAAAACCTACCATATGAAATTGTACCAGCTGGTAAATTTGCATAGGAAAAGGGCACTCCAATTATCGAAATACCTGTTATGTTTTTATTCTTTACTTGGATAGTACCACCCCATTTTCTTGCTTCAGGTAGGCTTAATTCGGCTGTATTAATCTTTTTGCAGAATTCTAAAGCTTGCTGATATGTGATGTCTTTTCTGGCCATAGTTTTTCGCCAATTTTGTCCACCAGACCAACTCCATTTATCAACATACATCACATCAGTACCAAGCAAATTAACTGTAGACTCTAGGGCTGCATCTAAGCCATTTAAGAACCAACCCATTAAAATCACAAAAGTAATTCCAATCACTACGCCAAGTGTTGTAAGAAAAGAACGCAATTTATTTGCTTGCAATCCTTCAATAGCAATCCTTGCGGCTTCACCTAATTCACTAATTTTCATTCCGTACCCTGAGAATACTGTGAAACGGTATTTTTTTCATCGGATTCTACTTTACCATCTCTAATTCTGATGATTCTTTGTGCATATCTTGCAACATCTTCTTCGTGAGTAACAAGTATGACGGTATTTCCTTTTAACCATAAATCTCTAAATAGCTTCATGATTTCAATACCTGTTTTAGTATCTAAATTACCTGTTGGTTCATCGGCTAAAATGATAGATGGATTTGTAACTAAAGCTCTAGCAACAGCTACTCTTTGTCTTTGCCCACCAGATAATTCATTTGGTTTATGAGTTAATCTTTCTCCTAATCCAACATCTTGTAATACTTTGATTGCTCTAGATTTTCTTTCTGAAGATGAAACTCCACTATATATCAAAGGTAATTCAATATTTTTAACTGCTGTTGCTCTTGGTAAAAGATTAAATGTTTGAAATACAAATCCAATCTCACGATTTCTGATCTCTGCTAAATCATTATCGCTCATTTCATTAACATCTAAACCTTTAAAAGTATAGATACCAGTACTTGGAGTATCCAAACATCCAAGAACATTCATCAATGTTGATTTTCCAGATCCGGATGGTCCCATTAAAGCAACATATTCATTTGGATATATATCCAATGAAATGTCTCTTAAAGCAAATACTTGCTCGCCACCCATTTCATATACTTTAGAAATATTTTGGATATGTATTAAAGGATTATCATTCATAGTATTTAGGTCAATAAAAAATGTTTATTTCTTCATAGAAGAAACCGAAGAAACAGTGTCAATTTTAATAATTGAGCCATCTTGTAAAAGTTTATTAATTGCCTGAAAACTACCGCTTATAATTTCTTGTCCAACTTTGAGTCCCTTTTTGATTTCTATAAAGCCATGATCACTAAGTCCGGTTTCAACTTTTACCATTTTGGCTTTATCTCCATTTTTTAGAAAAATTACAGAAGGAGGTCTTTTTGAATTTGATTTTTTCTTTTCTTCTTGTTGTTGAATGCTGCCTGAAGACATTTCAGATTCTGATGCTTGCACAGATCGTACAGTAACTGACTGTAATGGTACAGATAATACATTGGGGTGAGTTTCGGTGCTTATCTCAACAGAACAGCTCATGCCTGGGCGCAAGCGCATATCTTTATCAATAATTCTTATTCGCACTTCGAAATTTGTTACTTCTTCTTGTGTACCAGCAGCAGAAGTTTTTGCTGAATGCCCTATTTCATACACATATCCTATTAATTCTTCATCTGGCATTGCATCTACTCTAATACGGACTGTATCACCAATTTTTACAAATACGATATCGTTTTCATCTACATCTACCCATGCATTCATAATATTCAAATCAGCGATGCGCATCATTTCTGTTCCCTGCATTTGTGCAGTTCCAACTACTTTTTCTCCAGCTTCCACTGAAAGCGAAGTAACTGTACCACTCATAGGAGAATAAAGAGTAGTTCTAGATGCTTGGGACCTCATTTGCTTTAAAGCTGAAAAAGCCCTAGTATAATCGGAACCTGAAGATCTAAATCGTGATAGAGCTTGTTCCAAAGTAGATTTTGCTCTGTCGAATTCTTCTCTAGATGCATATTGTTTAGCGTATAAATCACTGATACGTTTAAAATCAGCTTGGGCTCTTTCCATTTCTGCTTTAGTAGCGTCTATCGCAATTTTAGAAGCATCAGCTGAAGCAGTAAATTGTTCTAATTGTGATTGGACAATATCTGGCTGAATGCGAACTAATAATTGTCCTTTATTTACAGAGTCACCATCTCTAAAACCAAGAAACATTATTTCTCCACTTGCCTCTGAAGAAATCTTAACTTCAGTTTCTGGCCTAATTTTACCAATTGCACTTACTTTTTGTGTAATTGTTCTCAGTTCAACTTTTTCTGTCTTTATCGCAATGCTTTCATCTTTATTCTTTAATAAAAAATAAGACAATACAATTGCAAAAATTGCAACTGAAATAAGCGTGATGTAAAGGGCTTTTCTAGATTTCTTAGCCATAATAATGTATCAATGTTATAAGTAAAAATGTCAGATTTACATAGAGCCGAGTGCAAACTTTACTTGCACTTGTGCATCAAAATAATTGTACACAGCATTTACACGATTAATTTTTGCTGTTATCAACTGTGTATTTGCAGTCAAATAATCCACAATAGTAGCTGTTCCAACTTCAAAGCGTTCTTTGGCGCTTTCAAAATTCTGATTTGCTGCAACTATACTTCTATTTGTTATTTCTAATTGTTTCTCGGCCGAGTATATATTCAATAAACCAGATTGTAATTGAATTCTGATTGTTTGTTGTGTCCTTTCTTTTTCTAATTCATTTTGTTTAGACTGGAGTTCGGCATTTTGTATCTGCTGATTTGTTCTAAAGGCATCAAAAAGAGGGATATCAACATTTAATGCGACAAAAGATCTTCCAAATAAATCAAAATCTTTGACTTCGGAATTAGCCCAACTCCAACCACCTGTAGCAGAGATACTTGGATAGTATCCACTTTTTGAGGCAATAATTGAAAATTTGGAAGCTTCTATTCTACTTTTAGCTGCAGCAAAATCTGGCCTATTTGCTAATGCTTGGGCATAAGCTTCATCAACAGATGAGAATTTTGAGCGAAAATTTGATATTTCTGATTCAGTTATTTCTTTAGGAAAACTATTTTCGGCAAATTCTGCTTTTTCACCTGGTGAATGTGCCATTGTAGAAAGCAAATTTGCTTTAGCAATACTTACTTGATTTTCTGATTGAACTAGCTCTAATTCTCTATTGCCATTATCTGCTTCTTGAGCATAAATGATTGCAATTGGGGCAATACCAGCTTCAAATCTTGCTTTTGCTCTTTCTAATTCTTTTTTACCTAGTAATAGATTTTCTGATCTTACAGCAACAAGTTTTGCATTTCTAAGAATTGTTAAATATTGTTGTATCACGGCTAATTTTACTTGATTTCTTGTTTGCTCTACTGTTTGTAAACTAGCATTGATATTTGTGGTTGCAAGATCTATATTAGCTTCTCTAGAAAAACCATTGAACAAAGTGATATTTGCAAGAGTAGACGCAGAATATTGATCTGCAGGAGCTCTAAATCCACCAATATTAAATTGCCCACCCCCTAATTGATTAAGCCTTCTAGAATATCCCATAGATGCATTTACTTGTGGTAAATATCCGCCAAAGGCTGCTTTTTGATTTGCTTGGGCCGCAGGGATTTGCGCCATGGCTAACATCATATCTAGATTTGCTGAATCTGCAATTTTCATACATTCATCTAAAGAATAAATTTTTATACTTCCAGTTGAAGATGTTTGTGAATATGAACACATATTCTGAAAAAAGAACAAAGGGATAGATACTAATACAAGGTGGACAAGTGATTTCATAGAAGTAATAAAATAAAAGAATCGATGAAGAAGCGCTAAAATGCATAGATATAAGTACTCATTAGTAAATATATATTACCAATGAGATGAAAATTATCTTGAACGACGATTTTTCTTGAGTTTAGACCCTTTAATAAAGATATCCGAAAACCTAGAACTGACCATCTTTTTTAAAGTAAATTGGGAAGCTATAAAATGTTTGATCTGCATTTGAGAATTTTTGCCATTGGACATTGATTTAACATTCATTTTTAACTCTGATGTCCCAAAATAATGAATTGGAATATAAAGAGTAGAGCTTATATCCATAATTCCGAATGCTGCTATTATAGCATTAGACTGAATCGTAGATTTTACTGGTGCAGGTGTTGAAGAAAAAAATCCACCCTGTGCTGTAACAGTATTTTCTAAACGATTACAGAGCTGTCCTAAAGTGTCGATATTGGGCCTCGCCCGCATAGAACTTATATGCTTTATAATCGGCACTGGAATAGCATTTTCGGGCACATCGCATGTATCGTCTAATAACCAACCACTATGAACAAGGTGCTTACCATTACCTAAAGGTATAAATAAAAATGGCGCAAATGGGCCACCAGGCGATACAGCAGAAACTAATGAATCTTCACCCCCAAAATCATAGCGTTTCCCAGTAGAATCCATGGAAAACCAAATTTTTATATTTTTCCAAGGGGAAAAACTTCTAATTGAAGGTTTGCTAATTCCATCGGATTCTTTAGAAGAAAAATCGATCATTCTTTGGCTTATATACATTATTCCATTAGGTGTTACAGAATCACATGCTATAAGCAGAACTTCTCTTCGATTTTTAACTATGATCGGACTTCTCATCCCTGTTATAATACTATCTCTAGAAATAACTTCATACAGTAAAGTGTCGCCTTTTACTAATGAATACCTATAAGAAACTGAATCTGATATAACTGGCTTTGGAAATTCTTGTTGAGAAAAAGCCGATATTGAATGTATTACTATCACAACAAGAACTATGAATACATGCTTTAAAATAACTATCATACTATTTTATTTTTTTTGATTGCTTTTCTTTTGGATTAGAATGTAATTGTTGATTATTTCCTGAAAATCCTGTTCTCATATATTTTATATCCATATTCATGGTAACAGGAAAAATAGCATTTTCTTGTCCTGTGGCTGCCATTCTTAATTCATATTCCATCGATAATTGTGCATCGATAGGAATGCCTGTAAGCAATTCTACATTGTAGATACCTTTTGCAGTTCCTTCTCCATCAATTGTAAGGAATACACCACTTTGTTCAGCAGTTCCTTTAATTCCCAGAGAATGAGAGGAACATTGTATTGTTGCGATCCTTGTTCCGTTTTTAACTGAAATATCACTTATTACATAATGAAGATTTGTATTCATAATAATGCTTGAATTACCTTCAAGAGCGCTTGTATGAATGGTATCAATCTTGGTAATCTTCCATGCAGAATCTTTTTTGATAGGCTTTGAAGGAAATTCGATAAGGAAATATCGAGCACCTTGTGCTAAAGATTGCAATAATTGTTCAGAGCGAGCTGGAATATGTGCCCCAGAAGGATGAGTATGAATCCGTTCTAATACAATACCTTGCTGATTAATCAATTCTTGAGTTTCGGGTAATAAAGAACTATTAGTGGTAAAAGAAGTATCTGGTATGCCTGCCATGCTTAATCCATCAAAAGAAACATTTCCCTTATCATATTTATATATTAATAAAAGTTGTTTCTTTACATTTTTATCAATGCTTAACTGCATAGAAGTATGTGCGGAAGTCCTTGCTTTAAAATCAAACATATCACCTAGTGTTTGCGATACAGAGCTTTCTACGCTAAAATTATATGTATTTCCAGGATTTGGACAATATATCAATGGTATAATATCTTCAGATAACAAGGATTCTTTTTTTTCAAGTACTTTTGGGTTAGATTGAGGTGCTTGAGTTTTAAGTAATTTCTTTGATATTTGAGCTGTAGTATATGTATCATTATTAACAACTAATGATAATATGACAACTGAAATGAGAAAATATATATTCATGGGATGCAAAAAAATAATTTTATATTATTGAATGTATGAGACGTATCATACTTGATTACATTTCTTAATAAAAGAAAGTATATAAATTTTATACAAATTTACCTCTGTAATTGCAGATATCGAATTAAATTTGCTGATTCTCTTGAAAGAATATACTCTGAAATCAGAAATACAATAGGAATAATGTAATGTTGCAAAGGCTAAACTTTATTGATATACTAAGGGGATTGGCTTGTATTTGGATGATAGAAACACATGTAGTAAATGCATTCCTACCCGATGGATATAAAGATAATCTCATATTTAATCTAATAGATATAAGCAATGGATTTGTTGCTGTTTGTTTTATTTTTTGTGCAGGAGCTGGCTTTAGGCTTGCTTTAGAATCAAAATTTAAAGAGTACATAACAATGAGTGCTCCATTACTTAGTTATGTGAAACGTTTATTATTTATCCTTGCTATTGCATATTGGATTCAAACGCCAGAATTTTCTTTGCAAAAAACACTTCAGTCAAGTTCAGAAGAATTTTCAAAATTCTTTATGTGTAATGTATTGCAGCTAATTGTTGCTTCTTCATTACTTTCTCTAGCGCTTCTGATAAGTACCAGATCATTTTTCAGATTTAGAATAGCATCATATCTAATACTTATTATTTTCTTTTGGTGTACCCCTTTTATATGGTCAATACCTCAAGATCAATTAGGATGGATTCCACTATTTTTGAGAATGTATATTGTTACTCAACCAACCTCTTTATTCCCATTGTTTCCATGGGCTGGATATTATTTTGCGGGAATAATAGTAACGGATTTGTTTTTGATTTCACAAGACAAAGATTCAATAATAAAAAAAATGATCATAGCTTCTTTGGGAATAACAGCATTTGCTTTTATCAGTAAAGAGTATCTATGGCAATATTATCCTAGTACACTTAATTGGTGGTATGTTTCACCCGTTCATGCTTTATTTAGAACTGCTGGAGTAATGATATTATTTTCTTTATTCTATATGTTTAAAGATTATTGTACGGGTAAGAAATCAGCTTTTATGCAATTACTTGGTAAAGAATCATTGGTAGTATATGTAGGGCAAGGGATGCTAATTTATGGATCTGTTGCTAGTAAAGGACTTCAGTATTTTCTCCCAATTATCGTAAGTCCATTAGAGGTATTATTGCTTACATCTGGAATTACTGCTTCTATGGGTGCATATGCAAATATGTGGAATCACTTTAAAAGGCATTCTCCAGAACAAGCTCAATGGGTTCTCTATGCATTCTGTACTTTATTTGTTATAGCTTTTATGATTATCCCAGTTTAAATGTTTCAAAATAAACAAACCGTGAGAAGAGTAAGATACAGAAAGATTGCAGTATAATGAAAGAAGATGAAGTGAGAAAAACATGTCTATTGATACATGGAATGCTAAACTTTTGATATGTAAAGAAAATAAAGATAAAAATTTATCATTAGACTATGTACATGCATACATACTTAATGAACAATATGCAACATATTGATATATATAGACCTTAGGTGTATTATTAAGCACATTATATTAGATATTGAACAGTAATTATTCTAGGTATTTTAACTATTAATATTGAGTAGTTAATAACAAAGATGAAAAACAGTTATTCAAACTAAGAAAAAACACTATTTTTGCGCATTCAATTATCACAGTAATCTAATTTTTTGGAATAGTACCATGACAAGTCAAGAATTTCTTGAAAAACTCGATGCTATTATAAATGATCGTCATTTGCTACAGCATCCTTTCTATCAAATGTGGAATACCGGTGATTTATCACTGCAGATGCTACGTGAATATGCTTTTGAATATTATCAACAAGTACATCATTTCCCAACATATGTAAGTGCAACACATTCAAAGTGTGATGATATTGAGATTCGTCAAATGCTTTTAGAAAATCTAATTGAAGAAGAGCATGGGCCGAATAATCATCCAGAATTATGGCGTAGATTTGGTGATGCACTAGGTATTAGCCGCGAAGAAATGATGTCCCGTAAATATTTGCCGCATACAAAAAAATCTGTAGAAATATTAAAAGACTTAGCATCTAGGAATAATCCAGCAGAAGGTTTAGCAGCATTATATGCTTATGAATCACAAATTCCTGAAGTATGCACTACAAAAATTGAAGGTTTAAAGAATAAATATAATCTTGATAATGAAGATGCATTAGTATTCTTTGAAGTTCACGAGCATGCTGATGAAATCCACAGAGAAGTTACAAGAGAAGCATTAGTTCGTTTATGTACAACTGATGAAAATAAGCACATTGCTTTAGATGCCGCAAGAGAGGCTGCAGATGCATTAAATCTATTATTAGATGGTGTATATGAAACCTATTGTGTAGAGCGCATAGCAGCTTAATGATAGAATAGAGAAAGATATCCGCTTTGGGAAAACTCGCAAAGCGGATTTTTTTGTGATTTGGTTATTTGTGGATAACGTTGATTGCTAATAGCTATAATTGAGCTGAATGGAGTAGCATGGGCGTTGGTGAAGTGTCTTAGCTTTCGTATTTTAAGCATCTATTTACATTAAGTATATTATGTGTCGTTTTGTTGCATATATCGGTACGCCAGTTTTGGCAAACGATCTTTTATATAGGCCTAAATACTCCTTGATTGCAGCTCAGAGCATGAATGCAGGCGAAATGAGTGTTCAGGTTAATGGAGATGGTTTTGGTATTGGATGGTATGCGCCTGATTTAGACAATGAGCCTTGTGTATTTAGAAGTATTAAACCCGCCTGGAGCGATCAAAATTTACGTCATTTAGCAAGAAAGATTTATTCTCCTGTCATTTTTGCTCATATTCGAGCAGCTTCCCAAGGGATGTCTGTTGAAGAGTATAATTCACATCCATTTTCATATGGAAAATTAACATTCATGCATAATGGTGTTATAGGTGGATTTAAAGAAATTCGCAGAAAGCTTCTAAGAAGATTAAGAGATACTGCTTATGATGCAATTTTAGGTTCTACGGATTCTGAGCATTTATTTGGATTATTTCTTAATCATATAGCAGATCCTATGGGTAATGTTACATGTGATGAGATGGTTGAAGCAATTCAGAAAGCTCTTTTTGATTTAAGTGAATTACTTATTGAATGTAATGTAAAACATCATTCTTATATCAATGTTTGCATAACAAATGGTGTCAGTTTAATTGCAGTTCGATACACAACAAATCAGAGTGTTCAGCCGGCATCATTATATTATATGTATGGCAAAGAATATCATTGCAGAGCAGAGCATTGTACTATGGAACCAGATAATGGAAAGCCATCTGCAATTGTTATTGCATCCGAGCCATTCACATATAAAAGATCTGAATGGATGAAAGTAGAGAGAAATTCATTGTTTATCGTTGATGAGACAATGAAGCTGAGTTTTAAAAATGTAGACCTTCCAATAGAGCATGCATTATTTGAAAATCAGATATTATAATGTATTACAATATTATGCTGAATTAACTTTTTACAGTAAGCGAATACGCATATGGTTGAATTGATTTACTTAGTACCACTTTTGCCTTTAATTGGTTTTTTAATTATTGGCTTTTTTGGAAAAAAACTCAACAATGAAAAACTTGTTGGTGCAATTGCTAGTATTGCTGTTGGCGGTGCTTTTTTGGTTGCACTCGGCGCTTTTTTACAATTAACTGGTGAATCTTCCGAAGCAAGAACCGAGCATATTGTCCGATTATTTACTTGGATTCAAGCAGGTTCTTTTCATATTGATATAGCATATCAAGTAGACCAACTATCAATACTGTATACCTTGATTATCACTGGTATTGGCACTTTGATACACATTTATTCAATTGGATACATGCATGGAGATAAGAGCTTTCCACGTTTTTTTGCTTATCTGAATTTATTTGTATTCATGATGTTAAACCTTGTACTAGCCAATAACTTTGTTCTTACATTTCTTGGCTGGGAAGGTGTAGGATTATGTTCATATCTTCTTATTGGATTTTGGTATGACAGAAAATTCGAAGGTTCTCATATAGTTTGGACAGGTGATGCAGCAAAAAAGGCATTTATTGTTAATCGAATTGGTGATTTTGGAGTATTGATTGCAATGTGCCTGATCTATATGCGATTTGGTTCTCTGGAATATACAACAGTGAATATGGCTGCTGCCTCTGGAGGAATTGATGCAGGATTAATTACTGCAATTACTTTGCTTTTATTCTTAGGTTGCACAGGGAAGTCTGCTCAAATTCCATTAGGTATTTGGTTGCCTGATGCGATGGCAGGTCCAACACCAGTATCTGCTTTGATCCATGCTGCAACTATGGTAACAGCCGGTATATTCCTTATAGCTCGTAACTCAACATTATTTGCTTTATCTGATACAACAATGGCAATTATTACAGGTGTTGGTATTACAACAGCCTTAATAGCCGCTACAATTGGTATAGTTCAAAATGATATCAAAAAAGTATTAGCATATTCTACCGTAAGTCAATTAGGTTTTATGTTTATGGCTTTAGGAGTTGGAGCCTATACAGCTGCAGTGTTTCATGTGATGACGCATGCCTTTTTTAAAGCATTATTATTCCTAGGATCTGGATCTGTAATACACGGAATGCATGAAGAACAAGACATACAAAAAATGGGTGGATTAAAGAAGTATATGCCTCAGACCTATATTACATTCTTATTAGGAACCATTGCAATTTCAGGAATTTTCCCATTTTCAGGTTTCTTCTCTAAAGATGAAATATTATGGAATGCATATGCAAATGGAAGTCCAATATTATGGGGTGCTGGTGTTTTAGCAGCATTTTGTACAGCATTTTATATGTTCAGACTATTATATCTAACATTTTACGGAGAGGAAAGATTTGACCATCATCATGTTCATCCTCATGAATCTCCGGTGACAATGACATTGCCCTTA
Source organism: Chlorobiota bacterium (assembly GCA_014191195.1). GTDB lineage: Bacteria > Bacteroidota > Ignavibacteria > Kapaibacteriales > UBA961 > UBA961. The sequence continues at coordinate 13,417 of BJGZ01000010.1, forward strand.
TGGATTTTAGCTATTCTGTCTGTTTTTGGTGGCTTATTAGGAATACCTAAAGCATTGTCAGGTGGTGCCGATATCAATATTCTTGAACATTGGTTAGAGCCAATCTTTGCAAATGCCAATAGCATTTTAGCTAGCCATCATACTAATGCACATCATCATTCATTGGCCTTAGAATGGGGTTTAATGGCAGCATCATTAGCTATCGCTATAATTGGAATACTATATGCAGCATCTTTGTATAAAAAATCTTCAAGTAAACCAGCTGAAATGGCAGCAAAGAATAAAGGACTCTATAATATTCTTTGGAATAAATATTTTGTTGATGAGATTTATCACAATGTATTCGTAGCTCCGATGTATAAGATATCTTTAGATTTTCTTTGGAAGATAGTAGATGTGCAAATAATAGATGGTATCGTAAATGGCAGTGCTAGAGCAATTGCAGTAAGCGCAGAAAATCTCAGAAAGATACAATCTGGTATTGCTCAAAACTATGCTTTAATGATGTTATTTGGCATTGTTGCTATTATTGCTTGGATGGTGTTTGCATAAGACATATCAACATAAGACATTTAAATATGAATAATACACATCCGAATAATCAAGATATCGTGCAATCGATGAATGAATCATCATTATCAGTATTAGTATATTCACTTACGATAGTAGTGGTATTATTAGTATCATTTATGCTTTACTTTCCACAGGCATTAGCAATTGGATCATTAGATGTTTCTAGTTTGCCAAAGCTTAATGCATTCCTGAATGGATCTTGTTGTGTATTATTAATGCTTGGTGTTTATTTTATTAAGAATAAAAAAAGACAAGCACATAAGACAGTAATGCTCAGTGCATTTACATTATCAGTGTTGTTCTTATTGTCTTATGTATTATATCATTCACAAGCACCGGCTACGCATTATGGTGGTGAAGGTATAATCAAGATAATATACTTTTTCATATTGATAACACATATAATATTGGCTGCTTGTATAGTTCCTTTAGCTTTATTTACATTGCTCCGGGCATGGAGAAGTGAGTTTGTAAGGCATAAGGCAATTGCAAAGTGGACATTTCCCATATGGTTATATGTAACGATAACAGGCGTAATCGTATATTTTATGATTTCGCCATATTATCAAGTTAAGCCTTAAGCATATTAATATGCATATATAATTTAGAGTAAAAGCCGCAAGGCATTTTGATATCATTTGTCAGTTCCTAAGCGTGACACAATGCCACATACCGAATCAGCTGGAATGTTATTATTAACATTACTATTACCATTATTTGGATTTATAGCCGTGCTATTTATAGATAAAGCACAAGAAAAGGCTATACGTTTTACTACAATGATGATATCCTTGCTAACCTTTGGGTTTTCACTTCCCTTATGGTTTTCTTTCAATAGTTCTATTGATGGATTTCAGTTCTACACAAATATTCCTTGGATATCTTCTACAGATTCAGGGTTTAGAATTGGCATTGATGGGATGTCTTTATTATTAGTATTGCTAACAACATTCATTATGCCAATAGCATTGCTTTCATCCTTTGAACCAATTAAGAAAAGAGTAAAAGAATATTATGCAATGATGCTTCTTCTAGAATTGGGGATGCTGGGTGTTTTTATATCATTAGATACGATGGTATTTTATGTTTTTTGGGAATTAATCTTAATACCCATGTATTTCTTAATCGGAATATGGGGTGGCAAAGATAGAATCTATGCAGCTGTTAAGTTCTTCCTCTATACTTTAGTTGGCTCATTGTTAATGCTATTAGCTATAGTATGGTTGGGATTATATGCAAAAGGTTTACCGGGTGGGCATTTTACAACAGACTTCTTAGTATTAAGAGAAATTGCCCCTTCGATCCCAATGGATATCCAAATATGGCTATTCTTGGCATTTGCACTTTCATTTTGTATAAAAGTGCCATTAATGCCATTCCATACATGGTTGCCTGATGCCCATGTGCAAGCACCAACAGCAGGATCTGTTATACTTGCCGGTGTACTTCTTAAGATGGGTACATATGGATTAATACGATTTAATGTAGAATTGTTCCCAATGGCCATGCATCAATTTGCCGTCCCAATTGCTTGGTTATCAGTTGCGGGAATTATTTATGGTGCATTAGTAGCTATGGTTCAAACTGATATTAAGAAACTTGTTGCATATTCTTCGGTGAGTCATCTAGGTTTTGTGGTTTTGGGTATTGCATCTATGACACCAGAGGGACTTCAAGGAGCAATAATACAAATGGTTAATCATGGATTATCCACAGGTATGTTGTTTTTATGTGTTGGTGCATTATATGAAAGACGCCATACCAGAGAAATATCTGAATTTGGTGGAATAACCAAAGTAATGCCAAAATTTGCTGTCTTTTTTGTCATTGCAATACTTGCCTCAGTTGGATTACCAGGCCTTAATGGTTTTATTGGTGAATTTCTAACATTATTTGGAGCATTCCAATCTCCATTTTTGAATAATCCATGGTTTAGCATTTTAAGTTCTACAGGAGTAATTTTTTCTGCTGTGTATTTATTGTGGATGTTCCAAAGAGTAATGTTTGGAACAAATGATAATCCATCCAATCATTCATTGAAAGATTTGCATAGAAGTGAATATTGGCAATTAGTACCAATGGTCATATTTATCGTTTGGATTGGTATATATCCATCTACCTTTATGTCCAAATCTGAACTGTATGTTCAAACATTAATTGGTAAAGTTGAAAAAAAGATATTTGGAACAACAAAATATCCTTTAATAAAAGCAGCAACATCTGTAGAACCCGGAACTTCGAATGAAGTTCATGGCGGACATTAATAATGAATTTCAGTGAAGGATACATCTAAGTGGCTAATCTATTAAGAAAAATCTTCGAAAAACCTTATGACTGGAAAAAAAACGGTCATGATATCACAAATCAATGGAAATCTCTTAAAGTTGGTGATACTGTTGAATTTGCTATGACGGTTACCGAAGATATAGTATATACAATAGAACATATCTATGCCGATTCAGCAGAAGCTTCTATTAGAGTACAATCTAAAGATGGAAGTGCCGCCCAGGCATATCGCGTTGGTTTGGTAATGTTACGACCATGTTCAAAATAAGACCAGAAAACAAAAGAGAATTTAATCAAGGAATATATTGATGGTACAAGATTTACTTTTTACAGCACCCTTTACCTTTTTATCTGTTATGGCAATTATTGCTATGGTATTGGATGCTTTAATTGTTAACAGTTCCAGAATTACATTTATTTTTAGTGCTATTACACTTCTTTTTAGTGGTATCCTTGGTATATCAACTTTTGGACTACATGGCATTGGATTTAATGGAATGGTTACAGGCGGTGGATTTGCTGCATATTTTGATATTCTTTTTTCTATTGGCGGATTATTAACAATACTTACTTCAAGACAATATTTGCAAAGAGAAAATATAGAGCATGATGAATTTTATTCATTAGTCTTATTTGCAGTTGCTGGAATGATGCTAATTGCACATTCAAATCATTTATTAATCCTATTTATAGGCATTGAAGTGATGTCGGTTTCATTCTATATCCTTTCAGGATATATGCGCAATAATGCAAAATCAGTAGAATCTTCATTGAAATACTTTCTTTTAGGAGCATTTGCAACAGGGTTTTTGGTGTATGGAATAGCACTAATTTATGGCTCTACTGGAAGTATGGATTATAATCAAATAGCATTAAATATCAATAATAATGCACTTAATTTTCCAGCTTTATTGCCTGTTGGTGTAGCTTTAATAGTTATTGGGCTTAGTTTCAAGGCGGCGGCATTCCCATTCCATCAATGGGCTCCTGATGTATATCAAGGTGCGCCAACTATTGTTACAGCTTTTATGAGTACAGCAGGTAAAGCAGCTGCTTTTGCTGCATTTATTCCTATTGTTACTGTTTTAATGCCATCAGCCCCAGTGAAATTACAAATGATCTTTGCTGTGATGTCTGCAGCAACAATGTTGATTGGTAATATCAGTGCATTAGCTCAAACTAATATCAAAAGAATGCTTGCATTTTCATCTGTTGCACATGCTGGCTATATTATGATGGGCCTTGTGTCTGGATCACAATATGGTTATAGTGGCATAGTATTCTACTTAACTGCGTATATGTTTATGCAAATAGGTTCTTTTATTATAGTTGCGATACTAGAAAGAAATGGCGAAAAATATTTAGAATTATCTGATTATGCTGGACTAAGCAAAAGGCATCCAGTATTAGCGGCATTTATGACAATATTTATGTTTTCATTAGCTGGAATACCTCCATTTGCTGGATTCTTTGGCAAATATTTCTTGTTTACTGCTGCAATTGATGCTGGATTTTTATGGCTTACATTAGTTGGTGTTTTATCTTCAATAATCTCAGTCTATTTTTATATTGGACTCATCGTCAAAATGTATTTTACAGAACCTGAAGGCCAAAGAGAAGATAATGAAGTTGGAATGTCTGGTCTATCACTTATCATAACAATTGCTGGAGTAATTGTACTTGGTATTTTACCTTCTGGTATTTTATCGATTGCCTCCAATTTGTTTAATAGTACACATTAATTTATTATCTATATTTTCTCGACCATAATAATATGATGCATATAGCAGAAAGAATCACCAGATTAGGTACCGAAACCGCATTCGAAGTTCTTGTTAAAGCAAGGGCACTTGAAGCAACAGGTAAAAGCATAGTCCACTTAGAAATTGGAGAGCCAGATTTTGATACACCTCAAAATATTATAGATGCAGCCAAGAATGCTCTTGATAATGGTTTCACTCATTATGGACCTTCTGCTGGTTTACCTGAAGCCAGGCAAGCAATTGCTGATTATATTAAAAGGACAAGAGGGACAGAGTATTCTGCTTCTGAGATAGTTGTTACACCGGGAGCCAAGCCAATATTATTCTATGGAATAATGGCAGTAGTAGATAAAGGGGATGAAGTTATCTATCCTAATCCTGGATTCCCAATTTATGAATCTGTTATTAATTTTTTAGAAGCAGTACCAATTCCACTTCCATTAAAAGAAGAAAAAGAATTTAGATTCGATTTAGCAGATTTAGAAGCTAGAATAACACCCAAAACAAGAATGGTTATTATTAATACCCCGCAAAATCCTACAGGTGGTATTTTAACTCATGATGATTTAAAGAGAATTGCAGAATTAGCTGTGCAACATGATTTTATCGTTTTATCCGATGAAATTTATTCTCAAATAACTTACGATGGTTTCGTTCATGAAAGTATAACACAATTCCCTGGAATGAAAGAAAGAACTATACTTCTTGATGGCTTCTCTAAAACATTTGCTATGACAGGTTGGAGAATGGGCTATGGAGCATTCCCAGAGCATGTGGCCCAAGTAGTTGCAAAACTTCAAACAAATTGTACAAGTTGTACCGCATCCTTTAATCAAATTGCTGGTATTGAAGCATTATCAGAAAGAACGGATCCTATAGCAGCAGATTTTGTATCTGAATTTAAGAGAAGAAGAGATACTATTGTTAATGCTTTAAATGCAATGCCGGGAATGAGATGTCATTCACCGAAAGGGGCATTTTATGTATTTCCAAATATAGAAGCTACTGGAATGACCTCCCAAGAATTTGCTGATTTTTCATTATATGAAGCAGGCGTTGCTTGTTTAAGCGGGACAGCATTTGGTTCTTATGGAGAAGGTTTTGCACGATTCTCTTATGCGAATTCAGTAGAAAATATTGAGGAAGCAATGAGAAGATTATCCGCTGCCTTAGAATCTAGAAGTAAAAAATAGTATTAGTGTAAACATATAAAAGGCGTCATGAAAAGACGCCTTTTTCTGTATATATATATGAATAAACATTCTAAAGAAATATCTTTGATAGATTGTAGAAGTGCTGAAAGAGCAGAGAAAATCAAAAAAGTTGTTAATAAAAGACAGCCTACTTTGACGATTGTTCTTGAAAATGTACATGACCCCCATAATGTATCAGCCGTCATACGTTCCTGCGATGCTGTTGGTATTTTAGATATACATTTTGTCTATCACAGTGGACAATCTTTCCCTGTATTAGCAGAAAAAAGTTCAGCTTCAGCAAGAAAATGGGTATTCACACATAGGCATGATTCCATAGAAGATTGTTTCAAGTTATTGAGACAGCAAGGTAAATCAATTTTTACTACAGCTATGAGCGTGGATTCTATATCATTATTTGAAATGAATCTTACGCAACCTATAGCTTTAGTATTTGGTAATGAACATAACGGTGTCTCTGAAACAGCATTGCAATTAGCAGATGGTAACTTTTTAATTCCTCAAGTAGGAATGATTCAAAGTTTGAATATTTCAGTAGCATGCTCTGTAACAATCTACGAAGCATTTCGCCAAAGAATGATTGCTGGAATGTATAATGAAAATCAGCTAAAAGATACTGAATTACAACAGTATGTTAATATGTTTAGTGATAATTCAAGAACTTATAAATAAAAGGTGTATTATGGAATATGAAGAGCTTACTTTATCTAATCCTTGGAAGAGAATAGGAGCATATCTTATAGATAGTTCTCTGGTGAGTATTGTGGTTTTTATCGTTTTGTTCTTGATAGGTAAAGGTGATGATTTAATGCAGATTAGCCAAACAATTGATATTGCGAATATAGAACAATATCTTAATAGCTTTTCATCACTATTTTCAACAATGTTTATAATTCAAACACTATTAGGGATTTTATATTTCGGCTTTTATCAAGCGATGTCCAATGGACAGACTTTAGGAAAAAAACTATTACATATTAAAATAGTTATGACAAATGGAGAGGAGTTTACTGCTCTTGTTGCGATCTTTAGATTTATTATTAATAGTATTCTACTTAATGTATGCGGGCCGCTTGGTATAATTCCTTTTTTTACTGCAAACAAACAAGGTTTACATGATTTTATCGTTAAAACTGTTGTTGTTGATGAATCTGAATAGTAATCAGAATATATGCTATCTTCTTTTTCGAAACAGATAATACTTTTAGCGATAATTACAATTGCAGGTATTGTTATAATTACATATTATCCACCAACTTCACATCAATATATACCTTGTATATTTAATGTTGTAACTGGTTTGCATTGTGCAGGATGTGGTACAACCAGAGCAATCTATTCTTTATTGCAAGGGAATATTTTTGAAGCATCTAGAAATAATCTTCCATTATTTATATGGGGTCCCTATTGTATATATATGCTTTTCAAAAAAATATTGTCTGAATATTTTGATATGTCATATACAGTATGGCAACCAGGCAAAAAGACAGCTCATGTTTTAATAGCCATCCTCATTATATATACAGTCTTAAGAAACCTACCTTTCGAACAGATACAATCTTTATTATCACCAATTTAAAGCTCTGGCCATGAGCAATTGTCAATCAATATAGAACATAAATGTTGTAATACTATCGCATCTTGTTCGGTAAATCTTGCAAGCTTTGAACTATCGATATCGAGTACTCCCAATAATCTTCCTTTATATTCTAAAGGAATAACAATTTCGGATCTAGAATCAACATCACATGCAATATGCCCAGGGAATTCATTGACATCATCTACAATTATAGTTTTTCTAGAATAAGCAGCAGTTCCACAAACACCTTTTTGCATCGGTATTCTAATACAAGCAGGTTTACCTTGAAATGGGCCCAGAACTAATTCATCACCATCTAGAATATAAAATCCACACCAATTAATATCTTTTAAGGCATAAAATAATAATGAAGAAAAATTGGAACAATTTGCAATCCAATTGGTTTCTCCATCTAACAAAGACCTCATCTCTTTTGGTAAAGAATCGTTAGAAATGATAGTTGATTGTATATACATAATTGAATTTTAAAAGGTTTAAAAATGACTTATGAGAAAAATGAAGATAAATTAAGACAAAATTAATTGGTAGTCTGACATAAATTTAGCTTTTTTGTAACTGTGCATGTAAAAGAATTAAACTGAAAGCATAAAGAGTATTGATGTGATTTCCATCAAAATAGAAATCTCAGTAATTTTTTTCAGCATTAACTGAATGCTCGGCTGACTCTGGGGGGAGGCAGTTTGGGATTATTCATTATCAAAAGGAGGCCCCTGTGCAACAAACGACAATAGTGCATAGACAAACCCTCTCTATAGTAAAGCCATTATTTATATTGGCAATGATTTCGGCAATTGTGTGTTCTTTTTTAATTGATACCATGAATGCAGCTTCTAAAAAAGCATTCATTCCGCGCATTGATTCAGTTAATTATATTGGATTTACTGTTAAAGTTCCAAGGCAAATTGGTCCTGGTTCTTGGTATGGTAAGCAATTCCACAATCGCAAAACAGCAAGTGGGCAACTATTCGATATGTATGGTTATACTGCAGCTCATCGTACTTTACCTTTAGGATCGATTGCAAAAGTAACCAGTGAAAAAACAGGCAAGTCCGTTTTGGTTTGCATAAATGATCGAGGGCCTTATGTATATCATAGAATAATTGATTTATCGTTTCATGCTGCTGGGCAAATTGGAAATAGATTAGACAAGTTAGCTGTAGAGTATTTTACGCCTTCTCAGATATCAATGCTTGGGCCTTTAACATTTAATACAGCAAAATACTTTGGTTTTACATCGAATCATCAACCAATGATTATTCCATTGTATGCATGCACAAACTTAGAAGTATTTAAAGACTTTTCAGATGCAATTAAGCGTCAACAAGAAAGACAAAATGTAGAGTCCAAATCAGGTGCAGAATCTGTAATTATGATTGTTCCTGATAATTCGAGTAAAAAATCTAGAATGCCTAAGTATACTTTTTTAGTAAGTTCTATAACTTCCGAATTAGCATTTGGTGTTTTACCTGCTCATGAATAAATAAGTGTGCATATAACAAATTATCCCTTGTATGAGATCTCTTATACAGGGGATTTTATTTTTTATGCGCAAATTTTTTGCAGGCCAATGTCTATTTCGTATTTTCGAATATCAAATCTTAAGAAGGTAAAAATATTATGAAATCTATGCCTAAATATCTGATTATCGCTGGAATTCTTGTATCAATGATATTCCAGAGCTTCCAATGTGCTTCACCAGAATTTACGGGAGCAAAATTGGCATATAATCAAAAAGATTATAAAAAAGCTGCTGATGGATATGAAAAAGAAATTGCTAAAAACTCATCAAATGTTGAAGCGTGGTATTATTTAGCAGATTGCAATATCAAGCTAGCTAATTTTACTAAAGCTGCTGAATATGCCTTAGAAGCTCAAAAAAGGGCAACAAAACCTGAACAAAAAGCTAAGTCCTCTGAACAAATCTTCTATATCTGGGCAGAATCATATAATAAAGGTTCTATGCTTTATAATAGTTTTTTAGCATCAGATAAAAGTTCAGATATCAAACCAATGTTAGAATTCTTAAATCTGGCTGCATCATTGAAGCCAGAAAATACCGAACCTTTGTTCTTAATGGGTAATGCTTATGAGATAAAGGGCGATACAGTGAATGCTATTAACACTTATGAACGATGCTTAAATTATATGTTGATGTATTTTGACATCATGAAAGAACAAAATATTGTTATCGGGATGCCAAGAGAAGAAGCCTTGTCCAAGCTAGGAAAGCCAATAAGCACAAAAGCAATGATGGATAATGAAGGTGATTCATTAATAGTAGATAAGTTGGCAATAAATTCAAAAGATGTGTACTTGTGTTCCTTTAAGAAATCGGGTGGCAGAGGAATAATTGATGGTTTAAGATCCAATTTACCAGATTCATGGTCAACTCAAGAAAAGGAAAGATATTTTTCAATCAACCTAAAACCATTGGTCAATCTTGCATATCTTTATTATGGAAATAAAAATTACAATAAGTGTTTGCAGATAATAGAAGCGGCATTATCTGTAAATCCTAGTGATGATGAACTTTCTAGTTTAAAAATCCAAGTTTATGAAGATCAAGGAAAAACTGATCAAGTATTGAAATCTTTAGAAGTATCAATTAATAAAAGTCCTAATAATAAAATTTATCTAGAACAATATGCAAGATTATTAGCAAGACAAAAGAACTATGATCAAGCTATTACTTATTATGAAAAGGCATTAGGAATAGATCCTAAATTTGATATAGCTATATTTAATATTGGTGCTTGTTATGTAAATAAAGCTGCTGAAGTTATTGATCAAGAACAGAAAAAAGCGGACGCTAATTCAAAGTATAAAACCGATGAGTCTAAATGCTATCCATTCTTAAATAAAGCCGCAGATTATTTCACACAGTACAGATTAAATCCTGTAAATAAAGATAATTTAGGTGTCATTCAGCAATTGTCTGATATCTATATTATCACGAGACAAAATGATAGATTTAAGGCTACAGTAACGGAATTAGAAGCATTAGAAGTAGCAAATCTTACAAATCCGATGTACTATGAATATATGGGTAAAGTATATGCTAAACTTGGACAAAAAGATAAAGCAGATAAAGCATTTGGTATGTCTGATATGTTAAGAAAAAAATAATTATATCATTAATTTGGCAATTTGGAGCTTATTATCCATGGCAGAAAAAGAAGAACAGGCGCAGCATATAAGTATAGAATTAGGTGAGAAAGAAGCTGAAGGAATCTATTCAAATTTGGCGATAATTCGTCATTCTCCAGCAGAATTTGTTATAGATTTTACTCGAATATTGCCCGATGTACCCAAGGCAAGAGTTCATGCAAGAATTATTATGACTCCCCAGCATGCTAAAATGTTATTACATGCATTAACCGACAATTTGCTTCGATTCGAAGAAGATAATGGCGAAATATCTGTTGATGGTCAATCTCCATTTGACACAAAACATGTTCACTAATATATATGTGAAATATATAGATCATATAAACCACGCTCTATTAAGGCGTGGTTTTTTATTTAAGGCAGTATAATGAAACATCCTGGTAAAGTAATTATCAATCTTCATACACATTTACCATATGTATTGCATCATGGCGATTGGCCTCATGGATCTGATTGGCTATGTGAAGCTGTGGCCGAATGCTATCTACCACTTCTTACGATGTGTCATGAACTACTTGCCGATGGAATTACACCAAACCTATCTTTTGATATATCACCTATTCTTTGCGAACAACTTGAACATCCGGATTTCGCCCCAATATTTATAGAATATTGTAATACTAAGATGGCACTGGGATTAAAAGATGCAGAAAAATTTATTGCGATGAAAGCTGACCCACATCAAGTCTATTTAGCTCATTATTGGCATGAATGGTACTTAAAAAGGAAACATGAATTTGAACATTCATATAATTATTCTATCATCGCAAGCTTTAAAAAGCTTCAAGATGTGAATGCCATAGAAATTCTTACTTGTGCTGCAACTCATGGATATCTGCCATTGCTAGCTGAAGATAAAAGTGTTGCACTTCAAATAAGGGCTGCCAAAGATAATTATGTAAAACATTTTGGTATTTCTCCCAAAGGAACATGGATTCCTGAATGTGCATATCGGCCTTCCTATGAATGGAAAACATTATTAGAACATGATACATATTCTGTTCCTACAAAAAGAAAAGGAATAGAAGAAATCCTTGGTCAAGAAGATTTGAATTACTTTTTCGTAGATCAACAATTATTTACGAATGCTCAGATTGCTGATAAATTTCCAATGCATTCTTTACCAGAAGAATATCATTCATTAAGAACATTTAGAGTGCAATCTAAAGAAGCCCAAACTGATAATATGCCTATAGCTTTTGCTAGACATCAAAATATTGCCTTAAAAGTTTGGAGTGGGGAAGATGGTTATCCAGGAGATGGAAATTATTTAGATTTTCATAAAAAACATGAACAATCTGCGATGAGATATTGGAGAGTAACCGATAATAAAACGGATATGCAATATAAAATGCTTTATAAACCTGATTGGGTTCATGAAAAAGTATCATTGCATGCTTATCATTTTATAAAATCAATAGAATCATTGATTAATAAATATCAGCATGCCACTGATAAACAAGCAATATTATGTTTGCCTTTTGATACAGAATTATTTGGACATTGGTGGTTTGAAGGTCCTCGATTCTTAAATGCCCTAATAAGGGGTATATATCATTCTCCTTATATTTCTTTAGAAAAGTGTTCTACTATCATTAATGACAATCATCAATCGGACATAGCATCATTGCCAGAAGGTTCATGGGGAGAGCATGGTAATCATGATGTATGGATAAATCCACAGACGATGTGGACATGGGAAAAAATATATGATGCTGAGTGTACTTTTTCTCAGTTAATGGATACATATCACAAAGATAATAGAAGTAAAATTCAAGAACGATTATTATTACAAGCAATGCGTGAATTAATGCTTCTGCAATCATCGGATTGGCAATTTTTAATAACAAATGTTTCTGCTAAGGATTATGCAGAAATGAGATTTTCAAATCATTATTCTGATTTTAACATATTAGCTAATCTTATTGTTACATATGGAAAATCTAAACGTTTGCTTGCAGCAGATGCAAAAATAATTCAGCAAATCGAAGTGAGAAATGCGGTATTTCCAGAACTTAGATTGGATATGTGGTCTGATTAATTATTGTGCGAAAATCTTCTTATACCTGCAGTGTATGTGGCTAATACTTGAATAGATTCTAATTCATCATTATGACATGTTTCTATATTCTTATCAATAATCGTGAAATCTGCATCAAACTTATGATGTAATTTTCCTCTCCTATAATCCATTCCACTTGATTCATGCGCCCATTGTGTATAAGATAAGATGGCTTGTTTTCGATGAATAATTTGTTCACTATGCCAAGCATGATTAGAGAGAAACGGAATTCTATTGCAAAAAGCAGAAATACCACTAAATGGATTTCCAGATTCTATTGGAAAATCCGATCCACCAGCAGGATGTAAACCTGCATCTATAAGAGTTTTCCAAGGATATGCATAGGAAGTTCTTTCTCCTAATCTACTGTCTGCCATTGATGCATCACTTATACAATGAATTGGTTGAATAGCTGTTTTAATTGAATGAAGGGAAATTCTGTGTATATCATTAGGATGAACAATTTGTGCATGTTCGATTCTAAGAATATCATCTTGGGAAGCATAGCCTTGTTGTCTTAAGCGTTCATACACATTAATGACCATTCTATTGGCAGCATCACCAATGGCATGTGTACTTATATTCCATCCAAATTCAAGCCCTTTTACTGCTTTTTCGAATAATTGCTCTTCTTGAAGTAAAAAAAGACCTTTCGTATCTGCATCTGAGTATTGTTCTAATAATGCTGCGCCTCTGGATCCTAGAGCACCATCAGCAAAGAATTTAAGCCCTACTAGACGCATAAATTCTCCTCCGGCAGGCAAATATCCAAAAGTGCTCCATTCATCGTTTTGGGCTTTAATATATGATTGTATTCTAATTGGTAATGAACCAGATTCTGCCATTTCTAGATAATAAGGTAATAATGTTGGATGAACATCCATATCATGAACTTCTGTCAAACCAAGAGAGCTACAATGATGTATAGCAGCTACAATATCTTTTTTAATTTGCTCGGGAGTTGACTCTGGAATACAATCTGCAACTAAGTTCATTGCATTATCAATTAAGATTCCAGTAGGGGATGAATCTTCCATAAGAATTGAGCCACCCAGTGGATGTGGAGTGTCTATGGTTATCCCTGCTATTTCTAATGCTTTTGAATTCACCCATGCGGCATGCCCATCGGCTCTACGTAAATATACTGGTTGATCTGGAAAAGCTATATCAAGAAATTCTTTATGTGGAAAATGATTGTGATCCCACAATTCTTGATTCCATCCATTACCAATTATCCAGCCTTGTGAATTATGTGCATATTGAAGGGCTTGTTGAACACATTCTTGGGCAGATATGGCAGAGTATAAAGATAATCCTGTTAAAGTATTACCTAATCCATAAAGATGACAATGAGAATCTACTAATCCTGATAAGATCCATGCATGAGGGTAAAAATGAGTGCCTTGTTCAGAGATAATTTCAACACCATGAGGGTTAGGATATATCGCAGCAATTCGTCCTCTTTCTACCAAAATAGTTGCTTGAATAGCATGCATAAGGTTGTACACATAAGAAAAACCGATAATAATGTAAGTAGCAAATGCTGAGAATACATTGATTATCGGTTTATAAATAGATCAGATATTAATTTCTTCTACGATTAGGATCGATAGTATCAAGGTATGATACTTTGCTAATAAGTTGCTCTTCTGTTTCAACATTATTTGCATCAGGTAAACAACAATCTACAGGGCACACTGCAGCGCATTGTGGTTCATCATGAAATGTTTTGCATTCTGTGCATTTATCTGGAACGATATAATAATAATCAGCTTGCCAAAAATCACCTTTGAAATTTCCTGGCGATTGAGATTCTTCATACTTAGTATCACCTAGGCTCCATACTGTACCACCTTCATAAATAGCGGTATTTGGACACTCTGGTTCACATGCACCACAATTAATGCAATCATCTGCATTTATATAGATAGCCATAACAATAGTTTCCTTTAATTTTCAGAAAGTAAAAAAGCATTAAAATGGAACATCATCATAATCAGATGTAGGAGGAATAGGTTCATTGTAACTGGTACTACCCATTGATTCACCACCTAATTTTTCAATTTTCCATGCATTGATATTTGTAATGTATACTTGACGTCCATCTTTGGTATTTACAAGTTTACCACGCAAATCAAATGCCACTTTAATTGTATCGCCTTTTCTCATTGTATCTAATAGTTCACACTTATCTTGAACGGCTTGTAATTTTATATATTCATTATACATGCCGCTACTTGTTTCTACTACAAATTCTCTTTTTTTGAATTTGTCTGTAACTTGTTGAGAATCAAATACCTCAAACAAAGTACCCTGTAATTCATAAGCCATAATTAACCTTTGTATATTTATCGTTTATCAATAATGATCAAAAATTTCGATGTCCAAAAACGTATAGGATCTGTTATAGACATCGAATTATTTCCTGAATTTTTTTCTAATAATTTGGGATTATGAGAAGAAATAATCTGAAACTTGTCTGGAATAGGTAAGCTTCTAGTAGAACGAATATCTACACGAATAAAATCCTGTTCATTTAAATTTTTTGATGGAACATATGTTCCACCAATTCCAAGAAAACCAGTTCCTTCTTCTTCAATAATACCTTTTGTTTCTAAATCATTGGTTTTTTCAATGATATAATAGAAGGTATTCTTTTCATTCTCAATTCTATTTTTTTCTAAAGCTTCATTTTCTGCTGTTGATTTATAAGAATCTCTATCATTTTGTAATTGTTGAGTTTCTTGTTTTAATGCAGAAATTTCACTTTCCTTAGATCCAATTTGGTCTTGCATATCTGTAATCAACTTCTCTAAAGTACCTACTTGATTTGATAATTCTGAATTTTGATTATGAAGGGAATTAAGACGTTTGGTACTTTTTTTTAGATTGCTTTTTGATTCTTCTAATGATAATGACAGCTGTTTGATTTTAGCAAGGATATCCGCTTTCTGATCACCAGATTCAGTGATTTTTACTTGTTCAAGGGCCGTGAAAAGTTCTGTAATATATTGGGTAGTATGCAGAAGCTCTGTCATGAGACGGTCTTTTTCTGCTACTAATTCTTTCATCTGAGCAAAATCTTCTAATAATTGTTCTTTTGATTTTGCTTTATCTTCTTCCAATGGCTCTGGTTTATCTTTATCAGAACATGAAGTAATGAAAACACTGCAAAAAAAACATAGTATTACAAGTATACCTGAAACTTTTACTATATGTATTCTCTTCATTTTTACTTTTCCAATGGTATAAACATTAAAAAACGGAGTATAAGCATTGTATATATTTGTGCAAATCTAATGATTTAATATCTATGAATATCCATATGAAATACTCAGCTTTTTTGTATTATCAGTTCTAGGCTACCTAAAACTTCATCTAATTTATGAATATCCTTTGCTCCAGCAGTTGCCATATGTGGTTTGCCACCACCACCACCACCTAGTTTCTTTGCAATATCTCCAATTATTCTTCCAGCAGGATATTCTTTTGTTAAGTCATCTGTAACAATGCATACTAAATTAATTTTATCCTCTATGATTGAAGATAAAACGCCGATCCCAGATTTGCCTAATAAAGTTCTCATATTGTCACCTAGCATTTTCAATTCATCCATTGATAGCCTATCTGCTTTTACAGGTATTAGTTTGATAGACGTATGAGGTAAAAAGTGTGCTTGGTGAATAAGTTCTGATAGTTTAGATGATACTTCTTGGACTTTTACGATTGATAATTCTTTCTCCAATGCTTTTAGAGACTCTTGTAATGAATCAATCGTGTGTTTTTCTGTTTCAATCGCAAGATGGAGATCAGCTATATACTGTACTATTCCAAATGATGTTATTGCTTCGATTCTTCGAATTCCAGATGCAATTGCGGACTCATTCAAAATGTGGAAATACCCTATATCAGATGAATTTTGTACATGAGTACCCCCGCAAAACTCAGAAGAAAAGTGATCATCTATTGTTACTACTCTAACTGTATCACCATATTTATCACCAAAAAACATCTTTACATGAGGAATTTCTTTTGCTTGATCAATGGGTAATTCTCTAGTCACTACTTCGATTCGCTCGCGAATTTTATCATTAACAAGTGCTTGAACTTCTTTTATTTCAGAATGAGATACTTTCTGAATATGCGAAAAATCAAAACGTAGATATTCTGCAGAAACCAAAGAGCCAGATTGTTGAACATGATTACCTAAAACTCTTCTTAATGCTTCGTGCAATAAATGAGTTGCAGAGTGATTCTTTTGAATATCCCATCTTCTATTGAAATCAACAGATAGAGTTGCTATAGGTTGATGTGGAGTGAGTATTTCTCTATCTGCAATATGAATAATTGCATTGCCTTGCTTTTGGACATTTCTAATTGAATATATTTCTTGGTCAATTGTTATCGTGCCAAAATCTGATTGTTGTCCACCCATTTCTGCATAAAAAGGAGTAGTTTCTGTTATGATATGATTATCAGCATAATGAATAATATTACTGTGTGATTGCAAAGAAGTCCAACCATCAAAGATCGTTTTAGAATCTGTAATATTACCTTCTACTTGTTGCAGAATTTGTTTTCTGGCATTTCTAGACCTTTCTTTTTGTTGGTCCATTAATTCTTTAAAGCCTGCTAAATCTAAAGAAAAACCTCTTTCTTTAGCAATTAATTCGGTTAAATCTGCAGGAAAACCAAATGAATCATAGAGTAAAAAGATATCTGATCCATGAATTAATGTTTCTGAAGCATTTTTCAAGGAAATTTCAATTTCTTCAAATCTGTCTAAACCTCTGTCTAATGTTTGAAGAAAACTTTCTTCTTCTGCTTTAATTACTCTTTTAATATGCTCTACATTCTGAGGAACTTCTGGGAATATATCACCCATTGTTTCTGAAATAATAGACGTTAACTTATAGAGAATAGGTTCTCTAAATCCTAAATTTCTGGCATATCTACAAGCTCTTCTTAATATGCGCCTTAATACATAGCTACGCCCTTCATTACCAGGCATTGCTCCATCAGCAATAGAGAATACTAAGGTTCTTATATGATCAGAGATTACTCTCATAGCAATACCAACTTTACTGTCTAAAGACTTAGAATATTGTTCACCAGACAACTGTTCTATTTTTTTTATGATAGGCATAAAAACATCTGTATCGTAATTGGAATCAACATGTTGCATAATGGCACATATGCGCTCAAAGCCCATTCCTGTATCAACATGTTTTAACAATAAATCTTCTAAGGAACCATCGGGTTTTCGATTATATTGTATAAAAACAAGATTCCATACTTCGATTACTTCTGGCACGCCCATATTAACTAATGGTCCACCAGATTTGTCGGGAGTTCTATCAAAATGTATTTCTGTACATGGACCACATGGTCCTGTTTCTCCCATTTCCCAAAAATTATCTTTTTCATCACATCGATGAATATGTTCAATTGGTAGATATTCTTTCCATAATTCAAATGACTCATCATCTGTTCTGAACACAGTGGCATGTATTCTGTCTTTAGGTAATTTCCAAATGCTTGTTAATAACTCCCATGCAAAGGCAATTGCTTCTTTTTTATAATAATCTCCAAAACTCCAATTGCCAAGCATTTCAAACAAAGTATGATGATAAGTATCATAACCAACTTCTTCTAAATCATTGTGCTTGCCAGAAACTCTAATGCATTTTTGTGTATCAGCACATCTAGTATAATCTCTAGCACCTGTTCCTAGAAAAACATCTTTAAACTGGTTCATACCAGCATTTGTGAATAGAAGGGTTGGGTCGCCATGGGGGACAACAGGTGCACTTTGGACAATTTTATGTCCTTTAGAAGCAAAGAAATCTAAAAATGATTGACGTATTTGTCTGGAATTCATATGAAGTATTGATATTAAGAGTGAATACTGTAAAAATACTGAATTTGCTGGAAAGGTATAGAGCTTGATTGACTTAAATATTTTGCAGTGAAATTGGGGTTTTTATCATCGTTCTTATTAAAGTAGATTGCAATGCTGGGGCATAAAAATACTCTGAAATGCCATTATTACTTTCAATCTCTATTCCTTGTATAGTAGCTGTACATTGTGAATAATAACGCATATAGAATGGTCCGGATTCAATACATTTTTGATGTGAAATTATTGCTGTACATTTTTGATGATGATATGTAGCTTCTACCGAGATTATGCTTCCTGGATGGAGACCAAACATATTGTATTTTTGTTTTGAGATAGTAATGCGTGTATCATGAATCATTTCTAAAGTTTGTAATGTTCTATCTTCTATACACATACATGTAAATGCAGGAGTGTCTTGATAGCTTGGATAATGATAATACACTAGTGTAAATTGATCATTTAGATGTATTCTTCCCCAATACCAATCTTTATATGAATCATATAGCGGAATATGACCATGATTGCAATCATGATAACCCATCGAAGAAATAGATTCAGTATATATATCTTCGTCATATTCTGATAATGTTATTATGCCAGATACTGTGCAGGTTGGCGCAATTAGTCGCCATTCATGGTCTGCATTCTGTTTAGAAATATGAGTATGATTATATATGGATGGAGAAAAAAGTAGAGATCCAGATATTGCTTTTGCCAGATCTTGTCCATGTGTATCGATTGTTATTGTATAGAGGCCATCTTTGTGGCGAATAAATCCAGAATTATTTACATAAACAGAAATTTCACCTTGATCATTGCTAGTATATTCTAATTGATTGGTATGATGAATGCATCCAGCAATTTTTTTATCATTTTTATAGACAGAAATAGAAAATCCGCAATAATTATCTGGCAATCCATGAGGTAATGATTCGATATAATAGGGTGACATCGGCATTCCCCTAAAAAAAATGACGGTACAAGCAAAATCTTGTTGTTTGACATCAAAATACCACCATTCATAGCCTCCAGAAGAATCTACATGTGATGTATAATCTCCATCTGTTCCAAAGCGTATATTCATCATAAAAGCATATTCATTAATTAAAAAGGATTACCATTATGATCTGTATATAGGGGAAGTATAATTGTAATCATTGTACCTTTTCCAATTGTACTTTCTGCTGTGATTATCCCTTGATGAGCTTCAATAATCCATTTTACGATTGATAATCCAAGGCCATTTCCTTGAATATCTTTAGACCTAGCCTGATCAGCCCTGAAGAATCTGTCAAAAATATGAGGTAAATGCTCTTCAGAAATGCCAACACCGGTATCGCTTAACCGTAAAACAACATCATTACCCTGTTTAACCAATCGAATCAGAATATCACCACCAATATTGGTGTATTTTACTGAATTATCCACAATATTTAGCAATGCTTGATGAAGCCTTATATCGTCACCTTCCACAAATAAACCAGGCTCTATCATTTTTCCAACTGTAATACTTTTTTCTTCGGCTAATATTTCGGCATCTTCGCTAATCTCTTCTAACATCAAGCTTAAATTTACACGTTTTTGTTCTATATGAACTTGTCCGGTTTCAGCCCTAGAAATATCTAATAAAGTTCTTACTACAGTAGAAAGTCTTTCTACTTCTTCTAAACAGCTTATTATTAATACCTGATATTCTCTAGTAGATTTTTCACTTTTAAGAGCAACTTCTAATTCTCCGGTAAGGATTGCTAAGGGTGTTCTAAGTTCATGAGAAACATCTGCAGTAAACTGTTTTATTTGATAGAATGACCCTTCTAATCGTGTAATCATTTCATTGAGTGTATGGGTTAGCCTTGCAACTTCATCGTTAGTTTTAGGCTCGGGAAGTCTATTACTTAGATTGCTAGCTGTGATTTCTCTTGCTGAAGTAGCTAAATCATCAATAGGTTTTAGAGATACTCTTGCTAGGATAAAACCGCCAATTGTTGAAATAAGAAGTACAACTGGAAATCCTATTAAAAGGGAAATAAACAATTCATACAAAGTAGTATCTATTTCTTCTAATGAATATCCAACCGAAATATATGCTTGTTTCGTTCTGATTCTTAATAATCTAAGATTATGGCTTTTACCTGTAAGGATATGAGTAGATGAGATAATAGGCTCGAAACCATTGGTATTTTGTAAGGGTACAGTTGCCAAAGAATTTGTATCAAGATTTTCGGAACGCCAAACTATTTGTCCTTTAAGATCTGATATTTGGATATAGAAATTTTTAGGATTAAATAGGATATGTTCATACACAGCAGACCAAACGGGGTCTTCGCCTACTCCATTACTATCATTTCTAAATGCTATTGAAGTATCCGAAAGAACTATTTTATCTCTGAAAAATGCAAAGGAATCAGCTGCAATTTCTTTTTGTTGTTGATAATATTTTTTTCTTCTTGGAGCAGGTTTTAAAGGCTGCATTGTTTCTCTTTGTTTCTTTTGAATAATATAATCCAAAGAATGAGAAACTCTTTCTAATGATGTATCTAAATTTTGATATAAATCGCTAGAAACAGTTATATATGCTGCTATTCCAAAGGTTAATAAAGTACCTGAAACGATAGCACTATACCAGAACACAAGGCGAAAACGCAAAGAAATATTTTTCATAAATAGGTTTTCTTATGAGAAAGCCAGATTGATATAATAAAAAAAATGGGTACAGTTTTTATGCTGTACCCAATATACTGTATTCATTACATTATTTAAGGCTAATAACTTCTGTCCATTCTAAATTACCAGACTTCAATCTTACATAATATATGCCGGTTGGAAGGCTAGACAGATTAAGTTGATGCTTATATATTCCATTGTCATTTGTAGCAAAAGGTATAGATATCATATTCTGTCCTAATACGGATGTAATTGAAAGTATACCTTGTACAGAAGTATAATGCTGTAATGATAAGGTTATAAAATCAGAAGCTGGATTTGGATATATAACAAATGACTTTTTTGTTGTCCAATCTTGTAAAGACGTTGCTACTCTAAAGCCAAAAGATTGATTTTTGCATGAATTTATATCTCCAATTTCAACAACATAGTTTCCAGTGCCATTTCTTTGGGTATATGTTAATGTTCTTGATGTAGCTCCTTGTATCAGAACACTGTCTTTGTACCATTGATATGTAATGGCATCAGTAATACATGTTAAAGTAGAATCATTTATTTTATCTATAATTGGCTGATAGGGGCGTTTATTGACTTTTACTGTAATTGAATCATATATAGCACATTGCAATGCATCTTTTATTTCAATTTTGAATAAAGTAGTTGCATTAGGGCGCGCAATTGGAACTTGTTCGATTAAACTGCTCAAGCCACCACTGCTTGGTGTCCACTTATATTTATAAGGTGGTGTGCCACCTTTAATAATAAGCGGTAATTGAATAGAATCACCTTCACAAATTATAAATGAATCTGGTAATTCAGTGCTTAATGCTGGATTGACAATTACATTAATCGTATCTTTTACTACACAAAAACTTCCATCAATTACTGTGCATATATACCTAGTTGTTTTTGCTGGATTTGCTAATGGCCTTGCAATAGAAACCGAACTTAATCCTGTAACTGGTTCCCATGAATATTGATATGGTGGAAGGCCTCCAGAGACAATATTCCCAATTTCTTTTCCTGAAGACTCACATAAAACTATATCGGGTGCATAACCAAATTTAGTATTACAAGCCGCACCGGTTCTAAAATCTATTTCACCAGGAGTATTATAATTATTGCAGAACCAACGGCTAAAGTGTTGTGTATTACCTTCGGCTAATTTATATTCAAATCTCATTCTCCATTTATAGGAAGAATTTACGGTAAGTGCGCTAATATTCTGAACGATATCTTTTAGGCCTTGGATATCTGTCCAAGTTGATGAAGTAACTGTATTCTTATTATTAAATGCTTGATTTAATGGTTTAACTTCTATAATTGGACGTATAAATGTTCTTCCAGTGAAAGGAAAATATGATGCACCAATATCAACAGAGCTTGAATTCTCGACTCGTAATGAAATAGTAATAGGAGAGTTAGTTCCTTTTTTATACTGCAATGTGCTACCTTTAGACCCAGTATTTCCATTGCCATAAAATATAGCAACCATGCCATTTTTGGGGTTAAAGCCGGAATCGTATGATCTTGTAGAAACAGCTAAATCAGGGTAACCATCGCCATTTATATCTGCAATTGGAGCAATGCATGCGCCAGCGGTTTCTTGTATACCAGATGATTTATATGTCCAAACCGGTAAAGCAGATAGACCATTCGAAGATCCAAGATACAGGCGTGATCTATGTGCATTTGCATTTGATGAATATAAGCCCGAACCCACAACGATATCCCCATATCCATCATTATTGATATCACCAATAGACCCAGCAGACTTTCCAAATTCTAATGCTGTGATGTCTCCCTCGGCTGTCCATATTGATTGCTTCGATGCACCTTTTGCAGACCCTAAAAATAGCTGGATTATTCCTTCATTTGTTTGGCCTTTATCATATAAAGTAGATGCAATTAATACATCTGAAAATCCATCATTATTGATATCTCCAGCGGATGCTACATTAGCGCCAAATAATGCTTTATATTGATTCCCAGAGACAATCCATCCTGCAGAATCTGCTATTCCATTAGGAATGCCATAATGAATATAAACGCGCCCTTGATCATCTTGAGCAGTATTAACATCATAAGATGGAGCTCCAATGATAATGTCATTTATGCCATCTCCATTGATATCACCTGCCGAAGCAACTGATGCACCAAATTCTGATCCTGTTTGTGGGCCAATTTTAGACCAATAATTATTAGTATTCAAACCGTATTCGCTTCCAAACATAACATTCGCTTTACCTGCATTTTCTATAGTAGAAGAAAATCCTGGTTCACCTAAAACAATATCTGAATATCCATCTAGATTGATATCACCTGAATAGCATAAAGAAAATCCAAATTTCCCACCAGCTTGTGAACCTGAGAACACAGTTTTTGCTTTTAGATCTAAACCTGTCTTAGAGCCATAATAGACATAAATTCTTCCAATATCTTGCTGTGAAGAATTTGCATCATCAAAAAATGGAGCACTTACTATTAAGTCAGCATATCCATCTCCATTAAGATCTCCATTAGCTGCTATTGCATATCCAAAACCCGCTCCATTTTGATTTGGCCCAATCAATTCATTCTTTGCCACAATATCTATTCCAGATGCACTACCATAATGAATGGTTACTCTTCCTTGATCTGCAGATATACCATCATAAAATGGTGATCCAACTGCAAAATCACCAAATCCATCACCATTAAAATCTGCTCTGCCGGAAACTGTCCATCCATATTCTTCATTATCTTGTGCTGCTTCTATTACTTGATTAGGGCTTATTGCAAAAAAGATTTGTTTGCCATAAGAAACGGTGATAGCACCTTCTTGTAATTGACCATTTTTATAGTATGGTGCACCGGCACATATATCTGATATTCCGTCTCCATTAATATCGCCACATATACCAATTGAAGTCCCAAGTTTGGCTCCAGCCTGATCACTTTCAGAAAATAATTTGCCAGTGCTAAGTCCTGTTTGAGAACCATAATATGTGAACACAGCACCTTCTTGATTTTGCCCTGATGAAAATCCTGGGCATCCAGCAATCATATCTGATATACCATCTGCATTAAAATCTCCATAACCTGATAGAGATGTACCAAGTTTACTTCCATTAGTATTACTTTCGGTATACCAAGATGGTATACGGCTTAAGCCCAGTGTATTGCCATAAAATACATTGATAACACCTTCATTATTTTGTCCATTTGAAAAACTGGGTGCTCCAATTGCAATATCGGTGAAACCATCCATGTTTACATCGCCAATATTTGCTATTGCATAACCTAATTCACTATTATCATTAGAGATTGAATATCGCCAATTAACAGTATCAGATGGTTTAGATTTTCTTCCAAAATAGCAGAAAACGCCACCTTCTGGGGCTAAATCTGAATCACTATTATACGATGGAGCGCCAATAAATATATCATTGTATGTATCAGCATTTATATCTGCAGAGGCAATAGTAGCACCAAATCTGCATCCAGAATTAGGGCCATAAGAAGTCCATAAAATAGAATCTGGGCCAATAGGATTGCCTGAAAAAAGCATCACCATACCAACATTACCATTACTATTTGATGCACCAGGAGCACCAACAAGAATATCAGAAAAACCATCATTATTGATATCTCCGGCACTTGCAACGCTTGCACCAAGATTTGCTGCAATTTGATTTGATTCATATTGCCAAAAAGGAGAAGATGAGCTAATCCCTTGGGCACTACCCAAGAAAATCATCAGTTTTCCTTCGGCATTTTGTCCATTAGAATAACCTGGGGCTCCAACAAGAATATCAGAATACCCATCGCCATTAATATCACCTGCACTAGCTACAGAAGCACCCATTCTGGCATTCATAGAATTGCTTTCATATATCCATGAAGGGGTAGAGCTAAAACCTGATGCACTACCAAGATAGACTTGTATTCGCCCTTCGGATTGCTCACCGTTTTCATAATCAGGAGACCCCGCAATCATATCATCATAACCGTCGCCGTTGATATCGCCTGCAGGAGCTAATGAAGTACCTAATTGCGCTAATGGAATATCAGTTTCTAAAACCTTATCTGATGAACTTAAAGAAGAGCTTATTCCATAATAAATGGAAACTTGACCTTCTTCTCTGAGATCATCATCATAGTATGGAGCTCCAATGCCAAAATCAGACTTTGTATCAAAATTAATATCACCTAGTCCAGAAACTGAAGTACCAAATTGAGCATCTGCTTGATTGCCTTCTGATGTCCACCCAGCATTTTGGCTGATAGACACAGTATTTCCGAAATAGAGATATGCTTTACCTTCATCCAATTGTCCATTATCATAGAGTGGCGCGCCAATAATGAAGTCTGCATTGCCATCATTATTTATATCACCAGTACAGGCAACACTTTGGCCATATCGTGCATTAGCTTGATTGCTTTCATTTGTCCAAGCCGGATTAGTACTTAAACCATTAGATGTTCCATAAAAACAATATGCTCTACCTTCACTTTGTTCTCCATTTGAATAAAATGGAGCACCAATAAGAACATCATTAAAACCGTCGCCATTCAGATCACTACATAAGGCAACAGAAGTTCCACATTCTGCATTAGCTTGATTAGATTCAAATTGCCATGCAGCATTTGTGGAAAGTCCATTTGTAGATGAAAAATACACTCTAACGCATCCCTCATTTATATGCCCATTGTCATAAAAGGGGATTCCAATAAGTAAATCTGATTTTGAATCTCCATTAATGTCCATACCACCTGAGATAGAAATACCCATTCTTGCATCAATCTGATTACTTTCTACCATCCATGGTGAAGTATTTGCAAGAGATCCATTTCCACCAAAATAAACAAAGACAGCTCCTTCATCTAATGATCCATTATCATAATAAGGGGCAGAGATTGCGATGTCTAAAGTATCATCATTATTGGCTTTTCCTGCAGAACTTATGGCATATCCAAACCGCGCATTTGCTTGATTTGATTCTTTCATTATTGCTGGAGTACTAATGATTCCAGAAGAACTTCCTAAATATAAGAATGCTGCACCTTCATCTAATTGGCCATTATCATAACGAGGTGCACCAACCATGATATCATCATAACCATCTTTATTGATATCTCCAATTCCTGCAACAGAAAACCCAAACTCGGAATTAGCTTGTCCTGAAGATAGAACAATTTGAGGTTGTTTTTCTGGTCCATTTACTGATCCTAAAAAAACAAAAACTGCTCCTTCATCATTTTTTGTAATATCATATTTTGGCATACCTGCTGCAAAGTCACCGATATCATCACCATTTATATCGCCTAAAGGAGTTAAAACATAACCAAAGAAAGCTTCAAATTGATTACCATCCATACTCCAATCTGGTGTAGCTGATAATGGATCTATCGTTATAGGATATACTGCTTGTTTATCATCAATATGCAAAGCAATAGTGTTATTGTGCAAAGAAAATGATGCATCTAGTAATGTATTGTTGGCATCCCATACTTTTAAATCTTTATAGGTGATAACGATTTCAGAACTATGTTTATCTATGAAGGCAATACCATCATTATTCATTAATAAAGGCTTTAATTCATCACTTTGTGTTTTAAGCTCAACAGTTAATGTTGAATCTCCCATTGGTTGAGAATGCACAATAAAGTTTTGTCTTAAACCTTGTTTTGAATTTATATATTCGATAGTAAAATGTTCATTGCTGATATTCATCAAAGAGTCATTGATATTTACATGTGGATTATCAGAGATCTTTAGGCTAATAGCACCTTTATGAATGCTTTGTAATTCTATGGTGTTTTTCCAAGTATTCTTGTCTAAACTTTGCAATGAAAATGAATAATCACAAAATTCAATTGCTACATGTTGAGTAGGATTCTTAGAAGTATAGGTATAAGAACTGGATTCGATTCCAAATTCAGAATGATTGTTTTGGCTATATACAATGGATTTTTTTGATACAGTATCCATCAAATAACAAAAATCTATATCTAAAAAAGTTAAAGCTGAAACAGCGATAATGAGAGATAAAAACAATCCCTTATAAACAGTGCCTTTAAAGCCCATTTGTAGAGTCTCCGCATGAAAATGATAAATACTAAGAATAATGCTACTCTTCAATGCAAAATTACCTTATTTCAAGATAATACCTGTCTCTATACTCCAAAATAATAAGTCCATCTCTTCCATTGGAATATGAATCTGTGAACAATAAAGCAACCATAATTGTTCGATGTGAACATAATGCTTCGAACTTTTAATAATTGTTCCTTGCTCAATCACATTACATTCTGCTAGATGCTTAAGGATATGTCTATCTAATATTGTTGGACCAAATATTCCGATATTTCTCATAAAATGAGCAGATTCTTTCAATCCAAAACCTTTAATACGTGAACATAACATGTCTCTTAAGTCAAATGGAAAGTCTTTATAAGTATCAATTATTGACTCTATTTCAGAAAAGTGATTTCTAAGTGACTGCAAATTCTTGCTTTTCTGATTATGAAATCGAATATAATGCTCAGGATTTCCTAAAATTGATGCTGTATTATATCCAGTAAGAAAAAAATCTTCTTTTTTTAGAATTGAACACACAATATCAGCATGAATTGCTTTGGATTGCGGTGTTAAAATGCAATAACATGCTTCATAAAACCATTCGCTTTTTTCAATCTTTTTAAAATCAGATAATCTCTTTTGTATTGCAGATAATCGCTCTGAATATAACTGCTTATAATATGCAGGAAATTCCATGTTGTTCATATCGATAAAACACTATTAATATTGTGTATAAGCTATCTTTTCTGTTTTGATTCGTAATTTGCATGAAACATATTTCATAAGCTAAAGAAACATTACTATTTGGATTATTTTTATTATGTCAACAGCAATTTTTATTGATTCTATGGGTATTGTTTTCAGGGCTTATCATGCCATGTCTAAAAGTGGCTTTAAAGCTCCAAATGGGGAACCCACAGGTGCTGTATTCGGTTTTATTAATATTATTACTGCTTTATTAGAAAAAGAAAATCCTACATATATAGCTGCTGTTTTTGATACATCTGCGCCTACTTTTAGGCATGAAAAATATGAATTATACAAGGCCAATCGACAAGAATTCCCAGAAGAATTAATTCCTCAAATGCCAAGAATCAAAGAATTTTTACAAGCGATTGGCATCCCAATTTTAGAATTGCCTGGATTCGAAGCTGATGATATTATTGGAACACTTGCTCATCATGCATCACAAAAAGGTTATGAAGTACGTTGTTTAACATCTGACAAAGACTATTTTCAATTGGTAAATGATCATGTCAAAATAATGCGTCCAGGAAAAGATAGCAGTGAATATGACATTTATGGCAAGCAAGAAGTAAAAGACAAAATGGGTGTCTATCCACATCAAATAATCGATTTACTTGCTTTAATTGGGGATGCTTCGGATAATATTCCAGGTGTAAAAGGTATTGGAGAAAAAACTGCGCAACCGCTTATTGAAGCATATGGATCTGTAGAAGGAATCTATGAAAATTTACATGCTATCACCCGAGATACTGTCCGTAATAAATTGGCTGATGGTCGTGATTTGGCATTTTTATCCAAAGAACTGGTAACAATTCATACAGAAGTTCCTTTACTTACTCATTTAGAAGACTGCAAACCTATCATGGCCGATGCTGTAAAAGTTGATCAATTATTATCATTGCTCAATTTTAATACACTGAGAAGAAAATGGGCAATGAAAACCTCCGGTACTGTAAATGCTCATTCAATTGATACAATGCAAGAACTAGCTCCAGCACTTTTTGATACCGTTAAGAATAGGAAGCATGATTATGTATTGGTAAAAGACACATTTTCTTTACAATTAATGATTCATGAAATAAAGAATGCACCTTCTATTTGTTTTGATTTAGAAACTACATCCTTAGATACAATGAATTGCTCTATTGTAGGTTTTGCTTTAAGTTCAAAAGTATCAAAAGCATTTTTTGTGCTTACTAAAGATGAAGACATGAACAGTGAAAACAATACTTTTTCTGAATCTTTATTTGATGAACCCAAAGATTCTTGTAATTATCAGCATATTCATGATCAAACTTCTTTAACAGCAATAGAAGTTGCCGAAGCATTAAAACCAATATTAGAAGATCCTTCAAAAAAGAAGATTGCGCAAAACGGCAAATTTGACGCTTTAATTTTAAAAAGATATGGTGTGAAAGTACATCCTTTGTCTTTCGACCCAATGTTAGCAAGTTATGTCTTGAATCCAGACAATCTTCATGGAATGAATGCCTTATCTAAACAATGGTTGAGTTACGAATCAATACCAATAACTGCATTGATTGGAGATAAAAAGAATGGATCTATGAGGGATGTAGAACCATTGAAATTAACCGAATATGCTGCAGAAGACGCTGATATTACTCTTGAATTAGCCCATAAACTAGAACAAAAATTAGATGAACAAGGCCTTTTAGATTTTGCTATTAATGTAGAATTTCCTTTAAGTGAAGTATTAGTAGATATGGAATTCAATGGAATTGCAATTGATACAAAAGGATTAGCAGATATTTCTTTACATATCAAAACAGAAGTACAAATCTTAAAAGAGAAGATTTATCATGAAGCTGGTATTTCTGATTTTAATATTGATTCTCCTAAACAAGTAGGAGAAATTTTATTTGACAAATTACAGCTACCCAAACCTAAAAAGATAAAAAATGGGTATAGCACTGATGTAAATGTGTTAACTGAATTATCTGAATCATATCCAATTGCTGGCTATATTCTTGAACACCGTCAATTGCAAAAATTACAAAATACATATGTTGAATCTCTTCCACGAATGGTTAATTCCAGAACAGGAAGAATTCATACAACGTTTAATCAAACAATTGCAGGAACTGGAAGATTATCATCAGTAGAGCCCAATCTTCAAAATATACCAATTAGATCTGCCTTAGGACGCTCTATCAGAAAAGCATTTGTACCTGCAAAAGGTAATTCTATGTTGTCTGCAGATTATTCTCAAGTGGAGTTAAGGGTTATGGCTCATGTATCAGGAGATGAAACCCTTATTCAAGCTTTTCAGCAAGGATTAGATATACATTCCGCCACCGCTGCCGCACTATTTAATGTAGCATTGCAGGATGTTCAAAGTGATAAAAGAAGAATTGCTAAAACTGTCAATTTTGGTATTATGTATGGGCAGGGAAGTTTTGGTTTAGCAAGACAACTGGGTATTTCTAGGCATGAATCTAAACAGATTATTGAGCAATATTTTGAACGCTATCCAAAAATAAAAGCATATATGGATCAAACAATTCTGCATGCAAAAACTAAAGGATATGTTGAAACTTTAATGGGAAGAAGACGATATTTCCCTTTAATAGAAAGCAATAATCATAATATTCGCCAAGGTGCAGAAAGAGCAGCTATTAATATGCCTATTCAAGGTGCTGCTGCAGATATGATGAAATTAGCAATGATTGCAATTCATAAAGAAATGAAAAAACAACATTTTTCTTCTTTAATGATGCTGCAAATTCATGATGAATTACTTTTTGATGTTGTACCTGGCGAAGAAGAAGATTTAAAAAATCTGGTAAAACATATTATGGAACATGCTATGTCTTTAGGAAATGTACCAATATTAGTAGAAACAGGTTTTGGATCAAATTGGGAAGAGGCTCATTAAAGTCTTATTCCATACCAAACTACTGTTGGCAAAATTCTGATACAAGGCATAGGAAGTTTTATCATTTGAAGAGTTGTTTTAACCATTTTAGCAAAATCTGAATTTCCTGGCAATGCCTCTACATTTAAGTCTAAAGAAAGCCATAATTCATGATTACCTGCCCCAGCTCTATCTATATTTTTCACGCTATGTCCAATCGCTAAAGCTAGATATGGTGTCCAAGAAGTTTGTAAATCTTTTGATAATAAAGGATGTACATGTATACTTAGCCAATGATATGTACTTGTATAATCATTTAGTAGAGAATTATATGTATCAGTAGAATAATCCTTTGAGCGTTTGAAACTAAATTTTAATCTGAACATGTCTAAAGAAGGATAATATGTTTGCAAAACAGGTAAACCTGCACCGATTATATTGCCAATCATATCTCCGCGACTAAAACCTAAATATGGTTCTCCTGTAGAAAATCCATCCTGAATTTCTACAATGGTTTGATGCAATAAAGAAATGCCACTACCCAATAATTGAGCTTCTTTTGGCTGCATTCCTGCGCATGTATACGATTCTTTGATTATTCTTGAATATCCATAAGCAAATGACATATGGCCTGCCTTATCAGCATACAATGCATCATCTCTTTCCATTGATAGGCTCATTATTGAAAAAGAGGATGGCCTGCTCCAATAATCTTTCTGTTGCTTTGCAAAAGATGCTGAGAGAATCCCAGCATGTGCTAAGGAAACTCCCCAAAAAGCATAATTACTTGATATGCTAGAATCATTATCGAATACTACTTTTGCTTGAAGCCCAGTAGAAGAGTTATGAATAATCAGGCACAAAATTACTATCAATAAAAAATTCATACTGTATGCTTATGAAGTCTATATAATGTGTACTTATTGAATGCGTATAAAATATCATTAATTTGGGAAAAATGACTGCAAACAATATATGACATAGCCAATGATACATGTACAAAATTTAACAAAGGTATTCAAAAGTCATAAAAAAGAACCTGGAATTAAGGGGTCTATTACTTCATTATTTAAAAGAACATATACTGAATATTTAGCTGCTGATTCAATCTCTTTCGACATTCAAGAAGGAGAATTAGTTGGTATGTTGGGATCTAATGGAGCGGGCAAAACAACTACTCTAAAAATGCTTTCAGGATTATTGCATCCAACCCGTGGACATGCAGAAGTGATGGGTTATGTTCCGTGGAAAAGGGATAATGAATTTAGAAGAAATTTCTCTTTGGTTATGGGACAAAGAAGTCAACTTTGGTGGGATTTACCAGCAGCAGATTCTTATTTGCTTAATAAAGAAATGTATTCTATTGCTAGTTTTGATTATGCTAGTCGATTGAAGTATTTATCCGAAACATTAGGAATAGCCGATAAATTAACAGTTCAAGTAAGAAAATTATCCTTAGGCGAAAGGATGAAATGCGAACTTATCGGAGCGCTGCTCCATTATCCAAAAGTTGTGTATCTGGATGAACCAACTATTGGATTAGATATAGTAGCACAGCATGCATTAAGAGAATTTATTTCAGATTTTAATAAAAATAATGCCACGACTATTATTCTAACTAGCCATTATATGGATGATATAAAGGCACTTTGTAAAAGGGTATTACTTATTGATCAGGGTAAGCTAATATATGATGGTGAGTTAAGTGGCCTTACTGATTCTTTTTCTGCATCTAAGATACTACGCATTACTTTTGAAGAAAATGTTGAGTATCAACAGCTAATGATTTTAGGAACAATTATAGAACATAAAGATGATTATGCTACAATACAAGTTGCAAAAGAAGATTTATCTGCATGCGCTACACATATTTTTACAAATTTTCAGGTTAGAGATATCACAATTGAAGATATTCCTGTTGACGAAATTATTAGGATGATTTTTTCAGGCAAAACAGAAATCTAATTATATGTGAGTATTATCTGCTCTTGAAAAAATAGGTTGGCTATGGCCTTCTCTTTGGCTATTTTACGCAACAATTTCTTCTCTGACTTATTTATCTTTTTTTGAAATCATAATATCTATTGGACTATATTTATGCTTCTTAAAACAAGGCTATTTATGAAATATTTTGTATCTATATTATTATGTGTTTTTACTATCAATCTAGCTTTGGGACAGGGTGCAAGTAAAAGGCTTGTAGTAATCGAGGAATTTACTAGTGCAACTTGCGGTCCATGTGTAGATGCTGATAAAGTACTTAAAACCGTAGTTAATATTGATAGTGGTATTATAGCGCTTAAATATCATTTGAATGTGCCATCACCTGGTGATCCATTTTACAAAGCTAATCCAACTCATAATGATAAGAGAGGGTCTTTATATTCAGTACCTGCATTACCAGCAGCCAGAGTGAATGGTTATCGAAATGTAGACCCACGAGATGGGGCTGCAATGATTGCTGCTTCCAAAAATGATCAATCAATTCCTTATCCAATCTCGATGAAAGTTACCAATACTTCTGTTTCTGGTAATGAAATGAAAGCAATTATCGAGATTGAATCTGATATTGAGATTAATAATTTTATTCTTCATGCTGCAGTGTATGCAGAGGATGTAAAGCTGCCAGATTTACCCAAAACATTAGCAAATTCTAATGGACAATCTGAATTTTCTTCTGCATTGTTATTGCTTTTGCCAAATGAAAATGGAACTGTTTGGAATAGCATAGCAAAAGAAAAGAAAATTGTAGAATTTATGTATACAAAAGGCACAAGTGAAGTGTGGCAAGGCAATTCACACATTATTGCTTTTCTTCAAAATGCGAGTACTTTAGAAATCATTCAAGCTGCAATAAGCTTGCCTAAACAGCCTGGGACAATGGTTTCTACTGGTATTACATATCCTCCAACAATAGCTCCTACTTTTTCTGTGATAGATCCAGATCAAATCGTAGAAGTTAAAGCTGTTATTTCTAATCTATCTGCTTCAACTATTAATTATACCAATCTTCAAATAGTTAAAAGTGCAAGAACGCCAGCAGATTGGATATTATCTGTTAATGGGGCAAGCCCTAGTTTTACTTTATTGGCCGGCCAGACAAAAGAATTTACTGTAAAATTACAAAGAACTGTAACTACAGGTATTGGCGAAGCTGTTCTGTCTTTTGGCGAAGCTGGTAATAGCAAAACCTATGTTTCTACACCAATTACTATTGTTTCTAAAGAATCTGAAGCTTTCTTAATTCAGGACAATAATAGCGGTTCTTCGGCACCATTCGAACAGGCAATTTCAAAGGTTGGTGTCAAAAAGTTTATTCCTCTATCAACAAAAGAATTCATACAAAACATTACTCGTTTTACATCTTTAAAAAGGGTGTTATGGCATTGTGCTGATAGCGGCAAGATTGATAGGTCTGAGTCTGATTTTATCCTTGGATTGATGAATCGTGGTATTTCTTTTTTAATTAGTGGACATCTTCTTACAAATAATATGTTTTTTGATGGTGTTGCTTTATTAGATACAATCGGAGTTTCTTATGCTGGATTTCAGCTTAAGAATACTGATTTTACAATTACTGGTATGAATGCTGATACTATAAGCGATGGATTTAAAGAGGATTGCATTAAAAGAAATTATGCCTTATTCCCCATGAAGTTTAATACGAAAACAGCTTTTGGAACTATACCTTTATTACGATATGGAAATGGGCCAGCAGATACATTGGTTGGTGTAAGAACACAAAAAATGAGAAATAGAATTGTTTATTTTGGATTTAATCCCTTAGTTATCCAAAATGAAATAAGCAGAAATGCACTTGTCAATAAATCTCTTACCTGGATTGAAAATTTTACATATACTCCCCAAGCGAGTGTAAAAGCTAGCGCAACTTCTTTAGCTTTTGGTACTTTAACAACAGTTGATACAAAAACTAGTTCTTTCAGTGTAAAGAATATTGGGGATGCATCATGCACTATTGAATCAGCAGAGATTAGCGGAAATGATAAATCTGATTTTTCTGTAATATCAAAGAAAATACCTTTAAATGCTGGTGATTCTACAATTATATCTGTTGATTTTGCTCCTAAAATCGCTGGAGACAAATCTGCTACACTTACTATTACATTTAATAAAGGGTTGAATCCAATAGTAGTTTCTTTGTCCGGTAATTTTATACCTAGTTCTATTCAAGAAATGTATGAACAACTAGGAATTAAACTTAGTGTGATTGGAAATTCAATTGAAATTGTGAATCAAAATCAACATATCTATAAAGTTGTACTATCTGATATTCATGGCAATGCAATACACACATTAGATTGTCCTCAGGGCAATTTATTGATTAACAATATAGTGAATGGATTTTATGTGGTTTCTATTATGAACTCAGATACTATCTATTCTATACCATTAATTATTACTTATTAAATAGTTCTGGATTATACCAATGAAAAAACTGTTCCTGTTTTTCTTTATTTCCCTAATGATAATATCATCTATAATGCATAGCCCTAAAATATATGCTAAAAGAGGGGATACAAATTCAGTAAAATTATTTGATAAGTATTTATGGACTTATTATGGTAGCCAGAGTAGATGGGGAGTGTTCCCAAGTGCAGATAAGAAATTTGAACGCATCATGATGCATTTTATTCTTACATGCCCTACTGGTGGATGCGGTGAATGGGATTATACAATGAAAGTAATGGCTAGAAATCATACAGGGAAATTAGACTCAAATCTTGTAGATGCTCCGTCATTCACAATTGGTGGTGGTGCCAGAGATACCTTGAAAGTTAGTAGCATGCAAACATTTAAGACAAAGTTTAATGCTACAGTTAAAAAAACTGATACAATCTTAAATTCGCCAATTACAATTTCATTCTATAAAAATAATGCTAGCCCATTTACTGTTTCTGATACACAACAAGTGTATGAAGCTGAATATTGGAATTATTACTATTCTTCAACAGGCGTAAAATCAGATTCACTATTTGTAAAGTCTGATTTACTATTTACAAAAGGGAATAGAAAAGCATATAAGCCTTTCGAAATAGTGCTCGAGACAGAGATAGCTCGATTTATTACTCCTTATGGTAAATGGTTTCCAAAAGATTGGTCGTATTCATGGGATTATGACATTACAGATTATGCACATATGCTAACCGATTCTACTGAAATACGAGTAATATATGATGGATATTCTCAAGGATCATTATTTACGCTTACTTTTGATATGATAGAAGGAATACCAGCAAGAGAAACCTATAAAAGCCAAGTGCTTTGGTCTGGAAATCCTACATATGGTGATCCTAATAATCCAATAAGCAATTTTTTAACTCCTAAAACTATGCCTTCATTAAACAAAGAAGATATGGTTACATTGCGCTTAATGACAACTGGTCATGGATTTGGTGGGACAGAAAATGCAGCCGAATTTTCTGAAAAAACACATATGATTGCAATCAATGGACAAGACTTGTATGAACAGCATTTATGGCGTCCAGATTGCGGGCAAAATCCTGTTTATCCACAAGCAGGTACTTGGTATTTTCAAAGGGGTGGCTGGTGCCCAGGCGATGCAGTTCAATATTGGGATTATAATATAACAGAGCATTTTTCAAAAAGTGATTCAGTACAGATTGGCTATAATATGGTAGAATACACAAATGATGATCTTGGAAAAAGAGCTAGCTATATTCTAGAAGGACAAATCCTCTATTCTAAAGCTAATTATATAAATAATGCTTCTTTGGAAGAAATTAAAACTCCTAATAATGCATATAAGTATCGGAGAATGAATCCAATTTGTAGGGGACAACAGCCTTTAATAGTTGTTAAAAACAATGGAAAATCAGATTTAACTTCACTAGTTATACGTTATAAAGTAGATAATGAAGCTGAAAATGTATTTAATTGGAAAGGCACTATACCTTATATGAATACTGCAGAGATTTTATTGCCAGCTTTAGAGTTTCCTAAAGTAGGCGATCATAAGTTTACTGTTGGTGTCTATGAACCAAACGGTAAAGCAGATGAATCTACTATTGGTGATATGATGACGGTGAATTTTACAAATGGAAAAACTGTCAATAATTCCAAAATTATTCTTACAATCACATTGGATTATGTGCAAGGATATAATAATTCTATTCGTTATCAAATAGTAGATAATGAAGGCTATATAATTAAAGAAAAAGATGGATTTGTAGACAAATCAACAATCAGAGATACCACCACATTAGAGGATGGATGTTATAGATTTATCATCTATGAAGAAGGTATTGGAGATGGTTTATATCCTATTTATTCAGGTTCAACCAGAGGATCTTTTAGTTTGAAAGATAGTAAGAATACTATGATATACAATACTGCATCTTCTCTTTTTGGTCAACCAGCTGGTGTATATGCTAGTTTTGGTGATAGAGAAATTATAACATTTCAAGTAAATACAGCTGCTGCTTCTACTGAAGAAGAACTTTTATCTACTATTGTTCCTGAACTTAGAGTATCGCCAAATCCATTGGTAAATGGCAATGGCTTCTTAACTGTTAAAGGCCTTCAACATTCTAGTTCTGTTAATGTAAAAATACTATCTCCACTTGGAAGAGAGCTTTATTCACAGATTATCACAGCTGGTGAAGCGGAGCATTTTCCATTAGATTTGCATGGCTTTGCTTCAGGAAGTTATCAAGTGCAAATATCTCAAGGATCCTTTGTATTAACAGAATCTTTGGTCCATTTAGCACAATAAATAAATAAT
Organism: Chlorobiota bacterium; assembly: GCA_014191195.1. Lineage (GTDB taxonomy): Bacteria > Bacteroidota > Ignavibacteria > Kapaibacteriales > UBA961 > UBA961. Next base: position 51,098 of record BJGZ01000010.1, read on the forward strand.
CATTATTCATCACAATTGGTATTTCAATGAAAATTTCAATATTAAATACTGGGCTTTCATCTCAAAAAGCAGATGTGGTTGCGGTATTTAGCTATGAAGATGAAAAACTTCTAGCTTCCGTAAAAAAAGACCTTACTAGTCAATTTCCTTCGGCTTCTGCAACTCTTCAAAGTGAAGATTTTAATGGTAAAGCTAAATCTGCAATAACATTATATACTGGTATTAAATCAATGCCAAGAATCATGCTTATTGGTTTAGGAAAAAAAGATTCATTAACAATTGAATCACTTAGAAAAGCTGGTGCAGTAGCTGCAAAAAGAGCAGCAGCTTGTAAAGCAGAAACATTATCAATTCATGCAATGGATTGTGATGGAATTTCAGCTGCAGATAGTTCGCTTGCATTGATAGAAGGTGCAATGTTAACTAATTATCGTTTTGATAAATATATAACAACTGATAAAGAAAAGAAGAAGCTATCAACATTCACTTTATTTACTGAGTCTAAAAAAACAGCTGCAGCTGCAAAAGGCATCGTCAATTATGCATCCGCTATGTATGAGGGTGTTACATTGGCTAGAAATCTTGCAAATGCACCTAATAATGAAATTTATCCTGAAACATTAGCTAAAACTGCTTTGTCTGTGGGTAAATCTGCTGATATTAAAGTTACAATTCTCGATAAAAAGAAAATTCAAAGCTTAAAAATGGGTGGTTTATTAGCTGTAAATCAAGGTAGTGTAAGGCCTCCAGTCTTTATTGTCATGGAATATAAAGGTGGTAAATCAACCGATAAGCCATTCGTAATTGTTGGCAAAGGCATTACATTCGATACAGGTGGAATTTCTATAAAACCAGCTGGTGGAATGGGTGATATGAAAATGGATATGCACGGTGCTGCAAGTGCAATTGGTGCTATTGTAGCAATTGCAAAAGCGAAACTTCCCATTAATGTAACTACTCTGGTGCCTTCTACAGAGAATATGCCTAGTGGTTCAGCTTATGTGCCTGGAGATATCATTACATTTATGAATGGTAAAACAGCGGAAATTGATAATACTGATGCCGAAGGAAGACTTATTCTTGCAGATGCATTGACATATGCATCTAAATTCAATCCGGAAGCAGTAATTGATTTAGCAACGTTAACTGGTGCTTGTGTTGTTGCTCTTGGTGGAGTTACAACTGGTTTAATGGGTACCGATGAATTGTTAAAGTCTAGAATTAAGAAAGCAGCTGAACGTACGAATGAATATGTATGCGAATTACCGCTATATGAAGAATATGAAGAGTTAATTAAGAGTGATGTTGCAGATGTAAAGAATTCTGGTGGACGTGGCGCTGGAACGATTACAGCAGCCTTATTCTTAAAACACTTTATCGGCGATTATCCATGGGCCCATTTAGATATAGCAGGAACTGGTATGTCTACTAAAGATACTGATTATATGCCAAAAGGCGGAACAGGTGTCGGTGTAAGACTTCTTTTAGATATTGCAAAAAATTGGTAATGGGTTTGTATCCCGAATTACATTGTAGTAATAAAAAAACCATCCAAAAATTGGATGGTTTTTTTATTACGAATATATATTATTAGCGATTATAGAGAGAATCTTAAATCAGCACCAATTTGAAGAGCACTAACTGTCCAATTATCACCGGTATTCACTTTAGTTAATCCTAAATTATAATATACAGCAGGTACAAACAATAAAGAACCAGCTAGGATTTCATATTGAGCACCAAATTTTAAACCCAAACGGAATGGGCTTTTGTCAATAATATCGCCTGAATATAGACGTATTGAAGTTTTTGTATCATCAGCATATTCTGGCTTATAACCATTCTTACCTGCAATAGAATTATCAGATAATTGTAATGAACCAGGAAGTGTTGGTGCAACAAATTGAACTGGATTTGCTGGGTCAAAAGCTAATTCGAATCGTTGTTCTTGCGTGCCACCCATTGGAATACCAAATTGTGGGCCAGCTGTTAATCCAAGCATTGTACCAGGTAAGTTAAAACGATACATCACTTCCATATTTACAAGTGAATATTTAACTACTGTAACATGGTTAACTGAGGATTCTACAACTTGACTAGATGTAGAAGAACCTAATAATTTTGATGGATATTTATCACCATCTACAGAAAAACTTGCAGGCTGATAATCATATACTACTCTTGCAATGATTGAAGAATTTGCATTCTTAGGATCACCTAATAAGTATTCACCGGAAAAACCAAAATAATATCCATTATCTGTTCCGGTTTCGAAAGTAGGACATTGCACATCGCCAACGATAGAAGCAAAGCCACCTGTATGCATAGACTTATTGTAACCAAAAACAGGCCCAACAAGGATAGGAGATTTTTTACCACTTGGCTTACGAGGGTCAGCTGCTTGTGAAAAAACATCCGTTGAAAAGAAAAAAGTGAGAGCCACTAGGGCAATAAACAGTCGCTGAAGATGCATGAGGTTCACCTTTTCACCAAATAATAAATATAAATCACTTCATTTCGAGAGTTAAAAGGGCTATTTCGATTTAAAAAAAACACATTAAGTCTTACTTAATATCTAAACAATGAACTAATTCTTATCTAAATAATGTTCAAATATTTTGTCATTTAAAGAATAAAGCTCATATAAAACAAAACAACCTTAGTTCAATTTAATAGAAGTTTTTCCATTAGACAAGAATAAAATGCATATCGGGAAAACTTTTCTTTCAACATATCAAATATGATTGTAATGAAATCAATCAAAATTAATTAAAGATTGTGTGAAAGATTTTCCAAGTGCTTGAAATATAATAATATAACTTCCGGGCAACAATGATGATTTATCAATTTGTACTTGATGTAACCCTTTGCTCCCTTTAGCAGAATAATGCATTTTTTCATTACCTAATATGTCTAATAATTGAATGGAATATTCACATTCTTTTGATAACAGGAAAGAAACAGTAGAATTATAATCTAATGGATGTGGTCCAACACCTAATAATCCAAAACCTGAATTTGCTGCTCCTATTATTCTCATATCATAAGCACATACTTTTTCCATCATTATTGGATAAGAAGTAGTATCAACAGTAAAACAGTCATTACTAGGATTGATTAAACGAATTGATATCGTTCCTACACTGTCAGTTAAATATGTATCAAAGTCTAATTCGGTATGCCAAGTGCCGCTTCCATCTAAAATTAACTCTGTACCTGATTCTATTAATACTGTTGATTGACTTACAGGAATAATGTCAGCAGGTAATTTTATTTCTCCTGAAATACCATTGAAGTATAAAATTGAAGATTTATTGATACATGTTACAGCTTTCGCTGGATATTCAAGGAGTAATTTGGGCTTAAATTGTACAGATGAAGTTACGGGGGCATCATAAGATCCAGTGATGCTTAGTTTCATCTGCTCGCCAGGAAAATACGATATAGGCTGAATTGACTTATTAGTAAATGAAATCTTATTTTCTATAGATAGTAAAGAAACATTTGTTTTAAGCTGCATTGAATCATTGACAATAGCTGTAAACTGAATGATATCACTTCCAATTTTAGTAAAAGTAACATTGAAAAAATAGGTTAAAAATCCATTGTTGGCTGGAATAGTTAATGGGAATTGCTGATTAACTCTTTTAATTACAGAAATACTATCTTTTAATGATTGAAAATCTATACTTTTTACATAAACATCACGATTGCCTTTATTCATGATGGTTATGCCAATAACTCTTTCTGTGCACACTCTTGTTCTTACTGAACCAGTATTGGATATATCTACTTTTATGGTGTCTATTGATACAGCATTACCCCAAATCTCTACTATGCTCATAGTTTTCTTATAAGCTGGCAGGGCATCATGATAGATTGCTAGTTTGACGCTATGTTTACCAATTCTTTTTGGATTAAATGCTATCGGAATAGAATATGCTGTCCCATAATTAATTATCTGATTTTTTAAATATGTTGGGTCGATACTAAAAGAAGAAATATCTCCGCTTACTATTATGATTGAATCGACAGAAAGTGATTCATTACCATATGTTTTAAACAAAACACAATTTGAATCTTTAGTTTGACCTTCTACTATTGTGCCTAGATATGTATCATATACACGTATAAAAGGTTGTGTACCTATTCCATGTAATTCAATCGTTTGTTTCCCTGTAACAAATCCATTAGTAAACTGTATAGCTCCAAAGCCCGAATAAGCAATAGTATCTAGTGGAATAAATGCTAAAGAAATTAATATAGAGTCATATGGATTTACATTAATAGATGGTACATTATTAGGTAATTCAACGTGAAAAATATTTTGATCAAATCCGGAGCTGTCTATAGATATAATTGCTGTATCTGATCCTGTATTATATATAGACATACTGGTATTATGCACTGTTTGAGTTCTTTTCTTATTCCAATCGTAGATTATCCCTGTTATACGTGGTGTAATTCCTTTACCGAGGACAAATGCTTGATTATCTATATTCTGAGTGTTGATTACGGTAACACTTTCCTGATAGTTAACTGTATCTGAAGGATAAAAATGACATGGTAATATCAGTGAATCGTTAGGAGTAAGAGAATAAGGAAATATAGTAGATGTATCTATTACAAATGTACCGTTATATTTTTGTGTATAATTCAATTGTAACAGTTGTACAGATTTTTTACCTGTATTTATAATTGTAATATTACCTTTTCTACTACTATCTTTAACACTTACTTTCCCAAAATCATGTCCTTCAATCAAGAGAGATTGTTTATATATCGATCCCTTAATTGGAATAGTAATCATGGTTTTACATTGTGTCTCTAGATAGAGAAAAGCTGATACATCAGATGTATCAGGATTTGCTTTGAAACATATAGTGATTGTCCTGGTATTACCTGGAGCAATACATTCATCAAAAAGAGGTAATCCTTTTTCTGCAAATGATAATCTGTTGTCTCCCATCATTGAAGCTTGAAGAAAACATACAGTATCTAATCCAAAATTTTTAATTGTATAATCAATACAAATAGAATCGCCACTTGCTATTTCTTTGAACTGAATGGTATCAGACATAATAAGAGATAAGGCAGAATATGTATGAACATATATCATTTTATTCCCAGCATTATCTATAGCTTCTAATGTAATTTTTGCATTTCTTTTGGCATCAATTGGGTTCGCTGTAAAACTACCTGACATAGAATTGTCAAAAATTCGAGAAATATTCCAATTATAATTATATGTGCTATCTTCAATGATATTGATATCATATAATCCAGAATAATCGTTAAGTAATACTTCTTCTATTTCACCTTGTAATTTGCCACATTCTTCTTTTATGTTAATTCGTGGAGATAATGTGTCAATCCCTTTTGACAATGCAAATCCCAAAGGATATCCGTAGGCATCATCAGAACCCAGACCATAAAGAGAACAAGCAAAATTACCTTCACTAGAAGATAGTTTGTGAGTTCCGGGTGAAACAGGTAAAGCTACATAAAATAGGGTAGTACCAGAAATTCTTTGTTGTTTTAATTCAGTAGTTATGGAGTTAATATAATTGTTGTCTAACATGATATAATCAACGGCATCTTCGCTACAAATTACATTGATAAAATGTCTATTAAATTGATTTGGATTTGTAGGAGGATTATACATCACATGGAAAAGTGCCTCTTTGACAAATGATTCTAACGAAGGCAAGATAATCATGCATGGGTCATATGTTTGGGAATTTGGGTCTGATGAATAGCTTGTACTCATATATTGAGCCACGCTGATTGGTTTATCAGCTTGGATTAATAAAGGTTCTCTGATAAAATTGAGTGTAGTAAAATTTCCAGGATTATTTAGCGTATACGAATTAGTACCACCAGAGCCTTTCGCTTGCACAGTGGTATTAGATTGTAGGCACATAATTCTGAAAAAGTCTCCATTGCTACCATTTTTAAATGGCATCGTAGGGTATTGCTTACCCCATATTGATGTAGGTTGGAGCATTTCTATTAAATGATTTTTGCTGTCAAAATCATTTAATCCTATAGGTATTGCTGTTCTTACATGTCCGCCAAAAACTCCTATTGGCTTGTCTGAACGAATAATTGTACCGCTTAAATCTCCTTGTCCTTTAGGAAGTGTATCAGATTTTACTAAGTAGCAATCTCCTTTATTAAGAAGAATATACGTAGAGATATCTTTTCCAATACCATTCCAAGTAGCAGATTTTGGAGCAAATTCTATTGTAGTTTGATCTTCTGATGCTATAATCATGAATTCACTTGTTCTGGGAACTTTAGCATCAATAGGATGAGGGGTCATATAGATATCATTCGGCCAAGAATGCACTATATATTCAAGGCCCCATTTATGAACAGGTATTGCTGAATATCCATCTGTTGTTAAAGATTGACTACTTAATCCGCTTACTGTGATTGGCTCATCAGAAATTATCTCAACTGCCTGCCTTAATGCAATTTCAGATCTAATCATTTCTATTGATGGAAAATACAATGGAAATTGTATAACTGAATCTGCAGGAATTTTGATTGTTGTTCTGGCAGTGCCATAAGGAGAAGCAATAGATACGGTAGCATTTTTATGTGAAGAAATAAATAAGTTAAGTGCTACGCCACCAGGAGCTAAATAGATTTCATTTTGCATAAAACCCAATAAGAAATACCTTCCTCCCAAACCAGATTGTTTAGATTGTATTTCATTATATCTATCATTACTATGTGCACTAAACACATTGCTAAGCATTACTGCAATCAAACAGATAAAGATATGTATAGTGGTCTTCAATGGGATTTATTGTATAAGTACATTTGACAGTAAGTAATTTTGCGATGATCCTTGTTAAATACGATAATTTTTATGAATAAACCAATCAAAATATACCTTAAAATTGGTTGATTACAACAAAAACATCAAGACCTCGTTCATGCAATGCAAAAGAGCTTAATCTATTATAACCGCTTCGAAATATTTATTATGGACTTCAAAGATTATTATTCAATCCTAGGATTACAAAAAACTGCTAGTCAGGATGAAATTAAAAAAGCATATAGAAAGCTTGCTCAGCAGTATCATCCAGATAAAAATCCAGGAGTTGCATCTGCAGAAGCAAAGTTTAAAGAAATTAACGAAGCTAATCAAGTATTGAGTGATCCTCAAAATAGGGCAAAGTATGATAAACTTGGTTCTAGTTGGAATAGCTACAGACAAAATCCCGGTACAAATCCTCAAGATTTTAATTGGCAGGCTTGGCAACAACAATCAAGACAAGGCAATGGGGCTCAACAAGATTTTTCATCGATGTTTGGTGGCTCTCAAGGCGGATTCTCTGATTTTTTTGAGTCCATTTTTAATGCTAATTCTACTAAGAAAAAAACAACTGGCACTGCACCAAAAGCACGCAAAAATATTACAACTGCAGAAGTATCAATTACTTTAGAACAAGCTTATAAAGGATGCTCCTTGAATGTAAATACTCAAGGAATGAATAGAGAAGTTAAATTAAAGCCAGGTATTAAGCATGGACAAAAACTTAATATTCCATCAAAACAAGGATCTGATCTGCATGTAACAGTTTTTATAAAACAAGATGAACGATTTACTATCAATGATACTAATCTAGAGGCAAATATTTCTGTAGATTTATACACAGCAATTCTTGGTGGGGAAGTGAATGTTCAAACATTAAAAGGAACAGTATCAGTAAAAATACCGTATGAGTCTCAGCAAGGAAGTAAATTGCGCCTAAAAAATCTGGGAATGCCCGTTCATGGTTCAGAAAATTCTTTTGGTGATTTGATTCTATCATTACAAATCATTCTTCCACAACATTTATCTGAACAAGAAAAAGATTTATTTCGCTCATTAGCCGAATACAAAAAATAATATGAATATTCTTATTACAAATGATGATGGTATTGACTCTCCTGGTATCGCTGCACTTGCACATGCATTAAAAAGAATTGGTAATGTGATTGTCATTGCTCCGGATAGACAGCAAAGTGCTGTAGGGCATGCCTTAACTGTAAGTGCTCCTTTAAGGGCTGTACCATTCCACAGAGATGGTGATATGTTTGGTTATGCAGTTAATGGAACCCCTGCTGATTGCGTTAAATTAGGTGTCTCAACTTTACTTGATTATACTCCAGATATCGTTGTTTCTGGAATTAATCATGGCTCAAATACATCTGTTAATGTAATGTATTCAGGTACAGTTTCAGCAGCAACCGAAGCAATGATGATAGGCATTCCATCTATGGCTGTATCCTTAACTTCATTTGATCTAGCTTCAGATATGAGCGTAGCTGCAGATTATGCTGCTTTAATAGCAGAAAAGCTTTTACATATGAATGTACCAAAAGACACTGTCTTAAATGTAAATATTCCAACTTTATCTGCAGATGAAATAAAAGGGATAAAAATTACTAGACTAAGTAATTCTTATTGGAATGATAGTTATGATACGAGAAAAGACCCAATGGGCAGAGACTACTATTGGATTGTAGGCACTTTTATTGCCCCTGAAGCCGATGATATCGAAACTGATGATGGTGCAGTAAGGAATGGATATGTATCAATCACCCCGATACATTATGATTTAACTAATAGAAAATATCTGCAAGAAATGAAAGATCTGTTTGGATAAAAGGCAAGCATAACCTACCTTTTATCCAATTTCAGATTATGAATTTATTCAGGTTTAAACTCTGAATCGTTGATTTCAGTATTTATTTGATATGAAAAATCATCCATTGTTATAACAACAGGTCCTTGTTCAATAACTACTTTTGTAGGCATTTTAACCCCACCAAAATCTTGATATCCAGAATAATACTGATTAACCTCTACTTTACCTTGTGGGCCAGCATCTTTAGTTCCAGAGATACTCTTTATCAAAAAAGTATTTGCATCAAAATACATGGTTTCCTTTTCGCCAGATGGATCGGTTGATTCTGCAATAATAGAATTACCTTCTTGTCCTTTAAGCTCAATCTTATAGCCTAATTCAAGTAATCTAGCAGTTTTCATAATATGTGCATCTAGAATACGGCCTTGCTTCTTATCATCTGTAATTTCTTTGGATTGTCCATTCATTACAATCCATGCAGAAGTTCCATCTGTAATCATCGTTTGCTTAAACATTTGCATATCAACTGTAGAAATTTCTTTGCCTGGAGCCTTTTGTTTTCTTGTCATTGTTCCAGACATTTGTTGTCCACCCATATCAAATGCAGCTTTAGCATTAGCTATAACAGAAGTAATTGTGCTAATCTTATCTATTCCACCAAGTGCTTTCTTATGATTTTCCATTAATTGTTCAGCAGTCAATGAAACTTTTTTGGATTCCTCTTTTTTGGGCTCTAAATCTGAAGTATATTCATAAACAGTTCCAAATTGACGAAGCTTTTCGAGGACATCAGGGCTTCCTACAACTATCACAGATGTTTTACTGATATGCTTTGCAACAGCATTCATCACTTGATTTGCATTAATTGCAGAAAATCTTTCGGGGAATTCTTTTACTTTGCTAATTGGTTGATTATTATAATCTGAAATCAATAATAGATTTGCTAAATAATCTGAATTTTCAAAATTCATTTTATGTTGTCCGACAACATATCTTTTTATTAATTCAATTTCTTCTAGTTTACTTGGTTCTGTTGATAATTTGCGCATTTCATTTTGCATTACGGTAATTGCAGAATCAGTTACCGGATTGCGAACATCAGCACCACATGTAAATCGATTTGCTTCTTTTGCAGAACTTATCATTGCATATGGTGTATAAGTATAAGAATATGTTTCTCTCAGTGTTTTAAAAAGCCTGCCTGCAAATCCAGCACCCATAATATTTGATGCTAAACGTAATGGTTCATAATCTGGATGGCTTTGTGCTACAGCTGCAGAAGTTAAAGCGGTTGCAGATTGTACAGATCCTGGCCTTGCAATAAAATACACGCCTTGGGGCATCGGTTTAGCTTTTGGAATTTCAATTGCATTTACATCACCGGATTTCCAATCTGATAATACTTTTTCTAGCATTGACTTGATTTCAGCAGGTTTTACATCACCAACTACTGCCATTGTTGCATTATTTGGACGGAAATACAGAGAATAGAATTCTTTTATTGCTTCAAGATTGATGGCTTTATACGTTGCTTCTGTTTTATATCGAGCACTTGGATGATCTTGTCCATAACTTACTTTTCTTGCCAAGGCTTGAAGTAATGTAGCTGGACGAGCTTTTTCTAATTTAACTTCTGATAATTTTTGTGTCTTTACTTTTTCAAATTCATCTTGAGGAAAAAGTGGGTTTTTGATAATATCTGAATAAATGCCTAATACAGTTGGCAAATGTTTTATGATACATTCGGCATTGATATAGGTTAAATCTCCCATACTAGAGGCAGTTATGCTAGCACCAATTCCGTCAAGATCCTGAGCAATAGTTAAGGCATCTCTTTTTCCAGCCCCTTTAGAAAACATATCTGAAGTTAGTGATGCAGTTCCAGCAATTTTTTCGGAGATTTCGCCACCTTTTATCTGAAGGCGCATTGTAACTGTTGGTTGTTCATGATCTTCGATAACATATACTTTTAAACCATTTGATAAATAGATTTCAGAATATGTAGGGAACACAAATGCTTTTGCTGGTAATGGGTCGGGTTTAGACCCAAGTTGTATTCCTTGAGCATATATATTCATGCTGGCAAAGAATAATGTACATATAATTGAAAGGGTTTTCATAGTTACTATTGAATTGTTCTAAAATGTAGTGATTACTTAGTTTGCTTTGGCATATATGTCAAAATTGCTCTTTGATTCTGATTAAGATACTTTTGAGCTACACGCTTTAGATCATCTTTGGTAATTGACATAAAATCTTTGATCTCGGTGTTTATCATACTTGCTTTACCAAAATACGTATGATACTTGGCTAATGATCTAGCTTTCTCTAGGGCATTTTTCTTACCTTCGATAAATCGTACCTCGGCAATATTTTTTGCTTTGATAAATTCAGCATCGGTAACACCGTCTTTAATCACTTTTTCCACTTCTTCATCTACAGCTTTCTTGACATCATCAACTGATTTACCAGGAGCAACGATACCAACTAAATAGATCATTCCTGCATTCTGAAGGCTTTGAAATCCACCACTTGCCTGAACTGCTATTTGATCTTTATCTACTAGCCTTTGATATAATCGTGAACTTTCGCCAGCATTTACAATATCCATCAACATCGATAAAGCATAAGCATCTTTTTCACCAATTTTAGCACCTCTATAGCCAATAAAAACACCAGGTAATTGAGCTTTATTATCTTCAACTGTTTCTGTATACAATTTTGCCGGTGAATCTTTTAAAGCTACATTAGAACGTACTGGTTGATTTCCCTTAGGAAGTTTACCAAAATATTCTTGAACAAATCCTTTTACTTGTTTAGCTTCAATATCACCCGAAATAACCAAGGTTGCATTATTTGGCTGATAAAAATTATTATAGAATTGTTTGAATTCATCGATAGTAGCAATATCAATATGTTGAGCCGAGCCAATTGGTGTCCAACTATACATTCCGCTTGAAAACAAGTTTTTAAACATGAGTTCAAACCAATTTCCATAAGGGCTATTATCATATCTGCCTTTTCTTTCTTCTTTTACAACTCCTCTTTGTGTCTCAACTCCTATCGTGTCAACATGAAGAGTTCTCATTCTAGATGCTTCAATCCATAGTGGTAATCGAATCTCATTAGATGGAACTTCAAAATGATAGACTGTTTCATCGAATGAGGTATAAGCATTAAGCTCTCCACCTGCGCTTTGAATATATTTATCCAAAGAAGCTCTTTGATAAGAATCTGTTGCTTCGAACATTAAATGTTCAAAAAAGTGAGCAAATCCAGTTCTGGCTGGATCTTCGTCGCGGGCTCCAACTCTGTAATGTACCACTACAGCTACATTAGGCGCAGATTGATCTTTATGTAAGATTACATGCAAACCATTTGGTAAATCATATTCTTCAAACTTGATGGGATTTATCTGAGCTATAGTATTAAATCCGCTTAAAAGCATTATTGAAATACATAATGCTGATTGTAGAAAAGCAATTGCTTTTATCATACTTTTTATAAAATTGTGAAAAAAATACATTCAATTAGACATCTTGCCATAGCCTTTGTATTTATCATACTTTGCGCTATAGATTACTATATTCATAGAACTATCTCTTAGGGTGCCACCAGATGGAGATAGATAAAAGTCTTCAATGTGTTCAGTTTTATGTTTTGATGGAATACCAGGAGCTTCGATATAAAATCGTACTTTGTGATAGCCAAGTTCTAATAAAGAATCAGCAACCTGTTGCATCAAATGATCATGAGAAAAAATAAATAAATCGTCATCCATAATGTATCATCTTTGTATGAAAATCAATGTGATAGGTATATGTAAATGCTATGTTCTTACAAGTAGATTGATATACTTAATAAAAAAGCAAGCCACATATTTCATGTGAACTTGCTTTAACATATTTCAAAAACATTTTTTATTTGTACTGACGTAAAAATTCTAATCTATCTTGAAGTTGAGCAATTGGTATTAGTAACTTATCTTTTCCCAAAATAGCTTCTTCTTGACTTGTAAAAACTAATTCATAATCTTTACTCATAATTATTGCTTCTTCCGGACACACTTCCTCGCAAAAGCCACAATAGATACATCGTAACATATTGATTTCAAATTTTGCTGGATAACGCTCTTTAACGTTATCTGTTTCTCCAGCCTGAACTTCAATAGCAAGGGCTGGGCAAACCCTAGAACATAAACCACATGCTACACAACGTTCTCCATCTTCTTCTAATACCAAAACCGGGCGTCCACGATAAGAGCCTGTTGGTATCCAACGCTCTTCAGGGTATTGTCTGGTAAATGTTGGTTCAAACATCTGTTTGAATGTTAAAGAAAGACCTCTTGCTATTTCAGGAAGATAAATTTTTTCCCAGAATGACATTCTTTCTAATTCGGTGTTCTTTTTTATGTTCATGTATTATTCTCTAAAAATCTGCTTTGTATACTCTGTTAATTACAATATGCCGAAATATTGAAGAATCGTCATTACGATTCCTGTTAAAAGAATATTCGCTAATGCAAGTGGAAGCATTACTTTCCATCCTAAATCCATTAATTGATCATAGCGGAAACGTGGTAATGACCAACGTACCCAAATAAAGAAAAAGAGTAATGGAATTAATTTACCAAAAAATACTCCAAACTGAATAAGTGCTAATAATGGATTACCTTGTGATATTCCAGCCTTAGCTAAATTTTCATATAAAAATGGAATATCCCAACCTCCTAGATAAATAACAGTTACCATACATGATGCTGTAAGCATATTGATATATTCTGCTAAATAGAATAATCCAAATTTCATTCCACTATATTCTGTATGATATCCACCAACTAATTCTGGTTCGGCTTCAGGTAAATCAAAGGGGGCTCTATTAGTTTCTGCAAATGCAGCTACTAAAAAGATGATAAAACCTATAGGTTGGAAAAATAAATTCCATTTTCCACCGCTTTGAGACTTAACAATTTCTAATAAATCTAAAGACCCAGATATCATTAATGCACCAATTAAAGCAAGGCCCATTGATAATTCATATGAAATCATTTGGGCAGCAGATCTTAATCCACCTAATAGCGAATATTTATTATTAGAAGACCATCCAGCTAATGTTATTCCATATACTCCAACCGATGACATAGCCAATAAATAGAGTAGTCCAATACTAATGCCAGGAGCAACTGCCATAAGATTAACTCCATCTACATAATATTCTCCAAATGGTATAACTGCATAAGTAGCCATAGAAATACCAATTGAAATTACTGGTGCAATCATATGATATTTTTTGTCTACTAATGCCGGAACAATATCCTCTTTCGTATACAGTTTAAAAACATCAGCAAATGATTGAAATAATCCTAGTGGTCCAACTCTATTCGGGCCAACTCTGCTTTGCATCCAAGCTGAAATCTTACGTTCAAAATACACCAAATAAGCAGCAATTATTAATAGTACATTAACTACTAAAAATAATTTTACTCCCAATATAAGAGCGCCGGCAGGAATCGCATCCATCTATTACCTGTATTCAATTAGCTGTTAAATAATTATATCTGTGGTTTTAAAAGATGTGACTCATATACCACTTTTTTGGATTCAGGTTTTTTTGCATTACCTAATAACAATCCTTGATATTCTTCTAATAATACATAGGACATACCATGAAACAATGTATATGTTGATACAACTGATTCAAATACATCTTCTGCGGAAGTATAATTCCAATGTTGTCCATATTGTAATGCTATTGCTGATAATATGTTCCAAACTGGACGTGAATTCCTTTTTTCACCTTGAGACCAACGGTCATTATATGCACCTAATTTGTCCCATCGGCTCATCTTTAAGCCCATGAATCGTTCATTCTCTTTGGTTGCAATTGCAGGTTCTATTAATTGAACTCGATGTGCTTCATTAGTAAATGTACCATAAACCTCTGCATATGTAGAAGATGGTAATACGATGGATGCAATCTTATTCGTTTCATTATCATTAGATGCTAGAAAAATTATATGCTCAACATCATTTAAAACACTCGAAAATGCAGGATGAGAAGCAATATTTTCTCCAATTGTAATAATCACTTTAATAGAATGTTTAGCTATTTTCTGGGCAATGATTTCAGCCTGTGATTCATGTTGATTGGTAAATAATCCAAGTGCAATAGCTCCATTATGATTAGGAGTTCTATCTGTCATCTTTAACATTTCATCAGAAAACGCTGGGTCACGATGTTCTAAGAAATCTATATGTGTCGTCTTTACTATTTCTTTAGCAAATCGAATGGTTGCATATATATCTTCATTTGTTCCATAAGCCGAACCAATGATCATAATCTGAGAAGAATTATACGCTTGTAGTACTTCATGTACTGCTATAAGTGCAGATTCCCAATCAGTATGTTTACCCTTGATATGTGGCTCTGAAATTCTATTGTCATTCACAAAAGAATATTGTTCAAGTCTACCAGCATCACACATCCAATATTCATTTACATGCATATTTGTGCGTGGCTCTATTCTTAAAATTTCATTATTACGGACACCAAGTTTAGTATTACATCCACGTGAGCAACCTGGGCAAATAGAATTTGTGAAACTCATTTCCCAAACTCTGGCATTAAATCGGAAATCCATACTTGTAAGAGCGCCAACAGGGCATATATCAATTACATTCATGGAATATGGACTGTCAAACTCCATCCCAGGAAATGTTTGAATTGTTACATGGTCTCCACGTTGTACAAAAGTTAATGCTGGTTGCTTTGCAATTTCATCTGCAAAACGTATACATCTTGAACAAGATATACAACGCTCGGCATCAAATAATACACGCGGCCCAAGCTTTACTCTTTTATCTTTGTGATTTTTTTGTTCTATAAATCTGCTTTTGCCATTAGAATGATTGAAAGCATATTCCTGCAATTTACATTGGCCAGCTTCATCACAAATAGGACAATCCAAAGGGTGATTTATAAGCAAAAATTCCATAATAGCATGCTGTGCATGTTCAGTTCTTTGTCCTTGTGTGTCTATAATCATACCATCGGCTACAGGAGTTGCGCAACCTATAGCCAATTTAGGACCCCACATAACAATAACATTGCCAGATTCATCAAATTCAGGAGCACCATCTGCTCCTTTTTTTGGGAATCCAACATTTACCAAACACATACGGCAATTACCAGATACGCTTAAGCCTGGATGCCAACAAAAATGTGGAAGTGTCTTTTCAATTTCCATTGCAGCTTCAATGATAGTAGAACCTGCTGCAGCTTCAACTCTTTGTCCGTCAATTATTATCTGAGGCATAGAAATATGCTCCGGTGAACATTTTCATCTTGAAAAGGATTCGATTTCAATAACTTATTGAAAAAGGTGGAGATAGCAATTATACTCATCAGAAATCATCTAAATTTCTATTACTTAGCTTCACGGATACGCAAAATACAAACTTTTGAGAATGTGATAAAAGGGAATTATTGAGAAGTGTCAATTCTTTTTAAAAATCTATACAGTTTACTGATAGATTTGTTGAAAATATATCTGTTTTTACATCAAAATCTGTTGTCATATTCTAATCGTGTACTCATTGTGCTCAGTATCTGTTTTCTTCATCCAACACAATTTCCAATCATAATTACTTCATTATTCAAATAATTCGCTTTTTTTTCGTTGATTTGTGAAAGAATTAGTCTTAAAGTAGGCTATTTGTTGATTATGAACACAGTCAATACACTTTTATAAGTACTATATAAATCAATTGGATACATATGTCTCGCTATCATTCTTATAAGACAATCGAACAATTACCAGACTTAATTGGGCAAGAAGTTACCTTAAATGGTTGGGTTTCTGATAAAACTGATAAAGGCAAATTATGTTTTATCAAATTGCGTGATGGATCGGGCATTGTTCAATGTGTTGCATTTAGGCCTTCTATTGGTGATGAATTATTTGAAAAAGCACATTCTTTAACCCAAGAAAGCTCTGTTTCTATAACTGGTACTGTTCGCTCGGAAAGCCGTGCTCCAAGTGGTGTTGAATTAGATATTACGAATATCAATATCTGGCAGATATCAAAAGATTATCCTATTTCACCTAAAGAACATGGCACTGAATTCCTCATGGAGCATCGTCATCTTTGGTTGCGTAGCACTAGGCAACATGCAATTATGCGGATTAGATCTTCTGTTGTTAAAGCAATTAGAGATTTTTTTGATGGTAATGGATTTAGATTGATGGATTCGCCTATTTTAACTCCAAGTGCATGCGAGGGTACATCTACATTATTCGAGACTGAATATTTTGATTTGGGTACAGCTTATTTATCTCAATCTGGTCAGCTTTATGCAGAAGCAAGTGCGATGGCATTAGGGAAGGTGTATACATTTGGCCCAACATTCCGAGCTGAAAAATCCAAAACAAGAAGACATCTTACTGAATTTTGGATGGTTGAACCCGAAATGGCCTATTTCGACTTAAATGATGATATGGATGTAGCCGAAGATTTGGTTGAATATATCGTCCAATATGTCTTGAAAACATGTCCTAAAGAGCTTGCAGCAATGGGCAGAGATATATCTAAATTAGAAGCTGTACGCCGCCCTTTTTACAGAATGAGCTATACTGAAGCTGTAGATTGGCTAAATAAAAACAATGTAAGATTGAATAAAAAACAAGCTGATGGTTCTGAAATACAGATAGATTTCCCTTGGGGTGATGATTTTGGCGCTCCTCAAGAAGAAGCCATTATGCAACAATTTGATAAACCTTGTATTATCCATCGATATCCTACAGAAGTAAAAGCTTTTTACATGAAAAGAGATCCGGATAATCAAAAAGTTGCTTTGGCTATGGATATGTTGGCTCCAGAAGGTGCAGGAGAAATTATTGGTGGTAGCCAAAGAGAAGATAATTATGAAGAATTATTAGCCAGAATACAACATGAAAATCTTCCTGTAGATGCATTCCAATGGTTTTTGGATCTAAGAAAATATGGATCTGTACCTCATTCAGGTTTTGGCCTAGGTGTAGAAAGAACAGTAAAATGGATATCTGGTGCCGAGCATATTCGAGAAGTAATACCATTCCCAAGAATGATATATAGAATTGTTCCTTAATAAACTACTTTATAAGGCCGGTTTTACCGGCCTTATTTGTACCTAATACTTTATGAAATTATATAATACATTATCTAAAACTGTAGAGCAGTTTACTCCCATAAATCCTGGAGAAGTTCGCATATATTCTTGTGGCCCAACTGTTTACAATTATGCTCATATAGGTAATCATAGAGCTTTTTTGTTTGCAGATTTCTTGCATAGGGCAATGAGAATTATAGGTGGTTACTCTGTGAAATGGGTAATGAATATTACTGATATAGATGATAAAACTATTCGCGATAGCGCATTGAATAGTCCAGAATGGAAAGTAGAATTTGGCAAGCAAACAAATGATCCAAAAGAAAATTTAAAAAAATTAACTTCTTTCTATGCTCAAGAATTTTTGCAAGATATTTCTGTTTTAGGTATTAAAAAAGAACACTTTTTTGCTATGCCTTATGCTACTGATTATATTCCTCAAATGCTTGATTTAATTGAGAATATATATAAGAATGGATATGCATATATTTCTAATGGAAGTATTTATTTTAATGTTGGACTTTGGGTTTCAAAAGAAAAATATGGAAAATTATTTGCCATTGATTTTGACAATATTATTAGTGGTTCTAGAATAGATAGTGATGAGTATGCCAAAGAACAGGCAAGTGATTTTGTGCTATGGAAAGCCAAAAAAGATGATGAACCTTTTTGGGATTTTACTTTAGATAATCAATATCTTCCCGGTAGGCCTGGTTGGCATATAGAATGCTCGGCTATGGGAAATCATATTTTGGGTTTGCCTTTTGATATTCATACTGGTGCAGTAGATTTACGATTTCCTCATCATGAAGATGAAATTGCACAAAGCAAAGCTGGATATGGCGTAGATACATCTACATTCTTTTGCTACAATGAATTTTTAGAAGTAGAAGGCAAGAAAATGAGTAAGTCTTTGGGTAATTTTTATACTCTTAAAGACTTACTTCACAAAGGATTAGATCCATTGGATATACGATTTTCTTTGCTGAGTACCCATTATGCGTCTGTTCATAATTTTACTTTTTTTGGTATTGAGTCTGCAAAAAAAGCACGATTGAGAATTCAAGAATATATCCATGAATGCTTTGAATTATCTGGCAATGATTTTCATGAAATAGCTATTATTGATACATTTGAATCCGACTTAAAAGAATCTATTGCTGATGACTTACACACTCCAAAAGCAATTGAAATTGTATTCACTTTTATGAAATCTTATCCAGCTAATACATTAAGTAATATCCAAAAAAATAATGTACTTACAATTTTTGATATGCTGAATCAATTATTTGATGTATGGAAAATATCACCCAAAGAAAAAGTTGAATTAGCAATTCCTGAATATGTTCTTGAAATAGGAAGACAACGCTGGGAAGCGAAAAAAAATCGTGAATTTCAAAAAGCTGATGAATTAAGAGATGTACTTTTGCAGAATGGATTTACGAGTAAAGATTCTAAAGATGGTTTTGAATTATTGCCTTTATGATTGAATATGTATAGAGTGATATGAATACTAATAATCAAATGCTGACACATTCTCCATACACGGTTGGAATTATAGGCTATGGAAAGCTTGGGAGTGTTGTAGCACATTATTTTAGCAGTGTATCTGAGCTTGCTTGGATCGTTATAAAAAATAATGCAACAAAAAATACAAGTAATCTGTCCGCAACCATTTTGGATTCAATTCAACAGATAGAAGATATTCCACATATCATCATACTTGCAGTTCCAGATGATGAGATTGAAATATGTAGTCTGCAGCTTTCTAAGCAACTGAATCAGAATTCAGAAACATTGATTATACATTGCTCTGGTGCTTTAGGTAAAGACGTATTACAATCGTGTAAAGACAAAGGTGCTCGCATTGCTGCTATTCATCCATTCCAAACATTTTTAGGCCCTGTTAGTCTACAGGGAATTCCTTGGTCTATAGATGCCGATGAAGAATATCAATCATTATGTATTAGATTTATTGAAAAAGTTGAAGGAATTCCGATTGTATTATCACAAAAAATGCTTCGTGATAAAACAGTGTATCATATTGCTGCTGTCATTTCGTCTAATTTTCTAATTGTATTAACTCAATTAGCTTCAGATCTCTGCAAGACAGCTGATTTAGATCCTTCAATACTATTACCACTTATCATGAAAACAGCTTTACAAAATGCTTTGCATTCTTTAGAAAACAATCAGCCTCCAATTGAAGCCCTAACTGGTCCTATAAAAAGAGGAGATACGCAAACAATTAATAAGCATATATCAGTATTAGAGTATAAGTCTGACATATTGAACATATATACTGCTCTTACTAATTATGCATTACATTCCTTAGAACATCACCAGCATAGTTCAAAAAATCATACAGATTAACTAAAGGTTGGCACGAATTCTGACTACTTAAAACATTACTAAACTCATAATGTGAAATAGTAATTTCTTGGTTTTCTAGTTATTTAATAAGAGTTGAATATAATGTATATATCAAAAAATCTAAGTGCTTGTTTACTCATATGTTTGATGTTGTTTGGTATTGCCGAAGCCAAAAAAAAGAATAAACGATCTAAGAAACAAAAGACTGAAGCTAAAAGCAATGTAATATTTGGAATGCAACAAGATTTCTCGATTGCATTCCCGGGTAGCCTTCCTAAGCCCAAAATTGATAGTACTGGTATCATGACAAAGTTTGGAGGGACTCAATTCTATTCATATTCAGCAAATAGTAATAAGGGTTCTGCAATGATTGGACATTTTGATATTTCTTATGATAATATTCGAGCTTCAAGTATTGAATTGGCAAATAATCCCTCTGCATTTCTTGATACATTGCAAAGTCAACTTGTAAAGAATATGGACGGAACAATTCAAAGAAAAATTAAAGTATTAAAAGAAGGATTATATCATAATAGAACGATGTACTTTACTGCAAAAGCTACAAAAGATACCATGATATATTTACGTTGTGACCATGTTTATGATCCACCAAGAATTTATCAAATTCTATACACAACAACTTTAAAAGGTAAAACTGAACTTCCATTTGTGAATACATTTTTTCAGTCTTTTACAATTTTGAAAAAGCAATAAAATTATATGGAATCTGATGCAAGAATATATGTAGCCGGGCATACTGGCTTGGTAGGAAGTGCAATCTTGAAATCCCTGCAAAAACAGGGATTTTCTCATATTATCACAAAATCAAGTTCAGAACTAGATTTAAGAAATCAGCATGAAGTCACAAATTTTTTTCATGATACAAAGCCAGAATATGTGTTTTTAGCTGCAGCTAAAGTTGGTGGCATACATGCAAATGCACATTATCCTGCAGACTTCATATCCGATAATTTAGCCATTGCATTGAATATTATTAATGCATCATATACATATAAAGTCACAAAGCTTGTCAATTTAGGTTCATCTTGTATCTATCCTAAATATTGTACTCAACCGATAAAAGAAGAGTATTTGTTAACCGGAGCATTAGAGCCAACTAATGAACCTTATGCTCTTGCTAAAATTGCCGCAATTTCATTGTGCACATCTTTTCATAAACAATATCATTGCAATTTCATCTCTTTAATGCCTACTAATTTATATGGTAATCAAGATTCATTTGGTTTCCATAATTCACATGTATTACCAGCTTTGATTAGAAAATTTATATTGGCAAAAATGTTGCAAGACAATGACTATGCGTCAGTAAAAAAGGATTTATTGTTAAGCAATGATATTCCACATGATATGAATTATGATGAAATAGATACCTTTTTAACGAATCTGGGAATTCAAAAAAACAGTATTAGTTTATGGGGAAGTGGTAATGCCTATAGAGAATTCTTACATGCAGATGATTGTGCAGATGCAGCAGTGTATTCTATGAATAATATAGATGCTGAACAAGCTGGCATCTGTATTAATATTGGTACAGGTATAGATTGTACGATTAAAGATTTAGCTGAATTAATTGCTCATAAAGTAGATTATAAAGGGCATATACTGTTTGATAAGAATAAACCAGATGGAACACCAAAAAAATTGTTATGTGTTGACAAAGCAATATCCCTTGGATGGCGTGCAACCATTCCATTAGAAAAAGGAATAGAATCCGTGATTATGCATTATCAAAATAGTATACATCTTAATCTAGCTCTTAGGTATTAAAGCATGATAGAATTTGTGAAAAAATACCCAGTACTATCGATATGCTTAATTACATGTTTCGTATTAATGCCTTTTTTGGGATCTGTTAGGCTTTTTGATTGGGACGAAATTAATTTTGCCGAAGCATCAAGAGAAATGTTGATTACTGGAAATTATCTTCAAGTTCAAATTGATTTTAAACCATTTTGGGAAAAACCTCCGCTTTTTATGTGGATGCAAGTACTGTCTATGAAAGTGTTTGGTATTTCTGAATATGCTGCAAGATTTCCTAATGCTATATGTGGTTTAATAACCCTTCCTTTTTTGTATTCAATCGGATCTTCTTTAAAAGACAAACAATTCGGATTGCTCTGGCTTCTAACTTTTATTGGTTCATTTTTGCCACATTTTTACTTTAAATCTGGCATTATAGATCCTTGGTTTAATCTGTTTATCTTTTTAGGGATAATTCTCCCTTTTCTTCCATTTTTTAAGAAAAAACAAATTTTAGCATATGTTGTAGGTGGTATAAGTATTGGTTGTGCAATACTAACTAAAGGTCCTGTAGCACTTCTCATCTATCTTCTTGTATATCTATTTTATATCGTACTTCAGAGCTTCAGATCCAGGCAATCAATGTCTATAGTAATATACCCATTACTAACAATTGCTATTTCTCTGCTTGTGGCATCAATGTGGTTTGGCGTAGAATTATATCAACATGGGACATGGTTTTTACAAGAATTTGTTCTCTATCAAGTACGCTTATTTAGAACAGGAGATGCCGGACATAGTGGACCAATCTATTATCATAGTATAATCCTTCTTATTGGTTGTTTTCCTGCATCAATGTTTGCATTCAGAAAAATTGTAGAGTTTCGGGTTTCATCTCACATTGAATTATTGATGAAAGTGTTGTTTTGGGTAGTACTTATTTTATTCTCAATAGTTTCTACAAAAATTATTCATTATTCATCTTTATGCTATTTTCCTTTAACATATTTAGCAGCAGAATATATATCTAGTTCTTTAAAAACGTCGAATAATTTTTCAATTATTAAAGTATTTTTAGCAATTGGCATTCTGTTTTGGACTATTCTGTTGGCAGCTGTGCCCATTTTGGGCATATACAAACATTCTATTATTCACTTAATAAAAGATCCTTTTGTCAAAGCAAATGTAGAAGCACAAGTTCAATGGTTTGGCTATGAATTATTGATTCCCTTGCTTTTTTTGATTGGTGGTTTTGTAAGTATTATGATGATTCATAGAGGACATATGCTAATGGGCATTTATACCGTGTTTTTGTCAACAATTCCAACTTTATGGTTATTTCTTCCCTTAATTGCCCCCAAAATAGAAGCATATACGCAAGGATCAGCAATAGAGTTCTATCAAAGTTTAGAAGGTAAAGATATATATGTATATCCTTATCATTTTAAGAGTTATGCACATTTGTTTTATAGTAAAAAACTTCCATCCTTGAACTATTCTTTGAATCAACATAATAAGAGCATAGATGAACATACACTATATAATGGTTCTATAGACAAAGATGTGTATGTTGTAGCCAAAATCAAGCATCAAAAAGAAATGCAAGAATATCAGTTATTTACCAAGCTTTATTCAAAGAATGGATTCGTTTTTTACAAGAGAATACATCAAATACCATAAATTGTATAAGATTCATGATGTATTAGAGAAATGAAAGTAAAAATCAATAAAAAAATTACATGAAATTATCATCATTGTCATATATCAGAACCGCAGTTGTATCACCAATACTACGTATTGCAGATATTCCTTATAATGTTCAGCAACATAAACAGATAATTAAGGAAGCAATTGAAAAAGGAGTTCAGTTTTTAGTATTTCCAGAATTATCTATAACTGGATATACATGTGGGGATTTATTTTTTCAAAAAAGTCTTTTACAAGCTGCAGAAAAAGCACTCATTGAATTAGCTTCATGTGTGCCAAGTGGTATTTATATAATTGTTGGGGCACCTTTACGATTTAATTCCAAATTATATAATTGTGGAGTAATCTTAGAAGGTGGAACAATCCATTATGCTGTGCCAAAAACATATTTGCCAAATTATGCTGAATTCTATGAAGAAAGATGGTTTGCTTCATCTTTAGAGCTTACATATTCAGATAATGAGATTTCACTTAATAATGAAGAGATCATCATTGGTTTTGGTGCAGGTAATATATTTAAAGCAGGCAATATCTCTTTTGCAATTGAGATATGTGAAGATGTATGGTCTGCTAATCCACCAAGTACAAATTATGCTGCTAATGGAGCAGTATTAATTGCAAATTTAAGTGCTAGTAATGAAACCGTAGGCAAAGCTGATTATAGAAGATCACTCGTTTCAGCTCATTCAGCATCAACGATTACAGCATATTGTTATGCCTCTGCTGGTGCCTGTGAATCAACAACAGATACTGTGTTTTCTGGTCATGGAATAATTGCAGAGAACGGAAAGATATTATTTGAAACTGAGAGATTTACATTTACTTCTCAAATTGCTATAGCTGATATCGATATTGACTTATTACAGCATGAACGTGTAAAAACAAGTACCTTTGGCAAAGGAAATTATCAGGAATGTCAACACATTGAATTACCAGCTTTCTTAGATACAGAAGTAGATACATTACACAGACAATTACATAAATTTCCATTTATTCCTGTTCGCACTTCAGATATTGATAAGCGTTATTCTGAAATTTTAGAAATCCAATCCACTGCATTAGCAGGACGCTTAAAGCATATTGGACTTAATTCTGTAGTTATTGGTGTGTCTGGTGGTTTAGATTCTACTCTTGCTTTACTTGCATGTTGTAAAGCATTTGATAAATTATCACTGGATAAGAAATCCATTATTGCTGTTACCATGCCTGGATTTGGTACAACAAATCGAACAAAAAATAATGCGATAACATTAGTTGATTCATTGGGATTAACATTAAGAACAATTCCTATCTCTCAAGCAGTATTACAACATTTTAGTGATATATCTCATTCACCAGATGATCTATCTATTGTATATGAAAATGCTCAAGCCAGAGAAAGAACACAAATATTAATGGATATTGCTCATCAGCATAAAGCTATTGTAGTTGGAACAGGTGATATGAGTGAATTAGCGCTTGGTTGGTGTACATATAATGGAGATCATATGTCCATGTATGCAATCAATGCTGGAATTCCTAAAACATTGGTAAAAAGTGTTATAGAATGGTATGCACATAAAGAAAGTAATGCGGTTTTAAAAGAAATTCTACTTGATATTGTACATACACCAGTTTCTCCAGAGCTCTTACCATGTGATGGTGATGGAGATATAGTACAAAAAACTGAAGATGTAATAGGACCATATATTCTGCATGATTTCTTTTTATACTATATGCTTCGATTTGGATTTTCTCCAACAAAAATAATTACAATTGCACAATATACTTTTGCAGATATGTATTCTGTACAAGAAATATGTACATGGCTAATCATATTTTATAAACGATTTTTTTCGCAACAATTTAAGCGTTCTTGTATGCCAGATAGTGTTAAAATAGGATCTGTTTCTTTATCACCAAGAACAGATCTTCGCATGCCAAGTGATGCACATGCACATATTTGGATACAAGAGATTGAAGATTTCGTAAAACACCATTGATATATATATGGAATGCAGAAAAGGATGTGCTGCCTGCTGTATTGTTATTTCAATTTCATCGTCAATTCCAGGTATGCCTAATGGGAAACCAGCTGGCATTAGATGTATTCAATTGAATGATAACAATGAGTGTACATTATTTGGTAATGAAAATAGACCTATGGTTTGTTTAAGTTTGCAACCATCAATAGCAATGTGTGGTCAATCGAATGAAGATGCATTCAATAATTTGATAGAATTAGAACAATTAACCATGCCTTATAGATAATGTATATAAGGTATATCATATATAATGAGGAAATAATATGCAGATGATTGAACCTGAAGTAGTTGATGCTATATGGTCTAAAGTAGGAAGTATGGAAGAAGAGCAGGCAATGGGCTTGATAAATACCATGAGTGAAAAACAGCCAGAATTGCTTACCTATATTATGAGCGCTCCAGATGAATTTTCTGATACTGAAGCAGAGCAAATGCTGTATATCGGTGTTGTATTGTGGCAAATTGTTGATCATTCAGCAAAAAAACTATCTATGATTTCTGAAGAAATGATCATTGACTTAGAAGAAAAGAACATTACTTTGATGGAAAAATTAGATGGAGAATCAGAAGGTGATGGTATAGCTGTTGTAGAAGATTTATTGGCTAATTATCCTCAGCCTCATGTATTAGCTTCAATATCAGAAGCTTTAGTTTTGGATGAAGATGAAGACGAAGACCAATCAGAAGAAGATTCTATTAGTGAAGAGGCAAGGGGAACCATGATGTTAATATTAAAAACAGCCTTGGATTCATTATTAAAAGCAGCCGCATAAAAAAAGGAGAAATAGTTATTTCTCCTTTTTTTTACTGTTTTTTATTGAGAATGTTCATAGTACCCTGAATTTGAAATAAAGATCTAGCAATCTCTGCTTGTTCGGCTATCATTTTTTCATATCTCTTACTTCCTTCGGTTATCTCAGCTAGATATCTTGTCCTTTCTGGTGGAATGATAGATCTTTTTTGCAATGCTGATTGCTTTTTATGCAAAGAACTATCCCAATGAATGTCTTTTTTACTACCTAGCAATGATAAAATTGAAAAATAGAGATTATTAATTCCAGAATCATTGAATTGCGAAGCAATAGTTCCATATACAGGCATGTCTTCAGGATTAAGATGCCATAAATTATGAGATCTCTGGAATTGTTTTTTGACATCTCTTAAGGCATCTAAAGCCCCTCTTTTGTCAAATTTATTAATCGCAATTATATCTGCAAAGTCTATCATATCGATTTTTTCTAGTTGACTTGCAGCACCAAATTCGGGGGTCATAACATAAAGAGCAATATCGGCAACAGAAGTTATTTCAGAGTCACTTTGTCCAATTCCAGCTGTTTCCACAATAATACAGTCAAATTCTGCATATCTCATTAAATCGATAGCATGTTTTACATTTGGATTAAGGGCTATATTGGCTTGTCTTGTAGCAAAAGAGCGCATAAATACTTTGGAATTGCTCACTGAATTCATTCGAATTCTATCACCAAGCAAAGCACCTCCGGTTTTTCTTTTAGAGGGATCTACAGATAATACAGCAAGTGTTTTATCTGGGAAGTCTTCTAAAAACCTTAAAATTAATTCATCAGTTAAAGAGGATTTACCTGCACCTCCAGTGCCAGTAATACCTAGAACTGGAATCTGTTTAAGAGATGGATGTGATCTATCTGTGATTTGATCAATAGAAATTCCATTTCTTTCTATTAGTGAAATGCCTTGTGCAAGTGCTCGAGGATTTTTATTTTTTATTTCAGACCAAAGCTGTTCGCCTTCAAATTGATTTGGAGTGGAAAAATCAGAGATTTCAAGCAGATTATTTATCATACCTTGAAGCCCCATTGAACGCCCATCATCTGGTGAATATACTCTTGAAATACCATATTCATGAAGTAATTTGATTTCTGATGGTAATATTGTTCCCCCACCACCAGCGAATATTTTTATGTGTCCAGCATTTTTTTCTTTCAATAAATCGTACATATACATCAAATATTCAACATGACCACCTTGATAACTTGTCATGGCTATTGCTTGAGCATCTTCTTGAATTGCGCAATCTACAACTTCCATTGCCGATCTATTATGGCCCAAATGAATAACTTCTGCACCAGAACTTTGAATGATTCTGCGCATGATATTTATTGCTGCATCGTGCCCATCGAATAATGAAGCAGCAGTAATAATTCTTAAAGTATGTTTTGGAGAATAAGGCGAAACAGATAAAGACATGAACAAACCTGAAATTAAATCGAAAAATGAATCACTGGCAAAAATACGAATTCGAGGCACATAGAATCAGGTACGCATTCTAAAGATATTTAGAAAAGCGATGATGATAAAGATAATATTTGGAAGCCAACCTACAAGGATTGGATCTAATTGCATTGAATATCCTATATTTTGTCCAATTTTAGTACACGCTAAATAGACAAAAGAGACAATCATAGCGGTAGCAATTTCTATAGCCAAACCTGATTTTTTTCTTACTGCTGCAAAGGGTATTGCAAAAAGTATAACTATTACATTAGCAAAGGGAAAAGCAAATTGAGAATAATAGTCTATTAATTGCATTCGAATATCTTTTCCACCTTTTTCAAGCAAGGATATATATAATTTTTGTTCGTCAAAATTTAATTCAGAAGGTGACTGTTGTAATCGCATTATATCTGCATGATGAAGCGTCAGTTTTACTTGCATTTTTTTATATGATGAAAAAACAAAATTAAAAGTTGAATCATTTTTTAATACTCTTTCAAATGCATTTCCTAAAACCCAAATGTGCTTTGTTGAATCCCACTGTATAGTTTCAGCATCTATACGTCTTTTTATTCTGGGTATGTGTTCTGAAGTATATTCTTCGATTGAGATACCAGATCCAGACTTCGTAATTCCATCATAATATTGCATAACAATATTCCTTAAAGAGGAATCTCTAAGAAATAGATTGCTTACTGATGTTCGATCTGTATCTTTTCTTAAATCACGTCTTTCAATTGTCAATTTCTTTTTATTAGATTCTGGAACTATCCATCCATTAAAATATAGATGTCCAGCAGTAATACATAAACTTATAATGAACAGCGGAAGCATCAATCGATATAAACTCATACCACCTGATTTCATTGCCGTTATTTCGCTTTGATTAGAAAGCCTACCTATAGAAAACAGTGCAGCCATTAACATTGCAATTGGCAATAATAATTTGATGATTTCTGGTAAAAAGTGAATGTAATAAGAAAAAATGATTGATATATCTACTTTCTGATCAATAAATTTATCGAGGCTTTCAAGTACATTTACTATTAAAAATATAATACTTAAAGCCCCAATACTGAAGATAAGAGTACCCAGAAATTGTCTTATAATATATCTATCCAGTATTGACATCAGTATGTATAACCTGAATGGATGGAATGATGAGAAAACTGTGAGGACTTATATAAAAAGTTCTGTCTACAACTTAGCAATAATGTAGTTAATACTAATTGCATATGCACATTACGTTTTATCATTTTAATACTATTTTCGATTTCTTGCAACATTGCCGGATAATCTGCATCAGGAAATGCATGTGCAAATTTCTGTATCGTTTCTGTTTGGTCGATATTCACAATTAAACTATGATCTAGTGGACTTTGAATGAAATAAAAACAATCTCTAAGCCATAAATACAATAAATGCATCATGATTTGAACTTTTGATCTATTCTTATCATACAAAATAGTATCTATCATAGACATTAAATCAACAATAAATATTCCTTTTTTTAGTGAAATTCTCAATAAGTCAATAATATCCAGGCGCATCCCTTTCATATCTTCATCAAGAAATTCTAAAGCTCTTGTAATACTTCCTTGAGCAAATGCCTGAATAAGATAAGCTTCATCAATTGGAATATCTTGAGTTGTATGTATCCATTGTGTTAACTCTTGAGATGTAAGAATATCGCAATACACTTGTTGACATCTCGAGAGAATGGTTTTAGGTAATAATTCTTTATGAGATGTGATTAGTATAAATGTAATATTGTTATGGGGCTCTTCTAATGTTTTTAGGAAAGCATTGGAGGCTTCCATTGTCATTTTTTCAGCATCTGAAACAATAAAGAATCTTCTTCCAGACTGAACAGCACTCATTTTTATATTTTTTTTGATGTCCCTAATTGAGGCTATTCTTATTTGCTGAGCATTTGGTAAATGTATTGTATGATAAGGGTTAAGGATTTTGAATTGAATTTGTTTTTGATATTCACCATAATGATCATCACTTAGTTTTAACAATGGTGATTCATCATGCTTTGCGTCTGTACCTGCTTTAAAACTTGGTAGGGGAGTAATTAATGAGATATTTGGATGTTCAAAATTATTCGCCACTTTGCAACTATTACAGTTATCACATGCAGAAATATGACCGTATTCTACTACAGTATTCATGCAATTCATAACTTTTGCTAATTCTAAAGCAAGAGCTTCTTTGCCAATACCTTCATTACCATAAAAGCAATAAGCATGAGCAATTGAATGTTCTTTCAAAGCTCTTTGAATTATTTCTTTAACCCTTATTTGGCCAATAATGGTATTCCAACTCATGAATTTAACTTCACATTACGTTTATGATTATGCAAATTTACAATGAAAACCTACATTGATAATGTAAAAGGTTATATGCATAAAAAACCCTGTTTGTTAGCAAACAGGGTTTTTTATGCATATTCAACTTTACATTAAGCGATTGATGGTTCTACTGGGGATTCATTATTATCTATTGGTTTAGTAATATCAGATTTAGGTAAATCCTTAACCAATTTGGCTAATTTTGATATAATCTTTAGAGGTGGTAATTCTTCGCCTCGTACAATCATATCTAATTCCTGACCATCAATTGTTTCTCTTTCTAATAATATTTTTGATGCATTATGTAAAATATCAATATGCTCTTTTAGAAGTGCTTCAGCTTTATCGCTGGCATTTATTAATATAGATCGAATCTCTTTATCGATTACTTGGGCAGTTTGTTCACTATAATCATTTTTTTGAGATATTTCTCTGCCAAGAAATATTTCTTCATGCTTAGAAGCGACCATTACTGGACCAATCACATCACTCATGCCCCATTCGCAAACCATTTTTCTAGCTAAAGCGGTTGCTCTTTCTAAATCATTGCCAGCACCAGTAGTTAATTGATTAAAGACAACTTTTTCTGCTGCTCTGCCAGCTAATAATGTTATGATACGTGTATCTAAATAATCTCTTGAGTATGAATGCATTTCTTCTGAAGGCAAATAAGAAGTTACACCTAAAGCTCTACCTCTTGGAATGATAGTGACTTTATGAACAGGATCGCTTAGTTCTAAAAATTTACCTGCAAGTGCATGGCCAATTTCATGATAAGCTGTCATTTCTTTTTCCTTGGCAGAAATTACCATGCTTTTTCTTTCAACACCCATGATGATTTTATCTTTAGCACTTTCAAAATCGTTCATCGTAACGGAATTACTATTTCTTCTTGCAGCAAATAATGCAGCTTCATTAACCAAATTAGCAAGATCTGCACCAGACATACCAGGAGTTCCTTTAGCTAATATTTCAGCTTTAACATCTTCATGTAGTGGAACATTTCGCATGTGAATGATTAATATTGCTTCTCTTCCTTTTACATCAGGTCTATCTACTACAACTTGTCTGTCAAATCTACCAGGTCTTAATAATGCAGCGTCCAATACATCGGGTCTATTTGTTGCAGCAATAATAATGATACCACTATTTTGCTCAAATCCATCCATTTCAACTAATAATTGATTAAGCGTTTGTTCTCTTTCATCGTGTCCACCGCCCAAACCTGCGCCTCTTTGTCTTCCAACTGCATCGATTTCATCGATAAAAACTAAGCATGGCGCACTTTTCTTGGCTTGCTCAAATAAATCACGAACTCTGCTAGCACCAACGCCAACAAACATTTCAACAAATTCTGCACCTGAGATTGAGAAGAACGGTACATCTGCTTCACCTGAAACGGCACGGGCTAATAATGTTTTTCCGGTACCTGGAGGTCCTAACAGTAAAACTCCTCTTGGAATTTTACCACCTAATTTCTGGAATTTAGATGGATCTTTAAGAAACTCTACAATTTCTTGTAATTCATATTTTGCTTCATCGCAACCAGCTACATCGGTAAACATTACTTTACCACCAACTTCATTCAACATTTTAATTCTCGCTTTTCCAAAAGAAAGTATCCCTTTTGGGCCACCCCCTCCACCCTGCATTCTTCTCATAACAAACATATATACCGCAATCAAAGCAATCCATGGTAAGATAGAAATGACCATTCCCCACCAAGGGCTTTCGGCATCTTGATATTTCCAGTAGATATTTTTTGTTGTCCACACTTCTTCCATTTTACTATCAAGAAATCCTAATTCTGTAGTAAAATTCTGAATTTGAACTAATCTACCATTATCTTCAAATGCTACTTGCTCTTTTAGAGTACCATGAAAAACATATCTATTTATTTGAGACTTCTCAATAATTGCAGATGCTATCTTATTATTCGTTAAAAATTCTTGATACTTTGTATACGGAATTTCCCATTCTTTTTTCTGATTGGAATGCATCAGCATATATACAATAACGATACCAGCAAACATAGCAGCCCACATAAGCATCGAACGTATTATTTTACTTGGTGAATTATCATTATTATTTCCACCAGATTTCGAATTAAAATCTTTAGTAAAAGGGGACTTATTAGCAGAATTTTTATCTGTAGAATGTGAATTTTTTGGTTTTGACTTCTTTGCTTTTAAAGAATTATCTGTGTCAGGAGAATTCTGTTGTGATTCGCTCATAGTGTAGATGCTCCGATAGAATAAGCTAGTATTCTATCTAAAATCTTGATTCAGAAATGGATTGTAGTTTTAATTTCCTTTATGACGGATTATCATTTAATTAAATTGCTTACAACAAAAAAAAATCTCTACTTCACCAATATATATGATTGTATTTCCTTATGTTCTGCCAAATCTTCTGTCTAATTCGGCTAAAGGAATATCTAAAATGATTGGTCTACCATGAGGGCACACATATGGCATAGAACATATAAATAAATCTTCAATTAACCGATTCATTTCTTGTTGGTTCAGTGATTGTCCGGCTTTAATCGCCGCTTTACAGCCCATAGAAGCTGCTAAATTGTGTCTCATACTATGTGGTTGTATGCTATCATATTCTCTGTATTGTTCTAGGATATCTAATAAGGCATGTTCTTCATTTCCTACTTTTATATCATTAGGTAGTGCTGATATTATTATTCTATTATCATGCTCATCACTAAAAACAAATCCTAACTTTTCTAATGAATCTCTTAATTCAAGAAAAAGAAGTAAATCCTGTGGCAAAACATGAACTGTGATAGGAAACAGTAAGGTTTGGCTTTTCCCAGACTCATCTTGTAAAGATTTTAAAGAAGATTCATATAGTATTCTTTCATGTGCTGCATGTTGGTCAATCATCATTAAACCATGTTCATGTTCAATACATATATACTTATTATGTAATTGCCACATTGAACCAGGCAAAATACTTTGTTGACTATGTTGATCCTTCAAAGCATCTTGTAAGTGCTCACTTCCGAACAATTGATCATAAGCGGTTTTTGTTTGGGGAGTAAATGATTGTGAATCCCTTGTCTTATTATATTGGAAAGTAGAACTGGAAAAATTAGTACGAGGATTATTATCTACAATTTCGCCTGTTAATCTATTAACTAAAAATGAATCTTGTGATGCAAATGTGGATTGTGACTGAATTGGCGAAATATGCATTCTTTCAAATGGTGCTTGCTGAATATCTGTTCTAAATTGTAATTCTGGAACAATATGCGCTTTTGCTAATGCATTTTGGACTGCATATTGAATACAATTATATATCCCTTTTTCATATTCAAACTTTACTTCATGTTTTTGGGGATGAACATTTACATCAACCTTGCTTGGATCTAAACTAATATTTAGTACAAAAAAGGGATGTAATTGTTTTTCGATAAGATGCTCATATGCTTGGAATACAGCATGATTTAATGATCTACTTATAATTGCCCTGCCATTCAAGAAGAAATGCTGTCCAGCCCTTGATTGTTTTGCTAAATGAGGTAAACCAATAAATCCGGAAAGTTTTATTTCTTCAGTTAAAGAATCTATAGATAATAAACCTGAGGAAGTTTGATCGCCAAATAAATCTTTAATTCTTTCTAATAAAGTAGATGGATGAACATCAAAAACTAAATTATCGCCATCATAAAAAATAAATCTGATATCTGGTTTTGCTAAAGCAAATCGAATCATAGTTTCAGAAATATATCTAAACTCAACTATATCAGACTTTAAAAATTTTCTTCTAGCTGGTACATTGAAAAACAAATTCTTAACAATTATCTGCGTCCCTTTTTCTAGTTGACTAGGGTTGATTGAAGGAATAGATAGCGGTTCGGAATCTAATTTCCAACCATGTGGATCAATGTCTCTTTTTGTTCTGATTTCTATATGTGAAATAGCCGCTATCGACGCTAGAGCTTCACCTCTAAAGCCAAGGGTTTGTATTTTTTCTAGATCTTCGGATGTTCTAATTTTACTTGTTGCATGCCTTTTTATGCTCATTTCTAAGTCTGTTTTACTCATACCTAGGCCATTATCTACAATATGAATCATGTGCTTACCTGCTTTTTTTATCAATACAGTAATGCACTCTGCACCAGCATCTAGGCTGTTTTCAATAAGCTCTTTTACAATCGATTCTGGCCTTTGAACTACTTCTCCAGCAGCTATTTGATTAGCTAGAAAATCGGGTAATAATTGTATTGTATGTTCATCTAAGTTCATAAGATTCAAATAATTTATTCTTGAATAAATGATAGTTCATCGCCAAAATAGATACCGAGTTCTCTTGCAGTAAGTATAATATCATGATTAAGAGAAACTGTTTTACGTTTACCAATTGCATCAGCTAGGGGAATGCATTCAACATTTGGTGAGTGTAAAGACACCATCATATCTGTCATTCCTTTTGCTATTGCTCTTACTGCTGCCGCACCAAAACGCAAAGATAATAATCTGTCATTGGCTGTTGGCATGCCGCCTCTTTGCAGATGACCTAATACAACAACACGAGTTTCTTTTCCGGTTAATATTTCTAACTCTTTGGCTACTTTATCTCCGGCTCCACCTAATCTTTCTGATTGCCCAATATTTTTCCCGATAATTGAAAAATTACCATGTAAGGGTTTTGCGCCTTCAGCGACTACAATTATTGAAAAATGTGAGCCTGATTTTTCTCTTTCAAAGATTTTTTTTGCTACAGCATTAATATCATAGGGAATTTCGGGTAATAAAATGACATCTGCTGTCCCAGCCACTCCAGCATGGAGTGCTATCCATCCGGCATATCTTCCCATTACTTCTACAACCATTATTCTTTCATGTGCCTCTGCTGTAGAATGAAGCCTGTCTATACAAGTGGTTGCAAATTCAACTGCAGTGTCAAAACCAAAAGTTGCATCGGTATTATCTAAATCATTATCAATAGTTTTAGGAACACCTATAACTTGAAAATCCTTTTGTGCTAAGGCATGAGCTATATTCATCGATCCATCTCCACCAATGGATATTAATGCATCGATGGCATGATCTTTAAGACTATTAATAATTTCTTGAGATCTATCAATATCAATGAAAGATCCATCTTTTTGTTGAATTGGGAATTTAAGAGGATTTCCTTTATTTGTAGTTCCAAGGATTGTTCCTCCTAAATGAGTAATTCCTTTTACAGAATGTAAAGACAAAGGCTTGATTCCTCCACCTTGGTTTTTGTATTTTTCTGGTTCTAATATTCCATTGAACCCATTACGTATGCCCCAGCATTCCCAACCTAATTGATGGCTAGCTAATACTATTGATCTAATCACTGCATTTAGCCCAGGTGCATCTCCGCCGCCAGTATTAATAGCTATTCTTTTCATGTACATCCAATGTTATAATGTAATACGCACAAAAATAGGGTAATAGAAGCAGTTTTTTACCCTAAACAAAAAAAAGCCATTCAAAGAAATATTGAATGGCTGTACACATCATTTTTCTCTCTAATGCTGAGGTTTACGAAGATTCAATTTATCCCAAACATGTGCACCAATTAATCTGCCTACTCTATTACCTTCATTACAAGCTCTAAGAAAATGAATGCCTCCATAAATTCTACTCATAGATGCTTCTTGGGCTGCTTCATGATAATGAGAAAATGATCTAATAGGTAGACCAAATCTCACTTCGGTGCTATCTGCATAGGCAAATTCTCCAAAAAGTCTTGTTAAGATTTCTGCAGATGCAGAAGAAATTGTACTATGACCACTTGTATATTCTGGAAAAGGGGGAGTTTGTAAATAAGGTTCCCAAGTAGAATCAATGAGTTTATTGATATATGTTATTGGCCTAATCGTATGAGAAGTAAATTTTTCATTCCAACAACACAAAAAAGCATCATATAAGCAGATTCCTACTAATGTATATGCTTCTATGGATTGCATCATATCGGTTGACTTTTTTTCACATCCAATTTTTGCAAGTGCCATCCAATGTCCACCAGGTGAAATTTGCCTGGTATTGAATACAAAATGCCCTTGATGCCATGCTTTGATTGGATTACAATCCCAAAATCCAGCGATTTGTCTTTGGTCATCGGTTAAATTTTTTGAGCTTATATACACTTGCATTGCTTGATCATAAAAAGGGGAATTAGGTATTTCACTGTATTCTACAGGCGGAATAGGACGAAATTGAGTAACTGAATCTACAACCAAAGGACGCATTGTTTTAAAGTATGGATCTAATGGGTCTGCAAATTGTGGTGGGGTAGGAAGCCATTTGTCTTTGCCTCGAGGAAAATTATATCTAGGCCTTCCTTGATTCTTAATATGTCCATCATCTTTAAACCACTTAGCAACATAAGCACCTACTTCATCTCCAAAAGCAATCGATCGTTCAATAATATCTTTATCATCTGGATAATCTTTTTTTATGATTTCAAGATGAGATTTATACATACTATCTGAATAATTAGATCTATATAACACTTTATACACAACAAATTTATATGCTTGAATGGCAGTGAGACGCCAATCATACTTTTGACCTTCTTTGGGAATGGGTGGATTACTAAAAAAATTTAATTGTCCAGTTAAAGGTTGATATCTCTCTGAAAAACCTGGCTGAGCCGCAGTATATGCTGCAATATTTGCATATGCATAATGCTTACTAATTACTGCTGGAGAAAATCCATCATCCATAATAATATTTGTTATCATGTCATTCCAATCATGAATCATAAATGATGCATTCTGATATAATGCAGATGATTGTTCTTGTGCAAACATTGTGTACACATTGACAAAAAAGATGAGAATCAATTGGACTTTTTTCATATACATTTAGATAATAGATTGATGAAATTCTACATTAAATTAGTGATTTTTCACTCAGTATTTTTTTTCCGTATATATCAGATTTTTCAAAGCTAATTTTTGAAAAATTATATGAATGATTTAAGGATTTCATCTGTACATTAGAATCTAATGTCTTTGTTCTAATGGAAGTGTATCCTTTTTCTCTGCACCAATTGTGTTGCATATCCATTAAGGTAGAGGCAATTCCCATATTTCTATAGGAAGAAGAAGTTGCTCCAAGCCAACTATAATACATAGTTTCATGTACTTCATATCCTATCTTACAACCAAGAATCTCTTGTTCAGAGTAGCATAAACATATAAGAATATTCTTTCTTGTATAGATTGATTTAAAATACTCTTCA
>BJGZ01000011.1 GCA_014191195.1 Chlorobiota bacterium
TAAGATATTTTCTTAGAAATACTGGCAGTTCCTTGTGTTCTAACTTGTCAAGCAGAAAATATCCTTTTTCTGGCAGTTGGTCTGGTCTAATTTTCATTTCTAAATGTCGTTTTAAAATGACGCATAATAGATGTATATGCGAAGAAAAATTACTTTTTGTTAATATATGTTTTTTATAAATCACAAAATAGACTTTTGATCTGTTGATAATTTATGGTGCTGTCATAGGTATATTTCTATGTGATTTTGCAAATATCCCCCTCCCACTTATCTTCTATCAATAAGAATTTAATTCTTCGATTTCCATTCTTGAAAAAAAGTACTCAAAAGACCAATACATCCAATATGGAAATGCTATGCCACATGTAATGATGGATAATAAGAGTAATCCTAAAGACATAATGAAATATTCACCAAAGGTTCCTGTAAAAAGAATCTTATTGCCATTTAATTCTAAATTGTTAAAAAAATACTCGGTAGACCAATACATCCAATATGGCGTAGCCAGACCAAATGTTATTATTGATAATAATAAAAGTCCTAAAGACTTTATAAAATAGTCACCAAATCTACCCGTAAAAACAATTGATCTTCTCATTTAATTATCCCTAAATTGCTGTTCCCACTATGTATTATCTTGCCTAAACAGTAAAATTATCTTTTCTATTTAATAATAAAATCTATTGATATTTATCGCATTGAGAGATAACATATATATCCATTTAATAGCATATAAAACATTGCAGGTAATGATATCCACAAGCTATCGCCAAACTTTATGCGGACAATTAATCCGCATAACATCAGTAAGGCTAAACCTATAGATGAAATCGTTAATAGTGGATTATATTTTAATCCAATAATTAAACCTGCCGCACCTAAAAGCTCTAAAAGTATAACCAATAAACCAAATTGCTCTAATTCAAATCGCTTAAAATCATTCTGTAAATTATCTGTGATAAAATACATCGCAACATATATAAAGAAAGATATACTAGAAAATAATGTACATACTATGGTAAGAGTCATTATTTATTGATTAATCGTTGTGTATGCTATAAAAGCGCATAAAATTAGGAAAACAAGCGAAGGTACTCTTCTTATAAATGGATTATGTGCTTGAAAATGAAAATACTGAGCAGATATCATAAATATTCCCATTAATATAGATGGTATTTGTACAAAAGATGGATACCAAACACCAGCAATCAATAATGTGGCTAAGGCTATTTTAGATGCACCTACAAAACTTCTCATTAAATCACTTAAACCAAATTGCTTAAACTCTTTAATGATATTATCAAATCTAAATATCCAAACAAATAATACAGATATTCCAACTACTAATTGTACAACCTTGATTATATTTTCCATAACTTTTCTTTTATAACTTTACAAATAGTGCATTGTTTACAATGACCCGTTTTTTAAAGTGGGTTCTGGTCTCCACAAATAAAATTTGTACTTAATCTACGATAATTATTCGACAATTACTGTTTTCTATTTCATGATAATAAATGATAGTGTTTCTTTCCTACTGCTATTGTGAATCGGCATGAAATATACTCCATTCGGCATCGAAGAAATGTCAAACTCTCTATATTCACATGAAGTATCATTTCTTGGTTTTAAATGATATATTCTTCCATAACTATCATATATATCAATAACTTGATTTTTATCAATATCTAATCCAATACTATATTGCGATATTCTAATAATACTAGTCGCAGGATTAGGATATATCACTTCATGAATATTTTGTGCATTCATAATAGAAGATGGGATTTCTTTAACTTTTACTGAAAAACTCTTTGATTGTACAATGCCACAATCTGAAATAATATCACATCTATATATTCCATTAATGGTTGTGTCAATAGCTTGTATAACTAATAGAGAATCATTGTTTTTATTGAGTACAGTTCCATTTTTATACCATTTGTATTGGACAGAAAATCCAGCTGCATTCGAAATGTCCGCAGTATATGTTATACTTTTTCCTTGTTCAATTATCGTGTCTGTAAATTGAGATATAATGATGGGTAATTGAGAAGAGATATTCCTTTTTTGTCCGGCATTAGACATAATATCAAGCGCTTCTTGATTCCACTTGTCATTCACAATAAACTCATTATTTCTTATGATACAATTTGTTCCATTAATGGCACTCACTTGAGTATCTGAATAATTATTTTCTACGGTGTCTTTTAGACATTGATCCGACCACAAACTAAGCCAGCATTTTACATTCTTGATAACATTATGATGCCATCTCATATTGCTTGAACCTAAATCTGGATATAATGCACCAAAGCCATTTAATACATTGCTTATATAATTATATGAAATATCCGCACCAGGTAAAGATCCAATTGTATAGATGCCACCTCCATCTTTTAGCTTCGTCATAATTGAATCTATGCGATTATTCTTTACTTGTATATTTCTTCCCGGAATTAATTGATTGTTCCAACCCCAGCCTACAGAAATTCCTGTATATGGTAATTGAATTAATGTATTTGAATTGATTATTGTATTCTCGCTAATTGGCGTAAATACACCAACGCTACTTTCATATTCAACACCAATATCTCTAATCAAATTATGTTCTACTGTATTATCTTTTACCATATCGTTTTCTGATAAATTAAAAGACATAATACTTCCAATTGCAATTGCACTTCCAGAAATATCTTTAAATGTATTATTGAATATTGTATTATTCTTACATCCAAAATATAATTGTAATGCTGTACCGCCCAAATGTTCAAAAGTGGAATGTAAAAAGTTCACATTTCTACAATATTCTAAGATAATATTACCTGGATTTTGTACCCATGTTGTATTGTCAAATCGGACATCAGCCTGCACAACGGGATAACCAAATTTAGAATTTGGCTGTAACCACGTTGCATGTGAAAAAGTAATTCCATTAAATTCTGTATTCTGTAAGCCAGAACATCTCATTAATAATTCAAGCTTCGGAGCAATAATTTCTGCTTGCTGAATATCTTCATTTGCTCTACATTTTACATAGATTATACCAGTTTTTTTATCAAGATACCATTCATCATCAGCATCAAGTAATTCATAGGCATTTTCTATCCATACAGGTGGGGCGTCAAATTGTTTATGGACATTTGTCCAATAAGGCTGCGACATGATAATTGAATTACCATTCACAGAGTCAATTAATCCTCGGTGATGTTTCCATTCATTTCTTGCAACAATTTCGATATTAGAAATATTAGACCAACTAGAAATATTTATTGGACTACTATATCCATTGCTCGTTTCTTTCCAACCTTCTGCATCTATAGATCTAGCCCTAATTGCCCTACGTCCATTGATATATAATTGTCTTGTATCAAATGATGAATC
Source organism: Chlorobiota bacterium (assembly GCA_014191195.1). Taxonomy (GTDB): domain Bacteria; phylum Bacteroidota; class Ignavibacteria; order Kapaibacteriales; family UBA961; genus UBA961. The sequence continues at coordinate 3,385 of BJGZ01000011.1, forward strand.
TATAAATGCTTTATATATATTCTTTGAACCATCGTGCAAAACCCAATTTTTAATGCGTTTTCCACCACTTATAATTGGTTTTTGACAATCAAATGCTTGATAGCGAATTGTGTGTCCATTAAATCCTGAATCATCATAATCAAATATCAATGTAGAATCAATAGTATACATACCATTCATTATAAAAACAACAATATCTTTATCTATTGATTTATTAATCTTTCGAATTTCTTTCTTTGCTTTATTAATGGTTAAAAATGGAGCATCTTTTGTCCCAGAATTAGCATCATTCCCTAAAGAAGACACATAAAAACTTTTGTGATCATCAGATTGAACTGTTATCACAGAAATAGTAGTTTTAGCAGATTCTAAATCAGCATGATTTACAGTAGAAATTGCAATAGTATTAGTATTCTTTAGATTAGCATTATAGATCGTATAATTCATAGCAGGTTGTTCTGTCGGAATAGGCTTATCTGAATTAGTATCAAAATATTGATAATACGATTGCTCGGGATATGTAGCTACTTTTATATCATTCAGATATATATTAAAATGTTTAATTCCAGATTCACGATCTGCATGTGCTTTCCAATTAATTGCAATTGTAGAAAGACCATTGGTTTGCGCCTGAACTTTGATAGGAGCAGATGGTGGAGTAATATCCTTAATTGTTCCACTGATGATAAATTCTTGGAATTTTGTTGCACATAGTGTGTCTGGAAGCCATGATTTGGCAAGCGCATTTCCAGTAAATAATGATGCTTTAAAGATATTTGGTTTGCCAGAAGTGCTTGTATCAACCAAAAAACCTGTATTCGCATCAATATTTTTAAGAATAGTGCCACTTTCGGGTAATCGCAAAGAAAGAATAGATTCAAAAAAGGGGATAGCCATATAACGAACAAAGCTATAATTATGATTTTGATTAGGTGTATATGCAATACTAATATTGCCATTCATCTTGCGGATTTTAGAGAAAGTATTAAGAGCAGTATTCCAACAATCACCACCAGGGCCATTATAATCAAAAGCACCAGCATGACGAATCATAATAGGAACTTTTGCAGCTTTTTCGGAATATTCAATCGGTATATTAAGTGCAGGAGAATACACAAAAGTAGCAATAACTTTTTCTGGAAAAAGATTTGTCATAGATAGAGCCCAGTGTCCACCACCGGAATGTCCCCATAATAGCCAAGGAGCAGATTTTAATTCTGGATGACCACTTTGAGCAGCTAAAGAATCTATACCAGCTAATAGTGATTGTGCAGAGCCATCTTGTGGTTGTACCCAATCATAGCAATTTTTGCCTTGATTAGGATATAAATCTGGGGCAATAATAGCTAAATGCCAAGTATTTGCGAAAGCTTGATATTGCGCATCAGTGACAATTGGCTCTCCCGAACCTTCGGCCCCACAACCATGCTGATGGATTAGAATACCTTTAATTGTTTCTACATTATTAGGTATGTACATCGCATATTTTGCTTTTTGAAGATAGTTCTGTGAATTACCACCTTTGATTTCAGTAAAATATGTCGATCCATTCCAATAAGTATCTGCATTACATATACTTATGATAAAAAACAACATGAATGTAATTATTGAATGAAGTCGCAGTGAAAGCATATAAACTCACAGTAAATCTAAAGGGAATGAGGAAAGCACATTCTAATAATAAGTACATCTATTTATATAATATCATGTTCAGTAAAAATACGTCTGAAATAATATTTATACAATTTTTGAGTTAACCAAGAAATACGTCTGAATATAGACCTCGGTTTGCTTGAAATTGTAGAATGCATTAGACCATTATGGGAGCCCTGTTCTACAAAAGAAGGATGAGCCCAATACATGGAAATTATATTGTGTTCAATTAATGTATTGTGCCATAAGTCTATGACATTGTTACATTTATTTGATTCTAAATACTCGATGATATTCTTTGCACCTACATAATCAATAAGATAAGCACCAGCCATTCTTCCTGATTTTGCTTTATAAAGAATTTGATTATTATGTGTCTGGAAAAAAGAAGGAAAACGCAAAGTGCTGTTTTCTAAAGAGATAATAAATCCGCTAGGAATATGCTGTAATTCTTGTTGAATAATTGCAATATTTTTTGAAAAGTCACCAAGAAAAAAGGGGTCATTTTCAAAGATAATAGCATAGTCAAGGCCTTGTTTAATGATTTTTTTATACGCATATATATGATTCAATGTGCATGAAAGCACACCTGCAGACAACACTTTATCAATATTCGAAACAAAAAAAGAATTGATTATATCCTTATTTGTCAAAGATGGGTCACCCTCAGTTATAAATTCAAAATCTAGATGATATTGACTAAATAACTTCTTTATTCTTTCGGCATGAAATTCATATCCTTTAAGAGCATGAATAACAAAAATATTTTTCATGAACACATCATTAAATAAATAATGTAATAGTTGGTATTATAGTTATAGGAAAAATAAACTGGATACTATGTACTTTGTGAGTTAATCAACCATCATGTTCATGACTATGAAGATTTTCTTGAAGTGATAATTTCTTTTCAAATTGGTTATGTATTATTAAAATTACAAGCCCAAATACAACCGCAGAAATAATTAATGCAGTGTTTAGCAATCCGGTTGCCGCAAATGATAATCTTATTAAGATTGTAGATATGATAAATCCTGAATTTCTTATCACTTTATGAAATTCATCGGTGTGGAAAAATGAGAATAGTAATAGAATTACATCAGCAATGATTAGCATTGAAAAAAACTGCTCAAAGAATATATTATTGATATTTTTTAGAGATATAGATCCAACATCACTTGGAGAAACTACACTCATTATCCAATGAAAAAAAGAATATATAGCAGCAAAAAAAAGAGCAGGAACTAAAAGAGTAGCGATAATTTTTTTGATTTTTATAAATGTAGATATGCTTTCAGCTTTGCTAGCACTAATGTTTTCAGTTCTATAACGTTTTTTATTCTGAACATAAAACTGATAAATCAGAAAAAACAGAAGAATTGATGTTATTAAGTCATAAGTAAATTCTAAATCATATTTAATATTAAACCAATTATTAGAAAATGTTAGCTCAGATAGGTCTTTAAAAAGACGTCTTATAATAATTAATGAAATAATCTCATACTGTTTGCTGATATATGTTGTAATTGACTTTGGTAAATAATATATAAGTAGATAAACTTCGTAAACTAAAATAAATGAAAAAGGCGTATATATAGCGCTTATAGTATTACTGAAAAGAAGGGGCGCACCTTGAATAGTGATGAAGCCAAAATCTACTAGCCAAATAACTATCAAGTGAATAAAGAAACTTGCTATTGCAATAGATAATATTATTTTCTCAAAAATATGTTTTGTCTTTTCTGAGAGTAGACTAGTGTAAGTTTTTTGAAGAAGAGAAGATAATTTTTTGATCATATTATAGGGTGTAAATTAAAAGACTAAAAACATATAATCAGAATTCAGACTTTGATATAAGGAAAAATATACGATGAGTTATCACAGGTTTTTAATTAATCAAAAGAGAGAAAAATAGAATAATGTAGATTCAAGGAAAAATGATATTTACGCGTTCCGATATTTGAAGTTAAAATAGTAAATATGGTTGCTATTAAAAAGTATTTAAGTCTTAATGTATATTTTTCTCATAACTATTTATTCTTCTTGAACAATGTCATTATAGTAATCAAATATGGTGATTGCTCGATTTTCAATTAAATCTGCATATATACTAATTGAAATTATTGATTGTTCAGCGCCCCCGCCAGAATATTGTTGCTTAGATAATGTATTTATTAATTGTTCTTCGGTATCTCTATAAGCAATCCAAGCTTTTTGAGCAGTAGTAAGACTAATTTTATCATCTTCACTCAATAATTTTAAAAGCTTATTGAAATATTTATTCATCAATTTATCATAATCAAAAATCATATCATGTAATGTAGCTTTTACGGCAATGGGAGAATTATCAAGCTCTAAACGTTTATCAGTAATATGTTCAATTCTAAATGTATCTAAAGAAAAATCTATATGATCTTTGTTTAGTCCTTCTTTAATAAGACTTTCCTTCAATGCCGGAATTTGCTTTTCAATATCTGCTTTAATTTTTTGTAAAGCTTTAGGTGAAATACCTGCTTTAGCTGGAATATCTACAAATAAGAAAGAAATAATAAATAATGAAATAAATAAACGATTCATAAGAAAGAAATAATTAAAGTAGTAGAAGACTTATAAAATATGTATTCATCTATAATGATATGAATTAAGTATATGATTCTTTTAGGAAAACAATTGTATTATGACAGATCTTTTCTAGAATATTTATATCAATATCTGATACTTTTTTGATATATATACAACCTTTTCCTGCAGTATGTTTTCCTAATTGTTCTAATAATACTGCATTCTGATCTGTTTGAGAATACACATATAAAGATATAGCAGATTTTCGAGGTGAAAATCCAATTAAAAACCAATCGCCGGTATGTCCACTTGCATAAGTATAATGATAAGAACCAAATCCCATTAAAGAAGCTCCCCACATTTTGGGTTTGCATCCTGTGTATGAACTCATTAATTCTATTAAAAGCAAACAATCTTGCTTTCTTTGATCATTATCAGCATGAGAATGTATGAATTGATCAACATCTAGTTTGGTTTCGACAGTTTTATTCTTTTCCATACAAAGTTTTCAACTTTTTAGAAGGAAAGGAGATATATATGGATTTACTATACATTAAGATCTATATACAAAATAAGATTTTCCTCTATGTTATTAGATATGAATGTTAATATTAATCATTGGATTATTACATAAATCAAGATCAAAGAGTTCTTCTTATGTCAAAAATGCAGATTAGCGTGTTAAATACTTAAGTTTGCATGATAATGCATCGTTAACAATACTTCTTATACATGAAAAGCAGAAAACCCAGAACCTTAGGTGGAAGAAATAATCCAAGAAAGCCAAGTGATATTGTTCCTTTTTATCAAGCCCTGAAAGATAAAAAGAAAAAACCAGTCAAAATCAAAAAAGAAGATGATGACTACAGATATCCAGATGCACAGAATAATCAAGATTCCGGGTTCAAGCCGTATTTCCAAAAAAAACCAATAGATAATACCCGCTTTAATAGTGAAGAAGCTAAATTTTCACGAAGTATATTGATGAGTTTGCCTGAAAGAAATGCTACAGAGGGAAGTCATGAAGGCCTTGAACCATTAGCGCATTATCCATATTTTACCGAACAAATGGTAAAGTTAAAAGAATTTAGTAAGTACTGGATAGATAAGCACTTAGATGGGGAAATATTGCCTTTGATACCAGCTCCAGAACCAAGAAATTATCGGGCACATTCACGCAGAAAAGTATTTTTTAGTGGACATTCTATTGTCCTTGGTTTTGGTGAACAAAAATTTCTAGAATTTCCTAAACGTGGAATGGCTATAGTTGCCCAATCGTCAATTGAACCTGAAATACATTATGATATTTATTTGGCAATTGCAGAAAAACTAGCGACAACTCCCTATAAAGAATTGAGCGAGGCACTTAATTTTATCATTATTAGGGATACTGGCGAAAAAGCAATCATCTTTAATGTTTTTGAAATAAATGGTGAAATTGTTAGAAAACTGAAATTAATAGCAGAAATGCTTCAAAAATCAGATTTTAATATAGTTTCTGCATGGATGTATCATGATCCAAATCGTTCAGAGTATTTTTTAGATCATAAGGATTTAGCACCAGGACAAATGAAGCTTAAAAAGCTTTTTGGTTTTGATATGCTAAAATTAGAAATAGAAGAAATTAAATTTCAGCTAAGCCCTTTTATTCTAACTCAAGTTAATATCCCAATGCTGCGAATCGTTGTAAAACGGATTCAGCATCTTTTATCTGATATTCCATCAGATGCTCGTTTACTTGATTTATATTGTGGATATGGACTTTTTTCTCATACATTGAGTTCTGTATTTGCCGATAGTATTGGATTAGATTCATCGGCATCTGGAATAGAATCTGCTAAAAGTTTAGTACAAAGAAGACTAAAAGCAGGCCATACATTAGGGACTTTGAATTTTAAAGAAACATACATTACGAAAGATTCAATTAAGCAATTAGTACCTCAAATCGGGAAGCCTGAATATATAATTATAGATCCTCCTAGACAGGGGACAGCCGATGGAGTTATAGCCGAAATTGCATTAAGAAAGCCAGTAAAAGTGATTCACATATTCTGTGCAATCGATCAAATTGTGAAAGCGATGGGAGAATGGAAAAGAGCAGGATATATTCCAACTTCAGTGCAAGCTTTAGATATGTATCCTGGGACGCCATCTATAGAGACATTGGTAGTATTAGAACCAGACACGAATGCATCTCCAACAAGATCTTATAGAATAAGATATCGCCCTTAGTCTATTGTAGCGGCAATGGTAGAATATTATCAGAATATCCAATGAATAAGCCTAAACCTTGTCCTTTGATATTCCAATGTATGCCAGTGCCTCCACCGCCAAAAATACCACCCAGATTATCACCAAAATACTGAGTATCGATATATTCTTTCATGGCTTTATCATAATGTTTAGTAATGATTTTAGAATCAGCATACATATATAAAGCTTCTGAAATTGTTTTACTGGAAGGAGCATATAGCCATGTAAAAAACGAAGATATATGGGGAATTTCTTTTTTTGTAAAGTAATAAGGTGGAAAATATTGAGGATAATTAAATTCTTTATAATTCACTGTATCAATTTCATTATAAAAGGAATTATCAAAAGGAGAAATTGTATTAATAGTATGGACAATTGCTTCTTTATCTTCAGGATGATAAGAAAGTGATATGAATACTTTAATATAATCTTGATAACCATATACAGAGGAACGATTTGTATCAATATTAATGCTTAAAATATCAGGTTTATGTGCAATTGGAATCTGAGTTTGGGCATAGATAATTTTGTCATTCCATGATGCATTCAACATATACATAGATCCGATTTTCCCTTTAATGGATTGTTGTTGAGCATCAAATATTCTATATCTGCCATTATTCATATGAATTAATGGATAAGAAATTCCATCTATTGATATAGTTCCTTGAAGAGTAGTGATTCTATTATTCACAGTATCAATAGTATAAATATTATGAGTGTCTAATACAGGAACAGTTTTAGAAAAAACAATTTCAATAATAGAATCTGCTTTTAGAATTCCTTCTACCATAATCTTTTCTTCAAATGGTAATTCAGCATTATTGACGGTTTGTTCGCATCCACTTAGAACAAGCATGGATATGGTATAAACAAATATAAAAAAAATAGAAAATTTCATGTTTAACTCAATTAAAAAGTTGCACTTAATCCAAAAGTTGGAATAAATGGGAAAAGAGTTATTTGCTTCACAACGCTTTTATTAGTATTTGTAGCAGGATCATACTCATCTGTTATATACTGTGCAAAAGGATTTAAGCGATTATATGCATTATAAATATTGATAGAAAACTGCATAGGTAAACCAAACCACGAGAACAAATGAATAAAGTTTAGATCTAATTTGTGAAAAGAGGGTAATCTATAACCATTCCTTTCACTGAAATCATATGCTGTTCTTATACCATTATTTCCGGTGAAGTCTGGAATGACATATTTACTTGTAGGCATAGTGTATGCCTGCCCAGTGCCAAATACCCACGTAGCTCCTAGCTGCCAAGATGAGCCTAATTTCCAACTTAATGCAACAGAAATATCATGTCTGCGGTCATAACGAGGAAAAAATGTTCTACCTCTATTTAATTCTGCAAATGTTCTGTTTGTCCATGATAAAGTATATCCAATCCACCCTGTCAATGAACCAATTTGTTTATTTATGAATACTTCCATTCCATATGAAGTACCATTGCCAGATGTAAATTGTTGTTCTAATGGTAAACCTAAAGTAAATGATGCTGTATCTTTATATTCATAGAGATTAGACATTTCTTTATAGTATCCATCAATGGTGAATTTCCATGTTTTGTCGTCGGTTCTATATTCGATTCCAGAAGTAACTTGATCAGCCATCGATGGTTTTATTTGTTTTGTCGATGGAAACCATAAATCGGTAGGTAAAGAAATATCATTGCGGACAATTAGATGCAAAAATTGATGGGCTCTTGCATAAGATGCATGAATATGAAGATTATCAGCCACAAAGTATTGTGTGCTTATTCTGGGTTCAAATTGAAGATAATTACCATTTTGAAAATAATATAATCTACCGCCAGCATTCATCATCCAATTGTCTTGTATTTTCCATTCATCTTGAGCATACAATGCTATTTCTAGGGCTTGTTGAGTATTTGCTCTTAATAAGAGATCACCTTGGCTTATGTCAATCGAATCAGTTGCATTCGCAGTGAATTTATGATGAATGGCTTCAAAACCACATTTAATTGTATGATTATCATAAGCAAAATACTGGGCTTCTCCACGAAATGTATAATCTCGAATTTTAGAAAGACTAGTGAAATTAAATTGAGTAGAATTAGTATCGGTTCCGGATCTTTGTCCAAATAGAGTGCTGAAATGATAATCAGTATAAATAGCGCTAAAATTGGTGAATAAAGTTGGAGAAAATATATGCATCCACCGTGCATTTAATGTCGAATTTCCCCAATCTAAACCAAATGTTGTCCCTTCTTTAGAAGCAAGTTTAGGTTCTGATAAAACATCACGTCCAAAATATCCACTAACAAATAATCTATCATTCATCCCAAGTTTATAATTAATTTTTGCATTGATATCATAGAAATAATATTGTGGTGTATTATCACTTAACTCTTTAGAAATCAGTGAAGTTAATACATCAAAATACATTCTACGACCAGAAATCATAAATGTAGATTCATCATTAATTGGTCCTTCTACTGTTAATCGCGATGATATCATTGATATGCCTGCACTACCAGAAATATGTTCTTTGGTTCCCTCTTTCATGGTTAAGTCTAAAACACTTGATAAACGCCCGCCATATTCTGCCGGAAAGCTTCCTTTTATCATTCGAATATCTTTTAATGCATCGCTATTAAATGTTGATAAAAATCCGCCTAAATGAGAAGGATTATATACAATAACACCATCTAACAGGATCAAATTTTGGTCTGGAGAGCCACCTCTTACATATAAGCCGCTTGATAATTCGCTTGCACTTTTAATTCCTGGCATTAATTGTAATACTCTAAAAACATCGGTTTCACCTCCAATAGAAGGCATTTGTTTAAGAAAATCTTTAGATAGTTCTATAGTATTTATCGATTGAATTGAAGCTTGCTCTTTTTGTGCAGTAACGGTGATTTCTTTGGTTTTGCTTGTTCTATTCATCAAAGATAAATCTATTCTGATATTATCTTTTTTAATTTCTATTGGTATTGTTTTGGTACTATATCCTATTGAAGAACATGAAATGATATAAGAGCCAGGTTTGACAGATGGAATTGAAAAAAAACCAAACTTATTAGAATATGTTCCACTGATTATTTTTGGATTATTTGCTTTACTAATTGTTATAGTTGCCCCAATGAGTGTTTCTCCTGATAAAGAATCACTAATAATCCCCGAAATACTAATTGCAGATTGTTGCGAATACAAAGAGGTACATGGCATGATTAATATCAAAAAGATAATCCACATAAAAAGTTTATATGTCATAATGATAAGTCATCTTAAGTAAAGAAATAAAGAGTAATCAGGATATTCAAAAATATGAATTACTAATAAGCAAGAACAGGTCCAAGCCATTTTTCACATTCTTCTACACTCATATTTTTTCTTTGAGCATAACTTATCACTTGTTCTTTAGATATTTTGCCAATTGTAAAATATTTTGCAGCCGGATGTGCAAAATACCAACCACTTACAGATGCTGCGGGCATCATTGCATAGCTTTCTGTCAATGTAATACCTGTATGTTCAGTTGCTTGTAATAAAGAAAACAATGTTGATTTTTCTGTATGATCTGGACATGCAGGATAGCCCGGAGCTGGCCTTATGCCTTGATAAGATTCTTCTATTAATTGCTCTGTATCTAGCTCATTTTTATCATAACCCCAAAGTTCTTTTCTTACTTTATCATGAAGCCATTCGGCGGCAGCTTCGGCAAGTCTATCAGCAATTGCTTTAACAAGAATGGATGAATAATCATCATGAGCTAATTCATATTCTTTGCAGATTTCATCGCAATGATGCCCAGCAGACACAACAAAAGCACCCATATAATCATTGATATTGGACTGTTTTGGAGCAATAAAATCAGCCAAACAAAAATTAGGCTGATTGCTAGCTTTTTGATTCTGTTGTCTTAAAAAATGAAGTTTTGTTAAAACAGATTTTCTGGAGTTATCTGTATATATTTCTATATCATCATCATTAATAGAATTAACAGGAAATATTCTGCATACTGCATTAGCTTTAAGTCTTTTAGATTCAATTAATTGTGATAATAAATGTTGTGCATCATCAAATAATTGCTGTGCTTCTTTGCCATATATCTCATCGTGTAGAATTGCAGGATATTTTCCTTTTAATTCCCAAGAAAGAAAAAAGGGAGACCAATCTATATATGCTGAAATTTCTTGAAGAGAAATATCTTCAAAAACGCAAATATCAAATGTAGTAGGAATAGTTGGACTATAGCTCATGAATTCACTTTAGAATTAATGTCCTGGCATAGGCATTGGTGGCATGCCACCACCAGATGGTTTAGCATTGCTTGCATTAAATGCACGTAAATTATAAGTGAAATTCAATAGGAAATATCTTTGTAATACATTTGTTTTTGTGTCTTCGATATAATTTGCAGCTACATTTCTAGAAATACTTTGATTTTGATTTAATGCATCAAAAACAGAGAGTTTAATTTCAGCATCATCATTCCAAAAGCGTTTACCAATACCTATACTTAATAATGGAATAGTAGTATTTAGATTTCCGGAAAGTCCATTATTAATTGTATAAGCAAAATCACCATTGAGAACAAAACCGTCCCAAAAAACATAATTCAAGCGAGCATACAGATTATGAATAGAATAATTATTATTTAATTCGCTTCTGATTGAATTCTGAACAATTGTATAAGCAGTTCTCCACGATAAGGAGAAGTCTAGATTCTCGCTAATATTACTTGCAAAAGCTAATGAAGGCGTAAATGCAATATTATCAGCTTCATTTCTGGCTCCATTTATCAAAGTAGGAGTTCTAGAAAAAATACCACCTAAATTAAAACTAGTATTAAGCTTTGCTCCAGTAATTGGCTCGATAGGGAATGTATATGTAAGAAATGTACTAGCATTCCAGGCCCCATCGATATTGATCTGAGAGGTTAATTGCGACCCATTACCTAAACGAATTCCGCCAGGTAAAATAGTATCCCCAGAAGCGATAAAAGATGAATTTGTGATTTTGTTATTAGTTATTCCAACATTTACCATTGTAAAGAAAGCAGTACCGCTCATCATATTAAAGGTGCCATAATTTCCGCTGATTTGATGAGTATATTCTTGCACAAGATTGGGATTTCCGACAGTTAAACGTACTGGGTCAGAATTATCGATTACTTTTTGTAATTGGCTTAATGAAGGTTGATTTGTAGAGGCTCTGTAACTGAAACGAGTATTGCTAGTAAAACCATTACGCATCGAATAGGTGATAGAAGGCAGAATATTATTAAACGTTTTTGTATCAGAAAAACTAGTAGGATACGATTGATCAACGGTTAATTTGGCAGATTGATAATCAATACCAATAGACAAATTAGTGAACTGATCAAAATTATACTTATAGGTAATGCCTGGTCTTTGAGTACTATATGTACTTATAGAATTATTAGAAAGTCTTCGATTTAATATTGAATACGTTTCTGTGATAGGATCAAAATCATAGATTTTCTTATCATTGGTATTTTCATTGATAGCATATGAATATCCAAATTGAAGAATTCCATCTTTATGAATAGGTTCGGTATATACAATATTAGTATTAGCATTTTTGCCATTACCTTCAGTTGGCATATCTTGTTTTAATGTATCGGTAAAAGCTTGTTGCAAAGTTGTATAAAATTGATTGATAGCATCGTTTTTACCAGAACCATTATTTGTACTACTTCCAATTTTGACAGTTGCAGATACTGTACGACCATCTGTCATAAATCTATGACGATATGATAGATCCATACTACCATTATACCCATCATTTTCAGTGTTTGTAAACGTATTTGAACTATTTACTGGTAGATTATAAAAATCGACAGTATTATTTGCAGAGCTATACTTTTTTTCAGTTGTTTGGAAAGACAATTGTGGTTGAAAGGTAATAGAATTCATAGAATCAATTGTATAATCCATCCTAAAATTAAAGCGATGATTTCCTGTTAATGACTGATTAATATTATTCTGAACATTATTTTGAGTAGTTGTATCACCAAAAAAATACAGTCTATTAATATTTTGATTAGAAGTATTATCGCTATAATTAACAAAGTAACTACCAGAAGTACTAAGGCCTTTTGCCCAAGAATCTGAATAATTAATACCAATAGCATGCGCCTGAGTTATTCCGTCACTTTGTCCAACAAGAAAATCTCCAACACTACTACCTCCTCCTCCACCGCCCATTCCACGCATCATTCCACCCATTCTAGAGCCGCCAGAACTACCACTAAAAGAGCGCATCATGCTTCCCATTCTTTGCATCATTGGATTATTTCCACCTCCAACTGCACCTAATATATCTTGAATAGAAAAGTTCTGTTGATTGATATTATTACTCATTGCAATCACAGAAATTCTTCTATCACCATTAAAAAAATTTACATTGCCACCCGCAGTATATCTCTCTTGATTTCCATACCCTGCATATAGTTTGCCAAACTGTCCATTTTTCTTATCTGCTTTCATTACAATGTTAAGTGTTTTTGTTCTATCTCCATCGTCAAACTTGGTAAATGCGGATTGATCGCTCATTGCATCAAAACTTTGCACTTTATCGATAACTTCAGCAGGTAAATTTTTAAGAGCAGCACTAGGGTCTGTTCCAAAGAATGGTTTTCCATCTACTAGAACCCTTCGAACTTGCTCTCCTTGAGATTTTACGGTTCCACTTGCATCAACTTCCATTCCAGGAAGTTTTCTTACCAAATCTTCAGCAGTAGCATTTTTATCTGTTTTGAAACTATTAGCACTAAATTCTGTGGTATCACCCTTTAATTCTACTCGATTTGCAATTGCTGTAACTTCAACTTCATCAGTTAAATAACCTAAAGTCCCCAATCGTATTGTGCCGATTTTGACAGTATCATTATTACTAGAAATATTTAAGTTTTTGTTGTACTTGGCATAACCAATAGATTGAACAACAAGAGTATATTGTCCTGAAGGGACATTTTTAAGTAAAAAAATACCAGAACGATCACTAATTGCACCCGATACAAAGCTATCGTCTGATTGCTTCAAAAGTTGAGCTTTTACCCCAGGGATTGCAACTTTGGATGTACTATCTATAATTACCCCTCTGACAGTATTACCAGATTGTGAAAAAGCGATACTACATGTAGTTAAACAAAGTATAATAAGAACGTTGAATTTATAGAACATATTAAAAAAAGAGAGTGATGAAGGCTTTGCTAATAATAACATTTGGTGGACGTATGAGTTGAGTTAATAGTGGATATACTGTATAGCTAAAAAAAATCCCCAAAAAAATATATTTGATTGGGGACAATGAATGTTAAACAGATAAAGCAATATTATAATTTAATCAGCGCTTCTCTGCTAATACCGGTTGCTCGGATAATAATACTATAATCTACACCTTCGGCTTTTAACTTTAAAGCAACAGATTCAGAATCAGAAAGTGAACTTTTTTCTTTCTTACTGATTAAATGCTCGATATCATAAGAATCTTCTTGTACATTTTTTGACTTCTTATTACTAGAAGTATCTTTAAGAATTGATTGCACAGCAGCCCCAGCTTTACTTAAAGGTTTAATTGGAGTATGAAAAGCAGGGATAAACTCATGTTTACCTGCTTTAAGCACTTTAGGCTCTGGATAATCAGAAGGATCTCTAGGCGTCCAAGCTGGTAGAGACTCAGGAGTTTTTACAGTAATAGCATTATTACCAACAATCCTTTTGATATGTCTTAATGTATCGCGTTCATCATTTGCACAAAAAGAAATCGCTGTACCTTTTAGTCCAGCACGTCCTGTACGGCCTATTCTGTGTACATATGTTTCGGCTGCATCTGGCATATCATAATTTACAACATATGGTAATTCTTCAACATCGATTCCACGTGCTGCAATATCGGTAGCTACCAGAACTCTAGAGCGTCTTTCTTTGAATCTATTAAGAGCTCTCTGGCGTGCAGTTTGGGCTTTGTCTCCATGAATTGCTTCTGCTGGAACACCAGACTTATTTAATTCTTTTGTTAATCTATCTGCACCATGCTTTGTTCTAGAAAATACCAAAACAGAAGTCATTGGTAAAGTATCTAGCATTCTTAATAATAATGCAGTTTTATATTTTCTATCAATAAAATATACTTGTTGTTCAACTGGATCGGCAGCAGCAGAAACTGACGCAACTTGAATTTTTACGGGATCTTTAAGCATCTGTTGTGCAAGCTTTACGATTTCAGAGGGCATGGTTGCACTAAAGAGTAAAGATTGTCTTTTTTCAGGCAAAGTAGATAGAATCTTTTTTATATCGATTATAAATCCCATATCCAGCATGTGGTCTGCTTCATCAAGGACTACAATTTCAACTTCATTTAATGAAACTATACGTTGATTCATCAAGTCAAGAAGACGTCCAGGAGTAGCTACTAAAATATCTACACCATAGCGTAATGCTTGCATTTGTTTACCTTGTGAAACACCACCATAAATTATAGTGCTTTTAAGGCCAGTATATCTTCCATAAGAATCAAAACTATCACCAATCTGCTGGGCTAATTCTCGAGTTGGAGATAAGATTAAAGCTCTTATCGGCGTATTAGAGCGTTTCTGTTTATCACCTTTATGATGAACTTTATGAACAGGTTGATCTAATAAAAGCAATTCTAAAATTGGGAGTGCAAATGCTGCTGTTTTTCCGGTTCCTGTCTGTGCACATCCAATCAGATCTCGACCGTTTAATACTTCGGGTATAGCTTTAGCCTGTATTGGTGTAGGCTGTGTATATCCTTCAGCTTCGATGGCCTTCTGTATTTCAGGGCTCAAAGCTATTTCAGAAAAATTCATTCGTTCCTTTGTGGACGATGGATAAAAATCGTAGGCGCTGCAATAGCTAGGCGGATATCATGAGGAGTGAAAACTGCAGGCATATGCCTTTAACGATTTCTGAGTTTTTCACAAAGCAATGGAGCGCAATTACAAAAATAGGGAATTGCTGTCAGTCAACGTGTCAAATGACAAATTATTAATTGTTGCGATTTTAAGATAAGTCTATAATTTGTATAAAGTTATCTACCATAATTGCAATTTATTGTTTCTTGCTTTTTCTAATGATATTGTATTTTTTGCCTGTGTTCGAAATTCATAATCTTTTCTAACTTGTTCATATTCCGTTTGAATTTCTTTTGTAAATGATGGATTATGTTCTTGTGAAATCAGATTTCCCGCTACAGGAACTGCCCTTGATGCATCTAAAACATGAACAATTATTCCACTAGATTGAGGGGATATTTTGACTGCTGTATGCACTCTAGAAGTTGTTGCCCCACCTATCAATAAAGGAATCCGAATATTCCGTCTTTCCATTTCTTTTGCTACATGCACCATTTCATCTAAAGATGGTGTTATTAAGCCGGATAATCCTATAATATCTGCATTGTGGAGTAGGGCTGCATCCAAAATTTTATCTGCAGGTACCATTACACCAAGATCTATTACTTCATAATTATTACATCCTAAAACCACACCTACTATATTTTTTCCAATATCATGAACATCACCTTTTACTGTTGCCATGATAATTGTTCCATTTGGTTTAGAAACTAAGCCACTTGCTGCTTTTTCTTCTTCCATAAATGGTGTTAAATATGCTACTGATTTTTTCATAACCCTTGCAGATTTAACTACTTGAGGTAAAAACATTTTACCTGCACCAAATAATTCTCCTACAAGATTCATTCCATCCATTAATGGGCCTTCGATTACTGCTAATGGGGATGCTAATGTAATTCTAGCTTCTTCGGAATCTTGATCAATAAATGCGTCTATACCTTTAACTAAGGCATGTTTTAGACGTTCTTCAATTGGTAAAGATCTCCACAAATCAGATTGTATTGATTGCGTATCTTTAGAAGTACCAGTTAATTTTATCTGTTCTGCATAGTCAATTAATCGTTCGGTTGCCTGATCATTTCTATTTAATATAACATCTTCAACAAGTAATAGTAAATCTTTGGGGATTTCATCGTAAATATAAATTTGCCCTGCATTTACGATTCCCATATCCATTCCAGCTTTAATTGCATGATATAGAAATGCAGTATGCATGGCGCGTCTTACAGGTTCATTCCCTCTAAAGCTGAAAGATAAATTAGAAATACCGCCAGAGACTTTTGCGCCTGGAAGATTCTGCTTTATATATTCTGTAGCACGAATAAAATCTACAACATAATTATTATGTTCAATAATGCCAGTTGCAATTGCAAAGATATTGGGATCAAAAATTATATCTTCTGCTGGAAAATGAACGTGCTCTGTTAATAAAGTATATGCTCTGGAACAAATCTCAATTTTTCTTTGATAAGTATCTGCTTGTCCTTGTTCATCAAAAGCCATTACAATAACAGCAGCTCCATACTTTTTAATTTGTTTTGCTAGATAAAGAAACTGTTCTTCGCCTTCTTTCATGGAAATAGAGTTAACAATAGATTTTCCCTGAACGCATTGCAAACCTGCCTCTATTACAGACCATTTTGAGGAATCTATCATAATAGGAACTCTAGCAATATCTGGCTCGCTAGCTATCAAATTCAGGAATACTCTCATAGCATTTTCTGAATCTAACATTCCCTCATCCATATTAATATCGATGATTTGCGCACCAGCTTCAACTTGCTGTCTGGCAATGCTTAATGCTTCGTCATATTTATTTTCTCTAATCATTTTAGCAAATTTAGTAGACCCAGTTACATTTGTTCTTTCGCCTATATTTACGAAATTGGTATCTGGCCTATATTCAAAAGGTTCCATGCCTGCTAAGCGCAATAAGGGAGTTCTTTCTGGAATACTTCTAGGAATAATTGAATGAACAGAATCTGCAATTGCCTTAATATGTTGTGGTGTTGTACCACAGCAACCGCCAACTAGATTAAAAAAGCCTGACTCCCCAAATTCTTTAAGTTCAGAAGCCATAGATTCCGGGCTTTCATCATAACCGCCCATTTCATTGGGTAAACCTGCATTAGGATATACACTTACAAAGCAAGTAGCTATACGAGATAATTCCTCTAAAAAAGGACGCATCTGCTGTGCGCCCAAAGCACAGTTTAAGCCAATTGATAATAAATTAGGACAATGTTTTACAGAATTCCAAAATGCTTCTGTTGTCTGCCCAGATAATGTTCTGCCACTCATATCTACGATAGTTCCAGATAACATAACTGGCACAGAAATTCCCCTTTCTTCAAATACTGTGTTTACGGCATAAATAGCAGCTTTACAATTAAGAGTATCAAAAATAGTTTCGATTAAAATAATATCAATATTACCGTCTAATAATCCATGTAATTGTTCAATATATGAATCCACAACTTCTTTCCATGTGGTGGCTCTATAACCAGGATTATTTACATCTGGAGATAATGATAAAGACTTATTCATAGGCCCAATTGCACCAGCTGCAAATCGGGGCTTATCAGTAGTTGAATATTCTGCGCAAGCTTGTTTTGCAAGTATTGCTGCTTGTTTATTTAATGAATAAGCTAAAGATTCTAATCCATAATCAGCTTGAGCAATAGAAGTAGAACTAAATGTATTGGTTTCAATAATGTCTGCACCCGCGGCTAAATATTCTCTGTGTATATCTTGAATAATTTTAGGCTGAGATAAAACCAAGACATCATTATTTCCCCTTATATCATGATGATGATTACAAAGCAAAGAATGGTATGCAAGATCTGGAGATTGTTCTCCTCTAAAATCAGATTCTTCTAGAGAATGTTGCTGAATCATCGTTCCCATCGCCCCATCGATGATCAATATTCTTTTTTGTAATAATTGTGTGAGTTGCTCGAAACTTGTCATGTTTTATGCTTTTAATATTCAAAGTTGATGCAAAAATACATAATTATAGTGCCTGAATGTACCTTATTCTCTAAGGAATGTACCTGCAAACAATAAGGAAATCAGTATTTTTACATATTCATTATGGAACATATACATGAAAACAATATTTTTTTTAGTCTGGTTTCTTTTAGAACATATCTTTTTTATTATGAATTCACATGCTCAAGAATTTGCGGTTATACCAACAACAAAAAATACGGTTAAAGAACATATTCATGGAATTGAATTAACAGACCATTTTAGATGGCTAGAAGATAAGAATCAAACTGATGTGATTGATTGGACACGTAAACAGCATGATGCAACAGTAGATTTTATAAAAAAAACAGCGCCTGATATTCCTGGACTTGATGAAGAAATCAAAGCATTATTTGATAGGGAAATGTCTTCTCCGCCAAGATTAAAAAAAGACAGAGAATTTATCTCCAAAAAGAAAAAAGGCGAATTACAGTTTTCATTATATACTATATTAAATGGCGAAGAGATCAAGATTTTTGATCCGGTGCTATTAGATCCATCAGGTAAAACTTCAATTACATCTATAACCTATAATAAAAATGCTTCAAAGGTTGCTATTGGTACTCAAAGTAAGGGTGCCGAAATAACAGATATTAGAATTATAGATACAAAGACTGGAAAACAAATAGGGGAAACATTATATGGTATTGGATCTTTTTCTTGGGCAAAAGATGAATCAAAAGCTTTTATTACCCCAAGAACAAAAGAATTAATCGATAAACAAAGTCCATTAGCAGTTTATCTTCATACTATAGGACAAAACCCCATAACTGCACAAAAACTTGTTGAACCTTCCGATGCAAAGATCTCTGCTTGGATTTATGAAACAGAATATGAAGATTTTCAAGTATGGGGAGAAGGCGATTTTTATACAAATACAATTAAGTTTCGAACTATACAGAGCAATGAAAATCCTAGAACAATTTATTCAAGTAAAGAATATAAAGCATATCCTGAATTTAGAAATAATGATATTTATTGGATGACAAATGATCATGCACCTAATTTTAAGGTGATGAAATCCAATGCGAATAGTCCAGAATTTGCTACAGCAACTACTTTGATTCCTGAAGGAGAAACAGTAATAGATGGATTCGAGATTACAAATTCATGGATAATCGTTCAAGATAAAAAAGATATCATGACAAGACTGAAAGTATATGATTTACAAGGAAATTATCATAAAGAACTCGAATTACCTGAATTCGGCAATGTATCTGCAATGAGTTATGATAGAGATAAAAATCTGTTATATATAACTATATCTACTTTTACTGCGCCAGCTAAAATGTATAAAGTGGATGGCAATACACTCAATTGGACATTTTACTATCAAGAATCTGTACCAGTAGATCTATCTGATATTACAGCAGATATACATTTTTATGAGTCTAAAGATAATAAACGTATTCCTATGTTTATTGTCCATAAAAAAGACTTGCAATTAGATGGGAATAATCCCGTACTAATTACAGGTTATGGTGGTTTTAATATCGGTATATCACCCTCATTTGTTGGCTATAATGCATCTTTTTTAAAAAGAGGTGGCATTTGGGTAAGTACTGGTTTACGAGGTGGAAATGAATATGGAGAAAGCTGGCATCAAGATGGAATGCTACAAAAGAAACAACATACATTTGATGATTTTATTGCCGCAACAGAATGGCTAATAAAAAATAAATATACGAATCCAACTAAAATTGTTGCTCGTGGTGGCTCTAATGGTGGGCTTCTAATGGGGGCTATTGCTACCCAAAGGCCTGATTTATATCGGGCAATTATTTGCCAAGTTCCATTATTAGATATGATACGTTATCATAAATTTCAAATAGCCAGATTCTGGATTCCTGAATATGGAGATCCCGAAAAACAAGAAGATTTTGGCAATCTTTTAAGCTATTCACCATATCATTCTATGAAACAAGGAGTTCCATTGCCAGAAATGTTAGTTACAGTTGGAGAAAATGACTCCAGAGTTGACCCATTACATGGAAAGAAATTTGTTGCTTTAGCACAGCAAAAACCTGAACAGAAAAGTCCTATTATGCTATATGTAGATTATGATAGTGGACATGGTTCTGGAAAATCTATGGCCCAAATGATTGAAGATCAAGCTTTTTATTGGCGCTATATTATGAGTCGCCTTCAAATGAAATAATCGAGGGATTCTATGAAAACATTACTTTTCTGCTTATTAAGCTTTACTCTCATATGTAAATCAGAAGAAATTCCCAAAGGTGCTAAAGCATTAATTGATAATTATCCTCAGATTAAAACATATGAAAACAATAGAATTATATTTAAAGATGGTTCAAGTTTACTATATGATGATGGAAAAAAGAAATCTTTTAAAGAATTACTGAAAAATCCAGATTTAGAAGACCAATTTACATATGCATATAGTACCGATACTTCTTTTAAACCATTAGAAGCAAACTTCGATCCAGGTAGAATAAGAAATGAAGAGTTTTTTAAAAAAATATATGGCTCAAAAAAGGAATCTGTTAGAACAAATTTAAAAAGTATCGCATGGTGTCCAAAAATTGCCGGACAAACCATCAGAATAACCAATGTAAATGGAATAGCAGATAAAGTGAAACAGCTATCGGCAGATATCGATAAGCATCCAGAATTTGCAAAGTATATTAAAAATATTGGTGGTACATTCAATTGGAGAAATATTGCTGGTACATCAAGAATTAGTATGCATAGTTTTGGAATGACAATTGACATTAATACATCTTTTTCTCATTATTGGCAATGGGATTGTGATTGCACAAATGAAGATGCACATGTAAAGTATAAAAATTCTATACCTTTAAAATTAGTGCAGATATTTGAAAAACATGGATTTATTTGGGGCGGTAAATGGTATCATTATGATACTATGCATTTTGAATATCGGCCAGAATTAATTTTTAATACATCAAAGTAAACCAATAAAAAACCACTTATGAAGAATTACCTAATCATGTGTTTTGCATTTCTTTTTCTAGTATTTAATAATACATATTCTCAAAAGATCAGCAAAAAACAAAAGAAAGACATTGCATCACAAACTGTCAAAAATAAATACACTATTAAATCTGGAGAAATTCTTCTTTTTTCAGAAATGCAAGGAATGCGCACAAAAATCACAGTATTATTTGATGATTATGGCAAAAAAGAAGTAACTGAGGCTATTGGGTATAGAATTGCAGACGAAGGATTAAAACTGAAAGTACATACTAAAAGTATCATTGTAGAAGGTACATTGATATCTATTGATATGGAAGAAGGGACTGCCAAAAAGATGTCTTTAGACTCTTATATAGATGCTGGAGGTATTAATTTTAATGCTTTAAGTGATTCAATTTCTCAATCCATTGGTTTAAAGAAAACGCTAGACAAAGACACAGTTCTGGGCTATGTATGTGATGTTTGGTCTTTACAACATCCAACTTTGCCATTACTGGGAACATACTCTGTGTGGAATAATATCTTATTAAAAAGTGAAGCATTAACAGCAGGTATTCCAATGGAAACATATGCTGTAAAATTTGAAGAAAATAAAATTATCGATAATTCTGTTTTTACTATTCCCCCTGATATTACCATCATAGAATCAAATAAAACCACACATAAGACAGAAGAAAAGGTACCCAAAAGTAAAAAATAGTTATTTGGATCTTTGTATATATTCTTTTTTTACAAATAAAAACCCAAATTCTTCAGCATTCTTTTTGGTAAGGGTTTTATGATGAATTCTATGGGCTTTTTTTAAAGCAAGAATATATGAATTCGTAGATTTAGCAAACATTTTTACTCTTTGATGAACAATTATGTCATGAGCAAAAAAGTATAAAAAACCATATAATGTTATTCCCACACCTATCGATATCATCAAGGAATTATCAGTTGTAATTCCTTGAACAAAGCATCCAATTGCAATAATTGCAAAGAATATTCCAAATATATCATTTAACTCAAAAAGACCTTTTCTTGCTTGATGATGGGTTTTATGAATAAACCACAAAGGGCCATGCATAAGGTATTTATGCACCGTCCAAGCAATACATTCCATCCCTATCACAGTACTTATAACTAGGCCTATTGCTAAAACAATATCAATCATAGAATATTAAATAAATTCAAGAATATCATGTCTAGTTAGTATTCCTGTTATCTTTCCAAAATCAGAAACCAAAACAGCATGATTATCTTTTAAAGCAATAATTGCAGATTGAATATCAGCATGTGAATCTATAATTGGCATAGGATTTTCCATGATTTCTGATATCTGTTTAGCCAAAAAGGATCGATTTGAAATAACTTTAGACATTAGTTTATTGTCACGAACAGTTCCAATTGGCTTACCATTCTCAAAAACTGGTAATTCAGAAATTTCATTTTCTTGCATTAATTGTAATGCTTGTTCAACAGTATCATCTGGAGAAATTGATAGAAGATGTGCTAATAATCTTTGATTTGATTTAACAGACAATGCTGTTTTTACAGACATTTTATCTTCATCTAACAAATTCTTTTCTTTTAACCATTCATCGGAATGATGTTTAGTTAAATATCTTTCTCCAGTATCACAGATAATTACTACAACGATATCTTTTTCAGTAAGATTTTTTCCAATTTTCAGGGCTGCAGCAACATTCATTCCGCTAGATCCACCGCAAAATATCCCTTCTTCTCTAGCTAAGCGTCTTGCAATAGAAAATGCTTCTTTATCATTAATATTTACAATTTCATCGATAAGATGTATATCTAAATTTCCAGGTATGCGTTCTTGTCCAACACCTTCGATTAAATAAGGCAAAGCTTCTACTAATTTACCTGTTTCTTTAAATGCTTTAATACAAGAACCTGTTGGGTCTGCAGCAATTATTTTGATATTAGGATTCTGTTTTTTTAAATATCTGGAAGTACCTGTAATTGTTCCACCTGTTCCTATACCAGCAATAAAATGAGTTACCATTCCATCTGTATCATTCCAAATTTCTGGTCCTGTTGTAGCTTCATGAATTGCAGGATTTGCTGGATAATCATATTGATTCAGCATGATTGCATTTGGAATCTCTTGGGCTAATCTTAATGCGGTATTAAAATAATATTCAGGTGAATCAGCTTTTGCTGCACTTGATACAATTAAAACATCTGCTCCAATGGCTTTTAAATATTTAACTCTTTCTTGTGAGGCTTTATCAGACATCACAAATAAACATGAATATCCTTTTAAAATTGCTGCTAAAGCAAGGCCAATTCCTGTATTGCCACTTGTAGGTTCTACAATTAATCCACCTGGTTTAATTTTTCCCTCAGCCTCGGCGGCTTCTAGCATTGCTATGCCAATTCTATCTTTTACAGATCCACCAGGATTTCTACTTTCTAATTTTACATAAATCTGTGCTGGAATATCTTTGGCTACAGAATTCAAGCGAACTAAAGGTGTATTACCAATTAAACTTAAAATACTGGAATGAACATTCATAAATATTAACTGAAATTATTGAAAGAATTGAACAAAAGTACGAGTTTACTCGATAAAGTGAGCTTAAGGTGTAATAACATCTGTTTTATTTTCACTAATTATATACTTTTTACTTATGATATTTAGTTTAATCTATTATTTGATGTCAACTCCATGTTTTTAATGCATCGTATATTCCTGAAGTGTATTCCTTTTCTATTGGTATTCCTTCTTATTGGATGTCCACATATGATGGTACAACAAATCAAGGAATTACAGCCACCCAAGGGATATCGTCCTGTATATCAGACATCAGAAATTATGTTTGATTCATTGCTTTATCAATATCCATTTTCATCTCAATCAGCTTTATGGAATGACTCTTTGTTTTCTTCATTAGGCTATCATTCTTATACACTTGACGATACTATTCAGCAAAATCAGATATCACCAACTATACAAGAAATCTCTACGAATAATCAAAGTATATCTCATCAGGGAATTCAAACATCAATAATCAGGATTGATGTTTCTCATTATCCAGACTCAATAATAATGCTTGTAAAAGTAACTGATTCTTCTGGACATTTCATTAAAGGATTAGCTGGTGATAAAGGTATTGTTGTTACACCCAAAACCCCAAGTATAATATGGAAATCACTTATAGATTCTAGCTCAGTTTCTTATAAAAAAAGCAAAGTAGGATCATTTTCAGTTAAGGAAATTAGAGAAGACCAAAGAAATCCATTAGCATTATCTTTTGTTTTAGACCATTCTCCATCTATGGGAAATTCACGTGCAATTAAATTACAAGAGGCAGTACGTAATACAATGGATATGTTATATGATGAAGATTATATATCTGTTATTAAGTTCACATCTAAGATATTTACTGAAGTACCATTAATGAATAATTATCAAACATATACTTCGCTATTTAAAATAGATGGTTTAAGAGATTATTCTTCGGTTTTATCTATAGGCTTTAATGGAAATTCTAGTTTTAAAAAAGATTCTACTAAAAGTTATGGAGGTGGTACGGCCTTATATGATGGTACAGCTGCAGGAATTGAGGAATTAAAGAAAGTTTCTTCTATGCATCAACGTATTATCGTTTTATTTAGCGATGGAGGTGATAATTCTTCAAAGATTCAAGAAGATAGCATTATCAGACTAAGTAGAGCACAAAATATTCCAATATTTTCTATTGCATATGGCATGACAGATGAAAAGCCTCTCAAAAAACTATCTTCAGCTACCGGAGGTAAAATGTATAGAATCTACACAATCAAAGAGTTTCCATATGTATTAGCTGATATAGTAAAAAGTATAAAAAATCATTATCGTATTTCATATAAACCACCAAAATCTGCTGATATTCATAAAATTGGACTATTTGTTCAACTAAGGAAAGACATAGTTGGATATACACATGGATATTATGATAAATCTTTATTTCAGTTTTATGAAAATAAAGGTTCTATTCATTTAGCAAATATTCAGTTCGAAAGTGGCACATCGATTATGTCTGCTGGAAATGAACAAATCATTGATGAAATAGTATTAGCAATGAATAATAATCCAGAATTGATAATAGAGATTCGGGGGCATACAGATAATATTGGAACCGAAAATAATAATATGGCTCTTTCTTTGGCTAGGGCACAATCAGTTGCGACAGCTATCGCACAAAAAGGCATCATGAAAAATAGATTAATTCCTAAAGGAATGGGAGAATCTGAGCCATTATATTCAAATGAAAATGAAGAACAAAGAAAACAAAATAGAAGAACCGAATTTATAATGATAAGGAAATAATATGCGGGCTTCTTTTTTTTATTGTGTTCTCCTATCCATTATCTTCCTTGTTTATTCGGATGGATTTGCAAATGATACGCTGTCATTAGGCAAAAGTTATATATATGAATATCCGTCCACAAGTGAAGATTCATTATCATGGAAAATTTCCATTGCTAATCCCACAATGTTATTTATTGATTCGCTTTCAATCAATGATAAGCCTATAATAATCAACAATTTATATAATGATAGTATTATATTCTTCACTAAAGAAATTGGTAAAGTGAATGTATATATAAGCCCTTTGGCAGGAACTGATAGCATAACAACAATGCATATTCAGATAATACAAAATAGAGCCATAATTCTAGATACTGTGCAACAAGTGTTTGTGAAGTCATTATATACACCCCTTCCATATATTAGAATTGCAGCTGTTTCGGATAATATTCCTAATCCAGTTTCAATTCATCAAATAACTACTTGGTTTTATCGCATAGATAGGCCATCTGATATATCAATTCAGATATTGGATATTCTTGGAAGAATAATATATAAAGAGAAGTTTTTTCAAGCTTTTTCAGGACAATATCAATGGTCTTGGGAAATTTTACCTTATATACAAAGCCCAGGAGTCTATTTCTTTCATATACAAACAAATTCTGGAGAGATTGTAAAAAAATGGAGTGTTTCTCCATGATTTATTTATATATAATGTGTTTATTGTGTACCTCATTTATTGCTTTTGGACAAGAAACTGTAAAAAGAGATTCTACAAGAAAACCAAAAATAAATCTTGAAGAATTAAAACCTGAAGCATTCACAGTTGAATCAGATTTTAATGCAGAGTCTTCTTATGGTTGGTTTCCATCGATACCCGCTATTTCTACATTAGATATTACCGGCATGGGAACACCATTTTTTATGGATGGTATATATCAAAATAGCTTACCTGTAAAAAGTAATAGCTTTATATATCCAGATTTAGAGTTTAGATCTTCTCATCCATTTGTTAAAAAAGATGTTCAAACCCTATATCCATTTACTATGGAAGAAACTGATGATGATATACCAGAGGATGATTTGTGGAGCATAGGAATACGAAGAAGAATTTCAATACAACCATTACAGACAGTTCTAAGAATAGGAACAGATCTATTAAGTACAAATTCTACTGTATATGCAATTGATAAAACAAAGTCATATATAGGTATAAATGGACAAAAAAAACCATTAGAAGAATTGCATACTATATTTTTAAAAGAATATGAGGTAAATATTTCTGCAGGACTTGAATTCTCAATTTATGGTGCATATCTAACAGTGGCTGATATGCAAGTATATTCTGTATATACCACAAGTATTGGTGCTATAGGTGGTTTTATGGCATATTCTAATCAGATATATTCATCAACAATAATGAGTGATAGAGAGTATATACGCTATTCAAATGGAAGTAATGTTATCATATTAGAACAAGATAAAAGATTAAAGGAATTACAATCATTTAGATGTAGAATAGAATATTCACTTGGATGGCAATTAATGTTTGGTCCAATTGGATTAGGAATTGAAGGTTTTGTTCAAATGCCACTAACGCCAATAATACACAATTCTAATTGGAGTACATACTTAGTGGGAACCAGAACTTCTATCATGTTAAGATATTAATAAAGTTATTTTATAACATTACTATTGAATTGTCTATATAGACAATAAAAACTCAGTATTTTTGAAGCATACTATCTACTTTTATATTACTATCTTATGAATATTTTATTGATTGGTTCTGGCGGAAGAGAACATGCATTAGCTAAGGGTTTAAAACAATCTGCTTCTTGTGATTTATTATGTGCATTACCAGGAAATCCAGGGATTTTAACTTTAGCACAAAAAGTTACTGATTGTTCTTTGAATGATCCAAATACCATTATTTCTTTTTGTAAAAGAAATGCTATTGAATTAGTTGTTATCGGACCAGAGGCTCCACTGGTAAAGGGATTAGCTGATATGTTAACAGATAAAGGTATTTCAGTATTTGGTCCTTCAGCATTAGCAGCCCGCATAGAATCATCTAAAAGCTTTTCTAAAGAGCTAATGATATCCCATAATATCCCTACTGCAAGATATACTACATTTACAGGTGATCAAGCACAATTAGCACATGATTATATTGAACAATCTGAAATTCCAATTGTTATAAAAGCAGACGGATTAGCAGCTGGAAAGGGCGTAATTGTTGCAGAATCAAAACAAGAAGCACATGATGCAATCAATGATATATTTTCTGGATTATTTGCAGACGCAGGTTCTAAAATTGTCATTGAGGAATTTTTACAGGGGGAAGAGGCATCAGTATTTGCAATATGTGATGGTGAGAATTTTGTGATGTTGGCTCCTGCTCAAGACCATAAAAGAATATATGATAATGATGTAGGAAAAAATACTGGCGGTATGGGAGCATATGCCCCTGCACCAATTGTAACAGACGAAGTATTGCAAAAAGTAGCAGATACCATATTTACTCCAACCTTAAAAGCCATGAAAGAAGCAGGATATCCATTTATAGGATGTTTATTCTGTGGTTTAATGATAGAAAATGGAAATCCATCTGTGATAGAGTTTAATTGTCGCTTTGGAGACCCCGAAACTCAAGCTGTTCTTACAGTTTTTGAAGGTGATTTAGCTGCATTATTGTACTCTGCTGCCAATGGTTCTATACAAGCAGAGCATATGAAACAAAGATCAAAAGGTTTTGCATGCAATATTGTGCTTGCTTCTAAAGGATATCCTGATCATTATGAAACTGGGTATAAGATATATGGAACAGAAAATATTAACCCTAATCAGCAGATTACGATTTATCATGCTGGAACAAGCCAAGATGTAGATAACAATATCATAACATCTGGAGGCAGGGTATTAGGAGTTTGTGCTCATGCAGAAACATTATCTGAAGCAATTCAAAAAGCATATAAAAGTATAGAACATATTTCATTTCAAGGTATGTATTTTAGAAAAGATATAGGTAAAAAGGGATTAGCTGTAACAAACTAAGAATCCTGATATCTTTACCGTATAAAAAGCCCTATTTAGTCAATGGACATCACTATGAATTCAGGAATTCCTCCGCATAATATGGATGATCAATCTTCTCTCATGGGGTATAAGAATCTTAGCGATATAGAGCTTTATCTTATGCTTAATGGTGGTGGATCATCAGCCCATTATGGACTGAATATTCTCTATAAGAGATATTCAGCAAGGATTTATTCCTATTGCAGAAAAATATTGGGCGAGATTCAAGCAACTGATGATATTTTTCAAGAGACATTTGTCCGATTTTATGAAATGGGAGTATTAGGCAGAGAAGTTCAGAATATTCAAGGATATTTATTAAAGATAGCACGGAATTTATGTCTAAACGAAAAACAAAAGAAGTATAATTCCACTAAAATATCACTCGAAAACTTTGAATTTCCTTCTTTTGATACACCATATGAGCAAACTGAATTAAATCGATTAATTGCTACGGCTTTAGAAATGCTTCCTGATGATTATAAAGAAGTATTAGTATTAAGAGAAATGCATGGCTATAGTTATAATGAAATAGCTGACATAGTAGAAACAACAATGCCAATAGTACGAACAAGAATTTATAGAGCAAAACAAAAAATTCGTGTCATTCTAGCACCATTTATTGATGATTTATATCGTTCATAAACATGCTAGGCATATTTAAAAGAAAGTACACATTAGGTTTTATATGAGTTTAGATTTTTCACAATTACAACCATCTGAATTATTAACATTATATGTTGATGGTGAATTGCCTGAATTAATGCATCCAACATTGTTTTCCATGCTTGCATCAGATTCTGATTTACAGCAGGAAATGAATGAACATCTTACAATGAAGCGTCATTTTGATACTACATTAATAGCACCACCTAAAATATTGCAAGAAGGTGTATTAAGACGTATAGGAGCCATTGGATTAGGTACTACTGTTGCTCAGCCAACATTTATAGAAACAGCAAAAACTTCTTTGACTGCATTGGTTGGAATTGTTGTGCAACCTTTGCTTTATTTGTTAACTGGGGCTGCACTTACTGGTTTTTTTATGACATTGAACCCAGATAAACAATTTGTTAATTCAATGCAAAGTTCACAAAGCATTCAACAATCTCCATTAGAATTACAGCAAAATTCACATAAACAGTTGAATAATCTTGGAAGGAATAGTTATTCATCAATTGCATTGCCAGCATTTAGTTTTTCTCATGTGTATTTCCCAGAAATACATCAAACTTCTATGCTTGATGCATCTGTGAATATTGATAAACCGCTTGCATTATATGATGAATATTCGCCAGAGAATATATCTGAAACTGTATTAGAAGATATAGTTTGGAAAGCAGAGAAAACAATAATTAATGAAGAACCAACTTCTGAATTTTCTATTGGATTAAGAGGTTTTACTCAGCATTCTTATACACCACAAACAGTAAATCCATCTATAAAGCCAAGTGTGAATAATCTTGCATTATCTGTAGAATATGCATTATCAAAAAATAATTCCATATATGCAGAAGGTGGACAAGAATTTATTCCTCATAGATTCAGTGGACAAGAAGGAAATTATTTTATTCAATATGATCAAACATATCTAGCATCATGGGCAGCTATTGGATGGAAGCATACTTTTACTACCGATTATTCAGTTAAACCAATTATCAAAATATCTGCAGGAGCTACCGAAACAGGACCACTAGGCAGAGTATCTGCGGGTATTGAATATGATCTTTCAAATAAAATAACATTAATGACAGGAGTTGAAGGAATTACCTCTTTGTATTCACATCAGCAACAATGGTTTAGCACGCAAAAAATAGGCTTAACCTATGGTGCCAAGATTAAGCTTTAGGATTGCCCCTTGCCACCTATTTCATCAATAGCACACAACACATATTCAATGATTGTTACTACCACATATTCAATCATTACTTTATTATTGATTCTTATCAGTTCTTGTTCTCCAGCGATAGAAGTGCCTGCTGATAGAACAAGAAATGTGATAGATTCGATAACGTTAGATTCATTATATAGGGAATATTTAGTAGTTAATCCTGCTTCTTTATATTTTGAGTCAGAATTTCCATCCTCGGAAATTACAACAACAGTAGAATTCATTAATACTTCAGATTCTTTATTTATTCCCATTAATTCTGTTGTCTTATCTAATGGTGCAATTGGCTTTAAACTTATGTCTGATAGTATTTCTTTTATCCTATCACCAAAAGGAAAAGTTGGATCAAGTAGAACAATTTCTTTAACATGTAAGCCTACACAAGAAGGAATTATTCAAGACACAATCTTAATCAATTCTTGGAAGAATTTTTTTGTACCAATTAGGTGCAATGTATTGCCCGGAACAAGGGTATGGGTAGAAGATTTGCATTTTGGAGATTTAATCTTTGGAGAAAATCGCGATACAACTATCAAGGTATATAATAAAGGTAACCGAAATGTGACAGTTACAGGTGCATCTTTTGTATCAGGAGAAATATCCCAGTTTCAAGTGCTAAACAATGCTATATTCCCAATGGTAATTTATCCAGGTTATTATAGGTCTATTCCAATTAGATGCATTTCAACTTTATTAGGTTCTTCTATTTCTGCAGATTTACATGCTAATATTTCATATTCTGGACAAGGCAGAGTTAAACAAATTGCTAAAGTTAATGCTGAAATACATTTAATACCAAATGTATATGTAACTGATATACATGTAAATTATGCCTTTAAATCAATGGTATATATGGCTTCTTGTAGTATTGTTAATAATACAGATAGCCCATGTTATGTTAAAGAATTTGTCAACTTTAAAGATACAGATTCATTAACCATTATTATATCGGGAAAAAATCAAGGGTATTGGCTAAGCCCAAAAACAGCAATGAATTATATCGTTAAAATTACTCCTAAATATTCTGGACCTTTTAGTACTAGTTTCGAATTCCCAATTACAAATGCAAATAATCCCAAAAATTACTGTAAGATTACAGGTGTAACTTTCTGATAATCTTGATTATTTTTGTTGTTAAATTCTCTACCCTTTATTATTTACTCAGAGTTTCTATATGCCATTCGATGTTCAGGATTGGGGATTGATCCAATATAGAGATGCCTGGAAAAAACAAGAAGAATTAGTAAAATCTATTCAATCTGGTACATCACATAGTACATTGATAATGTGCGAGCACCCTGCTGTAATTACCATTGGTAAAGAAGGTGGTGAACAACACTTGTTAATTTCTTCCGAATTTCTTCAATCATCACATATAGAAGTTATTCCAATTAATCGTGGGGGAGATATCACTTTGCATAATCCAGGACAAATGGTAGTGTATCCTATTTTTAATTTAATGGATTATAAACAAGATTTACATTGGTTCTTACGGGCTATAGAACAAGTGATTATTGAAGTACTGAAACATTATAATATCACATCTGATAGAATTCCCGGAAAAACCGGAGTATGGATAGATCAAAAAAGAAAAATATGTGCCATAGGCTTGCATTGTTCTAGGTGGGTTACTTCTCATGGATTGGCATTTAATATATCTAATGATATCAAACAGTTCGATTGGATTGTCCCTTGTGGAATTAATAATATGAATGTTACATCATTATCTCAAGAGCTAGGATATATTCCTGATATGAATGAAGTGAAACAGCTGTGTTTAAAAGAATTCGAGACTATTTTTGAAAAAAAGTTTGGAATCATTATCCTATAAACCTATTTTTGTGTCCACTTAATTGTGAGAATGCGGGAATAGCTCAGTGGTAGAGCGCAACCTTGCCAAGGTTGATGTCGCGAGTTCGACCCTCGTTTCCCGCTCGACGGTGAAAGCCGTTACTTCCTCTTTATGCTGCATGCCTTGTCATCACTTCCCCCCGATGATAAGGCATTTTTTTATTCAATTATAATCATCTTACCAAAAACTGGTTCTGTATAACTATCCCCGTTGATTTGCAATTTGAATAGATAGACACCTGGTGCTACAAGATTACCATCCAAATCTTTACAATCCCATTGAATTTGATTATTGCCAATTGTTGTTATATGATGTAATGTATTAATAATAGATCCATTTATAGAAGCTATTGTTAACCGAGAACTTGCATCTTGTTTTTGTGCAGCATATATATAGCCAATTGTTATACTATTGGGTAATTGAATTGGATTAGGCCATTGAATAAGAGAATGCACCGAACTATTCAGAACTACATGTAATAATAGCCTTACAGTATCTTTATTTGCAGAAGCATCTTCTGTAAAGACAGTTAATAAATTCTCACCTATATCTAATCTGTTTAGGCTTGTAAAATTAAGTGAAACCCTTTGAGTAGATCCATATTCATATTGAGTGAATGTAACCTTTGAAGCTGTAGAATCTGGTTGCCAATAGCGATTAATTCTTACCCTTAATTTACTAGAATCAAATCTTAAGAAAGAATTGTCTTGAACAATAACAGAAAATGAAGGATTTGCTGAAATTGTATCATTATCTTTTAATAGGATACCATCTGCATATACTTGAATTGATGGAGACACAGAATCTTCGTCAATAAATAGTTGCTTGCTTACTGTATTATTAAATCTGTACATATCTTCATGTGTTAAAGAGCAATCTGAAATCATTGTCCAATCTGTACTTTTAGATACATTTTGTGAAGGAAGAATAACAGAAAATGCATATGCTTCATTTTTTTGTAATAATGGAATTTGATAAGTATAGGATTCAGATGAATTTGAACCACTAAGAGGTTTTTGTGAAATACAAATATCAGTTAAAGGAAAAGAAGATTGTTTTAACGATAGATTTTTGATTATGCCAGAAATCTCTAAACTATCTCCTTTTAAGATGGTTTGTCTAGTGTATGTACCTTTTACAGAAAAATCAGAAGGAAATACTGTTAATTCTGGTGCTGGAATAAATCTACAATTGATACCATTCAATATGGGAGAAAAATCTGAAGAATCATTGATTAAGTTAATATTTACAGTGAGATATGGGAATATTTTTGCATCGATAGTGTTCAAATTGATTTTATTATCGGAACCTTCATATAACAATGAATCTTGGGGTATTAAAGAATTTCTTCCATACACCTGAAAGATAGTGGAATTACCATTGGATAATTGAGTAGAAATATCTAATGAATGCCATTCTTTTGCAGGTCCAATGAATCCTGAAGAATAATTTCCTAATTTTTGTAGAATAGTAAGAGTATCAGAAACAGTTAAAGTATCCGAAGATGGAGCAAATTTTTCTATTGCCGAACCAGGGAGACTTCCTTTTCTGCCTATCATTACATAAGAGGAAGATATTCTATCTGAGCCAGATATTTCGGCACCATTTTGATATGTTTTTGCATTAAAGACAGAGTCGATCAAAGTAGAACCACACTCTTTCAGAGCATCAATTAAACTTTGAGAATCTCCAATAAGCCCCGCCGATGTAACTATAGGACCTCTAAAACATGCATCAGAAACTGTTATGACAATATAATCACCTTTTTGCACAGAATCTTTAAGGAAGGTGACTAGGTCTTTTGAATTCCCTCGATAATCTTGTTCATTGTCTTGTGGACTTAAAAATGCATTAAACTCTCGGAATGTACCAATAGTATCATAAGGACTAATCTTTAGTACACATAATTTTGCAGCATCATTTCTTTCGATATATACTCTACCACCATAATTAATGTCCGCATAGCGTCCACCAGCACCCGCATTACAACCAATAACAGTTATATTCCTTTGTATAGATGAAATTGACAAAGCTGATGAAATAGCATTAATATCTAATTGACGAGTAGCAGACTCTTTCCAGGCTGCAAGGTTGAACAATGAAAAATGAACTGTATCGCTAGCACTTTTTTCAATATGAATAGGTATAGATGTCCATTTACTATATTGATTTGTAAGTGAATCAAGCACTCGAGCATTAAACAGAATATCTTTTCCTATATATTGCTGCAAGGCATCAGCAGAGGGAAACCAATCAATATACCCTTCATACACTTTCAATGTATTATCTGTATCACCCATATATTGAGAGATAATTGAATCATTATTTATATGTTTTAACTGTAATTCTAATGATTGTGCAGAAGAATTTTTTGGGATAATGCATCTAAATTGAGGTTTTTCTGCATTAACTGTCCAGCCAGGAAGTGGATCTACCATAGACAATCCATTAGCAAACACATTCACGGGAATAGACAGAATATTATTATCCTTGATATTTTCTTCCTGAATTACGCTATCTGGATCGATATGAACTGTAATCATATGAGTACCAGAAATACCTTTAATAGGAATATTAAGGGAAAACGAACTACTTCTACACAAAGAGTCTGTAGAAATATTAAATGTATCTTTTATGCTGCCAATAGAATGCATAATGCGAATAGGAATATTTTTTCCATTACCAATTCCTCTATTGTGGCATATTCCATGTAGAGTAAATATGCTATCATTTGCAGAAATAGTAGCAGAAGTAAGCGATAGATCACTTGTTCTTATATAATAATCGGGCTTATCTACAAGGGCTAGATTTGTCATTGGATCGCCCATTAGATTAAATTGCAAGCAAGAATTATTAAACAAAATATCAAATCCAAAATTTCCTGCTTTAGCGCTATTAACAAGGTCACCAATTCTTCTTACATAATTATTGCTAGCCATAATGCTAAATAAAGAGGTAAAAAGACTATAATCTGTGCTTACAATTCCTGTAAATGTATTTCCTAATGATGCCACAGAACCTTTATTTGCTTCGGTTAGATATGTTTCATTTCTACAAGGACCGGAAGGTTCACCAAATGCACCTGAACTACAAGAAAAAGTAGAAAGAAGGAAATACTTACCTTTATTATTTAAATCAGGAGCTCTCCACCCATCTAATTCATAATAAAGAGGGGATCCATGCCCAATGAAATTAACCCATAATGCACCTTCATTGATTGCAGAACGAATTTTAAATGAAATAGATTCATCAACTCCACCCAGGGCATTTTGCCTGAAAATTCTTGTTGTATCACCACAAATATTACTATTGGTTAGATATTCATTAATCCCATCATATTGATTATAAAAGGTATTATCTTCGGGATCTCCTCCAGACAAAAACAGAAAATGTTTCATCCATGGCGATGCCTTTAACTCGTCATATTCTATGATTTTATTTACAGTTGCAATTGCTTCTTCAGGAGTAGAAACAGGCAATCTGCCAATAACCATATCCGGATTTTTTTTAGTACTGTCTAATAATGAAAACCAAACATCACTAACAGGAAAACCATAAGTTGGAACAAAATCATTTTGATTAGACGTATTTAGCAATTTGAGTGGGTCCCAACTAGCATTTCCAATTAACACAGCATATAATGGAGCAGGCTTTTTCCATTGTTCATGTGCATGTTTTAAAAAACTTTTAATTGCATGTACAGATTTAATTCCATGATTAAACTCTTTGTAAATATCCTTCACATCAACAATTTTTATTATCCATCCCTGTTTATTTCTATGTTCGGCAAGTATTTTTGCTTGTTCAGCAAAATCAGAATGTACTATAAAAACGGCATCTGCTTGTGAATTCTCTTGTAATAGATCGCTTGAAGAAACAACTTCAATGCTTGTTTCAGCAAAAGCTTCTGCATCTACTATATAACCAGAAAAATTGTTTTGTGAATTGATATATGCACGATAGGCTTGGCCAGATTCTGAAGGCAAAAATTCTTGCATTGAAGTATAACCAAAAGCAATATGTCTTTGTAGATTTCCGCCATTGATTAATAATGAAAAAGGCCCAGATTGAGGCGTTTGAATCGTTCCTAATAAGTCTCTTTTTTCATTTTGACTTAATGATTGTAAAAGGTTGCCAGATGAAAGTAAAAGTGCATAAGTATATTGAGAATAACTATTTAAGACGTTTTTTATATCTTGATATGTTTGAACTTGAATAAAATGAGTTGTTCCATCTTTCATTAATACCCATAATATACAACCTGAATATATTTTTGAGAAATAGAGTGAATCCCTAAACATCAATGATGTAAACCCATTAGAAGCAATACCTGCAGAAATGATATCACCTTTTTTTTGAGTAGAATCTACTAGATAGGAATTATTTAGAGTATCTATAACAGTATATGATGATGTTCTTAATCCATCAATTTGCATTGAAATTGGCTGATCTTTTTTATTGGAATATGCAAGTTCACCCTGTTCACATAATAGTTTTGTGTTATGTGATATTTCATAATAATTAAGATAAAGTTCTGTAAATACATTGTCAGAGATAGATATAGATCGTATCTGAAGAATATTTGCCCCAGGAATAACCAAAGATGCAGGAACAGAAATAGACACAAATTTATCTGTCATACCAGAAAAAGAATCTGTAGCAATACGATTACCATTCCATAAAATCTCTACATTATGGTCAAATTGCATTGTGTCAATATCAGAAGCTCCATGAAGAGCAATGGATAATGATAAAGGAGTTGAAGTTGCTGTTAATTGAAGCGTATCAGTAAAAACCGAGTATGGACTTAATGTGCTTAGTCTTTGCCAAAAGAAATTTTTGCCAAATTTAAAATCACAAGAAAGTATAGAAAATTCAAATGCTGATGTTTTATCACCAGCATAGATACTATGATCCTCTTCTATATGTTTAGAGACAATACCTATAGAATCTATAGTATTGAAAGGAATGGATTGAATGGTAGATAATCGAGCAGATTTATCGGATACAGGACCATTTTCTAATGTTAAAAAGAAAGAAGACTCATCTGTAACACGATTAAACCATGTAGTATCTCCGGCAGCACGTTTAGATGCAAAAAAGAAAGAATCATCATTGCTTAATATATTATCATTGTCTTTATCAATTCCAAAAGGATAGGTATTCCCTTTATATATAAGCCTGAATCTTGACAATTCCTTACCTAGCCATTCTGGTTTATTTGTAATAATTTCTTTGCCAGAAATCTTGGCTATACCATCTTTCTTTGTAATCAATCGAATATATTTTTGATTTGCTGAATACCAATTTTCAGTCAGAATTTTTTCTGTTTTTCTATTATATTGTACAATACAAGCTGGAATATGTTGAGGATTTATAATTCTAGACAAAAAACCACTTTCTTTCTCATTGATATGATAAGTTGGAATATTCTGTACTACATGAGAAAATTCAATATGCACGATGATTGTATCTGCAATAGATAATTTCCCTGATTGATAATCATATCTAAAGGGCTGTATTGTTAATTCTGCTACGGGGATTTCTCTTAAGGTACCTTGTCTTTCTAGATGGACAAATTCTTTAATATCTTTTTTACATTCTTGAGACTGGGAGAAAAAATTCAGGATAGCCAAAGGATTTTGCAACTGAATAGATTTCCATCCATTCATTGTATACTTTATATTGATTGTCCCTGTATTTGGAACAGCTAATAGAGGAAATAAAGATTGAAGTGCAGGTGATGAATTATCAATAGAAAACCTAGCATCCGCACTATTTGGAATATGTACACAATTCACAAGTGAATTGGAAGGCATATTTTGTTGTTTTGTTTGTAGATGAGTAATTGTAAGGACAATG
The DNA here is from genome assembly GCA_014191195.1 of Chlorobiota bacterium. GTDB lineage: Bacteria > Bacteroidota > Ignavibacteria > Kapaibacteriales > UBA961 > UBA961. Next base: position 41,714 of record BJGZ01000011.1, read on the forward strand.
CCTTTAGGTGTATAAACAATTGTTTGTTCGCCAAATACACAATTAGTAAACACTATACACAGTAATAGTGCACCAATAAACAATCTATAGAACATATATAAACTCATGATTAAGAAATTTTATGTAGTTTCAAGGCGTAAAACTATAAATATTATTGCCTTTATAAACCTAAAGAAGTATAGAGTAGTCTTTGGATTTGATCTACACATATTAATTTACATCTGTTAAAAGAACAAATAGTCATTAAAAAGGAAACTATGAAAAACATATTGAAACTTATAATGCTTTTATGTACCATGTTTTCGGTATTTGCATCAAAAACAGATTGGTCTAAAAATATTGCTTCAACTATCTATTCAAAATGTACTTCTTGTCATCATGATGGGGGAATAGCCCCTTTTTCATTAATGACATACCAACAAGCGATCTCGAAAAAAAGTGCAATTCTATATAATGTAGAAGGCAATAATATGCCACCTTATCCAGCAAATACCACTTTTAGAGAATATGCACATCAAACAAACCTTAGCCCAGAAGAAAAACAATCAATGATAGATTGGATTAATAATGATGTGCCAGAGGGTGATATTTCTATAGCACCAAAACCACCAGAATATACAGGAAATTCCATCATAAAAAATCCAGATTTTATTGCTTCGATGTCTGTTTATACTTCTCAAGCAAAATCTGGAGGATTAGATGAATATAAATGCTTTGTTCTGAATGGAATCAATACAAATGAGCATTTTATTAGTGGAATCGAGGTGATACCTGGAAATCCAGAAATTGTGCATCATGTATTGGTATATCAGGATACTTCATCTGTTGGTGATTCTTTAGACGCATTAACTCCCGAACCTGGATATGACGGATTGGGAGGTGTTGGATCTAATACCGCTACTTTATTAGGTGTATATGCGCCTGGAACAGAACCCTATTTTTTCCCCAAAGGCTTTGGCTTACGTTTACAAAAAAATGCTAAAATTTTATTACAAGTTCATTATCCAGCAGGTTCAGTAGACAAACAAGATCAAACAACGATAAGATTTTTATTTAATAAAGATCTTAATGTAAGAGAAGTGAAAATTAGTTCGCTATTAGATCATCAAAATATTATTGATGGCCCCCTTATTATTCCGGCAAATCAAAAAAAGACACTTCATCAACGATTTGTATCGCCGATAAATGCTTCCATATTTGCAGTATTGCCTCATATGCATCTTATAGGAAAAAGCACAAAAATTATAGGCATAACACCAAGTAAAGACACTATAAAGATTATCGATATACCCGAATGGAATTTCCATTGGCAAATGGCATATACATTCAAAACATTACAAAAGGTGCCTAAAGGAACTTTCTTTTACTCGGAAGTTCAATATGACAATACAGCAGATAATCCACATAATCCTAGTAATCCTCCAAAATTAGTAACTCTTGGTGAAGGAACGACAGATGAAATGATGCTCACATTTTTTTATTATACACCTTACAAAGCAGGTGACGAGCTCATCAGCTTAGAAAATACAGGAATATCTACAGGAATTTCAGAATCTCAATCATTTCAAGACTATGTTCTCATTAATAATCATATAGTACAATCGGAAAATGCCGAATGTATAGATGAAATTTCAATGTTTGATCTTCAAGGAAAACAAGTATATACAGCTGTAATTGATAATCAATCATCGATAGAATTACCATATTTTAATGCATCATATTATTTAATAAGAATTATAGATAAAAAAGGGAAGACTAAAACACTTCCATATATGAATTGATAAATTATATCCTAAAAAAGGAAGCCAGACATTAATAAGACTGGCTTTTTTAATGTTAGTGAGAAATAAAAACTTAAATTGAATCTCAGATTAAGTTATGAAAAGCCTTAAATCCTGGATCACAATATGAATTTATCAGATAAACACGATGCAGAACATCAATCTGCTCCCTTGAAACGCGTTACAACACGTCGTTTACAGGACATGAAAAAAAAACAAAAGAAAATATCATGTCTTACAGCCTATGATGCATTAATAGCAAGAATAATAGATGAAGCAGGCATTGATTTAATTCTTGTAGGTGATTCATTAGGAAATGTAGTTCAAGGACATGAAACAACAATACCAGTAACATTAGAAGATATCATTTATCATACAAAAGCAGTTGTTAAAGGGGTACAAAGGGCATTAGTAGTTGCAGATATGCCCTTTATGAGCTATCAAATAAGCCCAGAAGAAGCATTTAGAAATGCTGGCCGTTTAATGAAAGAAGCTGGAGCAAGCGCAGTAAAAATCGAGGGCGGGCATCGAGTAGCTAAAGCAGTAAGAAAAATGACAGAAGCAGGCATACCTGTAATGGCACATTTAGGATTAACACCACAAAGTATTAATCAATTTGGAAGCTATCGTCCCAGAGGTGAATCCGAACAAGAAGCCGAAGAAATAATGAAAGATGCACTTGAACTTGAACAAGCAGGTGCATTTGCAATAGTTTTAGAAAAAATTCCAATGCAGTTAGCACAAAAAATTACATCCTCTTTGATGGTTCCAACAATTGGAATTGGAGCTGGACCACATTGTGATGGACAAATTTTAGTGTATTCAGATATGGTAGGACTAACAATAGATTTTAGCCCAAGATTTGTAAGACGATATGATAATCTTCAAGAAAGAATTTCTCATTCGGTAGATTCCTATATTCAAGACATAAGAAATTGCAACTTCCCCTCAATTGATGAAAGTTATTAAAATAGAATGTTTGGATTTATTTAATATTGTAACTCAATATTAGATTTCAATCAAGAATTAATCAAATCTATTCTTGGTATTCTTTATCTAAATACTTAATTTCGAAACTTATTCAGTAAGCTTATGAATCGTTCCTTTATTTTCGTTCATGGATATGTGATGTTACCAGAAAATGAAAAATCGGGATCTGTTCAGAAAGAATTAGCCCCTTTTATGGGCATGGGCATGCAATTGGCTGCTTCTGTAATTCTTTGTGGCTTTGCTGGTTGGTGGCTAGATGGCAAATATGGCACCGAGCCTTGGTTTATGGTTAGCGGAGGCTTTTTTGGAGCAGTTGCCGGATTAACCCACTTTATTAGAACTGCCCTTTCAATGGGCAAACAAAAAGATGTGAAATAAAGTATAAAAAGAGTGGATAATAATCCTTCGGACTTTTACTCGGCGGTTCTTGCCCAAATTATTTGTTTACTTAATGCAGCATTGGGTTATATAATATCTGTTTATGCATATGGCAAGAAATTTGAAAAGTTTATTTCGATTGTTTTGGGCAGCATGTTTTTGCGCATCATGGCAATTGGAATTTTTTCTTGGTGGGCATTAACACAATACGGTGTTGCAGCTTTAAGTTATTCGATTTCTTTGGCTTTTGGTGTATTTATTTATCTCTTTATTGAAATTTTTTACTTTCACTTTGTATCAGAAAAGATAAAAGTGAGAGATTCCAAAAAATAAAATATTGAATTTCAGTAATCAATGTAGCTTGATTGTTAAGCTTAACAATTTCCATATATTATGAATCACGATTCAACAGCAGTTCATACTGCGACTGAACCTCACTCACAACATAATGAGTCTCACAATTCCCAGGCATCTGAAGGTTTTACTTTCAAGTCCCTATTTGACGAAGAGCTAGGCGATCATAGCGGATTCCATATCTTCTCTATCCATATTGCAGATTTGCCATATATCCTTTACGATGCAGAAACCGGATTAAAAATATATCCAAATCAGGCTTCATTATTTTCTGAGGGTATATATGATTTGCACCATGGCCATGCATTAAAAAAAGATGGATCTCATCCTACATTAGATGCTTCTCCTACAAATTTTGTTGCATTTCAATGGATAACTTTAATTGTAGTATTAGGATTATTCATAGTAGGCAATAGACGTTATAAGAATGGCAATATAGGACCAAAGGGTATTCAAAATGCATTAGAAATGCTTACTATGATGGTAAGAGATACTGTGGTGCGTCCAAATATTCCTAATGAAAGATTAGTAAAAGCCTTTTTACCTTATTTTCTCACAATATTCTTTTTCATCTATGCAATGAATCTTGTGGGATTATTACCGGGTGCACATACTGCCACTTCGGCAATTGGAACAACTGCTGCATTAGCAATTACAGCTTTTGTAGTAATTAATTTATTGATTCCAATTAAAGCAATGGGTACTGTAGAAGCTTTTAAATCATTTGCTCATCACTTATTGGGTGGCGCTCCATGGTGGTTAGCACCTATTATGGTTCCAATTGAAATTATTGGCTTATTTACCAAGCCATTTGCATTAAGCATACGTTTATTTGCAAATATGACAAGTGGACATATAGTATTATTAACATTGATGGGATTGATATTCTTTTTCCATTCATTTGTTGTAGCACCTATTTCGGTATTGTTTGCGATATTTATATATAGTCTTGAATTATTGGTAACCTTTTTACAAGCATATATTTTCACAATGCTAACTGCAGTATTTACTGGATTAGTATTGGGAGATCATGTGCAAGAAGATGGACACCACTAAACTTATTAAGTTTTTAAGAAAACCATTTCGGTTTCATTACCTCATAATTTTTCGGAGAATAGAACAATGATGGAATCAAAAGCACTTGCTTGGCTTGCAGCCGGTTTAGGAGTAGGTATCACAGTTTTTGGTGTAGGTACTGGTATTGGACCACTTGTAGCAGCAGCATTAGAAGCTGGTGCACGCCAACCAGAAACAGCTAAAGATGCACGTACAACAATGATTATTGGTGCAGCTCTTATCGAAGGTGTTGCACTATTGGCTTGTCTTATCTGTATCATTCTTGCAAACAAATAATATCGCTTAATAAAGCAATAGGTTTGTAAGATGTAATAATATTATGCCATAAAGCAGTTCCTTTGAACTGTTGGGATTGCTTTGTGGTATGTTCAGTATAGGTTCGGGCTAAACCGAGTCTATTCATAAAATTCAGAATGAAAGTGAATCATGGATAATTTGCTGAATGTAAGTCCAGGTCTGATTATTTGGACCTTTATCAATTTTGGACTTTTCTTTATTCTTATTGGAAAGTTTGGTTTTAAACCAATGCTAGCTGCTTTAGATGCCCGTGAGAAAAAAATTAGTGAATCAATACATCAAGCAGAACAAGCTAGTATAGAGGCACAAAAAACATTGAAAGATAGTCGTGAAAAGATTGCCAATGCGCAATCAGAAGTAATGTCTATGCTTAAAGAAGGTAAAATTCAGGCAGAAATGATTGTAAAATCAGCTGCAGAAGAAGCCGAACGTGTAAAGCGAGTAAAACTGGAAGAAGCAAAAAGAGAGATATCGAGAGAAAAAGACTTAGCTCTTCAATCTTTACGAACCGAAGTTGCATCTTTAGTTATCCAAGCAACTGATAAAGTGATAGGCAAAGTAGTATCTGCAGAGCAGCATAAAGGCTTGGTAGAATCTGCTATATCAGAACTTTCTAATAATTAATTGGTTTTAGCAACTGCTACGATATTATGGCTACTTCAACCCGAATTGCACAACGTTATGCTACAGCATTAATGAGCATAGCAAATGATAATAATACTACCGAAGATATTCGCAAAGACTTCACTTTAATTGTTGAAAGTTTGAATGTTTCCGATGAATTGAGAGCGCTATTTAATAGTCCTGTAGTTAAATATCATCATAAGATTTCTATATGTAAAGAAGTGTTTGAGGGAAAGGTTTCAACATTGATGATTCAATTTCTTGAAATGCTTGCAAAAAAAAGAAGAGAATCTGTTTTTCAAGAAATTTCTGCAGCATTTACGGAATTATATAATAAAAAGAATAATCTAGTACCCGTAAAAATAATGTCTGCCATAGAATTATCAGAAGATTTATCAGCAAGTATAGTTACAGCTATTGCAGATAAAACAGGTAAAACAGTTTTACCACATTTTAGTGTCGATCCTGCAATAAAAGGTGGTTTAATAATTACTATTGCAGATATGATGATAGATGCTTCTGTGAGACATCAACTAAACAAATTGCAAGTAGAGCTTTCTGGCTCTTATTCTGTTACAATGTAGAATAAAAAAAATGAACATACTTAAACATTATTATATATCGAAAAGAAATTATGAGCTTTTTGCTCAAGCAGTTTCCCTTTGCGGCATTGTATTCATGTTTATTCTATCTACAGTAGCTATAAAAGCACAAAATGATGATACGAAATTAATAGAAGACTTAAAGAATAAACCTAGGCGTGGTTTTGCCTATTTCACTATGGGATCTGGTAATCCTCAAGGAGAATTCCAAAGCAATATTGGCTCAGGCGGATTTGGGCTATCATTTGGTGGAGGTTATTCACTTGAAAAATTGTTTTCTGACAATAATATTCCTGTCAATTTTTCTGTAGTTCCAGGACTGGATATTGGATATTGCGCGCTAACAAAAAACAAACAATTTGCCTTGTATTCTCCCAAGTATAATAATTGGGTATATACAAATTCTGTTGTACCAATTAATCTATTTACTAGATTTCAATTTGACATAAAACACTGGGTTTTTCCCTATGCTGAATTGTCTGCAGGTTTAAATATTTACAGTGCAACAACAGATGGCGAATATGATGTGAAAGTAAAAAAAGAAGATGGTACGACAGTAACTGAAACTAGAACTGATGAAATTTATTCCGATAGATCCGTTTTTACAAATTATGGTATAGCTACAGGAATCATGATAAAAATTGTAGAAAATATTACTCTTCCAAATTCTGCAAGTAGCATATTACTTGATATAAAAGCTAGATATCTGTATGGCAGCCCTAAAGATTATCAAAAAGTGAAAGATGTAGATAAATATGGTACAACCATATATGAGCAATTTACAAATGCAGGTACAGATATGCTTTTTGTGCATATGGGTATAGCATTCAGATTTTAATATAATATTAGTATAACTCTATATTCAACAGGTAATTAGACCATGGCTGAAGTTCGACCCGAAGAAATTTCTGCTATTTTACGCCGACAACTTTCAGGCTTTGAAAACGAAGCTGATATCTATGAAGTCGGAACAGTATTGCAGGTAGGAGACGGTGTTGCCCGCGTTTACGGCATATCCAAAGTTATGGCATCAGAACTCGTAGAGTTCCCCAATGGTGTTATGGGAATGGTGCTTAATCTAGAAGAAGATAATGTTGGTGTTATTCTCTTTGGCGATGACCGCCTAGTTAAAGAAGGAGATACAGTTCGTCGTACAGGCCGTATTGCATCTGTACCTGTTGGAGAAGAATTACTCGGTAGAGTAGTAAATCCATTAGGAGTTCCTATCGATGGCAAAGGCCCAATTTTATCTACAAAAACATTACCAATAGAAAGAAAAGCTCTTGGTGTTATCGAACGCCAACCAGTTACAGAGCCATTGCAGACTGGTCTTAAGGCTATTGATGCATTAATTCCAATTGGCCGTGGGCAACGTGAATTGATTATTGGTGACCGCCAAACTGGTAAAACTGTAGTAGCTTTAGATGCGATTATAAATCAAAGATATACTCATACAGAAGAAGCAAAGCGTCTTGGTATAAACCCTGTTTATTGTATATATGTTGCTATCGGACAAAAAGGTTCTACAGTTGCAAATGTTGTATCTACATTAGAGCAACATGGTGCGTTACAATATACTATCATTGTTGCGGCCAATGCTGCAGATCCAGCACCATTGCAATTTATTGCTCCTTATTGCGGAGCATCTATGGGCGAATTTTTCCGAGATTCAGGCCGTCATGCCTTGATTGTATATGATGATTTAACAAAACAAGCGGCTGCTTATAGACAAGTTTCCTTATTGTTACGCCGTCCACCAGGACGTGAAGCATATCCAGGTGATATTTTCTATTTGCATAGTCGTTTACTAGAAAGAGCAGCCAAGCTAAGCGATGATTTAGGTGGTGGTTCAATGACTGCATTACCTGTTATTGAAACTCAAGCAGGTGATGTTTCGGCATATATTCCTACTAATGTTATCTCAATTACAGATGGACAAATATATTTGGAATCCAATCTCTTTAATGCAGGGGTTCGCCCAGCTTTAAATGTTGGTATTTCAGTATCTCGAGTAGGTGGAAATGCACAAATCAAAGCAATGAAACGTGTAGCAGGACCATTAAAATTAGAGCTCGCGATGTATAGAGAATTAGAAGCATTCTCAAAATTTGGATCTGACTTAGATAAATCTACCATGCAACAATTACGTCGAGGAGCTCGTTTAACCGAAATCCTAAAACAGCAACAGTTTTCTCCTGTAAGTGTTGATAGGCAAATTGCTTTGATATTTGCAGCTACAAATGGCTATATAGATTCAATTCCATTAGAAAATGTACGTGAATTCGAAGATGAATTCCTAGACTTAATGGAAACAAAACACAAAGCTTTATTAAGCTCTATAATAGAAGTTAAAGATATCACAGATTCTATTAGAAAAGATCTTAATGAAGTACTTACTTCATTTAGTGAAAGATTTAAAGCCATACGTGGTATAAGTTAATTTTCTTAACTGTTCTTCCTGTTCTATGATAGCTGTAACCGGAGCCGCCGGATTTATCGGCAGTTGTTTTTTAACAAAGCTTAATAATGAAGGATATCATGATATCCTAGTTATAGATACATTACAACAGGATGATCGTTGGAAAAATCTATCTGGAAAACGTTTTAGAACAATCGAACATCCAGAAGTTTTTCGTACAAAATGTATACAAGGACATTATTCTTCTAAAGACATAACTGCAATTATCCATTTAGGAGCTTGTTCTGCTACAACAGAAAGAAATGCAGATTATTTATTAGATAATAATTATCGTTACAGTAAAGATATTGCAGAATTTGCATTGCATAGATCTATACCTTTTATGTATGCTTCAAGTGCTGCAACCTATGGTGCAGGAGAAAAAGGTTATTCTGATACTTCATGTTATGGCTTTTCACCACTAAATATGTATGGATATTCCAAACAACTCTTTGATGAGTGGATGAAGAATATGTCATATGTAGATAGTGCTATCGGAATAAAATTTTTTAATGTATTTGGACCAAATGAGTATCATAAACTAGATATGGCAAGTATGATATTTAAAGCATATAATCAGATACAAAAAACAGGACATATAAAACTTTTTGCTTCTAATGATTCTTCTTATTCCAATGGTGGACAATTAAGAGACTTCATTTATATAAAAGATGCATGTAATGTAATGTGGAAATTATTGTCCGATACATCTTTAAAAGGTTTAGTTAATTTGGGAACTGGCAAAGCCAGATCGTGGAATGACTTAGCTCATGCAGTATTTGCCGCAATGAATCTACCTGTGAATATTGAATATGTTCCAATGCCGGTATCATTACGTGGGCAATATCAAAACTATACCCAAGCTGAAATGACAACTTTATTACAATCAGATTCAGCTTACTCCTTCATGGAGCTTGAAGATAGCATTTCAGATTATATCTGTAATTATTTATTGCCAATACAACAATATTATTGAGTGCTTTAAGCATTCTTTATAAATCAGAGAATAGATACTATGGCTACATTACGTGATATTCGTAATAGAATTACTTCCGTAAAAAATACAGCTAAAATAACATCCGCAATGAGAATGGTTGCAGCTGCAAAGTTGCGTAGGGCTCAAGAAAGTATTATGTCTGCTAGGCCATATACTGATAAAATGGCTGGAGTATTAGCAAATTTAGCTGCATCCTCCGAAGAAGGATATTTCCATCCTTTACTTCGTAAACCAGAAACAATTCGCTCTATAGCTATTATAGTTATTTCTTCAGATAGAGGTTTATGTGGTAGTTTTAATGCTAACTTATTAAGAACAGCTGCACATTATATTGATAATACTCTACCTAAAGAATTTCCACAAGCCAAAGTTAGCGTGTATTCTGTTGGTAAAAGAGCTGTCAATTTTTTCACTAAAAGATCCGATACTCATCCTGCACAATTCCCAGATATATTTGCTCAACTTTCATTTAGTACAGCACAAGAAATTGCTTCGTTAACGTCAGATGGTTTTATTAATGAAAAATTTGATCAAGTTATAGTGTACTATAATGAGTTCATTTCTATAATAAAACAACAAGTTATCGCAAAGCAATTACTACCTGTTGAAAGTAAGCAAAATGATCATAAGTCTGCAGTAACTGATTATCTTTACGAGCCGAATCGTGGAGATATCATGGATATTCTACTGCCTAAATATTTAAATAATATTGTGTGGAAAGCCCTGCTTGAATCAAATGCTGCCGAACAAGCAGCAAGAATGATGGCAATGGAAACAGCAACAATTAATGCAAGAGACTTAATTAAAGCTCTTCAATTATCATATAATAAAGCACGCCAAGCATCTATTACAACAGAAATGTTAGAAATTGTAGGTGGAGCTGAAGCATTAAAAAAATAATGTAATTATATGGTATGATTATTACTTATAATTATAGTAGATATTTAATTTTAAAATCTTGTAACTAATTACTTATGATCTTGTTACTATCCTCAATGACGCAAACATCAGAAAAAGTTTAGTCCATCTGAGATAGAGCAAGTTGTATTGAATGCCGGCCTTAATTTAAACTTCTCTTATACTTATCCAGAAATAGCTTTATTAATTATATAATTCAGGAATTACTTATGAAAAACTTCATCGCAAAAAAAGTACAAGGTACACTTGTTGCTTTAGCAGCTATTGTTGTGACTGTATTTGCTTCTAGCTGTACAGATCCTTCTGGCATAGTTCAGCCATCTATGGCTGATCAATCAAGCGAAAAAGTATTTGCATCAAACTATGATTATATGTCAGATTTAATGTCTGATAATACATCAGAAATGTTTGCAAAAGGCGATAGACGTGGTCCAGGTGGAAAACGTGATAGCCTTGATGATCGAGATGACCGTGATGGTAATAAAGATTCTGTTCGTGGTGATAAATCAAATCGTCCCGCACGTTTAGAATCAGTATTACCTTGTTTAAAATTATCAGCTGAACAACTTGCAAAATTACGTGAGTTTATGTCAGCAAATCGTGATTGCGAGAAAGCAGCAAAAGATCAATTCCGTGCTGTTATCGAGCCAATCCGTCAACAACAAAAAGCAGCAATTGATGCTATTAAAGAACAAGTGAAAGCTGGAACTCTTACAAAAGCAGATGCCCGCACACAAATCGAAGCTTTGAATGCAAGTTTAAAGCCAGCTGTTAAATCAGCTGAAGCAGCAATGAAAGCAGCATTAGATGCTTGCCGTGCTTCTTTAATGGCAAATATTGAATCGATCCTTACTCGAGAGCAACTTGTTATTTGGATGCAATGGAAAACTACTGGGAAAGCACCGTGCGATCCTAGTACTATTGGGACAAGAGGATAATTATAAAAAGATCTGCATGCATTATAGCTTGCTTATCTTAGAATGGATGAAACCCTCTGTCTTTTAAGATAGAGGGTTTTTTTAATTATAGTTATAATAAGGTTATCTTAAAAAAATGCTAGATTCATTTACTTCTTTTAATAATACATTGGGTTGAAACATGAAGAAAATCATTAATCTTAAAGTGATTTCATCACTTTTTTCATTATTAGCAATTATGCTTATTGTATCCGGATGTTCACAAGAAAACTGTCCTGTGGATAGTTCAATGAACAATGTATCTTCTGCAAAAGTATTGTCCAATTCTGATATGGGCGGACTAGATATCTCTGTATTATCCAGCGGTGATAAATGTTCAGACAATGATGCAGACGAAGATGATAGCAATGAATCGGAAACAAAAAAAATTACATTAGAGCAAGCATTACCTTGTTTAAAGCTAACAACTGAGCAAATGGCACAAGTATATGCATTTATGAATGCTAAAAAGAACTGTGAAAAAGCTGCCTTATTTAATTTTAAAGAAGCTATCGCAAAAATACGTGCTGGTCAAAAAAACATGTTAGATGCAATTGCAAAAAAAGTAAAAACAGGATCTTTCACTAAATCTCAGGTTTCTGAAGAAACTAAGAAAATTAATGATTACGTTAAAAAAGCTACAGCAGATGCGGTTGCAGCTAAAAAAGCAGCTTTAAAAAATTGCTACAATCAATTATTGGAAAATATTAAATCTATATTAACTGGAACACAATTAGGAGCTTGGAATGAATGGGTCACCAAAGGAACAAGCCCTTGTGATTATGTTCCACCACCACCAGGCGGTTCTATCGGTGGCCAAGGTTAATACATTAATATCTATATTTAACCCCGAATCCTCTAAGATTTGGGGTTTTTTATTCTAGATAGTGATATCGAAATAGAATGCTTAATTTCGTATATCATCAATGATATTGTATACATCATTTCTATAATTTATGCTACAAATCTTTGCTCAAATTGGCCGTTCGGTTATTAATTTTTTTAGGGAATTTGGACAAATCGCTATTCTTTTAACACAGATAATGCGGTATGTACCTAGAATTCATAAAGATCGTCGTTTAGTTTTGGCTGAGATGTCTATAGTAGGAAATGAATCATTACCGTTAGTGATACTTATTGGCGCATTCACTGGGGCAATTGCAGCATTGCAAGCAACAAATCTTTTTGCAAAATTTAATTTGATAGGAATAGCCCGTCCATTTATTGGGGGTTCTATATCAACTGTCGTATTTACTGAATTAACGCCTGTATTAACGGCATTGGTTATTGCTGGAAGAGTTGGAGGCGCAATAGCTGCCCAATTAGGTACAATGCAAGTATCAGAGCAGATTGATGCTTTAGAAATGATGGCAATTGATAAAAATAGATATTTAGGTATGCCAAGGGTTATTGCTGCACTAACAATGATGCCTGTGCTTGCCGTATTTTCTAATCTAGTTGCACTGATAGGTGCTTATATGTTAACAACATTAAAATTTGATTTTACTTTTGATATCTTTTTTGATTCAATTCAACGATTCTTTCAAGTTTCAGAAATACTGCAATCATTATTTAAATCTTTTATTTTTGGTGGTGTCACTGCACTTGTTGGGTGTCATGTTGGATTCGCAACAGAAGGTGGTGCTGAAGGTGTTGGACGCAGTACAGTTCGTGCTTTTACAATCTCAGCGGCTACCATACTTATTTTAGATGCTGTTTTTGGCTATATTTTCTAATATGTTCATGACTATTCAACAATTAATCGAACAATCCAATAATAATTGGGACAATGTCCTTGCTCTTGCACATATTGGTATCGAATTAGAAGCACGATCAAGATTTCCAGAAGCTAGAAAAGTACTAGAAAGAGCTATTAGTTTATCACCAGTTAATTTTCCAAACCTTTATGTCAGTTTAGCCTTTTCACATTTTAGAGATATACATTCTACAGATGAAAAAGGAGAATTATCTATAGTTCAAGGGCTAGAGCAAACAGACTCTGATTTTCTTAAAGCGTGGTATACTGCTTTTATAGAAGATCAACAGGGAAAAGAGTATTTAATAGAATATCTGAATTCTCTTAATGATCCAATTATTATGATTACACTTGGACATGCTCTTTTATGGCAAGGAGATTATGAAAAAGGATGGGAATTATCCAAGCATGGATATGCTGCATTAGGTCCTAATATTATAGATAATATTCCTGACGAATTAGACTTATATTGCTCCACTTTAATTTGGCTGCATGGCTCAATCCCCGAAGTTCAGGCAGATATACAATCAATCCCACTTCTTCACCTATTACAAAGTAAATACCCTGAAAGATATTCTTATTATGCATCAGAAATTACAGCTTTGCAAGTTGCACAACGCTGGAATGATATCATTGAAGCCTGCAAAAAAACATTATATATATTTCCTGATGAAGAAACTACTATGCTGGCAATAGCTTTAGCTTTCGAAAAATTAGGAAAGTATCAATCAGCTTTATTATGGTTAAATAGAGCAATTGGTGTAAAATATACTTTTTCAAGAGCAAGACTAGTTGCTGCCAGAATACTAAAAAAAATTGGTGAACATGAATTAGCCCAACAAGTAATATTAGAAATTCCAATCGCTAATCCACGATATAGTATAGGTAAAGTTCACGTTGCTATATTTCTTTATGAAAACGATAATATATCACTAGCCCTGGATTATTTCAGAAGTGGATATTCAGATCTAAAACCACATGAAAAAGCCCAAATAGACCAAAATCCAATTGTAAAAAAATTAGTCGAAGAACAAAAAAAGTCTATAATGTTAAATATTCTACAATAAAAAAAGGTACTACTTATTAACTACTTATTTTGCATGGAAAAATAAATCTTTCTTGTTTTGGATGTTTTTAAGTAGTAAATATGTATGCAGTTAAAGAGTAAGTGGTTGATTCTAAGCAAAAAAAGAGTATAGTTGAAAATTATTTTATTTGGGTAGAGGGATCATGAAAGCTTGGGTACAAAGTATAAGTTTATTGTTAGTTTCTTGTATTATTTTGGGTTGTAATAAAGAAACAATTAATAAACCATCGTCTTCGGTAGACATATCATCAATCAATGCATCTACTTTTCTTCAAACAGCAGTAAATCCAATAGTATATAGGCCTGCATCTTCAAAAAATTGTGATCAATATCTTTTAGATTATCAATTATGGGTTGATAAATATATTGGAATTATAGAAAAATACAAAGCAAATCCTAAAGACAAAACAGTCTTCCTAGAATATAATATTATGCTTAGACAAGCAAGTATTTGGACCAAGCACTCTTATACATGCAATTCAAATCCATCAATCGAAAAAAAATACTTAGAAATACAATCTAAACTCGAAAAAGCTGCATCGGGATTATAAATGTAATTCATAGGATGTGTAGTACGTATTGGATTATACAATTCGCTTTACTCTCAGATCTTTAGTCAAAAAAAAGTACAGATTCAAAGTGGATTATTACATACTTAATTCCTAAGCATCAATTTTTTGTTAATTATTGCAAATGAATGTTAATATCTAGAAAGTGAAATTATCGTTTAGCTAACTTTTGACATAACTATATTTCGCATTCTTTTTTTTGGTGTATTTATGAAATCATTTCTCCTATTTTTAATTCTTAGTTCTATCCTTTTATTGAATAATTCATGTTCAGATACTTCAAATTCTGCATTGAATAGTGATAATGTAAAACCTACTATAGATTTTATCTATCCGGGAGGTATCTATGGGACAGATCTTTATGAAAATGAGACATTTGAATTACAATGCAATGATAATGTAGGTGTAAAGAAAGTAGAGATCTATCTTGATAATACACTGATCGGTACGATAACATCTGCTCCTTGGGAATTTACTTGGGATACATATTTGCAAAAAAATGGCTCTTATACTTTAAGGGCTTTGGCATATGATGCCGCAGGAAATATTGGTACTACAACACCATTTCTTATCAAGATTATAAATGACTATGCACTAACTGTGTATAATACAACGTTTACAAAAGCAGAAGTAAGAGTGTTTGGTGAAATAGTAACAATCGATCCAAATGATTCAACTACTATAAAATCTACATATATAGAAGGTAAAGTAGCGCCCAAACCAAGTCTTTATTGGGAAACAAATGCCACATTTTCTGATGGTAGCAAATTGGGAGAAGTTATTTCTAAATTTGAGAATTTTGATTTTACTGATAATCAGTATCAACAATATATTATTCGAATTCCAGAATCATATTTTTATCTAATAATACATCATCAAGGTGTAAAGACAGTAAAAAAATTGAAAATCAATCCTGGTACTAATTATGAAAAAACAATTACAACGTCTCTTGTGCCATCTGGAAATTATAAGATTGGTTATTATCGTTCATTATTAAATACTGAAATTAGAGTGTATGCTGCTACAAATACAGAAACAGAGTATAATTATTGGAAAAATAACAATCAATTTACTTTGAAAAATATAAATAATGAATTACTTGACTTATATCTAACGAATTTTATGATGAAATCTGGAATTACACCATTGCTTAATAAGAATACAGTTTCCGAATCAAATCTTTATCCATTGAAAGAAATTTCTAAGTAAAAATTAGTAAGTGTTATATACTTTGTCTGAAGACTAATTAATTTTATAGAAATTATGGTAGGACAAGCGATTTAGGGTTTTTTGTCATAAAAATGGATTGTATTCAATAGATACTTTTTAAGAGATTAAGATTATCAATATCATAGAAAAAAACATAAAACTAGGCTAAGATGTTTTTGAAATGAAGATAAAATAAAGACTAAGATTATTGTAAACTTTATACATAGAATTCAGACATAATTATTTATTTATACATTTATAGAATGCGCATGAGATTATTTTTACTAGGTATGATAATGTGTTGTATGATTGGAGGTGCACAAAGTGCATTTGGACAATCTTTTCTTGGTCTTGGATTAGGGGCTGGATTACCGCAAACACAATTTGTAGACCAGTCCAATTTAGGATTACACGGAGAATTACAATATGGCTTGCACAGATATTGCAAATTATGGCCAGTATTCACCGTTAATTATGGTAATTATCAACCAATTGATAGTTTAGAATATACTAGCCCGAGGATCTATTCTTTACCACATGTACTCAATGTTCAAGCTAATGTTCGTTGGTTTCCTTGGGGAGCACCAACAGTTCCATTATATCTTGGAATTGGTACTGGACTATCAGTAATAGTAGGTAAGGATAAAGAGGGAAAAGTAGGAATGCCAGGAACGATAGAGGCAGGATATTTATTCAATTATGAAAATCCATGTTGTGATTGGTTTATAACTCTTTCTGCACGATATACAACTAATAATATGCTTCGCGATAAGGATCGTCCGCATTTGTCCAGCCTTGCAGGTATGGTTCATTTCAGCTTGCCATTAGGAGGAAAATAAATGAAAACATCAAGTAAAATCCAAGTATTATTGGCATTCTGTTGTTTAGTTTTTATTGGTTGTTCATCTGTACCAAAGGATAATGAACAAACTACATATGAAGATGCTGTTCGTATCAAACCAGAATATTCAGCACAATATTTTCAAAAAGCCCAAAATGCAGCTAATCGTGATGGTAGAACATTAAGAGGATATGTATCTCATATACAGATAATGAGAGATTCCGCACAAAATTCTATTGATACTGTATTTGCATTTCAGGATAAAATAGATACCACTTTATCTTCCAAAGGCATATTAATTCCATTAAAACATATGGAGTCGATACCCGATTTATTTCCTGGGATTCAAACAGATTCTTTAGGTGGATTTAATTTAGTAGAGAGTTTTCATGTTACTAAACAAATTCCATTGATTCGAAAAATACCTTTACAGACAGTAAAACCATGTAATTGCGATCCATTGGATTTAAGTTTTGGTTTAAATTTTCGTTTAGGTTTGGGTATAGATGCTGGCTTGAATTTGCATTGTTTCGATAGGGAGTATTCTCCAGTATTTTTAGGAGTATTGGGCAATGCTTCTATGTTTAATGATGGTAATGCATTGGTAGATCAAGGAAAAATACATGTTATTGGTGATGTAATTACTGGCGCGCGTTTAGGAAAAGATCAAAGATGGATGCTTGGATTTACATATTCATCTGGAATTCAAACAGTAAATGCAGGAGCAATAACTTCATTATTAACAAATTTAGATACGCTTATTACTATACCTCGTCCGATGGTTTTATTAACCGGACGTTATTATTTTAATCCTCCTAAAAATGTTATTGAAAAGAAAGCTAATCAAAGCTTTTTTTATATAAATGTTAATAATGGTGAAAGTGAAGGATCATCCAAAGCAGAACAAGAATTGAATGAAATGAAATCCTCAGATAATTGGTTTAAGGCTATTTTTGGTTGTATTAAACCATATACATATGGTGAATTTGGGATGTCATTTGATGCTCAAACAAAAAAAGCTTGGCAGATGTCTGCCGGGGCAACATGTAATACCTGTGTAGCCAAGATTAAAGAAGCTCAAGCAAATGGAGAAATAGATCTTGATTGGTCTTTACCATTAAGTTATGGAATGGGAATAGGATTGGATATTCCAATTTTACCATTTATAGATATAGAATTAGATTTGGGTTATCGTAGTATTGCTGTAGGAGATTCATTTAGTCTTTTAGGTTTTGCAGATATCCCAGGAACAAGAAGAATAGGAACTTTTCAATTGCGCTTAGGAGTAATTTATTAATGAAAACATATCAATTATTATTGTTAAGTATATGTGTACTAAGTTTTAGTGGTTGTGGAGATTGCTTTGTTCCAACACCAATAGTACCAAATGAAAAGCCTATTGTGAGAGAAGCAACCATTGCAGTATTTAATTCTACTATTGATACTTTAAACAATAGAACACCCGTTCCAGAATTTAATATTGCTACTTTTAGATTCCCTTATTCTTCTTACTCTTCGGGGGATTTACCAAATAATCAAAAGTTCTCTGCAGGTCCTTGGACATTTGCAGAAAAGGATTATCCATTGACAGGATATACAACGACATATACATTTAATTCACCTCCAAATTCATTAATGGATGGCGATATTCTTGTAGAAAGTGTCACATTACCACCAATTTCACTTGAACCAGAAACCAGACTACGTTTTAAAGGAGATGTTTTTCCAATTAATGCTTCTTTAAAAACAGATGATGCTAATATTTTTGCAACATATGTACAAAATTTGGGTAAACAATCAAATCCTGGGTCTAATCTGGCATTTTGTGCTTTTTACGATGCATCTGCATTAACCTATAAGCAAGACTCAACTGGGAATAATTATTCTATTGTGGCAAGTAATCCGACAGGAAATCCTAAAACATTTATATTCCCAAGTTCTTGGCCATTAAATATTAAAACATTAAGTGTATTGCCACCATTTAGAAATGTAATAGCCAATGATTTGTCAAATTATAGTGTACGATTTAACATTGGTGATGTGTTTTATTATAAAGCACAAAATGGAACAAACTTCTTTGTCTTGATATCAAATATTCAAGAAGGAGTATTGGCACCAAAAGTAAGAAGAGTGACAGTTAAGTTTGCAGAAGCTTATAAATGTGAAGAGTGTAAAGAGAATTAAGAAAAAACTATGAAAAAATATATTTATACAAGCATATTGTTTTGCTTTGCATTATATGCAATGATACAAGCAACAGATAATAATTCATCGAAAGTAGTAATAAAGAAAAAACCTTCTATTTTAGGAACATCAGTTAATACTAAGGATGATGATTTTGCAGCGGGAACAGAAATACCGCATGATCAAAAAGAAATCAAAAAATATGATACATTATTGATAACCTCTAATACAAATAAAAGAGAAAGAGTTTATCAAGTTCCATTATCATTGATAGATAGTATGGGACAAGTCAAAACAGAAAGAGTAGTACTTCATGATATGCCAGAAGAATTTGTTCGGCATTCAGGGACAGTAACTCCGGGTGCTTTTTCATTAGTATTTGCATCCTCTGCAGCGATTGATTCTACTGTTGCTAGCTTTTTAGGAGCATCAGGAAGTAAAGTACAAGGTGGAAGTGATTTATTTGAAAATTTTGATAAAAAAATTAGAAATTTATCAGAATTAAATTCTACAGCTTGGGATGCACATCCAACGATAGGAATTCATGAAGCATCAGGAATGGAATTATTAGTTTTTAGCTCAGATAGAATGTCACCAGAAGGCTTCTCTGCCCCATATGAAAATGCAATGTATACAGTAAACGGGATTGAAAGAAAAGGAAATTCAGATTTATTTATTTCTTTCAGGAAAATTGGCAAAGGAACAGAGTGGAGTAAACCAATAAATCTGAGATTATTTCAAGGTGATGGTTTCATAAATTCTCCAGCTAATGAATATTCTCCATTTTTATACTGTATAGATGGAAATCCACATCTGATCTTTTCATCCAATCGATCAGGAAACTATGAAATCTATTATTCTACATTACAAGTATTATGGGATAGTTTATCTAATAATGGTAATCTGTCTATGATAATAGATAGTACATTTACATTAGGAAATACTGAAGACTCAGTAAATACACTAGCAATGGAAATGTTCCCATTCATAAAATATCCTCATATGGACACTACAGATGTACAACCTGTAGAAAGAGAAATGTTCTTTTCATCTAATAGATTATCTATAACATCACCAGATACAGCCAAAAAATATGGATATGGTGGATTAGATCTTTATAAATCTAGAGCTACATTTTTTTGTGGGATAAAAAAACCTGAACCATGTTTGCCATGCCAACCATGCGATCCAAATTATCCATGCGAACAACCACCAAAACCATGCCCTGTAGCCTATACTGTAACATTAATCAATGATAATGGAAATGATACTTCGGTTAAAAATGGAGTATTAGAAGTGTATATTGATGGTAAAATGAAAGAGATTAAAGGCAATACATTTACAATGAGTGTTCCTTCTGATTCAATGAAAAATTATCAACAAGGAATAGCAATTAAATCAAATGGATACTCATCATTTAATACTAAACCATGCAAGAACTTAGAACCAATCTTAACAAATTATAATGGATATGAGATTACCAGAACGATTGAACAAATATTGTCTAAATCACGCAAAGAACAATATGATACCATGGTTCAGGATAAATCCGTAAAAGCTGCTAGAACAGCTAGAGTATATGATACATTACCAAAGGATAATTTTAATATTCCTCAATTAAGAAAAAAATTAAATGAGAGAATTGATATTACACCAGAAATGAGAATCCGAGTTGGTAGAGATACAACAATCTATATTGATTCTATGCCACCATTAAGACAGGCCAGAATGACTAGATCTGTTGCTTATAAAGATACAGTCTATTCATATGATACAGTAGGTATAGCAAGTTCAGTAAGACATATAGGTTCATCCAAAACCAGATTTGCAGAATTGAGACTTCCATATGTAATGGTAAAAGCAACTGATTCTTGTATGCCAATTATAGTTCACGATACAATTCGTTTATATCCACAATATGATAAATCACCATGTTGTCTAGAATTAGATACCTTACTAGTTTTTGGTTCACAAAAGAATGTCCCATATTTTCAGACAGCATTTTGGGAAGTTAATACAGTAAAAGGATATAGCGAACATATCGATAGACTTAAAGATGGAGACTTAGAAAGTGCATCTTGGATAGAACTTAATTGGAAGAATAAATATTGGGGAAATCGTAATGGTAATGAATCGACAGAAAGAATGAATACGCGTAGAGCAGATTATAGAGCCAAGGCTGCTATTATTGATAGAAATATTAAGAATATGGCCGATTCTACTTCTAAAGTTCTAAAGAATTTCTGGAAGATCTATGATAAAAATGATACTGCAAAAGTATTGATAACCATGACTGCTTATTCTGATATTAGACCAATTACCGTTGGAAAATTTATTTCTCCTAATAATGTTCAATATATTTCATGTGCATTTGATACAGCGAATTATACATTTAAAAAACCAACTGCTATCCAGATATCAAGTGGCGCATCATTAGTTGGACAAGATAATGATACACTTTCTAAATTAAGAGCGTATTATGGTTTTGAAGCCGTAATGCAACAACTAAAAAAGGATTCATTATTTAGTGAATTGCAAAGAAAAGGATTAATTATTAGCCCTACGGATTTCTCAAATCCATCAGATTATGAAAGAAAGCTAAAACAAGCTAGAATTATCATCATGGCAGAAGGACAATATGTTGATACATCGATTCAACCTGAAATACAAAAATATATAAGGGGTGAAAACAGTTATTATGACTTAGACGGTGTTCGAAGAGTAGATGTAACTGTTCGATTAATCAATATGCGTCCAGATTTATATGCATTCCCAGATTGTTGTGTAAAATGTAAATAAATACGAGAATATAAATAAGCTGAATGGCCATTTCTAAGCAAAAAGAAATTAAATTGCAGGGTATATATTTATAAACCTGGAAATGGCCATGAAACGCTTATGTATCACATCGTTATTGCTTTTTTTTATTGTAAATAGTGTTAATGTTTATGCAAAAAACACAGACATATCTTCAATGTTAATTAATAGAAATTCTATTGAATTTATCGAGAATAAAGGGCAAATATTAGATCAAAAGGGGAATATAAATGATGAAGTTATATTCATGGCACAAATACCTGGTGGGGCAGTATATGTAAAAGCAAATGAAATTAGTTTTGCTAATTATGATACATCAAAGCAAGCCAATAAACAAGTCTATAGGGTAGACATGAAATTTAATGGGGCAAATTCACATCCGATCTTTCAAGGAATTGACGAGTATTCAGATAAGAATAATTATTTCCTTACACATTGTCCTGATGGAATAACAAATGTATCTAAATACAAAAGAATTGTCATCAAAGACATCTATCCACAAATAGATTTTATTCTCTATCCTAATCTACACAATACAATTCAATATGATTTTATCGTAAAACCGGGTGGAAATCCAGATATAATATCATTGTCTTTTTCTGGATGTTCAGATATACAACTATCTGAATCTGGTTCTTTGCAGCTTTTAACACCTTTTGGAACCATTGAACAAGGTGCTCCTAGAACATATCAAGACAAAGAAATAGCATCGTCATTTATCGTTAATGCTGATAATACTGTCTCTTTTAAAGTAGATACTTATGATCATAATCAATCAATAAGAATAGATCCTCCAACTAGAATGTGGGGAACATATTTTGGAGGAGCAGGAGCAGATATTGGATCAGATCTTGCAATTGATCAAGCTGGAAATATATTTATTTGTGGACAAACAAATTCTGCTTGGGGAATTGCTACAAATGGCTCATATCAAACTAACTTATCAGCAAATACAGATTGCTTTATTGCAAAATTTAATAATAATGGTGTAAGGCTTTGGTCTACATATTATGGCGGTACTGGAGACGAAATTGCAAATGCAATTGCCATTGATAATGCATTAAATGTATACATATGTGGAACAACGAATTCAGTAGCATCTATAGCAACAGCTGGTGCACCTCAAACTGTATTAGGAGGTAATAATGATGCATTCTTAGTGAAATTTACAAATAATGGTACTCGAACTTGGGGCACTTATTTAGGTGGTTCTGGAGAGGATAAAGGCTTATCTATCAAAACAGATGCATCTGGAAATATTGCTATAGCAGGATTAACAAATTCTGCTAATGGAATAGCAACAGCAGGCGCACTTCAAACCAGTTTAGGTGGTGGATATGATGGATTTTTAGCAAAATTTGCTTCTGCTGGTCAATTAACGTGGTGTACCTATTATGGTGGAACTTCAGATGATAAATCAACAGGAATTGCTATAGATGCAAGTGGAAAAATATTATTAAGAGGAGATGCAATTTCAGCTAATGGAATTGCAACAGCTGGATCGTATCAACCTAATAATTTGGGTGGATCAGATTCTTATATAGCAAAATTTGATGCATCAGGAACACGTGATTGGGCAACTTATTATGGAGGAACTTCAGATGATTATGGCTCTGCAATTCATCTAGATGCCCAAGGTAGTATATTAATAACAGGGCATACTAACTCATATAATAGCATATCTTCATCTGGATCATATCAACAAGGTTTGCAAGGCTCTTTTGATGGATATTTGGCAAAATTTGATGCCAATGGTAATAGAGCATGGGGAACGTATTATGGAGGCGCAAATAATGAACTATGTACAGGATTAGCAGCTGATTCTTATGGAAATATTGTTATTACTGGGACAACAAATTCAATATCTGCAATAGCATCTATTGATGGATTTCAACAGTCTTTAAGTGGTGAAGATGATGGATTTATGGCAAAATTTAATGCTAGTGGAAGCAGGGTTTGGGGCTCCTATTATGGCGGAATTAAAACAGATAATTGTAATAGAGTAGCATTCGATGCATCTAATGAATTATATGTATGCGGAACTTCTAATTCAAATTCAGATATAACTACAAATGGATCATATCAAGCAACCAGTAATGGTTTGCAAGAAGCCTTTCTTGTTAGATTTATGGCAATAGATCCTTCAATATCTTGTACTACTCCTCAAACAGAACTTTGTGCAGGTAGTGCATTAACTGTTACTTATACAATAAGCGGACAATTTGAAGCCAATAATGTATTTACAGTCCAATTATCTTCTATAAATGGATCATTTGTAAATCCAACAATTATTGGAACAAAAACAGCAAATACCTCTGGATCAATCGTTTGTACTTTTCCTTCAAATTTATCTGGATCCGGTTATCGCATTAGAATATTAAGTAATAGTCCTTTTATTGTAAGCCCAGATAATGCGGTTGATTTAAATTTAGTAGCTGTTCCAATATCTATTATTATTGGTCAAAGTTCTACATGCCAAACAAATCAGACATATTCTATTCCAGTGATTAAGGATTGTCTTTATTCCTGGACAGAGCCTTCAAAAGGAAAAATTATAGGAAATGCAAATAATAATGAAGTAATAATTAAGTGGAATTCTGTAGGAACAGATACATTAAAATTAAGGGTGACAAAGATTCCATTAGGATGCTATAAAGACACTATGATCATTATTACTATCAATGCAAATCCTGTCCCAATAATTCAAGGAAATGGAAATGTGTGTATCGGACAATTATTAACATATAAATCTACACCTAATGAACCTGGTTTTACATATGAGTGGTCTACTAAAGGAAAAGGCGTATTAAGTGGTCCTGCAGCACAAATAAATGCTGTGTATGAATGGAAGGCAATAGGCATTGATACATTAACATTAAAGAAAACAAATGTATTGACGGGATGTACGAAAGATACTTCTTTAATAGTAACTATTAATCCTTTACCAATACCGATAATAAAGGGTCCAAACACAATTTGTGGATTTGACAAACCAGTTGAATACTCAGCTTCTTCAAGTACTTCATTATATACGTGGAGTATAGAAAGTGGAAAAGCCAGCCTAAGCAGTGATAATGAAGCAATAACAAAAATCACATTTGGTGGCATCGGAAATGTATTATTACGATTAACCGAAAGAACACTTGCTGGATGTATCAAGGATACATCAATAACAATAACTGTAAAAAACTCCATAAATCCAGAGTTTACGGTTGCTAATGGAAAGAATCAATTCTGTAAAGGTGATAGCATACAATTAATGTGTTCACTTGTTGCAGCAGGGTATCAATGGAAATTAAATGGAAATGATATCATTGATGCTGTTGGTAAATCATGTTCAGCAAAAATACCAGGTAAATATAGTGTACTAGTTAAAACAAGTGATTGCCAAGCATTATCTCAAGAAAAAGAGTTGATCGAATTACCATTGCCTATGCCAATAATAATTGGTCCAAAAGAGATTAAAGCCGGAGAATCCAATATTCAATATGTAGTGCAATCAAATCAGGGTTCAACATATTCCTGGTTGATTAGCGGTAATGGAATTATTAATGGAAAAACAGATGAATCTACCGTTTCTATTTCTAGTACAAATCCAGGTACATTGCAATTAACAGTCATTGAAATATCATCAGCAGGATGTAAAAAAGATACATTTATGACGATTTCAATAGCTAATCCTCAAGGCATCAATGAGGTAAAAAGCGAACAAGTTTCTATTCTTAGTATTCAGCCGAACCCTTCTGAAAACTCACAGATTTTGAATATTGTATGTGAATTTCCATTCAAGAGTTCTCCAATATTAGAATTAGTTGATATGCTTGGAATTGTACATTATTCGATGCAAACGATGCAATCCACAGATGAATCGATTCAACACATTGCAATTCCACTTTCAAAAATTTCTTCTGGCATGTATATTATACGATTAAGAACGCATACTCAAACAGTATCACAAAAATTCTTAATTCATTAAATAAGAAATTCTTTAGTAAGAGCAAATAGAATAATCAATGAATTCATTTTTATATAGACATTGTATAACTAGATATTACTTCATCATATCTAGTTTATTAAGTATAATCCTGGCCTATCCTAAAGATTGTATTGCACAAGAAAATTCAATTTCACGATTTACTCATACGGTAGATAATGCATTGGTTTTTATGGCCAATAATGGACAAATCATTGATCAGAATCATAAAAGAAATGATGAAATCTTGTATACAGCTCAAGTTTCGGGTGGTGCTGTATATATCAGAAAAAATGGGATTTCATTTGCAGTGTATCATCGAGATTCTAAAAAAAATATTCCTTTTCAATCAAAAAGTCTGCATAAATATGATATACATTCTCCATCTGTGATAGAATCATATAGAATTGATATTTCTTTTCAGAATAGTTTGCAATCATCTAAAATTAGTGGAATAGAACCATTATCATCTTATACGAATTATTATTATTCTCATATACCAAATGGAGTATCAGAAGTAGAATCGTGTAAAAAAGTAATTATTAAAGATCTATATCCACATATTGACTTTATAGTATATGAAGGTAAAAAACAGAAAGTACAATATGATTTTATTGTTCATCCTGGGGGAAATCCAGAAAACATAGCAATGAAAATTTCTGGAGCTGACAAGCTTCACATAGATAATCATGGTACTTTAGCAATCGAAACGCCTTTAGGGTTAATTGAACAACAAAAGCCTTATTCTTATCAAGAAAGTGAAGTATTCTCAGCATTTGAATTGCATTCAGACTCTATAGTTAGATTTAACATTGGAGCTTATGATCATTCAAAACAGCTTACTATTGACCCACCCACCCGTTTATGGGGAACATATTATGGTGGATCTGAAAATGATTATTCTAGAAGTGTGTCAACAGATGCAAGTGGCAATGTATATGTTATAGGATATACAGAATCAATTGCTTCGATAGCTACAAGTGGTTCTTATCAGGCAATATTAAATGCTAATTATGATGCATATATTTCTAAGTTTACTTCTGCTGGAACTCGTTTGTGGTCAACATATTATGGAGGTTCTGGAAATGATTATGGTTATAATTCTTGTATCGATAATGCAGGAAATATCATTATATGTGGAGAAACAAATTCTAATGATGTAATCGCAAGCAGTGGTGCATTTCAAACTGTTTTTGGCGGTTATACAGATGCATTTATTGCAAAATTTAGTCCAACTGGAACAAGAACTTGGGCCACATATTTTGGTGATATTGATATTGAGTCGGGCTATGGGATAATAAGTGATGCTAACAACAATATTCTTATTACTGGAAAAACTAATTCCACAACTAGTATAGCTTCATCGGGGTCATTTCAAACACAGTTAGGTGGTGGAGATGATGCATTTTTAGCAAAATTTAGTTCAACAGGAAACAGAACCTGGTCTACATATTATGGTGGATCTGGCAATGATATAGGCTATGGAATTTCAACAGATGCTGCAAATAATATATTTGTTTCAGGCACTACTTCTTCAGATAATTCGATGTCTACCTCGGGCTCTTATCAAAATACATTAGCAGGTAATACTGATGCATTTTTAGCAAAGTTTAGTTCTACAGGAAGCAGAACTTGGTCTACATATTATGGTGGAATAGAAAACGATGAAGGCTTTAGTACTATTACAGATCCAAGTGGAAATGTGATATTAAGTGGCCAAACAGAATCTTCAAGTGGAATATCTACTGCAAATGCTCATCAAAGTACTTTTGGTGGTGCAATAGATGCATACATTGTCAAGTTTACAACAACAGGAACACGTTTATGGGCAACGTATTATGGAAGTAATGATTATGATTTAGGATTATATGCTTGTACTGATGCAAGTGGGAATATTTATATCATTGGCCAAACTGGATCTGGTGATGCTATTGCAACAACAACTGCACATCAACAACAATTAGGTGGTAGTTATGATGCATATTTAGCAAGATTTGCTTCGGGTGGAACAAGAAGTTGGGGTACATATTTCGGGGGCAATGATTTTGATATTGGATATGGCTGTAGCAGTGATATAAGCGGTAATGTCTATATATGTGGAAGAACATCATCCACAAATGGAATTGCAAGTAATAATGCTCATCAATTGGTATATGGTGGTGTATTGATGGATGGATTTTTATCGAAGTTTACCGATGATGATCCACCAGGTGTTTCATGCAATACATCAAAAACAATATTTTGTAAAGGCGAAGTATTTTCATTGCCATATTCAATTACAGGAGTATTTAATCCTGGAAATATCTTTACAGCTCAATTATCCGATTCTACAGGATCTTTCCAAAATCCAATAACAATAGGTAGTAGAAGTGCTGTTGATGCTGGGTCGATTAATTGTACAATTCCTGGTTCTATTGCTTTAGGACAATATTATCGAATACGAGTAATTGCAAGTACTCCATCTATTTATGGATTTGATAATGGAATAAATTTATCTATTTATGGAGTACCAAATCCCAAAATTAATGGTATGTCTTCTGCATGTATTGGACAAACAAATAGCATCTATTCAATAGATACTGTTATAGGAACATCATATATATGGAGTACCATAAAAAAGGGGACGATTAATGGACCTTTAAATACTCATACAATTAATGTTTCATGGAATCAAATAGGAATCGATACAATATCTGTAAGACAAACAATTATAGAAACAGGTTGTTTTAAAGATACGAGTATCATAATTACAATACAGGCTCTTCCAATGCCGGTTATTAGCGGAAATAATAATGTATGTGAAGGCACAAAAAATTCACTCTATACTATACCGGTTCAAAATGGACATATCTATCAGTGGAAATCTTTATCCAAAGGTAATATTACTGGAACTTCGACAGGTAATTCAATTCTGGTGAATTGGATTCAAGCTGGCTATGATACTGTACAATGTAGGCAAACAAATAACACTACAGGATGCTTTAAAGATACAATACTGATCGTTAATATAAGGCCATTACCAAATCCAATAATAAGTGGAAGGTCATTAGTTTGTAATGGAGAAATTTCCCTTAAATATTCTGTTCAAAAGCTTGATGGATTTTCTTATGTGTGGCAAAAACCAAGAAAAGGCACCATTATTAATGAATTGAATGCAGATTCAATATTAGTGAATTGGAATCAAGCTGGAATTGATACATTAAGGCTAAGACAGACTAATAATCTAACATCTTGTATTAAGGATACAATCTTCATTGTCACAATTAATGCAAAACCCAATCCGTATATTCAGGGTAAAAAGAATACTTGTATTAATGAATCAAATGTAGAATATAGTCTTACATTAATTCCTGGACATATCTATCAATGGGAAAATCCAATAAAAGGAAAAATTGACGGAAGCGCTTATTCAAATCTTATAAAAGTCACATGGAATAATCCGGGTACTGAAACCATTAGGGTAAGAGAAACAGATCCAATAACCGGATGTTATAAAGATACGATTCTTACTGTGATTATAAACCCATTACCAATGCCAAGCATTACAGGAAGTACATCTGTATGCGCCAATCAAAAATCAGTAGTATATTCAACAACATTTGCAAGTGGATCTATATATTCATGGAAAGTTATAAGTGGTAATGCAATCATTATATCAGAGAATAGCAATGAAGCATTATTGAATTTTAGTGGTGTTGGTTTAGTGTCATTAAAAGTGACAGAGACCAATGTGAATGGATGCTCTAAAGACACAATAAAACTCATTGAAATTGGCAATGCATTAAAACCTGCTATCATTTCTAAATCAGGTCCTTATTCCATTTGTAATGGGAATGATATTATATTAGATGCTGGTTTACCAAATTGTATATATCAATGGAAAAGAAATGGACAAGACATACAAGGTGCAAATCTGCAGTCGTATTCTACCAATATACCTGGCAAATATTCAGTTTTTGTAAAATCTGGTGATTGCATTGGTTTATCTCCCGAAACTGCCGTAAAAAATGTCACTTTACCCACTCCAATCATAAGTGGAATATCATCAGTAAAGCCAAATGAAAATGCAATTCCTTATCAAGTTGCTAATCATATTGGGTCAACATATATATGGAAAGTTTCTGGAAATGGCACAATTACAACTTCTGTAAACGGTTCACTAATATTGGTAAACTTTTCTGATATTGGTTCTGCCTTGCTTAAAGTAACTGAAACTGATAGTAATGGTTGCAAAATAGATACATCATTTTTGATAATTATTGAAATTCCATCAAGTATACAGTCTGATAATCAAGAATATGCTGTGCTATTATATCCAAATCCAGTTAATGCACCAGAAAATATTCATATATCTTTACCACAATATTTGAATGATCCATCTTTATTACAGATTACTGATATGATGGGAAGAATTAGATGGTCAATACAAGACTTTATTCCTTCATATCCTCAAAACACAGAGTATTCTATTTCTACTCAGGGCTTAGAATCTGGTTTATATCAATTAAGGGTACAACAAAAAAATATATATGTACAACAAAGTTTTATTATTTATTAAATAATTATTGGGAGCATTCGAGAGTATGTTTAATGAGTTACTTGTAAAAATTCGCAATCATGAAAATAATTGGATATTTTCTATTTGGAGAGAATGATCCTCAACATTTCGGAAGTTTGCCAAGTACTTTTTTGACTTTATTCCAGATGATGACAGGTGATGGTTGGTCTGATTTAATGAAAACTAATATGTTCAATTGTCCACATCCTCATACATTTCTTGCTCCATTATATTTCTGTAGTTTTGTTCTTATTGGCGCTTTGATCATTCTGAATTTATTTGTTGGTGTTATTATTTCAGAAATGGATGATACCAGAAAAAGACATGATCAAGAAACAAATGAAGAAGAAATGAAAAAAGATTCTGATTATACTTTATTATTAAAATTAGAATATCATAGATTAGAATTTGAAAAAAATATGAATGATATAATGGAAGAATTAAAGCGTAGACATCTTACTTAGTTGTAATGAAATAGAGTAGTAATTCATTGATATATATTTAAATATTTAATGTTAATAACATTTAGGGTATGCTTTTACAATGAAAAATCAAAAGCTTCTTTTTCTGATTGTCCTTATCACTTCTGTGCATTGTAGTCCACAGTCAAATACAAAAGGGGAATCTACCCCCAAAAAGAAAGCGTCAATTGTGTCTGAATTTATGGCTGATAGCATTAATATTATTGCTGTTGGTGATATTATGATGGGAACAAATTATCCTGATAATAGTACTTTGCCACCTAAGGATGCATTCTTATTACAGCCAGTTCAGCAATATTTACAAGCTGGCGATATAGTTTTTGGAAATTTAGAGGGTCCTGTATTAGATAGTGGAGGTTCGCCAAAAGCTTGTGGAGATCCAACATCTTGTTATGTGTTTAGACAACCCTCATACTTTGTAAAAGAGTTAAAAGATGCTGGTTTTTCTATGTTTTCAATTGCAAATAATCATGTTGGCGATCTTGGAGAACAAGGAAGAGTTCATACAGCTGCTATATTAAAACAATATAATATTAGATATGCGGGCCAAACGAATTGTCCATGGGATACCCTTAAAATCAAAGGAGTTCTTGTAGGTCTTACTGCATTTGCGCCAAATAAAGGCTGTTTAAATATAAACGATTACAAAGAGTTAGAACAAGTAGTTAAAAAACTAAATACATTTTGTGATATAGTTATTGTATCATTCCATGGTGGGGCAGAAGGCCAAAGCCATACTCGTATTACACGTACTCATGAGCAATTTTTGGGACAAGACAGAGGCGATGTGTATGAGTTTGCACATAAGGCCATTGATGCTGGCGCCGATATAGTTCTTGGGCATGGCCCACATATTACCAGAGCTGTCGATTATTATAAAGGAAGATTTATCGCTTATTCAATGGGTAATTTTTGTACTTATGATAAGTTCAATATCAATGGAATTTCTGGAATGGCTCCAATATTTTCACTAAATATTTCAAAGAAAGGGGAGTTCTTAAGTGGGAAAGTAATTCCTACAAAACAATTTGGTAGGGGAGGCCCAGTGTATGATTCTTCGGGCTCTGTAATCAAAGAACTACAAAAATTAACAAAAGAAGATATACCAGAAGTACAGTTGATATTTAACGATAATGGAGATTTTTCTTTTCATCATCCTAAATAAAAATACAACTCTCTGCAATGAAGGTAAAGATATCTTATTCCCCTCATGCTTAGGGGTGCCCATAGGGCGGGGTGAGAAATACCCACACCCCGAAACAAGTATTTACAACATATTGAAATATTATTAACTTATATGTTACAATATCATTCTTATCTTCATTTTGTCTTTTTTATATAGTTTCTTGAATTCAACTTGAACTAATCAGAATATGATGGTGTTGTAGCGATTATTACGATTTCTTTTATTATAATAGAAAGTATGATGCTAGCACCAGAAGATATAAGCAGAATTATAGAAATGGCATGGGAAGACAGAACTTCTTTTGAAGCAATTAAGATTCAATATGGTTATTCCGAAGCTGATGTGATTGCATTAATGCGAAGAGAGATGAAAAAAAGTAGTTTCACGATGTGGAGAAAGCGTGTACACAGCCGAATAAGCATTAAACATCCTCAAAATCGAAATAAACACATTGAAAATCAAATTTGACATATCTTGATTCTTTACATGTATAAAAACAACTGTTTTTAAGAGTTAATACAGACATTCAATCATTATTATTGCTCTTAAGAAAAAAAAACTTAATTTCGATTTACGGCATACTTTCAGATTCGTACACTTTAATGTTACAATTTTGACAATCCATTAATAATTGTACTTTACAATGTTCCTTCTGTTTTATATGCATTTTTAATTGTTTTATATTAAATATTCAAATAGCAATTATGTTAAAAAACTTAACACTCACTGATAAACTTTTGTTTGTCTCCGCCTTCCTCTCTTTAATTTATGCAGAAACACTGTTTTTCAATAAAGAATTTTTTCAAGCAGTCTTTATGGGTCTTTGGGTACCTTCAATCCTAGCTTTTGGTATTTATTTAAAACTTTTACAGAACAAAAAAAATGGTTGATTTTATACCTTATTTTGCAACGTTTATTACAATCTTATTTTGTATTGCATTGAGTTATGCTGTTTCTGACGGCTGGAATTTCAAAAATGATCAAAATGAGTAGTAATGATTCGATAAAGCTAACAAACCATCTAAAACACCATAAGTATTATCAATACTGGACAAATGTGTTTGTTGGCTTAGATCTTTATTACATTATATTTTAATAGTAAACGGTATTTCCTAGTACGTATTTCTTAACATTAATATGTTGTTATAATTATGTACTTATTAGAAATTATTTTAAGAGATTACGAAGTATTGTATAAACATACATTTTAGCTTTCTGATATAATTAACTCTGATAGTATTCGATGAAAGTGATGCGTACCTTTTTCACGATTTGTGGAAAACCTACCTGTTGTATATACTCTTGATTTGAGTCCTTTGAACACATTTTCAACCACGAATTCATCTTCTCTCTCTACTTTATCTAACATTGCTCCTGCACCAGAATGTAATTTACTTTCATCATAAACATAAGTAATAAAACTAACTTTTGTTTTCTCTATAGAAATAGGCTTCACGATATTTATAGATAGTCCCCAAGGATAGAAATTAAACATCATATTTGGGAATATCCAATAATAATAAGCAGCTATAGATTTGCCATAATCAGGATGGCCTTCAGGCAATGTAAAACATTCTTCACCATCTTTTGCATAGCCAATTTGTACATTACAAAAATCATATAATTCAGTAGTGTATTGTCCATAATCCAAAACAGAATTCAAATCTTGATGGACAAAAGGTATATGAAAACCCTCCAAATAATTGTCGCAATACAAGGCCCAATGGGCATTCACAAGATAATCTTTTCCCAAACTAGGATGATGCACAAACTCTTCGAGTGGCAAAAATCCAATCCGCTCATTCATGATAGAAAGAATTTTTTGAAAATCGAATGTGGGTGATATGCTAGTAAATAAAAATTGACCCCATTCTATAAGGTTGAATGCGTGCAAATCATCGCATGGTCTAGGGAAACTTTCTGTCAATGAAAATTCTGGCATCGAAACAAATGCTCCATTTTGATTGAACCTTCTGCCATGATACATGCATGTAAGGAATTTGCATGAACCAGGATTATGCACAATGATATTACCACGATGAGTGCAAACATTTGAAAGGCATTTTACTATATCATCCTCAGTTCTTACCAATACCATCGGTTCATTTAAATATCCATCTAATAGACTGAATGGATAAGCTGTATTTGCAAGTCTTATCAATTGTTTATCACCAATCAATTGCCATGATGATGCGAATATTTGATCTTTCATGCTCTCAAATATTGTTTTATCATGATAAAAGTAGCCAGGCAAAGTTTCTGCTTTGCTGATATCGGGATCTATATAGAATTGTTTCATATCAGTTATTTACAAAAGAAATGTTAATGTTTAATCAAAGAATAATTATAATGTTTTAATTCAAAAATGTACTTTTTTACATGGATATAATGATGAAAAATCTTCGATTGACTTAGACATTAATAACTATGAGATCTTTCATTATTCGAAAAAGGTAAAAGAATCTATTCATAAAAGTAGTAAGAAGAAATATCATTATAGATCAATTTCTTGCTAACACAAACTTGTTTCCGTGAAGCCACCAGAATTATTGTATCAAATTTGTACCATCAGTATTACAAATTCTTGTAAGCCTATATTAAAAAAACGACTTGTAATTATATTCAGTATACAATGGAGTTATGTAACTTAAAAAATAGGAATGAACTAATTATAATATATAACAGTTATTTTACATATTATTCAAAGAGTTATACATGAAAATCACAATCATTTCTTTTATCATTTGTATTATTGTCCTCATATTAGCCCAAGTGTATATTACTATGAGTACCACAAGAACAGAACAACACAAATATCAAGTACTTAAATCATTTAGCAATGTTGAAATTCGCAAATATGAACCTGCTATATTCTCTAGCGTTATGCTTGGAAAGAATAGTTATCGTGAGATTTCTGGTAAAGGCTTTGGCATTTTGGCAGGATATATTTTTGGTGGTAATGAAAAAAAAGAAAACATCTCAATGACATCTCCAGTAACTATGGAATTGGGTGATTCAACCAAAATGAAATTCATGGTACCCAAAGGATATACGATGAATTCTTTGCCTGAACCAAATGATAAGAGAATTATATTTGAACAGCAAAATGAAAAGATTATCGCAGCGATTCAATTTGATGGTTGGGCAGATAATGATAAAATTGAATATTATACAGAACAGTTGAAAAGTTCTTTGGCTAAAGAACATATAAGCCATACAAACAAATTTTCATATTTAGGATATAATCCTCCATACGAAGTAATTAATCGTCGAAAT
Organism: Chlorobiota bacterium; assembly: GCA_014191195.1. GTDB lineage: Bacteria > Bacteroidota > Ignavibacteria > Kapaibacteriales > UBA961 > UBA961. The sequence continues at coordinate 77,084 of BJGZ01000011.1, forward strand.
GAAATCATAGTAGAATTAATAGATTTTAAGTAATTCTCAAGAATTTCTTTTGCTTAAAGATTTTATTTTTACAAAATATATTTACGTGAATATTATATGAAATTCCTTCCTACAATCCCACGTATTCTTGGCATTCTTGCTATTGCATTTGTAAGCCTTTTTGATACATATGATCCCTACATGTATACTCATGATTATTCTTGAAATTGCTTGGAGATGAGAATTAATTTGTGAAATTCTATATATCCTAATTGGTATTTACTTAGTCCTTTTATCTTTATTCATGATTATCGAATGAATAATTTATTTCTTATCAGTTTTTAAATTATAGCGATGATTACATTCCCTTTTATTCTTTCCGGAACCCTCTTTGTGTTGAGTCATTTTAGAAAGAAGAATATATCATTACAATAATCAAATATATTCTCTTCTCAGTCTATTGAATGTGTGTAAATTGGAGATATAACAACTTCAAATTGATAGTTCATGATTCAAAATCTTCCAGTTGCAGGCATGACATGTGCCGCATGCGTAACAAGAGTCGAAAAAAACCTCAAGAAAATGACAGGTGTAACAAATGCAACTGTAAATCTTGCAACAGAATCTGTCCGCATTGATTTTGATGTCAATACCATATCCATAGAATCAATTTCAGAACAACTTCATGAAACAGGATATGAACTTATTATCAAAAAAGAACCAGATAATGTAGATGATAGACTTCTAAATAGAGAAATAGATATTCGAAGGGATTTCTTTATAAGCCTGATATGCACACTTCCTGTATTTTCTCTCTCTATGGGCTTAATGTTAAGTCCAGTATCAGAAATCTTTCCGATTTCGATGAATGTGTTAAATGTTATATTCTGCTTTTTATCACTATTAGTTCTCACTATTCCTGGTAGAAGATTTTTTGTTCCTGCATGGAAACTAGCTATGCACGGAGCATCTGATATGAATACACTAGTATCTTTAGGAACCAGCATTGCATGGCTATATAGCACGTATGAATTGATTTTTGGTGAGCATTCCGGGCATTCCCAACATCTTTACTTTGATTCTACGACAACAATCATTACCCTTGTTTTGCTTGGAAAAATGCTGGAAACAAAAGCCAAAAGAAAAGCAGGAAATGCATTACAATCTCTTCTTAATATACAGTCTACCAAAGCATTAAAAAAAACAATCGAGGGATCATTTATAGAATGTAATGCATCAGATATTGTCATTGGTGATATTTTAATGATACGTCCGGGTGAATCATTCCCTGTAGATGGAATCATTATTTCAGGAGATACATCGTGCGATGAATCTATGTTGACAGGTGAATCGCATCCAATAATAAAAAAAATTGGAGATTCAGTAATAGGCGGAGCAATCAATATTGATTCATCGATTGAAATTCAAGCAACTGCTATAGGCTCGGATACTGTCTTATCTAAAATTGCAGCCATTGTAAAAGAAGCACAAGGCTCAAAAGCTGCTATTCAATCTTTGGCAGACAAAATTTCCTCAGTTTTTGTGCCTTTAGTACTTATCACTAGCATTATTACATTTATCATATATTTTGCATTCTTACATGCATCTTTTAATGATAGTATTTTACCAACTATTGCAATTCTTTTAATAGCTTGTCCATGCGCTTTGGGCTTAGCCACTCCTACTGCAATAACAGTTGCAATTGGCACTGGTGCAAAACATGGAATTATCATACGAAACGCTGATGCATTAGAAAAAGCAGGTAATATTGATATTGTAGCTTTCGATAAAACAGGTACTTTAACAATAGGTAAGCCACATTTACAAAGTATACTGATCGTAAATCCTGATTATAACCGTGATATATTGATTTCATATGCATCGGCAATAGAGCAATATTCCTTACATCCTTTTGCGCAAGCAATCATAAAAGAATGTCAAGAGATTATGCATGCCGACTCAGTTCAAGAGATTCCAGGCAAAGGAATGATTGGGATTATTCAAGGACATCGTATTCATATCGGAAATCTTTCATGGCTTTCTATTCAGGGAATTTCTTTTGCAGAAATACAAAACCAAGATATAAAGCAAGAACATTCGATATTGGGTATGAGTATTGATAATATTGCTGCAGGACTTTTCATTTTTGCCGATGAAATTAGAGATGAATCTATTGATATAATTACAAAGCTTCATCAATCTGGTATCCGCACAATAATGCTTAGTGGAGATCATCCAGATACTGCTAATGCAATCGCTAAAAAAATTGGAATTCTAGAAGTAATAGCAGGAATTTTACCGCATCAAAAATTAGAAAAAATTGATGAATTTCAAAAGCAAGGTCATAGAATAGCAATGATTGGAGATGGAATTAACGATGCGCCAGCACTAGCGAAAGCAAATCTAGGTATTGCAATGGGAAGCGGAACAGACATCGCAAAGAATACTGCAGATATAACAATTATGAATACTGATTTATATGCAGTCATAAAGGCAATAAGGCTATCAAAAAATACAATGCGTATTATTAAACAAAATTTCTTTTGGGCTTTTATCTTTAATATTATTGGTATACCATTAGCTGTAAGTGGGAATTTAAGTCCAACATTTGCTGCAGCTGCAATGGCATGTAGCTCGGTAAGTGTTATTTCTAATTCACTAAGATTAAAAAAACTGTAACTTCAATGTATCATTGTTATTAAGCAATTCCCGATCAAAGATCTTCAGAAGTAGATAATGATCATCTTGGAAATGTACGATATATTGTCGAAACAGGAGCTTGTATTCCATATTTTGGTACAGATAATCATTTTTCTGCATGCTTAGCTGTTTGTATATTTAATCATAAAGATTGGGCCAAGGATTTTGAAGGTTTTCAAACAAAGCTGTTTCTGAATGTGCAATTAAAAACATCTCCTAAACCAATAGACCCAGAGATAGATAAGCATTGGTATTCACTTTTACATCGTTAATCCATGAATAATTCAGTCGTTCTCGTAATCGTTTTTTTTCTTTCTACTTTTGTATTTGGCTGTTCACAGCAAGAAGAACAAACATTAATTTCTGCAAAAGGAAATAAAAATTATGGAGGTACCTTTAGAATAAATATGATTAGAGGTAATCCAAATGGATTAGATCCTGTAATCATCAATAGCAAATTAGCAGATGATATAGCTTTACAAGTATATGATAGATTAATTTCATTTGATTCTAGTTTAGGTGTAATTCCAGAAGCAGCAAGTTCATGGGAAATTTCAGAAGATGGAAAACAATATATCTTTCATATAAAAACAGGGATTCGTTTTCATGATAATCAGTGTTTTAAAGGTGGAAAAGGCCGATTAATGATAGCAAAAGATATTGAGTATTCTCTGATAAGGGCTTGCGATCCTAAAGCTAGAACAGTTCATTATTGGGCATTTAAAGATAAAGTTCTTGGAGCAAATGAATTCTATGAAGGCCGAGTTGCAGGAAAGCAGCTTAATAATTTCGAAGGAATTAAAGCAATAAATGATAGTACCTTAAAGATTCAATTAATTCGCCCATATTCACCTTTTTTATTATTATTAGCTAACTCATTGGGTTGTATAGTACCTAAAGAGGCAGTTGATTTTTATGGTAGAGATTTCTTTCAACATCCAGTGGGTACTGGTCCATTTATTTTTGAAGAATGGCGTCCAGATATTTCGATGACATTCAAAAGAAATCCTCAGTATTGGCAAAAAGATGAACATGGTAATTCTCTTCCATTTTTAGATAAGATTATCTTTAGTTTTATTAAAGATGATAAAATCCAATTAAAAGAGTTTACCGACGGTAATTTTGATGAATGTTTTACTTTACCTACCGAGTTTTTTGAAGATATTATCGACACAAAAACAAAGAAAACCAAAGGAATATATAATCAATATCAATTACAGACTGAACCTGCATTATTAACATGGTTTATTGATTATTTATGTACACAAGCACCATTTGATAATCCCAATATCAGGCGTGCATTTAGTTATGCAATAGACAGAAAAAGTATTGTTAAATATGTTTTGAAAGATGCTCCATTTGGACCTGCTTTTCATGGCATAACTCCACCAGTATTTAAAAATTATGATATCAATCTTATACCTGGTTTTGATTTGAATGTACAAAAAGCCAGAGAATTGCTTGCCAATGCTGGATATCCAAATGGTAAGAATTTTCCTCGGATTACTTTCCATATCTATCAAGAACCACGATTGGTGCAAGTAGCTGAAGCTGTTAGATCTATGATTAAAAATAATCTGGGAATTGAATTACAAATTCAAACGATACAATTCTCTGAATTCCTAGAATTAGCCGAACAGGGAAAATTATCTATGTGGGGCACTCGTTGGTATGGAGATTATCCCGATCCAGAGAATTATATCAATCTTTTAGATGGAGCTTTAGTACCAAATACTATGCAAGAACCAAGTTATCCCAATAGTACGCGATATAAAAATGCTGAAGCAAGTGCATTATTCTCACAAGCAATGGCAGAAAACAATGAAACAAAACGCATGGATCTTTATCGCAAAGCAGAATCTATTGCTATAGCAGATGCACCGGCAACAATGCTTTTTTATGAAAATCATTATCGTCTTTTACAGCCCTGGGTACATGGATATCCTCTTAATGGTTTAGCTAGAATAGTGCTAAAAGATGCGTGGTTTTCAAAAAAATAATGAGAATTATGTGATAATATTCCCCTCAAATTTGAGGGGTGGCAAATTCAGATTTGTCGGGGTGTTCATTTTCTCACCCCGCCCTGCGGGCTTCCCTCGCACGAGGGGAAAAAGAAGTAGATAACTCCATGACCGGGGTTGTTTTCTTTCTCTAGCCATGCTCTTCTATTGCTTCTCGGATGATTACAATAAAAAAACTTCTATAGGTTAATCAGAAATTAATCCTCTTAGCATTCCATATAATTTCTCTAAAGGAAGCCCCACAATATTATAATAACAGCCTACAATTTTTTGCACAAATACTGCCCCAAAATCCTCTTGAATTCCATATGCACCTGCTTTGTCCATTGGCGATCCAGTTGCTATATATGCATAGATTTCATCGTCTTCTAATATTCTAAATGTTACTT
>BJGZ01000012.1 GCA_014191195.1 Chlorobiota bacterium
TACAAATAGTAAAATCGCATCTGGTGTGATACCAACAACATTACCTCCAAGTGGTTCCGCGGGTGGCGATTTAGCAGGTAATTATCCGAATCCTATAATAGGTACATCTGTAATTGGTACAAGCCAGTTAAAAGATAGCTCGATTACAAGTAGCAAAATTGCATCAGGAATTATTCCCACCACATTGCCACCAAGTGGTTCTGCTGGTGGAGATTTGATAGGAAATTATCCAAATCCTACAATTAGTAATGGTGCTATAACAGGCCCAAAAATCGCATCTAATGCAATAACTTCATCAAAAATATCACCAAGTTCAATTGGTACATCACAACTAAAAGATAGTTCGATTACAAGTAGTAAAATTGCATCAGGAGTGATTCCTACAACATTACCTCCAAGTGGATCTGCGGTTGGAGATTTAGCAGGTAATTATCCGAATCCGACGATAGGTATCGGAGTTGTTACAGAATCCAAAATCGCATCTAATGCAATTACATCGTCAAAAATATCAGCAAGTTCTGTTGGTACAAGCCAGTTAAAAGATAGTTCAATAACGATTGGAAAAATCGCATCAGGAATAATACCGACAACATTACCACCAAGTGGTTCTGCTGGTGGCGATTTGATTGGGAATTATCCAAATCCGACGATTAGTACTTCAGTGATTGGTACATCACAACTAAAAGATAGCTCGATTACGAGTAGTAAAATATCATCAGGGGTACTCCCAGTCTCATTGCCTCCAGAAGGGGTAGCTGGAGGCGATTTGACGGGAAATTATCCAAATCCGACGATTAGTAATGGAGTTGTTACTGAATCCAAAATCGCATCTAATGCAATTACATCGTCAAAAATATCAGCAAGTTCTGTTGGTACAAGCCAGTTAAAAGATAGTTCAATAACGATTGGAAAAATCGCATCAGGAATAATCCCGACAACATTACCACCAAGTGGTTCTGCTGGTGGCGATTTGACGGGAAATTATCCGAATCCGACGATTGGTACTTCAGTGATTGGTACATCACAACTAAAAGATAGCTCGATTACAAATAGTAAAATCGCATCAGGAGTTATTCCTACGACATTACCTCCAAGTGGTTTAGCTGGAGGCGATTTAATTGGTAATTATCCAAATCCTTCAATAGGTATATCTGTAATTGGTACAAGCCAGTTAAAAGATAGTTCTATAACGATTAGCAAAATCGCATCAGGAATAATACCTACGGCATTACCTCCAAGTGGTTCAGCGGGTGGAGATTTAGCAGGAAATTATCCGAATCCTATAATAGGTACATCTGTAATTGGTACAAGTCAGATAAAAGATAGTTCAATAACGATTGGAAAAATAGCATCAGGTGTCATTCCTACAACATTACCTCCAAGTGGTTTAGCTGGAGGCGATTTAATTGGTAATTATCCAAATCCTTCAATAGGTATATCTGTAATTGGTACAAGCCAGTTAAAAGATAGCTCGATTACAAATAGTAAAATCGCATCTGGTGTGATACCAACAACATTACCTCCAAGTGGTTCCGCGGGTGGCGATTTAGCAGGTAATTATCCGAATCCTATAATAGGTACATCTGTAATTGGTACAAGCCAGATAAAAGATAGTTCTATAACACTTTCAAAGTTATCATCAGGGGTACTCCCAGTCTCATTGCCTCCAGAAGGGGTAGCTGGAGGCGATTTGACGGGAAATTACCCAAATCCGACGATTAGTAATGGAGTTGTTACTGAATCCAAAATCGCATCTAATGCAATTACATCGTCAAAAATATCAGCAAGTTCTGTTGGTACAAGCCAGTTAAAAGATAGTTCAATAACGATTGGAAAAATCGCATCAGGAATAATCCCGACAACATTACCACCAAGTGGTTCTGCTGGTGGCGATTTGACGGGAAATTATCCGAATCCGACGATTGGGAATGGTGCTATAACTGGAAATAAAATTTCTCAAATGGGAGCAACTACTGGTCAAGTTTTAAAATGGCAAGGAAATTATTGGCAATCTGGAAATGATATTACAGATAGTTTAAAGTTTTTGAAAGAAGATCGCAATATTGCTGTGCCAAATACAAGTAGGCCAGTTCATATATTACAGCCAAAAGGTAATGAATCAACTGTAGATTTTGCAATAATGTCAAAAGGAAATGGAAGCATCATGATGTCCATTCCAGATAATACAACCTCTGGTGGAAATAAAAGAGGATATTCTAGCATAGATTTTCAGATGGGAAGAAATGCTGCTGATCAGGTTGCAAGTGGACTTTATTCTGCAATTATTGGCGGATATGGTAATCGAGTTCAAGGAGAGTATGCAATAACTGCAGGAGGAAAATTAAATGTAGCTGATGGTAATTTTTCAGCATCAATAGGGGGATTTAATAATACCACAATAGGTTCTAGTTCTGTAATTATCGGAGGGTCTGGAAATACAGTGACAGGTAATTATTCATTTATTATGGGATATAATAATATGGCTTCCGGAGCTTATTCAACATGTATTGGTGGTAGTTCAAATCAAGCTCAATCAATGTTCGCTGCTACAATTGGAGGTTCAGGAAATACTGCATATGGAAAATCAAGTTTTACTGGAGGAGGTGCAGATAATTATGCATATGGTGCTAATAGCTCGATAACTGGTGGAATGAAAAATATGGTACTCTCTGAAAACTCTTCGATATTATCTGGAAGAGGCTTGACATTGCAAAACACGGCAAGTTATTCCATAGGAATGGTAGGAAATAATGCAAGTGGCAACAGAGATATGACATTATCAACACCAAATATAATGATGTTGGGAAATATTAGTTTATGGCTAACTAGCAATGATAGCACCGCAAAGGATATACGCTTTTTTGAGCCAAATTATAATATCAATTCATTTCCAGGCGCTTCTAATTATACTTCTATTAAGGCTGGACAACAATCAAATAATATTGAATATACTTTGCCTTTAACTGCAAGTAATAAAGCACATCAAATATTAACGGTTAATACAAATGGTCAAATGAATTGGGGACAAGCCTTAATCACTCAATCTATTTCTAATGTAGATTGTGGGAATTTAGCAGCAAATGGAGGAACTGCATTTTGTGAAATCACTATTTCAAATGCTAATATTGGAGATATTGTGTCAGTTTCACCAAGATCAGATATGGAAAATGGAGTCATTATCGCTTCTTCAAGAGTGTCAGAAGCAAATATTATTAGAATCAAATTCGTAAATGCAACATCAACAGATATAAATCCCAATTCTATTACTTGTGATATTGTAGTAGTTCAACCTTAACTATGTACGGTATTTGATTGCAAAGAAGACATTATCGCTGATACTTAAGTTACTTATTACATATATAAAAAAAGGTGCTTCATATTTCTATGAGCACCTTGGGCGAATGATGGGAATTGAACCCACGGCCAGCGGAACCACAAACCGCTGCTCTACCACTGAGCTACACTCGCCATTAATGTAAAGCAATTTGATTGCTGTTACAGTTACAAAGATAGTATTTCAAGATTACTTATTCAAAAAAAAGTACTCAAAATAAAGTATCTGTATTTTGTTGTGAATGAAGATGATGCTTTATATAAAGTTTAGTATCAAACTTAGATTTACACCCATTTGCGTTCATATATCTAATTTTTCCAAAGATTGGTCTTTCAAACCAAGCTCTGTCATGCACGCCACCAATACTCCATGCTATTCCTGTATAGCCATTTGGATCTCTACCATCTAATTGATATGCATCATTTAAATAAATAGCAATTGATTGGGCTTCTTCAGGTGAATGTGTCCATTCAAGAATTTTTTTTGCCCAATACATTCGCATATAGCCATGCATTCTACCTGTGTATACTAATTCACATTGCGCAGCATTCCATAATTCATCATGCGTTTCAGCATTTTTAAATTGTTCTAAAGTATATAAATATTCTCTTTTATCGAAGCTATGAATTGAATGTGTTGTTTTTGCCCAATTAGGAAAGCCTTTGGAATCTGTATAACTGTCAGCATACAGACAATAATTATCAGCAAGCTCTTTTCTGACAATTAACTCTTCCAAAAAGGACAAAGACTGTTCGCTTTGAATGTCTTTTACTTCATATGCAATTCTTTGAGAAGAAATATTACCAACATGTAACCAAGGTGATAATCCAGAAACTGCTTTTGCATTTGGATCATTTCTTAAATGATAAGTAGAGAGTGTATTCTTAACAAATAATGAAAAAGCTTCTTGAGCATGATATTCTCCGCCAGAAATTCCTAGAACCGGTTGAATATCAATATTAACTTTCAGCTGGGATTGAATTGCATCAAAATCTGTGAGGGGTGAATCGTGTAAAAAAGGGAAAGGATGAACAATTGGAGAGGGAATATCTACCAAGAATTCGTTCAAAACTCTTTTGATCTTTGGTCTTAAGGTATAAGCCCCAAATTCAACTTTTTGAGAAATAAATCTGGCAGGAACTATATTGTGACTATCTACTTCATATACGGGACATTCAACCATGGAAGCAACTTTCACCCTATTAAATACAGATTGTGATAATGGATCGAAATCAGTAAATATTGCGGCTGCATTATACTGCTGAGCAAAGGTGGAAATAGCTATTGAAGGCTCGTCACTTAGAACAGAAAAAAATGGAATATGTAAAGTATGAGCTTTTTGTTGGATCTCTTTCAGCCCATCTAACATAAATGAATATTGTCTTAAACTTACTTCAAAACAATTAGGTACGATTGTACATACAATTACCAAGGGTAATTTATGTTGCAAAGCAGAATATTGAGCACATAGTAATCCCCAATTATCTTGAATCCTTTGATCTCTACTCATCCAATACACTAAGCATGAGCCTTGATTATGTATAGCACAATAATCATCAGCTTGCTGAATATCACCATCTGCAGAAACTAAATAAATCCTTCGTGAATCAATCATATTCTATTTAGAATTAAAAGTTATCATTGCAACAATTTTTTGACTAAAGCTGAAGTGGTTTTTTTAAATGCCTCTAAGGTATCTTCACTTAAACCTGCCGTCAATTTCTTGATTTTTATCAAAGTACCATCTGGCTTTATTTGTTGTAAAGTCAGGCTGATATCTGCACCTTCTAATGTTTTTTTACATTTACCATTTATACAATAGGCAAATCCAACACTATATAACAAAGATAATTCTTCTTTATTTGGAAGATTGAAATTTTCTGTCCCCCTTAAACCTTTTAAAACATATACAGAATCTCTGGTAACTTGATCAATTGGTAAATACTTTTTCTGTTGTAAAGACGCTGCTTCAAAAAGGACTTCAAGGGCATAAAAAGAATTAACTTCTTTACCCTGAAAGATAGGCCAAAGTGATTTAATCTGTGTATCTTCTAATTGGAAACTAATAAAACAAAGCGGTTCTGCTGGTGCTACTTGATACTCTGGAGACTCAGCTTTTTGATATAATAAAGAGTCACCTGTCACCTGACACATTGCCCTTTGTATTGCCTCCACTAAAGTTGGATCATACACAATTGTACCAAGAGAATCTCTATATCGTAACATAGCCAAACCAATGCCACTTACAGATTGATTATAATCTTTGCCGGCTTTAGCAGAAATTTCTACTCTTAAAAGATTGCCTAACTTATCCACTCTTAAAAAAAATAAAGCTTCTGCTTTTAGCTGTTGTCCTACAGAAAAAGCAGTAGGGTCGATATTAGCATCTTTAAGTTTCTTAGCAATAGAATCACGTTCTTTTAGCGATACATATATAAATTTATCTGCTGCTCCTAATGCAATAGCCATTGCAGCATCGGTTTTACGGATAATCGAATTCGGAATATCTTTTCCATGTATTATTTCTGCAATCATAATACGTGCAAGTGTGGTATCCTTTTTTTGAGATCCGGGAGCTAAAGATTCTGTATGTATTTTTACAGTATCCTGCTTTGACATTGCAGGTACTATTATGATAAGTAAAAGAATAAATGTTAGTCTTAACATGTATAATATTGAATTATGTATAAAAATCATTATCATCCTAAATTTCATTCGCTACAATTGATGGCTCTAATTTAGCTTCGATAGCTCTCCATATCCTTTGACAAGGAAAACGATTCTCGTATAAAGCTCTTCCAACTATTACAGAATCCAATCCAATGGAGGTTAACTGTTGTAAATCCCAAAGTTGTTTTGGCCCACCAACACCTCCCCCAACCGTTATTCTCATATTAGTAAGTGTTCCAATATTTTTTAAAACAGTAAAGTCAGGTCCTTTAAGAGACCCTTCCCATGCAATATCAGAATATACCATTCTTGTAATTCCAGCAGATTTTGCCAATTCTGCAAGTTCACTATCGGTAATATCTACTTCAATATCTGGAAACAGAGCTTTCCCTTGATTGGACCTAATACCAATAACAACTCTGCTTGGTGTATATTTCTTAACAAGATTTTTTACACCTTCCAAATCAGATAGTAATACTTCATTTAAAATGATTCGATATACACCATGTTCTAACCAAAATTCACATTGTTCAATTGTAGGGAAAGAAGATAATAATTGAATAGGTATATCTACAGATTTAACCATTTCTAAGATTGTATCAGTATTTGAAGTAGGATTATGCTCATCCATAGCATCATGATCTGTAATATGTAATGACTTAGCATTTTCTCTGCGCCATAAACGGGCTAATTCATATGGATGATTGGATATCTGAGAATAAAGAGATTCTGTACCAGGCAATCCTTGAATACATCGTTGACAATGGCCATGCTCTAAATCTATAGAGGGTATAATGAGAATCATAATATTTGGTATAAGTAATTCAAGTATGGGTGTACAATGATTTATTACAAAATTACCAAGTTTCATCAATTCATACAGTACATGGTAATTTTATATTAGTATTTCATGTATTTTGCGCTCAGTTATTTATCATAATAAAGATAATTTTATGAGTACACCTATCATTATACCTGTTACAAATAAAGCAGATAAATTACGCTTTATTAAATCACAATGGAATTTTTACAAAGGCGATAATTCCTTTGTTCCACCTATTATAATGGATAGGGAAAAATTATTAGACGAGAAAAAAAATCCATTTTATAAACATTCTGCTATTCAATTATTTCTTGCAGAGAAAAATGGACAAATCATTGGAAGAATAGCAGCAATAATTAATGATAATCATAATATTATCCATAATGATAATATCGGATTTTTTGGTTTTTTTGAGTGTGAAGATAATCAAGAAACAGCTAATGCATTGTTCCATGCAGCAGAAGAATGGCTTAAAAGCAAAGGGAAATCTGAGATTAGAGGTCCAGTAAATCCTAGTATGAATGATGAATGTGGATTACTGATAGACGGATTTGATTCTCCACCAGTAATTCTGATGACATATAATCCAAAGTATTATGAAAAATTAGTAGAAAATTATGGATTCGGTAAAGTTAAGGATCTACATGCCTATATATTAGATCAGAATACTTTTGTTTCTGATAAAATGCGCAGAACTGTCGAGATTATTAGGCAAAGATCACAAGTTACAATCAGAGAAGTAGATTTTAAGAATAAAGAAAACTTTAAAAGAGATGTAAAAACTCTGAAAGAAATCTATAATGCTGCTTGGCAACCAAATTGGGGCTTTGTAAAAATGACTGATGAAGAATTTGATTTTCTTGCCGCAGACTTAAAACAAATTGCAGACCCAGTATATACATTAATAGCAGAAGTAAAAGGAAAAGTAGCTGGATTTGCATTAGCGATTCCAGATATAAATCAATCACTTATCCATAATAAGTCTGGTGGAATACTTGGTGCCGCTTGGCATTTACTCACCAAGAAAAAGAAAATCAATCTTTTAAGAATCATTGTACTTGGTGTATTACCTGAATACCAAAAAAACGGAGTAGATGCTGTATTGTACCAAGAGATAGGTTCCAGAGGTTTGCCCAGAGGAATACAGTATGGCGAGGCATCATGGATTTTAGAAGATAATGAACCAATGAAAAAGGCATTAACAACTACTATGCATGGAACTATTTATAAAACATATAGAATGTATCAAAAAACTCTTTAATCTATCATAATACACAATGGTAAGTCCTAAAAAGCAATCTAAACCATCACAAACAGAAATTCAAAAGAAGGGATTGCAACAAAAGACAATATATATTGCAATCGGAATATTATTGATTTCGCTTTCATGTATTCTTTGGGGAAAATATGGCCTTATACAAAGATGGAGCTTAGAACAAGAAAAATTAAATTTAGTGATGCAAGTGAATAAACAGCTCTTACTTTCTGATTCTCTACATGATGCTATTAAAAAACTTAGAAAAGATACGATGGAAATCGAACGCCTTGCCAGAGAACGATATGGAATGATAAAACCCAATGAAGAAATCTTATTTATTTCTTCTCCTTCTAATGGAAAATGAAAAGTAAATCCTCATATTATATATAGCCCATATTTCATTCAGAAAAGTGGGCTTTTGTATGCTATTCACAAAGTATTTTTTTCATATTTTTGTAATTGATTTCTATTCATTTTCTTTATATGAAAAAACAACATGAGTGTATTAGTAAATAAACACACCAAAGTAATTGTGCAAGGTATTACAGGTGCAGAAGGAACTTTCCACACTTCTCAGATGCTTAAATATGGCACCAATGTGGTTGCTGGAGTAACACCTGGTAAACAAGGATTATTGTATACAGGCAAAGGAGAAGATACTTTCTCTCGCGCTGTGCCAGTGTATAATACTGTAAGTGAAGCAGCTAAAGCGTCCGGAGCAAATGCAAGTATTATTTTTGTACCTGCAAATATGGCTGCTGATGCTGTCTTAGAAGCAATTGAAGCGGGCATCCCTCTTGTTGTTTGTATTACAGAGGGAATTCCTATTAGAGACATGATTAAAGTGAAAACTGCTTTAAATAATTCTCAAAGTAGATTAATTGGTCCTAATTGTCCAGGAATTATAACTCCTGGAGAATGTAAACTTGGAATTATGCCAGGTTTTATTCATCATAAAGGTACAGTTGGTGTAGTTTCAAGAAGTGGTACACTTACATATGAAGCGGTAAAACAATTAACTGATGTTGGATTAGGACAATCAACTTGCATCGGTATTGGTGGTGATCCAATTATTGGAACTCAATTCATAGATGCAATTCAATTATTTAATGATGATCCAGGAACTGAAGCTATCATAATGATTGGAGAGATTGGTGGAACAGCAGAAGAAGAAGCCGCAGAATATATTGGTACATATGTAAAGAAACCAGTGATTGGATTTATTGCTGGTAGAACTGCACCTCCAGGAAGAAGAATGGGGCATGCAGGTGCTATTATTTCTGGTGGTAAAGGGACTGCAGGTGCTAAAGTTGATGCAATGAGAGCAGCTGGCATATTGGTTGCTGATTCACCAGCTCATATTGGACGCTCTGTTGCAGAGGCTTTAGGAGTTAAGGCATCTAAAGGTTCTAAGAAATCTGTTAAGTTTTCGGCAAAAGACATCAAAATTTTAAAGATCAAGACGGGTGCCAAAACAAAAAAAATTGACTTGAACAGCAAAGATATGTCTGCAAGCGAAGGCCCCCAAAAAAGGGGTAGAAAACCTGGTACTAAAAATAAGCCAGGTTATCTTAAGCCCCCAGGGCGCCCTAAAAGTATTGTAGAAAAGCCAGAAAAAGTAGCTGGAAAACGTGGTAGACCCAAAAAACAAGCATAAATCACCAAACTTTATATTTTTAACTTTTAGTAAGAAAAATGAAACAACGTACATTAGCAATCATAAAACCAGATGCAGTAAAAAAGAATGTTGTCGGTGAAATTATAGCCGCAATTACTCAAGCAGGCTTTACAGTATTGAATGTAAAAATGACTCGTCTTTCACCTGCTCAAGCTGGTAATTTCTACGAAGTACACAAAGAAAGAGGCTTTTATGGAGAATTATGCGAATTCATGGCAAGCGGAGCAATTGTTCCTATAGCATTAGAAAAAGAAAATGCAATTGTTGATTTTAGAGCATTAATTGGCAGCACAGATCCTGCCGAAGCAGCAGAAGGTACAATACGACGTAGCTTTGCTAGTTCTAAAGGCGAGAATGCAATTCATGGTTCAGATTCAGCAGAAAATGCAGCAAATGAAATAGCATTTTTCTTTGCAGAAAGTGAAATTGTAGCCAATAGATCTTAATATCTTTGTTATTGCTAAGATATAGGCGGCGAGCTAATTCCAGCACGTCGCCTTTTTTCTCTTTATAAATATGTATCAATATGATAAAAGATTATAAAAGACTAACATCTGAGATTTTACATGAAAATCCATATTGGTCTTATATGCATGATACATATTCATTACAAGATAATCAGCATAAAGCAGATTACTTTTATGTGAATTCGTTAGGTTCTACAATCATAATCCCATGTATTGATGAACAACATTTTGTTCTTGTACATCAATACAGATATCTGAATCAAAAATATAGTCTTGAATTTCCTGGTGGTGGAATTCCACAAGGAGTACTACCGCAACAAAATGCAAGTAAAGAATTAAACGAAGAAACCGGATATGTAGCCGAATATATGGAACATATTGGTACCTTTAATCCGTATAAAGGGGTAACAAATGAACTGTGCTATGTTTTTGTAGCTAAAAATTTACAAGCATATTCATCTGATCCCGAAAAAACTGAAGATATTCGCACAACAATATTACATCGAGATGAAATCGTACATGCAATTAAGAAAGGTGAAATATGGGATGGTATGACATTAGCTGCATGGACATTATTCTTTCAATTATAAAAATGGATAGTATGATCAACAAATCTGTTATTGTGGCTTCTTTGATGTTAAGTAGTTTTTTGAGTACAATGTATGCTCAACAAAGTGCAAAAGGAACAAAAGAACCTGAATTGAAATATGCACTTAGAGTTGATTTTAAGCAAGGAGTATATTCATCTTATAAAATGGATGAAAAAACAAAAGTTCAAAGATTATACAGAGATAGTATAACCAAGAACTATCAAAGAATTCTTAGCTATAACTTTACACAATCTCCAAAATCACCTGATGATGAAACTTTGCCTTTGATTACAAATATTGATTCAATGAAATATGCTTTTAAAGAAGGCCCCACAGAGCTTATTTACGATTCACAAAATCCCAAAGCGGCAACTGTTAATACAGAGTTTCCTGATGCAATATCCAATATGGGCTTATTAAATCATCAATTTGCATTGATGTATAATCCAAAAACTGAAGTAGTAAAAGTAGATGGAGTAGATCAGCCAGGCGATATAAAATGGCTAAGAAATTATATTAATGAAGATAATGGGGAAGCCTTAGATACTGCTCAGAAATTCACATGGTTACATGCAATAGCCGATGAGCAAGCAATATATATTGGTGATGTATCTAAATCATTGATTGCTGGTAAAATGGTGATATCTCCAGATTCTGTATGGAAAAGACCAATTAGATTGCGATTAGATGGAATTGATTGCTTCGATACTGTTGAAATCAGAGTAATATCTTATGCAAAGGGTGAGTATGTATTAGAAGCAATTTCAAAAGCATTAACTCCTGATTATAGCCATGATGCCAGATTTTTTGGTGTTCCAGCGCCAGTACAAATAAAAACAGGGAAAGGAACTGGAAAAATACTTTTAGAAATTTCTTCCTCCGGGTGGGTGAGAAAGGTTGCTTTTGATTATAATATAGAGATAGAATCTCTGTATAAAAGAGAGCCTTTTACACAAAAAATAGAAACTAATTCAGTGTGGACATTATTAGGACGTTACAAATGGTAAAGCAATCATTCGGGATAGGGATTATCGTATTATTAGTAATTGCAGGTTTGATAGAATCATGTTCTGATACAAAAAAAAGTGATGTAAAAGAATTTGTTCCGTATACAATCGAAAATGTAAAAGTTGCTCCAAAAGCAGAAGGCATTTCTATTAAAAGTTTATACTATGCTCCAAAAGTTGGAGATAAAAGTAGTTATAAACTAGTGCAAATAAGTAAAGTAGAAAGAAATTCTGTGCAAATGGAACAATCAATTACACAATATTATACCAAATCTATATTATCAATTAAACCTGATTCTAGCATAGAAATGAGTGTAAAAATAGATTCAATGAGAATTTCTGAAAAAGGTCCCGATCAAGCCCAACCTGGGAAAACAGTATCCTTGCAATTTAATTCAGAAGATAGCGCCTCAAAAGGTAAACCTGAATATAAGCAGTACTATGCAATTGTAGGAGCTCAAGTACAAATACTTGCAAGTAAATTAGGTCGTATCGAAGAAATTATAGGATTAACACCAATCATAAATGCAATTCTTGGAAGTAAAAAAGACTCAGTACCTGATAAGTTAAAAGAAAATTTAGCGCAACAAATAAAGACACAATTTTTTCAATTACCATTACAACAAGAATTTCAAACCTATCCCGAAAAAGGAATTTTAGATGTCTCTAAAAAATGGAGTAGAATTGATGTTTTACCTATGTCTGGAATATTAACTGTTAAGAATACAGTCAATTATACAATGGGTTCAATTAAAGAAATGAATGGTAAAAAAGTAGCTATTGTAGATGCTAATTTGACAGCTGAAATTTCGAAATCAAAAGAAATGCCTAAAGGATTACAGTTTACTTTGAATGATTCCAAATTTGAAGGCAAAGGTATTACCATAGTAGATGTTCAAACTGGCTCAACCCTCTATAAGAAAAACGAAGTATTTACAATGATCTCTGCTACAATGAAAGAATTAGCTTCAGGAATAATCCAAGCAGTATCACAAAAAATACAAACTACAGTTACAGTAGAATTACTTCACTAATAGATCCATATAATTCTTTATGATAATACGTATTGAAACAGATTCCATGGGGCCTATAGAGGTACCAACTTCAGTATATTATGGCGCACAAACAGCAAGATCTCTTCATCATTTTGCTATCGGTATAGAAAAAATGCCTCGCGAATTAATTCGTGCTCTTGGAATATTAAAGAAAGCTGCAGCAATTGTAAATAATGAAGTAGGAATATTATCTGATGAGAAAAAAAATCTGATTCTTCAAGCAGCAGATGAAGTTATTTCAGGTAAGCTTGATGCTCATTTCCCTTTATCAATTTGGCAAACTGGTAGTGGAACACAAACAAATATGAACACTAATGAAGTGATTTCTAATAGAGCAATAGAAATTGCCGGTGGAGAATTGGGATCCAAAAAACCAATACATCCAAATGATGATGTCAATAAATCTCAAAGTTCAAATGATACATTTCCAACTGCTATGCATATAGCAGCAGCTGAACAAATTGTTCATCATTTATTGCCATCAATTCAAAAATTAAAAGATACATTTCAGTTAAAATCCGATGAGTTCTCTTCTATCATTAAAAGTGGAAGAACGCATTTGATGGATGCAACTCCAATAACATTAGGACAAGAGTTTTCTGCTTATGTACAGCAATTATCAAATGATTATGCTAGAATGGAATATTGTTTACACGGTATTTATGAATTAGCCCTTGGGGGAACTGCTGTAGGAACTGGATTAAATACTCATCCTGAATTTGCTATCAGAGGTGCAGCTACGATATCTGCATTAACAGACCTTCCTTTTATTACAGCGCCAAATAAATTTGAAGCATTAGCGGCACATGATGCTTTAGTATTTGCCCATGGAGCATTAAAAACACTAGCATGTTCATTAATGAAAATTGCAAATGATATTAGGTGGATGGCATCCGGGCCACGTTGCGGATTAGGTGAATTATCAATTCCAGAAAATGAACCTGGAAGTTCAATTATGCCAGGCAAAGTTAATCCTACTCAATCAGAAGCAATTACGATGATAGCGGCCCAAGTAATTGGAAATGATACATCAATTAATGTTGGAGGCTCATCAGGCAATTTCGAATTAAATGTATTTAAGCCAGTTATTATTTATAATTTCCTACAAAGTGTTCGCTTATTGGCTGATGGATGTACGATGTTTAATGAACATTGTGCAAAAGGCATTGAAGCAAATCATCAAAAATTAGAATTTTATAATCAAAATACATTAATGCTGGTAACTGCATTGAATACTCATATTGGATATGACAATGCTGCAAAAATTGCAAAGCATGCTCATAAAACAGGCAGTACTTTAAAACAAGCATCTATCGAATTAGGATTATTAAGTGCAGAAGAATTCGACCAATGGGTTAAGCCAGAAGATATGCTTGGACCAAATATTTAGGAAACAATGAAACAAGTACATGCAGAGTTTTTTACCGGAGCATCAGCACCGATTCATTTTCCTAAAACAGAATCGCCTGAAATTGCCTTTATTGGAAGATCTAATGTTGGTAAGTCATCACTTATCAATAGCATAGTAAGAAGAAAACAATTGGCATTAACAAGTTCTACTCCTGGAAAAACACAACAAATCAACTTTTTTTTAGTTGAAAATTTATGGATTCTTGTTGATTTGCCTGGATTTGGTTATGCTTCTGTTGGTAAGGTAAAAAGACTAGAATTCAGTAAGCTAAACTATTCATATCTTGAATCAAGAGAACAATTAAGAATGGTATGTATGTTGATTGATAGTAGACATGACCCATCACAAACTGATATAGGTTTAATCGAATGGCTTGAAAATCATCATATTAAATATACAATTCTACTAACAAAATGTGATAAGCTTAAATCAGGAGCAGAAGACGAGCGCAAGGATCAAATCAAAGATTTAGTGCAATATTGTGAATATTGTGTTGATGTACTTACGTATTCTGTTGAAACAGGTTTAGGAAGAGAGCATTTATGGGGAATCATAAAACGCGAGTCTAAAGAATATGACATCATTGGCATGGATGTGCACAATGCAGCTAAAACAGTTCACACTTCAATTGATGAAGACATAAATCAACTATGAAAAATATACTCACGTTCATTTGTATTGTTTTTGCTTCCTATATAGATCTCTACGCGCAACAAGGTGGGTCTAATTATTCTATGTTTGGAATTGGTGATATCAGACAATCAATAGGTGCTGGTTATGATGGCTTAGCAGGAACTCAGCAAGCAGTTCAATCATATCATGCAGTAAACCTTGCCAATCCAGCGATGTGGTCTGCTGCAAAACTGACAAGATTACAAATTGGATTTCGATTTACTCAAACAGCAATTAATCAAAAATCATTATCATCTGCTCAGAATTTTGGAAAATTAGACGGAATGGCAGCAACGTTTCAAGTTGATACATCCATGGGATTAACAATAAGTGGTGGTATCCACCCCTATAGCATTGTCCAATATTCTGTGAGCGTCCCTGTTATACCAAGTTTTCCTGGCCTAACTGAATTAAGCGGAAATACATTGTCATATGGTCAAGGAGGTTTATCGGCAGCTTTTTTTGGAGCTTCATGTAAACCGACACCTTCACTTTCTATAGGAATTGCTGGATTAGGATTATTTGGAACAATAAATAAAGTTGTTCAAACTGAATTGTATTCACAACCATTTATATCAGTAAATCAAAAAACAGATAGATTCTCAGGATCAGGAATTAAATTTGGATTAGCATGGCAACCACAAGATAATCTTACAATTGGATTTAGTTCTGCACTATACTCAGTTTTAAATTATACATCTGATTTTAGACAAAGCACACTGAATTCTGGTGGAATAGCTTATGATACAATTTTTAATGGTAAAGGAACTATAGATTTACCTTCATATTATGGATTAGGAATAAGTTATCAAGTATATAGATGGATGTTTGCAATTGATGGCTCATTGCAAGACTTTAGTACGATTGCATATTCACAAGGAAAATCTACATTTAGATCTTCTAAGAAATTTTCAGTAGGAATAGCCAGATTACCATCATATCAATTAGGGCTTCCATTTGATGAGCGTATACAATTTAATTTTGGAGCAGGATATCAAGAATTGTATTATTCTTATGGTGGCCAAAACATAGATGAGTATTTTGGATCTATTGGCATGAATATACCAATTGCAGGTTCTGCTATGATAGATTTTGCATTACAAGCAGGCATTAGAGGAAAATCTGCTATAGTAGAAGAACAGTTCTTGCGATTTGGATTTTCTGTTAGTGCAGGTGAACAGTGGTTTAAACCATTCCCTCGAGAATAAAACATATACATAGTATCGTTTAATCAGAGTTAAAAATGCGTGAAATCTCTACTTTATCTTCTTTAGAAGGCCGTTCAATTCTTAGGGATGTTTTCCGAGAATTACGTTTTGAAAGACAAATGGGAACTGCAAAAATTCTTGCATTAACATGGCGTATTTGCATCAGGGAAAGAGATTTACATAAATACGGTAAAGAACCTATCAGAGTTTTGCATGTATTAGGAACAATCTCAGGTACTTCTTTGTGGCTTGAAGAAATCGTTAATAGATTCTTTTTCTCAACGATTAATTCATTTGTATACATCGGAGCTGCAATATTACTAGTAACGATAGGCTTAAGAAGAATTTACGATGTTGTACCCGATTGGATAGTAATTTCTAGTATATGTTTAGAAGCTTTTCTTTTAAGTATTATGTTCTTTATCATGTATTTTTCTCCAATTGACGAAGATAGTGTAGATGAACAAGCAGAAAAAGAACAAAGTAGAGAACTAAGAGATTTAATCAGAGAAGTTGGGGAAATATCTAGAGATTATGCTTCTGTTGCCGTACGATTAGAACAAATTACTGATGCTTTGCATGATATGGGAATCAGACAAGAAGCTCTTATTAGTACAACTAAAGATGCAGTATTAATAGCATCTCAAGCAGTATCTCCAAATTCAGAATTATTACAATCAATGCAGGATACTTCTCATCAATTACGATTGTTCTCTAATGTTGTATCTCAATTAAATATATCAACTGAAGCATTAAGAAGAGAAGAAATTGAATTTGCCGTGCGTAGGGAACTAGAAAAAATTATTGCAGATACCGTAACCTCTGGCTATGTTAAAAAAAACTGAACATAAACGCAGAAGGGTTTCAGAAATATATTTTGTGCTCTATTTGGCAGCACTTATCATGCTATTGCCTGGAAAAAATGAAAAGAAGGGTGATAGTCCTTTAGACCAGATCATTGCTGTATTCCAACAATCTTTCTCTTTACTTCCAGAAAAAAATACCTTGCTTTGTAGAATGTATACTGATACTAAAGGTATGAAGATTATTGAATGCGATTCTTCTAATGTATTACTTATCACAGGTAATGTAAAGGACGTTTCTTTAGAATGTTCGGTAGAAGACCAAGATAGACATGAAGTAATAAAAGTAGATAATTCAATCGGCCAAACATTTGGTTTGCAATATGATTCAATAAAAAAATTAGTTTTTTTCTATTGGCATCCCCCAGAATCATTATTTGAAACTACAAATAGTTCTAGAAGTTACTTGGTAACAATTCGAGCCTTTGCAAGGCCTGATATTGGCGATAATAGTACTATGAACAAAATTATTGAAGGCGTGGGATCGGTATTAAGAACAGAAGCTAAATTTAGCATTTCTATTCTTGCTGAAGGCCTTGGAAATGAAGAACAAACAAAGATAGTTCAAATGCCAGCTGAAACTACTTATAGCAAGGTAACAGTTGTTTCTCCATTACCAAATATACAAAATCCAGAAGATCAAAATCGTAAAGGACAATCCTCAGTTCAAGAGTTCTCTTTATTGCCGATAAATTCTAAACTAAGTAATTTGTCATTCCAACCGTGGTCAAATAAAATAGTAATAACTGGCATTACTAATCTGAATGATTATGAAAAAAAACCTAGTATAAGAATAGGATCAATTTCTGATGGAACTGCAGAAATATCAGAAATAAAAACAGATGCATTAATTGTTAAAGGATATGCCCCGAAGAATTCTTCAATGAAAGTAATTGTTACAGCACAAAGAAAAATTGATAATAAGGAATTATCAGCAGAATTTGTTGTTACTTCACAAGAAGCAAAAAAACCAATATATCCTTTGTATATGTATCCTGGATTAACCTATCAGTTTAAATCTGGCTTGCCTTTTATGCGCGAAGTAAGGTCATTATTAAAGAATGGTAATTCAGTACTTTTATCTAGTCCAAATGGAAGTGATTTCGATTTTACACCCGAACAGTCTGATATAGGGCAAACATTAACATTTGAAAGACAATATAATGGAGCAACCTATGGCCAGCTGTTTACAATTAATATTGTACCATATCCAGTCCCAGAAATCATCAAAGAATCTAAGGCTAATGGATATGCCTTGATTGAAATTAAAACAATGGGAATTAATAATGGAAAATTAAATAGATCAAAATTATTGGTTATAGATGGCTCTAATTCTAATTGTATTGGGCCACAAGAATTATTTGGCAATATAAAGCAAGATGAAAAAAAGCTAATAAGAGTTCAGCAATTCAAATTTATGCCAAAAGATCCGTCAAAGCCTATGAAAATCACAGTAAAAGCAATAGATGATTTTGGGAAGAGCTCTCCCAATAAAACAATAATGATAGATCCCGATAACTGATCAAAATTGATCCATTGATATAAAATTCATTAATTTGACAATTAATTAACATAAATATAATATTAGATATAAAAAGGCAATGATATGGATTTGTTCGAACGTTGTTATTCATTTACCCGAGCTGACGAAGTAAAGGCAATGGGATTATATCCATATTTCCGTACAATTGAAGAAAATGAAGGTCCTGTTGTTTCTATGGAAGGCCGAAAAATTATTATGGCAGGCTCTAATAATTATCTTGGATTAACAGCTCATCCACGAGTTCGTGAAGCTGCTATTAAAGCAATCCATCAATATGGAACAGGTTGTTCTGGCTCTCGATATTTAACAGGAACTATTGATTTACATATTCAATTAGAAGAAAAGCTAGCAGAATATTTAGGCTATGAATCTGTTCTATTATTTAGTACTGGCTATCAAACAGCTTTAGGTGTGATAAGTGGTCTTGTATCTAAAGGAGATTATGTAATTTCTGACAAAGAGAATCATGCTTGTATCATCAATGGTGCTATGCTTGCCAAGGGTGGATTTGCAGAATTTGTTAGATATAAACATAATGATATGGAAGATCTAGAAAAAACACTTAAAAGAATACCTGATAGCGCAGGTAAATTAATAGTAACAGATGGCGTGTTTTCTGTTTCAGGAGAAGTAGTAGACTTACCTGGTATCATTGATATGGCAGAAAAATATGGTGCTAGAGTATTAGTAGATGATGCTCATGCTACCGGAGTAATTGGGAAAGGTGGTAGGGGAACAGCTAGCCTATATGATTTAACTTCAAGAACAGATATGACAATGGGCACTTTCTCTAAAACATTTGCATCACTTGGTGGATTTGTAGCTGGCCCCGAAAGAGTGATCAATTTTCTTAAACATCATTCACCAGCACTTATTTTTAGTGCAAGCCCAACTCCAGCTTCTTGTGCAGCCGCTTTAGCAGCATTAGAAATCTTACAAGAGCAACCAGAATTAGTAGATAAGTTAATCGCAAATGCAGATTATATGCGTAAGGGCTTTGCAGACCTTGGATTTAATGTATATAATAGTCCAACTGGCATTGTACCAGTTATTGTTGGTGATGTAGATACAGCATTAGTTTTTTGGAGAAAACTATATGATAAAGGTGTTTTTGTGAATGCCTTTGTTCCACCTGGAGTGCCACCAAATATGAGTATGATGCGCACAAGCTATATGGCTTCTCATCAAAAAGAACATTTAGATAAAATTTTAGAAGTCTTTAACATAGTAGGTCTTGAACTTGGACTTATCACCCATTAAAGAATATAGAAAAAATAGCCGCTCTAGCAGTGGCTTTTTTATTGTGGATCACATGTATTTCAGTAATCCAACAGACGAAAACTCTTATCTCTGCGTCAAATGAAATTATAGATTATCATAGAGCATATACATGAAATTCATACTATTCAACTTTCTTCTTTGTGGCATTACTTCTATAGCAGTTCTTGCTCAAGATAAAAACAATAATCACCCAGTATATACAATTACTGTTCAAGAACTGGATGTCATTTTAGGTGATATTACAATTGAATTGTTTCCTGAAACTGCTCAGAATCACTGTGCGAATTTTGATAGTTTAGTTAAGATTGGTTTTTATGATGGAACTGCATTTCATAGAATAGACCCCGATTTTATGATTCAAGGTGGAGATCCAAATAGCAAAAATACTTCAAAAGATCCCTCTACTTGGGGTCTTGGAGATGAATCTCAAAAGAAAATTTCGGCTGAATTTAATAGTATATCTCATAAACGTGGAATTTTATCTGCTGCACGAGGTGAAAATATCAATAGTGCAGATTCTCAGTTTTTTATATGTGTAAAAGATTCAGAATTTTTAGATGGAGAATATACCGCTTATGGAAAAGTACTACAAGGAATGGAAATAGTTGATAAAATTGCTGAATTTCCAAGAGATAAAGCCACCGAGAGACCATTAAAAAAAATAACAATGAAAATAGTTAAGAAATAAAATAGTTTCGATTCATATAAAGATTTTCAAGGAGAAGTTATGAAAAAATCGTATGCACTTTTACATATGTTTACAATGTTTGCTTTGTCTATATTTTTTATACCTTTTGTAGGAGCTCAACAAATCGTGCTTACAAATCCTGAACCTACAGTAACTAATACAGTTACTATGACAACCAATTACGGAAATATCGTTATTGGGCTTTATGGCAATGATGCCCCCAAAACAGTAGCTAACTTTATCGGTTTGGCAGAAAAAGATGTGTATAATGGAGTATTGTTCCACAGAGTTGTTCCAGGTTTTGTTATTCAAGCAGGTGATCCAAAAACTAAGGATGAATCCCTAAAATCACAATGGGGAACTGGTGGAGAAAGTATTTATGGTGGTGAATTTGAAGATGAATTAATACAAACAACCGCAAGTTGGAAAATTGGATATGCACGTGGAGTATTAGCAATGGCTAATAGAGGTCAACATACAAATACAAGTCAGTTTTTTATATGCCTTGGAGACTTAGGCTTGCCAAAAAGCTATACAATGTTTGGAAAAGTAATGGTAGGAATGGATATCGTCGATAAAATTGCAGCAGTTCCTTTAAATGGAAGTACTCCAAAAGATCCAGTGATTATTCAGTCTATATCAACCAAACCTGTAAAAAAATAGTTATCATCTTAGAATATCAGAAAGCCTGCACCTGTTTTTAACGGATGCAGGCATTCATTTTCTTATACCATATCAATCATGAAACCATTATCAATATATACAGTATCGGCTTCTTTACCATCATCACTTATAGCATTAAAAGAATTAGCCTATAATTTTTGGTGGTGCTGGAATGATGAAGCTGCATCTCTATTTGGTGCTATAGATAGTAATTTATGGTTAGAATTACATAGAAATCCAGTCGCATTACTCAATCACATTCCAATATCTAGATTAGAATATCTGGAAAATGATAAAGGATTTATTGAAAAATTACAATCTGTGCATGCGTCTTTTATATTGTATATCAATAGTACTTCATGGTTTCAGGAGTCGGTTTCTTCGGCACAGCATGGAAAGATTGCTTACTTCTCATTGGAATTTGGAATAAATGAAAGTTTTCCCAATTATTCCGGTGGATTAGGAATCTTAGCAGGAGATCATCTTAAATCAGCAAGTGATTTAGGATTGCCTTTAGTAGCTGTTGGATTATTATATCAAATGGGTTATTTCAGACAACATATTTCGTCTAGTGGCTGGCAAACAGAAAGTTTTTTTGAAAATGATTTTTATTCTATGCCATTAGAATTAATGAAAAGTTCTGAGGCAATACCATATGTAGTAGAAATTGCAATGCCTAATTCACCTGTATATGCACATATCTGGCGTGCAATGATAGGTAAAACCGCATTGTATTTATTAGATACAAATATTATCGAAAATGCTGAAATTCCTGAATATAGAGATATCACTGATCAACTATATGGAGGAAATACAGAAACAAGGATTCAGCAAGAAATTGTATTAGGAATAGGTGGCATTAAAGCATTGCGATTATTAGGAATACATCCAAGCATCATCCATATTAATGAAGGTCATGCAGCATTTGCTACTTTAGAAAGAGCCCATAATATCATGGATGATTTTCAAACTGATTTCTATACAGCAATGGAATTAGCGCATGCTGGAATGATTTTTACTACCCATACGCCAGTGCCAGCAGGAAATGAAGTATTCCCTGTATCATTAATAGATACATATTTTTCTGCGTATTGGCACAAATTAGGAATTAGTAGAGAAGAATTTTTGCAATTAGGACAAGTAAATTCTAATGATCCAGAATTATTCTCAATGACAGTACTCGCCTTAAGAATGTCATCATATAGAAATGGTGTAAGTGCATTACATGGTAAAGTTGCACGATCAATGTGGCAACCACTATGGCAAGATTTTCTAGAAGAAGAAATACCTATTCATCATATAACCAATGGAATTCATACATCTACTTGGGTGGCCGGCAAACTTGCAGAGTTATTTGATACATATCTTGGATCAATGTGGCGAAAAGAAACACATAATAAAGAAATGTGGAAATCAATAGGGGATATTCCTTCAGATCGATTATGGAAAGTGCATGAATTTTATAAATCAGAATTAGTAGACTTTGCAAGAACCTATTTGCAAAATAGGAAAGGTACAATTCTTTCTAATAGACAAAAAGCTTATATAAATCGATTCCTTAATCCACAAGCTTTAACAATTGGATTTGCTCGCAGATTTGCTACATACAAAAGAGCAAATTTATTGTTCAGAGATATGGGCAGACTTAAAAAAATGTTAACTAATCCTGATCTGCCTGTTCAAATAATCCTTGCAGGAAAGGCGCATCCACACGATAATGCTGGTAAAGAAATTATACAGTCTATCATCCATGCAATTAAAGAGCATGGATTAGAAGATCATATCATATTTCTAGAGGATTATAGCATGGCTATTGCTTCAGCAATGGTAAAAGGATGTGATATTTGGCTAAATACACCAAGACGTCCACATGAAGCCAGTGGAACCAGTGGAATGAAAGCTGCAATGAATGGATGTTTGCACTGCAGTATTATGGATGGATGGTGGGATGAATCATATAATGGCGATAATGGATTTTCAATCGGATCTACAGAGCAATATGCATCAACAGAAGATCAAGACAGAGCAGAATCTTTATCACTTTATGAGATCTTAGAACAAGAGATCATTCCTACTTTCTACAACAGAAATAAGCAAGGTATCCCGGAACATTGGGTAGAGAAGATGAAATCTTCTATTATGACGATTGCACCTGAATTTTCTACTGCCAGAATGGTAAGAGATTATACTAGAAAATTTTATTTACCAGCATTACAGAGATATGCTGTTTTGCAAAAAAATAATTTACAAGGCGCAAAAGAATTAAGAAACTGGAAAAAACATATCTATCATAATTGGGAAATTGTTTCATTTGGAACAATCTCAATTCAGGGTATTTCGAATGCTGAAATAGGAAAACACATTACAGTATATGCAGAAGTGTATACCGGCAATCTATCTGAAAAAGATCTTTTAGTAGAAGCAGTGTATGGAAAAATAAATGCACAAGGCGATTTGCAACATGTGTCAAAACAAAGATTGACTTTTCAAGGGTATACAGATGGAAAAGCATGGTTTGAAGGACAATTTTTGAGTGAATTTGGTGGACAACAAGGTTGTACAGTTCGAGTATTACCTACACATACTTTATTGATAGATAATGCCGATATTGGATTATGTACTTGGGCTAAACAGCAATAATATGAATATATGGAGATTTTTTTATGCCTAAATCAGGCTATATCGCAATAATTGGTAAGCCAAATGTTGGTAAATCAACGCTAATGAATGCTATCATTGGCTCAAAACTTTCTATTGTAACACCTAAGCCACAAACAACTAGGCGTAATGTATTAGGTATATATACACAAAAAGAAACTCAAATGGTATTTATTGATACACCTGGCGTCCTTAAACCAAGGTATGAATTACATAAGTCCATGATGAATTTTGTAGAGGAGTCCTTAAGTGGTGCTGACATTATTATAGTAATAGCAGACGTTACCAGGCCAGAAACTGCTACAAGGGTGTTAACACCTCCTTTTATAGAAGCACTAAAAACATTAAAAAAACCCTGCATCGCTATCTTAAATAAAATGGATGCATTGTCTGATAAAACCCAAGCATTACCTTTTATCTCTGCACTTGAAGAATTAGGAGTATTCACAGAATTTATTCCAATTTCTGCCTTACAAAAAGATAATACAGATACACTGGTTCATATTCTAGAATCATTACTTCCAGAGGGAGAATTCTTTCATGATCCTGAAATTTTAAGTACAATGCCACAAAGATTTTTTGTTTCTGAATTGATAAGAGAAACCGTTTTTGAATTATTCAAAGAAGAAATTCCTTATTCTACTGAAGTTACAATTTCAGAATTCAAAGAAAGAGAAAAGGGCAAATGGTATATAGCCGCAGATATCATCATTGAAAAAGAATCACAAAAGGCAATTCTTATTGGTGAGAAAGGATCTAAAATCAAACAAATTGGGTTATTATCAAGAGATAAAGTAGAAGAGCACCTTGAATTCCCAGTTTTTTTAGAATTATTTGTTAAGGTTAGAGAAGATTGGCGATCAAAAACTACTTATTTGCGTTCTTTTGGCTATTAAACTGTATTTTTGCAAATATTATTCACTAGCACTTTTAGATATTTGTTTTCAATAAAAATATGTTTAGTACTATTTATACACTTTCTCTGTACTCTGTAAAGGTTTTTTTAATATGGGTGTGAAATTCGTATCTAATAAGGACGAAACCCTGCGCCTGTTCGATAATCCAATACTGGAATATTGTACACATATTCATCCAATTACTCCATTTATAGTGTATATCCCTTTAGTATTGATATTACACATAAGTGCTTTGCAATATCTTGTTTTATCACAACAAGTTCTTTTTCCTATACTTGGTTTAGTGATTTGGACATTATTTGAATATGTTCTTCACAGATATATATTCCATTATAAACCTAAAACTGAATGGGGAAAAAAACTGCATTTTATGTCTCATGGTATCCATCATGATTATCCACGCGATAGTACTAGACTGGTAATGCCTTTACTATTAAGTTTACCATTAGCTACAATATTGTTTATTCCAACATTTTTATTTTTGGGATATATTGGATTTTCTCTCTTTGCAGGTTTCCTTTTTGGTTATGTGTGCTATGATGGAATACATTATGCCGCTCATCATATGCAAATGAAAAGTAAGATAGGAAGATTTATTCAGCAATATCATCTTAAACATCATTTTTTGGATGATGATAATTATTATGGTGTTTCAAGTCCACTTTGGGATATAGTTTTTTCAACATATCCCCACAAGAAGAAAAAAGAATTACACGATACATTTGATACATAGAATTATTCAATTTTAATTTTTATTTCAGGATTATATATGCCTGTATCCAAAGAAACTATACTTGGAAAAGTTCAAGCAATTAGCCCAGTTGCTACCTTGCATGAACATCAATCACAGATTACTATTCTTGTTCCTGTAGAAGATCTATTTGCTGTATGCCTTAATTTGAGAGATGATGAGCATACTCAATTTTCTATGCTTGTAGACGTAACGGTTACAGATAGAGCTACCAGAAAAGATAGATTTGAAGCAATTTATTTTCTAAGATCATTACCTTTGAATGCTAGGGTTCGCATAAAAACAATTATACAAGAAAGAAGTCCAATCTGTCCATCATTAACAGAGATATGGGAATCTGCCAATTGGTATGAACGCGAAGCATATGATATGTATGGAGTTATATTCGAAGGACATCCAGACTTAAGAAGATTTTATATGCCAGAAGATTTTGCAGATCCAGCAACCGGAGAACCATTATATCCATTAAGAAAAGATTTTCCAGTTATGGGCATTCCTGGGTCTATGCCATTGCCACCATATCCTGAAAAAGGACATCAGAACTGATGCTATCGAGATTATATATTAGATGTGTATTTGGCTGTCTTTATATAACAATGTCATTATATGGAATTGGATGCCTTTTTGTTCGTGAAGATGATTTTGCTCCTTCGGTGGCTTTAAGTCCTAAAACTGAACTTGAATTATCTGATATTGTTGTTACATCTGTTGATGGCGACTTTTTGGCTTTATTACCAAAAAATTGGACATTCATAGAAAAAACGTCTTTGCAATTATCTGATATCTTTGCAATTGCAATTAATCCGGAATATAACTCCAGTTTAGTATTCACTAAAATTCCATTTTCAGAAAAAAAAGAAACATTACCATTTGATAATAAAGAATTGATTAGAATAGGTATAGCAAAACATATTGCTAAATCTAGTGGAAAAGTTAGGCAGTTAGGTAAAGGCTATGAATTGATTCTTGGGCCAAAAAAGTTTGGATATTTTGAATTTATAGGTTCACAGCAAACGCATAAAACCAGATCTGTCGTCTGTTTATCATCTTTAGGTAATATCTATGAGATTTCATTAGTGCCTGTACCAGTAACTGGAAAAACTGCACCTTCAGAAGAAGTTTCTGACAAGTTATTTAGATCATTTATTACTGCAATTCAATATTAATATTTTGCATGAAACAATTATCCCCTGATATCGAAGTATTTCTATCGCATGTAGAATCTGCAGGAATAGGCCTTAGAAAAAGGACAGATATTGGATTGATTTTTGATTATGCTGCTCTTCATAATAATTCCGATCAAATTAACGATCTTATTTTTACTGGAAAGATTGTTTGGAATACATATTCAGCATTAAAGAAAAGAAATCAAAGTGATGAAGGATATGACCTATTAGAAAAACAGTTCATGGAATCCGTGCATACATTAAGAAACAGTATATGTCAACAAAGTATTGGGTATACTAAAGAAGAACAATCAAGAATTGAGGAGATTTATTTAACTATGTCGCAAGGAACATTACGTAATATTGTAGACTTAGCACATGATTTATCCGAGATAAAAAATCTTCAAAATAGCGCAAAGCATAAAAAGTAAAAGATCTACTTCTTGATTGATATCAACATTTTCATTATTAAATGGTAAAAAATCCTACAATGGAACAATATCGAAATTTCTGTATTATAGCTCATATAGATCATGGAAAATCTACTCTAGCAGATAGGCTTCTGGAAAAAACAGGAAGAGTTTCCAGCAGAGAAATGGTAATGAATCAAATATTGGATGATAATCCTTTAGAACAAGAAAGGGGAATTACCATTAAGCTACATGCTATTCAAATGCAATATGTTGCTAATGATGGTAAATCATATACATTGAATTTGATTGATACACCAGGACATGTAGATTTTTCTTATGAAGTTTCTAGATCTTTATCAGCTTGCGAAGGTGCATTATTAGTTGTAGATGCAACTCAAGGAGTTGAAGCACAAACAATTAGTAATCTATATCTTGCAATAGAAGCCGGATTAGAAATTATTCCCGTTATTAATAAAATCGATTTGCCAAGCGCTGCTACCACATTGGAATCCGTTAAACAGCAGATCATTGATTTAATCGGATGTAAAGAATCAGACATAGTTTTAACTTCTGCAAAAGCAGGTATTGGAATAGAAGATGTACTCGAAGCAGTTATAGAAAGAATTCCAGCCCCAAAAGGAGACCCAAATAAGCCTTTACGAGCACTCATTTATGATTCAGTTTTTGATGCATATCGTGGTGTAATTGTTTACTTAAGAGTTTTTGATGGTACTTTAAGAGAAAAAGACAATGTACTATTTATGGCTACAAATCAAGTATACGAGGTAGATGAAGCAGGTGTTTTATATATGAAACGTCATAGAACTGGAGTTCTCTCTGCAGGTGATGTGGGTTATATAAATGCAAGTATAAGACAGCTTCAAGACACAAAAGTTGGTGATACCGTTACTTTGCTCAATAATCCCTGCGAAAAGATGATTGATGGGTTTAGAGAGGTAAAGCCAATGGTTTTTAGTGGAATTTACCCGGTAGACAATGATGGATTTGAAGCCCTGCGTGAAGCTTTAGGCAAATTATCACTTAATGATGCTGCCATTATTTATGAACCTGAATCTTCTATTGCTTTAGGTTTTGGATTTAGATGCGGATTTCTTGGTTTGCTCCATATGGAAATAGTGCAAGAACGTTTAGAAAGAGAATTTAATCAAGTAATTGTGACAACAGTTCCCAATGTACGATATAAAGTTTTGAAAACAAATGGTGAAGAATTATGGGTAGATAATCCAGCCCAAATGCCACCTGTTGGAAATATCAAAGAAATTCATGAACCATTCATAAAAGCTCAAATCATTTCTCCTACTGATTATGTAGGTGCTATTATGAAATTGTGTATGGAAAGAAGAGGGACATTATTAGGACAGCATTATTTATCGCAAACAAGGGTTGATTTGAGTTTTGAATTGCCTTTGGGAGAAGTAATTTTTGATTTTTATGATAAATTGAAATCCTCAACTAAGGGATATGCTTCTTTAGATTATGATTATGCCGATTATAGAGTTGGTGATTTAGTACGATTAGATATCTTATTAAATGGAGATCCAGTAGATGCACTTTCTAGTATAGTTCATCGCTCAAAATCATATGAATGGGGAAGAAAATTGTGCTCTAAATTAAGAGAATTGATTCCTAGACAAATGTTTGAAGTTGCTATTCAAGCAGCAATTGGAGCTAAAATAGTAGCAAGAGATACTATAAGTGCAATGAGAAAAAATGTTCTTGCTAAATGTTATGGTGGAGATATTTCTCGTAAAAGAAAACTCATTGAGAAACAGAAGGAAGGAAAAAAACGAATGAAACAAATTGGCAGAGTTGAAGTACCTCAAGAAGCATTTCTTGCAGTACTATCTATAGATGATTAAGATACTCTAGTTTAATGCAATTCTGAGTTCTGCCAAAACCTGAAGATTAGCTATAGTAAAATTACTATTAGGATAAGATGACATTCCTGTGAATGGAATTGTATACAGTACTGTTGGGCCAATTATTGCTCTATTTCCAACACGAAATTCAGCTCCTAAGCCTGATTGTAGGCCAATATAAATTGAATTAGCCTGAGCTAATGGCCCATCTTGAATAATAGCTAATTCTTCGGAGACAATTCGTGGGTCGGTAGATGGATCTAAGCTAATTATTACAGTTTCACCAGAAGATAAAACAGTACTTCTAATTAATAATTGTTTTGTGTGAGTTAATGTTGGTGTAATGAGCAAACCTGCATTTATTCCAACTCTTCCAAAAAACCTAGTCCCAACAAAATATTTTATATACGGCGTAATACCAATATAAGATGTAGTAATTTCGGCATTATGTCTAAATGGAACCATAATGTTAGCTTTAGTTCCTGCAGCAGTTTTTTCAATCGTCATCTGCTCTGTTTCTTGATATCTTGCATCCATTCCAATATATCTATAATCTAGTCCAGCACCCCATACCACTTTTGAAGTTAATTCATTTTCATAGCTAAGGCCTAGTGAAAAAGTTAGCCCTCTGCCTCCTTCAAAACTGCAATTACAGGCATCAGTGATTAGAGACTTATTTTGCATTGCAGAACCAAAGCCAATCCATCCACCTATCTGTTCTGGCTTAGTCCAAAAAGAAGGGTTTCTTGGGTCTGATACAGTAGATTGTCCTTGAACAGAATGAAAGCTCAGAATGAATAAAGGAATAATCAGAAAACAATGTAATTGATTCATGTAAAGTTGTAGGCGATGAAGATTGAATGAAAATGTGTATGTAACCTGAACTGTAAAATTTACAGCTTTAATACTTGTTAAGCAAAGGTTTTAATTTAACGGATGTGTCGGCAAAAAATTTTTTATGGAACTTAGATTTCTATTTATCATGTTGGTATTTTTGATTATGTTTTTTCTAATGCTTACTTTTTCTTTTTATGAATACTTCTGAAATACTCCATACATCAAAAGGTATGAAAATACCTGATGAATCATTTCTCTATAAAGGTGCCAGAGGAGCAGCAATCAGAATATTAAGTCGTTTTGAAAGAAGTGATTCATATCTTGATAAATTATTAGAATATGAATTAAGAGTTGGGGAATTATGTGTACAAGACAAAGCACTTCTGACAGAATTAGTAAATGGTTCTATACGATGGATGGGGAAATTAGATTGGGTTTTAACTGGTTTTTATCATGGAGAATTTGATAAATGCTTAACCCCAATTAAAAATGCCATGAGAATAGCACTGTATCAAATTATGTTTCTTAATAAAATTCCACATGCAGCTGCAATTAATGAAAGCGTAGAAATCATCAAGAGAATAAAAGGTGATAAATCTGCTGGAATAGTTAATGGCGTTTTAAGAAATATTACCAGAAACTTAGATAATATTAGATATCCAAATCCTGAAGAAGATAAAATATGGTATTACTCAGTTATATATTCTCATCCCAAATGGTTGGTTAAACATTGGATGGATATAATGACTGAAGAACAATTAGAACTTTTTTTACAAGCTAATATTGCACGCCCAATATTAACATTAAGAGTAAATACATTAAAATCCTCAGTAGCTACCATTAGTGAATGGTTAGAAGAACATTCCATATCCTATACATTATCAGAATTACATAAAAACTCGATTTTTGTAAGTTCTTTAAGAGATGTATCATCAAGTGACATTTTTAAGGAAGGATTAGTTACTGTTCAGGATTCAAGTGCTTCTATGGCAGCACTGTTAACACATGCACAACCTGGTATGACAGTTATAGATCTTTGCGCTGCACCCGGAGGCAAATCCTTTTATGTTGCAGAACAAATGAATAATAAAGGATCCGTACTTGCCTTAGATAAGTATGAAGCAAAAATGCGTTTTCTCTCTGAGGGGGCTCAAAGATTGGGTATAGATATTATACAACCAATTATTGCTGATGCAATAAGTTTTGAACATGAGCAAGTTGATATTGTAATGGCAGACGTTCCTTGTTCTGGTTTTGGTACATTATCAAAAAAACCTGATATCAAATGGAAAAGAGATCAGGCTGATATCGCTAGATTAATTCCCTTGCAAAGAGAAATCTTGAATCATGCTGCAACTCTTGTTAAGCCTGGAGGAGTATTAGTCTACTCTACTTGTACTATAGAACCAAAAGAAAATCAAGAGAATATCGAATGGTTTCTTGAACAGCATCCTGAATTCTATCTTGATGATGCAGATAAGTATTTACCATCAGAGGTTTGTTCTGATGGGTATATGAAAACAATACCTGGAACTTGTGCTACAGACGGAGCATTTGCTGCAAGATTAGTAAAACATTAATATCTTTTGGCAAAAGCAATATCCGGAACGCTTTGAACCGACGCCTCAAATTGAATAAATACCCCTTTATTATCTTTTTGAATAACCGATTCATTCTTTGCTTTTACAAACATCTTAACATAGTTTCTAGAAGCAGTTTTTAATAATAAGATAAATCCTTTGTTTTTTTCTTGAATATCAGAAGCTAAGTTTTCCAAAGGGTTTAATGCAGTCCCGATTGGAGAAGTATCAAAAATCTGACTTAAACTATCAATATTTTCATACACAAAAGGATTGTTGACAAAGTTAAAAATATATGTTTTTCTGGCCGAGATACCCGCTTGGATGCCCCTAATAATTGTTCCATCATTATCTACAAATGAACTCGCTCTTGGGGTTGAAAGAGAATAAGAAATTGGATTAACAGAAGAATCTACGACTAAACATATATCCCACTGGGATGCATTTTGTATAGATAAAGTAGAGCCATTTAGAAAGTTATATCCACAACTAAGCGATTCATTAAAATATAATGTCCCTTCAACTCTTCTAGCTGCAGCCCATTTAATGTCAATTGGATTACTTACTGTGTCTGCCGATCTTGCTTGAACTCTAAATGTAAAAACAATACCCTCGTTTAAATCATTAAATTGATATACCGAGTCATTTCCAATCTGTTCTGTTCTAATAACGCTTAGCATTGGATCTAACAAAGAAATTGTATAACCAATTACAGAACTCTTTGGGGGTGTCCACTTGATTCTTACAGAATTCTGATTAATAGAAGTTGCCATTAAATTACTAGGTTTTGAAGGCATATTAATTGAAGGATATGTTGTGCCTTCGCAGCCCATAATAGTATATGCAATCCCTAACAAAATCACCCATTGGAACATCTTATTCATATATATTTCCTGAACAGTTTAGATAAATATAGCCGCAAGTTAATAACTCATGTAATGTGATTCAACAAAGATCTTTATAAAACTAAAATATTCATATAAATGCATTGAAATTTGATGTAATAGCATTCTTATTCGTCTCGTTTTTCTATTTTTGCATTCTTTGCTTAAGAATAATTATATAAAATGATCATATCAACCATGATACAAAGAGTTAATTATGCAATTGTTTGAATCACTTGTCCAGTTTGGACATGAAGAAGTTCTTTTTTATTCTGATCCAAAAACTGGCCTAAGAGCTATAATAGGAATACATTCTACGGTATTGGGGCCTGCATTAGGTGGAACTCGTATGTGGAATTATACAAATGATCAAGAAGCTATAATAGATGTACTTCGATTGTCTAGAGGTATGACATATAAAGCCGCAGTAGCAGGATTAAATCTTGGTGGAGGTAAGGCTGTTATAATTGGTGATGCCAAAACTCAGAAAACAGAAGGACTTTTTAGAGCATATGGACGTGCTGTTGAATCTTTAGGCGGTAGATATATTACAGCAGAAGATGTAAATACAAATGTTAGAGATATGGACTGGATACATACTGAAACTGAATATGTAACCGGAGTAGGTGGTATTGGCGGAAGTGGCGATCCATCTCCTTTTACTGCATATGGTGTGTATTGTGGTATTAAAGCTTGTGCTAAAAAACAATTAGGTAAAGACTCTGTTTCTGGGCTAAAAGTAGCTGTTCAAGGTGCGGGAAATGTTGCATCATATGTTGTACAACATTTAACCAAAGATGGCGCAATAGTGTATGTAACAGATATTTACGAAGATAAAGCCAAGAAATTAGCCGCAGATACTGGATCTCATTTTATTTCTCCAGAATCAATTTTATCAATCGATTGTGATATTGTATCTCC
This sequence comes from Chlorobiota bacterium, assembly GCA_014191195.1. Lineage (GTDB taxonomy): Bacteria > Bacteroidota > Ignavibacteria > Kapaibacteriales > UBA961 > UBA961. The sequence continues at coordinate 33,219 of BJGZ01000012.1, forward strand.
AAATGCATTAGGAGCAATATTAAATGACACTTCAATTTCTCAGCTTAAATGCTCGATAATTGCTGGTGGGGCAAATAATCAATTAGAAGATGAAATAAAGCATGGCGAAATGTTGAAAGCAAGAGGTATATTATATGCTCCAGATTATGTTATTAATGCTGGTGGTTTGATGAATGTTGCCTCTGAAGTTGATGGATATAATAAAGAATCTGTATTACGCAAAGCAGAAGGAATATATGATACATTATTGACTATATTTTCTTTAAGCGAAGCGCAAAATATTTTAACGATTCAAGCATCAAATGCACTTGCTGAACAAAGAATAGCAAGTGTTGCACATGTACATAGAACATTCAATGGTCAAACAATCATAAATCGTTGATATATAGTTAATTATTAATTCACTAAAACAAGTATAAAGTGGTATCTGAATTTCCAATTAGCCAATTTAGGCAAATCAATGGAACACGCAGAATGGCTCGCGAAAAAGTGATGCAATTGCTTGTTTCTTGTTCTTCTTCTGATATTTCTTGGGAGGAGATATTTCCACATATAGTTTTTAGGCATTTTAGTTTTCTGGAACATGAAGCAGAGCCACACAAGCTGTTAACCACCGAAGAGATCAATGAATTAGAATCAGATACGAGAATTCATTGGGAAGAGAGCGAATTAGATTTCATCAAAGAATTAACACAGTATACTCTTGCAGAAACAGAATTTACTGATGGATTATTAGAAAGATTTGCTCAAAATTGGGAATTAGAAAGAATAGCATTAATGGATAGAGTTCTCTTAAGAATGGCAACAGCTGAACTTATTCATTTTGAGACAATACCAACAAAAGTGACAATTAATGAAATTATTGAATTAGCTAAAAGATATTCTACAGATAAAAGCAATGTTTTTATTAATGGTGTATTAGATGCTGTTTTAGTAGAGTTAATTGCGGAAAACAAATTGTCTAAAAGTGGTCGTGGATTAATTAGTAAATGATAATATTTGTGTTTAGCATGTACATAGGATTCATAAACTTATGAAGGCAATTATTCCAGTTGCTGGTGTAGGCACCAGATTAAGACCTCATACATATACTTTGCCTAAAGTATTGTTAAATGTTGCTGGAAAACCAATTCTGGGTCATATCCTTGATGCTTTACAGCAACATAATATTGATGAAGCAACAATAATTGTTGGCTATATGGGTGATTTGGTAGAAGACTATGTTCGCCGAAATTATTCCATGAATGTAACATTTATCTATCAAGAAGAAAGGCTTGGTTTAGGACATTCCATCTGGATAGCAAGAGAACATATCACAGACAATGAACCTTTACTGATTATTCTTGGTGATACAATCTTTGATGTTGATTTAAGCCTTGCAACAAATTCTAGATTTAGTACATTAGGTGTTAAATCTGTAGATGATCCAAGACGATTTGGAGTAGTTGAATTAGAGAAAGGATTTATTTCTAGGTTAATTGAAAAACCAGAAAATCCAACAACAAATTTAGCATTGGTAGGTTTATACTTTATTAATAATCCAACATTATTAGTTGATTCTTTGCAAACATTAATTGATAATAATATTCGTACTCGTGATGAATATCAATTAACAGATGCCTTGCAAATGATGATTGATAAAGGTGAAAAGTTTACAACATTTCCAGTAGAAGGTTGGTATGATTGTGGGAAACCAGAAACATTACTTTCTACAAATCGATATTTATTAGATGGAAAATCAACATATAAAACTCCTGAAGGAGTAGTCATTATTCCACCTGCTTTCGTAGCTGAAAATGCAATTGTTGAGCGTTCTGTAATTGGACCTTATACTACTGTTGCATCAGGTGCTACTGTTATTGATAGCGTTGTCAGAGACTCAATCATTAGTGATGGTGCTACAGTTACTGCCTCTACATTAGAGCAGTCTATCATAGGTAATAATGCGATTGTGAAAGGTAAGTTTTCGCGATTAAATGTTGGTGATTCAAGTGAAATTGACCGTAGTTAATACCTTAAACATCATTTTATATTTTTACTAGATATTTTATGTCATATTTATTTACGTCTGAATCCGTATCTGAAGGACATCCCGATAAGATTTGTGATCAAGTTTCGGATGCTGTTTTGGATGCTGTCTTAAAAGAAGATCCCACAAGTCGAGTTGCTTGTGAGTGCTTTGCTTCTACCGGTTTAATTATGGTTGGTGGAGAAATTACAACCGAAACATATATTGATCTTCCAGATATTGTAAGGGAAGTAATTAGAAATATTGGCTATACAAAAGCTGAATATCGATTTGATGCTGATTCTTGTGCTGTATTAAATGTGATAAATCGTCAATCTCCAGATATTGCTATGGGCGTTAATACCGGTGGGGCAGGCGATCAAGGTATGATGTTTGGATATGCATGTACAGAAACAGAAGAATTAATGCCAGCAGCTTTAATGTATTCTCATGCTTTAGTAAAAAAATTAGCAGATATCCGTAAACAATATTCCTCTTTAATGCCATATCTAAGGCCTGATGCAAAAGCACAGGTAACCGTAGCATATAGCGATTCTGGTGAAATTACAAGAGTTGATGCAATAGTAGTATCTACACAACATGACCCAATTAATAGTCAATCTATTATTCATAATGATGTAATGGAACATATTATTAAACAAGTTATTCCTTCTCATTTAATAGATTCCCAAACAAAGTTTCATATAAATCCTACCGGTAATTTTGAGATTGGTGGACCACATGGCGATACGGGTTTAACTGGACGTAAAATTATCGTTGATACCTATGGCGGAAAAGCACCACATGGTGGTGGAGCATTTTCTGGAAAAGATCCCACAAAAGTTGATAGATCTGCCGCCTATGCTGCCCGACATCTAGCAAAAAATATTGTCGCTGCTGGCCTTGCTAAAGAATGTACAATACAAGTTTCTTATGCTATCGGCGTAGCTAATCCAGTATCATTATATGTTGATACACATGGAACCAGTTCTGTTCCTGGAAATGTTATAAGTGAATTCATCATGAATAATGTTGATATGACTCCTATAGGTATCATAAATCGTCTTGATTTAAGAAGGCCAATTTATCAAGAGACTGCTGCTTATGGCCATTTTGGACGAACACAATTCCCTTGGGAGCAATTAGATTTGGTTGATGTTTTTTCAACTATATCCTAATACTAATAAATAAAATTATTATCCACTACTTAGATCAGTAAACACATGTCTGCTGAAACACATTCTGATAAAGGTTCTACAGGAACTCAATTACCTTCCAGAAAAGAGCAAGGTTCTTTTAGTGAAGAAATAGGCAAATATTGCGTTCGCGATATTAATCAAGCCGAAGAAGGTAGAAAATTAATTGATTGGGCAGAAGCTAATATGCCCGTTATGACATACTTGCGTGAAAAGTATAGCAAAACAAAGCCTTTTGCAGGCTATCGTTTAGCTGGTTGCTTACATGTAACAAAAGAAACTGCTGTTTTGATAGAAACTTTTAAAGCAGCAGGTGCTGAAGTTTTTTGGTCTGGTTGTAACCCTTTGTCAACAAGTGATCCAGTTGCCGCTGCTTTAGCTGCAAATGATATATCAATTTATGCTTGGCACGGCAATCACGAAGATTTCTATTGGTGTATCGATAGAACTATTGATAATCGCCCACATTTAACATTAGATGATGGATGTGATTTAATAAATACAGTTCATGAACATCATATTGAATATGCTAAAAATGATGTTATCGGTGGCACAGAAGAAACCACTACTGGAGTTCATCGTTTACGCGCCCGTTCTGCAGATGGAAAACTATTCTATCCTGTTTTTGCTGTGAATGATGCAGAAACTAAATGGGATTTTGATAATGTGTATGGAACAGGACAATCCACTCTAGATGGAATTCTTCGCTCTACTAGTGTTATGCTTGCTGGAAAGAATTTTGTTGTTGCTGGGCATGGCCATTGTGGATCTGGCGTAGCAAAAAGAGCAGCTGGAATGGGTTCTAATGTTATCATTACAGAAGTGAAAGCAACAGCTGCAATTAAAGGTGTTTTAGAAGGATATGAAGTCCTTTCTATGGACGCAGCAGCAAAAATTGGAGATATTTTCTGTACTGCCACTGGTATGAAAGATATTATACGTAAGCAACATTTTGAATCTATGAAAGATGGTGCAATTGTTTGTAATACCGGACATTATGATTGCGAAATCAATATTAAAGAATTAGAAGAAATCTCTGTTAAAAATCGTACAATACGTCAAAATTGTCAAGAATATACTCTAGCAGATGGACGTCGTATTTTTGTATTAGCAGAAGGCCGTTTGGTTAATCTAGCAGCAGCCGAAGGACATCCTTCAGAAGTTATGGATATGTCTTTTGCAAATCAGTTCTTATGTCATGTTAAATTAGTAGAAAGTCATCGTGCTGGTCAAAAATTACCTGTTGAGGTTATTGATATACCTGTTTCACAAGATGAGTTTATAGCTGAATTAAAACTTAGTACTATGGGCTTAACGATTGATAAATTAACTAGTGAGCAAACTGAATATGCAAGCAATTATCAAGAAGGCACCTAATTGCTGTTGATAATATATTATTATGAAGCCTCTAAATTAACCTTTAGAGGCTTTTTTTATGAGTTGATGTTTTTTTGCATAATCTACAATTATCTGAGCATTTTCTTTGTGATCAATAGCAGATAATGAAATTCTATGAATAAGGGATTGATCTCTTCTTAATATTCCAAAAGTATATGTGTTATCATAGTATTCTAATGCATAAGAAAAACAAGTAGCTATGTCTCCCTCACGTAAACTATACTCGGCTTTACTATATACTAATCCGCCTAATCTTTTTTTAATTCTAGACAATGATTGTTCTAATATCGCCAAGTCAGTATCCTTGTATTGATCAACAAGGAATTGCACGCGAATTGTTTTAGGAATATCGATAAATATAACAGGGGACTTCTGTATCTGTGTATATAAAGATAATGGCAATACATTCGTTCCAATTTTTCTACTTTCATCTTCAATCCACATGGAACTGTTAATCGTATCTGGAATTGAAGCTGATAATCTATTTTCAAAATCCTCTTGAGAAGTTTGAGTTTCACATCCTATCGACCCAAATGCAGAGCCACGATGGTGGGCAATATCTTCTAAATCGATGATGCTTTCACCAAAATTGCTTAAGGTATGTAATATATTTGTTTTACCAGTGCCTGTATAACCACCTATAATAATCAATGGCAATGTGTTTGCTAATCTTTCAAGAGTAAAGTTTCTGTATGCTTTATAACCACCATCTAAAGTTAATGCATTAAATCCATAAAAATTGGCAAGCCATGCCATTGCATTGCTTCTCATACCTCCGCGCCAACAATGGAATAATATAGTATCCCCAATAGGATGACCATGTAACAATAAATTATCCAAAAAACTTGTCATTTTGGGACCAAAAATATCAAAACCTTGTCTTATCGCTTTTTCCCTAGAATATTTCTTATACAATGTTCCAATTTCTGCTCTTTCTGTATCAGAAAATATAGGAAGATTATATGCCCCAGGAATATGAGCATGAGCATATTCAGTGGGTGTCCTTACATCATATATCGCATGATGTTTGCCTAATTGTAAAAACTCTTGTACACCAATAGAAAGCATAAACTAATCTCATGAACATTAAGGATTGCAATCTAGCATAATGAATTTACATTATCATATCTATTTAATGTGCATTATTCTATTTACCAATTAAAGATAGTTGTAAAAGTTATTTGGTTAAATAACTTAAACTCTTTACTTTTGCAGACTATTCTGTAGTATGGTCCCATCGACTAATGGTTAGGTCACCACCCTTTCAAGGTGGCAGTACGGGTTCGAATCCCGTTGGGATCACGATTTTTAAAAGGTGCTAATATTTAGTACCTTTTTTTATTTTTTATCATGATTGGCATCCCTATTGTAGTGAATTAATATACGATTTGCCATTATATGTGTACTTATCATGAAAAGTATCAATATACGTTTACTTTCTGCTGTGGCTGTTTGTACTATACTCTATGGTACAATGTATTATCATGGCTGTAGAAGTTCTGATACAGTGCATGAAAGTAATAAAGAGTTAACTTCAGCAGAAAAAAAACTTGTTGAACGTTCTGCATTTTTACGTGCACATCCACATCTTCAAACATCACCTTTTGCACCAATTATAGATCCACTTCTTCAGTTGGGATTAGATACTTCATCTGTTTTAGTATTTTTAGGTGATTCAAAACTTAGATTTGAAGAATCATTAGTTAAGATAAATGTCACTGGATTTAGAAAAAAGGCAGATTATTCGCACAATTATTCTTCTAGTTCAGTAAGTAAATGCAAAGAATTTTATAAAGAACATAATGATATTCTTAAAAAGGCAGAAGCTCAGTTTGGAGTTCCAGCCAATGTTATTACTTCTATTTTATGGATTGAAACAAAGTTTGGTACATATACAGGTAAACATTATTTACCGAGTGTATTTTTTACAATAGCATTAGCTTCAGAACCAGAAAATATTGAAAGAAATAAAAAGGCTTTAAGAGATGAGAACCCACCTCCGGATGAAAAGGATTTAGATTCATTAGATAATAAAATTATTCAAAGAGCCAGAAAGAAGTCGAATTGGGCCTTAAGAGAGATTTTAGCATTAGATACTTTAAGAAAAATTTATCATGAAGATTTTCGCAATCTTTATGGATCTACAGCAGGTGCATTTGGTTGGAGTCAATTTTTACCATCAAGTTATATTCGTTGGTCTGTTGATGGAGATATTGATGGTGATAGAGATTTATATAGTAAGCATGATGCAATACATAGTATTGCTAATTATTTAAAAATCAATGGCTGGGGAAATGATAAAGCAGATCAAGAAAAAGCTGTGTATCATTATAATAATAGCAAAGATTATGTAGATGCTGTATTAACCTTAGCTTCAAAAATAGTGGAATAGTTATGGTTACTGCCGATACTATTAGGGAAAATTGGTTAAGAATCAAAGATGATATTTTTGAGACAGCAGTTTCTTGTGGAAGAGATCCTAGCGATATTTCTATTATCACAGTTTCAAAAAAGCATCCACTTCACCAGATTATTCATGCATATGACGCAGGAGCTAGAATTTTTGGCGAAAATTATGCACAAGAATGTAGAGATAAAATACTAGAAGCTGAACATATACATTTTTTTCCTGAATGGCATTTTATTGGATCACTTCAATCAAATAAAGCAAAGTATATTGTACCTAAAGCTAGTTTAATTCACTCTGTATCAAGTTTACAACTTGCAGAAGAATTACATAAACTTTCAAAAAAACATCAAGTTACTACTTCAATATTGGTACAAGTAAATACTTCAGGAGAATCCTCTAAATCTGGTCTTACACCATCTGAAACTATTGATTTTGTCCATGCATTGTCGATATATGATACTCTAAAAGTGAAAGGATTTATGACTTTACCCACTTTTACTGAAAACCACTCTCAATTAGCTTCAGAATTCTCACTTTTAAGAAATATTAGGGATAATTGTTCTACAATGATTTCAGGGAATTATCTTTCTATGGGTATGAGTAGTGATTATAAAATTGCAGTTCAAGAGGGTGCTACTCATGTTAGAATTGGGACTGCTATTTTGGGTGAGCGAATTAGCTTATAGAACTTATACTATGTGATTGAATAGCATAATTCCATAAATCCCAGTATGCAGAATTCTTTCTTAGTGCTTTGGGATTACCTATAATAATACATTGCTTTTTAGCACGGGTAATAGCTACATTCAATTTTCTGTCTATCCATTTACCATCAATTTCTTGCAATGATTCGATCATTGCTAAAGAAGCGCTATTATGTATTGCCAAGCTAATTATGATAATATTTCTTTCACTTCCTTGAAATCGTTCGACAGTATCGACGGTAATCCACTGCTTATATGAATGTGGTATCAATTGTTGAATTAATGCAATCTGAGCTTTGAAAGGAGCAATGATACCTACTATATCTGTTTTCTTTTGTGTAGTTTTATCTAGAATATCTATGGCCAATTCAACAGCTTTTTCTGCTTCTTTTCGATGAATTTTTGGAATGCTTTCTGTATCGCTCGCAATCCAATGTATTCTATTATATGTTGTAAGTATAGATTCATCATGTTGAATTAATTGACTGCTATTCATGATACGTAAAGCATTATCATAAAATTCTTTACTAATATATGTATTGATATCATGATGCATCCTGCCTTGATAGTGAAGCATGTCAAATGCATGATTCCATTCATTTTTTTTACATATTATTAATAATCTTTCAAAGAGCGATAAGCGTAAATCTGTACATTCTATCGACTCTAATAATGGATTATTAAGTAATGCACCTCTTGCATCTTGCTGAACAATTGCTGGTAATTGCTTTTCATCGCCAATCATGATAAAACGTTTTACTTTGGATATGATTCCTAAAACTTGGGGCTCTAGTAATTGTGCAGCTTCATCAATGATGACAGTTGAAAATGTTTTAAGATCAAAGATTTCACTGTTGGTTTGTAAAGAAGAAACTGTTGATACACATACTCTATTATTATGAATTGAATTCCTTAATCCTTCAATTCCATATTCATCAACAATTGAATACACTGTGTGTTCTTGAAAATGTGTTGAATCTTTACTTCCTAAACGGATAAATGGTATATGAGCACCGTTCAACATATGACATAATTCGTCAACAGCACGATTTGTATATGCTGTTAATAATAAGTTTTCATCTGTTTGATGATACAGTGTTTCAACTATTGATTTAATAAGTGAAGATGTTTTTCCGGTTCCTGGTGGACCTTGAACCAAAAAATAATCGTTTGATTGCAATATTTTTTTATAAATAACTTTTTGAGAATCATGAAGGTAATTTGGAATATTTTCCAGAGAAAATTCCTTTAATTCCGGTTTTTTTATCCCAAGAATTAATTCCTTTTTTTCAGAACTACATCGAATAAAATCACCTATAGACCTAAATAAGCCAGTATATAGAGAATCATTCGAATTATCAGGTTCAATTGCCCAGAATTGATCTGTAGTTGATAAATGATCTATCCTTGCTTGTTTATTTCTCATCCCTAGTTTGATGCAATCATCATCAATAGACTTTACAATGCCTTTATATAGGTAACCTTTAACAGCCTCGCCTAATTCTGGTTGTTTATTATGAGGATACAAAATCACCGTATCGCCTTCTCTAATTGAAGTAAATACAGCAGAATGAGATGTTCGTGTTAATTCAAGATGCATTGTTTCCCAATCAGAATCATTTAGCTTTATGTTCAAATATCCAATCGCCATCATAGATTCTTGCTTGAAATTCAATTGTTCATGCCATAAAGAACTAAAACCTTTCCTAGCATGAGTACCAGTTCTAGCTACAAAGTGCTCTCTCATTACAAATGATATTAATGCTAATACATATAAAGTTTCTACTCTTTGTAATGAGAAATACTGTTTGCTTAAAACTCCAGCTTCAACCTGCATAAATGAAGGCAATGAATCTATAGTTGTTACGTGGAACAAGTGTTCAAATACTTGAAATCGTCTTTGCATAATTGCATGTTCAATAGCAATGATGCTATTTCTTATTGATAAGACATCTCGCTTTGCTGGAAAAATATTGGGTACATTTCTTAAGGGGAAATCATTTGCTTTAGCATATAATAATCGGCTATCGCCACTTCTGCCAGGAAAAGCAGAATCTAATAGTAAATTATAACATGCTACTTGCGCGGTATGATTAGGCCATGCACCTGTTTTTATAACATAATGATTGTCATACATCACACTATGATCTATAGATGGTGTCCTTCCTGATTTTAGCTCTACGATTGTTTTAAGTAAAGGGTTGTCTTGATATTCTAAAAGGATATCCAATCTTCCATTCAATCCAAAAGCTGGAGAAAGAAATGCAGCTTCTGTTGTGATAAAATCAGCAGAAATTAGTTGTTTCTGTTCTTGCATAGACATAGAAAGATCTTCAATCTCTTTCAATAAGTCATCTGATTCTTTTTCATTATTGAATATAGATAAAGTTAGTAAAGGTTTGTATTTTAATGACTTATAAAATATATTAGAAATTGAATCTGGTGCTGACTTAGCAAGTAATTCATCAAGCCAATTACCAATTATTGTCCCAGAAAGCATTGCCTTTGAAGAAGATTTATCGAGAAATTTCTTTAAAAAATATACAGCAACTATTCCTTTAGGAGCATTCTGTTGAACACATTCTGCTATTTCTGTTACGCTTACAAGGATATCTGGCTCGAGAACCATCAAAGTATGATTTCCACTATAAAAATGATGATCTTTTTTGTGATTCTTATGTAATGAGAATAAATGGACAGTTGCTCCTATCCAAAAATTCATACTTTGTATAGCTAGTGAATCAAAAAGGTTAATCGTGATAATATATCCATCAATATTTTCACATACAAGTTCAGAGATTGCACGTTCATTTTGATGTGATGTATTGTCAATTGATAAGATTATTCCTCTAAAAAAAGAGAGATGATCCTCTTGATATATATTTGTTAAATGTTCTTTGCTGTGTATATCTATATGTGATTGTACAGTATCACCATCAAGAATATGAAGTATTAATGTCACGCATTCAATTGCAGCGTTCAGACTTTTATCATCATATTTTTGTTTTTTTATCAGTGATATTAATTGTCCATATAATTGTTTTGCAGATAAGAATTGAGGGTTTTTCTGGATAAGAAATGTCCAACTTGCATAGACAGAAGCAAATAACTGTAATTCATCTTTCAAGAGTATACTTAGGGCATGATGAACAAGATCTTGTAAAGAATACATAAAAGATGCTCTTTGTTCACTTGAAATATCGGAAGGAATTACTGGCATTGAATCAATCAAGGATTGAATGGTTAGATTCTGCGCATATTGTTTATTCATCATTACCCCACAATGAATACATGAGAGAAGTTTCAATTAATGGGATAAACATAATATAAATTCATGATATCATAAAAAAAAAGGTGCCTGAAAATCAGACACCTTGCTAAAAAAGAGATAGATCAATTAGAAATTCACTGCTTCACCCCAAGCACCTGCTGCGGCTTCCATAACAGCTTCAGAAAGAGTTGGATGAGCATGAATGGTTCGGAAAATTGTTGGGCCAGTTGCTTCAAGAGTTCTGGCTAAACCAAGTTCAGCAATCATTTCTGTAACATCTTGTCCAATCATATGAGCCCCGAGTAATTCACCATATTTGGCATCAAAAACCAATTTGACAAATCCGGTTGTTTCTCCAATTCCATGTGCCTTCCCACTTGCGGTAAACGGAAATTTGCCAACTTTGATCTCATACCCAGCTTCTTTGGCTTTTGCTTCAGTTAAACCAAGGCTAGCAACTTGTGGATTACAATATGTACAACCAGGTATATTCTTATAATCAACACCAGGGGTTTCATGTCCTGCAATAAACTCTGCACATACTATACCTTCCGCAGAGGCTTTATGTGCAAGCCATGGTGGCCCTGCAACATCACCGATTGCATATACATTCGGGATATTTGTTCTCAGATATTTATCTACAACTATCCAGCCTCTTTCCATAGCTATACCTAATTGTTCTAATCCAATATTTTCGATATTGCCTTGTACGCCAACAGCATTTAAAGCACGATCTGCAATTAAGGTTTCTCTAGATCCATCTTTTTTCTCAACCAATACTTCAACACCAGTTGCAGTGGGTTTTGCAGAAATTACTTTAGTTTCAGTTAATAAAGTCATTCCTTGTTTCTTGAAACTTTTTTCTAATTCTTTAGAAACATCTATATCTTCAACAGGAACTATATTCTTCATCATTTCTATAATGGTAACTTTAGTTTCATAAGCATTATAGAAATATGCTAATTCAACACCAATTGCACCAGCACCAATAACGATCAATGAGGAAGGCGCTTCTTGTTGAAAAATAGCATCGGTAGATGTCCAAACATGTTTATGATCTACTTCGATAAAAGGGAACATTCTTGTACGAGCACCAGTAGCAATAATCACATTTTTACAAGATATAGTATCTGTAATTGCACCAGAATTAGGATCTCTTACTTCTACCTTTTGCCCAGATACAACAGTGCCATGACCACTTAATCGTTCTACTTTATTTTTTTTGAATAAAAATGAAACACCATTAGACATCTTATCTGCTACTTCTCTACTTCGAGAAATAGCTCTAGAAAAATCTACACTCATTTTTTCAATATGAAAACCATAATCTGAAGCATGCTTAAAGAAATTCATGTATTGTGCATTTTTTAGAAGCGCCTTGCTAGGAATGCATCCTATATTTAAACATACTCCGCCTAATTTATCACGTTCAATACAAATTGTCTTTAAGCCAAGCTGTGATGCACGAATTGCTGCTACATAACCACCCGGACCACTTCCAACTACCACGAGGTCACATTCATGTGTTGCCATGAGATGAACATCCTTATATAATGTCAGTAAATAGATTCATAAAAATATATTCTGCAAATATACCGTTTTAGGTATATTATTTGTTCTCTAAAAGGGTAAGAAGTGTATTTTCAATTTCTTCAGATTGCCCCATTGGATTTAATCCTTGGGCTACAATATTTCCTTTTTGATCAATGATACATACATTGGGAATAGATTCAACTCCATAAAGAATTGCTGCTTCATTTTCCCAAAATTTCCCATCAGCAACTTGATACCAATTCATATCATTATTCTTAATATATGTATGCCACGCTTGCAAATCTTTATCGAGTGAAACCCCTAAGATTACAAGGCCTTTATCTTTATATTTCTTCCATAAATTCTTTACTTCTGGTATAGATTTTACGCATGGAGGACACCAAGTAGCCCAAAAATCTATCAGTACAACTTTTCCTTTAAATTGACTAAGTGATATAGCGTTTCCTTCTGAAGATTGCATAGTAAAATTTGGAGCAGGATTTTCTGTATTGATTTTCTCTTGGATTGGAATTTGCTCTTGTGTTTTTTCTTCTTTTGATTTTTCGCAGGAAATTTGACATAGCCCAAGGCAAGCGATTAGGAATATATAAAAGAGTTTCATAGTTAGCTCATAAATAGATAATATATAAACATACAAAACCCCAACAGTATAATTGTTATACCATGTTGGGGTTTTAAATTTTTACAATACTTAAGCTGCTTCAGTTGCAGCAATCAAGGCTTCATAATCTGGCTCTACACCTGGATTTGCAGTTACTTCTACATAAGTAATAATACCATCTTTATTTATCAAATATACTGCTCTTGCAGAAACGTCCATTCCAGGAATATTAGCTAGATTTTTGAATAATACATCATAAGCATTTGTTGCAATCCGATTAAAATCGGCAAGAATCGGGAAATTCAAATCATTTTTTTGGGCAAATGCTTGAGCGCTAAATGGTAAATCTACACTTATGCCAAAAACTTTAGCATGTGCTGCTGATAGCTTAGAAAGATTATCTCTAAATGTACATAATTCTTTTTCACATACACCCGTAAATGAAGCAGGAAAAAAGGCTAATACTATGTTTTGACCTTTATATGAACTTAATGTATGACTTGTAAGGGTATTATCTACCAATGTAAAATCTGGTGCTATTGTACCTACTGATAAAGACATATTAATCTCCAATAATTTTATAAAATAAGTATGGCAAAAATACAAAGTTCATATCATAGATGCTCATCATAATTAACTAATTCTTATATACTCATCAATTCCTTTTCATTAACATTATCTTCAATCTGATTTGCATATTGATATGTTAAATAAGATTCAAGTCCTTCATCTCCTAAATATCGGGCTAAAATAAGCGGGTCTGTTTTAAGTAAATCCACAAAAATGAGTCCATCAATTACATTCCCAAATTTTCTGTCTAGATTAAAGCCTATCATTTTACCATTTAGTTTTAAATATTGTCTAATAAGAACTGGTATACCTTTACCATCTGATTCAATTTGCATTAATAATGAATTGATTGAATCTAAATTCTCTGTCATTATATCACTTAACATAAGCTTTGCATAAATAGATCGAATATTCTTTGTTTTATACTTATCTCTGGGTTTAACAAACTGGGCTATATCTTTATTAAAAGCAAATGTACGAAGATGTGTAATCATTAATTGCTTTGATAGGGGAGTATATTCATTACTAATACTTACTCCGCCAAATAAAAATCTATATCTTGGATTAGCTACTATGAAAGCTCCTATTCCTTTCCATAATAATAATAAGGGCTGATAAGATTTTTGAAATTCAATGCGCACAAATGCTCGCCCTAATTCTAATGCAGGCGTAATTTTATTTAAAAATTTCTTTTTAAACTTAAATAATGTTGATGTATATAATCCCTTCTTTCCATATTTAGGTAATAGTATATCAGTTTGTCCAATTCTATATGCACCAACAATTTGTTGTGAAGAATGCCAGATATATAGATGAATATATTCTGCATCATACATATCTAAATCACTCTGTAATCCTGTTCCTTCGCCAGCTGCTCGAAATGTTATTTCTCTTAGTCTGCCGATTTCTCTCAAAATAGTTGGTGTCTGATCTGCCCTTGAATACCATACTTGATATTCTCCAGATTCTAATAAACATTGATTCTTGGGCAAATTGTCAAGTTCTTCTTTTAATATTGATGTATCGAATGATTGTTCGATATCCATATATGTAGAGTTATTATTATTTACAAGATCATCATATTGTTGATGCTCGATAAGATATGTTCTTTGTCTACAATATGTTGTTGCTTCTGCATCGGAATGAAAAGAAGCAAGAGTTTGCGGAGGAATTGATTTACCAAATGAAATATGTAATGATGTACCTTGTAATTTTAGCAGTTCATGTGGTAATAAAAGTGTTCTTAATCGAGGATGAATGAAGCCAGCAATTTGAAATAATGTTGAATTATGTCCTTTTGTGAACATTGGAATTACAGGAGCTTGAGTAATTTTAGCGATACGAGCTACTGTGGTGCTCCATAAGGGGTCGACAACAGCTCCGAATTCAGATTGATAATGTGATACTTCTCCAGCAGGGAATATCCCTAAGATACCACCATTCTTAACACATTGTATTGCTTCTTTTAGCCCCTTCAAATTTGCTTTTTTTGAATCATTTGTGCCAAAAGGATCAACGAATATCATTGTTTCATGAAATTCAGGAATTCTTCCTAATAAATAGTTAGCCATAATCTTGATATCTGGTCTCACTCTGTGAAGAATCTCACCCATTGCAATACCTTCGATTCCTCCTAAAGGATGATTGCCAACGATTATTGCTCCACCTGATTTTGGAATATATTCCAAATTTTTTACTTCAAGTGAACAATTCATTTCTTCTAGAATTGTTCTATAAAAATCAGCTGAATCTTTTGATTTATGTTTAATTCTTTGATATAAAAGATTCAAAGAATGCATACCAATAATTTTTTCAGCTAATGATATGCATGGGTATATCATATGATTGAATATATTATCTTTTTTTAAAGCAGGATATAGAGAAAACGGTGAATGATGTTTGATATCGTTCATGTTACAATTACAGTATAATGGTAAAATCTTTATGCATCGTAAAATTATACTATCACATTTTACCTAACTGTTAAGATTTTGTAAGGGTATTTTATGAATTGCTAATAATAGAAATATGTATATCAATCACACTTCCTATCTTTGTACATTATTATCTCATCAACACCACTTAAAGATATGACTCATACATTGCTGTTTTTCATTGTGCTGTTTTATAGCTGTATTAATATTATGGCACAGCAAAGAATTTCTAGTCCGGTTTTGTATAATAAACAACCATTTGATATTCTGAAATACACCTTTAGTATAGACCTAACAGAAGCTCCTAAACCTATTGCAAAACAAGCTATTAATACAATTACTTTTACTTGGACAGATAATCCAGTAGAAAAGAAATTTTATTTTCACTTAAGAGATCTAACCATAGACTCGGTTTTATATAATGGAAAATCAATACAATTTTATCAAGAAGGAAATATAGATTCTGCTGATTTTCATTATGCTATTGATGCTCCAATTGGAGCTATGAAGAATGATATTGTATCTTTAAGCATTTATTATCACGGCATCATGGGCAGTGAACCGGCCGAACCAAATAGTTGGGGAGGAGTATTTGGAACAAATAGAATCTTATATACTATGGGAGTAGGATTTCATGCAAATTATGTTGGGACAACTCAGCATTGGCTTGCTTGCTATGACCATCCTAGCGATAAAGCTGCTTTTAAAGGATCTTTCATTGTTAGCAAAGGAAAATATGTATGTTCTAATGGTTTATTGACATCCATTGACACATTAGAAAATGCACTGCGATTTAATTGGGAAACAAATATTCCAACGGCTACATATTTACTAACATTTGCTATTGATTCTTTTATTCCATATCAATTTGGCTCTAAAACGAATATAGTGTATGGCTTAAAATCAGATAGTTCTGTTTTACAGACATCATATAAATTGCTTCCAAAAATGGTTGACATGTTAGAACGATATTTTGGACCATATCCATTTGAAAAAGTAGGCTATGTACTCACCCCCACAGGATCTATGGAACATCAAACAATGATTTCAGTTGATCAATCCATTGCAAGAAAAAAAGATTCAGTAAATAGTGTCTCTTTACATGAATTAGCACATCAGTGGTTTGGAGATATGGTGAGTCCAATAGATTTTCGTTATGCTTGGCTTACCGAATCTTTTGCCACATATTGCGAAACATTATGGGCGCATGAACTTAAAAAAAACACAGGATATATTTCTGATCAGCAAGCAAAACTATCTTCATATTTTTCTAGTGTAACAAGAGAAGGTGTTTTGAGTTTAGATAATTTTGAGAGAAAAAGTCCCTCAAGTAATTATCCATCTACTATTTATGTAAAAGGAGCAGTAGTACTTGGAATGTTACGTCATGAATTAGGAGATGATATATTCTTTACAGGAATTAGATCATACCTAGATAAATTTACATATGGAAATGTAAAAACTGAAGACTTTCAACAAGTATTAGAAAATAAATCAGGTAAGAAATTAGATTGGTTCTTTGATCAGTGGATTATAAGAAAAGGTTGGCCTAGATTTACATTTGACACTACTTCAATAATAGAAAATAATAGCAAAAAAATTAAAATAACATGTAAACAAGTCCAACCCAAAGAATATGGATATTTTAAAAATGTTCCAATTGAACTTGGTTTTAGATTGGCAGATAATTCATATATCTATAAAATAATATATAGCAATGATGCTGAAAGTATAAGTATGATAGATTCTATACCCGCATATCGTTCTATGACAATTAATCAGGGCCCAACACTTAGAACATTAATGCAAATGGTTTCTATTACAACAATCAATGAATCTGAGGATTTTAATACGAATCAAATATATACATATCCAATGCCCGCCCAGGATGCAATTACAATAGAATATCCACTACCACATAATACTTGCATAGGAGATATTATATTGATAGATACATCTGGAAAAATTATTAAACAATTAAAGAAAGAAATTTATTCATCGGAAGGATTTGAAAAGACAGGTTTATTCATACTGCACATATCAGATATAGCGTCTGGAAATTATACCTTAACAATGAAATATGGAAATAATCAATTGAGTCGTCAAATAATTATAACAAGATAAATAACAATATTAAATATACATGAAACATAAAACTACCCTTACCTTCCTTTTTATAGGAATTTCATTATTCTTAATTTCTTGTACTGATAATACTGTTAACACAATGACAGTTTCTCCAATAAAGACATCTATTTCTATACATACAGAGATGGGATTGCCTACAGATAAAGATTCAAGCGATGATTATATTATAAATCGTCCACAATATGTAGTGAGTTATAATAAAAATTTACATGTCCCTAATTGGGTGAGCTGGAACTTAAATGCTTCATGGTATGGAGATGTTCCAAGATTTAGCGGTAGTTTTATTAGTGATACATCTTTGCCTGAATCTTTTTATAGAGTGAAGCATTCAGATTATACTAATTCAGGATATGATCGTGGACATATGGTGAGATCTGAAGAAAGGACGGCAACTGATATAGATAATAAATCTACCTTTATCTTAACAAGTATTTTACCTCAAACACCAAAGTTAAATCAACAAACATGGCTATCTTTGGAATATGCTTGCGAAGATTGGTGTAAAAAAAATAATAAAGAAATATATGTCATTGCAGGTGGGCGTTTTCCAAAAACTCCTGAACTATTAAAGGGCATTGTTGCAGTTCCAGATTCTTGCTGGAAAATTGTAGTAATAATGAATAGAGGTCAAAAAATAGCTGATATTACGCCAAATACTCCGGTAATTGCAGTAATGATGAGTAATAGTAAAACAGATTCATTATCAAATACGTGGAAAAACTATAAAACTACTGTTAGACATATAGAACAAAGTACAGGGTATAACTTTTTTCAAGATATTCCTAAAACCACTCAAGATATCTTAGAAACAACGATAAATATTGTAGATCCCTAAATATCAAATGTAACAATAGTGGTACTTTTTATATATTTTGATTTTATGGTTTTATGGGGTTAATGGTTAATGATGATAAGGGATTTATGATACTTAAAGAAAGAGAACTTCTGCATAATGTATGAGGATTGATATGGATATTAATCATTCATTGAAGACAAACACATGTATTATATAAAAATATAGTTAGTTAGAATAGTATTATCGGAATTATACTTGTTAAATATTAATGTACAATAACTATGAAAAGCAAGAAATTAGAGAAGCAAAATCTTTTACAAGCTGAGCAAGAATTACTTAGCATGTATAGAAAGAACAATGTTGAAGATAAAACTCATATTTATGAATTCATAAAAAAATATAAAAATGAAGGTCCTGAAGAAAATCATCCAATCATACAAATGTTGTTATTTTTTGGATATGCACATTTTTCAATTGAAGGAGTTATAGAAGATGATAAACTTACAATGTATAAGGAATGTTTAGAGATCTTCACAGTGTATAAGCGTTATGAATTAGCATGCTTAGCACATATCGGAATATCTTTACATCATAGAAAAAAACACAGATATGCAGAATCCTTAAGGTCTATTCAAGATGCAGAATTATTGGCAATAAAGCGATTAGGAATAAATACAAGAATCTATGTTGATTTACTCATTAATAAAGCCAGTATTTATTGGTTTCTTAGGGACTTGGATAAATGTCATAATTCATTGTTACAATGTAATACAATAGAACTAAATGAATCATTAGATTATGCAGCTCAATTTGTTATTCATACTAATCTTACTCGTAACTATATGTTATATAGTGACTTAGACAAAGCTACCTATCATTTTGACATATGCAAAGAAATTACAAAACACTATAGAAACGAAATGAATTACAGTGCCATGTTTATACATGGTTCCGCATTATTAATCAAAAAAGAAGAATGGGAAGAAGCAATTGCATTGTTAAAAGAAGGCTATGATTTTTATATTAACACATCTTTTCATTTAAGAAAGGCTGAATTATTGAAAATCATTGGTGAATTCTATGTTATTCCTGAAAATCCATTATATGATTATTCTGCATCTATACCTTTTTTAAAACAAGCAATTGCAATTGGCGAAGAACATGAATTCTATCATTTTGTCACAGCTGTATATACAGGACTATATCAAAATGCTAAAACGGCAAAGCTTTTTGAAGAATCTTTGGAATATCTAGAACATTATTTTGCATATTTTTTAAAAATGCACAATGAAAAACAGCAACAGCCATTTTTAGCTGGTGAAATACGTTTTGGAAAAGAATCACATCAACTATTTATAGATGGAAAACAGACAACAGATAAAAAAATATTAGAAGACTTATCACACGCTAAAATTGAAAATACTAAGCTTTTAAATCAGCTGTCAGATTATGAAAAAATTATTTCTACGATTAAAGAAGATATAGCAATAGCATCAAATCGTGGACAATTAAAATCAGCTTTTGCTTATCAACTTCTAGATAAAATCCAAGGAATAATAAAGCAACAATTAGATATACAAGGATATTTACGTCTGTGTGAACAAAAATATCCTGGAATCATAAAAAATCTACAGAGATTATATCCAAATTTGACAAAAACAGAAATAAAGATATTACAATTAATTAGGCTCGATTTAACATCTCAATTGATATCAGAATTATGCTCTACATCGTTAAAAAATGTAGAAAATCATCGGCTTAGAATTAGAAAAAAATTACAATTACTTAAACAACATACATTTACAATGTTTTTAGATGCACTGCCTAATCAGTTAAATCTAGAAGCTTTTTATAAGGCATAATTGAATTTATTCGGTGATATCTTCCCATGAATAGTATTTTATTCCATTTTTTATAAATGATGTATTCCCAAAATGCCCATTGTGAGAAGTGAGATAATACATAGGTTTTTGTAATTGCAATCGTTCAATAATAGCAGCAGGTTGCAAATTTTGTAAGGTAAAGGATCCCAATGAATATTCTGTTCCTTGGGAATCATAAACGCGATAAGAGACAGGGAATTCTTGTCCAATTGCATAAGCAAGTTGAACTTTAATACTGTTGGCATGTTCATGTTCAGCCAATGTCTTTAAAGCTATATGCCTAGCCATATAAGCTGCGCTTTTATCAACTTTAGATGGATCTTTTCCAGAAAAGGCTCCTCCACCTATTTCGCAGTCTGCACCATATTGATCTACTACAATCTTTCTTCCAGTCAAGCCACAATCAGAAACCGGCCCCCCAATATTCCATTCGCCTGCTGGGTTGATATAGTACTTTGTTTCTTTTGTAAATAAAGAGCGAATATGTTCGGGAATGATAGATTTTATATCATTAAGTATTTTATCATGAAAAAGTTCTTGTAATTGTTTTAAAGATAATGATTGGCTATGACAGCAAGAAAGTACAACTGAGTCAATATATGCAGCATTTCCATTGTTGTATTGTAAAGATATTTGACTTTTCATATCTGGTCTTAAGATGTCTTTTCCAGCAAAATCTGTGAAGATTAAGCCATATGCATATTGTACAATTTCCTTTGCTAAATAAATTGCTAATGGCATTTTTGTAGGTGTGTCATTTGTTGCAAATCCAAACATTATTCCTTGATCTCCGGCACCTAATGAATGGTTTTTATCTACATTCCTATTGATTTCAGGGGATTGAGCAGAGATATTCAAATGAATTGAACATGATTCAGAATGAAATCCAAATTCAGGATGTACATATCCTATCGATGAAATTGTATTTCTAATTGTTTTTTTTGTTAACTCAAAATCCGATTCAGCCAGAAAATCAGCCTTAGAAGTAATTTCACCAGCTATATATACCGAATTACCCTTTACCATTGTTTCACATGCTACCCTTGCATCTGGATCATGCTGTAGATAGAGATCTAAGATACTATCTGAAATTTGATCAGCTACTTTATCAGGATGTCCTGGTGATACATATTCACTTGTCCATACATAAGAATGTGACATACTTCTTTCCTTTATGAAAATGCTATAGATTTATTTTTTAATGTGAGATATGCTTGAGATATACTTTTCCAATTAAAATATTGAGAATGAGTAAATGTTCTTTTGTGAATATCAAAAACTAGACATGAATCAAATGAATATCTATACAAGAATTGAATTGCTTCTCCAAATGGCGTATGAAGAACATTTCTTTCAGGAGGATGTTCTATATATTCATTCAAATAGATAGATATATTATTGATAATTTCTGGATGTAAGGGACGTATTAAGTCTTTGGGGACATCAATTACTTTAAAAATATTGATGCCAAAAAGTGCAACAGGGAATATTGGACTTGGTATTGAATTCTTGTGAACTGTCCAAATATGAGGTGTAAACTCTGCTTTAGCTTTTAACTCAGCAGCAATTAATGACTTCTTATATAATGAGATGTGCTCTTGTTTTGTATGTACTAATGCTTGCTCAAATTCTCTTCCTGCAAAGATTGAACATGATCTACATCGTGCAATAATATCCTTATCGCTTAGATTTCCAGATAAGAATGCATCAAATCTTCGTAAGAATTTATTAGGGTTTTTTGAACCAAGTAAGGAAGGAATATCTCCGCGTCGAAGATTATGTTGTTTAAGGCAAAGTGAAATATACGAATGTATATACATGGCAAACCTCATTGATCGGGCATTACCACCGAATTAAATCGGTTGGTGAATCTTCATAGGGCCCGTCCCTCAGATTCTCTAAATGAATATGGTGCAATCTATAATTGCTGTACAAACATACATGTTTATTCGTTTTAAATAAACATTTTTTACTGTAGGTATGTACGATGAGATTTGTCTTAATATGTAAGTATACATAGACTGTATATGTCAATAGAAATGTACACGTAATTTCTTTACTATGGGGTGCATCATTTGCTATGAAGGACAGTATTAATGCAAAAGGCAAAAGAGCGAGTATTTAGAAGATTAAATAATTCTTACTTTTTTTATCACCCTTTTGAACAGGGAAAATATAGAGAATCCTATGTTCCTCTGTGTAATCTGAGGGAACCAGGTGTTTATTCTTATAAAAGAAATGACATACCAAAAAATATTCATAAGGCAATAAAACAGTATCCAGAACTTAGAAAAATCATTGATGATGCATTTGCAGATGCTAGTATTTTGATGCCTATCAATCATGATATTGATACAAAAATAAATGACGATCCTTTATTGGATCAATCAGAAAAATTCTCAAAATTTTTCTCTTCAATAAAAAGATTACCAAGTCAATATTTTTTAGCAAAAAATAATCATGTTGAAGTTAGTCATTCCGGTTTTCTGTTGAATATTCTTTTGATTGACAAAAATAATTTAACACATAATCTCATTACTCTTAATGTAGCCGAGAATAATCACAAAGGATTATTAACAAAACAGGTTATGTTCTTTGTAGAACATAATGATATGGATGAATTATTATCTCAATAAATGAAAAAAACCGATATGAATATCATATCGGTTTTTTCTTATACGGCTTGAAAGAATTAGAATGTATATGCCAATCTGCCTTGAACCATACGTCCAATTGCAGCAGCTCCGATAAATTGCTGTACTTTATTATCTAATAAGTTTGTTGCATTCAGATTTAAGCTTAAACCTTCAACACCAGGAATACTATATTGAGCCGTTAAATCTAACATATGATAAGCATTTACATCGCCAATATAAACACCAGAATTCATACGGAAAGTATCTACCCAGCGCCATTGTACGCCGATATTAAGTCCTAAATCTGCATTGCGATGCATGATGCCAAGTGATGATTTGTATTTAGGTGCATTAAGTGCAATGGTATCTTTAGAAGTATTTCCTTCGCCTAAATCTTCACCATAAAATACATTCTTATTCACATAAGAAGCTGAACCTGAAATTGTAAATCTTGGTGATAATTCATATGTAAATGCAGCATCACTTCCCATATATGTTATTTGACCATAATTTCGATATGAAAGTAGAATATCGCCTTTATGTGGAGTTTCATTTGGTGATACTGTACCAATAGGAACACTTGCATAAGCACCACAAACTTGTGCAGCTGTAGCATCAGCTTGTGCTTCGGGCATACCATTTTGCATAAGCGCACCTTTTAAAATAGGTTTTAAATAGGCAGTTACATCTGCTCCATTCATGAACACATTTGGGGTGACAACTTGTAAAGGAGAAACAAAATCGGTTACAGTTGACTGATACACATCTAAAGAAAATTTCAAGTTATCTGCTAATTTTCCTTGATAACCTAATTCGATTGTTTGAGTGCTAGATTGACGTAATTTGTCAACCTTGTGATCATTGTCTTGAAAAGGAATAAATGTTCTATTTGTAGGATTTAAAGAAGCCAAACTACCTTTTATAGTTGTAGGTGCCGGAATCAAAGATGTAAGCAATGGCTTTAGTGCGGCAAGTGCAGGATTTGCTGTAATGATAGCAGTTACTGCTTGCCACATATTGGCAACATTTCCTGTGCTAAGCCATATATCTTTACTTGGCGCAAATTGAGAAACATAATTTAAAACACCATTTGAACGATTAAATGTATATCCATTTCTTCCTGCAGCAGCTCCATATACACCAACAGCATAAGCAGGGTTTGCTGCACTAAAACCAAAAGCATCTTTAACACTTAATAAATCCAAGAATAAATCATTTGTACCTGGATTACTAAATGCTGTATTAAAGGTAGCTCTTACAGAGGAATTATCATCTAATTTATACATTAATGCTAATCGTGGAGACAAAACAAGTTCATCGATAACAGAATGTCTATCGGCACGAAGTGCAGCTAAAGCAGAGAATTTATCACCAAATTTTGCATCTGCCTGAAGATAGCCACCAATTTCTGTATAAGCATCATTTTCTTCATTCACACCGTTAATTGTACCATCTGTTACTGGATTAGTAGAAAAGAAATCTGCTCCATAGGTTAAACGTATTTTATCATTTACTTTATAAGCATCTTGAAGTCGTGCACCTAATAAAGTAGAACGATCAATAATTGGATTACCAGTTCTTAAGAAATAGGTATTGCCAGCATCACTCATATTATAGAATACTTGAGCAAATAGATCATTTGAAGTTAATTGAGCATTGAGATAGGTATATCTCCAGTCTTTTCCATTTGCAGCACCAAGGCCTGTCATTTCGATTGTATTGACGGCTTGTGAAACGCCAGTATTCAATTGTAACATTGTATTCTCGCCAAGATTATAATATAATCCAGCATCAACATTAAATCGTTCATGGGTATTCTGACGATTTCCAATCTTTAATGTATCTTCTGATACACCTGGTTTTAGGGCAGCAGCTCTGGCCTTCTGCTCTTCTGGGTCTACATATGCCCAATCATTTGCAGAAAAATATTGACCAGAAATCTTATATCCAATATCATCATTTACTGTTCCAGCATGTCTTAATCCAACATTCATAAGATTTTGCATTCCACCAGCCAAAAAGACAGTTGTCCCTTTTGATGCAAACGGAGAACGAGTAATAATATTCAAGACGCCTTGTGTTGCATTTGGACCATACAATGCAGATGCTGGGCCACGAACCAATTCTATTCTTTCGATATCTTCATTAGAAGATGGAACAAAATAACCTACATTAACTCTTAAGCTTGGTACTCCCGCAGGACGATAATCTGTTAATGTTAACAGTGAACCCGTAAATACATTATTAAATCCACGTACACTTACACTTTGTTGAGCAATACCTGTTTGAGAATAATCTACACCAGCCAAACCTCTTATGTGCTCTAGAGGTGTACTTTTAGGAGCTTCACGTATTGTTCTAGGTTCTATAACTGATACTGAAGCAGGTGCCTCGGATGCTTTTTGTTGCACACGTGATGCTGTTACAACTGTTACATCCATATCGATAGATGTTTCTGCTAACTGAACATCATTAGTTGCATTACCATTATTCATAGAAAGATTTTCTTTCACATTCTTTTGATAACCAACACAAGAAACAGTAACAGTATAGCTTTTACTTGTTAAACCTTTTATTGAATAACGCCCTCGTGAATCAGAAAAACCACCAATAGGTTTTGTTGATTCAGAGTTACTTACCTTTATTGAAGCTCCTGGAATGGCTTGTCCATTAGGACCAGTAATACGACCACTAAGAATGCCTTGAGCAAATGTTGCAATGCTAGATAAAACAATGCATAATGAGATTGAAAAAACACGTATGAAAATCTTCATACTTATTCTCCAAATGTGAATGGAATATAAAATATGTTCAAAGGAACATGATAATTTTTAAGGAGTATATGTGCGAAAGCAAGCAAGATTACTCTTTACTATGTTGATATCTAGTTTTATAGTAGATTCACTTAGTAGAATTGCTCTTTTGATGCTTGGATGTACACATAAGTATTATAAAGTAATATGCTGCGACTACAATAAATACTGCTACAATATAAGAAAAGGAATTAAGTAATAAAAAAAGTATATAAGTAATCGAATTGTAATGAGTTAGAAGCAGTATGTACTCATCAATTTATTTGTCATAGATTTTTCTTTAGATATAAATTGAAACCACATCAAAAGATATGCTTAATGGATAGAAACAAAAAGGCCAAAAACAGTATTTTGTTTCATGATTTAAGTCCATGAAATACTTATATTATTGACATTATATACATATAATTTGATTTACATTTAACAAAGATTTTTCCAGAAAGTATATGATTCATTCTTTTAGACATATATCACCGCGTATCTTGGTGGTTGGAGGTAATGTAGGAACATGGAAAGCTCAAGATAGAGTATATGAAGCTGATCTGTTAAATGGTATTGAATCATGGGTTTTTGCAAGTAATGGTACTTATTGTAATGAATTAGATATTACTCCAAGAATGATTGCGGATTTCGATATTGTTATTATGAATTTAAATGCAATAGGCAGTTCAAAACGATTACAACAAGTTAGGGCACTTGCAGAGAATCGTCCCAAACATGTTATATGGATGACATTATTAGAAGGAGATATGAGAACATATCTTAAACCTATGCCTCATTTGCGAGAACTTTTTGATGCCTCGTCTTTTGTGAATTGTATTAATATTAATGCTGAACATTTTATACAATCGTTAACACAGTCGCCAGTTTTTACATTGGGAATTCCTTATCCAGTTGATGGCGTTAGAGCATGTGCAATAAGCCGTGAACATCGATCAAGATCAGTGCATATTTGTCCATTTTTAAAGACCAGATGGAATGAATATCAAGTTGCTACTCAATTGCATATACCGATAATTGGTTATGAAAGAAGATTGACAAGGAAATTCAGAAATCTTTTGTCAAATATGAGAGATTGTGGCAGCTTTTTCAATGTTGATATCAATAGAACATATATTTCAAAGCTTTTGCATTCTGCAGATTTAACAGTTGAATATGCAAAACCTTTTAAAGAATATTATGCTCATGCTAGCTCATCTCTATTATGGTTAAATTTAGATGATAGATATACTTGGGGTAGATATGTGTTAGATGCTGCTGCTTTAGGAGTTCCAATTATTAGCACTATTAGTACTGGACATGCTCCAAAACTGTTTCCTGAACTTACCGTTCAGAATCCATTTGATATCGATACAGCAGTGCAAATGGCACATCGAATAATGGAAGATGATAGATTTGCTAAAAATGCATGTGATTATGCTTTCGAGCACATTCAAGAATTTAAGCCTGATATGATGATGAAAAAATTATATACAATTATTGATACTTTATGAGCACACCAACTATTCATATTGTATTTAGGGCATGCGATATTGTACAGTCAGTGAATAAAAATCCACGACCTTTTATGCTTGATAAAACTACTTTAGTGCAGATTAGTTTTCAGAGTTTACTAGACTCTTTACATGGGATTCCGCATACAATTCAAGTGATTGGAGATAAATTAAGCCCAACTTTATGTGATTTTTTTACAAAAAGAAATATAGATATTATTCATGGTGATTTTGGTAATGATGAATCTATCCGTAGAAGTTTTTTTGCCGGCGCTCATGTTTCTGATGATGATTGGGTTTATTTCTGCGAAGATGATTATGTGCATAAGCCAGACTCTATGCATTGTATGTATCATTTTATTCAAAATCCAGAACAATGGATGGAATATTCTCGTAGAATATATACATGGAGTTCATTTATTGATCCAAGGAAACCAGATTTAATCATTCATCCAACTGATTATCCAGATCGATATAAAGGAAAATATCGTCGATTTTCTCTAATTTTCCATAGTGAAGATTGTCATTGGCGACAAATTACAGATACAACATTCACGTTTTTAATGAAAGGTTCTACTTTAAGAAAACGATTTGCTTTTTTGATGCAATGTGCCAAAGGTGCAAATGATAGAAAATTGAGTAAAGGGCTTTATGGGCGGCTAACATTTTTTGGTAAAGCTATGGGCTTATCGCCAATGCCAGGATTAGCTACACATATGCATCGTGATACTATGTCCCCATTATATGATTGGGAAACTTTAGTGTTTTCAATTAAAGATCGTTTAGAGCAAGAAGGACTTATTTCTAAAGTCTAATGTTTGTGTATAGATAATAGTTTAACTCTGATTTCAGAAAATGTATGAATTATACTTTGTTGATCTCTTGTTTGTATGTTTTATGCTGTATGTGCTTCTCTATGACAGCAACTACATTAACTGTAGGAATTGGCCAACAATTTCAAGATCCAAGAACTGCTTGTTTATCCGCAAAACCTGGCGATACTGTATTGATGTATCCTGCAGAATATAAAGGCTCATATTTTATTGAAAATATTAATGGTATTCAGAACTCTCCGATTATTATTAGAGGAATTCACCGAGATAGTGTTGTCTTTTCTGGAGGTTCAGAATCCTTCCATTTTTCTGATTGCTCATATTTAATTATTGAGAATTTTACGATAAAAGGACAAACCGGCAATGGAATGAACTGTGATGATGCTGGAACATTTGATACACCAGCACATCATATTATATTTCGGAATCTTACTTTTTCTACAATGAATGCAAGTGGAAATAATGATCAACTAAAATTATCAGGTTTAGATAATTTTATTATTGAAGAATGTACATTCGAGGATGGATCTGCTGGTGGAAGTGGAGTAGATATGGTTGGATGTCATAATGGAGTATTTAGAAAAAATGTATTTATTCGTCAAGGTTCAAATTGTATACAAGCTAAAGGTGGCACTCAATATATTCGAATTGAACAAAATTCATTTATAGATGGTGGGCAGCGAGCCTTAAATTTGGGTGGCTCTACAGGTTTGCAGTTTTTTCGTCCTTTGGACGCACCTTTTGAAGCTGCAGATATGCTTGTTCATGCAAATATTTTTATTCGATCTACAACACCAATTGCTTATGTAGGATCTG
Organism: Chlorobiota bacterium; assembly: GCA_014191195.1. Taxonomy (GTDB): domain Bacteria; phylum Bacteroidota; class Ignavibacteria; order Kapaibacteriales; family UBA961; genus UBA961. Next base: position 62,283 of record BJGZ01000012.1, read on the forward strand.
TTCGAATAAAAGTTCAGCACAATACAATTATCTTCCCAGAACGTTGGATATTTAGAATTCTTCAAGAAACTGTAGATCCAAATAGATTTTTAGCTTGTGGCGATAATGTGTTTCAGAATAATCTGATTGTGTTTAAATCAAGTATTTCTAGACAAGTTAATATCGGTGGTAATACAGATCCAGCTAGCTTTATGCTAAGAAATAATCTATGGTATAATATTGATAATCCTATATCTTCCATATTACAAGAGCCTCAATTAAAGGAAAGCGGGGGAATATATGGCAAAGATCCATTATTAAAGAACATTGAACTTGGCGATTTTCGTCTCATGAATTCAAGCCCTGCAATTGGCGCTGGCTTCCCTTTATCAAATAATGAAATAGATTTTGAATATAAACCATTTAAGAATCCACCTTCGATTGGTGCCTATGAAGGAGATGAGATCTCTTCAATATCATCTGAATCTAATCAATATAGCATTCGTACTACTAGAACATTAGACGGAATATGGCTAACAATACCTCATGAATTTCTACCCAAAAAGGTGACAATCATTCATCTGAATGGGGCATTAGCTAAAACACTCTTAATCCAACATGAAACAATATTTATACCACTTGACTATCATCAATTCTTGATATGGTAGTATGGTAAGGAAATCAGAATAAACATTCTTCCACATCCTTTTCAATAAGCAGATATTTCAATAGAAATGTCTGCTTTTTTTATGTCATATGAAATAAAATGTCTGTGAAAGTAACCATAAAAACATGAGTGTTTAATGTGTCAAAAATATTGTACAATGTCAACCTACACTGTTGATTACAATCATAATAAATCTATGACAACAATAAGAGTATTAATGTCATATTAAGAGAAGTGAAAATTAGTAAAGCATTGATATATAACAAGTTGCAAATAATTTAATATTGAAAAAATAAAGTTGGCACATCTATTGTATTATTTATAATATTCAATGTTTTATGGGTGGCTTTTTGAATATATAAGCACAAAAAATGACAGGTGATTGTGCAGTACATTTTTAGAGTTTTGAATTTCATTATCTAGAATACCGGTGGCTATGATAATGAAATGGATAGGACGATTGAGCTATTATTAAAGAAGGGTTGCAGTGATGAATATTCACTGTACATATGGGTATTTTATTTTTAATTATTATTTGATGAATTAGGTGATACAATGATACGATTGGGTATATGGATATGTGTTTTACTGTGTATATGTATGGGGCAATCTGTAGCAAAAATACCAGATTATATCCCAAAACAAGGTTTAATAGGATATTGGCCTTTTAATGGTAATGCACAAGATGAAAGTGGGAATGGACTTCATGCCTTAGTTAATGGACCTATATTAGTTGATGATAGATTTGGAAATCCCAAATCAGCATATTCATTTTCGGGAATTAATGATAATATTGTTATAGATACTGCATTTTTTAATAATGGTTGGGATTCATTTACATTTACATGTTGGGTTTATCTAAATGAAACAAAAAATCCTAGAAATCCTAATAATAGCCATGTATTTTTAAATACAATGCCACATAATGGCCTAGGTATAGGATATAATTGGGGAAATTCTGAGCGATATAGTTTTAGTATTGGTAATGGGGAACCAGCACAACAATGGAATACAAATCTTTTTGATGCAAGGGGAGAATCAATAATGCATGACCATATATAGTAAGATAAAATAAATGTCTCAGATTCATGCTTTAGTAGATTGCAAATAAAACACAAAAGGCACTCCTGCGGTGCATTGTCCCATTGCAAGATTCATATCGAGCAGACTTGCTATTACATGCACTTGAGATACACATGTAAAAATTAATAAGATAAAATACATAAAGGGTTCTGATATAGTAAGTATCAGAACCCTTATAACTTTATTATTATATTTTTGGGGTTTTTGCCCCAAATGGGCAAAAGGACTAATCCCTCAAGCAACGAACAGACAAGCCATCATAATTATTAAAGGTGTTCCTATTCACCATAGTCTCATCATAATAGTCCAGATTACGATTCCAAGCATAACCGTCGCTTTCCTCTGAAGAACTCCACCAACTACCGCCATCAGTAATGCCTAAGAAATTTCCACCTTCAATACGGCTACCGCCCGGCAAACCATTAAATCCGCTACTATTAGTGCCATGACCATTATTCGACCAACCTGTTGTACTCTTCATCTTTTGGCCTGCTAGGTCTTCTCCTCCTAAAAAGTTTGTTAGGACAGTCCATTCTGCATCACTTGGTACATGATAACCCGCAGGGGCGAGGCCTCTGGCATCTTTTACACAATACCAATTGTACAGCTTACCATACTTTTCTCCATTCTTGGTATCATTATCATAATAACACCAAGCACCTTCTTGCGTGTTTATAGCTCCTAGCCATTCATCTAAAGTACGTGCATGACGAATTGTATCTCCATTTAGATATTTACTAACATGTAAGTTTTCAGACATCCAAACTTGTGTGTTAATTTTTACAATTCCATATTTTCTCCCATCCCGTATATCTGTAAATACTGAATCAGAAATAGTAGGATTTGGATTATTTACAGAATTTTCTTTACAACCTACAATCAGTAACATTGTCAAAAAAACAAAAACCATCAAACTCTTCATTAGAATCTCTCAATTGTTTAATTAAATATATAATATATATGTACTTCCATTAATGTCTTTCAGTTTTGATTCACATACCAAATTTAACTCATCACTTTTGTTTACACAAGGTGAAATACAATTCAATCCATACAATCATCAAGATACCTGAAATTACCCCAAAACACAAAAGGCATCCAATTGGGATGCCTTTGCTTTTGTTGTGGTTCGGGAGGGAATTGAACCCCCGACACGCGGATTTTCAGTCCGCTGCTCTACCAACTGAGCTACCGAACCAGTTGGGACTTGGTACTTAAACAGTTGACCAAAATATGGTTTATTCGTGAACTCACAAAGTAAAATCTTACTCAAGATTAAAACAATAATGATTCTGGCTTTTGCAACCATTCTTCCAATAGTTGAGCTTTTTGATCTTTTTCCGATATAATTGGTTGATTACCATTAAGATAGAGTTCCCATGGTAAAGATAATGATGGATCATTCCAATAAATACCAGATTCAGCTTTTGGATTATATATTGTTGTGCATTTATATACTACTTGTGTATCATCTTCTAAACATAAAAAACCATTGGCAAAACCAGGTGGAATCCATGCCATATAAGCATTCTCGGCTGATAGTTCTACCATAATCGATTGGCCTAAACTAGGTGAATTATGTCTTATATCAACTTCTGCTAAGATGATTTTTCCTGAAATTACTCTTAATAGTTTTCCCATCGGTTCATCCCATTGAAAATGTAAACCTCTCAATACATCTTTACATGATTTAGAATGATTTTCTTGTCTAAAATTAGTTGGAATACCAAGTTCTCTAAAATAATCTTCTCTATATGATTCCATAAAAAAACCACGTTCATCACCATATATATCTGGTTTAATGATAATGATTCCATGTAAATGTGTATCTACAATGCTAAATGCCATAATATGAATCCTTAATCTATGTATCCTCTTTCACGCAAACTAGTAAATGTTTCTCCAGCAATAATGATATGATCTAGTAATTGTATCGACATCATAGAACCTGCTAATGCAATTTGCTTTGTTAATGAAATATCTTCTTTACTTGGTTCTGTGTTTCCAGAAGGATGATTATGTAATGCAATTATCGAAGCCGCACTTTCGATGACTGCAATTCTAAACACTTCTCGTGGATGTACTACACTAGAATTTAAAGAACCTTCACTTATCTTTTTTATCGAAATCACAATATTTGCTGTATTCAACATCGCAATGTAAAAACTTTCTGTCCTTGCTCCTCTCATTCGAGGAATAAAATACTTAGCAACATCATGTGGAGTGTGTAAGATGTGAGATGGATTGAATTCTTCCTGTTGATATCTTCTTCCTAATTCAAAAGCGGCGGCTAATCCAATAGCTTTAGCCATCCCAATGCCTTTTATCGTACATATTTCTTTAACCGATCGAGAACCTAAATCAGAGATAGTATTGAATGTTTTTAACATAGATCTAGCAATATCTAATGCAGAAAAATTTTGCATACCCGTATTAATTAATATTGCCAATAATTCACTATCACTTAAGCAGTGTGCTCCAAATAATTGAAGTCGTTCTCGAGGTTTATCGTCTTGACGCCATTCTCTAATCGTCAAAGACTCACTCGCAGATTTGTTTTCATATTCTACTGTTTTTTGATCTTGGTTATTCATAATCCCCCTTGAATATCTAGTATTTAATCCTTAATTACTTGTTCTTTTGCCCATTGAAGGTATGGCCCATGTATCCCTTCAATTGGAATTACTATCATTTCTGGTATAGTATATGAATGAATTTCTTTTATGATTTTTTCTATGTTTTCAATAGCATGATTAAATGTCTTAATCTTTAAAAGATATTCCTTCTCACACATTATTGAATCATTCCATCTATAGATTGATTCAATTCCTGAAATAATCGAACAACAAGCTGAAAGATTCTTTGTAATTAACACTTCTGCAATCCTTTTAGCTTGTTCATATGTTCCAACACTTACAAACATAAGGCGGAAATTTGCATCTATTTCCATAGTTTTGCACTCAATTAGTTCATGAACTCTACTAGCTAAAATACTAAATATGATAGAACTCTTTGTATTTCATCTACATATCATGGCGGCACTTTTTGCATTTACAAAAAGATGGCAAGAAGCCAAGTTAAAAGAAGGATTTATGGCATTAGCTATTTTCTTTTTAGTATTTATCATTATGTGGACATTAACCGGACAAATCGTCAAAATCTTAGTTCCTGTAGCAGGATATACTTCTTGGTTTACAAGAGATACAGGTTCTTTGGTTTTAGTGCTTATACCTGATTATATTTTTTTTAGGGTGTTTTTTTTAAAAGATACTACAACTGTGCAACAATAATCTGATTCTTATTGTTATTACTCTACATTTATAAAGCTTTCATGTTAAAACGTAGTATCATGCTTTTCTCCAAAATCTTCTCAATGTTTTTGATATTCACTCTGTTCATCGTAGATGCTGAGGCTCAAATTCAATTAGAGATAAAACAACAAAATATATTAGAGACAGTAAATCCTGCTGCATTTCCATTATTGAAAGCTTCTCTTAAAGCTACAGTGAATGGCCAATCTCATATCATCCTTTCCAATGAATTATTAATTGTAGATGATAACCGAAGCTCTCGGGCTATCAATATCGCACCGCCTGATAATCAAGGATATCAGATAATTACTTGGATTACTAAATCCCAAAGTGTTGCAGAAACAACTGAATTTGTGTTTACTTATACTAATCAAACTGCTAGTATTCTTGGTAAACATAGAAGAGATAATGGATGTCAAGTACGTTTTTGCGATCCATTCTATGAACAAATTAGAGAGCTATATTTTGGGACAGTAAAACCAGGTGAAACAGTGGCTTCTACCATTATGGTAAGAGCAGTTTCATCTAATAAAGATGCTTCAAAAAAAGAACTGACAACGCGCCTAGATTCGATTCGATTTTCCTCACCAGATTTTTCAATACGATGGATTGGAAGCTATGTTTCTACAAATCCACCTCCAGTTGGATTGGCTCCTTCTACAGGATATTTTTTCGATATTGTTTTTACTCCAAAAAAAGATATATACTATAAAGAATATGCAGTTTTGTACTATGAAGGTGGGAAAACTGAATATCTGCAATTGAGAGCAAATGGTTTTACAATGCAGGAAAACAGAAATTTGACGCTGCTCTTGCCAAATTCTCCAAATGTATATACTCCTTGTGAAGACATCATATTAAAATGGAAAGGATATCGAGTTGGTGCTCCAACATATGTCGATTTTAGCCCTGATGCTGGTAAATCTTGGGATACCTTGGGCTTTAGCATGGATAGCACATTTATGTGGAAAATTCCTGCAAGATTTACAGACTCAGGTTATCTTCGTATCAGACAAGAACTACAAAGATTCGAAGAATTTACTTTGCTAAAACCGGAATTAAAAGGGGGAGTTTCTAATATTGCTTGGAATGCTTCTGGTACGGCACTGTTAGCTGGTTATCAAAATGGAATGATTGGTGATTGGGATAAAATAAGTACTACAGTCATTAATGAATATACTGTCGCAAATATTACATTCCCATCTGTAAATACTGTGTGGTTAGGCCTTGGTTATATTAATGATTCTTTATTATTTGGTGCATATCAATTATCAGATACTAAAAAAGAAATGATAGCTTTATGTGTAAAAGGTAATCCAATTCCTGTAAAAGAAATTGAGATTTCTATGCAGGGTGGTACCAAGGATGTTTTGTTTAATCCAGAAACAAAATCATTCTTGATAATTCCCCAAAAAGGATCTCAGATTCAGCAAATATCGTTAAATGGAAATATTGAACAGTCCTATTCTTTTAATGTTCCAATTACAGGGTTTACAGTAGGAAATGGTTCTATTTGTGCTATTTCTTTATTGAATGGATCGGTATTGCTAGCTAATTCTACAAATTTAAGTGTTATTGATTCTTTGTTTTTTCCTGAATTAGCTTTGATCAATCGCTTAGGTATTTCCGATGATGGATCCTTATTAGCAATGGGCACAAAAACGTCTCAAACAACATTAACTTCTGGTGCAGAAAGCGAAGTTCATATTGCCTATATACCCACACATACAATTGTAAGAAGTTTAAGAACAGCTTCTAGTGATGCTATTGGCCTTACTTTTAATTCAACCAATCAGTTTTTGGCCACAGGTTTCTCGGGAATCCCACAAATTTCAATGTGGCAATTACCATTAGATAAATTTTTAGGTTCTATTAGCGGACATAATGGATTTTTAACAGATATCGCTTTTAGTCCAGATGGACAAGCCATTGCATCTTCGGCAAATTCTCCTGATAATGTAAAGATGAGGAATTTTTCATATCCAGAAAAAGACACCACAGATAATTTGTTCAGAATTGTTCCTTCGCAACCAATTATTACAAAAGGAATTATATCAGATTTATTATTAATGGAACAAAAGGATACTGTATTATCTAAGAACTTTTGTAATAAAGGTCCAGGAAATATCATACTTGAATATGCATATCTAAGAAAAGGAAAGGATTTTACATTTTCAGTACCTTTTCCTAATGGCATAGTATTAAAGCCAAATGATTGTATCGATTTATCATTTAAAGTTCAACCAACCGATACAGGTATCATTGCTGATACCGTCTTTTTTGGTTATTGTTCACAAGAGTTTTATTTGCCTTTAGAAGTACTATCTAAACCTAGAAATATTAAGAACTTAGCTAATAATCTATTTTTAGATTCTTTATGTATTAATGATACAGTAAGCAAAGATATTATCTTAATAAGAAATGATGATCCCAAACCTTTGCTTATCAATAAAGTATATGCTAAAAGCTCACATTTATTTGTTAATACTGTGATTAAAGACACGATCTTATTACCGGGACAGCAATTATCTGTAAACATATCGTATACACCTTCAGCTTTAGGCCCAGATCAAGCTGAATTAACCATTGAACATTCAAATCAATCATTGTATTCTATTGCTATTACATTACTAGGTTATGGATCTGGTGCAAATATTGTCGCTCCTTCAATTATACCTTTTCTGCAGGATTCACCAAGAAGAACAATTCCAATAGCAAATAAATCTGAAAATCCAGTAAATCTTACAAATATTCAAACTAAGAATGGGTCAATTACAGTATATACACCTTTACCTGTGCAAATACCACCCGGACAAACCTTGTTTTTGGATATTGGTGTCAATGGAATAATTCCTCAAAATGGTATACAATTAGATGCTAATTTTGACCCATGTGGTTCTGGAAATTCAATAACAATTATTCCTTATACAGCCGAAATATCTTTGAAATTACCAATAATAGAAGTTGATCCTAAGGATAGAGCTCGTATTCCTATTGCTTTAGACATTAAAGAAACAATTCCTTATAAAGGTGAATTAAAGGCAAATATTGAGATACAAGTAAATCCACGCATATTTCTGCCAGATACTGTTTTTTCACAAAGTGGAAAGGCATCTCTTATTAAAAATCAAATAATAAATGATATCAGATTTATTGGCATCGAGTATATCGGTAAATTATCAAGTTCTTCTGCTTTGGTAATATTAGAAGGGCCTGCAGGAATAGCAGAAACAACACAATCAGCATTAGATTTTACTATATCAAATGGATTTATAGGTCCTTCTGTCCCAATATTGTGGAAATCCGGTGAAATAAGAATCATTAATCTATGCAAAGATCTTATGATTATTCAGTCTGGAAAACAGATAAAGACATTACAAATGTACCCAAATCCAGCAGTTAATACAGTTACTTTGTATTGTGAATCAGAAGATCATATATCAACAGAAATAGAATTAATTGATGCCATAGGTAATAAATATGCTCTTGGTTCGTGGAAAATCGAGAATGGGAAAAATACGATTACATTATCGAAGCCGAATGCGATTATTTCTGGAGCTTATACAGTAATATTCCGCTCTAAAGATAGTGGTATCCTTGCAAAATCATTAATACATTTTATAGAATAATCTCTTTCACTATTACAAGTTCTTGGAGAAAAATCATGAAAATTATCAAAAGTTTAGCTATCATCGCAATCATTAGCATTGTAGCATCAGGTTGCACATCAGTAGATCATCGTTCAAATTTACATTCGGTTAAAGAACAAGATTTAACAGTAGGAAAAGTTCAAAAAGAAATTAAAGTTGGAATGAGTGGCGCACAAGTAGCTGAAGCATTGGGTTCTCCTAATATTGTTACAAAAGATGAAGGTGGGGATGAAACATGGGTATTTGACAAAATAGCGACAGAAGCATCATATTCAGAAAGTTCAAGTGGATTATTCTTGATTTTATATGCATCCGGAAGTAGATCTGGAGCTGCTGCAGTAACCCAAAGGACATTAACTGTAGTTATAAAATTTGATACGAATAGTAAAGTGAAATCATTCTCATATCATGCCTCTAAGTTTTAAGCGTATAATTTATAACAATATAAAAGAGATCTGTTATGAATAATAACCTTCATAAAAAAGCCAAGCACATAGTGCAAAACAATTCCTTTCTTATTCTTGCATTGATTGGAATTGTAAGCATGATACCCGCTTGTACAATTGTCAATACATATCAAGCACCAGATGCACCAAAAACGCAATTACAAACAAGGCAAGTACAAACCAGAGAATTTGATACAAATAATGTAAAATTGATAATGAAAGCTGTTATCAATGTTTTACAAGATGATGGTTTTATTGTCAAAAATGCACAATTGGATCTAGGATTACTTACAGCTCAAAAAGAGATAGACCTATCTCAATCTCGAGGTAATTCGAATGATTTTTGGTCGGAATTTTTTAAAGGAATAGATAGAAATAGATCACGAAATAGCACTGATTTAACATATAGTAAAATTAAAATTGTTGAATCAAGTGTCAATATTTCTGAATTTGGTAAGCAAACCAAAGTGCGAGCAAATTTTCAGGTAAAAGTTCTTGATAATTTAGGAAATCCTAAAGAAGTATATCAAGTTGAGGATGCTAAATTTTATCAAGATTTCTTTGTAAAAGTTGATAAAGGTGTCTTTATTCAAAAGCAGGGATTTTAATTTTTTATTTATTGGATTTTTATGAACAAAGAATCAAGCTTAACACGATTAACACTCAATAATATACAATTCTATGCTAATCATGGTGTAAGAAGTGAAGAACAAACATTGGGTGGTAGATATCAGGTAGATATTGATTTATATTATTCTGATAAAACTGCTGTTCTAAGTGATGATGTACAGAATGCATTGAATTATGAAGAAATCATCTATTCAATAAATGAAATAGTAAATGGCGATTCATATAGCCTAATAGAAACTTTAAGCTATGAAATTGCTAGTGAATTGATGGATAAATATTCGGCTATAGAAAAATTATCGGTAAGATTAAGAAAGTTGACTGTTCCTATTAGACATATAATAGATTATGTAGAAGTAGAAAGATCGATGTCTAGAGATGCCTTCTAATTCAACATCATTTATAGCTTTTTCTATTGGTGCTAATCTTGGTGATAGATTATCATCGATACAAAAAGCAATATCTTTACTTTCAGAATCTATCACTGATATGAAATGTTCATCAGTATATGAAACAGAACCGGTTGGGTATAATAATCAGCCGGTTTTTCTTAATTGTGCTATATGTGGATATACCGATAAAAGCCCTGAGCACATTATTGAAATATGTAAAAGTATAGAATATACAATTGGCAGACAATCAAGGCCAAAATGGCATGAAAGAGAGATTGATATAGATATAGTTTTATTCGAAGATTGTATATTGGATTCTGAAGACATAGCAATTCCTCATCCAAGGATGCATCTGAGATCATTTGTATTGCAACCATTAACAGAAATATCGCCCGATAGAATTCATCCTATTTTTAACAAAACAATCAAACAATTATTATCAGAGTGTACCGATACAGCAGAAATCAAGGTATTCGGAAAACCTACTCTTTTAATGTAATAATGTGAATTTCCTACTTTTTAATCAATAAGTGATCTATATGTACGGTTATTTCCAACAGTTTTTACAGAATGAAATTGCAACTATTAAAGAAAATGGACTTTATAAATCAGAAAGGATTATTGTTTCTGAACAAGGTCCGGAAATTGAAGTTGCTGGAAGAAATACTAAAGTATTAAACTTTTGCTCTAATAATTATTTAGGTTTATCTTCACATCCCCAAGTGATAGAAGCTGCAAAACTTTCACTAGATTCTCATGGTTATGGGATGTCTAGCGTACGCTTTATTTGTGGAACACAAGATATTCACCGTGAATTAGAAAAGAAGATAGCAGAATTTTGTGGTACAGATGACACTATCCTGTATGCTGCTTGTTTTGATGCAAATGGGGGAGTATTTGAACCATTACTTACCGAACAAGATGCTATCATTTCAGATGAACTTAATCATGCTTCTATTATCGATGGAGTGCGTTTATGTAAAGCAAAAAGATATCGCTATAAATGTGCGGATATGGCCGATTTAGAAGAAAAATTACAACAAGCAAAAGCTGAAAATGCTCGATTTATTATGATTGCAACAGATGCAGTTTTCTCTATGGATGGAACAATAGCACCATTAGATAAAATTTGTGATTTAGCAGATGCTTATGGAGCTTTAGTAATGACAGATGAATGTCATTCTATGGGATTTATGGGTGCCAAAGGCAGAGGAGTAACAGAATTATGTAATGCCACCGGACGCGTTGATATCATCACTGGAACACTTGGCAAAGCACTTGGCGGAGGAATTGGTGGATTCACTACAGGACGTCAAGAAATAATCGACTTATTAAGACAGCGCTCACGTCCATATTTATTCAGTAATTCTTTACCTCCTTCTGTAGTTGGAGCATCAATTGAAATATTCAATGTATTAAGCACAACTACACAATTAAGAGACACTTTAGAAGAGAATACACAGTATTTTCGTTTAAAAATGGAAACATTAGGCTTTGATATTAAATCTGGTACGCATCCTATTGTACCGATTATGCTTTATGATGCAGTATTGGCTCAAACATTTGCCAAAGAATTATTAGAAGAAAATATCTATGTAGTAGGTTTCTTTTTTCCTGTTGTCCCAAAAGGATTAGCCAGAATTCGTGTTCAGATTTCTGCTGCTCATACAAAAGAAGACTTAGATAAAGCAATTGCTGGATTTGAAAAGATTGGTAAAAAATTAGGCGTCATTAAATAATTGATATTATTGTGAAACCCATAGTAAATAATAAGATTATATCATCATTGATTATCAATGGAATATTAATAGCAACAGTTATTGTTATGATTATTCCAATGATCATAATGCTAGCTTATTCCTTATTTCAATATCCAGAATCGTTCACTGCACCTTTGCAATTCTTTCAAGAAACTCCATCCTTTCAGAATTATGCAGATATCTTTATTACTGACACATTTGGTAGATATTTTGTTAATTCATTAATGATAGCAATTATTGTTACGATTGGTAATGTATTTTTTGCCTCTTTATGTGGCTATGCTTTTGCTAGATACGATTTCCCCTGGAAACATATTCTATTTGCATCAGTTATGGGTTTAATGATGGTGCCACAGCAAGTAATAATGATCCCACTGTATAGAATGATGGTTGCTTTTAATTGGATTGATACATTTTGGGCACTAATTGTTCCTGGTATTTTAGCGCCTTTTGCTGTATTTCTTATGCGTCAATTTATACAATCTTTACCCTCGGATATCGAAGATGCTGCAAGAATAGATGGAGCTGGTGAACTTTATATCTTTTTTAGAATAGTATTGCCATTATGTAAACCCGTTATAACAGTATTAGCTATTTACACATTTCTAGGAAGTTGGAATTCATTCCTTTATCCCTTTTTATTTACAAATTCACCAGAAATGCGCACATTGCCTGTGGGCTTGGCATATTATATTGGACGTCAATCTATAGATTGGGGACATCTTATGGCTGGCGCCAGTATTTCTGCAATTCCGGTATTATTATTGTTTATTCTCTTTAGTAAAAAAATAATTGAAGGTTTAACAGCTGGAGCATTAAAAGAATAAATTATTTCGAATGAACGATAGATAGAATTGGTGCTTTTTCTCCATTCATTGAATAGCGAATGTGTAATTCTCCAACTTTATTATTGTTCTTAGTTGTTGTATACCAAGCAATTGGAACTTTGCTTTTTAAGAATGAACCTTCATCTTTAGCCAACTTCATCGATATATTATTAGCTTTAACAGATATAGGCGCATGCTCTACATTGATAAAATTTAAGTGAAAAGACCTTTTGGAAGGCTCTCCAGTAAATCCTTTCCCTTGCTTATACTGAATTGAAAATTGAGTTTCTTTATGAATATTAGACTCAATAGCTTTAAATTCAATCAGTCTATATGCGCTGTCTTTCATAGACATCGGATCTTTCCCATTATCGGTAAATAAATCAAAAGTATTCTCTTTTACAGTCGTATCTCTATAGTATAAAACATAGAAAGTATCGGCCTTATATTGCTGTGTATTCTCAAGTTCTTTGGTAAGCGGAAGAATTGTACCTGCTTTAATAAATATTGGCAAAGCAGAAATAGGAGCCAAAACATCTAAAGAACTATTTCCAGTGATTTTAGTATTGCTCCAATAGTCAAACCAATTGCCATGTGGAAGAATCACATTTCTTTTTCTTTTTCCAGCCTCTAAAATAGGTGCAATTAGTATATTATTACCCCACAGATATTCATCTTGAATTTCTGTATAATTGGAATAAGCAATATCATTCCAAAAGATTGGCCTTGCTAAAGGAAAACCTTTTTGTGAGTTTTCCCATGCTAATGTGTAATTATACGGAAGAAATCTGGTTCTAAGTTTTATGTATTCCCTAATAATAGAAAGTACAGAATCTGGATAATTGACAGGTTCAGATGGAACGCCTTCGCCATGAGCCCTCATAATTGGACAAAATGCTCCAAATTGTAGCCATCGGATATATAAATCATCATTTTGTGGGCCTCCTGTAAATCCACCTAAATCAGAATGCATATAACCAACACCATTGAGTCCCATTGTAAGCATAATTGGTATTTGCGCCTGTAAACCCTCATTACTTCTTTGAATATCACCAGACGAAGGAAATGTAGAATAGCGCTGCATCCCTGTATATCCTGCCCTACAAAGATTGAATAGCCGTGTTTTAGGTGCATATTCTTTATAAACATCCCAAAGCATTTCACTCCAAAACATTGAATATAAATTGTGTACTTCACGAGCTTTTCCTAAAGTATGTATCATATCTTTAGGATGATTTTCAGGCTCTCCCAAATCACTCCACCAACCTCCAACATTAAGAGATAATTGTTTTTTATAAAATGAGCTCATCCACTTTTTTGCGTCATTATTGAAAATATCTAATAATGATGCTGGACCCGCCCAAAAATCCGAAATAATATATGGTTGATTAAATTCATTTTTCGCAAAATAATCATGATCAGAAGCATAAGAATATTGAGAAGAACTTGTAATAAAATAAGGTTCTGTAATCAGAATAGTCTTAACACCAAGAGAATCAAAAGATGCAATCATTTCTTTTGGATTAGGCCATTGCTCATTATCCCAATCTAAATTCCCCATAAATTCTTTTTTTCCAAACCAATATAAATCTAATACCAGGGCATCTAAAGGGATCTTAGCTTTTTTAAACTTTTTTACAATGTCAATTGCTTCATTTTGATTCTTATAACCATATTTTGATTGAATAAATCCAAGAGACCAAATGGGTGGTAAAGGCTGATGTCCTGATAAATCAGTAAAAGATGATACAATATCAGCAAATGAATCACCCCAAAATACTATATAAGATAAGCTTCCTGATTCTATAGTAAATTTCATCGTGGATTTATTTTTGAATCCAATATCTGCCCTACCTGCTGCATAAGTATCTAAATAGAGTCCATAATTTTGATTTGAAATAAACAAAGGAATAGTTGCATTAAGTTGTTCAGCCCCATTAGCATACCCATATACAGCAGTATTATATAAAGGAAAAGAGTATCCTCTTTTATCTAATGGTAATGCCCTAGATCCACCACCAAAAATTGATTCATCAGGACTTAATTCAAATGAAACAGCTTTATTTTGATGGTGTTCAAATAGTCCATTGAATTCTCTTAGCAACAATTGTTTATTGTGTATAAAAGATAATCGAACAGGATTTTTATCCACTTTGCAAATAATTTCATTATCAAAAGATCTAAACTCCATAAAATCTCCAAAATCAATTGAGATAAATTGAATAGAGGAAGGTATAGGTTTTATTCCAAAAGGATTGTGTAATGGTGGATGAGGTTGTTCTGAAAAGCTAACTCTTAATGCTTTATTATGGAGTCTTTGTATAGAAATTTTCCCTTTTGTAAGATGTACTACTATGCCATTGCTATCTTGAAAATAACCTTCAAAATTTTGATACTGAATAGGAAATGGTAATGTATCATAAAGAAGATTCATTGAAGATTGTTTATCATTATCAATAAGTTCTTCGGAAGGATAGTCAATAAAAAAATCTTGATTTTTTTCATCCTTCCCAACAATAGAGCCATCTGTATTTCTAAAAACACAAGCAATTTTTACAATATCTTCATCAGATTGAACAGAATAAAAACTTCTAGGATGAATCCTTATCATAAATGTGTCTTCGGATATTCGATTCATTTTGACTTTTTGATCTGATGTTCCCCATTCACCAATAATATGTTTCCAAGAAGTTGCAGAACTACTTGTAGATGTTATTAAGCCAGTATGAATAAAAATATCAGATTGATAATGCGCTAAAGCCTGATTACCTGTATTTGCATAATATATAAGGGTAATAGTATCGTTCGGGCCTGGTTTATCTGGAAATATATGTACTGCAGAAACTCCGGCATATCCAGAACTACAAAGAATACACATCACCGATAAGAGAAGAGTTGTCTTAAAGAGATAATTCATTGTTTTTTGAGAATTAAGATGATTTATTATAGATCAATTTAATATATGAGATAAAACCAATAAAAATGAGAGCAACACCATTTGCTAACATGATGATGATATCTTCTCTTAACAAACCATATAAAAGCCAAAGAATAGCACCTGCAAACATCATAGTAAAAGTGCCAGCAGATAATTGATCTGTTTCCTTTGTTTTCCACACTTTGATTACTTGCGGTAATAAAGCAAAAGTAGAGCAAAAAGCAGCTGTATATCCTATCAAAGAAATAATAATCATGAAATTACTAATGCCAAAAAATGAGGGAAAATCATCAATCTATAATGCTAGTAAACAGAATCTGATTATTGTTTTTGTGAATTAGATAACCAATCCGACAATTTCGAAGGGAAATTAGATACCAAGGCGCATGCATTATATTTCATGATTTTTTTAAAATCTTTCTCTGAATTTATACTGTAAACACCCATCATAAGTTTATGTGCAAAAGCATCATCATCTCGTCTATGATTTAATTCTTTAAGAGAGCATACAAAAGCATCACAATTAATTTCTTTTGCAATCTCCGAAGGAAGTCTTTTATCTCCAGGAACATTAATAGCCGAAGTATAAAGATTATGATATATTTTTTTTAAATATGCTAATGAGTGATGATGAAAGGATCCAAATAAAGTTACCTCTGACATGTGAGCTTGAATCACTATATCGGTAATTGCATCAACCCTTTTTTTAAAATCTTCTTGAGGTTGGGGAGGCTTTATCTCTATATTAACAAAAATCTTATGTTTTTTTAGAAGCTCAATTGCCTCGTATAATAAAGGTATTCTTTCTGCAGAGTATTTTGTATCAAACCATGAACCAGCATCAATAGAGTGTAATTCAGAATATGTATAATTACTTATTAATCCTTTGCCAGATGTGGTTCTTCCAAGATGAGGATCATGAAGTAATACTACTTGATTATCTTTAGTCAATTGAACATCTACTTCAATGACAGATGCACCTGCGTCAATTGCCTTTTGTAACGATATAAGCGTGTTCTCAGGTGCAGTTCCAGAAGATCCCCTATGAGCAACTATAAACCTTGTGCCTGATTCTGCTAATATCCTTAATGAATATTCTTTATCTGAAAAAGTATCAGTCATTTATATATTCTGAAAAGTATATAAAGTAATATCTACAAATCTATCATTTAATATCATTTTTGAAAATATTCAAAGAATAAAATCTTGTAGAAAAGCCAATATGATGCAATAATCTTTAGTTTAACACGTCCAACCAACATGCAAAGTTGACTGCTTTAGGTATACACAATTCATAGCTATCTATACACATTTCTATATATGATAACTATATTTTAAGGCATAAATTTACAATCAGAATTTGCATGAATATATATAACATAATCTAAATAATCTCCTTAATTATTGGAGAACGTAAATGGAAGGAAATTTTTCAAATAGAGTTCAAGATGTAATACGTTTAAGCCGTGAAGAAGCCTTGCGTTTAGGGCATGATTATATCGGGACTGAACATTTACTGTTAGGTATAATCCGTGAAGGCGAAGGTATTGCGGTAAAAGTATTAAGAAATTTGGATATTGATTTATTCAAGTTAAAGAAGGCAATAGAAGATACTATTAGATCAAGCTCTGGAACTCTTACCATAGGTAATATTCCTTTAACCAAACAAGCTGAAAAAGTATTAAAGATTACATATCTTGAAGCAAAGCTTTATAAGTCGGATGTTATTGGAACAGAACATTTACTCTTAGCTTTATTGAGAGATGATGATAATATAGCTGCTCAGATCCTTTCTCAGTTCTCTTTAAGTTATGAAAGCATAAGAAAAGAACTAGATAATATTATAAATGGACGTCAAAGCACTTCTGTTAAATCTGAAAAATTAAAGTCTACATCAAAAGGCCCTGCCGTTCAAGAAAAGCAAAAGACACCTGTACTAGATAATTTTGGAAGAGATTTAACAAAATTAGCATCAGAAGGGAAACTTGACCCCGTTATAGGAAGAGAAAAAGAAATTGAAAGAGTTTCTCAAATACTTTCCAGAAGAAAAAAGAATAATCCAGTATTAATTGGCGAGCCAGGCGTTGGTAAAACAGCAATTGTAGAAGGCCTAGCGTTAAAAATCATGGAGAAGAAAGTTTCAAGAGTACTATTTGATAAACGAATAGTTACCCTAGACATAGCTGCATTAGTTGCTGGAACAAAATATCGGGGACAATTCGAAGAACGCATGAAAGCGGTGATGAATGAATTAGAAAAAGCAAAAGATGTCATTCTATTTATAGATGAATTACATACAATTG
>BJGZ01000013.1:0-24481 GCA_014191195.1 Chlorobiota bacterium
ATTTAGTTCAGTAACAATTTACTGTTTCCTGATAGAACGTTTGTTATGTTTTTTTGTATAAGTTATTAATTACATTATGAATATCCACGAGTATCAAGCAAAGGATCTTTTGCGTCGCTACAATGTACCTGTCCTTTTTGGCAAGCCAGTTTTTAGTGCCGAAGAAGCTGGTACTGTTACTTATCGCGACTTTGTAACACGCGGAATTAGCACTGTTGTTCTAAAATCACAGATTCATGCTGGTGGACGTGGCAAAGGTGTAGTTCATGATGTACATACCAATCAGCCTATTGAATTATTTGGCAAATTGGTTCGTGGCGTAACTGTTATTCATGATGGCAATATTGCAGATAAAGCATATCAATTAGCTAGAGCAACTTTTAGCAATAAACTAATTACTATCCAAACTGGCGATGCTGGTAAAATAGTACGAAGAATGTTCATCGAAGAAGGGTGTTCTATAGTTCATGAATATTACTGTAGTATTTTATTAGACAGACAAACCTCGCAAAATATCATTATGGTGTCTACCGAAGGTGGTATGGACATCGAAGAAGTAGCAGAACATTCACCAGAAAAAATTCTTCGCGAATATATTGATCCTTCTGTTGGTTTACAAAGCTTTCAAGCACGTAGAATGGCTTTTGGTTTAGGCCTTAGTGGCGAACCTTTTAAAAGCTTTTGTACATTTATCGCCAAATTGTATCATGCCTATGAAGATATGGATTGCAGCATGATGGAGGTAAATCCTTTAGTTGTTAATTCTGAAAACAAATTTATTGCTTTAGATGCAAAAGTGAATTTTGATGATAATGCTCTATTCCGTCATCCTGATTTTATGGATTTCAGAGATATCACAGAAGAAGATCCTTTAGAAGTAGAAGCTTCAAAATTTAATCTGAATTATATAAAATTAGATGGTAATGTTGGATGTATGGTCAATGGTGCTGGTTTAGCAATGGCTACCATGGATATTATCCAGCTTGCAGGTGGAAAACCGGCTAATTTTCTGGATGTTGGGGGCGGAGCAAATGTAGAGCGTATTGCAAATGCCTTCAGAATTATGACAAATGACCCAAGTGTAGAATGCGTTCTTATCAATATTTTTGGTGGTATTGTACGCTGCGACAGAGTTGCAAATGGGATTGTGCAGGCATTACAACAAGTGTCTGTTTCTACTCCTGTTATCGTTCGATTAGAAGGAACCAATGCAATTGAAGCAGGAGAAATCCTTAAAAATTCAGGAATGAGATTTTTAGTTGCTACTACTTTAGAAGATGCAGCAAATAAAGTAACCAAAGCTTTACATTCATTATAGATAATGATTAAACATAAAAAAAGGGATGCTTAACTAAGCATCCCTTTTTTTATTTGACAATGAATTTTGTTCTATACATTTGATTATTAATCGTTGTAATTAGTACATAACTGCCTATATCAATTGTACTTGTATTAAAATCTGCAATCTCTCCATTAAAAATCAATTGTCCATCATAAGCATAAATAGTAACAATTCCGCTTTGAACAGGAGTGTTTATGGAAAATTCAGATCCTTTTTGAATTGGATGTGGAAAGATATGAATATCCTGCATATCTTGTTGATTAATAACAGCAATAGCATCTAAATCAAATCCACATGTTTCAAAAGGAGTTGGCCAAGGATCATTTATTTTCTTGCCTCGTGAATCTTTAGAAGCATATTGTTCATCTATAGATCCAATGATATCAATAACACGTATATGGGTAATGGCCTGAATATTCAAGTCAGAGTGGTTTTTTAATTCGGAAAGATCAAAAGGAGTACCATATCCAGTTTTATATTTTCCTGCAAGATTATGTAGTACCGTGATATCTTTTATATAATCAAAAGCACCAATCTGTATAGAATCTTGAGTATTGGAGATTGCTGGGAATCTTATAAAATTAATTCCATCACTGCTTACTTCTACAAATGCTAATTCTAAAAAATGATCTTCAAATGAGTTTTCAAAAACGGCAAAATCTGCTCCTGGACCATCCACAATAGGTTTGTAAAATGTTACAGTAGCAATTCCCCCATCACCTAAACTTATAACTTTATTATCTGCTTTACCAAGAGCATTATTGGTATTACCAAAACTGGCAAAATCTGCTAATGTATCAGCAATAAGTATTCTTCCCCTTTTGATATCACAATTAATAGCCCAATTTTGTATCAATGTAGAATGTGCACCTATAGCATCACAACTTGGTGTACCAACTTTATCAGGAAACTGAGCATATATATACATACTATAAAACAGAGCTATCGAATAAATGGCAATGCGCCTTATCATATATTACTCTTGTCTTATAGCAACAACAGGAAATTGCATGGTATTGCCTGCTATATAGAAACCACCAAATAAAACAGCAGAATAAAATACATCACCCAAAAAACTGCCTTGTAAGAAAGGAATTCCCGCTATATAAGATGCCATTAATCCTTGGAATGTTTGAGGATATAATGGATTTCCTAACCAAGCGCCAAAATTGGTAATTAAGAAAAATATAGATGTTGCAATGATGCTTCCGGCAAGTATTTTTGGAATAGATAGAGTATTAAAGAGAAAGTATCCGATTATTGCAATAAGAGCATATGCTCCATATTGCCAGTAAAAACCTTGATAAAACCAAGTAAATCCCTGAAAATAATCTGCAAATAGTACATTATTAATAAATAGATCACTAAGCCAAGTTGCTGCTAATGGTAAGAATATAGCCTGCCATTTTTTTGAAAAAAATGCGGCTCCTAAAAGGCCCATAGCTGCCAAAGGAGAAAAATTATAGGGATGAGGTAGGATTCTACTGAAAGCAGCGATTACCAAAAGCAATGATAAAACCGAGAAACGAAGAAAAATTTTTTGTGTCATGATACCAATACCTAAAATAATCTAAGTGAGGTATATCAACACAATATATCATTGTGAGTATATGCCTGCACTTTACGTGAGTGCTTAATGCATGTAATATCAAGTGAAGTATCTGGCTTATTCTAATGAACTTACAGTTGCACGACAGCTCGGGATTTACACCCAATTCCTTCTCATCTTGTTTTGATTTCTTGATATGTTCTATATAAATGTAGATACAAATTACTCTTTTTTTTATATGATATCAACAAAAAGTCTTTCTTTTAATCAAATTGTTGCAATGCTAATGATAAATCCTTTTTTGGTTCTAAGCCCATTTTTTTTCTGATACTAAAACGATGATTTTCTACAGTTCTCATATGAATTGAAAGCAGATTTGCAATATCTTTAGTAGACAAACCAGACTTTAACAAAGCGGATATTCTTACCTCTTGCGATGAAAAAGTGGGATATGCCAATAATAAACTTTTAATAAAATTGGTATTCTGTGCTTTTAAATGGGCTTCAAAATAACTCCAATCTCTGTTATTATCTGATTCCTTAGAAATATCCCCAATAATCTCATTTAATTGTATTTTCACATATTGATCAGAATGTGATTTTATGAGTTTGTTTAACTTTTGAGAAATATTTTGTAATAATTCCTGCTTGTGTACCAACATTAATGCTAATGTCATGATACTTGCAGATTTATTCTCCATCTGAGTTGATAATAAATGATTAGTAACTTTTTGATACGAATAATCATCTGTCATAGACGAACTTTGCGAACCCTTTTGCTCGCTTTTCCTTTCCTCCATTTTTTCCTCTCACTATATTATTTTTTCAAACAATCCCGCTAGACCATCTCTGTACCCGGAATAGCAAAAGCAATAAACAGTACAATTAAACCACTATGATTTCTTTAAGAAATCTTTAAAAAATTATCTTTTGATAAAAACTGATGTTGAAATGTTCGAACCATCCCATAATATCAATGAATATAATCCCGAAACAAATCCATGAAGAGATAATGTAATTTCATTATCATGATATGTATTTTGTATTAACTCTCTACCCAATGCATCAATAATTGTAATAATAATTGGCAATCTAAATTGGTGACTAATGTATAATTCATTTTCACTACTTTGGTATAACTTTATACCTTGATTATTATCTATATTTTTTAATATACCCGATACATCAAATGCATATTCTTCAGAAATATTTCCACATAAATTTGTGTCCTGAATATACACTTGATAAGCACCACTATTAAGAACCTTTAAAAACTGTTTAGTTTCCCCATCTAGAATCTGATGATTCTTATACCATTGATACTTATTAGATATAGATGCAAATAAAGTATCTTGGATTCTTATAATATTTGGTTTTACAGGTATTTCATTGAACTTGACAAAAAAAGAATCTGATTTTTTTGTACAATCATTTTCATCCCATACTTGAACAGTAAAAATTCCATTATTATTAATATGTATAGTATCTTTAATAGAACCATTACTCCATAAATAAACAGCATAACCTTTTGGAGCTTTTAATATTACTGTATTCCCAATACAAGGTTGAATATTATCAAACAAGGCAATAATTGGTTTTTCTAATTCACCTACAGCTATGTCAACGGTTGATTGCGCCGAGCACACTGTTTGTTTTCTAACAACTGCAATTCGCCCATTTGAGCTAGCCCATTGCACAATTAGACTTTCAGTATTTTTACCTGAAATAATCGTGCCACCAGTTACAGACCACTCGGTTGTTATACCATTTTGTTTAGGAACACTATAGGTTGCACTAGTATTTATACATACTGATTTAGGACCACTTACTTCTACAATTGGCACTGGTAATACTATTACTTTTACTGTATCTGATACCCTAATACAGCCATTTGATGCGGTACATTTGCTATAAAAAGACCCATTTTTGCCAACTTTAATGGTTTTGGTTTTTCGTCCATCAGACCATTCACATTTGGCATAATCACCAATAACTTCTAATTGGACGCTATCACCTTCGCAAATAATAGTATTTCCCTTTACTGAAATTGTAGGTTTTGCAATATTATCTACATTGACATTTATTGTGTCATTTTTTACACAATTCTCTCCATCTGTTACAGTAAGAATATAAGTAGTCGAGGATAAGGGTCTTGCTAAAGGTTGAGAAATTATAGAACTAGATAATCCTTGAATTGGACTCCATGAATATTGATATGGCGGGGTGCCCCCATTTACTATCGAATTTCCTCCAATCAATACAGAATTTCCCTCGCATATTGTTTGGTCTGGTAATGACTGAACAATTAATTCAGGATTCATTATAATGGAAATTGTATCTTTTTTAATACATCCTTTTCCATCTATTACCGTACATATATATGAAGCTGATTGCTGAACAGTGAGAGAAGGATTTGCAGAACTAGGATTTGTTAAGCCTGTTGATGGTGTCCATTGAAATGTTATTGGGGCAGTACCACCCTGTGCTGTAGGGTTTCCTCCAAGAGTTACAAGAGTCCCTTTGCATACTTTTACATCTTGTCCTGCTTGCACTGATACTGGTGGATTCATTGAAATGATAATTGTGTCTTTTACCGCACAATTATTTATATCGGTTACTGTACATATATATGTTTCAGATTGATTGACAACAATAGTAGGATTTGCATCTGTTGGATTATTCATTCCTGTAGCAGGAAACCATGAATATTGATAAGGAGGATAGCCAGAACTTGCAGTTGGGCTTCCACCAAGATTCATGATACTTCCTTTACATACAGATTGATCTGTACCTGCATTAATTTGTAACTTTAAATAAGGAAAGATTGTATCTCTTGCTACTGAAGAACATCCTAAAGCATCTGTTACAGTTAATGCATATATTCTTGTTTCGGGGAATGTACAAAGTAAAGTAGGATTTGCAATTGCTGGATTGCTTAATCCATTTATTGGACTCCATGAATATTGATATGGTGGAGTGCCACCAGAAACAGGAGGAGAATTAGCTAGTGTAGCAGTTTGTCCACTACAAATTCGATAATATCCTTTTCCAAAAGCCATTGGCTGATTATATACAGTAATAAAATTACTTTTGATAACAGAATGAGATCCATTTGAATTTGTAGCGGTTAATTTTACCGAATAATATCCGCTATTGATATAAGTATGTACGGGATTTTTAGTTGTATAATCAATAGTGCCATTATTATCTATATCCCATGCCCATAGAGTTGGATTTGAGGTGCTATTATCTTGGAATGATACTTGGAATGGACTACATCCAGCGATTATACCTGCGGTAAAGTCTGCGCTTGGAGGCAAACCTAATTCACAATTACTGGCATTGAGTTTTGTCATTAATTGCGGACCACAAGGCTTATTTGCAATACTAAAATCAACTATATCAGCTCCACCTGCAATATCGGATACAGTGCTTAATGTTCTTTTATCAGTATTTGTTCCAACTGCATAATGCATTACATATGAATTATTAATGACATGTCCCAATTGATGAGCATGCCCAAGTTCATGAAGGACTACCGTCTCAAAATCATATTTATTTCCTGATGTAGCCCCAGGTCCAAGATTCCAACCTGCGCCAGGTATTACCCTAAATAACATATCAAAACCATCATTATACCATTGGTCATTAGCACAACCAGCAAAATAATTATATGTCACTCCAAGTGCGCCAGCAGGTAATGCTGCATCATTAAATGCGATAATATTAATTCCATCATTAGAAAAAGTATTAACTGTTGATGTATTTGTAGCAATCTTAAAATTAACAAAGCTTCCGCATCGCCAGGTTTGCAATGCTCTTTTTACTGCACTTGTAGGATCTGCCCCAAAAGCATCATTAAATGTTAAAGTGTGCCCACCCATATTATCTTGATTAGATAACCAATATCGATAATGATTATTATTATATGTAGTATTTAGAGCATTATAATTAATGGTTAATGCTAGCGAGGAATTTGCTACAGTTCCGTCTTTTGCAGTTACTTTAACTACACCTGTACCAGACCTAGTAGGTATTTTAACTTGAATTTGCGCATCATTCCAAGAAACAATATTAGAAGCTATTGCAGATATCCAAGTATTACCACCATCATCAGAATTTTTAAACTCTACATTTGCACTTCCCGAATATGATGTACCAAAACCTGATCCATTAATAGTAAGTACAGTACCAATCCCAGCAGACGCAGTTGTTGGATTAATTGAACTAATAGAAGCGGCTAAGGTTTTTTCTCGTTTATCTTGTATACTTGGCTTTATATACTGATTATATGGAGAACCAGTAAATAAAGATATTTGCTTCAATATTATATTTACAGATTGAATCGGTAAAAATGGATCTGAAATGATTCCTTGAACATCGTATATGATATGGCTTTGGGGTCCGGCAAAAGGTATGGTTTGAATGAATTGCGAAGAATGTGGAGATTGTATTTTTACAAAAAATATTCCCTTTGATGCTATCTCTGGATTGAATCCAGGATAAACCTCGATAGCTCTATCACCTACTATTCCACCTTGAGATATAATATCGATATGTGTATATTTTGAACCTTTAAAAGTTTGTTGAACTGCTACTGTAAAAGCAGAATAAATCATAGTTTTATCTGTATTCCAATATGATTTTTTTGCTATAACAGTTCCGTCAACAATCACATCAGCCATAGTGCATCTATCTTTCAAACTTACTGGATATATCAAGCAAGAAGATGAATGGGCTTGTGTTTGACACAGTATAAAAAACAAACAAAAAACACTTAGTATGAAGGTTTGAGATCTCAAAATAATACTGATAAATGTTATGAAAGTTAATATGTATTAAATAGTTACATTCACTGAACTAGTGTAAATTACTGTAAAATTTTAATAATCACAATAGAAAGTACAAGTTATCTTTTATTGATATTGACTAAAGATTATTAATCAATAATGAAGTATTTATACATATATATTGCTTGATATTTTTTCAAATATGCATATTTGCCTATAGTATGTTTTTTTAATTACTCATAATTGTAAAAAATCCAATGTTTTCTTGGTTATCACTTCCAGCAAATGTGTCGATCATTGATATTTTAGGTACTAGTATTCCTAATCTTATCTATTTATATGGATTCATAGTAAAAGATATTCTTTGGTTAAGGATTTTAATTATCGTTGGTATGTCAATAGAGACAGGGTATCATTTCCGTGATTTGCATAGTCCAGAATGGGCAGAAATTGGTTGGTGTTCTTTTTATATTCTTGTAAATGGTTGGCAATTTACGATGCTATATAGAGAAAGAAGGAATTTAAAATTTACAGATGAAGAGCAAGCTATTCATAATAAAGTATTTAAGTCAATGCCTGCCAATGCTTTCAAAAAATTATTATCTATTGCTTCTTGGCAAGAATTACCTAAAGACTACATTCTTATTCAGCAACATACTCATGTAGAACAATTAGCTTTAATCTCAGATGGATTATGCAAAGTTGTTATTGGTGATAAAGAAGTTGGCTTTGTAAGAAATGGAAATTTTATTGGGGAAATGAGCTTTTTATCTGGGAATGAAACTACTGCTACTGTAACGACAATAGATGATACTAGATGTTTAGTTTGGAATAAAGAGCAATTAAAGAAATTGATGAGTACAGACAATGAAGTAGAAATTTCTATGCAAAGTGTATTCAGTAGTGATTTGCTATCTAAATTAATGGAACAACAAACACATTAATCAAATATATAGCGAAATCCTTGTTGGGCTAAACCTGCAAAATCTTCGACATTTTGCTGTTGCCAATTATCACCATAATGAACTAACATCAACTTTTGTTTAATTTCTTGTGGCAAGCTCAATAAATCTTGCAATGAGGCATGCACTGGATTAGGGAAAAACGATGTATCATGAAACATTATTTCTGATTTATCAGCATACATATCAATAAGTTCCTTATCAAATTTTGTATCACCTGAAAAGAAAACTTTATTATCTATAAATAATCCATGTGTGATAAATGCACTTGATGCACTTGATGCCTGCTCTGGCACATGATTAGTACCAAATAATTCTATATGAATTCCCTGCCAATCTATTTCTAATCGTAAACGAGGTTCTCTTTCTAAATATGTTGGACGAAAAATAGTAAAATAATCTTCGAATAATAAAGAATTACCTTCACTACTCATTTCATTTTGCTCCATGCCACCACGCAATGAATAATTCCAAAGAATATGTTGATATTCTTTAGAAATGATCATTGATAATTTTGGCTTCCCTATTTGCGGTATTGATACATAGCGATTCCATAATGCAAGTGATTCGATACCACCGATATGATCGCAATGACTATGCGTAGGTAAAATTGCAGAAATATCGCTTAGTGTTAATCCTGTTGAAGCAGGTAAAGCAAATGGTCCTGTTGTGCCAAAGTCAACTAATAAATGAGCATCGCCTTTAATGATGATAAAGTTCGTATTAAAAAGCGTCTGAGAAAATGCTCCGCCCACCCCAAGGAATACAATTTCCAAGGTGCCATCATTTGTTAACTTTAATGGTTTTACGACAGGTAATATTTTCAAGGTTAACTCCTTTACTTTCTTATTTCTACGAAATTCAGCAAATTATTTGTGAACTACACGGGATTATTTACTACAATATCAATAATCTATAATATTTTCTTCATTTTTCATGCCGTTTTTGTTTTCTTTCTAATAAAATCAATATCATTTATCTCTCGATTTGTTTATCTGAATGCTTCTATATTCAATCTTCGTATTTTTGCACTTCACTATTCATCATTTAGTATCTTTTAATGCAAACAATTATCATTCTAGATTTTGGTTCTCAGGTAACCCAGCTTATAGCTCGTCGAATTAGAGAATCAGGTGTTTATTGCGAAATCCATCCATATACTATTCAGCAGGATACGCTGCTTTCTTTGCAGCCTAAAGGAATTATATTATCCGGAGGCCCATCTAGTGTGTATGCTGATGATGCGCCAATTCCTCATTTCGACCTTTTTGCTTTTGCAGAACAGAATTCCATTCCTGTTTTAGGGATTTGCTATGGCTTACAATTAACTGCATTTATGAATGGTGGCAGCGTTAATAGATCTTCAAAAAGAGAATTTGGTAGAGCTGAACTTCATATTAATACTATTGATCCATTATTCGAAGGAATTACAGATCATTCTATTGTATGGATGAGCCATGGCGATTCTTTAACTTCTTTACCAGATGGTTTTGAAATTATTGCTCATACAGAGAATGCACCAATTTGTGCGATTAGAAATATTCATAGAAATATTCGTGGAGTTCAATTTCATCCAGAAGTTCATCATACAGATGATGGAAAAATCATGCTCAGTAATTTTGTCCATAAGATTTGTGGATGCGATGCAGAATGGAGTGCAGATAATGTTATCGAATCTAAATTAAAGTCTATCAAAGAAAAAGTTGGCTCTGGGGGCGTTATTTGTGCACTGTCTGGTGGGGTTGATTCTACTGTTGCAGCAGTTTTACTTCATAAAGCAATTGGCGATCAATTACATTGCATTCATGTTGATTCGGGCCTGATGAGAAATAATGAAAGCAATACTTTGAAAGATTTATTTGCAAAGCATTTTTCAATGAGCATTGATATTGTTGATGCTTCCGACTTGTTTTTAGGAAGACTAAAAGGCATAAGCGATCCCGAGCAAAAAAGAAAAATTATTGGTACTACTTTTATAGATGTTTTCGAGAAAGAAGCTAAAACATTTGGTAATGCTAAGTTTTTAGCACAAGGAACTCTGTATCCAGATGTTATAGAATCTATTAGTGTTAAAGGACCCTCTGTCACTATTAAGTCTCATCACAATGTTGGTGGCTTACCAGAGCATATGAATCTTGAATTAATAGAACCTTTCCGAGAATTATTTAAAGATGAAGTAAGAGCAATTGGTAAAGCATTAGGTGTCCCAGATTGGTTTGTTAATAGACATCCATTCCCTGGCCCCGGATTAGCAATTCGTGTTTTAGGAGAAATTTCTCATAAATCTCTTGATATCTTAAGAAAAGCTGATGAAATTTATCTTGAAGAAATTCAAAATGCTGGCCTTTATGATGATATTTGGCAAGCTTTTGCTGTTCTATTACCAGTTCAAAGTGTTGGTGTTATGGGTGATGAAAGAACATATGAAAATACCTGCGCTTTAAGGGCTGTTACAAGTGTAGATGGCATGACGGCGGATTGGTTCCCGATGCCTTATTCTATTTTAGCAATTATAAGCAATCGAATCATCAATGAAGTACGCGGTATTAATCGCGTTACATATGATATCTCTAGTAAACCACCTGCAACAATTGAGTGGGAATAAATAGTAAGTCTCAGAAACAATAATGTTATTACATGTATACAACTGTTCTCATCTCTGTTTTTTGTTTTCTTTCTATGATGGCAATATCATGGGCACAACAGAGTGAGCAATTGATTACTAAAGGAAATTGGGGCTTCTTTGGGGATATTCATGTCAATCAACATATAGCTAATTTTGCCTCTTTGCCCAATATTCCCAATTGTTGTCCCAAATTTTTATCAGGGATAAATGAAAGTTTTGCTGGAACATTTGGAGCTCATCTTCCATTAAGTAATAATATCGTTTTAAGGCCATCTTTTACGATGTGGGATGGAACTTTACGCTATTCAGAATTCACCAAGGGTGGAATAGGTGGCTCAATCGTGGATGTCGAAATTGGACATTCTATCCAGAATACAATTCGATCTGTGGGTATTGAATGCTTATATATTATTCCATTATTTAAATCATTACAAGCTAGCCTAGGGGCAAGGGCTGATTATATCTATAAGAGTTCATATTATCAACAAGAGGAATTATTACAAACTACTGCTATTGGTATGTGGAATAATGGCTCTACTATTAGAAATGTATTTTCAGGTGATATTCCCAATGCTCAAACCATTGCTTTTGCGCCAAGTGCTGGTTTTCACTATACTTTTGCAGCAAATTCAGCAAAGACTATCCTGCTATCACCAGAATTCTTAGTTTCTTATAATATCATTCCAAGCATTAAAAACTATCAATGGAATATACTTGCTTGGCGATTTGGATGCGCGATTACTTTTAATAATGAGAAAAAGATTGATTCACAATCACAATATGATATTAAAAAACAAACTCCTATAGTATCTAAGCCAATCATTCCTGCCTGCGATGCTTTTATAAAAGGAATTGACTCTACTGGTAAACAATTTGATATTAGCACAATCACAATTAAAGAAACAGAAATCAATAGACTTCAACCATTGCTTCCTTTTGTTTTTTTTGATGAAGATTCATATGCAATTCCATCTAGATATAGATTATTACAAGAACATGAAGCATCAACATTTAATATTAATGGATTGACTTCTCAATCTAAATTAGAAGTATATTGGTCTTTATTAGATATTATAGGTTATCGATTACTAAAAAATCCAACTGCTACAATTACTCTTACTGGATGCAATGCACATAAAGGAAATGAAAAAAATAATATTGATGTATCCAGAAAAAGGGCAGAACAAGTAAGATTATATCTGCATACAATTTGGCATATTCCTTTAGAACGATGCTCAATATCTGCAAGGAATTTGCCCAATAATGCTTCTGTTTCACATGCAGGGTATGAACAAGATATTACAGATGCTCAGCAAGAAAATAGACGAGTAGAAATCTCTTCAGATAATTTTTCAATATTAGAACCAGTACATATTTCTGCGAAAATTGTGACTATCAATCCTGAGTCTATTCTTTATTCTTTTCCAGAGCACAATGGAGACTCTATCATCAATAGAAATATAGAACTCAAAACCGAAAATGGACAATTAATACAGCAAACTATCTCTGGAAATATTACAAACTTTAAAGCTCATTTGTCTGGAATAGCTACTCAATTATCTAAGCTAAACGATGATAATTTGATAAGTACTTTAACAATGTATGATGCACAGCAAGTGAAATGTAAAACTGGCTTAAGTATTCCAATTAAAAGGATTACCCAAATAGAACATAAGCATAATGATACTATGTATAATGAATATAGTTTGGTTTTATTTCCTTTTAATGCTTCTGCGATAGAGCAGAACAATAAAAGGATCATTTCTATGATTAAATCGGAGTTGAATCCAGGTGCAAGTATATCGATTGCAGGTTTTACAGATAGAGTAGGAGTATATAATCATAATAAAACATTATCCTTTAATCGTGCTTTAGCGGTATACAAAGCATTAGATATTACATCTGATATATATTCGATTAATCCCTTAACAGATATTGTAGGATATGGAGAACAAGATGTTCATGAATTACCCGAAGGACGTCTTTATTGGCGGACAGTTAATATTTTTGTGAAAAATCCTCTATCAAAACCATGAAAAATCTATTCTTCTTATTGCTTTGTCTATTCTGTATTTCTACAGAGCCTACTCTTTATGCTCAAAAAGATATTTTTTTACAAGAATTTACAGATTCTACAATGTTCAACTTTGTTGGAACTGCGCAATTATTTAATAAAAGAATCAGACTTACAGAAGCTAAGAATTTTCAAGGTGGTGGTATTTGGCTAAAAGATAAAAAAAATGTTGCCAATGATTTTGCCATTGAAATTGGTTTCCAAATAACTAATTCGGATTTTTCTGGCGCAGATGGAATAGCATTTGTTATTCAGAATACAAGTGCATTTAGTATTGGACAATATGGTGGCGGTATTGGATATTCTTCTATACCTAATTCCCTAGCTATTGAATTTGATACTTATTATAATCCAGAAAGAAATGACCCCAATGATAATCATATAAGCATTCAAAGTAATGGCAAAAACCCCATAAGCGAAAATCATATCTATACATTAGGTATGGCTTCTACTATACCCACAATGGAAGATGGAAATCCACATATCTTAAGAATTGAATATGTACAAAAAATCTTTAGTGTTTTTCTTGATGATATGTCTATACCCAAAATTAAAGCATATGTTAATGTTGATTCTTTATTACAATTAGATAATGGAACTGCTTGGCTAGGTTTTACTTCTTCAACAGGTGGTTCTTATGCTAATCATGATATTGTCTCTTTTGGCCATTCAAATGGCTTGATTGCCAATGCTGGACAAGACACTACTATCTGTTTTGGGAAAAAAGTGCAGATTGGACAAAATGCTTTTGGTAGAGCTCCATTTTCTTATAAATGGCTCCCCACTCTTGGCTTATCAAATGATACAATTGCTCGGCCTTGGGCTTTTCCAAAAACGACAACTACCTATTATGTTGAAGTAAAAGATACTTTGGGAAATATAGATAATGATTCTGTTATGATCATTGTAGATACATGCAATGCAATTATTCAATTTCCGGATAAAACTGCAAAGTTATTAGACACAGTTTCCTTTCCTGCATTAGTAATTCCAGCTATAAATCTTACTACTTTTGACCCTTCACTGTATAGCTATACTGCTTTTCTTCACTTTCCTTCTACTATTTTATATCCTTTATCAGCATCGAATGCTAGCATTTCTCATAGTTTTTCAGATAATCGATTTTCTATTATAGCTAAAGGTTTGTATAGTCCTCAATGTATTGATACTCTTTTTACTTTATATACTCTTGCTGTATTAGGTAATGATACAAATACAGTTCTGATTATAGATTCAATCCATTGGGAAGACCGACAAGGAAATATCTTGCCATTGGATATATCATATATTCCAGGATCTTGTACAATTACAGATATATGCAGAGAAGGTGGGCCTAGATTATTATTTCAGAATAACAATTCTTTTACGATACAACAATCAAGTTCTGCAGATCGATTAATCTTTGATATTAAAAGCTTAGACGATGGACCACATAGCTTTCAACTGTACAATATTCAAGGTGAATTGATAGAACAGTTCTCATGGAAACATGTTTCTTCTGCATCAGAATCTATTGTCTTACATAAGCTTTCATATCCAATAGGATTTTATACAGCAATTATAAAAAGTCCTTTTTCGATCTATTCTTATCCCTTTGTGATAGATCATTATTAATGGATAATTGTCAATTTTTGTATATGATGTTGTTGATCTTTGGATATCATATCAATCATATATAATCCATTAGATAAGCCTGTATAATCCCATTCTTCGATTGATTGAGATGGTTGAACCACAGTTCCTGATAATGAATACACAGTAAATGATTGAACTTTTTCTGAAAATATCACTGTATTATTCATCTGAACCATCATAGTAGATTCACTATCATTCTGTATACTAGAGATTCCATCGATACTATTTCGTATAGCTTTTTTTAGTGTTATATATGTTGGTACTGTAACTCTTCCTTCGCTCCAGACAGAAAACACACCTGTAAGATTTCTTTTCCAATCTATCCATGGTGCAAAACCAAAAGCGCCAAGCGAACTAGATTCTAATACTTCATCATTTGAATAATCAACATTTTCTCTCCAATGTCCTAAAGCATATCTAGCTTTTCCATCAAGATCCAAGCTTGGATTCAGAATTTTCCATAAAACAAATGGAGAATACAATATAGGCGCTCCAAATGTTTGATCTTTTTTCATTTCTGAAATAATTTCTTTACTAATTATCTGCTTATCTGCATGTTTTCCATTATTTATAATCATCTGAAGATATACAGAATACTCTTTAGCATTAGAAGCAACACTTCCTGCAATTCCTGGATTTTTGCCGGGTAAATACTGTGTAACTTTTAATCCTAATGGTGTACTCACATATTTACTAAATAAGCTATTCCATGCCTGACCTGTTTCTAAAGGAATTCCTGATGCAATTTCTGCACATCTACCTGCAATATGCATTCCCCTTCCGCCATAGGCCATGCTTCCACCTGGTTTAGTTGCCAAAGGTAAAGCTAGTATTTGCTTTACTGCAGAATCTAAAGTGATATCATTATTTCTGAGAATACTATCTTCAACCCCATTCCCATCCTCTTTTATCCCACTTGTCATAGAAAATAATTGTCTGATTGTCATCCTTGCTTTATCGCCATCAAGATTGGGTAAATATTTTCCTGCCGAATCTTCTAATGTCCATATACCATCTTGCAATAATCCCATTACTACACCACAAGCAAGCCATTTAGAAGATGATGCAATTGGAACAAATTTATTAACTGTATATGATTTTCCGGGCAAAGAAAATGATTTAGAATAGATTTCTTTTCCATCTTTCATAAGAACAAGCCCGCAACCTCCACCATATCCAGCTATATTTTGCAATGAATCTTGAAGTATTTTATCTACCAATGAAAAATCATAGGTTTGAGAATACATATGTGCATTTAAGCAAACACATAATACAGCATATAAAACCTTCATAAACTATTCCTTAATACATAATAATGCTTTAGATATCTTGAAGATATATAGGTTTAATTACCGCCGGTTTCTACCGTAATTTCTACTGTTCTATTGTAAAATCTACCTTCTGGTACATCATTAGGATATTTTTTATATCCTGGAATTCCTTTTATTGATGTGGTTTTAAGTCCGATGGTATTGCTAACAGTATTAGCTCTTTCTTGAGCCAATTGTCTATTTCTGTCTTCATTACCATAAATATCTGTTGCACCAACAATTGATATTGTAGCATCTTCAGGTATTTCTTTAATGATATTAGAAAGGAGTCTTGCATTTCTTGGGTCTAAATATGCTTTGTCAAAATCAAATAGAATCAAAGAATATGTTTTTAATTGCTTTGTCCCTTTTTGCAAAGTATTCCTACTGATTCTGGCAGAAATATAGTCATAAGGAATATTCCAATATGCACTCATACTTCTACTAAGAGAATCAATGACATTAAATCTAAATATTACAGAATCTTTTGTTCTTGGAAGCATTGCAAAGTCTGGTTTCCATTCTAATATTGATTCTATTTGAAAAATACCATTGCTATCGAATTGATTTTGGCCAGATTCTGTAAAAATACTCATGCGCCATTGTCTGATGCTTGGTCCAGAAACTATTTTGGGTTCTACAATCACTTTCGATGGACTTATAGCTCTTATCGTATCATTTAAGATAATTGTTTCGAATAAAGATGGATCACTTAAGATAAGTTCAACTCTTCTATTTTCGGCTTGGCCTTCTGGATAAGAATTATTAGATGGATTTTCTGGAATTTCTCTGAAACTTATGCGTATTCTGTTTGGAGAAATATTCCATATATCTTTAAGATATGTAGCAATAGTTTCACTTCTTTGCTTACCTATTTCTTTATTGTTTTTTTCATTTCCAATTCCTGATGCACATCCTCGAAGTTCAATTGATAATGCAGGATTTTCTTTTAACTTCTTACCAGCCAGATTAATCGTATGATAATAACGTTCTACCGTTTGTAATGGAACTAATTCTTGTTCTGAGAATACTTGTGCTTGATATGTATTGAGCTGTTTATAACGTAATGGAAGTGATGATTGCATTTCATCAAAGAAAATATATGGAAGAAGTGGCTGTGTTTCATAATGAACAATTTCTTCTACTTTTAAGGCAGATAATGGTTGTAATTGATTATTGATATCACCAGAAACCTTAAGTGAAACTGCTAATGGTGGAATTGGTTTAGTTATTACTATTGGTGGTGGCGGCGGAGGTGGTAATGGCGGAGGCAATTTCAGGGTAATATCATTCCATAAAATAGATATTCCACCTCTTAACTGTAAAGTATTCCATGCTAAAGTACCAGAGATAGAGCCCAAAGTTTGTAATACTGTTAATTCTGGCTTTAAAAATAAAGTACCTTGATTATTTATTGGTATAGAATAATGAATACCTGCTTGTATTCCATGTATTAAGCTTGGTACTTCTGGAATTGAAGCACTAATTTCATTTCTAATCCTAGAACCATTTGTAAATGTTCCAGGAAATACTGTCTCTTTTTGATAAAAAGTTGCTGAAATAGGTATACCAAACCAATAACCTGCATCTATAGATATATCTTTAACATTCATACCATATGATAATGAACCTGATATTAGTGCAATACTAGTTTCTAAAGTATGTGTAAGTGTAGCAGTACTGATATTGCCATTATTATTGACATATTGGAT
This sequence comes from Chlorobiota bacterium, assembly GCA_014191195.1. Classification (GTDB taxonomy): domain Bacteria; phylum Bacteroidota; class Ignavibacteria; order Kapaibacteriales; family UBA961; genus UBA961. The sequence continues at coordinate 18,001 of BJGZ01000013.1, forward strand.
TTGTTCTGCAGTAAAATCTGCCCCCATTCCATTAAAACCGGTTCTCAAACTAAGATAGGAAACTGTATTCAATCTCTTCTTTATAAGAAATCCAGTACTACTGCCTAAAGCTGATGTTGCATCATATATAGGACAACAGCTTGGTATTCCCTGAAACTTGCTAAAACCACCCGAATGAAATCCTGTGCCAATCCCAGAATATACACCATAAGAGATATCGCTAGGTATTCGAATTGTATCTTGATTTTGTGCTTGTATATTGTTTTTTTGAATAAAAACACTACATATAATGACACTTATCAAAAAAATATAGGATGATTGTTTTAACATGCTGTTGATAGCAGGAAAAGAAGTGTTAATCAAGAAAAATGTATCTTTTTCTAAAAAGCACTAACAATTTACATTATTTTTTCATGCAATATTATCTATACTTAATAGTGCATTTTGTAAATCCTGCTTTGTTTGTAGTTCCTGATTGTGTTAATATTATATATACTCCCTGTGGCACTATATTTCCAGAATCATCTTTACCATCCCAATTAATTAAGCCGCTTTTAGTATATAATGATATTACTGGCATTCCAGATGGAGTAACTATATGTACTGCGCTTTCTGGTGCTAAGCCTTTAATTAATAGTGTATTTCCAGTATTTGGGTCAAAAGGTTGCGGATAGCAAGTTAATGATGAATAGTCAGTTTCTGGATTGATAATGGTTGTTTGTCCGATTAATAATCCTAATTCTGTACCTATATATACTTTTCCTGATGCATTATCTAATGTAAGTGCTTTGATATCATTTGTTTCTAAGGGTGCATTTGTCATATCTATCCTTTTTAGGATTTCTGTGCCATCTTCATTCAGTACATAGACGCCATTTGTAGTGGCTATCCATTTATTATTAACTGCATCTATTGCTATATCATTTACATTTAAGCTTGAAATAACAGATACTTTAACAATTGATGGATTTTTTCCTTGTAGGATAATTGATGGATTATAGATTGCATTTAATCCACCAGAAGACCCAATCCACAATACGCCATTATTATCTTTGACTATTACTTTGATGATATCATCCAAAATATTAGAATTGCTTGTATTTAGTTTATTCCATATATCATCATTTAAGTCTGCAGTGTTTTTATCATTAAAATATAAAAGTCCTAAACCATTTCTGCTGCCTAACCATTTTGTAGAATTATTATCAATGGCACAAACCGAATATTTTCTTTCAACAGGATTATATCCATTTTTATAAGAGCCAAATGTTCCATCTTTCTTTTTAAAAATTAAGACAGGACCAATTTCTCCTGCATCATCATAATTTGGAAACCATACTGTACCATTTCTATCTTCGGCTGCCTTGCCTGTAACTACATATCCACCGCCACCAATGCCCAATAATGGAGAATTTGTGGTATTATACACAGTATAAGTAAAACTTGTATCAGTATTAGGCTTGGCTTGAACAATTCCACCACCCCAATTGCTTAACCATATACTGCCATCACTCATAGCACTAGCTTTGTGAAAACCATTAAAAGCAAAGTCGGGATTGGTTGTATTAGAATAGTTTTTCCACATATTATCCCCAAATGTGTAAAACCCTTGGGGTCTGTCATCTTGGGCTCCCGACCACAGATAACCATTAGAACTAATGGCTAAGAATAGGAAGAGATTTGACTTTGGCGAATTGGGAATATATTTTTTTGAAATACTATTTTTTAAGATAATAATGCCACCAGATTTTAGTGACAGAATTGAAGTATTATCTGAACTTGAGCTATGTCCAGTTAGTATACCATGATTATCTGAACCTGGAATTACTTGATTATCATCCAGAGCATATACTTGAATATCATCTCCATAAACTACACGATTCCCCTGCAAGCTGATACTATTAATTTTTTGATTTCCTTTGGTATCAATTAATGTACATACTCCATTTTGATAATTACTGATACCTTTTACAGTTGCTAAATAGAGTATATCATCTTTTACTATAGAGCCAATTAATGAAGAGTCTGCCAAGCCATTTTTGGTATATACTGTCCATTTTTCAGATTCTCTCATAGAAGTTACACCCATCCAAATTTTACCAGCCCCCTTTTCTGTTGTAACCCACAATGTATCTTTAATTGTTTGTAAAGATGTAATTGCAGTACCTTGAGTTATAGTTCCTATTTTTTCTACATAGTCTCCAGGAGCATAATTTTGGTCATAAGAAATAAGGCCAAAATCTCCACCTATAAAAATTGCTTTTGAACTAAATAAAAAGCATTTAATCCTCTTTTTAGGTAAAGAATTAGTGCTTTTAATATCTGTTATATGTTTCCACGTTTGAGAAGTAAAATCAAGAATATCAATACTTCCATCGGAAGCACCTACCCATAATTGTTTTTTTAATGAATCATATCCTAATGCTGATATATCAGAGCTAAGCAATCCATTATTGGTTCTATATATAGAAACTGAATCCTTATCATCTTTTATAATTAAACCACCACTAGTTCCTATACATATTGATTTCATAGATGGGATAAATAAGGCCACATTTGTTGAATATAGCGATGTCTCTACTGTCCATTTTGATACATCAATAGTCTGAGATTGCAGTATATAGAATTGCAATGCAATTAGACATACTATGATAAAACTAGATATCTTCATAGAACACAATCATTTTGTCATTATTTACTGGAAATATATTTGTTTTTCGCTATATACATTAATTGTACATTTTGGCATATAAAAAAAAAGGCCACCGAAGTGGCCTTTTTTAATTGTTTGTAAGATTACATACTTACTAATCTCCAAGCACCACCTGAGTAAACAAATACTGCTACTTCATATGCAGCGAAAGTATAAAGAGCTTGAACATTATCACATACTACATATATAATAGTACCAGCTGTTCCAGCACTAAATGTAGCAGCTGCTAATGTATTAGCAGCACCAGTATAGTTATACACTAATGCATTTCCATCTATTAGGTTATTTGTATTTACTGCAATAATTTCACCTTTTAGTCTAGAGCCAGATTCTAAGTATAATGAACCTTCTGATACTCTTACAGCAACTCCACTAGTTGTAGTATTTTTAAATTCAGCAGCAGTTGCATTTACATGATTAACTACTGCATATAAAGCACCACCACTTGTTGAGAGATTAGCAATTGCCGATAGCGCAACACCTGTAGTAGCTGTAGTTGTAAATGTAGAAATACCATTTGTTACATCAATATTTTGAGCAGATGCTCCGGTAACTGTTAGACTACCTGCTAAATTCAAACCACCTGTACTTAGGAAATCTGTATTTACATGACCAATATTTTCAATAGGATCATTAGTCATATCAAGAGTACTTGCTATTGATGCAGTACCTGTTAATGTTGCATTACCTGCTTGTAATGTTCCAACGGTAGTATTACCAGCATTTAGATTTGCGCCTACAGTTAGATTAGAAGAAATATTTGGTGATCCATTGATGTTTATAGTAGTACCTGTTAATGTAAGAACACCAGTTGTATTACCGATACTTGTATTACCATTACCAGCAGCTATGTTAACTTCAGTAGTGCCAACTACACTCATACCGTCTTGAACGATATTCATACCACCGTCTGAAAGTCTTAAAGCTCTTCCAGTACCAGCATTACCAGCAGTAATTGTTGGGTAAGCAGCACCTCCGGTATTAGCAACTGTTAATGCTACCACATCATTAGCTGCTGTCATAACCGAAGCACCTGTAAATGTAGAAATACCATTAATATCAATATTGGCATCAGTTAAAGTTAAATTTCCAGTTGTATTAGTTATAATGCCTCTGATATCTGCATTACTTGAAGCAACCACATTACCGGAAGTAGTTATATTTCCTGTAACATTTGCACCACCAGCACTAACAACTAATCCATCTGCTAAAGTTAAACCACCAGATGCAGAGAAGTCTGTACCAGCAGCACCAATATTTTGTATACTTTGATTTGCTTTATCCATAACACCAGATACTGTTGCATTACCAGCTACATTTAAAGTACTTGATAATGTTGTTGCACCAGTTACTGCTAATGTACTACCAAGTGATGTTGCACCAGTTACAGTTCCAGTTCCACCAACACTTAAGTTAGATGTTACTGATTCTGTTCCTGATACTGTTGCATTACCAGCTACATTTAAAGTACTTGATAATGTTGTTGCACCAGTTACTGCTAATGTACTACCAAGTGATGTTGCACCAGTTACAGTTCCAGTTCCATCAACACTTAAGTTAGATGTTACTGATTCTGTTCCTGTTACTGTGGTGTTACCTGTTATATTAGCACCACCACCACTTACTGTTAAACCACCTGCTGTAATTGTTGCACCACCAGCACTTACTGTTAATCCAGTTGCAATTGTACCAGTTCCTCCAACACTTAAGTTAGATGTTACTGATTCTGTGCCTGTTACTGTTGTATTACCACCTATTGTAGTTGCACCTGTAATTGTAACTGCATTAGCTAATAAACCTAATGCACTAGTTGTATTACCTATTGTTGTGACACCTGAAGCTGCACCAGTATTAATTGTGGTTGCACCACTTATAGATGCACCATTTGTAGTTGTTGTTCCACCATTAAATGTTGCAGCGCCTGTATGAAGGCTTGTACCGGTTAATGTACTGTTTCCAGTTACACTTAAAGTACCACCTACTGTTGTATTACCTGTAACATTTAATGAAGCTGGGCTTAATGCACCTGAAGACAATGTTCCTGTTACTGATAAGTTATCGGTAATACTTACATTACCTTGAGTAATGTTTAATGCATTACCACCGCCAGTATTTCCAATTGTTACAGTAGGATTTGAAGCATGATTTGTAGAGGCTGTAATCGCTGTTGCTGTTCCGCCAACTGCAGCAAGGTTACCATTATTAGTAATTCCACCATTAAATGTAGAAGCACCTGTATGTAAGCTTGTACCAGTTATTGTAGAATTACCACTTATTGTAGCATTACCTGCAACAGTTGCTGTTCCACCAACACTTAAGTTAGATGTTACTGATTCTGTTCCTGTCACTGTAGTATTACCAGTAACAGTTGTTGCACCATTAATACCAACAGTAATACCTGTTAAAGATAATGCATCAGATGTATTACCAATTGTTGTTGCGCCATCAGAACCACCAATATTAATTGTTGTTGCGCCATTTACATCGAATGTACTTGCATTTATTGTTGCAAGATTACTTGTATTACCAATTGTTGTTGCACCTGAAAGTGCACCTGTATTTATAGTAGTTGCACCGCTTATAGATGCACCACTTGTTGTTGTAGTTCCACCATTAAATGTTGCTGCTCCAGTAACTAATGCTGTTCCACCAACACTTAAATTATTAGATACTGTTTCTGAGCCAATTACATTAGTTGCACCAGTAATAGTTGTTGGGCCAGTAACATTAAGTAATACTGATGGATTAACTGTTATTGTAGTACCATTAATTGTACTTGCTGAACCAGCACCTACAGTTAAACCACCTGCTGTGATTGTAGCACCACCTGAAGTAACTGTTAAACCGGATGCAATTGTACCAGTTCCGCCAACATTTAAGTTAGATGTTACTGATTCTGTACCAGTTACAGTTGTATTGCCTGTAATTGTTGTTGTACCATTAATACCAACTGTAGTGCCTGTTAATGTTAAAGCTTGAGTTGAATTACCAATTGATGTAGTTCCATCACCGTTTGTTGTATTTATTGTTGTGGCGCCATTAACATCTAAACCACCATTAAGTGCTGAAGCACCAGTTACAGTTGCTGTTCCAGTAACTGCTAATGTATTATTAAGAGTTGTTGCGCCTGTGATATTAGCACCACCAGCACTTACTGTTAAGCCACCTGCTGTAATTGTTGCACCACCAGAAGTAACTGTTAATCCAGTATTAACTGTTGCATTGCCACCAACACTTAAGTTAGATGTCACTGTTTCAGAACCTGTTACTGTTGTTGCACCTGTAATACTTACAGGACCACTTGCTGTGATTGCATTTCCGCCACCAGAATTAGTTACAGATAATACGGTTGCTGTACCAGAATTAGATGCTAGTATAGTTGCATTTGTATTACTTGCATTTGAAGCAATAATTGCATTACCAGTAATTGCTGTTCCTGTAAATGCATGGCCAGTGCCACCACCAGTTACTGTAGCCGATAGTACAGAATTTGGACTAGTTACATTTCCTGAATGTGCTGTAGTTCCAGAAGTTAATGTACCTGTTACACTTAAATTTCCACTAACAGTTGCATTGCCAGCTACAGTTGCTGTACCACCAACACTTAAGTTAGATGTTACTGACTCTGTTCCTGTTACTGTAGTTGCACCATTGATACCTACTGTTGTACCATTTAAGGTTAATGTACCAGTATTACCAATTGTTGTATTTGCTGCACCAGTTGCATTGATATTTGTTGCACCTACTACTGTAGTTGCACCTGTAATA
>BJGZ01000013.1:24491-74688 GCA_014191195.1 Chlorobiota bacterium
AGTTGCACCATTGATACCTACTGTTGTACCATTTAAGGTTAATGTACCAGTATTACCAATTGTTGTATTTGCTGCACCAGTTGCATTGATATTTGTTGCACCTACTACTGTAGTTGCACCTGTAATATTTGTTGCGCCTACTACTGTAGTTGAACCTGTAATATCTGTTGCATCGGTGATCGTTACATTTCCAGTTGAATTACTGATAACGCCTTGTGCATTTAATGTACTTGCTAATGTTGTTGCACCGGTTACATTTAATGTATTACCAAGTGATGTTGCACCTGTAACTGTTCCAGTTCCACCTACACTTAAGTTAGTTGTTACTGTTTCTGAACCTGTTACTGTTGTTGCACCTGTAATACTTACTGGACCACTTGCTGTGATTGCATTACCTGCACCTGAATTAGTAATCATTACTGTTGGCTCACTACCTGAGCTTGTAGCTACAATTGCTCTACCTGATAGCGCTTCTGCATTAAATGCATGGCCTGTATCAGCTGGATCTGCTGTATTATCTGTATTTACTGCTCTTAAAGCATAACCACCATTTGTTGATCTTGTAAATACTGTAGTTGCTGCTGTTAATGTACCACCTACACTCAAATTGCCACCAACTGTTGTATTACCAGTTACATTTAATGTACTTGATAATGTTGTTGCACCAGCTACAGTTGCTGTACCACCAACACTTAAGTTAGATGTTACTGACTCTGTTCCTGTTACTGTAGTTGCACCATTGATACCTACTGTTGTACCATTTAAGGTTAATGTACCAGTATTACCAATTGTTGTATTTGCTGCACCAGTTGCATTGATATTTGTTGCACCTACTACTGTAGTTGCACCTGTAATAGTAACAGGGCCAGTTGCTGTGATTGCATTACCTGCTCCTGTATTTGATACTGATAATGTTGTTGTATTACCAGCTGCTGTTGCTGATATCGCATTACCACCATTAACTGTAGTACCTGTATTTGAGAAGGTTGCTGTAGGTTGTTGATCAGTTGCTGTTGCAACAAGTGCTTTACCACTATTGGATGTCAAGGTTAAGCCTGTGCTTGCACCTGGAAGAGTATTATCTGAATTTGTTATCGTTACTGTTGATGCTGCTGCTGCATTTGATGTAAATGTTGATGCACTTGATACTGCACCACCTACTGCTAATGCACCACTTACTGTCTCTGAACCACTAACTGTTGTATTACCAGTTACATTTAATGTACTTGATAATGTTGTTGCACCAGCTACAGTTGCTGTACCACCAACACTTAAGTTAGATGTTACTGACTCTGTTCCTGTTACTGTAGTTGCACCATTGATACCTACTGTTGTACCATTTAAGGTTAATGTACCAGTATTACCAATTGTTGTATTTGCTGCACCAGTTGCATTGATATTTGTTGCACCTACTACTGTAGTTGCACCTGTAATATTTGTTGCGCCTACTACTGTAGTTGAACCTGTAATATCTGTTGCATCGGTGATCGTTACATTTCCAGTTGAATTACTGATAACGCCTTGTGCATTTAATGTACTTGCTAATGTTGTTGCACCGGTTACATTTAATGTATTACCAAGTGATGTTGCACCTGTAACTGTTCCAGTTCCACCTACACTTAAGTTAGTTGTTACTGTTTCTGAACCTGTTACTGTTGTTGCACCTGTAATACTTACTGGACCACTTGCTGTGATTGCATTACCTGCACCTGAATTAGTAATCATTACTGTTGGCTCACTACCTGAGCTTGTAGCTACAATTGCTCTACCTGATAGCGCTTCTGCATTAAATGCATGGCCTGTATCAGCTGGATCTGCTGTATTATCTGTATTTACTGCTCTTAAAGCATAACCACCATTTGTTGATCTTGTAAATACTGTAGTTGCTGCTGTTAATGTACCACCTACACTCAAATTGCCACCAACTGTTGTATTACCAGTTAATGTAGTATTGCCTGCTACTGATAAATCACTTCCAGTACCAAGAGTTACATCACCACCACCTGTTACTGATATACCACCACCTGTAATACTGATAGCTGTACTTGCTGCACCTCTTGCATTATTAAATAATGCAGTTGGAAATCCTGGTGCTACTGAATCATTATTTTCTACTCTTAATGATGTTTGAATATAAGGTGTGGCGCCATCAACATCATAACCTAATATTGTTTGACCTAATGGTACACTTAAAGCTACTCCACCAGTAATTAAGTTACGTAATTCAGCTGCTACTGCATTTGCATTGTTAACTGTTGCACCAATTGCACCACCAGCTTGTGCTGAATTTGCATTAACTTCAAAAGCATAGGTTGATTCATTTGTATTAGGTACTTGTGAAACAACTGATAATACTGCTCCACCACCAGCAGTTAGACGTGTAAATTCTACAAGTGGTTGTGAAGATGAAGCTGCTGCTGCACCTTGACTAATTGTAAATGCACGTGAAAGATTATTTGAGCTATTTGAAACAATGTCCAAAACATTTCCAGAACTGCTGCTACCAGTATTATTTATTGATACATTCGAATTAACTGGATCGACTTTAAAGAAATCTTGAGTAGTTACAGATATTTTTGGTCCAACAACAAAGTTTCCTGTTGTTGAATTATAATACATTCTTGTTCTTGAAGTTTGATTATCTGAACCGATAATTAAACCACTCATTGTTCCACCACCTGTTATACCTGCATGGTTTAGTTCATTTCCTAATTGGAATAATGGAATATTATTTCCGGAAACTGTAGTCCCTTCTAAGTAGCTGTTAACCTGTACATTACCAAATGTTTGTAATGCATATTTACCAGCTGCTCCACTATTTGCAATTCTTACTGTAGAATAATCTGCTTTTGCAGTTCCAGAGCCATTATCATTACTGCTTGTAATGTTCATTGCTCTTGCATTTGTAGATCCAGTATTTGTATTATTTATCGTAGATGAATATCCTGTATTTGCTGATGATACTTCTAATGCTGTACCATTTGCACCTGTTGCTAATGAACTGATTGAAACAGCTGGGGCAACACTTGTTGTGCTTGTACGGCTTACTGATAAACCTGTACCAACACCTGCTTGATTTACTGTGACACCTACATTTGGTGCAGTAGAATTAGCATTTACAACAACAACATTATTTGTGCTATTGCTGATTGTTGTTAAACCAGTGATTGTTGTTGGAGCTGTTACACCAAGTGCATTACCAACCATTGTAATTGAATTAGATGCATTACCAATCGTTGTATTTCCTTCTGAAGCACCATCATTAATAGTTGTTATACCATTAATATTTGTTGCGCCATTTACATTATTGGTTGTTCCTGTTACTGTATTGGTTGTTCCTGTAATTGTTACATTACCTGTATTGCCAATTGTTGTTGAGGCAGCACCTGTTGCATTGATACTTGTTGCACCAACTACAGTTGCACCACCATTTACATTTGCACTTCCTGTTATAGTTGCATTTCCACCAACACTTAAGTTAGTTGCAATTGTTTCACTGCCAGTAACACTTGAATTACCACCTACTGTTAAATTACTTCCAGCACCAAGTGTTAAATCACTTCCACCGCTTAATGTTACATTACCACTTGTTACACTTAATGCATCTTGTGTGGTATTAGCATTTGCTATGGTAACTGTTGGGCTGATTGCACTATTATTTGAAGCATTAATTGCTGTTCCTGTAACTGCAATCGCTCTAAATCCAGTACCAGTCGCTGTGTTTTCTGCTGTTAATGTATTACCTGCTGTATTACTTGTAAATACTGTTTGAAGCGCTTGTAATGTACCACCAACACTTAGATTTCCAGTTACTGTTTGATTACCAGCTACTGTGGTTACACCTGATGATGTAATTGTTGTATTGGTAGCATTTATGGAAACATTGCCTGTATTACCTATGGAGGTATTACCTGCACCTGTTGCATTAATAGAAGTATTTCCAGTAACGGTTGTTATACCTGTTAAAGTTGTTGGACCATTTACCGCTAAACTTGTATTTAAGGTAGTTGCACCTGTATTTACTAATGTTCCTGTTAATGTAGTATTTCCACCTACTGTTAAATCACTAGAAGCACCACTGATATTCACATCACCTATTGCTTTTAATGCAATACCAGAAACATGAATATTGTGTAAGTCTAATGTTGCTGCAGTTGGGCTATTATTATCACCTTCAATTGCAGAACCTGTGATTGCAGTTGCTTTAATTGCTTCGCCAGAACCTGCATTGTCATTATTATTTACAATTAAGGTATTTGTATTTAAAGCACTAGTTGTTGCAGTAGTTGTACCATTAATAGCATTTGTACCATTAATTGTATTTGTTGTACCATTAATTGTAACATTGCCAGTATTTCCAATAGTTGTATTTGAAGCACCTGTTGTATTGATATTTGTTGTACCACTAACAGCTACTGTACCACCTATCATAGTTAATGTATTGCCGGTATTTCCAATAGTTGTATTACCTTCTGCAGCACCATCATTAATAGTAGTTACACCATTAATATTTGTTGCGCCATTAACTGTATTAGTTGTCCCTGTAATTGTGACATTACCTGTATTACCAATTAAAGTATTTGCATTGCCTGTTGTATTTATTGAAGTAGCACCTGTTACACCAACAGTAGTACCTGTTACAGTTACACCGCCTGTTACATTACCAATTGAAGTACTATTTGTACCAGTTGTATTAACATTCGTTGTTCCTGTAATGGTATTTGTTGTTCCTGTAATAACATTTGATGTACCGCTTAATGTATTTGTACCACCATTCAATGACACTGTCGATAAGCTATTACCAATTTGAGTAGCAGCTGCACCAGAAGTATTAATTGTTGTTGCACCCAATACATTTGTTGCGCCAGATACGCTAATATTTGTACCAGCAACTGTTACATTGCCTGTATTTCCAATATTAGTATTTCCAGCACCAGCAGTATTTATTGAAGTATTTCCAGTAACTGTTGTTACGCCATTAACACCTACTGTATTACCTGTTAATGTTAATGCATCAGCTGTATTACCAATAGTTGTTATGCCATCATTAGCTGTTGAATTTATTGTTGTAGCACCATTTACATCAAATGTTGTTGCATTTACATTCACGGCATTATTCAAATTACCAATGTTTGTATTACCACTATTTGATGCTACATTGATTGATGCACCACCAATTGAGGTGATTCCACCATTAAATGTTGCAGCGCCTGTATGAGTACTTGTACCTGTTAATGTTGAATTACCAGTTACATTTAATGTACCTCCAATTGCAGTGTTTCCAGCAATTGTTCCAGTGCCACCAACACTTAAGTTAGCTGTTACTGTTTCAGAACCTGTTACTGTTGTTGCTCCATTAATGCCTACTGTAGCACCTGTTAATGTTAAGGTACTTGCACTATTACCAATTGTGGTACTTGCTCCTGTGCCGGTTCCAGTCGGAATTGTTGTATTTAATGTAAGTCCATTACCACGGATATCAGTTGTATTTCCAGCATTTCCAATGTCTGTTTTACCTGCACTTAAAACACGATTAATTTGAGTTCCACCCTCAACATTTAATGCTAATACACTGCTACCAGATGTTAATGCTACTAAACCTTCTCTAGTAGTAGTTAATCCAGTATTTACAACAAGACTACCATCAATCACTGCACCATTCGTTGTAACCAATAATTGATTATTTAATGTTGTGGTACCGTTAACTGTTGTTGGTCCGTTGACTAATAAACTAGTATTAAGTGTAGTAGCACCAGTGTTAACCAATGTGCCTGTAACTGTTTCATTACCTGTTATTGTAGTATTACCTACTATACCTGTTGCACCTGTGATTGTAGTTGGACCAGTAATGCCTACTGTACTACCAGACATTGTTAATGTATTAGAACCATTACCAATTGTTGTATTGCCTTCTGAAGCACCACTATTGATTGTTGTAATACCATTAACATCTAATGTATTATTTACTGTTGTTGCGCCATTTAATGTTGTAGCACCTGTTACTGTGGTTGTACCACCTACATTCAAATTGCTACCTGCATTTAATTTTACATCGCCAGCAGTTACTTGGATTGCATTACCACCTACACCTGCATTGCTTGCTAAGATGGCTGCTTTTGTTGTACTTGAATTTGAGGCTTCTATTGCATTACCTGTTGCTGCTACTGCTTGGAATGCTTTTCCTGTTGATGTATTCTCTGCTTTTAATGATGCACCTGGATCTGCTACACCAGATGTAAATATTGTTTGTAATGCTGTTAATGTACCACCTACACTTACATCGCCTGTCACTGTTTGATTACCTGTAATTGTTGTATTACCTGTAATTGTTGTTGGGGCTGTAATACCTAATGAACTACCTTTTAATGTTAAGATATTTCCTGTATTACCTATGGAGGTTGCACCTGAAGCAGCTGTTGTATTTACTGTTGTTGTACCAGATACATCTACTGTACTACCTTTGGCAATAAGTGTATTATTACCATTACCAATTGTGGTAGTTCCTGAGCTAGATGTAGAGTTAATACTTGTATTACCTGCTACTGTTGTAACACCAGTTAAATTGGTTGCGCCATTTACATTCGCGCCACCATTCATGGTTGCTAAACCTGTTACTGTTTCTGTTCCACTAACTACTTCTGATGCTACTGTTGTTGCACCTGCATTTAATGAACCAGTTACAGTTTCATTGCCTGTAATTGTTGTATTTCCTACTATTCCTGTGGCACCTGTAATTGTAGTTGCACCAGTAATGCCTACTGTATTGCCACTATTACCAATTGATGTATTTCCTTCTGCTGCACCTGTATTAATATTGGTTACACCATTAATGTCAATTCCTGTTGTTGTGGAATTACCATTAAGAGTAACGATACCAGTTGCATTACCTATTGTTGTATTATTATTACCTGTTGCATTAACATTTGTTGTACCTACAACTGTGGTTGCGCCATTTAGATTAGTTGCACCATTTACTGTTGCACCACCATTCATGGTTGCTAAACCAGTTACTGTTTCTGTTCCATTAACTACTTCTGATGCTACTGTTGTTGCACCTGCATTTAATGAACCAGTTACAGTTTCATTACCTGTAATTGTTGTATTTCCAACTATCCCTGTAGCACCAGTAATGGTTGTTGCACCATTGATACCTACTGATCCACCTGTTAATGTTAGGGCATCTGCTGTATTGCCAATAGTAGTGATACCATCATTGGCTGTTGTATTTATTGTTGTTGCGCCATTTACATCAAATGTTGTTGAATTAACATTCACTGCATTATTCAAATTACCAATAATTGTTGCACCGCTATTGGATGCTGTATTAATTGATGCACCACCAATTGAGGTGATTCCACCATTAAATGTTGCTGCGCCTGTATGAGTACTTGTACCTGTTAATGTTGAATTACCAGTTACATTTAATGTACCTCCAACAGATGTAGCGCCTAATGATGAAGTACCTGCATTTAGTGTTCCTACTGTTGTGTTTCCACCTACTACAGTACCACCAATTGATACATTACCTGTAACTGTTTCATTGCCTGTAATTGTTGTAGCACCAGTTATATTAGTTACACCATTAATGCCTACTGTATTACCAGATAATGTTAATGTATTAGAACCATTACCAATTGTAGTATTGCCTTCTGCAGCACCATTATTGATTGTTGTTGTTCCATTAACATCTAATGTATTATTTACTGTTGTTGCGCCATTTAATGTTGTAGCACCTGTTACTGTGGTTGTACCACCTACATTCAAATTGCTACCTGCATTTAATGTTACATTACCACCAGTTACTTGGATTGCATTACCACCTAAACCAGCATTTTTAGCAACAATCGCTGCTTGAGTTGTGCTGGTATTAGATGCATCAACTGCATTACCTGTTGCTGCTACTGCTTGGAATGCTTTTCCTGTTGATGTATTCTCTGCTTTTAATGATGCACCAGGATCTGCTACACCAGATGTAAATATTGTTTGTAATGCTGTTAATGTACCACCTACACTTAAGTTACCAGTTACTGTTTCATTTCCAGTTAATGTTGTATTACCTGTCATTGAAATAGTAGCGCCACTAAGTGTTAACAAATCACCAGTATTACCAATATCTGTATTATTTGCAGCAGATGTGTTAAGTGCATTAATTCTTGTTGCACCCTCAACTACTGTTTGACCATTAATATTCGTTGTATTATTTACTGTAGTAGGACCATTAAAGGTAGCTGCACCAGTATGTAAACTTGCACCTGTAATTGTAGTATTACCAGCAATGCTAACATTACCAGTAACTGTTTCATTACCTGTTAAAGTTGTATTTCCAGTTAAAGATAATGTGCCAGTAGAATTACCAATTGATGTATTTGATGTTCCACCAGTATTGATACTTGTTGTACCAGTAATACTTGTAGGTCCATTAACAGTTTCACCACCATTTAATGTAGTTAAACCAGCAACTGTTGCTGTTCCAGCAACTATTAAGTTTGTACCTACAGTAGAATTACCAGTAACTGATTCATTACCACCTACAATCAAATTGCTATTGCTGTTTAATGTTACATTACCACCAGTAACTTGAATTGCATTACCAGTAGCATTACCATTAGATGCAATAATAGTTCCATTAGTTGCACTTGAATTAGAAGCAACAATTGCACTTCCACTTTGAGCACCAGCTGTAAATGCACGGCCAGTACCTGTATTTCTTGCTTCTAATGATGAACCAGGATCTGCAACATTACTTGTGAATAATGTTTGAAGCGCTTGTAAAGTACCACCAACACTTAAGTTTCCACTAACTGATGAATTACCATTTACTTGTGTATTACCAGTAACTGTTGTATTACCACCAAATGTAGTATTACCAGAAACACTTAATGCAGGTCCACCTGCATTTGTATTTGTAATAGTTACTGTTGGTTGTATTAATGATGATGCAATAGCATTAGTATTACCATTAAGATTTGTAGTTCCATTAACAGTAGTTGTATTATTGATTGTAGTTGCACCAGCTAAGGTTGTTGCACCTGTAACTCCAAGAGTTCCACCAATATTTGTTGCACCTGTTTGTGCATCTACTGTCATTCTTGATGCATTAGCACCTACTTGTAAACCACCACCAACTTGATTAGCTACAAAAACACCATTTGAAAAACCAGATGATGGATTAGTTATTCCAGTACCAACTTGAACATTATTATCACCAGTAGTTAAGATACTATTGATTTCAATATTACCATTTGTACGAAGTGCTAATCTATTGCCTGCTGCAGTATTACTAATTAATACTGTTGGAACAGATGCTGTACCACTTGTAGCTTCAATTGCATTTTGTCCAGTTCCATTTTGAGTTACTACTAAAGCGTCTGCATTAGCATTTGTAACTACTCTCATACCAGGAGCTGTTGAAGATGTTCCAGAAATAGTTACTTCTACACCAGGATTATTATTACCTGAATTATCAAATGCTTTGGTAACAGAAACGCCAGAACCAGTACCACTATGTGTTACTGATAAACCAGAATTATTAGAAACTGGTGAACTCATCACAATATTAGCGCCTGTACCAGTACCACTATTATTGATATTTAAGCCTGTACCAGAACCTGTGCGGTCTACATTAATTGCAGGAGCACTATTAATTCCTAGGTTTTGTGTAATATTTAAAGAAGTGCCAAGACCATTGCTTGCTAAGCTAGCAACAGAACCTGCACCTGCTTGTGTACCTGTAAATGACGATGTTCCTGCACCTGAATTAGAATTTACTGTAATACCATTACCAGAAATACCAGTTGTATTTGTATTATTAATGCTGATACCAGCACCATTACCATTTTGAGTAATTCTTACAGCTTCTGATGCATTAGTTGAAGGAATAGTTACATCAACACCTCTGCCACCAGCAGATGTAGCTGTAACTGCTGGGCCTGCAGCTGCAGATGCCGCTACGCCAGTTCCAGTTAAACTTGCTATTGCATTTACAGCAGTACCACCATTTGTTGTTGTTGCATTAACACCAAAACCAGAAGTAGATGTTGCATTAACACCATTACCTGAACCATTTGCTGTTGCAACTACTGCATTACCTGTACCAGATGTTGTACCACTAATTGCTGCACCACTACCTGTAGAAGCAGTAACACCAGCGCCAGATCCACTGTGAGTAACTGCAATACCAGCTACATTATTATTAGCACCTTGGGCTACTGTAATACCAGAACCAGATGTTGTTGTATTTGATACAGCAATACCTACTGTTCCTGCACCTACTGTATTATTATTAGCAATTACATTAATACCAGAACCTATAGTACCAGGATGTGTAATTCTAGCAGCTGGGCCAGTTGCGAATGGGCTAACTGCAGCGTCTAATGCAATACCAGTATTAGTATTGATTTGAACACCAGCTCCAGTTCCTGTAGTAGTTACACCAACGGCTGCTGCTGTACCTGCATTAGTTACGGAAACTGCACTTGCTGTAGCATTAACATCTAATTGATTTGCAACTAATGCATTTGCTGTAGATGCTGTGCTACGATTACGGAAAACTGCTGTAGGTGCATTACCGCTATTTGTTAAGCGGAACATTGCATTTACACTAGTTGAAAGATTAATTGTTGTATCAGCATCAATTGGAAATGCGAGACTATCATTACGTGCCCAAGCTAATGCTGTACCATCAAAACGTAAAATTTGATTACGTAAAGTAGGATTATTTAACCAGCCTTGGCGTCCACCAGCTTGACCATCAATACCAACTAATAAACGATTTGCACCAACATCAACAGTTGTATTAGCTGTTGCATTAGTTTCTGTTGCAAATGTTCTTGGGGTTAATTTTCTCCATCCAAGTGAAGTGCCATCCCAATGAAGTGCTGTATGAGGTAAAGCTGCTGTAGGAGCATCTAACCATTCCATTGAGTTAGCGCCTGTTCCCATGAGAAGTTTCCATGGTGCTACAGTGGTAGGAGTTGTTTTTAAATTTTCTGGAGTAATTGTGCTAAGAGCAATTTTATTTCCTGTTACAGAACGGTCTGCAAGGTTTGAATTAGAAATGCTTCCAGCAGCAATTTTAGTTGAATCAATTGCGCCATTTGCAATTTTTGGACGTGTTACAGCTAAGTCTGCAATACGATCTGTTTTAACTGCACTAACAGCAATTTTTGGATTAGGATAATCACCTGTTAAATCTCCACTAGCTGGGCCAGATGGAGGAAATTCAAGATTAGCAGAAAGTTTTGACTTGGTAATTGCTCCGTCAGCAATTTTAGAAGTTGTTATCGCTCCATCTTTAACAGTTGGGTTTGGATAATCACCAATCAAATCTCCACCTGCAACACCTGTTGGTGCTGCAAAATCTGCTCTCGTTGCATGGTCTGCATCTAATGCTCTTTTAGCTAATTTAGCTGTATCTGCATTGATTGCTGTAAATGCATAAGGAGCCGGTGTAAGACGTACTCTTACTACTGGCTCTGGAGCTGATTGAGGAGTTGTTGTTAACCAATAACCTTTATCAAATGCTAAATCTAAAGTCTTTCTTTCACCTAATACAGCACTGAATAAACCATTCTGTGTTTGCACAACATGATTTTCAGTGTATAATGGGGTTCCACCAGATTCTAATTCATAAATCCTGAATGTTACATTATATGTATCATTTTTGACAGGAATATTATTTGCATCTGTTAAAACACCTTGATAGGTTAAAAAACGCGGAACTTGTGCTTCTACATTGCTAACTGGTAATGCAAGCGCGCTTGAGGCGGCTAGACCAATAAGGAGACTTCTTCTCATGCTAAACTCCAAAAAAAAATATAATATTTTAAAATTTTAAAATCAATGTTATTATTTAACCAACATCATAGGAATGCGGGACTTCATATTATCCCCTGCACTTGTTAATGACATCTCACATATATAATTGCCGGCTCCTAAGTCTGCTCCAGAATCATCTTTGGCATCCCAAGTAACCATATGATCACCAATTTCTCTAAACTCATTATTTACTAAAGTTCTTACTTCTCTACCTACCATATCATAAATTTTGATTGATACAGTCGCACTTTGCTCTACAATAAAATTGATAGTTGTTTGATATGCAAAAGGATTAGGATAGTTAAATAATAAAGGATTTGAACCCATAGTACCTGTATTATCATCTACTCCAGTAGGACCAGACGCTAGTCCAGCAAAACCCCAGAATCCTATATACATTTTATAAGGATTAGCAGATACAGTTCCAACAACAGGTTGGCCAATTGTAGAAGAAGTTCTGTATTGTCCACTAGCAACATTAATTGCACCACCACTAGCAATTACATGCCAATTAACTTTAGCTGGCGCCTGTGCTTGAACAATGGATGTACTTGCAACACTCATTCCCAAAAGAATAAGCATTGAAAACATCACATTTTTTAAAACAACTTTCATAAATACTCCAATATTTGAGTCTATTTTTTAATAAAATTTTCAAAAGTAAGTATCAGAATTCTTTGAGCTTTTGCTCATAGCAAGCTATTGCATGCAAGAATCATTCCAAAATAAATAGTCTAATTTCTTTTATCTAATGCGATTTTCTTTGGTTTTATACAAATTCGCTTAGAGAAAAATATTACCACTCAGCAAGAAACATACAAAATATGTATATCAGAGAAAAAACGTAAGTATATAATTAATATAGACTTATATAAAATTCATATAGTTTTGTTTTAACTTTTACGTAAAACGGCTATAAAACGATACGTTAATTTACTAAATATATGAAAAATAACAAATAAAGTTTTGATAATGCATGAACAAATTGCTATTCCAACTTTTTAAAACCAGCACTTCATTCACAACAGTGTGTGGATAAAAGTGTGTAATATTTTACACTAGTGTCAAAACAACAGAATATACTTTTCAGTCATAAATTTTTCTGCTAAAATCATGCCAAGCAACATTTATTTTTTCTTTTTCTTTATTTTTTTTTCGAATTTAAATATATCAAGCATGTTAATTTCTTTTTCTTTACTGATAATATTCTCAATTACAGAAGCCCAGAATGCATCTTTTTTGAATTCATATTCTTTTTGGATTAAAGAATACAATTCCTTTTTAATTGTAATTTCTTGATTTAAACACAATGTAGATATATCTTTCACGGTTACGCTTGAGTCTTTAAGTATTATAGCAGATGATAGATACAGTTTCATTTCTGTATTTACTCCATTCCCAAACAATATCTGCAAGTTATTAGTAATCAACTTTTTTGAATTCATTATCCCTTGTATGGCACTATTTCTTGTCAATTGAAATTCTGATTTATGTAAAAGTGACTTAAAAATCTGAGATACATTACTGGGAAATAATATACCTATTGAATATGCTGCCCTTGCCCTAACAGATTGATGTGTATCATTTAGTAACTGTACTAATGTATCTATGATAATATGAGAAGTATCTCCAATTTCTCCTAATTGTTGAGCACACAAGGCTCTGATTCTCCAATCTTGATCATTAGTATAAGAATATATATTTTCGATTGCTTTTTTTATTTTCAATTTACCACACATAGCTAATGCAAAAGTTTTTACTGCATATGTTTCTGATTCTAAAGAATCTAATAATATAGATTGTATTGTATCAGCATATGCCTCGTATAACTTTGGCAATAAATAGTCTAATGCCAGTCTCTCTCTTGGAGATTCTGTTCCAAATTTTGTAGATAAGAATAATATTGCATCCATTCCTTTTGATATCAATGCATTTCTGGCTGGAATTACATTGTACTGATATTTTTGTGGTGCTGCTGATGCTTGAATAAATAAACTATCAATATTTTGTGATAAAGGTTCATTGATATTAGTTTGATTTGTAGTTGCAATTGATAATGTGCTAGGATGTAGAATATCCTGATCTAAAAAAAGTCCAAATGTAGATTGAAGTGTGAATGAATTATTTTTTAATTGACTTCCATATATGTCTACACCATTTCCATCAGCAAAAATTCCAATCATTCCATAATTTCTTCTGAAATCTGAATATCCCATAGTATTCGTTGTATTTTTAGCTATATAAGAATCACTTCCTATTAGATCTAAAAATATGGAAATTGCATTTGCATTTCCTGCACCTAAAGAAAGGCTTTCAGCTTGATAACTATCATTTCCTGCTTCATCAACTAATATTCCACTTGCTATATCATGACCACAGCCCTGCGATACTCCATGAGATACATATATATCATCACCTTGCTTATCCCATAATAATCCTTGGGCCAAATGAACCCCAGAGCCTTGGGCATATTGATAGGCTTGATATTTATCTTCTCCCTCAGCATCATATAATGCCCCAAATGAATACCAATAACCTGTGCCCTGAGCATAAATATCCGCTATATATGTGTCATTACCTCGTAAATCCAACAATAATGCAAAGCCTCCTGAGGCAATCGGACGATATCCCAATGCTGCTCCTTGAGCAAATGACTCATAATGTGCATCATATCGTAAGAAGTCTTGAAAAGGGCTTGCACATACATACGTATCATTACCTGTCTTATCAGCCAATATACCAATACCTTGGGTTGCTGCAAAAGCTTGTCCATGTGCATCTATTGTATATGTATCATTGCCAGCATCATCTATGAATAAGCCAATTCCAAAAGAACCCATTCCTTGAGTATTTGAACCAGCTCTATATGTATCATTTCCATCATAATCATGTAGATATCCAATACCAAAAACACCCGATGCTTGAGAAAAATTATGTGAATGATATAAATCATCACCTTGGACATCATACAATAATCCAGCGCCAAATAATCCAGAAGCAATCGTGAAATCGCCTCCTAAATACTTATCATTACCACCTAAATCTATAATACATTGTATTGGCTTTGTTAAAGCTTGTGCTTTACCAGATATTGGAATATATGTATCATCTCCTCCTGGATCTAAAATAAAGATATAATCTCCCTGATACATATCATCGCCATAACTTCCAATGGCAATCATTCCATACTTAGTTTTAATTTTTATTGGTTCTAATGAGTTTTTATATACTTCATGCATTCCCTTGCTGATTTGAATCAGCCCTTCATATGTTCTAGCTAAAGATAAACCATTAGAAATAATAGTTTTAGGAGATTCAGCCTCATTAAAAAATTGTTTAGATACAAATTGTCCTTGTATCTCAGCTGCTTTAAGTTCATAAAGATTTGCAGATTCTCCGTCTTTTGTAATCATGATTATCGAATCTGCTTGGCTTACTAAAAATGTATTCTTTAATAATTCAAATCTAGATTTTTGCATATTTTGTATTGCAGATATCAAAGGCCCAATATATTGTCTAATTACAAAAGCTGTAGTCAAATTTGAAATCGTGTCTAATCCTAAACCCAATATCCCATCTAATTTTGTTGCAGAAATATTATCTGAAAGATATGCAGCATTATATTGTATTCCACCTGCATCGTTAAGCATCAATGAAAACCATTTATCTGCATTTGACGAAGAATAGTCACTAAATAATTGAACATGGTTATTTACAATATCTCCCATGTCCATAGGTTTTTCAAAAAGACGTTTTTGTAATAATGATCGATGCTTGTCTATACTTATAGCATCCCAATTCATAAACAAGTCTTTTCTTTGCATCTTTAACTTAAGTAAAGATGTATCTAATAATTGAAATGCTTTTTGATCAAAACCCTTTTGACCATACATAGATACAGAAAATGAACATGCAAACAATATGAATAGAAGTGCTTTCATCACTGTTTATTATCTTCCATTTGTGATAATTGCTCTAAATCTGAAAAAGACAATGTATATTTTTCAGACAATTGACGTAGTTTTTCCCACGTATAAATTCCTGTATGATGGCCATCCTTCCAATTTGCCTGAATACCATAATTTCCTACCGGTATTAATGCTTCTAATTCATTCATACCCGGTAAAAATGTCTTTATTCCAAAGGAGATTCTTTGTCCCATAATTTCCTCCCCTTGGCATGCAGCACATGGACATTCCTCACGCATTTTTTCTAATTGAATTATATATTCTGATTTGTCTTGCCAAATTATCTTCAATAAATAAGGCTTTGGTCTTTCTATGGTAATTGGTGGATTCATATTTGTGCTTTATAATAATGCAATAGATCTTTATATGTTGATATTAATTTCTATGCCAAATCTACTCATACTTATACCTAAAATAGGTATTTATGAATGGTTATATATTAATACCGAATATTCATTCTTTATGATATAAAACAAAATTAACCATAAATATATATCATCTCTGCAATAAATAATATGCATTGTGCAATTGGTAGAATATAATATTTGATTGATATATGGGTAGTTTTAGTGAAGGATAATAATGCTATAGCTATAATAAAAAAAGGTAATAAGGGCTCATGATATCTAGCAGATCCAAAAAAGACAATATGCACACATGTCCATAAGAATATAAACAATAATGACAGTTTTCCATATTCAGTAGAGGCCACATAAACAAGGCTATACCAACCATATAGTAATAAGATTAAACTAGGTAAAAGTGCTAATAATGAGAAATGGAATGGCACAGAAGCAGCTGTCTGCTTATAACTTTTATTATGAGTATCACTTGTTAAAAAAGATAATAACATGTACATATCTGAAGACCACATAAATCCTATTTTTTGGGGAATCTTTACAATGATTTTTAATGGATTTTCTATGATATATTGTAGGCCTAATGCATATCCAATTGAATCTCTTTGAATTTCATTTTTGATATTAATTAATTCAGGAGGTTCATGTGTAAATTTATATGATCCGTTTGCTTGGTCATTATTACCTATCCAAAAATTTATTCCACCATTTGTTGTTAATTGGGGTTTACCAAAAACAACATAATTTCTAATCATCCAAGGTGTAATTGCACATAGAATCCCTAAGACCATTATGATAATAGATGGTATTACATGTTTATATAAAGATTTCTTTTTGTATAGATAAATTAGTAATAATACAATAATGGGAATTAAAGCTGTTGGCCTTGTAAGGATAGAATAGCCCAGAATTATTCCAGAAATAAAATGCCAATACTTATTAGTTTTTTTAATTAATATGTATGTACTTAGTAAAAGCAAAAGAGTACATAATGGCTCAGATAAAAGCAATAAGGATTGTCCAATTGTAACAGGAATAAAAAGCCAAATAAAAGCCCCCACTATAGCAGATTTTTTATGTGAGTTAATGAAGAGAATAATATGATAAATCAAATATCCTGACCATACAATTAGTAATGATTGAAATATTTGCCCTGCTTTATAAAATGGAAATAATGTATAAACTACACTCAATAAAAATGGATATCCAATCGGACGATATGCAGTATGGATAGTATCATATCCAAAAATACCGTGCTCTGAAATATTTAAAGCTAATATATGATAATCATAAGCGTCAGATAATGGCTGTTGATGTGTACTTACAATCAATAAAACCCGAATACCAAAAGCTAATAATAATAGCCATAAGATTATATTCTTTTGTAAAAAGAAATTGTTTAGTAGCAATTTGATATGATTAAGTGTATTCATGTAATAGACAAAAAAACAGGGAAATACCTAATAGATATTTCCCTTTAAGAATTTCTTTATTTTTTATTATTTAAGGAATATTACCAATAAGAGAGAATCTCATTGTATTACCCAAAGGATGATTTTCTTCTGTTGGAATGATAAAACTGAAATCCATATTAAATACATCATAACGAATACCAGTACCGAAGGTAAAAAACCGTCTATTACCTACAGAAGCAGGCTCTGTAAAATAACCAGCCCTTAAAGCAACTACTTTTTCATACCAATATTCCATACCGAATGAAGATTCAATTCCACCAACTTCCCAAGCAGTAATAAATGATTTTGGTATAGGATCATTTACCAAACTATCGCGTCTTACAAGTAATTTTGCGATATCAACAGCTAAAGTTAGTTCATTAAATTCATCTTCTAGAACTTTAAGTGAAGTACCAAGTCTTAAGGTAGTTGGTAGTGGGTCAGATACATTTAAATAGGTTACTTTAGGTCCAATATTAGCAAGATTAAAACCTAAGCCAAATTTATCGCCAATATCCCATCCGAATAGATCAAGATTAGAGGGACGCCACAGCATACCTAAATCGAATGCAACACTTCTACCGATACCGTCGCCAGTGCCACTTCCTTGTGCATTGACAGGTGCCCCGAGATTAGATTGAATATATTTTAATTGAAATCCAGCACCAATATCATCGGCTATCAAAGTGCCATAACCAAAACCTAATGCAAACTCGAAAGAGCGAAAAGTATTAAGGACTTTTCCGCTAAAGTCTGTTCTTTTGAATTCGCCAAGATTCATCAGCATAAAATTCACATTAATTGTCCCTTCTAGGCTAGGAACATATTGTCCATATGCTGCATGCGCATAAAACAAATCAGCATTAAATTGGGGCAACCATTTTGCATAAGCTAAACCAACTTTTCTATTTAATTGTTTTGTAGTTTCTGGCATTTGAAAGGCCAAGCCACCAACATTCCAATGAGTAGCATAAATATTATCGGCTAAACCAGTACCAACTTCTCCCATCCCATTTGCGCGAGAATCAGGAGAAATCGTAATGAATGGAACGGCAGCTTGTCCAAAAGCAATAGTTCCAGAGCATAGAACACAAGCAATAATCTTGCTCACAACCCACAATAGTCTTTTCATAAATATTCCATCTATCATTATTATATTAATTTGTCTTAATTATCTAATCTTTAATATTTCATCTGTCATACGCATGCTAGATCCATTAGCTGAATAGGCAATCACAGAACAAATATATAAACCAGAGCTAACCGCATTTCCATCATTATCTTTTCCATCCCATTCATAAATCCATGAATGGAGTTCATTTTGGGTAACTTTATCAGATTTAATTAAAGCACCATTGACAGCAAAAATACGAATTTCGGCAAAGGTTGGTAAAGTTTGATTATGATTAAATCTGATAGAAGTAGAATTTATCATTGGATTAGGATAAATACTTAATCCTTCAGTAATCATATTTGAATCATTATCTGCTAATCTAAAATAGGTTTCGGCTTCTGAATAATTATTCCATACATCCCAAGCTCTTACACGAACAGAAGTGGTTTGTATAGGAAGATTTAAGATTCTCTTTTGCGTTGTACCTTTTCTAGAATCAGTTATTTCTGTTTCGAAACCATCTGTTAAATCTACTGGTATATAGCTTGTATTGAACCAAGCTTCTATTTTATGTCCGATACCAGCACCTGTAGAATTTATACCAGTTTCATCGAATAAGTCTACAATCAAAAGAGGTGATTTTCTTATTAAATTTCCAGGTTGAAAAGTCCTATCGTCCATATAAACTTGTATTATAGGACCAGATTTATCAATATCATCAGATTGTTCAATACCACCTACTGTAAAAGCCTGTGAGCATCCTTTGGCAGAACTTCCTTGTTCTGGGTCATATGCATAACTAAACAATTTTCCTTTTTTATTAGAAAAGCTAATATCCTTTGGAATGACAAATGATGCGGTAAACGAGCCATCTTTTACAGGATAAGAACTTCTATTTAAAACACCACCATTTTCTAGAATTTCATGGGTAGCATTGTCTTTTGGGTCAAATGCTTTTAACTGAATATCATGTTCTTTCATTGTTAAAAGTATTCTACCATTAAAGGAATTCAACTTGGTTTTATCAATCGACTTAATAATCTCACCTTGTATCTCTACTTTTTGCAAAGCTTTTACTTTGGGTAATAAAGAATCGGCGGGTAATGGAGTACTTTGTGGAATGTCGGAATTATTAATACTAAGAACTTGTACATCAAGATTTGGTATTTTCAAATGCATTGAAGGATCGCCCAAAATCAAATATTTTTCTGCATTATCATCATATAAATATTGTTTTGTTCTATATAATGCATCTCCAATGGATAGATAATCTCCATTAGCTTCTTTTGTAAAAAGAAATTTATAGTACATCTCGCAAATATCTGCATTTTGATAAGAGAATACTGGACGTGTTGCTGCAAATACTCCGATTGCTCCACCCCTTGTACTTCTAATCAATTCCTCTGCTCCAGATTCTCTTTCTGCATCATCGAATCTTGCAAAATCACACGTTGCTGCGGTAAGATAGAAAAGCCTATCTTTATTTGTCATTTGAGGTATAGTTGTTTCTTTTTCAAAGATCCTTTCATGCGCCCAGAGTCTAGGACTTCCATGTCCTATCCAATTTAACAATACAGCACCTGTAGTATTAATATCGGTTAAAAGTTGTTGCGTAACTGCTGGTTTGCGCCTTCCATTTGGTACATTTTCTACAGGATATTCAGCTAAATATATTTTTTTTAACTGCATATCACTAGGAATTACAGTTGAAGCTAACATTTCTGATTGTTGAGTATGTTGAGTTCCATCAGATCCAACACCAACTGGGCCATCATCAGCAACCAAACAAACTGTAGTTTGCCATTGTCCTGGATCTGAGTTTTCTTCATAATGTTGTAATTTATCTACTAGTTCTAAGCCATTAATAGGTGAAAGAACCGGCATTCTACCAGCAGAAATATCAACTTTGGCATCATTACCAATCGTTCTGGCAAAATAATCATCGATACAAGATGTAATGGTTGCATTAAATGATCCACATTCTTGATCGGTTTGGTATGTAGGAACATAGTTAGTAGCAGCTAATTGAATGCCTCTATAATCATAATGTCCATCGCCCCAAAGCAATAAATATTGAGGCTTATTAGTCCAATAATTCAAAGCATACGATACATAATCTCTAATTGCAGTTATATCTGTTATACCACTAGAAAATTCATTATAGATTTGCTCTGTAGTCGCAATTTTTACTGTTATTTTGCTAGTACTTTCTTTAAACTTTTTATACTTCTCGGCTGATTCCATTAAATCTGCATGAGTTATAAGAAGCATTGAAGCGCCATTTATATCATGTCTTAAATTTGCAAAATCAGTTATAATCAGTTTTGGATTTTTAAATTCGGAAGCTAAAAAATATCTTTTAGCTTGATTATTATTTTGCATAGCACGAAAAATATACAAGCCACCTGTTACAGAGATATTTTGTAATAATTCTGGGTTTTTATCATCTGTAATATCGAATCCAAAAATCTCATTTCCTGAGAATTGATTTATTGAATATTCAATTCCACCATTGATTGTAGAATCAGAAAATATTTCTAATTGATTAGAAGTGGCTGTAAATTCTCGTGGATAAAGAATTTCGAACCAATCAACAAATCCTGAACTTGTAGCACCAGCAGATGGATTTCTATAAGAAAACTTAAGAATACTTCTATTATCATTCGAAATAGTATTAGCTGGAATTGTAAAACTCTGTTCGCAAGAACTTATTGATTCTACATAATTATAATAACTGTCATAAGGATTTGTACCTAGAACATACATTGAATCAAAAACTGTATTATTCTCACTTATTGAGAAGTAACCAGTTTTAGTAGATTTATGTGATACACAATACCGATATGTAATTTCACCACTTCTTGATAATCCATGTAGTATCGTAGAATAGTTAAGTGGAACAGTGCTTTCTACAGATTTACCATACCACGTTCTTCCAGATGGGGCTGCAAGGGCATTATATAATTCATCTTCAGTAAATACTCTACTGTTAAATTTAGTTGGCTTACTAATAACTTGATCATCTTTTAAACTTGGTAAAGCTTCAGCGCGCAAACCAATTGAGCCACCTGCAGTAATCAAGTATACATTTTCTTTTGAAAATGGATGAGTAAAATGTCTATAATCACCATTTTTATATATAAAACCAGATGGGCCTTCTCCATAAAAATATATAGCATCCAATTCCCCATTAGCCTTTGTTTTAACTATAATCTTTTGTTCATTCATTGTATTAGATAATGCCGAATCAACATTTTCTGACAATAACTTTGCCCCATTTCCATATACTTTAATGGTTGGTATTTCTTCTGGTTTTATTGATAAACCTGCAGATGAAAGGCTAGCAGCATCAACTTTATATATTCCTTGAGAAGAAACAATCATTTTTAACCATTTAGACTTTACAGTTTCTTGAACTTTTGCTATATTTTTAGAAAATGCAGTTGAAGAAGCTAGAATCCAATCTTTAGTTTCATGATGATTTATAGATATCTCTGGATCATATTCATCTTTTACTGTTGATATTGAAGGTCCATTCGGAGTAAATCTAATCTCAACAATAAGATTTTTAGGTATATCAATTGTTCCAGATTGATTGTCATACTTTGCTATAATCACCGATAATTGCGCAAGATGTCTATTCCTTGCAATTCCCTGATACACTAAAGAAGACCAAGCACTATGATTCTGTTCTTGGTAAAGGTGCTCATCTATCTCATATGTAGGGATTGCTGGATTATCACCATCTAATTGCATATATGGTTTTGGAGTAATCATTCCTTTAATTCTAGACACAGATTGCGCTTTAGATGCATATAACTGAAATGCTTTGGCATTGGGAACTGTAATAGGAATTGAATATTGAAGTTGTAATGGACCACCCGATTGCTTTGCCACAGCAAAAGCACCAGTTATTCTAGGGAGAATTGTTAGATTTCCATTTGTTAAGCGAAGAGTGTCGAAGCCCTTTAATTCAGGTTGAAATTTTAAGATTAGTATCTCTTTAGTGGATGTTACTATCGAGCAACCTTTAGGTAAAAATATATCAGTCTTTGCAATAATATTCCCTGACATTGCAAAAATAAACCCTAAAACCAATGATAATTGGAAATTTGTCATCAAATTTTTTACAATTGAAAATACCATATACTTGCCAAAATTGAGCCCTTGGGCATTTAAAAAATCTGGGGTGATTCATTTGTTTTATTACTTTAGACAAATGATGTGCCAGTTATTTAAACATATTTTTTATAAGTGGTTAAAAAATGCAAAAGAAACTTTTGTACATAACCTTATAAAGACAAGTATAAAGAGTGTATAGGCGCTTATAATATAGTTATTAAGTGTTAAAAACTTGAATGCAAAATAGCAAACGCAATTATACAATGCAAAAGAAAATATAATTTTAATATGTTTTCTATTATATGTCTCTACTTTGTGATAAAGTGTGTTTTTTGTACATTTGTATCCTTGTGTGTACATTTTTACACAATGTAACTCTGTATACTTCATTATTTTACATATAATGCAATCTTATTATAACATATATTCATTATTAGCTAAGCCCTTATGATAATATCAGTATTAATAGGATTTTTGATTGGATTTGTTCTTGCGATTGCACCAGGGCCAGTAGGCGTTTCTGTAATACGCTTAGCATTAAGGGATGATAAAAGAAGCGGAATTATGATGGGCATTGGTGCTTCTTTTATGGATTTTATATACTGTATTATTGCTATGGGTTTTACAACTGCAATATTTTCTAGTGTAGATTCATTTTTTTCTTCTTATCCATTTGCAATGTTATCATTTCAAGGTATTTGTGTTTTAGGAATGATAATGTATGGATTAATACAGTTTAGATCTCCTAAACCAATAGTAAATTCTCATAATATATCTACAGTTAAATTGTCCTATTATCAACGTTTCTCAGAGAAATTACAACATGGTGGGCCATTTTTGTTTGGCATTGCAATAGCATTAACCAATATTGCCAATCCAACATTTTTGCCCTCACTTACTTATACATGTTTATATGTTCAGCATAGCCGATTGATTGAAATATCTTCATTGGGTACTATAGGTTTTTCATTGGGTTTTGGTATAGGTAATTTTGCATGGATGTATATATTACTAAGAGTATTGATGCATTTTAAAGCTAGATTTTCTGCAGAATTTACATATCGAATTCAAAAGTTTGCAGGGTTAACAATGTTGGGAGTAGGAACATATTTAGGATATAGGGTTATTCTTTTAACTAAATGGCCTGAAATTTTAAGATTAATTTTTACATTTTGATCCATATTTGATAGTAAATATTGATATAATTATCTGATTTATCTATTACATTACCTCTATTGCCGTAAACTTGGCATAATCCTTGTAATCAATACTTATTGCTAATAATAACAACAATGTTTGTTTTAAAACTTCTATAGTTTTGTTGTTTTAATAGTTAGAAGTTTCACGTTGATTTTTTTATTCAAATATAGAGTTAGCGATATGTTTTTATCTACATGTTTACATCGTATTAAGGCATTATGTTTTGTCTTGCTCATATTAACCGGGTTTTCACATGTTTTATCTCAAGAAGCAGGTTGGGATTGGGCTAAGAATAGTGGTGGCCGTACATTTGATGAATGCGTAACAGTTCATCGGTATAATGGTAATACCATTTTTGCGGGTGGTGTATATACAGGTATAGCA
Organism: Chlorobiota bacterium; assembly: GCA_014191195.1. Lineage (GTDB taxonomy): Bacteria > Bacteroidota > Ignavibacteria > Kapaibacteriales > UBA961 > UBA961. The sequence continues at coordinate 48,910 of BJGZ01000013.1, forward strand.
CAATTTGGACCCTATATTTTAAACTGCAATGGACAAGAAGATGGCTTAATAATGAGATATACGGGTTTCGGTGACATTGTGTGGGCTTTAAAAATTGGAGGCACTGGCAATGATAAAGTGAATTCGATGTTTTCTGACCCAGATGGCAATGTGTATGTAACCGGATATTTTGAAAATATTGCAGCCTTAAATTCTGCTAAAATCACTAGTAATGGTGGCAAAGATATTTTTCTTGCTAAATATACTGCATTAGGAGATTTAGTGTGGGCTCGTAATTATGGTGGACAAGGCAATGAACAGGGAACATCCGTTACTTGTGACCGAGATGGAAATGTATATCTAACAGGTATTTATTCTGATTCTATAAAATTTGGAAATCTAAACAAACTAACGGCTAATGGTGGAACCGATATGTTTGTTCTTAAAATCAATAAAGAAGGTGTTGAAGTTACTGCAAGAACATCAGGAGGAGCACAAAACGATAATTCTACTGGCCTCATTAGCGATACAACTGGCTTATATATGGTTGGTACATTTAATGGAACTGCTACTTTTGGGAATTTTACTACTACCTCTTATGGTGGAAGTGATATATTTTTAGTGAAATATGCTCTAGAAAATTTACAAGAACAATGGCTGAAAAAAATTGGTAGCAGTGGAAATGACTTTTCAGATGAAATTACAAATGATACAAATAGATATATAATGTTTAATGGTACTGTATCTGGTGCAGTGAAAGCAGATACAATTACTACAACAACATATGGCGCAACTGATGGTTTTGTAGCTAAATACAATGAATTTGGTAATATTATTTATGCCAAAAGCTTTGGTTCTACAGAAAATGATGAATGCACAGGAATTTCATCGGATTTTGATGGCAATACCATTGTTGCTGCAAATATCAGAAATACCGCAATTATCGATACATTTAGTATTTCTTCTCAAGGCGAAAGAGATATTGCAGTGTTTTTAATGGATAGTTTGTCAAAAGTTAAATGGGTGCAAAAGGCTGGCTCTTCATCTGATGAATATGTACATTCAATAGCAAATAATTTTGATAAAGGTGGTTTTATTGGCGGGGCAACTGCTTATCAAGCATCTTTTTCTAAAACATTATTAACAGGCCGCGGAGGCTTTGATGTAATGGCAGCCCACATTTTAAATATCCGTGGAAATGATGCTGGCATTACTTCTATTATTATGCCAACAGTACCCTATAATTCAGGCTTTCAATCAGTTAAAGCAATTGTAAAGAATTTTGGTAAATTTAGGATTGATAGTATAAAAATTGACTGGCGAATTAATGGTACTGCTTTGCCAGTTAAAAATATTTACACAATGATTATGCCTGGTCAATCTCTAACTGTTGTACTTGGAAATATTTCTTTTCCTGCAGCCACATTAACCAATATACAGGTTACAAGCATATTACCAAACGGACAAGGCGATGAAAATCCTGCAAATGATGTTGAAATTTTAAGGACTGGGCCAGGGCTTTTAAAAGGAACATATACTGTTGGTGGCTCTTCTCCACAATTTAATACCTTAGCAATAGCTTGTTCTTATATCAATAATTGGGGAATTTTAGATTCAGTTACTTTTTCTGTTAGATCGGGATCTTATGTAGCCCAAATATCTATGGGAGAAATTCCTGGTGCTTCCCCATCTAAACCAATTGTAATTATTAAAGACTCAAAAGCTATTACTCCACCAAGTGTTTCTTTCGAATCATTATACCCAGAAAACAATTATGTAATGAAGTTAAATGGTACTGATGGAATACGCTTTAATTCAATAGATTTTACTTCACTTGGTGCTGTGTATGGAAATGTATTTGTACTTAATAAACACACCAAAAGAATAAGTATAGAAAATTCTTCTATAGAGGTTTCTTCTGCTTTAACTAGCAAGAATATTTATAGTTCTGAAGATAATAAAGCGGATTCTTTATCCATTCAAAATTGTAAGATTAAAGGTGGTGGATATGCAGTTTATATGCCTTATGATACTTCAGCAAATGCTAGCAATACTTTATCAATTATAAATAATAATATATCTTCAGTTAAAGCAACTGCAATACATATTGCAAATACTATTGCACCAGTCATTCATAATAATATCATTAATGCAAATAATGAAAATATCAATGGTATTAATATCCTTAAATCTAGCGGTTCTGGAAAAATTACAAATAATTATATTTCTCAAATCAAAGCAGGAACTGGTATCTGGACAGCTTCTATCATAGGTGATACAGCTAATCCTTATCTATTTGCAAATAATCTTGTAAAGGCCGGTATTCCATCAACTTCTGCTACTGGTATGTATGTAAAAAATGCTATCAATACTAGAATTTATCATAATACATTGCATTCTCAAAGCTCTATTCCAGGAAAAGCTGCATTAGAAACTATGGGCGGAAATAAATTAGATATTCAAAATAATATCTTCTATAATTCTGGTGGTGGCTATGCTGTTTTATATGCATATGATACAATTAGTGGAAGACCACAAATGATTTCTGATTATAATAATTTATATTCTTCAGGAACAACCTTAGCTGCATTAACTGATGGTGTGAATGATTTCTTTCCTCCAGATTTACCATTTTGGAAAGCAGCTCCAATCAGTTTAGATTCACATTCAGTATCAAAATTAGTAGCCTTTAAATCAGATTTAATGAAATTAGAGTTAACTGATGAATTGTTATATGGAAATTCTGCAATCAGAACTATAGTCCCTAAAGATATAGATACCCAGAATAGAACTCGCTCTTATATGGGCGCAGATGAAATTATCCCAGTTATTACCATTGTTCAACAGCCTCAAAGAGTTTCCACTTGCTTAGGTAATAATGCAGTTTTTAAAGTAAATGCTACAATTACAAATGGTGCAAACTTAACATATCAATGGACTAAGAATAATGTATCTATCCAAGACTCAACACGTTCTGAATTATCATTAAAAAATATAAAAATACTTGATGAAGGTTTTTATCGTTGTGTTCTTTCTGGTAATTCAGGTGCAGATACCATTCAAACAAATATTTGTCAATTAATTGTAGCTACTAAAACTATTATCTTAAATGAACCACAAACACAATTTGTTCAACAAGGTGGTACAGCAATTCTTGAAGTAGGAGCAGAAGCTGGTGGTATTCCACCTTCTAATCAAGTATTTTATCGTTGGTTTAAAGACACCACAGAATTTATTATTAATAGTGGCAATATTTCAGGTGCAAATAGTCCAAGACTAACAATAAAGAAAATTTCTCCTGCTGATACTGGAACACGCTATAGAGTTATTGTAGAAGGTGCATGTGGAATTGATACTAGTGAAACAGTAGGAATCTTTATGCCAGGAGTACTATTCTCTTCTCAACCTAAAGATACATCAGTTTGTTTAGGCGAACCTGTTCAGGTTTCAGCCAAAGTGTTTCCTACAATTGCAGGTCTTCAATTATCATTTCAATGGAAAAAAAATAATATTGCTTTAGTAGATAATAAAATTATTACTGGCGCAAGAACTACAACCCTTTCGATAAAAACACTTACTCCTGTAGATACATCATCAGAATATGTTCTAGAAGTAACAGTGTTTGAAAGTAAAGCTCGTTTCTTTTCCGATATCATTAAAATATTACTGAATAAACCAACTGCTGTTCTAGTAGGACCAAAATCCAAGAATGCATGTCCAAATAAACCGCATACTCTTTATTGTACTGTAGAAGGCGCAAAGCTTCAATATCAATGGCAAAGAAATGATACTAATATTCTTGGTGCTGTAGACTCTGCATATACGATTACAAAAATGGACCCAAGGTATGATGGACGCTATAGAGTAGTTGTTACTGGTGTTTGTGGTACAAGTGCATCAGAAACGGCAATCATAAAATCTTTACCAGCTTTAGAAATATTAGTTCAACCTTTAAGTTTATTTACAACTAATTTTGGTAGAACAATTATTCTATCGCTTAATGCAGCTGGTGCAACTCCATTTACATTCGAGTGGTTTCATAATGGTGTGAAAGACCCATTAAACGAAGATAAGATTTTCTCTAGATCCAATAGTACAATTGCAGATACTGGATTATATTGGTGTAGAATTTCTAATGGATGCGATACTATTTACTCAGATACAACTCGCGTAAAATTATTCCCTACTAGTATTGATGAGAATAATGAAATTTCTTCTACTGGTACGCTTTCTTTTAATACAATTATCCCTAATCCTACAGAACAAGAAGCTTCCGCTCATTTTTCTATTGCTCAATCTGGAATTGTCAAAATTTCTATTTCAGATATGATGGGAAGAATAGTTTCATTACCATTTAATTCATTTGTAGAAGCAGGATATCATTCGATTCCATTGAATATTAATTCCTTACCAAATGGAATATATCAATGCTCTATTTATGTACAGGGTATAACTCAATCTAAGCTTATCATTCTACAAAAATAAAAACTGAACTTTTTTATAAATGCCATGTGTTAAAGCACATGGCATTTTTTTTATAAGGAAATATCGAAATGAGTATTGATATACTTTCAGTAGCACCATCTTTTAAAGCTGTACATCACCTAAATGAAACAATTTCATTAGATGATGTAAAAGGAAAATGGATTGTCCTTTATTTCTATCCAAAAGATAATACAAGTGGTTGTACTGTAGAAGCTTGCGATTTCCGTGATTCTATGGAAAGCTTACAATCATTAAATACAATGATTATTGGTATAAGCCCTGATAGTGTTAAATCACATCAAAAATTTATTAATGATCATCAACTTAATTTTATGCTTCTAAGTGATGAAGACAAATCTATTTGTACAGCTTATGGAGTGTGGGTAGAAAAATCAATGTATGGAAGAAAATATATGGGCGTAGAACGATCTACATTCATCATCGATCCACAAGGTATTATCCAACAGAAATATTCTAAAGTTAAAGTACCTGGTCATGTATCAGAGATATCTAACTGGTTGAAATCACATCAATAAGCAAATATTATAGTTGTTTATTTATCATAAATACATTAGTTTTGCAATCTTTCTAATTTAGTACCAACCATAATTGTTCTTTTGAGAATATCTTTATGGCGGTTTTTTAAATATTGCGCGGGAAGACATACCGGTTACCCGCTGCTAGGTACATGGAGATTATATGAATTATACCGGCCCTAAAATCCGCAATTCCAGAAAATTGGGTATTGCACTTACACCTAAAGCACGCAAATATATGGAGCGTAAGCCCCATCCACCAGGACAACATGGTGGCACTAAGCGTCGCGGTAAATTATCAGTTTATGGACAACAATTATTTGAAAAGCAAAAATTACGTTTGCAATTCAATATCCATGAACGCCAAATGTCTAATTATTTCAAAAAAGCTGCTCGCTTAACCGGAAATACTGGAGATGTTTTACTTCAAATTCTAGAATCACGTTTAGATGCTGTTGTCTTCCGTTCAGGAATGGCTCGTTCAATGGCTTCTGCTCGTCAATTTGTTAATCATGGTCATTTTTCAGTAAATGGCAAACCTGTTAATGTACCTTCATATTTAGTAAAGCCTAATGATACTGTAAGTGTACGTGAAAAGAGTCGTAAAATGGAAGCATTCCAAGAAGCAGTTAGAGCTGCAGTGCCTCCTCCTTATATTTCTCTTTCTAAAGCAGATTTTTCTGTAAAATTCCTTTATTTGCCACCAAGAGAAGAAGTTCCTGTTATTTGTGAAATTCCTCTTGTTATCGAATATTATTCTCGTTAATAATATCGAAATATATAGTAAAAGAGCTCTCCACATTGGAGAGCTCTTTTTGTTTATAGATATGTTTTCTATTATCCAATTTGTCTTATATTTTTACCTATAACTTTACTTTGATTGCTATGTATCCAATCAAAACCCTTATAAGACATAGCTTTTATTCCTTCTCCAGGACAATTTAATCCCAATGAAATCATATCATAATCAACCATGATATGTACTAATTCTTCAAAAAGTACTCTTGGTTCCCAATGTAATTGACGCTTTGCCTTTGTAATATCTGCTTGTAAAAAATCAACTTCCGTAGGTCTAAAATATCTTTCATCAATTTTTACTAGAATATTTCCATTAGCAGGATTAACTCCTATTTCATCTTTACCAAAGCCTTTCCACTCGATTGTAATACCAGCATAAGTAAATGATAATTCTATAAATTGTCTTACAGAATAGCTTTTGCCAGTGCCAACTGTATAATCATCAGCCTTATCTTGTTGAAGCATCAGCCACATCATTTCAACATATTCTGGAGCAAAACCCCAATCTCTTTTTGCTTCTAAATTGCCAATATATAATGTATCCTGTTTTCCAGCAATAATTGCTGCAACAGCTCTGGTTATCTTACGAGTTACAAATATCTCGCCTCTTCTAGGACTTTCATGATTAAATAATATGCCATTACATGCAAACATATTATATGCTTCCCTATAATTTACCGTCATCCAATAAGCATATAATTTTGCTGCTGCATAAGGGCTTTTCGGATGAAAAGGCGTGGTTTCAGATTGTGGTGCAGGGGCAGATCCGTAAAGTTCTGATGAGGATGCTTGATAAAACTTAGTATCAATTCCACTGCGCCTTATAGCTTCTAAAATCCTTGTTGTTCCTAAAGCAGTAATATCACCAGTATATTCTGGCATATCAAATGACACACGAACATGGCTTTGTGCACCCAAATGATAAATTTCATTAGGTTGAATCTTATGCATTATCTCTGTTAAAATACCAGGATCTGATAAATCACCATAATGCAATTTCAAAGAAGACCCTTCGATATGTGGGTCAACATAAATATGATCTATTCTCTGAGTATTAAATGTACTGGCTCTTCGAATAATTCCGTGAACTTCATATCCTTTGCTTAATAAGAATTCTGCTAGATACGATCCATCTTGTCCAGTAATTCCAGTAATAAGTGCTTTTTTAGACATTATATATCTCTCTGTATTTCCTGTATAATTTACGCATTACGTCGCATCCTAGAAACAAAAAATCCATCTGTTCCATGAATACTTGGTAATAATGATAGATCACATTGAGTTTTTGTGATATCTAATGCTTCAATAGTTTTTTGTGGATATGCATGATATAATGGATCTGGTAAAAAATCTGGATTTTGCTGTAAAAATGAGTGTACTATATCTCCATTTTCTTCTTTTAGCAATGAACATGTAGCATATATTAATATTCCACCAGGTTTCACAAATTCAGAAGCCTTTTGCAAAATATCACTTTGCTTTTCAACTATCTTTTGTACATGTTTAGGTTCTAATCGCCACTTTATCATCGGCATTCTTCTTACTGTTCCCATTCCTGTACATGGAGCATCAACAAGCACAGCATCACATGCATCTTTATAATATGATAATGTTTTCTGCTTTTTATCTTTACTTGTTTTAGATTGCATAGATACAATATGAATTGACCTTATTTGAGCTTTTGCCGACCTAAAATGCAATTCTCTTAATCTTGAATACTCTATATCTGTACTTATAATCTCACCCTGATCCTGTTGCATTGCAGCCAAATGTAATGTCTTTCCACCTGCACCTGCACAATAATCTAATATTCGCCAATCAGATTCGGGATTCAATGCTAATGATATTAATTGACTTCCCTCATCTTGTATTTCTATAGATCCATTCATATATAAAGGAAAGTCTTGTAGCTTTACACGTTCTAATAAGATGATAGCATCAGGCGCATATTGTCCTACACGACATTGTATTCCATGTTGTTGCATTATCTGAAATGCAGTGTGTATCGAAATTGCCAAACTATTAACTCGTATTCCAACAGTTGCACTTTTATACAATGACTTACACAATGTCAAAATAGAATGATTGTTCATTTTTGATTGTTGTAATGATTCAATGATCCATCTTGGCATACAACATATGATAGAGAATGTATCTAAATCATTATTTAGATCATCTGTATATTGTTCAGCTATTAAGGATAATTGACGATATAGATTGCACACATTTTCAATCCAAAGAGTAGCAGCTTCAGAAGATATATCTGCTTTTTGCATTAATGTTTGCACAATACCTTCATGAACAGAACTACAACCAAAAGCGGGCTGAATTAAATGTTCACAATTAAAATAATGTTCATTTTTTCCAATAATACAAGTAGATAGGCAAGCAAAGATTTCTTTTTGATAATCACTTTGTTGTAAAGGGTGTAATTGGGATAGATTATCTGAAAGATAATCTATTAGAGATGCAGTTCTTAGGGAAGCAAACACTAATTCTGAGAGGAATTTTCTTTCTTTACTACCAATATATTTTTTACTGCGAAAATAATCTGATGCTAATGTTTCAGCACTTTGATTAGATTTCTTGATTATTTTATATAATTGGGCAGCATGGCCAATAAGCGATGGAAATTGCACGGTAGTATTAAATATTATTCGTTAGAAAGAGCATTATGGACAATTGCAGTAGCTTTGGCTAATGTTTCATGCAAATCATCATTAATGATAATATGGTCAAAATACTCTCTATATTCCATTTCCATAGCAGCACGGCTTAATCTTTGTTGAATTTGCTGTAAAGATTCAGTGCTTCGTTTAATTAATCGATCTTTAAGTATTTGTAAAGAAGGAGGAGCAATATATATAAGTAAGGATTCTTTTGGATATGCTTTTTGTAAAGATACAGCACCACGAACATCCACATCAAATAATATTACTGCATTTTCCTGAATTTTCTTTTGGGTTTGTGAAAGAAGACTACCATAATAATTGCCAAATATTTCTTCATATTCTAACAAGTCTCCTTTTTCAATACAAGAAATGAAATCTTCAGAAGATAAAAAGAAATAATCTTTTCCATGTTCTTCACCAGAACGCATAGGCCTGGTAGTAGCAGAAACAGAAAATTTGCATTGAGGAAAACTTCCAAGTAGATGTTTGGCTACTGTGGTTTTTCCTGCGCCACTTGGAGCAGATAATACAATAAGATGTATAGACATTACAATGAGTTGAACAATAATGGAAAAAGATTATTCAATATTTTGAACTTGTTCGCGAATTCTCTCTAATTCTTCTTTCATTCCAACTACGATATGAGAAATCTCAATATCATTAGCTTTTGAACCAATAGTATTTACTTCTCGATTCATTTCTTGTAAGAGAAAATTTAATTTTCTTCCAATTGGTTCCTTTTCAATTGCAAGTTCATGAAAGAATTTAATATGACTTCTTAATCGAACACATTCTTCTGAAACATCTAATTTATCAGCTAAAAAGATAATTTCTTGTTGAATTCGCAATTCATCAATCTCATCTTTTTCGAAAAGAAGAGCAATTTTTTGTCGCATTTTTTCGCGTTCTTCTGGAATCCTTTGAGCAGATTTATGTTCAACAATAAGTAAATCTTGCAATATTTTATCTACTCTAGACAACATATCTTTGGCTAATTCTTTCCCTTCTATTCCACGAGAAATTTCTAAATCAATTAATGCTTTTTTTAGTGCTTCGCAAACAATTTCCCATTGTAATTCACTCATATCATCTTTGTCATTTTCTAGAAAATGCTGAGAGAATTGAAGCATATTATTGATTGATATGTCAGATTCAATGTGTAATTGTTTTTGCATCTCAAGTAATGAACTATGAATAGCCATTGCTTTTTCAAGATTCATTTTGGGAATTCTGATGTCACCTTCGGAGGATTCTATAACGATAAAAGCAGAGATTGTACCTCGATTAAGAGCTTTTCTAATCATTTCTCTGATATCAATTTCTCGATGTGATAAATTACGAGGTAATTTTACAGAAGTTTCTAAATAGCGACCATTTACACTTTTTAACTCTATAATGGCACTAATCCCCTTTTCATGATATTCTGCTTTACTATACCCGGTCATGCTTTTCATATATTGCTCTTATCAGAGAATGAATTGAACTAATGGCAGCAAATGTAAGCATTTGACAAACAAAATATTGAAAACTGAATGCCAATATGTATATCATATGTCTAGATTGTTTAGGCCACAACATATTTGTTAATTTGCACATATTCTGCATTTATAGGTAATTCAATGAATCAGCATCAAGAAATGATGAATAGAGTCCTAAAGCTTGCTTTAAGAGGTTCAGGCAAAGTTAGTCCTAATCCTAGAGTGGGCTGTGTAATTGTTAAAGAAAATAAGATTATAGCCGAAGGTTGGCATAGAGAATTTGGAGGCATTCATGCTGAAGCAGATGCTTTGCTGCACTGTATTGAAGATCCAAAAGGAGCAATTGCATATGTAAACCTCGAACCATGTTCGCATGTCGGTAAAAACCCACCATGTGCTCCTCTATTAATTGAAAAAGGGATTAAAACAGTTGTTATAGGAATGAAAGACCCTAATCCACTAGTATCAGGTAAGGGTATTGAATTATTAAGGAAGTCTGGAATAGAAGTCATTCAGGACATTTGTACAGAAGAATCATTATGGATTAATAGATTTTTTAATAAACATATAGTAAGTGGAATTCCATATATCATTGGTAAAATTGCTCAATCAATAGATGGATGTATTTCTACAAAAAGTGGTGAATCTCAATGGATATCTGGAAAAGAAAGCAGAAAAACAGTCCATAGATTAAGGGCAGAAGTAGATGCTGTTTTAATTGGTAAAGGAACTGCTTTGGCCGATAATCCTTCATTAACTGTCAGAGATGTTCCTGGTAGAAATCCATTAAGAATTGTATTAGACACTAACTGTAGCTTACCAGAACATTTACAGATATTTACTGATGATTATGCTTGTTTAACAATCATCTGCTGTTCTAAAGAGATGGAAGAATCTTCAAGGGTTGTGTCTTTACAAAAAAAGGGGATACATTTTTTATTCTGCGATACAGATGACTCTGGAAAAATAGACCTTATTTCTACTTTAAAATCTTTATATACTACTTTTCATATTGGATCTATACTTGCGGAATGCGGGGGGAAGCTAATGAGTAATTTTCTTCAATTTGGAGTTTTAGATGAATTACATGTTTTTATTGCTCCCATAATAATTGGAAATGGAATTTCTGCTTTTAACTCGATAGAAAGCAATCTCTTAAGGGATTCATATACCTTTAGCAATCAAGCTGTATTAAAAAGCGATGAAGACTTACATATTATATATACTAAAAAAATATAAGCATGTATATTAATAAAAAAGGGATATGATAACATATCCCTTAATAGATAAATATTGAGTCAATTTAGAATTTAAAGCCTTCTAATAATATTGATTCTAATACTTCGGATGGCTTATCATCTTTTTTGCTACCACCAGATACATATAATACATCATCAATTACTTCCATTGAATATTTTGCATTACCATTAACAGTAATAAATATTGAAGGTAATCCACGTAAAGTAAATTTATCTTTTAATGGATGATTATCGGTAAAAGACTTCATAGAATAAATCACAATATTAGCATCAGGAACGCCCGCATCTTTAAGAATTCGAATTGCATGGGGAAATGTCTTTTTTGTCCCATTACAAGAACAAGAAGGATTTACAAAAAAGTAAATCATTTGATTTTTATTTTTGAATTCAGCTGCAATATCTCTGATTTTAGAATCATCTGGTGCATATAATGTCTTTTCGGCTTCAAACCATGAATATCCCGCAGAATTATTTAAATCAGATAAAGATAATTGAGTAGCAGTTCCGGTAGAAGGCCCTGTTGTTTGATTGCATGAAGACATGGTTATTGTCCCTACAATCAAAATTGCCAATGCAATCGATGAAAAAAGTGTTTTCATAATATCACCTCCATAAATTATATAGTGGAACAAGTGTGTTTTAAGAGTATCTAAAATAGAAAATATTTAAATAAAATTATATTTTTTAACGAATGATTTTTGCCCAAGCATCTTTTTGCCACGGTTTTGAATCATTATTGCTTTTCTTTGCTTGAAGAATAAGTTGTTTATACTGTGACTGCTGATAAAAGTATTGAAGAACTTCGATTGCAGAACTTGATAATCTAGAATTAGGATTCCATGCAGCATCTAAAAGATGTAATATCAAAGATTCATTTAAATAATTGATACGTTTTAGGGAATTCATAGCATTTCTTCGAGTCCAAAATTCAAATGCAATACTTGTATAATCGATTAACTTATCGAGGGCTTTTTGATCTCCCTTTCCAGCTTTAATCTCGAGTGATTTAATCGATATTTGATCATATAAGCCTGCTTCATTTGATGTTTTTTCTAGATACGAATCTGCAGAAGAAGGAAATTGATCGCATAATTTTTCAAGGGCTGTTGTAATTATGGCATATGATTCATCTGTTAATAATTGTTCTACAGAAGATTTTAATTCCAGTGGTATGGTTTTTAATACATTTAATCCAGCTTTGCGGACATCTTCTGATTTATCTTTTAGGGCATTTGCGATAAGATTTATTGCATTTGGAGTACCTAATTCATGCATTTGAACAATAATTTCATTTTTGATTGCATAAAATTGCTCTTTTTCAAAAACTTGTTGTAAAAGAAGCTCTTTACCATCATTATTCATATCCTTTAATGCAATAAGAGCATCATATCTATCTATCATATGCGGTGCATTGATTACCTGATATTTTAATTCATCAAATGTTTTTTTGAATGTAGCCTTTTTTAATACTCTACTGCCTGGGTCAAAAAGTACAAAAGCAATTTCTTTATTTGATGAATTTGGAATTAATACATTATGCCTTATAGATGAAATCCATTCTGTTTTTGAATCTTTCGTGCCATCTTTATAATAAACATCAAATACTATAGGCATTTTGAATGGACCTGTTAATTCATCTGTTGTATGTATTTGATCTACATGGACTGCAGTTGCTCTTCCATTGACATTTCTGATATCTTCATATTCAACTTTATAATGGGGTTCACCGCCACGATAAAGCCATTGATCAAAAAACCAATCTGGTGTAATACCTAATGTATCTTGGAATGCCAAATAAAGATCATTAGTTTCTACATTCGCATAATTATGATGTTCTACATAGTGTTTGATTACTTTTCTAATTTCTTCTTCACCAAACACATACATCATCATATCGATAACTGCAGAACCTTTGGGATAAATTCTTGCTGAGCCAGAACTTGGATGGACTATTGGTAAACGATCTTTTTCTGAAGCATTTATTGCAGAATTATGTTCGCCTCTTAGATTCCATTCATACGCATCTTCTCCAAAGTTCTTTTTGGATTCAGGTGTTATTGTACCGGTATATTTTTTGAAAAAGTATTTTGGATAGAATGTAGCAAAACTTTCTTGCAACCATACATGTTTTTGAACACGGGCAGTGATAAAATCACCAAACCATTGATGAGTTAACTCGTGAACATTTGTGCCGATATAACTTCTATCTTTAAAACCTCTTGGATCAACAAAAGAGAAATCACCAAAAGTAGTTGCTGTAGTATTCTCCATAGCACCGAATGTAAAATCTTGAACCATTATTTGAGAGTATAATTCCCATGGATATGGAATACCTATAAATGATTCTAGAAAGTCCATAGATTCAGTTGAATACAAATATGTAGGTTCTACTCTATTTTTATATTCAGGATAATAATATAGATTATTAACGATTCCAGAAGAACTTTTACGAGTCTCTACTGCATATTTACCAATAACTAATGTTAATAAATATGGTGCATGAGGATGCATCATGCGATAATGCCACGTTTTTGTTCCATCGCTATTTGATTGTTCATTTAGTTTGGTACCATTAGATAAAACATGATAGTTTTTATCGAATGTGACAATTGTTTCTGTGATATATTTATCATTCATTTCATCATACATGGGCACCCATGCGCGAGAGTCTATCCCTTGTCCTTGACTCCATATTTGCTTTCTGCATCTATTTGTTGTGTCATTCCATCCGATAAAATATAATCCTGAACGGGGATATGCTTCATAAACGAATGAAACACTATCTATAGATCCCCATTTCATTTGTTGCGGGTATACGGTAATACCATTATCTGTAACAGAATAACGAGCAGGCTTACCATTTACAGATGCTTCAGAAATCTTCATTTTGATTGCATCAAAAAAGATGGAATCAACAGTTTTTCTTAAAGGTTTAAAAACATGGGTAACAATTCCCTTTACCAACCCCTTTTCTGGTTCAAATTTAACTTTTAATGTCATTCTTTGAACATCTATAGGATGTTCTCTGGGCTCGCTATTGGGCTCATTAACATAAGAGTTTGTTCTATATGGTAATTGTGCAAATATTGAAATTGTACTAAAAAGAAAAACGACTATGAAAGATACTCTGACCTTCATGTTTCATCCTTTGCAATTGTTAAGAAAGTATATTACAAAATACGAAGAAACATGGATTTTTTCCCTACATATTGCTTGATTACTTGTTCTAATTGACTTGCTTACATTATACCTGATTGTCTCCATAGTACTTTACCATCCCGGAAAAGCATTAATGTTGGCACAGATTGTATAGAATATTGTCTTGCTGTTTGTGGATTTCTGTCTATATCCATTTTCATGATAATTACTTTATTTCCAATAGAAGATTGTAATTCTGCTAGAATTGGAGGCATCATTTTGCATGGACCTCACCATTCAGCGGAAAAATCGACAAGAACCGGAGTATCTGTTTGTATTAATTCTGAAATAATTGCCATATTATTATTGGATTTTTTTGATTCTTTGTATAAAATCTTATTCAAAATAAACAGACTTCTAATATCAAACACAGTTACAAAAGTGACACAGACATTTACTTATCAAAGAATAATGTTTTAATAGAAATTCCCATCAATAATAAAGCAAAAATCTTTTTTAATAATTGTTGCGGGATTTCTTGGGCAAATTTTGCCCCAAAATATCCACTAATAACAAATGCTAAGGCTAAAATTAAAGAAGCTTTGATATCAACATTACCAGCTTTATAATATTGCCATGCAGCAAGTAATCCAATAGGCATTACAAACATCATCAAAGTTGTCCCTTGGGCAATATGCTGTGGAAATCCTAGAATTAGAACTAATGCTGGAATAATAATCACAGCACCACCAATTCCTAATAAACCGCCTAAAAATCCTGCTATAGTTCCAATCAAAATTAAAAATAAAGTTGTTGTATCCTGCATATTCTTACCTTAATAAATGAGTATAAGCAAAATTGCATTTTTACTGATAATAATTTGTAACTGATGTTACATATCAATGAAACAAATGCAAAATGAAACAGATAAACTATACTCAAATTTCGTATTTTCGTTCATGAATATTCCTTCTTCATCCTTTCAAGTACACATCAATGAACCAGCTTCGTGATTTAGATAAACCAAATTGTAATTGTGGCATTGTAGGTGTTTTTAATCATCCACAAGCATCTGTTATGGCATACTATGCTTTGCATGCATTGCAACATAGGGGACAAGAAGCCGCTGGAATTGTTGCAGCTAAAAAAAATGGTGATGATGAACCATATAAATTTTCTGTCCATAAAGGCGAAGGCTTAGTTCTTGATGTATTCTCTGATTCAGATATCTTAACAAATAAATTACAAGGCACTGTTGCTATAGCACATAATCGCTATTCTACCACTGGAAGTGGTGGATTAACTAATGTGCAACCATTTTTAACAAAGTATAAGTCTGGTTCTATAGCAGTAGCTCATAATGGAAATTTAACGAATACAAAACAGCTAAGGAATCAATTACAAGAAGAAGGATCTATCTTTCAGACAACAACAGATAGCGAATTATTTCTTCATCTTATTGCTAGAAGTAAAAAAGATCAACAGCTTGAACAAATTCGTGAAGCTTTAATGACAGCCAGAGGGGCCTATTCTCTTGTTATTTTAACTAATTCATGTTTAGTAGCTGCAAGAGATCCCTTCGGTTTCCGCCCTTTATGCATAGGCCGAAAAAAAGTTGGTGATTCTATGGCTTATTTTGTTGTGTCCGAAACCTGCGCACTTGATATTATAAGCGCAGAATATATTAGAGATATAGCCCATAATGAGATTATTGTTATCGATGATGATACTGTTAAAACAGGAAATATCAAAAGCTATACAATCGATGAAATTACTCCAGAGTCAAGACATTGTATTTTTGAATACATTTATTTTTCAAGACCAGACTCTAAAATCTTTGGACATAATGTAGACAAAGTACGCCGAAGACTTGGTAAAAATCTTGCTCTTGAAAGCGCTGTACATGCTTCTGAACCAGATGAAAAAGTAATTTGTATTGCAGTTCCTGATAGTGGGAATACAGCAACTTTGGGATATGCAAAAGTTAACAATAAAATGGGAATACCCACTAAATATGAAATCGGTTTAATAAGAAGTCATTATGTTGGAAGAACATTTATTGCTCCTGGCCAAGACAATAGAGAATTTAAGGTTAAAACGAAATTCAATACTGTTCGCGGGGTATTAGAAGGTAAAACTGTGGTTGTGATTGACGATTCAATCGTTAGAGGTACTACTTCAAAAGCTTTAGTTAATTTAATTCGCGAAGCAAAACCAAAAAAAGTTCATATGCGAATTACGTCGCCACCTATAAAATTTCCTTGTAAATATGGAATGGATTTTCCCAGCAAAGTAGAACTTATAGCAAACCACTATTCCAATGAAGAAGAGATTTCTAAAGCTTTAAATGCAGATACTTTACATTATTTATCAGTTGAATCTTTAATGGAATCTGTTCCTCAAGAAGCAGGAATTGGATATTGTAATGCTTGCTTTACAGGTAATTATCCTGTAGAAATTGATATCCATGCTCATAAATTTTCTATTGAAGAATAATGTATGGCTAAATTGACTTCATTAAGCGATTTATCAACTTTGTTATCGCAAGATTATAAAGTTGCAGAAAAAATACAGAAGCAGTTAGGGTATGATGGAAAACCTGTCCAGATTAAAGTATACATTGAAAAAAAAGGTAGAGGCGGTAAAACTGTGACTATTGTGTCTGGTTTTCAGTCAAAACCAGATGAATTAGACTTTTTATGCCAGTTATTAAAAAAATCTTGTGGTTCTGGTGGAACTGTTCGAGATAATCTGATTGAAATACAAGGTGATCACAGATCATCGGTTACAAAAAAGCTTCAGAATATGAATTATTCTGTCAAAGAAATTCATTCATAAGTCATTAAAAAAACTATGATTTTTACGTCGATTAAACATATTCATTTTGTTGGTATAGGCGGAATTGGAATGAGTGGGATTGCTGAAATCCTTATCAATCTAGGCTTTACTATCAGTGGTTCGGATTTATCCGTATCAGAAAATACGGAATATCTTGCTTCACTTGGTGCACATATTTATACCGGGCATGCAGCTGAACATATAATTGGTGCAGAGGCAGTTGTGTATTCAAGCGCCGTTAAACCTCAAGAAAATCAAGAAACCATTGCAGCTTTTGAAAAGGGTATTCCAGTAATCCGAAGAGCTGAAATGTTAGCAGAATTATCAAGACTTAATTATACTTTAGCCTTAGCTGGAACTCATGGTAAAACCACAACAACATCTTTATGTGGTTTAGTATTAATGAAAGGTGGTATAGACCCAACTGTAATTGTAGGTGGAAGGCTGGATGGGCTTGGTGGCACAAATGCTAGATTAGGAAAAGGGCAATGGACAGTAGTAGAAGCTGATGAATATGATAGGTCCTTTTTGCAGTTATTCCCTACTATTGCTGTTATTAATAATATTGAAGCCGAACATCTTGATATTTATGGAACTGAAGAAGAAGTAAAAAAAGCATTTATTGAATTTGCTTCTAAAGTACCTTTTTATGGATTGATTGCTTTAGGTTTAGATGATTCTGGTGTTCGCGATATTCTTCCTCATATCAATAAAAAGATTATTACTTTTGGTTTATCTCGTCAATGCGATATACGAGCAATTGATATTGTTTCCCATGAACAAAGTTCTACATTTACAGTTAAAGCACATGGTAAAGATCTTGGAAAAATCACCATACAAATACCAGGGCTATATAATGTTAAAAATTCTTTAGCTGCAATTACTGTAGGTCTTCATTTAGAAATACCATTTGAAACCATTAAAAGTGCATTAGAGACTTTTGGAGGTGTATATCGTCGTTTCGAAATTAAAGGTATGATAGATGATATATTAATAGTTGATGATTATGCCCATCATCCTACAGAATTATTGAATGCTTTGGCAGCAGCTAGAGCTGGTTGGAAAGACAGACGTATTGTATGTGTATTTCAACCACATACATATACCAGAACACGAGATTTTTATAAAGAATTTGGGCTTTCTTTTGACGATGCGGATATAGTGTTTATCACAGATATTTATCCTGCAAGAGAAATTCCAATTGAAGGAATTACCGGTGAATTGATTGCTCAGTCTGCAAAAAAGGCAGGTCACCGTAATGTTCATTATGTGCAGAATAAAGCAGACTTAGAACATGTGGTAAAATCTATTATTCAACCAGGTGATCTTGTTTTAACCGTAGGTGCTGGAGATATAACAAAATTATCCGATATATTACTTGTTGGCAAATAGTCGGATACAATGTTCCTTAAATTTTTCTGAGAACTTTGTAATATCTGCAAATGAATTATATAATGGTGCAGGAGCCAATCTTATGATATTGGGTTCTCTCCAATCCACTATTATTCCATATGATAATAGACTATCTATCAATTCTTTCCCATGTTTATGAATTAACATAGATAATTGAGCCCCTCTTTCTTTACTATTTTTGGGAGTTATTATTTCTAAGGGAATATGTGGATACTCTTGTAATAAGGAATGCAACATATATTCAGCATAACCTGTAAGCGCATCTCTTTTAGCAAATAATACCCGTAAATCGGCTTTATCAAATATATCTAAAGAAGCTCTTAATGCTGCCATTTGAAATACTTGCGCATTACTTACTTGCCAACCTTGAGCTCCGGGTTCGGGAATAAATCCTTTTTTCATTAAAAATCTTGACGATTCTTGATATCCCCACCAGCCTGCAAAACGAGGTAATTCATCAGAATATGCATGTTTTTCGTGGATAAAAAGTCCTCCAATACCACCCGGACCAGAATTTAAATACTTATAAGAACACCACACTGCAAAATCTATGTTCCAATCATGTAATTCTAATTCAACATTTCCTATAGCATGTGCTAAATCAAGGCCACAACAAGCACCTACATCATGGGCTGCAGCTGCAATTTTCTGCATATTAAATCTTTGCCCAGTTAAATATTGAACCCCGCTAAACATCAATAATGCTAGTTCTTTACCATGAAATGAAATTGCAGACAGAATGTCTTCTGTCCTAAGTGTGTATTCTCCTTCTCTAGGAAATAGTTCAATTATTGTAGTGTCAGGGTGAAAACCATGAAATCTAACTTGGGATTCGATAGCATATTGATCTGAAGGAAAAGCATTTCCTTCCATAATAATCTTATATCTTTGATGTGTAGGCTTATAAAATGAAACCAATGCAAAGTGAAGATTTGCTGTTAATGTATTTGTAGCAACAACTTCTAATGGTAAAGCTCCTACTAATCTAGCCAATGATTCTGTTAATACTTTATGATATGAAAACCAAGGTCTTTTGGAATTAAAATGACCCTCTACTCCATATTCTCTCCAATCTTTTAGTTCCTGTTCTATATAGTCTGAAACGCCTTTAGGTTGAAGTCCTAGAGAATTACCACAAAAATATAATGCTGAATGTCCATTATGTTGTGGAAAATAGAAATCATCTCTGCATAGTGCAAGTGCATCACTTTTATCTGCTAACAATGCAAAATCTGCTGAATAATGTGTCATTATATTCACCTTTTATGCCTTATTAGCTGCAAATTCTATTGCAGATAAGATAGCTTGTTTAGTGCTTTCAAAATGTGCGATATTCTTTCCAGCTATATCATATGCAGTACCATGATCGGGAGACATACGTATAATTGGCAAACCAACTGTAACATTTACGCCTGAATAACCAGAAATCATTTTTAATGGAATTAAACCTTGATCATGATACATTGCTAAAACAGCATCATAGTTTTGATATTTCTTTTGTGCAAAAAAGGCATCTGCAGAGAATGGTCCATCAATATTGATATTGAGGGATTTACATTGATCAATTGCAGGAATAATACTGATTTGTTCTTCATTACCAATATCTCCTTGCTCTCCTGCATGAGGATTTAATCCTAAAACCGCTATTGTTGGTTGATCAATAAGCCAATCTTCGCATAAAGAAGTATGTAATATGTTAATTGTTTGTACAAGAGAGTCTTTAGATATCATTGAAGATACTTTTTCTAGCGGGACATGGATCGTGGCAAGCGCTACTCGAAATTGTTTTGCGAACAATATCATTAATGGTTGAGCTTGATTTGTATATGCTGATAACATTTCTGTTTGACCAGGAAAATCCCAATCATATTGTCTTAAAGATGCCTTTGATATCGGCAATGTAATCAATGCATCTGCTTTTTTATTATATACATGATGAATAGATATTTCTAGTGATTCAATAGCTAATTTAGCAGATTCTTTAGTTGCAATACCATATGTAATTGGTGAATACATTGTACATGGATGAATTGTAATGACATGATTACCACTTACTACAGTATTATTAATCAAAGGTCCTGCTAATCCAGACTCTTCAAGTGTTTTAGGGTGAATACATAAAATCAATTCATGATCAAATATATCCATTGATTGTAGAGACTTAAAGAAGGTTTCAAGTCCTATCCCATTCACATCACCGCATGATACAAATAGCTTCATATTATATATATATCATATAAAAAAAAAGGCAACTGAAATCAGTTGCCTTAAAATCTATGTCGATTAACTTATTCAGCGGATTCTTCTTTTTGCTCTTCTGAAGAAGTTTCCTCTTGTGGAATGTCTTCAGCTAAAGATTCTTCGACGGCTGTATCTACTTCTTCTACAATTGTATCGGTATATATTACATCCACTTCTGCAATATCTTCTTTTACTTCTTCTGCAATAATTGGTGCTACTGCGCTTGTAATAATTGCAGACTTTGTAGTAGCTTTCACTGGCCTAGCAGATTGTTTTTTCTTCAATCTTATAACACCATCTTGTGGAAGTGCAAAATCTACTAATTCAATAATAGCTTCTTTACCGCCATCACCACGACGTGGCCCAAGCTTAATAATACGTGTATATCCACCATCACGGGTTAAAACAGCGGGTGCTATTGTGTCAAATAGTTCCTGAAGTACTGCCTTATTTTTGATAAAGCGTCCAACTTGACGGCGTTGATTAAAGTCTGTTGTTGACTTAATTACTTCACCATTCTTATTAGGACGTGAATTTGGAAGAATACCATTTTGCTCATTGCGAAGTGCAATTCTGGCTCTTGTAATAAGTGCTTCTGCAAATGGACGTAATTCTTTTGCTTTTGCTTCTGTAGTTACAATCTTTTTATGAAGAAATAAATCAGTAGCCATATTGCACATAAGGGCTTTCTTGTGGCTCCATGTACGGCCAAGTTTCCTTCCAACTCTACGATGAATCATTGTTATTTCTCTCTATTCAAATCTAGATGATTTATGCTTCTGAATCAGCTGTTTTAGCTTCTTCTTTAACATATTTTTCTATGTTCATGCCAAAAACCAAACCATGAACACGAACAATTTCCGCTAATTCAGTTAATGATTTACGGCCAAAGTTTCTGAATTTGAGCAAATCTTGCTCATTTAATGATACCAATTCAGCAAGTGATTTGATATTTGCAGCCTTCAAGCAATTATGTGCACGAACAGAAAGTTCTAATTCATCTACAGGAGTAAATAGAATTCTTCTCATACGTGATTTTTCAGCTTCTTTTGCTTCTTCTTCAACTACTTCTTGAGCTTCTTGTTCACGACGCATTTGTTCAAAGTTTACAAATAACATCAAGTGTTCTTGAAGAATAGCAGCAGCTTCTTGTATAGATTCTTGTGCTGTTACTGTACCATCTGTATACACATCTAGAGTTAGTTTTTCATAGTCAGTTTTTTGTCCAACACGAAAAGGCTCTATTGTATAAACAACATTTTTAATTGGTGTAAAGATTGAATCTATAGGAATCATTCCTAATGGATATTCAGAACTATTATGTTCTTCTCCAGGTATATATCCTTTTCCACGACCAATTTTAAATTCAACATCAAACTCAGCATCATCAGCCAAAGTAGCAATATACTTTTCAGGTTCCATTACTTCTATATGAGGACATGCTTCTTGTATATCAGCTGCTGTCCAGATCTTAGGACCTTTAAGCTTTAAGGACATTTTACTATTCTTTTTATCTAAAAGACGAAAACGAACTTCTTTTAGATTGAGGATAATTTCACACATATCTTCTACAACACCAGGAATTGTTTCAAATTCATGCTGAACATTGCCTAGCTTAACACCAACAATAGCATGGCCTGGAATAGAAGATAATAATACTCTGCGAAGCGCATTACCTATTGTAACACCATAACCTTCTTCTAGAGGTTGAAGAACATAACGTCCTTTAAAAGCGATGTCAGTTTCTTCAATATGAACCCTTTCGGGCATTTGCATGGATGTATTCATTTTTTTTCTCTTACTAATAGCGTCGCTGCAAAATAACAGCGGCTGGGTGAGAGCAATTATTTTATTTAAAACAATATCAGAGTTCACAATGCCTGCATTTGAAGGCATCTAAAATATAATCGAATAATTAAACTCTTCTGCGTTTAGGAGGACGGCATCCATTATGAGGCAATGGAGTTTTATCCAATATATTCAATATTTCAAGTCCTGCTTGAGATAAAGCTCTGATTGCTGCCTCACGTCCAGAGCCAGGGCCCCTAACGATAACCTCAACCTTTCTTAATCCCATTTCATGAGCTTCTTTTGCTGCTCTTTCTGCAGAAACTTGAGATGCATAAGGAGTATTCTTTTTGGAACCACGGAAGCCATTGCGTCCTGCGGAAGACCAAGTAAGAACATTACCATATGTATCGGTTATAGTAACAATTACATTGTTGAAAGTTGCACGAATAAGTGCTTTTCCATGTATGTCACTAACCGTTTTTTTCTTAACACGCTTTTTAGCTGCGGCCATAGTATTCGGTATATGATGTTAACAAACTTATTATTTCCTAGCTGCTTTTTTCTTGCCTGCTACTGTTTTACGACGACCTTTTCTTGTACGAGAATTGGTACGTGTACGCTGTCCACGTGCAGGAAGACCACGACGATGTCTTATGCCTCTATAGCACCCAATATCCATCAATCTTTTGATGTTCAATTGAATTTCAGAACGAAGCTGTCCTTCAACTTTATAATCTGCAATAGCAGAACGTATACGTGCAATTTCTTCATCTGTCCAGGTCATTATTCGCTTTTCAAACTCAATACCTGCTTTGGTAAGAATTCGAGAAGAGGTTTCTTTGCCTACGCCGAAGATATACGTAAGCCCAATAATGCCTCGTTTATTTTTTGGCAAATCTATGCCGGCGATACGAGCCACAAGCGTTCTCCTTATTATCCTTGACGTTGCTTAAAGCGTGGATTTTTCTTGTTGATAATATACACTTTGCCTCTTCGGACAACAATTTTGTCATCCGGGCTGCGTTTTTTTACTGATGCTTGAACTTTCATAGCTATTCTTTATTTATAGCGGTAAACAATACGGCCTTTTGCAAGATCATAGGGTGATAACTCTACTGTTACCTTATCGCCCTGCAAAATCTTTATAAAATTCATTCTCATCTTTCCCGATATATGACACAGTACTTTATGGTTATTTTCTAACTTAACTATAAACTGGGTATTAGGTAATGTTTCATCTATAACACCATCAATCCTAATAAGATCTTGTTTCGACATTAAGTTAATCCATCAAAGTAAGTATTATCGGTTTGCCCTCTTCTACGAGGACAGTATGTTCAAAATGTGCTGATGGTTTTCTATCGGCTGTTATAACTGTCCAACCATCACTTAATGTTTTAACATTATGTGTACCAATATTAACCATCGGTTCAATTGCTATTGTTTTTCCTCTTTGCAATTTTGCATTGGGATAGTACGAACGTTGTAACAAAGGTGGTACAAAATTCGGAATAGCAGGATCTTCATGTAATTGTTTGCCTATTCCATGCCCAACTAATTGCCTAACTACAGAGAATCCATTATTTTCAACATGTGATTGAACAGCTCTTGCTATATCATAAACTTTATTTCTAGCTATAGCTTGCTGAACTCCTAGATCTAATGATTCTTGTGTTGTTTTTAATAATCTTTCTATCTCTGCTGAAATAGTGCCAACTGAAAAAGTGTATGCACTATCACCGAAATAACCATTATACTGAACGCCACAATCTATAGAAACTATATCACCATCTTCTATCACTCTATCACTTGGTATTCCATGTACAACTTCTTCATTAACTGAAATACAAAGTGTATGCTTAAAATCTTTTCCGTCTACTTTATAACCTTTAAAAGCTGGTATTGCATTTTGAGTTAAAATGTAATCCTCTGCTATTTTGTCTAAATCAAAAGTTTTAATGCCTACATTAATACTTTTTCCGACTAGCATTATTGTTTCTGCTACTATTCGACAAGCCTTCTCAATATTTTTTATTGGGCTATCAATATGTAATGTTGCAGATTCCATTTCAACTAAAAACCGCCAGCACCTGAATTTGCTCTACCACGAATTTTACCACTTTTCATAAAACCGTCATAATGACGCATCAATAAGTACGATTCTACTTGTTGTAATGTATCTAAAGCTACACCTACAACTATAAGCAAACTTGTACCCCCAAAGAATGAGGCAAATGCAGGTTGTACGCGTAAAACATTAGAAACAAATGTTGGCATAATTGCTATAAGTGCAAGAAACATAGCGCCAGGCAAAGTTATTCTAGTTAATATATTTTCAATATAGTCTGCTGTTGGAGCTCCTGGCCTAACACCAGGGATAAATCCACCTTGTTTTTTCATATTATCTGCTACATCTTTTGGATTAAAAGCTACAGCTGTGTAAAAATATGTAAAAAACACAATTAAAGTAGAATACGTAAGAGCGTAAATATATGATTGTTCCCTAAACAATTGACTCGAGATCCACTGCAAAGAAGTGTTTTCAGGGAAAAAGCTTAAAATTGTACTCGGAATAAACAATATAGACTGAGCAAAAATGATAGGCATAACACCCGAAGTATTTACTCTTAATGGAATATATTGAGTAGTTCCGCCATAAACCTTTTTACCAACAACTCTTTTTGCATATTGAACAGGTATTCTTCGTGCTCCCTGGGTAATTAGTACAACACCAGCTATTATAAAAACTAGAATTGCAAAAATTATCAAATGGACAAATAGCTGAGGAGTAGAGTTTATATAGTTAATTTCAGCGAATATTGCATCTGGTAGCCTTGCAACTATACCAATAAAGATTATAAGTGAAATACCATTCCCTAAACCTCTTTCAGTAATTTGCTCACCAAGCCACATTAAAAATATCGTACCGGATGAAAGCAATATAATGGAAGTAAATGTGAACCATGCAACCATATCTGGAGAAACAGCAGAAGCTGCTGATGAACCTGGATTAGCAATTTTGATACTTACACCCCATGCTTGCAAACATGCAATAAAAACTGTTAGATATCGTGTGAATTGGGTTATTTTTTTTCTTCCTTCTTCGCCTTCCCTTTGCAATCTTTGTACTTCAGGCATAACTATTCCAGCT
>BJGZ01000014.1 GCA_014191195.1 Chlorobiota bacterium
CCGGGCGGTTACTGTGGTAATGCTGGGAATTTCGACTTTATGACTGTTTTCGGTAATTGGTGGAGTTCTTCAGAGAATGATACTTATTATGCTTGGTTTCGCTATCTGGGCAGTAATAGTACGAGAGTAAGCAGGAACTACTTTTACAAGCATGGTGGCTTGTCTGTTCGTTGCCTGAGGGATTAGCCCCTTTGCCCCTTTGGGGTTTGGGGCGAAGCCCCAACGAATTCTAATAATAATTGTCGTAGGAAAAAGAATGAAACATTTTAGCTTACATTATTGCATGTTTTGTAATATTATTTAATGCACAAATTGTGAATGCACAAGGTGATGTAAAGATAGGAACACAAGTATGGACATCTAAGAATTTGGATGTGAGTACTTTTAGGAATGGTGATCCAATACCAGAAGTTAAGAATGCAGAAGAATGGAGAAAGTCTGGATATGCTAGACAACCAGCATTTTGTTATTATGATTTTGAAAGTCAAAATGGTAGGGTTTATGGTAAACTTTACAATTGGTATGCGGTAAATGATCCTAGGGGATTAGCCCCTGAGGGTTATCATGTACCAAGTGGTAAAGATTGGGAAAATTTAATTAGCTTTTTAGGGGGAGGTGCAACCGCAGGTTCAAAGATGAAAAATAAATCTGGTTGGAATAAAGATGGAAGTACTTCTGGAAATGGAAGTAATGTTTGTGGATTAAGTATACTCCCAAGCGGATATATTTTAGATGGTAATTTTGGTAATATTGGAGGAGGTGTTTATATGTGGGGTTCTTCAAAACATTATGATGGTTATGCTCACAGTTTTAGTTTGCTTAATAATGGATATTTAGATGTTTCAAGCAGTCCAATGAATTATGGGCTTTCAGTTCGTTGCATAAGGGATTAGACACTTTACCCCTTTGGGATTTAGGGCGAAGCCCCAACAAGTTCTAATAATGATTTTTATAGGAATAAGAATGAAAAATTTAGCTTACATTATTGCATGTTTTGTAATATTATTTAATGCACAAATTGTGAATGCACAAGGTGATGTAAAGTTAGAAACACAAGTATGGACATCTAAGAATTTGGATGTGAGTAATACTTCATGTTTGGCCTCTTCAACTTACTCTGTTCTTGTGGTAAACCAAGAAAATAAGCTAAACATTTACATTTATTAAAAACGGAGTAACTATGAAAAGAATTATTGCAATTTGTGCTGCCATATTTATGACTGTAAGCATGTTTGCACAAGCACCACAAAACATGAGTTCACTAGCGGTATTTAGCAATAGTAGCAATGCACCTGAAGTGTCAACAACTGTTAGTCCAGCTGATGATACTGGCGCAACAGACCAATTCATGAATTATCTTATGAGATCCAATTGGATAGTCACAGAATATACCCCATCATTTGCTAAATCAATGTACGGTGCTAAGTGTAAATTTACTAAAAATGGTTTTAGCTATGTTCCTAGATACAATGGTGTTTATCTTGATGAAGTAAAGTATAAATTTGATATCATCAGCATAGAAGAAAATACCCCGGAAGGGTCTAAATACTCTGGTGCTTTTAATTTTTATAATCTACAACAGAAAAATGATACACAAAAACATGCATTTCTGTATCTAAAAGAAGATGTAGTACTGTGGAAGTATGGGTTTAATGGATATACAATAAATCTTGTATTAACAAGGATGCAATAACATTGACTTTTAGTAAAAGTTTTGAGTATAGTCAAATCGGGGAACAATATAATGAAAAAGAAAAAGGAACTTTTGCATCTCTAGTGTTCATCAAGAAAGCAGTTAATCCTAAAAAATAAAAGGAAGCCGTTTGTCTATCTTTTCGTATTCAGACAAATTTAAGGTTTGATGTATTTTTTTAACGCTTCAATGTAGAGCGTAATTATTAGGTTTTTCACAATACAAGTTCTAATCTTTTTCCAAATATATTTTTACTGAAGTTACTGCAATATTTGTATCATATTTGTACCATGTAGATAAGAGAATGCTATAAGTACATGAATAATAGATACTTATACATAATTCTTTTATTCATGTGAGGGGTGCCAGCAGGGCGGGGTGAGAGAAAAAACTTGCCACCCATCTAAACTATAGGGAATAAATGAAATATATTATGTTCAATTCTGGATAAGCTCTTAGATATATGATATCTCATGGATTAATCGTGTTTTTTCAGTACTTTGCAGATACAAAAATGAGTTAATACTTGAAATATATACATAAGCACATATTATGACAGATCATATAGATAGCGATCAAAACCAAGAAACTGAATTTCCAGTTGGTTCGATTGTCCCACTTTCTAGAATACAAATACCCCAAAAAGATACCATTGGCAATGCTGCCGATACTTCAATTGCTCCTTCATTAATGAAAAGGAAGTCACATTGCACTGCATGTGGAGATTCAGGTTCAGGATGTTCGTCTTGTAAAAGTGGTTGCGAAACCGACGAAAAATCTGATATTACTCCAGAAATGCATTCACAAATAGCTGATGATTGGATAGCTGAAATTAGTTTTAAAGCTAGAAGAAAAGTTTTGTTTTTAAAGAAAAAAGGACAAAGAATTGCTTTAAGCGATTTAGTGTTAGTAGAGTCTGAACATGGCACTGATGCAGGTATTGTGTCTGCAGTGGGTAAAATAGTAAATCTAAAAGAAAAAGAACCTCCAGTGTTTTCTATCATAAGGGCTGCATCTAAAGAAGAATACCAAAAACATCAAGATAATAGAGCCCAAGAAAAAGAGATTATTCAAGATGTGAAACTGAAAGCAAAACAAAGTAATCTTGAAATGAAAGTGGTTGATGCTGAATGGCAATTTGATAAAACTCGTTTGTCCATTTATTTTACAGCACCACAAAGAGTAGATTTTAGGGAATTAGTTAAAGAACTCGCAAGATGTTATCATGCTAGAATAGAACTAAGGCAAATTCCTGCCAGAGAAGAAGCCAAAAGAATTGGTGGTATTGGCCCATGTGGTTTAGAACTTTGTTGTTCTACATTCCTCAATGAATTTAGTCAAATAAATCTAGAACATGCTAAAGCCCAACAATTGCCTCCAAATATCAGTAAATTGAGTGGAATGTGCGGTAGATTAAAGTGTTGCTTACTGTATGAAATTGACAATTATATTTCTGCACTCAAAAACTATCCTCCTTTAGATTCTTATTTACTCCTTCCAGAAGGTAGGGCTAGAATGATAAAAGTTGATATTTTCTCAGATACTGTTACTGCAATTAGCGAAAATTCAGGAGCTTACTTATCAATAAGCTTGGAAACAATTAATGAATTACGAAGAGATGGTAAAGTAGAGTTTGCTCAAGAACAACATAGTCTCTCTTAATTATAAATACAATGCCAGATACACACCTAGTATTACTCAAACGGTATGCAATAGCATTTGAAGCCGAAATTGCGAAAGGATTATTGGCTGACTTTAATATCGACTGCTATCTTTTTGATATGAATACAATTGTCAATACATCGTATTCAGGTGCCCTAGGGGGTATACGATTGATGGTATCAGAGGAATACTTGCAAGAAGCTCTTTCTATTCTTGATACACATGAAACTTCATTTGAGGGTGAAGTAGAATCCTTATAAGAATCTATTTTTTTGCATATATCATCAGATTAAATCCAATGTGATTAGCCGTGAATTGCTGATGAATATTATTCAAAAATCTAGACATATTACGCTTATAATGATCGAAAACAGCAAATTCAATTGAAGAAAATTGAGAAAACATTGTTTTACATTCAGATTTTGAATATGCCTTTCCCAATGGATTATTAGGCCCATCATATATTCGAATCCAATCATCATACCCTCTTAAAGTACTTTCTAAAATTCCTGTCAAAAAATGATAAGGAACTCCCGCATATACATGTAGCGAATTCTTATGATATAACATGATTATTGCTGCACCACCTGGCTTTAATACTCTATACACTTCTTGAATAGATTTTGGAGTATCAGGGGTATGATGTAATACTCCAAAAGAATACACGATATCAAAAGTATTATCTGGAAATGGTAAATTTTCAGCGTCTCCAACTACAAAATCACCTTCTAAACCCCTGATTTCAAAATGTTTTTTGGCTAAAGCTATAGATTCTGGAGTTAAATCCAAGCATGTTACATGTGCGCCAGAACGAGCGAATTGGACAGAATCTGTTCCTAGGCCACTACCAATCTCAAGTAATTTTTTACCACTACATTGTGAAAATTTACAAGCCTGCAACATAAAAGGATTATGTAGATATCTATATCGTTCCACTTCATCGTAAAATACAGAACTGCCTCTTTCTAAATTTGTGAATTGGGTGCCACAGGGGTCTGCATTCCAATAAAGTTTCACTTCACTTTTTAGATGTTCTGCTTCTTTAATTGAAGATTGTATTTCTGTAGACATTATTATGCTGCGATAAATATTAGTGTTAATGTTGTAATTCTAACCAACGTTCGGCATCAATAGCAGCCATGCATCCACTTCCAGCGGCAGTAATTGCTTGGCGATATACGCTATCTTGTGCATCACCGCATGCAAAAACTCCATCAATATTTGTATAGCTGGTTTTTCCAATTGTTTGAATATATCCAGTTTCATCCATTATTAATACGTCTTTAAATAAATCTGTATTTGGTTTATGCCCAATGGCTACAAAAACTCCATCGGCAGGGACGACAGATGTTTCATTATTTTTGGTATTCAAAATTCTTAATGAATGTAATTTTTTGGCACCAGATTCTAATATTTCTCCCAAATATTCATCAATTGTAGTATTAAGCACGAATTCAATTTTCTCATTCTTTTTTGCTCTTTCAAGCATAATTTTAGAAGCTCTGAATTCTTCACGACGATGAATAATTGTTACTTTAGAAGCAAATCTGGTTAGATAATTAGCTTCTTCCATTGCTGTGTCACCACCACCTACAACATATACATGCTGATTTTTAAAGAAAAAACCGTCGCATGTGGCACAAGCTGATACGCCATAACCCATATATTCTTGTTCACCTTTTGCACCAAGTAATTTAGCTGCTGCACCGGTTGATATAATAACACTATCAGCAGTAAATTCCTTGTTTCTGTCAGTTTTTAGAGTAAAAGGTCTTTTTGATAGATCTACAGAGACAACAGATTCATATATTGAAGTAGCACCGAATCTGTGGGCCTGTTTACGAAAAACATCCATCATTTCAGGACCCATAATGCCATGCTCAAAACCGGGATAATTTTCTACTTCGGTTGTTATAGTTAATTGTCCACCTGGCTGATGTCCTTCAAAAACAACAACATTTAAACGAGCTCTTGATGCATATAAAGCGGCTGTAAAACCAGCAGGTCCACTACCGATTATGCATATTTGATGATGTTCTGCCATATAAAATCCTATGTTATATATTATGTGTATAAAGTTTGGGATATTCAATACTGACAAGTTGACCAGTATGTTGTTGAATATCTTTCCATGATTTTGCTAATGGAAAATGGATATGAATCATGCAACAAGTAGGCATAGATTCTAATTCTAATTGAGAGCACAGTATATGGGCTACATTAGAAATTGATGGATTATGAGCTATAAGAATAATATCATGAAGCGAATCATCAAATTCTTGAATGATTTCAACATATTGTGATTCTGAAGCTCCATATAAAAATCTATGTTGAATAAGAGAATTCTTATCCATAGATAAAGCTTGCGCAAAAAATTGTGCAGTTGTTAATGCACGAACCGCCGAGCTAGAAATAATACAATCTATATGTAGCCCTTTATTAGCTAACCTAGACGACATAAACTCGGCATCTCTAAAGCCTCTAGCATTTAATGGTCTTTCAAAATCTGTCAGATTTTCATTATTCCAATCTGATTTTGCATGCCTGATTAGTAATATATTCTTCATTTAGATGGCGGATTTTTTTCACCAGCTTTTATAAAAACTGGTAATATATTTTCTGATGGAATTAATGGACAAGAATACTCGGCATTATAAGCACAATAGGGATTATATGCTCTATTAAAGTCAATTATGCACATTTGTTGCTCATCAGGTTCGGAAATTTCAAGATAACGTCCGGCTTGATACGTAGTAAAACCAGATGTCTTATCCTTAAAAGGGACAAATAACTGATCTTGCTTATTTTCCAGCTCTTTATAAGCTATTAATACTAAAGATTTCGATTCAGCAATTTGAAAATTAAGTTTGCCATATCGAATCATTTTTCTAAAATCACCTGCTTTTGATGTAGGTAAAGCAATAGTGTCTGTTGTTTCAAAAGGTGTAAAATCGGCAAAAACAAAATATTCATCTGAGATAGCGTAATACTGTAATCCAATAAAATCTGATCTGCGATCGATAGCAAGGGGAGAATTATCTGAATTCTTGAATAGATTGTCTTTTTCCTCTCTGCTTTTTGAAATATCTTTTGCATCAAATTCCTGAACTGCATTTCCATCATCATCACTGCATGAAGAAAAAGTAAGCACAAGTGCAAAAGAACATAAAGCAAGAAATAAGAAAAATCTATTCATTATTTGAAATTTCTCCACATCATAGATTCAACTGGAAGTGCGGTTCTATTATTGTATTTTGCAGATTCCTTTTTATTATATGGAGTTTCAATTTCACCTTTGACATCAAAGTAAATTAATTGTCCAATTGGCATGCCTGCATACACTCTGACTGGTTGTTTTACCGAAATTTCTAATGTCCAATAATTACAAAAACCAATATCACCTTTTCCGGCAGTTGCATGAATATCAATTCCTAATCTTCCTATACTAGACTTTCCTTCTAAAAAAGGAACATGATCTAAAGTTTCTGTATATTCTTCGGTTACACCGAGATAAAAAACAGAAGGTAATAAAACAAAACCATCTTCTGGAATTTCGAAATAGGAGATAAGATTATGTGCTTTAGCATCTAATTCATATTGTTGATATGTAGCAAGTGTTTTGCCTAAATGTACATCATAACTATTAGAACCAAGACTTTCTATACGAAATGGTTCAATTACAATTCTTGCAGTTGTTATATTTGCAAGGATTTCTTTATCTGTTAATATCATATATAGTTATTCCCGATGAGAAAAGTGTCTGGCAAAAATACAAAAAAATGACGCTTTAATAATCTAAAAACATTCTCAATTTCAATTATTTTAGACTAAAAAAATATGATTGAACATCTTATTAAAAAAGTAGATATACTTTCTGTTTTTGCTCCATGTAAAGACCTATTGGATAAAAGATTTGGTGATATTCTTAAGCAGTATTCAGACAACACTGAAATTTCAAAGAATACCATTGCGATTTTAGGTGTTCCTCAAGATCTTGGTGTTATTCGAAATGGAGGGCGTCCGGGTGCAGCTTTAGGCCCTGAAGCAATCAGAAAAGCTTTATATAAACTTACTGTTCACGGCTTATCAAAGCAATTAGATCACATAGATATTATTGATATCGGAGATATTGATTGCGAAGGAGAAACTCTTGAATCTATACGAGAAAAACACTATGCTGTTGCAAGAGAGATATTAGAATCTGGAGCTAAGTTGATAGTAATTGGGGGTGGGCACGATTGTGCTTATCCAGATGCAAAAGCACTGAATTCTGTATCAGAATCGATAAGTGTTATCAATGTAGATCCACATCTAGATATTCGTGATTTAATTGAAGGAAAGGCTCATTCTGGAAGTCCATTTAGAGAAATTCAAACAGCATTATCTCCTGCATTTTTGCATGAATTTGGCATACAGGAATTTTCTGTTTCTACTCATCATGTAGAATATGCACAACAATGTTCAATAGGAATATCTTGGTATTCTGATTTACGATATAGAAATTCAATTAATCAAGATTTTTTGGAAATCATGCTATTAGGAAAAAGAAGTTCTAACAATGTATTTGTTTCATTCGATACTGATTCAATTTCTTCTGCATATGCCCCAGGAGTAAGTGCACCAGGGGCAATTGGTTTTACATCAGATGAAATTATTGGAATGAGTTATTTAGCAGCATCCAATAATGCTACGGTAATAGACTTTGTTGAAATGAATCCACAATATGATCAAGATGGAAGAACAGCAAAGATTATCGCATTGTGTATTGCAATGGCAATTAAGGGTTGGTTAGAATAAAGAAAGCCAATAATCCATGCCTTTTAATCTAATAACGCCCATAATGATACATAAAACAGATAATATCATGACAATAAGTGTATTGCGGAGTCTTTTAGAGTGTTCTGCAGACTTCCACATAGCATGGCTATGAGCAAATACAACAGAAAGAAGCATAAAAGTGGCATGTTCCATATGAAATCGTAAAGCCTTCATATTCCAAGATAATTCAGAGCCTACAGAAAATAGCAGGTAACATCCAATTAAGAATTGAATACTGAGAAATATGGAGTAAATCCTTGTTATTTTTGCAGTTAGCGGATCGAAGTCTTGTTTTTTTAGAAGTCTATCGAACAGAAAACCAATAGATACCAAAGCTAAAATCAATAAAGTCCAACGAGAAAAACCATGAATCATTAAAAGTATTTCCACCGCGCGCACCTAAGAAAAATTGATTGTGTCTTTATAAAAAGAATAAAACAAAGATAGATAATATTTCAAGAATTCATTTATCCAAAGTAAGAGAAAAGTTATCATGTCTTCAAAAACCAATTGTTGTAGAATATTAGATTCTATTGGAATTAACTATACTCTTATTGAATATGAATGGGATGAACTTAATCTTGATGCAATATCGGTAGCAGATAAAATAGGAATCATACCAGAAAAAGTATGGAAAACCCTAGTACTTTGTGGAGACATTATACCATATTTTGTGGTGGTAATTCCAGGTGATCAAGAGTTATCACTAAAAAAAACAGCTAAAGCTACAGGGAATAAGTCTTGCTGGATGCTACCATTAAAAGATGTATTAGCTGTAACAGGTTATATACGTGGAGGCTGTTCGGCAATAGGTATGAAAAAACATTTTCCTACATATATAGAAGAAACAATGGCTTTACATGACCTAATAAGTGTTAGCCCAGGGCAAAGAGGCTTGCAAATATTGATAAATCCCCATGATTTTGTTCAAGCATCAATGGCAACAATTGCTAATCTTATCTGATAATTCTTTATGATTGTTTGTTATTTGCCTTGAACACAGTAATT
This sequence comes from Chlorobiota bacterium, assembly GCA_014191195.1. GTDB lineage: Bacteria > Bacteroidota > Ignavibacteria > Kapaibacteriales > UBA961 > UBA961. The sequence goes on from BJGZ01000014.1 coordinate 9,182, forward strand.
TTGCCAATTAAACATTGCCATAAGTTTTATTTATTTATTGTTCTCTGCTGCCTATGCTTTTTTGATTCTTTTTTAATGATACTAAAAACATTCACAGATATAGTTTTTAGATATTTCTGAACACATAAGAATCAATGAATTGAGAGTACATTCGAGGACAAATATGATAAATGACTGGCAAAAAAATCAAGAAAAGCAAGACTCAGATAAACAATCATTGCTTACATCACATGGAATTCTTCCTAAACATATAGCAATTATTATGGATGGAAATGGCCGTTGGGCCATTGAAAGAAATCTTCCACGTGCAGCAGGGCATCAGCAAGGAATAGAAAGTGTTAGAGATATTGTTAAAGCAAGTTCTCAACTTGGAATAGGATATTTAACAGTATATGCCTTTTCAATGGAAAATTGGAAAAGACCACATATGGAAATTTCTATTCTGATGTCATTACTAAAACAATACCTCATCAATGAAATCGATGAACTTGATGCTAATAATGTTCGATTATGTGCAATCGGAAAACTGAATGCATTGCCCAAACCCGTTCAAAAAATATTATCTAAGGCAATCGAAAGAACTGCAAAAAATACTGGTTTAACTCTTACTTTGGCTCTAAGTTATTCAGGAAGATGGGACATTATCAGGGCAGTACAAATGATAGCATTAGATGCTAGAAGAGGAAATTTATCTCCAGAAGATATCAATGAAGAACTTTTTTCTACATATTTACTTACATCTCATATGCCCGAACCTGATCTATTAATCAGAACCAGTGGAGAAATGAGATTGAGTAATTATTTACTGTGGGAATCAGCATATTCAGAAATCTATATCACCAATCTATTATGGCCAGATTTTAGACGTACTGATTTATATGATGCTTTAGAAAACTATATGAATAGAGAAAGAAGATATGGCATGACAAGCCAGCAAATGAATATTGAGAATACAAAAGCTTCGCAATCTCAAGATTCATATCTACAGAGAATATTATCAACTTTTTCTCCAAAATCGTAACCGCATGAATATTAGCACAACATATTGTAATTCCAAAAGCTTGCGGTTTCACTTCTCAGTTTACCTATTTATTATAGGTTTGCTAAGTATTTTTTCATTAAAGCTTCACGCACAAGAAAAACCACGTTCTTATATCATAGCTGGAATATCTGTAGAGGGTAATACATATGCAGATGCTCAAACTATCATTTCTATTTCGGGCTTAAGAATTGGAGAAGAAATTAAAATTCCTGGAGCAATTCAACAAGAAGCAATTAGGAATTTATGGCAAAGAAATCAATTTTCTGATATCTCTTTAACATTGGATAAAATTACTGTTAGCGGCGTCTTTTTGTCAATAAAAGTGAAAGAATTTCCTCGTTTTAATAGAATTATCATAGATGGAAATGATAAAGTAAGTGATAAAGAAATCGAGAAAGGACTAGGAAAAGTGAAAGGAGATATTTTGTCTCCTTATGAAGTTAATTTATCTAAAAAAACAATTTTAAAATTGTATGAAAAAGAAGGTTTGATGTATGCTCGAATCGAGCCAAGGATTGTATCAACTGATACAGGACTATATTCAAATCTTTATGTAAAAATTGAAGAAGGAACAGATTTTCATATTAATAATATTGTGTTTAAGGGCAATCGTACATTAACACAAAAGCAATTAGAAGGTGCTTTTGATGATACTAAAATGAAGCCTTGGTGGAAATTCTGGATATCATCAAAATTTGACAAGCTAAAATACGAAGAAGATAAAAAAAAGTTAGTTCAATATTTTAGAACAAAAGGCTTTATAGATGGTGAGATCCTATCTGATTCGGTAGCTTATAATATAGATAGCCAAACTGTTGCTATTATCATTAATATCGATGAAGGGAAACAATATATATTAAGAAAAGTGGTATTTGATGGTAATACAGTGTATCCATCAGAAATTCTGTTAAGAAGATTGTCAATTCCCTTGGGCGAACCATATGATGCAGAGAGATTCGATAAAAATTTGACAGGAAATGAAGATCAATCAGATGTAGCGTCTATGTATCTAGATAATGGATATTTAGGGGCAAATCTTGTAAAAGAAGAAAGAAAAGTTGGCGAAGATTCAGTTGATATCTTTGTAAGAGTTTTCGAAAGAGAAAGGTATACAATTAGAAGGGTAGAAATTGCTGGCAATACCAAAACTAAAGATAAGATTGTAAGAAGAGAACTCTATACTCGCCCAGGTGATTATTTTAATCGATCAGCAATAATTAGAAGTGTGCGTGGTTTAGGAGTTCTTAATTATTTTAATCCAGAAGCATTAAAACCAGATATAAAACCAGTGGATAATACCAAGGTTGATGTAATCTATAGAGTAGAAGAAAGATCTACCGATACCTTTAATGCATCAATGGGATATGCTGGGTCTTTTGGCTTAACAGGCTCTGTTGGTATCACACTTAACAATTTTTCTTTTGCTGAACCTTTAAGAGGTGGTGGCGGACAAATCCTAAATGTTAATTTAGAGTTTGGACAAGCAAGTAGATATCAAACTATTCAATTAGGTTTTACGGAACCTTGGTTGAATAATACTCCTACTACCTTAGGGGTAAATTTGTTCTCTATACGACAAAATTTCGTATTCGATCTTAAAAGATATGGCGCATCTGTCAATATGGGGCGTAGGCTACGTTGGCCAGATGATTTTTTTAGAGTAGACGGAATACTAAGAGCTCAATATAATGATCAAGCTGCATCAAGTGGTGTTTTCAGAGCATTTAGTGGTGGAGAACTAAGCCTAACAACAAGTATTTCAAGAACTAGTATAGATAATGCAATATTCCCAACAAATGGCTCGCGTTTTACGTTTACATCGGCATTTGCAGCAGGTGGAATAGGAATTGGTAAGGTAGATTATTGGAAAAATACTTTTAATATGGAAATCTTTCATCCATTAGCATATGTAGATGGAAATGCAAGGCTTGTTCTGTATATGAGTTCAGAAATGGGCTATGTAGCAGGTATTAAAAGTGATACCAATATACTTGGTAATGAACTATTCTTTATGGGTGGAAATGGATTAGGCGGATTTGCAGTTACTCCATTGCGTGGCTATATTGATAGATCCATTGGGCCCAGCTCTGGTGGACATGTGATGACTAGGAATGTGATTGAAACCAGATTTGCTTTATCGTTAAATCCAATGCCAATATATCTTCTTGCATTTGCCGAAGCAGGAAATGTTTGGGATAAATTGTCTTCAACCGATCCATTCGATTTAAAAAGATCTGCAGGCGTTGGTGTTAGAGTACTCCTCAATCCAATTGGCCTTTTAGGTTTTGATTATGGCTATGGCTTTGATCCTAGAGGAGTTACCGGAGCCAGATCTGGCTGGCAATTCCATTTTCAATTTGGAAGATAATATCAATTTATTTTATTCTTAAACTCTACTATTTTAAGGTAGTCTCAATGAAAAAAGTTTTAATTATTTCTGCATTTGCTTTTGGCTGTTTTATAATGAATACAAAAGTATGTGCACAAGGTGCAGCACAAAAAATTGGATTTGTAGACACAGAAGTGATACTTAAGCAATTGCCAGAAGCTCAAGACGCAGATAAACGTCTAAAAGAAATCGCAGCAAAATTTCAGGATACTATTGTTCGTATCCAAAAAGATTTCTCTGATAAACTGGAACAATACAGAAAACAAGAGTCTTTAATGACACCTGATGCTAAGAAAAAAGAAGAAGAGTCATTAAAGCAATTACAACAAACTGTAATGCAATATCAAGAAGAAAAATTTGGAAATACAGGCGAAATTCGTCGTTTACAAGAAAGCTTTTTAAATCCTATACGAGATCGTATTCTACTAACGATTAAAGAAGTAGCTAAAGACGAAAAATTCAACTTTATTTTAGATAAAGTGAATCCAGCTTTATTATTTGCAGATGATAAATTCGATTTAACATTTAAAGTACTTGATAAAATACGTCGTACTTCTAAATAAATCGACTGCTATACATTTTCCGGAAAGCATATGAATTTCTCGAAATCGTTCATATTATTATTAACAGTTTTTTGTGCATTATATACTACTAATGCTCAGAAAATAGGATATGTTGCTTCTCAAACCATAAGAGACAAATTTCCAGAGGCTCAACAAGCTGAACAACGCTTGCAAACAATGGTAGATAATTGGAAACGAGAATTAGAAGATCAACAAAAAGTAATAAATGAATTAGATCTGGAGATTAAGAAAAATCGTCTCATTTGGACCGATCAAGAAAAAAGCGAAAAAGAAAAAATTCTTGAAAGGAAAAAGAAAGAAAGAGAAGAATATGCAACCAAAAAATTAGGTCCTAATGGAGAATATGATGCTGCAGTAGCACTTGTTTTTAGAGGCGTAGAAGAAAAAATTTATGCTGCTATTCAAGATGCTTCTTTTGATGATGGCTATGATATTGTGTGGGATAAATCTTCACAACCTTTGGCTTTTATTAATCCTAAATATGATCTAACTCTTAAAGTGTTGAAAAAATTAGGTATAGATGTAGACGATTTAGAGAAAAAACAAAAAGAAGCTATTGATAAAGATCCCAGAAACAAAGTTGTTACTCCTCCAGCATCTACACCTGGAGTTAAACGTACAAGATCTAGAACTCCTATAGTTGTTCCAGATGAAAAACCAGAAGAGAAAAAAACTTCTGATCCAAATGGAACAAATACTTTGCCAAAGCAGCCAATTCAGCAAAGTATTGTACCAGAATTACCACAAACTGAGCAAACTGAAAAGCCGGTATAATATCCGGCTTTTAAAAAATGGTGATTTTTTTGAAATTTCTTAATACATCATACACAATTCATACAATAGCTTCTTTAGTTGATGGAGAAGCTGTAGGTAATACTGATTTATCTATTTGTAAACCAGGTAGAATAGAACATGTAGAGCCACATGATATTACATTTATCGTCAATAAATCCTATGAGCATTTTCTTGCCGAATGTAATCATGTATGTGTATTAGTACCCAAAAACTTTACAAAACAACCCACAGAGTCGCAAGCATTTATTTATGTGGATAATCCACATGCTGCATTTGCTAAAGTTATTGATTTGTACTATTTAGAAGATAGTTATGAATATGGAATTCATCCATCTGCAATCATAGCATCTACAGCGATTATTCATCCAGAAAGTACAATCCAAGCAGGTGTTGTAATAGAGAATAATTGCACAGTTTCTAAAGGAGCTGTAATTGGATATAATTGTGTTCTACAAAGTAATACTTCTATTGGTGTACATACAATTCTTTTCCCTTCTGTAGTTTGTTATTCAGATACAGTGATTGGAGATAATTGCAGGATACATTCTGGAGCAGTTATCGGATCTGATGGATTTGGATATGTAGAACAAAAAGATGGATCTTTCATTAAAATTACACATGCAGGTAATGTGCATATAAAAAACGATGTTGAAATTGGTGCAAATACTACTATTGATAGAGCAGTTTTAGGTAGTACATTAATTGAAAATGGTGTAAAGTTGGATAATTTAATTCAAATTGGACATAATGTGTCGATTGGTGAACATTCAGCATTAGCAGGTCAAAGTGCTATTGCAGGAAGTGCTCATATAGGCCCAAGAAATCGTTTTGGAGGACAAGTAGGCATGATAGGCCATATTTCTACTACTGATAAAGTAATTGTGTATGGTCAGTCTGGAATTGGAAAAACTATCGATAAACCTGGCGTCTATTTCGGAAGTCCTACCCAAGATAGAATGTCTGAAATAAGGCGTTTAACTGCTTCACAGCAATTGCCAGACTTAATAAAAACTATACATGTCCTTCAGCAAAAAATTGAAATATTAGAACAAAAAATGATAGAACTTTCTTGAAAGTTACTTTAGTGTGAAAGTATCAAATCATTATACATAAAACAATATGCTAGTTAATCAAAGAACAATTCAAAAACCTGTATCATTTTCGGGTATTGGACTTCATACAGGAAATCCCTCTACAATTACATTCTACCCAGCTCCAGAACATTCTGGATTTACATTTATTAGAACTGATTTAGAGAATTCTCCTGAAATCCCAGCTTTAGTAGATTATGTAACAGATATCTCTCGTGGCACTACATTAACCTATAATGGTGCAAGTGTTCATACTGTAGAACATGTTTTAGCTGCATTAGTTGGTTTAGAGATTGACAATTGTAGAATTGAGTTAACCGCCAATGAACCTCCAGTTGGTGATGGAAGTGCATTGCCTTATACTGAAATATTACATCATGCAGGCTTTGTAGAGCAAAAAGCAGCCAAGGATTATCTGATTATAGATCAAACAATCCGTTATGTTAATGAACAAAAGGGTTCTGAAATAGTTGCTTTACCTAATGATGAGTTTAGAATAACCGTTATGATAGATTATCAGAATTCTGCACTTGGTAGTCAGCATTCTGGTCTTTTTGATGTACAAAAAGAGTTTTTAAAAGAATTTGCCCCAGCACGAACATTCTGTTTTTTAACAGAAGTTGAAATGCTACATAATCAAGGGCTTATTAGAGGTGGTTCTTTAGATAATGCTGTTGTGATAGTTGATAAAGACATGAATAATGATGAGTTGAAACAACTTTTACATACTTGTGGGATTGAACAAAATGCTGTTTTAGGCCATAATGGCATATTGAATAATACAATGCTACGATTTAAAAATGAGCCTGCTCGGCATAAACTATTAGATATGCTAGGCGATTTGGCTTTAATCGGTGTTCCAATAAAAGGACAAATTCTTGCTGCCCGCCCAGGCCATGCCTCAAATATTGAATTTGCAAAAAAAATTAGAGCTCTTCATCTACAAAAGAAATTACAAAAAAAGAATTTGGTGAGAAAAACAGATGCTATAGTGTTGGATATCAATCAAATCATAAAGGTAATGCCTCATAGATATCCATTTCTTTTAGTAGATAGAATAACATATATAGATAAAGAAGAAAATCGAATAGTTGGTTATAAAAATGTTACTATAAATGAACCTTTCTTTATTGGTCATTTCCCGGATAGACCTATAATGCCAGGCGTATTAATCATAGAAGCAATGGCACAAGTAGGTGGTTTATTATTACTTAATACTAGTACTTTTGAAAAAGATAAATTGGTGCTATTTATGGGCATTAATAATGCTAAGTTTAGAAAGCCAGTTATTCCTGGAGACCAATTAGTACTTGATGTTAAAATGATAAGCAAGCGGTTTAATACTTTTGCATTACAGGCGAAAGCATATGTTAATGAAGTGTTAGTAGCAGAATCTGAATTATCAGCAGCTATTGTTGATAGAACAATATCCGAATAATAATAAATACTTTTATGTCAGTAAATATCCATCCATTAGCAAGTGTTTCACCGAATGCAATAATTGGTGAAAATGTAATCATAGGTCCATTTTCAGTAATAGAAAACGATGTTGTTATTGGTGATAATACATATATACATCCACATGCAGTATTATTAGATGGATCCAGAATTGGCAATGATTGCAACATATTTTCCGGAGCAGTCATAGGAGCTAAACCCCAAGATTTAAAGTTCAAAGGTGAAACAACCTATGCAATCATAGGGGATAGAACTGTTATCAGAGAATGCGCAACGATAAATAGAGGTACCGAAGTAACAGGAAGAGCACAGATAGGAACAGATTGTTTGATTATGGCATATTGTCATGTTGCACATGATTGCACTATCGGAAATCATGTTGTGATGTCCAATGTTTCACAATTGGCAGGACATGTTACAATAGGAGACTGGGTGATCCTTGGTGGTTTGGCTAAAATTATTCAGTTCTGTACTGTCGGAGATCATGCTATGATTGGTGCTGACTGTAAGATTGCAAAAGATATTCTACCATATGCTTTAGTTGGCCGTTACCCCGGAAAGATTGAAGGTGTGAATAAAATTGGTTTAAGGCGTAGAGGATTCTCTGATGAGATGGTAGATGACATTTCTTCTTTCTATTCATCAGTATTTTTTAGTGGTTTTAATACTACAGATGGTATCGATGCATATACCAAAAACAATGAACATATTATTCCTGAAGTTCAAATGTGTGTAGATTTTATCAAACGGTCTAAAAAAGGAATTGTACGTTAATTCGTGCATAACCATGAATATAGCTATTCAAAAAATTCTTTTTTCTTTGCCAGTACTTGGTGCAGCTTTATCTATTTATTATGTTTCATCTTTACCGCAAATACCTTATTTACATTCTACATTTGCATTGTATGACAAAGTTTTGCACATCATTGCATACTTTATCTTTGGAATATCCTTATTACTTGCCTTTATTCCCTATAAAAAAACATCACTGAAAAAAAAACTCATTATAAGTATCATTATTGGCGTTTTTTATGGCGCTACAGATGAATATCACCAATATTTTGTAATTGGTAGATCATCAGAGATTGCAGACTTAATAGCAGATATTATTGGTATAAGCCTTTCTTCTATTTTTATGATAGTATATCATAAATTTCAGAATAGAAATATAGAGTGAATAATTATTTTCTATACAGTGTATACATTTCTTCAACAAAACTCCAATTCACAATATTCCACCAAGCTTGTATGTAATCCGCCCTTTTATTTTGATAAGTAAGATAATATGCATGTTCCCAAACATCAATATTGAGTAAAGGGATTGTATCCCAAGCAGACAATTTATGTTGATTTTCTGCTTGTAAAATTATCAGACGATTATCGCTTTTTCTTAAATGAAGAATTGCCCATCCACTTCCTTCTACAGAAGCAGCAGCAGATGAAAATTGCTTTTTAAAAGAGTCAAATGATCCAAAATCTTCTTTGATTTTTTCTGATAAAAGTCCTTTTGGTTCTCCGCCACCACCTTGGGATGGTGAAGCCATAGATTTCCAAAATAAAGAGTGTAAAGCATGCCCACCTCCATGAAATGCAGATTGTTTACTCCAATATTGAATGAAACTGAAATCTTGTAAAGATCGAACTTTGGCTAGTTCTGCTTCTGCTTTATTTAAACCATCCACATAAGCCTTATGATGTTTAGAATGATGCAATTCCATGGTTTTAGCATCAATATATGGCTCTAAAGCATTATATGCATATGGTAGCGCTGGGAGTTCATGTTTAGTAAGCATCCCTGAAGAATCTTCTGAAGATGCAAATATTTTTGTACCAGCTAGTGCTGAAAAAGAAGCAAAAGCACCAATAAAGTTTCTACGATTAGATTTCATTTGATATCAAAGATATGTGATTAAATATTAAGTAATTAAATCCTGCTCTTGAGGATTCCATAAATGTTTTTGTAAATCTACAGATTCACCTATAAATTGAATATGCTCAGACATTAGCAATTCTTTCATTTGTTCTGGATAAGCAAAATGAAGTTTTCCAGTTAAATCGCCATTACGATTTACAACTCGATGGCATGGAATATCTATACGATCAATCACACAATTTAAAGCCCAGCCAACCATTCTAGAAGAGGATTTTGCACCTAAAAATTCTGCAATAATTCCATAGGTACAAACCTTTCCAGGGGGGATCAAGCGAACAAGATCATATACTCTAGCATAAAAATCTTGAGTATTTTTCGGTTGATCATTTGGTAAACTTCTAAAATTTTTCATTAATGTGGATAATTTTATATGCGTAAACGAAAAAATTTAACTAATTTTCATCAACCTTCAACATACTTGTTACACACTCAGTTGAATTGATGTCCAATAATTACTTTGCAAATGCCGATTATACCGATAGTAAGCACTTCATTTCTATTAACTTAGAAGAATCAGGAACAGTTCATATCTCAGAAAATGAATTTTCTATTTCGATAATAAGTGAATATCCGTGCATACTTAAGCTACATGATAATAAAATTGGAATTGATACAATTGTTTATGCAAAAGTTCAAGGAAATACAGTTGAGCTTTCTTTAAATGGATATACTTATCCGGCATATATTCTGAATGATATTCAATATCATTATCAGAAATTACTTCAATCTAGTAATGTAACATCTAAATCTGTCAACAAATTACTAGCACCGATGCCAGGATTATTAAAAGAAGTTCTTTGTACCGAAGGAAAAAGAGTCCGAAAAGGAGAAACACTTTTTGTATTAGAAGCTATGAAGATGGAGAATTCAATTAAATCTCCTGTTCATGGCATTGTTTCTAAAGTTAGTACTCAGATTGGAAAGGCTATTGAAAAAGGCTCTGTATTATGTATCATACAGACATTAGATAATTGATAAAAACTTTACTGATTTTTTTCGTTTTTCACAACAAGGTTACCCTATGAAAAGACGCATTGTTACTCTTTTCGGTATTGCCGTTATTTGTGGTTTAATAACCATGCCTGTTTTGGCAAACAAAGCAGAATACAAAATTCGACATGCAATGAAAATTGCAGCTGAAAGAGCACCAGAAGTCCCATTGTTTTTGTATGCAGCTACAATCAATCCGGATGAAGATGCTTCCCAGGCTTTGAAATCGAAAAATATCAAGATTGTTAATCTTGGTCCTGTTATTAACTCTGGTGCAGATGAATATGCTCCAACGGTTACTGCAGATGGTAAAACATTATTTTTTGTTTCGAACAGAAAGGGAAGTAAAGTAAGTAAAGAGGTAGATTATCGTGGCCCGGCATCAGATGATTTTTGGGCAGCGTCTAAAGAGGAACGTTTAGATATGTTCCCAGCTGGTTCTGTATTAAATATTGAACCAGAACCAAAAGAAAGTAAAAACACTGTTAATACCATTTTTAATGAAGGTGCAGCCTCCATTTCATCTGATGGTCAGCGTTTGATTTTTACAGCATGTGATCGCCAAGATGGATTTGGTTCTTGTGATTTGTATGAAACTACCATTGACGGGGTAAAATGGGGTAAGCCATCTAATCTAGGAAAAAATGTAAATTCAAGCTTTTGGGATTCACAACCATCTTTATCTCCAGATGGAAATAGAGTGTATTATTCCTCAAATCGTATAGGACCAAATAATACTGAAAATGACATAAGCAATGAGAATTATGATATTTGGTATTCAGATTTTGACGAAGACAAAGGCGAGTGGTCTTTGGCAAAAAATTTGGGAAGTATTGTTAATACAGGCAAACAAGAATTAGGACCATTTATTGCTAAAGATGGTGTTACACTTTATTTTGCTTCTACTGGCCATATACCAAATCTTGGAGAAAAAGATTTCTATTATACCACGCTTACAGATCCCGAAAAAAATATTTGGACAAAGCCTCAACCAATTCCATATCCTGGAATTAATTCAAAAGATGATGAAGAATTTATTTCCTTCCCAGCTTCTGGTGATGTTATTTATTTCTCTTCAAATAGAAACTATGATAATGCCCAAGGTGAACAAGATATCTTTATGGCATTTGTTCCGCCATTATCAAGAGCAGTTATTGTACGTGTTTTTGTAAATGATGAATGTACAAATGAATCAGTTCCTGCTACTGTAACTATCGAGAATTTAACTACTGGTTCAAAGAAAACAGATTCGGTTACCATCAGTAAAAAAGAATTTCAATATGTGGTTATGAATTCTGATTATGGTAAAGGTAAAGATGCTGGAAAAACTATTAAGTATAGAATTACAGCTGAAAACTCTAATTATGGTAAAAAAGTAGAAGAAATTATTGTTACAAAGCCTGAAACTACCTATGATAATGATAAAGCAAAAGAGTCTCAAGAAGAACCACCTGTTAGAATATTATTGGGTAGGCGCCCTGTTCTTTCAGCAGAAATGGAATATTCTGATTTTATCAAACGTGCCTCTAAAAAGAAGCCTGAATTAGCTTCTTGGAAGGGATTAGTATTAGAAGAAGTTGCTACAATCGATTTGTTTCCATTATTACCATATGTTTTCTTTGATTCTACTTCTTCAAGTATTCCTAGCCGTTACAGACTATTTTCATCTTTTGACCAGACATCAGGTTTTTCTGATGAAAAAGTACAAGGTGATAAGAATGCCAAAACACCAGAAAAATATTATGATATCTTGAATATTTATGGATATCGTCTTACTAAACATCCTAATGTAAAAGTAAAAGTTACTGGATGTAATGATGATGTTTCGGCTGGTGAAAAAGGCGATATGGCATTATCAGAAAAACGTGCTCAGGTAATATTTAATTACTTGAAAAATGTTTGGCATATATCCGAAGATCGTCTAACACTAGAAAAAAGAGGATTACCTGATGATAAAGTAGCATCTAAAACAAGTGATAAAGACCCTCAAAGTAAATTATATTCTAATGTCGAAAATCGTCGTACAGAATTATCCTTTACTGGTGATGCAGAAGACGTTTGGAATGTAATGAAGCCGTTGATAGATAGAGATCCTACTATATTTCCTTCTCCATTGTCTATGAATTTTATCATGAATAATGGTATCGATGAGGCACTTATTGCTTCTCGCCGCATTCAAATTATGCGTAGTGATAAAGAATGGGCTACATTAAATCAAGTAGGTAAAAATGAAGCATCGTATACATGGAATTGGAAAGATAAAACAGGTGCCGAATTAAAAGAAAGTGTTACAGAAGAAACTCCTTTTACAGCTAAACTTATCGTAAAAAGTATCAATGGAACTGAATGTATTTCAGACCCAATTACTATAAAAGTAATGATAGTTATAAATAAGCCAGGTGTAAAAGTTGAAAAAGCTGGTGCTAAAACACGTGAAACATATAAACTTGTTCTATTCCCATTCAATAGATATGATGCAGGCCCATTCAATGAAAGAATTCTTAAAGAATTCGTGTATACTCGAACAACACCTAAATCTGATATAGCTATAGAAGGCCATACTGATGTTATAGGAATGTTCGAATCGAATGGTAAATTGTCTGGCAATCGTGCCAAAACAGTTGAAACAGGAATTCGTGGTGCAACAAAGAATCAATTCCAATCACTTGAATCAAAAGGTGTTGGAGAAGAACAAGAATTCTTTATTAATCAATTGCCCGAAGGACGTTTGTACAATAGAACTGTTCAGATTAGTATCCAAACACCAATCGAAGAAGATTAGTGTAGTTTCTGCTTATTAATGAAAGGCTGTGTATAAGTTATGCACAGCCTTTTTTTATTCTTAATATATATAGAGGCTGTTCCCTTATATTTGTGCTTAATTAAGACATTTACAAGTAGAAAAACAATGGCATTTATACGATCAATTTCTGGATTAAGAGCAACATTAGGTACAGGACTTCAGCCTGAAATTATTAGTAGATATGCTGCTGCTTTTGCACAATATTGTCCCGAAGGACCAATAGTTATTGGAAGAGATGGCCGTCCCTCTGGATTATGGATGGAACATATTCTTATTGGAACTTTACAAGCTTGTGGCAGAGATATATTGTTATTAGGTATTGCACCAACACCAACTATTCAATTACAAACAGAACATTCTGAAGCTGCAGGTGGAATATCAATTACAGCTTCACATAATCCTCAAGAGTGGAATGGATTGAAATTTCTAGGTTCTGATGGAGTTTTTTTAGACGAACAACAGAATAGAGAATTCTGGCACATAGTGGATAATTTTCCTCATGATTCATCAGAAAATATCATTCCTGGTACGATATATACTGTAGATAATGCGGTAGAATATCATTGCAATGCTGTCATTTCATCCATCGAATCAATTACAAAACAATCTTGTTCCTTGGGTAAACAATATACAGTAGTTGTGGATGCCGTGAATGCTTCGGGAAGCAAATTTATACCTAGATTATTAGAATTATTAGGATGTGAAGTAATTCCATTGTTTTGTGATAATTCAGGTATGTTCCCACACATTCCAGAACCGATTCCACAGAATTTATATCAATTGTCGCAAGCTGTCCTAACCCATAAAGCAGACTTTGGAATAGCCATAGATCCAGATGCAGATAGATTGGTTCTTATTGATGAACATGGCATTGCCATTGGCGAAGAAAAAACAATTGCTTTATCTGTTAAGTCATTATTATCCATGATAGACACCAATGAAGTTCAAAGTGTTGTCGTTAATTTATCAACTTCAAGAATTACAGATATTATTTCAGAAGAATATAAAGCCAAAATATTTAGAAGTCCAGTTGGGGAAATTAATGTTGTAAAAGCAATGAAACAACATAATGCAATTATAGGTGGGGAAGGTAGTGGTGGCGTTATCTTACCAAGTTGTCATTATGGAAGAGATTCTTTGGTTGGAATTGCATTGATTATTGCTTTGCTAAGATGTGAACATTCAACATTGAGCAAGATATCTGATAGTTTGCCAAAAAGATATATAGCTAAAGGTAAATCAAATTGGGACAGAGATCCACAATTACTTTATAAAAGAATTGCTGATACTTTGGGTGAACATCCACATCAGATTAGATATGACGATGGGATATGGATGGACTTTGGATTGAGTTGGATACATGTGCGAATATCTAATACTGAACCCATTGTCAGATTTATAGCAGAAAGTGATTCAGAAAAAAATGCAGAAGACTATCGTACATTAATTGAATCTATTGTAATGGACTCAAATACTTGATACATTCGAACGTTATGCATATTAAATGTATGTTCTATCTATGCCTATCACAAATGTAATATGAAATTCATCAGATATATGCTTTTAGCATTCTTATTAGTGATATGTTTAGTACCAATTAAAGCACAACAACAAAACAGTTTGCTTAAAATCGGAAGAGTAAAATATTCAGGCGGTGGGGATTGGTATAATGATCAATCTTCTGAAGTGAATCTTTTAGCATATATTAGAAAACATACAACAATTCAAGTAGAACCTAAATATGAATATGTAGATATTTCATCTGATAATATATTTCAGTATCCTATACTTTTCATGACAGGCCATGGTACTGTTAGTTTTTCAGATAATGAAGTAGCTAGATTAAAAGCATATTTAGAGCATGGAGGTTTCCTATATATTGACGATGATTATGGCATGGACGCTTCTATTCGTAAAGAAATGAAAAAGGTGTTTCCATCACAAAATTTTATCGATTTACCCTTTAATCATCCTCTTTATTCATCACATTTTGTTTTTCCAAATGGTATGCCAAAAATACATGAACATGATGCAAAAATACCTCAGGGACTTGGCCTTTTCCATAATGGTAAGCTCTGTGTGTTCTATACAGTAGAAACCAATCCAAGTGATGGCTGGGCAGATCCAGAAATTCATCATGATACAAATGAAAAACGTGAAATTTCCTTGAAAATTGGTACAAACATTATTGTTTACGCTTTAACTAGATAATTTTATATGAATACAAATCCTATAGAAAAAGGATATGAGGATATTATTAAAAGGCTTGAAGAAGTTCAACATTCAGAGCTGATTAATAATACTATTTCTGGATTACTTATTGGTATTTCATATATATCTATTATTGTTCTCTTTTTTTCTGCATTAGAAGCTATAGCTCAAGGTAATATTCAAACAAGAACAACATTATTTTATACATCGGTAATATTGTCTATTGTAGCCCTTGGTTCTCATGTATTCCCATCTATCATGTTATTAATCGGCATTGCAAAAAAAGATACATTATATCAATTAGCTAAAAGAGTTGGAGATGTGTACAGCGATATTCGAGACATTTTGCTGAATGCAATGCAATTATTAGAATTTAATAAGCAAGGAACATCTAAAGAACTTGTATATGCTGCATTTTCATATGCATCATCATTAACAAAAGGGAAAGATTTTTCTGTAATACTTAATCATGAAAAGAAAAAAAGGGCATTTCTTTTTTTTATACTATCAATAGTTATATCATCAATAAGTATTGTTGGGGTTCAATCTCTTCAATCTTCATTGTATAGGCTTTGGAATCATGATACATCATTTGTTCCACCTGCACCATTCTATTTAACGATATCTCCCCTTAATAAAGAACAATTAAGAGGTGAGAAAGCACGTATTTCTATCACTGTACACGGAACTATGCCTGCTTCTGTTTTTCTGATGCTAAAGCAAGGTAAACAACAAAACTTCGAAAAATTTCAATTACAAGCAGATTCTACTAATGTATATACCTATCAGATAGAATCACTTAAACAAAGTGTAGAGTTTTATGGAATGTCAGACTGGTTAAATGAACCAGTACAGACAGCCATTGGGAAGATCACCGTGATTGATAGACCTCAGATACGTTCTATCTCAGGAACCGTTCAACCACCAGCATATAGTAAACAAGCATCAAAAACAATAAATGAACAAAATGCAGATATCATAAGTCTTATTGGTACTACAGTTCGATTATCTGTAGTTTCAAGCAAAGAAATAAGCAAAGCATCAATCATTGTATTGTATCCATCATATAATCAAAAAGATACTGTGAATGGCAGTAAAGCCAAAAGATATGATACTGTTAGAATAGCATTACAAGGAGAATCAAGGGTTGCAAATGGAGGATTTACAGTTAAAAAAGATGGTGAATATTATATCGAAATTAAAGACAAAGATGGAAGAATAAATGAAGATCCACTCCATTATTCAATAACTACCATTCGTGATAATTTTCCCATTATTACATTGATAGAGCCAAATCATGATATTACCGTAAATGAACAAGCATTATTACCTATTTCTCTTCAAATTGCAGATGATTATGGATTTTCATCATTAAAACTGTGGTATAGATTAGCTGAATCCAAATATGCTCCAGAGTCCAAAAGTTTTAGTTCTCTAAGTATTCCTATTCCAAATGGTACTGTAAGCGCAGATATACCTTATGTGTGGGATATAAATCAAGCTGGAATTGCCCCAAGTGATCGATATGAATTCTATTGTGAAATTATAGACAATGATATTATTACTGGTCCAAAATCTTCAAGAACATCAATTATCAGTGTTCGATTACCATCATTAGACGAAGTATTGTCTAATGCAGATTCAGTACAAGATAATGCAGTGAAAGATCTGGAAAAAACAGCTGCTGAAGCAAAAGAAATCTCTAAAGAATTGGATGAATTACAAAGAGAAATGCTGAAGCAACAACAAAATATGGATTGGAAAGATGCAAAAAAAGTAGAAAATCTGATGAAAAAGCAAGAAAATCTTCAGAAAAAAATGGATCAGATAGATCAAAAATTGCAAGATATCACCGAAAAGTTGCAGGATAACAATGCGATTTCACCAGAAACAATGGAGCAATATAAAGAGCTTCAAAAACTGATGCGAGAAGTAAATTCTCCTGAACTGCGGAAAGCAATGGAAGAAATGCAAAAAGCCATGCAACAATTAAGTCCTGAACAAATTCAACAAGCAATGAAACAAATGAAATTCAATGAAGAAGAATTTAGGAAGGGAATTGAAAGAACAATGAATATTTTAAAGCGTTTACAAGCAGAACAAAAAACAGATGCTTTGCTTAAAAGAGCTGAAAAATTAGCAGAACAACAAGAACAATTGGCCAAAAAGACGGAAAACACAAATCCATCTAATCAAGCAGAAAAAAAAGCTAATGAATTAGAAAACAAAGCATTGCAGCAAGACTTAAAAGATATGGCAAAAGAACTTAAAGATCTTGAACAATTAATGAAAGATCTTGCTCAACAAATGCCCATGAAAGAACTGGAAAAAGCAAAAGAGGAATTAGCTGAGCAAGAAACATCTCAAGAAATGCAAGAAGCTTCTGATGAAATGCAAAAAGGGGATATGAAAAAGTCTGCTCAAAAGCAGAAAAAAGCTGCGCAAAATGTTAAGAAATTTGCCCAACAAATGAAAAAGCTAAAGCAAGAGATGAAAAAAAATATGAATAAAGAAGCCATCAGGCAAATGCAGAAATCATTGCAAGATGCTTTAAGTATGTCTAAACAAGAAGAAGCCCAAAAACAGAAAACAGAATCATTAGATTTTAATTCTAATCAATTACAAAAAGCAGCCCAAGACCAAGCGCAATTGCAAGATCAATTAGCAAATATGGCTGCCCAAATGATGCAATTGGCACAAAAGACAACAAAAGTAAGTCCTGAAATGGTAAAAGAGATGTCTAATGCTATGCAAGAAATGCAAAAAGCATCTGAACAATTATCTCAAAGAAATCCTTCGAATGCTGCTCAATCTCAAATGGCTGCTATGAGTTCATTAAATAAAGCATCCATTCAAATGCAAGATGCCTTAAATAAGATGAAAGGTGAAGGTGATGGATCTTGTGATAATCCCGGAGGGCAGGGCCAAGCAAAAGCAGGCAGTGGAGGTATGATGCAACAATTGCAGAAAATGGCAGGTATGCAGCAACAGATTAATTCAGGAATGCCACAACCTGGACAAGATGGAAGTTTGTCTCCGCAACAACAACAGCAATTAGCTCGATTAGCAGGGCAACAAGGTAAAGCTCAACAAGCTATGGAAGAATTAGCCAAACAACAAACTGATCCAACTGGTAAAAGAAAATCATTAGGTGATTTAAAGAAAATTGCAGATGAAATGCGAGAGATTGTTGCTGATATGGAAAGTGGAATCATCACTCCAGAAACTAGAAGAAGACAAGAAAGGATTTTGTCTAGGTTATTAGATGCTTCTAGATCTATGAATGAAAGAGATTATGATAAAGACAGAGAATCCAGAAGTGGACAAGATATAACTGTAAAAAGTCCTCCGCAGTTAAATCTTAGCTCTCCAGAAGGAAGAAATAAAGCAATGCAAGATGTGCTTAGATCTTTAGGAAAAGGGTATACAAAAGACTATGAAATTCTTATCAGACAATATTTTGACCGCTTACAAACTAAACGTACTGTGTTACAATAATGCTATATAAAGTACATTATACTTTGCTTCTACCTTTATTGGCATGGATCTTTATCCATAGCGCTCAAAATATTAATGCCCAAAACCAAGGAAGAGTTATCTCTTTTTCACAAATTGATTCTTTGCTTCATAATACTGATGATACATTATATGTAATAAACTTTTGGGCAACATGGTGTAAGCCATGCGTTGAAGAATTACCAATATTTGAAGAAATTAATGCGAAGTATACAAATCAATCAGTAAAAGTTCTTTTAATTAGTTTGGATTTTATACAAGACAAAGAGAAAATTCTTCTTCCTTTCATAAAAAAGAAAGATATACAATCCGAGATAGTATTATTAAAAGCTGAAAATCCAAATGAATGGATAGATAAAGTTGATAGTGAGTGGAGTGGTGCTTTACCAGCTACTTTACTGATTAATAATCAAAAAAAAATCCGCAAATTCTTTGAAAAACAATTTAAACATGAAGAATTACAAGATATTATTACACAATTATTAAAGAGTGAATTATGAAAAAATTATGGTTTTTTTCTCTTCTATTATGTTGCTTAACATGTGCTCACATATATGCTGCTGATGGATTAAAAGTAGGGGATATCGCTGCTGATTTTTCTCTGAAAAATGTTGATGGATCGATGATTAGCCTAAAAGATTATTCCTCATCAAAAGGTATTATTCTCATTTTTACATGTAATCATTGCCCATTTTCAAAAGCATATGAAGATCGCATTATTCAAATCAATAAAATGTATGCAGAAAAAGGATGTCCTGTTATTGCTATTAATCCAAATGATGAAGTATCTGTACCAGAAGATTCATATGATAATATGAAAATCAGAGCTAAAGAAAAGGGTTTTGTTTTCCCATATATTCAAGATGCCACTCAGCAAATTGCTAAAACATATGGCGCAACAAGAACACCACATGTGTATGTGTTAAAGAATAACTCTGGAGTGTTTTCTATTGCATATATAGGTGCAATTGATGATAATCATAGTGATGCAGAGAATGTAAAAGAAAAATATCTAGTAAATGCAATAGAATCTTTAATGCAAAATAAACCAGCAAGTCCAGATTTTACTAAAGCAATCGGTTGCTCAATTAAATGGAAAAAGTAAATATCTCTTCATCTATTGGTATTCAAACTATGAAACTATGGGATAAAGGATATTCTGTTCATAAAGAGATCGAAGCTTTTACCATTGGTAAAGACTTGGAATTCGATGTGTTTTTAGCACCATTTGATATACTTGGTTCGATTGCTCATGCAATAATGCTAAAACAAAAAGGACTTCTTACCAGTTCTGAACTCTCATCTATTATCACTGTATTACATGAATTATATCATATCGTAGTACAAGAAGAATTTACAATTGACCAATCATGTGAAGATATTCATTCTTGGGTAGAATTAGTTCTTACAAAGAAAATTGGTGAAGCAGGTAAAAGAATTCATACAGGAAGATCTAGAAATGATCAATCTTTATTGGATATAAAACTGTTCCTAAGACATCAACTTTTTCATCTTGCAAGTAGTGTTAAAGAAGCTGTTATGTCTTTATTACAACTTGGAGAACAATACAAGGATATCATTATTCCGGGATATACACATCTGCAAATAGCTATGCCATCATCATTTGGTTTATGGTTTGGAGCTTATGCTGAATCATTAACCGATGATTTACTTACTGTTCAATCAGCATATAGATTTGTGAATAGAAATCCCTTAGGAAGTGCTGCAGGATATGGTTCATCATTCCCCTTAGATAGAACTTTAACGACAGATTTACTTGGTTTTGAAGGACTTAATATAAGTTCTGTTTATGCTCAAATGACAAGGGGCAAAAGTGAATTAATTGTTTCTAGAGCACTTTCGGGAATTGCCCAAAGTATTAGTAAAATGGCAATGGATATAACTTTATATACTAGTCAAAACTTCGGATTTATGTCATTACCACAAGAGTTTACAACAGGCTCGAGTATCATGCCTCATAAAAAAAATCCAGATGTTTTCGAGTTAATCAGAGCTAAATGTAATCGTATTAGTACTATTCATGTAGAAATTAGTGGAATTACTACAAATTTACCCTCGGGATATCACAGAGATTATCAGATAACAAAAGAAATACTGTTTCCTGCTTTTACAGAATTATCAACATGTATGTCATTATTAACAATAGCATTACAGAATAGTTCTTATCATCAAGGTATTACTCAAGATAAAAAATATGAACTGATGTACACAGTTGATTCAGTAAATGAATTAGTTCAACAAGGGATTTCTTTTAGAGAAGCCTATATGCTGATTGGGCAAAAAGTTCAACAAGGAGAGTATCAGAAGCCAAAGCACATGAATACTACTCATATTGGTAGTATTAATAATCCTGGTTTGCAAGAAATTCGATCGTATTGTATAGCAGAATACAGCAAGTTTAATTTTGAAAAAGCAGAATCAGCAGAAAAACAATTATTAGATAAAAGATTTATACAAACACAGTATCTTGTTGATTAATATGAAGATAGGAAAATTTACTATACAGCATTTTGAAACAGGTGATTTTGCATTAGATGGTGGTGCAATGTTTGGAGTTGTTCCAAAACCTCTGTGGTCTAAGGCATATAATTCTGGTGATGAATTAAATCGGATACCTATGACAGCAAGGGGCTTGCTTATTCAATATGAAGATAGAAGAATCATTGTAGATACTGGATGTGGTAGTAAAATGCCATTAAAACTACAAAATATATATAATGTTGATTATACAAGAGCTTCAATTCAGGCATCTTTGGAACTACATAATCTTAAAGCAGAGGATATTACAGATATAATATTTACTCATTTACATTTTGATCATTCTGGCGGTTCTACGTATAGAACAGAAACTGGAGAAATTGTGCCAATGTTTCCGAATGCACAACATTATGTACAAAAAGATCATCTGTCATGGGCAAGAAATCCCACAGATAAAGATAGAGCTTCTTTTATGCCTGAAAACTGGGAGCCCATTATACACAATGGAATGATGGAGATATTAGATGGTCCTGGCGAATTATTCCCAGGTTTATCGGTACAAACATTACATGGCCATACGCAAGCTTTACAAATGGTTACAGTTACCGATGATATTCAAACCTTAATATTTCCTGCAGATTTATTGCCTACAGCAGCACATATACCAGTGCCATATGTTATGGGTTATGATAATTTCCCTTTAATATCTATGGAAGAAAAACATAGGATTTTAACTAAAGCAGTAGAAGAAAAATGGATAATATGCTTTGAGCATGATGCATTTATCCCAGCAGGTTACATAAAGCATACTGATAAAGGTTTTGCATTAGCAGAAAAAGTGGAGTTATAATGTGAATGCATATGATAATGAAGATAATTTTGAGTTTGAACAATCAATTGCAACATATCAAAAAGCAGTATTTCACGATAAGCAGTATATTCAATTGTGTCAATCTGGTGATATTTTCCCCCAAAAAGGAAAAAATTTCTATTTTGATGAAGATGTCCAAATAGCTGTATTCAGAGATAATCATGAATTATTTGCAGTCTCTAATATATGTCCACATCAATATGCAGCTGTAATATGCAATGGATTTTTGGAAGAAAAAACAGTGACATGTCCACTACATGGATGGATATATTCATTAGAATCTGGCAAAGCACTCGGAAGTAATGCACGATTACTTACATATCATATATTTGAAGATGAAGGATTAGTGTGGTTAGAACAACCAAAAAAAACTCGTCCATTGTGGTTGGAAAATTTCTGATTGGTACATTATATGTTTTCTGATACATCAATACAGCAATATTCGGAATTCATTAAAGAAAAAGCTATTTCAATAGGTTTCGATCTAGTTGGCATTGCCAATGTAGAAGAATTCAATCAAGAATTTTCTCATTTTCAGGAATGGATTAATGCTGGCTATCATGGTTCAATGGGGTATATGGCCACACAGCAAGAGAAAAGAAAAGATATTACACTCATTTTACCAGAGGCAGAATCTGTTATTGTAGTTGGACTAAATTATTATACAGATGTTAAGCATACAGGTGATTGTACACAAGGGAAAATATCTCGATATGCTTGGGGTACAGATTATCATGAAATATTACCAGCAATGATGCAATCATTATCTAAAGAGCTTACTGAATTAGTGCCAAATTCGCAGCATAAATTTTATGTAGATACTGGCCCGATATTAGAAAAACAATGGGCAATTAAAGCAGGACTTGGCTGGCAGGGTAAACATTCAAATATCATTAATCGAGAAATAGGATCTTGGTTTTTTATTGGGGTAATAATTTCAACAATTCCACTATCAGCAAGCAAACCAATCACAGACTATTGTGGAACATGTACTGCCTGCATAGATGCATGCCCAACACATGCGATCATTGAACCATATAAGGTTGATGCAACAAAATGCATATCATATTGGACAATTGAAACGAAGCCAGATATACAAATTCCTGATGCCATCTCAGAAAATCTACAACAGTGGGTATTCGGATGTGATATATGTCAAGAAGTGTGCCCATGGAATACATTCCAAAAAGAAACAAACAAAGAACTGTTTTTCCCAAGAAATAATGAGATATCCTTGTCACTAGATGCAATCGCATCTATGACACAAGAAGAATTTTCGACTAGATTTAAAAAAAGTCCGATTAAAAGAACGAAACTTGCTGGCTTGAAAAGAAATGCTGAAGCGCTACTAAGTAATAATACAAAAGACAATCCACTATGATAAGAACAATACAAAAAATAGAGCAATCCATGATTATTAATGAAGGTGGATTGCAGATGAAACAACCTTTGCCAACCAATAGTTTAAAAGAAATTGATCCATTTGTATTATTACATCATCATGGACCAATGCAATGTGAAAAAGGATTCGAATTACCTTTTGGGGCGCATCCACATCGGGGATTTGAAACAGTAACTATCATTTATAATGGTGATATCGAACATAAGGATTCATTAGGTACATCAAGTATTATTCGTACCGGTGGTATTCAGTGGATGACAGCAGGTTCAGGCATCATTCATTCAGAAAATGTATCTGAATCATTTAAAGAGAATGGTGGTGAATTAGAAATTATACAATTATGGATTAATTTGCCATCCACCTTAAAAATGACTCCTCCTGTATATCAGGGTATTCAATCGGAACAATTGCCTTTAATATCTTTGAATCAGCATGCTATAATGACATTGATAAGTGGTACTTATAATTCGGTACAAAGCCCAGTAATTTCTATAACAGATATTTTTTTATCAACAATATCAATACTAGAAAACACACACATTCAGCTTCAAGTACCTGAAACTTTATCTATTCTTTTTTATGTGAAAAAAGGAAATGTTCAGATTCAAAATGAAAATATCATGCAGCATTCACTCATACATTTCAATGATAAAGGTAATACAATAATTTTTGATGCTTCAGAAGGTACTGAAATCCTTTTTGGATATGGAAATCCATATCATGAACCAATTGTAGTTCGAGGCCCATTTGTTATGAATTCTTTCAATGAAATTAATCAAGCAATTGATGATTATCATGCAGGAAATATGGGTAATATAGATCTATCTCTTTAACTATTATACATTTTTACATAGAAATAAATTATTTACTTAGTATCTTAAAAAAAACAATGTTTTTAATACTAAAGATATTTGTATTTTTGAAGTGCAGCATATATCCAACCCCACGAAACATCTATGAAACGATTGCTTTTTTCGGCAATGTTTGCATTAGTGCATGTTATTGCAAACAGTCAAATTGCAGACCCACAAATTTCTTATGGGCCAAAGATTCTATTGCAAACTGATGCTTTGCTTCAAGAAGGAAATCTTATTGAATCAAGGGAACATATAAGAACATATCTAAAAGATTTTAGTGATGGGATTTACGCAGACGAAGCTAGAATATTACAAGCAATCATTTTGAGGGAGCAAGCTGATTATTCTTATGCAGATAAGTCTTTAGCTGATTTTATACAACAAAGAAACAATTCCAAGTTTATACCAATTGCATGGTTCGAGCGTGCAGCAATAGCATTTCATAAAGGAGATTTAGTAATTTCTATAGATTACTTTCATCAAGCTTCAAAGAATGCTAATAATCTACTAGAGACAGATAAAAATTATTTTAAAAACATAAGTGGATCTGCAATTTATTGGCAAGGTATAGCGTATGCGAAATTAGGAAATATAGAACAATCGATAGTTTTTCTTATAGAGTGTCAAAAACTATTTCCTGATCATTCATTAGCTGATGATGCATTATATTTTAGGGCTCAATTAGCCGAAAGAGAGTTAAAATTGCAGCAATCAGGTGTTTTATATGCTGAGCTTTTAAGTAGATATCAATATAGTAATACAGTTTTAAGTTCTGCAATTCGTGCAGCAAATGTAAAAGTAGCATTAAAAGAACCTAATGCAGCAATTGTATTCTTAGATCAAGCTCATAATATTGTACGTCGAATATCCCAAAAAGATTCAATTGGATTGATATATGAAAATCAAGTACATTCTGAAGCATCTGATCAAGAAATACAATTTTTGCGTATAGAAGCACTTACATTATCGGGGCAATACCAAAGTAGCCATAGTATGGCTAAAGAATTTATGCGCATATTTGCTTCTTCTTCTTTGAAACCCGAAGTATGGATGGCTGCTGGTTATAGTACACTTCAATTAAAAGAGTATCAATTATCAGAACAATATTATCAAACAGTCATTGATTCGGTTCAAGATGATCAATCCTTGATTAAGCAAGGTGCAAAGTTATATCATGCAATAGTACTCAAGGCATTACAAAAAAGGGAAGAAGCAAAAAAAGAATTGTCATTATTAAATGCGCAAATTGGATATCCATATATATCTCAATCTTTATTAGAATATGGGCAAATCGCTTATGAAGATAAAGAATTAGAAATAGCAAAAAAAGCCTTGCAGAAAGCAGAAAGAGAAACTACCGACAAAACAGTACTTGTTAAAATTAATCTCTTACTTGGAAGTATATTTTTAGATTTAGAAATGTATGGTAAGGCAGCCAGAGAATATGCATCAGCTGAAAGAAATGCAATAATACTTTCTGATATTTCATTACCTAATAAAGAAAATATATTAGCAGAAATTAGATTGAAAAATGGAGTATCACTGCATCAAAATGAACAATATCAAGATGCTGCAATTGAACTTTCTACATTTTTAGGTGAACATAAAAGTGATATACGCAAAGATGAAGCATTGTTTTGGTTGGCTGAGTCGTATTTCAGATTAGATTTATTGAAAAATGCCGAAGAATTTTATAATCAATTGATTTCGGATTTTCCAAAGAGCAAAAGAGTTGAAGAAAGTATGTATGCATTAGCTTGGACTTATTTTAGGACAAGAGATTTCAATAAAAGCAATACGGCTTTTTCTTCATTATTAAAGAAATATCCAGATTCACGATTTGCAGCAGAAAGTTGGGCAAGAAAGGCGGATGGATTTTATATCCAAAAACAATTTAAAGAAGCTTCTACTGCATATAAAACCGCATATAAGGCCTTACCAAATTCTGAAGAAGGGCAATATTCTGCATATCAATATGGACAAGCTTTATATAGAATAAATGATTTTGATGGGGCATTGCAAGCATTTAGGACATTTATACGATCTCATTCAAAATCATCTTTGGCTCCTTCTGCATCATATTCATTAGGTTGGACACATTTTCAGCAAAAAAAGTATGCTGAAGCAATCGAAGATTTTAAAGATTTGATTAGCTCTTATCCATCTAGTCCATTATGTGCAAGAGCCCATTATACTATTGGGGATGCATATTATAATATGGAGCAATATGAAAAAGCAATCACTGAATATTCAATTGTTAAAAATTCATATGCTCAATCACCATTAGCGGGCGAATCAGTTAAAAGTATTCAGTATTGTTTGGAATTTTTGGGAAGAAATCAAGAAGCAGATCAGATAGTAGATGAATTTGTAAAAGCACATCCTGAGTCCGATGCAGCTAAAGATTTACTGATGAATAAAGGATTGAGCTTTTTTAATAGACAAAATTTTCAAAGCGCAATTAGTGAATATGAATCGTTTCTGAAGTCAAATAATGATAAAGAAAGGAATGCCGAAGCTTTGTTTTATTTAGGAAAAAGTTATGCTAGTTTAGGTGAATCTTCCAAAGCAGAATCTTCTTATAAAGATGTGTATGCATCATATCCTAAAAGTGAATTTGCACCTTTGGCATTACTTGAAATAGGATTACTCAAGCAAAAATCTCAATTACTAAGGGATGCCGACACAGCATTTATCAAGTTAATGGATGAATTTCCGAATAGCAATTCAGCAGCTCAAGCTGGATATGAAAGAGCCCAAATTGCTGTGTCGTTTACTGATACTCTTAAATCATTACGCTTATTTACAGAAATTGCTGACAAGTTTATAAGCGCTGAATATGGAGATCAGTCAAGATATAAGATAGCTATGTACTATAGATCAAAAGGAATATTAGATAGTGCAAGAGTACATTTTGGAAAGCTTATTGATAGAATCGAAAATATTTCAATTGCAGCCGAAGCCCAATATAGAATTGGCGAATCATGGCTGAAACAAAAAGAAATAGGAAATGCAATAGAAGCATTTAATCAAGTAAGACAAAAATTTAGCAATATTGAAGATTGGTTTACATTGTCATTACTCGGATTAGGGGAAAGCTATGAACAAGTAAAAAATATTGAAGCAGCAATCGAAGTCTATCAAACACTATCAACACTGAGGGCAGATGATGATTTTGGAAAAGCAGCGCAAGCAAAACTTAAGAAATATGGGAGGGCCCGATAATGAAACTATTCATAGTATGTATGGTATTTCCTATAGTTCTCTGTGCTCAACAACAAAGTCAAAACAATACTGTTCAACCGATTGATTTACAGGAATTTGTTATCACCGGCAAAGCTAGTGCAGAAATAAAAGGTGGAATTAAACAAAAGCCCTTGAAACCACAATCACTTAAACAAACAGAATTAGATTCAATAAATACAAATGAAAAAATACCAGCACCTTTATTGTCAGTGTTAACATTACCAATAAGTACATTCAAAAAAAATATATCGATAACCTCTGTTCAAGCTGAAATCGGCCAATTTTATACTCCAAAAATAATTGGATTATATACATTTGAAGAATTAGGATATTCGGTAGATGCATTAGGATATTATGAAGGAAGTAAAGGGCATATTCAAAATGCTGATTATAGTAAAGTAAAGCTAGCAATTAATGCAAGTTATGATGCTCCTAAAAAGTTCGTTTTCTTTGGAGGCAGCAGAACTGAATCTTCTTTCTCGGTATTCAGAAATGGTTATTCTTTTTTTGGAATGGATTCTTCTGTAGATCGATCAATACTAGGCCTAAAGGCACATGCACATACTAAAGGAAATTATCAGGAATATACCTACAGCACTGGTGCGGAGTGGAATATGCTTCGATGCGAAACTAATATGAAGCAAAGTAATGATTCCAGAATTATGGGATTTCTAGATATTTCAAGACCACTTGGAACTATGAATTATGGGGCTAAAGCATCAGTTGATTTACATTCTTTTCGAGAAAACTCATCATATAATATGATACAATTAGGTGGATATACTAAGTTTACATATATGGACATTCAATCAGATATATCCGTAGATCTTCAATCAGCTACAAATTCTCTAGATATTTCATTAGGCGGAGTACTTATTACATATAATGCACAATATCAAATGTCTGAAGATATAACCGTTTTTGGCTTTTTACAAAGCGGATTAAGTGCAAATTCTTTTCAAGACATAGTCCAGAATAATCCATATATCATAGATTCATCAGTAATATCATTTAGAAGAGATATCATACATGTAAAACCATCCTTCATGTATCAACCAACAGCCAAAACAAGCATACACACATCAATTGATTATAGGATCAGTTCAGATATGCCTATTTATATTCCAAATTCATTAGAAAGAAATAATTATTCTGGATATGCAATAGAATATGTAGGTGCTCAAGTATTAACTCTTTCCTCTGAGTTATTATGGAAACCCAATGATGCTATGTCATTTAGTGGACTATGTGCTATTACAAATAGTCAATTATCAGATTTTGAGGGGTCAGTTCCATTATTGCCCTCAATGAAGGCTGGAGTTACTTGGGATATGAAGTGGAATAATGATATTCAAAGTATATTTTCTGCAGAGTATATTGGCAAAAGATCAATTGATAAACAGTCGACAATATCCCTACCAGCATATATTATGGTAAATGTACAATGCAATTATGCTTTGCCATATAATATGAAAGGATATATTCGATTAGATAATATATTAAATTCAAAAGTATATTTGTGGAATAGTTTTCAGGAACGTGGTATTTTTATAGCATTAGGCCTAAAATATTCCCTTTAATTAAACTGAATGGCTGCATATGAATGATGATATAAACCCAAATACAAATCCCGATAATTTCGGAGGATTTGATGATTCGGATGGACAAACATTTTCTGGTTCTGGTTCGTCTAAAAATTCATCCCTAGGAAAAAGTTCTATGAATTCTGAACAAAATCAAGATAAGCCATTTTCAGGTACAATCAATTCTGAAAAAAAAGGTGGCTTTATATCATATATAAATCCAGAATCAAGTACGATGTCTGCAGATGATCAAGCACCAAAGAATTCTGGAAATAATTGGATCAAAGTAATAGCAGCAATTTTATTGATTTCTGGGCTAATCTACTTTTTGATTCCTGATTCACCTAAAAGTCGGCCTGAAATTGTAATAGATACTACAGTGCAAACTGAAAATAATGAAGGCTCAAATCCTGATGTCGTAGAGATTGATTCTCAAGTTGTTATACTAAGAAATACAATTATTCAAGATTCTATAACAAGAGTTCAAGATTCTATAACAAGAGCAGAATTATCACAAGGCAAACCTTTAGATAATAATTCTTCCGAATCAATATCTGATAGTAAACCTGTGATTGAAGAAAAAATTCAAGAAAAACCTCAATCTCCGAAGGTTAAATCTGATAAGGGTAAAAACAATAGAATAGTACAGAAAGATGTGAAAGTTGTAGGTAAAAAGGAAGATAAAGTTAAAAATAATAGCAAAGCAGATATTATCAAACAAACTTTTTTAGACCCAGCAACACCTTCGAAAGAGAAAATTACATCTAAGATAAATTCTAAGATTGAAGAAAAATTGAGTCCTAAATCAAAGGAAATCAATAAGTCAAATAAAGACTTAATAGTCAATAAAGAGACAAAAAAGTCATCAGTTAAAGCTATTTACTCGGTACAAGTGTATGCTACTCCAAGTAAAGATGATGCAAATGAAGCATTGAAGAAGTTAAAATCTAGAGGTCAATCAAGTGCCTATATAAGTATGTATAAAAATAGAGGTACAAATTGGTATAGAGTTCGTTTTGGTGGTTTTGAAAGCAGAGAATCTGCGCAATCTGCTGCAAAAAAAGCAGGTTATAATCAAGCATGGATAGATAGACTTGAATAAAAATTTCCTATGAGTTATCATGCAAGAAATACTGAAAATAATGCACGTGTAAATTTTGTTTTTATGTGGGACAAATTTACAGTAAGGGGCTTTTTGTATGCATTTATTTGTATGGTGATATTATTGATAATTTTTACATTTACCAAAGTAGTAATTGATCCAATCAAGATTGAACAAATTTCGCATCCAATAATCCTTCTCAATTTGGGTGAAGGAGATGGTACTGGTAAAAGAAAAGGTAATCTAACAGCCGAGGGTATTTCTTCATCAGGTAAAAAGCCATCTAATCCTCTAGAAGATGCTAGTAAAGATAATTCAGCATCTTCTGCAAATGATCCAACAAAAAGTAATAGCTTGATTGCGAAAGATAAAGTTTCAGAAAGTAATAAAACTGATAAGGATAGTGTATCTGGTGGTGAAAAAACAATAGGGAATGGAGCTGGTGCTGGGACTGGCCTTGGTGATAAGGGAATAGGAACTGGTGTAGGATTAGGATTAGGAGACATCGAATGGGGCGGTGGAGGTAATCGAACTGTTTTAAGTAAAGTGTTACCTAAAAGTCCTAATAAGCTTGATAGAAATGTCCAATTAAAAGTAAAGTTTACTGTATTAGCCGATGGCACAGTTGCAAATATGAAGCCAATGCAAAAAGGTGATCCATTACTTGAACAACAGTCATTAACGGCATTAAAGCGTTGGCGATTTAATAAGATAGCAGATGGTGTAGAAATGTCTGGAATAATAACATTTAGTTTTAAAATGGATTGAAAGTATAAATGGAACAGATATCAAGTATATATAATTGGTTTGTATCTTTAGGAGCTTTTCCTTTACTTATCATAGCGATTATTATTATTGTCGTACTCTTCAAGTTAGCGCGCACATTCATTAAATTTGCATTCACCATTTGTGCACTCATAATTCTCATACTTGTTATCTTAAAACTAGTGAATAATCAATAATTCACTTACTCTATATAATCGGATTTTACCATGGCTCAAACAATTGGAATAATTGGAACAGGATATGTAGGACTAGTTACCGGAACTTGTTTTGCAGAAAGTGGAAATACAGTGATATGTGTTGATGTTAATGTAGATAAAGTTAATAAGCTTAAGCTTGGTATCATGCCAATTTATGAACCTGGTTTAGAACATTTATTAGAAAGAAATATAAGTAATGGAAGATTGCATTTTACAAATGATCTTGAATATGCAACCAAATCATGTGAGATATTATTTCTTTGTTTACCAACTCCGCCTGGCGAGGATGGATCTGCAGATTTAAATTATGTTCTGGACGCTGCTAAAGATATATCTGTTTTTATCAAATCAAATAATATTAAAGAACCTAGAATATTAGTAAATAAAAGCACTGTCCCTGTGGCTACATCTGAAAGAGTTCGGGCGGTATGCCAACAATATGCTCCAGGATTTACTATAGAAATTGTTAGTAATCCAGAATTTCTCAGAGAAGGGTTTGCAGTTGAAGATTTTATGAAACCCGATAGAGTTGTAGTGGGAACTAGCAATGCATATGCAGAAAAAGCAATGAAGGATTTATATGAACCATTTCTAAGAAGTGGTAATCCTATGTATGTGATGGACGAAAAAAGTGCAGAGATTACAAAGTATGCAGCTAATTGTTTTTTAGCTATGAGAATTTCATTTATGAATGAATTATCTGGTTATTGTGAAGCAATTGGTGCTGATATAGAAAATGTACGAATTGGAATAGGTTCTGATACTAGAATTGGCAAAAGATTCTTATTTGCTGGTATTGGTTATGGTGGAAGCTGTTTTCCAAAAGATGTAAAAGCATTACTATATTCTACAGATTTAGTAGGAACCCCCTTAGGTATCATACATGCAGTTGAAGCTGCTAATACATTCCAGACAGATAGATTTATTCTTAATATCATCAACCGTTTAGGAAATCTTAAAGGCATTAAGATTGCAGTATGGGGTTTAGCTTTTAAGCCTAATACAGATGATGTAAGGGAAGCCCCTGCATATAGGATTATAGATTCATTACTGAAACAAGAAGCTAATATTCATGTTTATGATCCAGAAGCAATGCCAAATACAAAACATATATACGCGGATACTTTACATTATGGATCTAATTCATATGAAATATTAACAGACGCGGCAGTATTAATTATTGCAACAGAATGGAATGAGTTTAGAAAGCCTGACTTTGCTTTAATGAAACATAAAATGGCAATGCCCATAATATTTGATGGAAGAAATTTATATGAGCCAAATGCTATAGCTGAATTAGGATTTGAATATCATAGTATAGGAAGAAAAATAGTCGGATCTTTACAATAAGTATTGATTATCTCACCTTTAGATAATATATGTCTATTTTCTTTTTCATCGTTGCAGGACTATTTACTGTAAAAGCTTTACTTTTTATTGTTGCAGCTTCTTTAGAACGTACAAAAGCAAGAAAAAGACAATCCAATCAATCATTGCTTAAAGTGTCGGTTATCGTTCCAGCTAGAAATGAAGAAGATAATCTTGCAATTTGTTTACATTCACTACTACAAAGTACATATTGCAATTATGATATTATTGTCGTAAATGATAGATCATCAGATAAAACAGGGGAAATAGCAAATACTTTTGCTGCTAAGTATCCACAAGTTACAGTTATACATGCAATAGAAGAAAGAGAAGGTAATCTTAAAGGCAAACCTGGTGCTTTACATTTAGGTATACTCCATTCTTACAGTGATATAATAATGATGACAGATGCCGACTGTACGGTTGCAGACACATGGATAGAATCAATTGCAAAACAATTTAATAATCCCAATGTTGGATTAGTTGCTTCTTATACAGTGGTTCAAGGGGAATCATTTTTTCAACATATGCAAGACATGGAATGGCTAATGAATCATACATTAGCTTGTATTGGTGTTTCTTTAGACCAACCATTAGGATGCTTTGGCAATAATTTATCGATTAGACTTGCTGTTTACCAACAGATCGGTGGCTATCCTGGCATTCCATTTTCAGTAACAGAAGACTTATCATTACTACAAACTGTTCATAAATCTGGATGGAAAATAATATATCCATGCGATCAAGAATGTGCAGTTGAAACAAAACCATGCTTAAATTGGTCTGATTTTATTAAGCAACTTCATCGTTGGATAAAGGGTTCAAATAGATTAGGTTGGAGAAAACATATTTTTGTGTTCTTTGCATTTATGTTCTGGGCTTTTTTAGCATATGCATTATATAATCATGCATGGAATGAGCTTATAATGATCTTGACTATTAGAATAATGGGAGACTATATTCTAGTTATACCATCATTGGCCGCACTTAAAAGAATGAATAAAATTGCCTATGTATTTCCTGGAATGATCTTTATGATGATGATAGAAGCAATTATTCCATTTTTATTCTTAAAGAAATCAGTTATATGGAAAGGACAAAAATTCACCTAAAAAAGTAATTACTCTTTTAGGTGATCAATATTGATTTTTTTATTTGATAAAGCAGCCTTCACAAAATCTATGAATAGTGGATGTCCTTTAACTGCTCGTGATTTATATTCAGGATGAAACTGAACACCAACAAACCAAGGATGATTTTTCAATTCTATAATTTCAATCAACGTAGTATCAGGAGAAACACCACTTAATTTCATACCGTGTTGCTCTAATATAGTGCGATAAGCATTATTGAACTCATATCTGTGACGATGTCTTTCTTCGATAGATTCTGTACCATAAGCTGCATATGCTAAAGTACCTTTTCTGATATTACATGGATAAGAACCTAAACGCATTGTTCCTCCCTTATCTGTGATATTTTTTTGCGAAGACATTAGATTAATTACCAAATTCTTTCCTTTTTTAAATTCTCCAGAATTTGCATCTTTCATATTAGCTACATTACGAGCAAATTCGATTACTGCGCATTGCATACCCAAGCAAATACCAAAAAATGGGATAGAATGTTCTCTAGAAAATCTAATTGCTTCAATTTTCCCTTCAATTCCTCTGTTTCCAAAACCGGGTGCAACCAGAATACCATCCAAACCCTTTAAAGATTGAGCAGCATTGTTTTTTTGTATTGTTTCTGAATCTATCCAAACAATATCAACATTGGTATTATTAATAGCACCAGCATGAATCAGTGCCTCAAGAATACTTTTATACGAATCTTTAACTTGATTGTATTTACCAACTAAACCAATTGTGACAGAAAATTTAGGATTTTTAATACGAGTAACAAATTTATTCCATGTTTCTAGATCAAGTTTTCCAACAGGCATACCAAATTTACGTAGAACAATTTGATCAAGGTTCTTTTTAGCAAGGCTTATAGGAACTTCATAGATAGTTTCTGCATCCATAACTTCAATTACTGAATCTTCTTCGACATTACAGAATAAGGCAATTTTTGAAGTAATTTCTTTATTTAATGGTAATTCCGTTCTACATAACAAAATATCTGGCCTTATACCCATTTCCATAAGCAATTTAGCCGAATGTTGTGTCGGCTTTGTTTTTAACTCACCTGCAGATTTAATATATGGAACATAGGTAAGATGAATATTCAATGTATTCTTGGGCCCTCTCTCTAGGCAAATTTGTCTAACGGTTTCCATGAAAGGTAAAGATTCTATATCGCCAACAGTGCCCCCAATTTCTATGATAACGATATCATATTGCTTATCGAAAATTGTCATACGACGTTTAATTTCATCAGTTATATGAGGAATCACTTGAACTGTTTTTCCTAAATAACTACCTTCTCTTTCTTTTTGAATAACTTCAAAGTACACTTGCCCCGAAGATACACTATTATAACGTGTCCCAGATATATCTAAATATCGTTCATAATGGCCTAAATCTAAATCACATTCTGCACCATCATCAGTTACATATACTTCACCATGTTGTTGTGGACTCATTGTTCCTGGATCAACATTAATATATGGATCAAATTTCATGATTGTTACTGATAATCCTCTTTGTTTTAACAATAAACCTAAAGAGGCAGAAGCAATTCCTTTTCCTAAAGAGGAAAGTACACCACCAGAAATGAATATAAACTTAGTTTTTTTAACTGCCATGATAATTTGCTGTTTTTTTATAAAAATGTATGTTCTGAAATGGTTGCTTATAAAAAGAGAAGGAGACCCGAAGCCAATGTGATTTCGCGTCTCCCTATAATGTTCGCGATATATATTACATATGGCTAATAACGGCATCACCGAATTCTGAACATTTTACTTCTGTTGCACCTTCCATCAAACGTGCGAAATCATATGTTACAGTTTTAGCAGTAATTGCACCATTCATACCTTTGATAATGAGATCGGCTGCTTCATTCCATCCTAAATATCTAAACATCATTTCACCAGATAGAATTACAGAGCCCGGATTTACTTTGTCTAAACCAGCATATTTTGGGGCTGTTCCATGAGTTGCCTCAAAAATAGCATAACCATTATCATAATTAATATTGGCCCCAGGTGCAATTCCAATACCTCCAACTTGAGCTGCTAGAGCATCACTGATATAGTCACCATTTAAATTCATTGTAGCAATTACGTCGTATTCTTCTGGCCTTGTTAATATTTGCTGCAAAAAAGCATCTGCTATTGAATCTTTAACAAGCATCTTATCTCCTGGTTTCCCTCCGCAATCATCCCAACCTACCGCTACATCGCTAAATTCTTCTCGAACTAATTCATAACCCCAATCACGAAATGCACCAGATGTAAATTTCATGATATTGCCTTTATGAACTAAAGTTACACTGCTTTTACCTTGGCTTAATGCGTATTTAAGCGCCGCTCTTATCAAACGTTTAGAGCCCGGAGCAGAAACTGGTTTGATGCCTAATCCAACTAAATCAGGAGCTTCTTGAGCAAAGCGAATCTTTTTATAAAATGCAGGAAATTCTGTGTGTAAGAAATCGAGCATTTTTTTTGCACCTGTACTACCAGCTTTGAACTCTATACCTGCATAAATATCTTCTGTATTTTCTCTAAAAATAACCATATCTACTTTTTCAGGATGTTTAACCGGCGAAGGTACTCCTTTAAAATATTTTATGGGCCTTAAGCATACATATAAATCCATCAACTGACGTAATGCAACATTGATAGATGTTATGCCACCTCCTACAGGAGTAGTTAAAGGGCCTTTGATGCCTACTATATATTCACGTAAAGCTGTTAATGTATCTTCTGGTAACCACGTATTTTCGCCATACACTGTATTCGATTTTTCACCAGCAAATACTTCAAACCATTCTATAGATTTTGTTCCACCATATGCTTTTGCTACAGCTGCATCCAATACTTTTACAGAAGCTGCCCAAATATCAGGGCCTGTTCCATCTCCTTCTATAAAAGGAATAATAGGATTATTAGGTACAATTAAACTGCCATCGGCACCAACTGTAATATTCTGACCTTTTGTAGGTGGAATTAATTTTAAATAGCTCATATGTAGATCCAATCGCGGGTAAAAAATCTTTTCACAAAATTAGAGATTTAACATGAATTTTACGCTGTTACTCTCTTTAAAAATCAAAAATATATTATATACTAGTGTATTGGTGTTTCAATTTGAATTTGAACTGTTCTTGAATAACTTCTGCCTTGGGGAGAATCATTATTATATAAAAGGATATTACTACCCATAGGAATTATATCAGTTCTTGAATCAGGTATATCTAACTTTTTTTGTACTTCTAGACATCTTTTTTTAGTTAATTCTTGATTATAAAGTTTCTCACCTGTGATATCTGCATACCCTGTTATTATTACCTTTGAATTAGGCGAAATAAATGATTTAATAGTATTAATAATCTCTACATTCTTTTTATCTAATTCAGCACTATTATGATCAAAAAGCAATAAGGAAAATTTATCAATTTTCTTGTCATCTTTAAATTCTTCTCTTTTCTTTTTAATAGTAAGTTGTTGTAATGTAATCTCTTTTTCAATGGTTTGCTCATTTCCATTTGTATCTACAGCATGAAGTTTTACCTTAATCGGTTCCTCGGTTACAATAGATTTATTTACAGGTATATCCCATAAATAAGGTTGATTCGGGATTTTACCTGTACCTTTATACATTTGAAATACAATACCATTTTGCATGATAGATACATCCCACGATGCTAATGAATCTGATGAAGTTTCTATGGGATTAATCTCTAATGATGGAGGATTTGCCGATATCTCAATTGTTTTTTTAATGATTGGTTTTATAAGGGATAATGAATTTGATTCAATTTCTACTCGACTATTTTCAGCTTGTCCTAATGGATTTGTATTGCTAGAGGGCTTCTTAGGTAAATTTCCAATTACTTTATTAATTCTGGAATTAGGTATTGACCATGTATTATGTAAATACTTTGCTACTTCATTGGCTCTTTTTTCACTGATTCCTTCAATTGTATCTTTACCTGAAGTATTATTATTTCCTATGATCAATACAGATCCTTTTTCAGCTTGCATTCTAAATCCAATAATATTTAACATGTCTTTGTAAATATTCAATGTCGATGAGGAAATATTCTTCTCACTAAACGCTTTGGATTCAGCACTATTTAATACATGTTGAGCAGTTGATGATAATTCATATTCACCTTCATTAAAAAACACATAAGGCAGTAAAGGAAAAGTTTCTGTTGTTTCAATTTCTTCGATCTGAATAGTTGGGTCTTTTGTACGATTACCTTTTTTGTCTATTCCAGAGGTTTGCATAGATAATGAAAGTGCCTTTTTAGCTTTGATGATGGGAATTTCTTTGATGTATGATTCCGACATATATATAGTTTGAATGATGGTATTGTCTATTACTTTTTCCTTTATTTCTGTAGATTTACGATCAATTCTATGCTGAATATTTGTAATACCTGATATCTGATGAATAATAGTATCTCTTTGATAGATAGTATCTTTTATGTACAATTTTTCTTTTGTAGGAAGAACACCACTTTTGAATGATAAGCCTAATTGTAGTGTATTCACTTTCCAATCTAAGGTGCTTAAAGAAATAAATGGTAAATGATAAGAGATATAAGGAGAAATAAACATATGATGAGAAATTGGCAGATCATAACTCAGACCAATATCACCACTTAATAGAATCTGTGAATATTCTGGGATTATTCCATTTGCTTCATTTCTTACTCTTTTTGCATCTAAAAATGTGGCATTTGATGGACTAATGAGTGTTTCTTTTTGTTCGAAATTTGCACTCATTACATAATATGCACCAACTGAAGCAGATACGAATAATGAATTACTTATTTGATAAAGTAGGGAAGGCTGAATATGTATTTGTAATAAGTTCGCAATAATTGAATGTTCTACAGTAATTGGGGCGCCAATTGTATCAAAAGGAGCATTGGGATTTCTAATAAATTGGAACCCGATATTTTCATTAGATAATAAAGTGCCACTGGGATTATGAATACCTATTCTAAGGCCTGCATACAATGCATTATTAAGTGGAATTTGCAAAAGACCACCTATTGCATAACCTAAACCAGTTCCATTCTCAAATTGTAAGCAACAATTTGGATAACCTTGTAATTCTTTAAAATTAGCATTATGAGTATTCATGTTA
Organism: Chlorobiota bacterium; assembly: GCA_014191195.1. GTDB lineage: Bacteria > Bacteroidota > Ignavibacteria > Kapaibacteriales > UBA961 > UBA961. The sequence goes on from BJGZ01000014.1 coordinate 48,174, forward strand.
ATACCAGCATAAGCACCCCAATACCAGGATGGTTTATCTTGAGCATCAACTCGATAACATTGTATTAAAGCTAAAAGTAAGATTATTATTGTAATATGTTTCATGTGCAATGAACTATAAGTATTTATTGTAAAACAGCATAATCTTCATAATCTACAACTAATCTTCTATAATCATCATGTATTCTTTCGGGTGCATTTGTGATCGGATTAAGATTAACTAGAACACCAGTTGCTTGTACAATTAATTTATTTTCTGGATAGGATAGAATGATTTGATCAAAAATGAGAGAAGAATTATGGATTTCTGAAACTCTTGTTAGAATGATATATGATTGATCAAACTGAACTGGTGAAACATAAGTAATTTCATTTTTTGCGACAACAAATCGGTCTTTTGTAATGAATGTTTCGGAGTCAATAGATATTCCAATAGACCTAAAATATTCAATTCTAGATTCTTCCAGCCAGTATATATATACGGCATTATGAACAATATTTTGCCTATCAACTTCGAAGCTTTTTACTTTTCCAGTCAAACGATGTTTATATCTAGTACTATCAATTGTATGTTTATGATGTTGTAATTGTTTCATATTGAAGTAGGCTGTCTATTATAAAGTATTATTGAGCTAATACTTGTAAAGCTTCTACAGCAATTTGTGCTGCTTGTATAGTTTGATCTGTAGAAACTTGAAAATGAAATACGGCTCTTACACAATTGGAGCGTCCCATAGATATAATAAGATGTCTTTTCTTACATTCATCAATAAAATCTAATGGTTTAATTCCTTGTAAACATTCAATAATTACAATATTCGTATCAACTTTTTGATTACTATTAGCAATAGTGCATAATCCTGAATTTGCAATCATTTCTGCAAAAAGTCTAGCATTATGATGATCATTGTTTAGTAGTTTTCTATGGTGTTGTAAAGCATATAAACCTCCAGCTGCTAGGATGCCAGATTGCCTCATACCTCCACCTAATATTTTGCGCCATTTTCTTGCTAATTCTATGTGCTTCTTATTTCCTAATAATACAGACCCAGCAGGAGATCCTAAACCTTTAGATAAGCACACTGATACAGTATCAAAATTCCGCGCATATTCATGTGGGGAAATACCAGTTTCTGCACATGCATTCCAAATACGGGCTCCATCGCAATGAAATTTAATCTCTTTTTCTTTTAACATTTCTGAAACAGATTGAAGATATTCAAGTGATAATACAGTGCCTCCATGACGATTATGCGTTTGTTCTAAGCACACTAAACTTGTAGTGGGGAAATAATAGTCTGGTGGACGTATTGCTTCGGATATTGATTCTAAGGGGATTTCACCATATTGTGATGGTACACAATACATTTGAACTCCTGATATGATTGAAGGTGCAGATGTTTCATAATGGAATAAGTGTGATTGACTTTCTACAATAATCTCATCACCTTTTTTTGTATGAATAGCCAATGCAATTTGATTACTCATAACTCCTGTTGGAACAAATAAGGCAGCTTCTTTTTGGAATATATCTGCAATATATTCTTGCAAATGATTGATCGTTGGATCTTCACCATAAATATCATCGCCTACATCTGCTTGCGCCATGCATATTCGCATTTCTTCGGTAGGTTTAGTAACAGTATCGCTTCTTAGATCAATAATATTGTGCATTTATCTATCATCCTGAGCTTTTTGATAAATGCTATTATTTGCGGGGTCTAATATGCCTAAAATCGTAAATAGATCAGGATCATCATATCCTTTAAAGATATCCGCTATCTCCATGAATTTTGCATTAAAAAAATAATCCAATAAAGTACTTCTCATTGTTACTTTTTTTTGTTTAAATGTTTTCATAGAAGTAATAATGTTTGCCATAACTTTTTTCCCAGAAACTTTATCTTTTTCTATGGCTTCTAATCCATCAAAATGATAGGAGAATATTAGTTTCCTAAAGTCTTCAAATAGCATGTCAGTTAATTCAGTTACTAATCCTATCTTTGATGGAACAGAGGGGTCGGGAGTCATTGTATAGCCATTTACATTCACAGCAGCCCCATTACGACAAATCAACTTCGCTTTTTCATAATATGGTGTTCCTTCTAATTCCCCATATGTATCCAAAAATAAGCCCATTGCAGTAAGCATATAATAATCAATAGGGGAGGATAAACTATTAAATCTATTGTTTTGATATGAGAGTGCTGCACCAGGAGCATACTCAAAAGACCAATTCTTTTCTATTGATTTCATTAAAACTGATTTGGCTCCATTTTCTAATAGAGTATAGCTTAATACTGTTAAAATAGCTGAATATGTGTTATTTGAGGCTTTTCCAGTAACAGTAATACCAATATCAACTGGAACTTTAGGCTTTTCCCAATCTTGATCAGCATATTTTTGTGTTGATAAATAATTAATAATATCAGATTTCAGATTTTGAATATCTATCCTACTATCAAAAGGTATATTATTTAAATCAACATTGACTTGAAATTGAATTTCTTGTGCATGTAAAGTACTTAGAAAAGTAAGTGCGCAATACATACATGAAATAACAAGAGTTTGTCTTATTTTAAACATAATAATCAGGGGTTTTATATGAATGTCAGTATTATACGTACTGCTAAAATACTATGCATAGTTGCTCATAGCAACTTTTTTATTTTGTTTGATTGCTATAGTCAAATTGGCCATTTTTCTTTATATGAATCTAACCTTTCTAATATTTTGAATACTCATCACAAATTCTGGGAAGCACATGATTCACTTAATAATATCCCTTTATATTCTTTAGGATGTACGATTAGCCCTCAATCCTCTGGCATAACACAATTAACCCCTTATACGATTAATGCTTATGTAATTCCTCATAATGATATCGAAATCGAATCTTCAATAACTTCAATATATTCTCAACTCTATAATGAAATAACACCTAGTATAGTATGTAAGTGGCAATCACCAATCGAACAAACTGATATTCTTTTCGGATTAAGTAGTACGTATATGCATATAGGTGATGAACAGTATTTTATTGATGGACCTTACTTTTTAACAGGAGGTATTACTCATATATCTCCATGGTTAAGCTCTAAATTAATATGTATACAATCTTTACAACCAGATAATAACATTCTTTATCAACCCTCTATGCCTCAGTATTCTATCGGAATTAATTCTGATATTACTGATAATTTTTACATTGAAACTGACATTTTGATTCTTCAAGCAATTACGGGTTTAAGAATATGTGCTGTCATGGGATTAACACCAGATATTGTTTTACGAACTACATATTCAGTACCTTTGCAATCATTAGATATACGGATTGATTTTTTTCAAGCCCCTTCATTAATAGTAAAAGGATTAATTCGCATCCAAAGTTTGTTTGGAAATTCCTATTCTATTAATATTGAAAGTGCTGATATATTTTGAAAAGAATAACAGATTATTATGGCTAAACAAAAAACCTTATTTGAGCAATTAAAAAATACAGAAGCTCAAGAACAGACTCCTGAAATCTCTCTTAGAAATTCACATATTGTTAAGTATTCAATATTGTGCATATCTATTATACTTGGTGGTTTATTATTTCCCCATCATCAAAATTTCCAAGATGGATCTTCTGATATAAAGAAAGTGTCTGATGGTATTCTTTGGATGAATGAAACAGTAAAAGCTGAATATCCTTTTGCAATAAATAAGCCTTTACAAGAAATTAAAGCTGATATTCAGTTTATAAAAGAGCATTCGAGTCCGGTATTTGTTGATAATAAAGTAAGTAGACAAAAAGCAGATTCTAATCTTATTCTCCTTGAAGAATCCTTGCTAAAATCAAATATCAATCAAGTGATTAAAGCCAGTATATCTGCTGATATATATCAAAAATTCCAAAACATTGACCCTAATACCAAAGAGAAGTTCCTTCAAGTTCTAGCTTTATATAAATCAGATATACTAGATTCAGTCTATTCAGTTAAATCTTATGTAAATATTCAAATAGACTCCTTATGGCAAAGTATAATTATTAAGAAGAATAGCTTACAAGATATTGAATTACAAAGATATGAGTTAATTGATTCCTTATCTGTTAAACGAATGCTGATAAGAGTTCTGAATAATCAATTTGATGAACAGACAAGCTTTATTCTGGTAAAAATGTTGATATCAGTTCTACCTGCAAAGTTTATGTATTCTGAATCTCTTACAAATGAATTGTCAAATGTAAAAATTGCTGCTGTACCAAAAACCTTAGGAATTGTAAAGGCTGGAGATATAATAATTAATAAGGGTGAACGAATCGATAGAATGGCAATGCTTAAAATGCAATCTTATACTAGCTATCGATCAATAATCGAAGGAAAAGATTATTCTTGGATTGTCTTTCTTGGTGGTATGGGACATTCTTTTATGATTTTCTCAATGTTGATTTTGTATTTGTATTTTATAAGACCAAATATATTTAAAGATAATTATAAAGTATTTGGTTTATGTGGGATTATGTTGCTGGCTTCATTATCAGGTTGGTTTTCTATTATCATTAATTCGAATTATCCATTAGAATATGCCGTGATAGTACCTGCATTATCTATGCTAATTGCTATTTTATTTGATTCAAGAACTGCTTTTTATAGTACGGTTGTGATGTCTTTGTTGATAGCAGGTATTAGAGGAAGCGATTATTCTGTTGGTTTGGCAATGATGATGAGTGGTATGCTAGCTGCTTATAGTGTAAGAGATATTAAAAGTAGAACACAGATATTTCAATCAATTCTATTTGTTATGCTTGGTTTTGCACTTACAATCATTTCAATTAGTGCAGAAAGAACTCTTGATATATCAGAAACACTTCTCCAATTGGGTGTAGCTGGAGTTAACTCAGTTTTTTCTCCTTTATTGACTTTTGGTATTTTGTATATAATTGAAAGAGTTTTTAATATTACAACAGATTTACGCTTAAAAGAATATGATAATGTAGAACATCCATTATTATTAGAAATGAGTGAGAAATCACCTGGTACATATCAGCATACTTTAACCATTGCACGATTATCAGAAAGTGCTGCTATAGCAATAGGTGCTAATGGACTTTTAGCCAAAGTAGGTGCTTATTTTCATGATATTGGTAAAATCCCTAAAGCAGAATATTATGTTGAAAATCAAATAAATATCGATAATAAACATGATAAATTATCGCCTAAGAAAAGTGCTTCTATCATTCGAGATCATGTTCAAGATGGAATTGAATTAGCGATAGAATATAAATTGCCTCAAAGAATTATAGATTTTATTCCCATGCATCATGGCACTATGCTAATCAAGCACTTTTATGCTAAAGCTATTGAATTCTCTAATATTGGTGAAGGATCTACAATTGTTAAAATGGAAGACTATAGATATATAGGTCCTAAACCTGTAACTAAAGAGACAGCTATTGTTATGTTAGCAGATGCTGCTGAAGCTATTGCAAGGGCTGCCAATGCAGATAATAGAGAAGATATCGTAGAAATATTAGATTCGATTGTTAAAGATAGGTTTTTGGATGGTCAATTTGATGAATGCCCAATTACGATGGCAGAGATACAAGAAGTAAAAGAGTCTTTTGCAAAGAACCTTCTAGGTATGCGACATCATAGAGTGATGTATAAAGAGATCCCAATACAAGAAAGTTAAATAGATATAAAAAGAAAAAGGCAGTGAATGTGTGATTCACTGCCTTTTTTTATGTACTTACAATAACAATTACTTGGTAATCATTAATTGTTGTTGAGCTTGGAATGGACCTGATTTCATTACACAGATATACATGCCAGATGGTAATGACTCTGTAGATAAAGATAATTCATAAGATCCACTTTGGAGTGTTCCATGTAATAAAGTATGTACTTTTTGTCCCATACTATTATATAAATCGATTGTGGTTTGTCCTGAAATCCCAATGCTATATTCTATAGATGCTTGGTCTACAGCAGGGGATTGGCCAATTTGCTTTAATGCATATCCAATTCCACTTCCACGGATAAAGCGTCCATTTTGGAAGCAAATCTTATCCAATGTTAATGAAGAACCTGCAGTATTAATAATCAAGCATTTAGATAAAGAAGTAGAAGTTGTTGCTTGAACATCGACACTGAATACATTAGTATCACCCAAATAAGCATTGTATTCTAATTCAAATAATTCTACATCGGATCTGCCAGGAATTGAAGTGATACCTTTTCCGCTTACCACAATATTATTTGGCTTGCTAACTGCATTCCATGTCCAGCCATTAATTTTGCTAATTAACTTATTAGAATATTCTAGATTTTGTGCATTGTAGCTTAAAATAACTTGTAATGTATCAACATTCGTTGTGCCTATAGCAGAATCAATTTTTGCTTTTACAATTAAATTGACTGCTTTTCCTGGAATAACTTTTTGATAATCATTAGGGCTTGTATATACCTTCATACCTGAAGTTATAGCCTTGCCAATCAAATTAATTTTTCTTTGACCTAACTTTGCTGTAGCTGCAAAAGTACCTGCACTTTGCGGTGTAAACATAATTAAGAAGTTATTAGTTAAGCCAGCACCAATATCTACACTTCCTGATGGTAATAATGTAAATTGATTTTTATCTGTACCTTCTACAGAAGCATCAATAGTAACTTTATTACTACTTAAGTTAGGATAAGGAATAACTGCTCCAGGAGTTTCACACACTAAAACAGTTCCAAAATTAACTGTACTGTCTGCAGAGAAACCTTCCCCACAAATAGTTGCTTGGCTAGAGCCATTTGTTCCATCATGTACAATATTGACAGTTGCGCTTCGATAACCAACAAATTGAGGTGTAAACCTTACAGACATTATCTGCTTCCCACCAGCTGGAATTGTAAATGGTGCTGCAGGAGATAAATTATCAAATTCTGTAGATCCAACAATAGTGATTGATGATACATTCAAAGGCGCATTACCAGTATTATTCAGTATTAATGCATCAGCTTTAGTATTATTGGTACCAACAATTGTAGTTCCAACGCAATTAGAATCTGCTTTTAATGTTCCTGTACATCCATCGCCTTGAAGTCTTCCACCAACAGTAATTGTTTGATTATCTGCAGAGGCTTTAACTAATAATGAATCCCACAGACCAAGAGTAGCAGTTTTAGGAGAGAATTCAATTGTTAGGTTAGATTCTTGTCCACTAGCAAGCTTGTATGGTAAGCTAGGTAAAGCAAAAGTAAATGTTCCATCATTCTTTCGTAGAGTGATTGATTCTATTGTTGCTTCGCTACCACCATTATTTTTAATTTTAATTACTTTTTGATCTTTACCATTAACAGGTACACAGCCCCAAATTCCATTAGATACTGTTGCCTGTAATGGAGAAATACCATCACCGCTTAATTGAATACGAGGAGCGCCACAATCAGCTGGAAGACCTAGATCTATAATTGCAGACCTTTTTCCTGTTGCTGTAGGAATAAATTCAACACCAAGTTCTAAACATTGTCCTGGGCGAATTGTAATTGTAGTATCACCACTTGAAGGCAATGTTGTGCCATATCCAGGATTAATACTTACAATTTTATAATCTCCAGGATTTGTACCCGCTAACTTTAATTTACCATCAATAATAATCCCACTTTTATTACAAAGTGCTGTTTTAATTAACATGGTAGATTTAGATGTTACCAAAGTATTCGAAAACAATGTGTCTGAAGTATATGTATATGTACAAGGCTCAACACCAGTTCCGCATATTGTCATTGTTACTACAGGAGAGCAAGATGCATAAAAAGTAACTTTAGCGCAATGCTCGCCTGGTGAAGTTGGATCAAATAATACTTCTATAGGAATAGTATCGCAATTAACAGCAGGGAAGAGACGTCCATTAAGCACTGTTTTCAGACTAAACTGAGGATTATCTACACCAACACTATCAATAAATGTATCTAGGTTTCCACCATTACAAATACCAGTATTTAATGTTTGTTCTTTAGGTTGTCCAACAGCAGTTGTACCCACATTGAAACGTAGATTTGGATCTACCGAATACAATTTAGCTTTAGCCAATGGGAAACTTACTTGACTAGCAGATGAACTTGGAGGTAATCCACAGAATTTTGTAATAAACCCATCAGATAATCCAGCTGATATTAATAGTTTATTACCTGGATCTTTAACGATTGTTCCATTAAAAGAACCTGTTTCATAAATACATCCATCTTTGTCTGTTGCTGTGTTTTTTGTATACGGTTTACCAACTACTTTAGATGGTTGTAAATCTAGCCAATTACCTGCTTCATCAAAGATTGCTGTAAATGGTTGCCATAAAGTAGTTCTATTCTGAATTCTTACTGGAAATCCAGCGATTGTAGTTTCTAAAGTTCCTTTAAACATACCTTGAGCATATACATGCTTATCGGATGGATCATATGCAATTTGTTCACCAAATGCTTCTCCTGCAGTATTAGCTCTTGGGCCTAAATCTTGAACCATAACCATATTACCATTTGGTTCTATTCTAGCC
>BJGZ01000015.1:0-54725 GCA_014191195.1 Chlorobiota bacterium
CTTTTATGAATCAAGTGCCTCTCAAATGGGAATACAAATCTAGTATTCTTTTAACTCATGAACAAATTGTTTTTTATTTTGTTCTCATCTCAAACCAATTATCTATACTTTTTATAATCAATTAATTACTTTTGTATTCTTTTAAATTGTTCATCTAAATTATATACACAATGACTACTTACATTAATCTATTCATATTCCTTTTCATATATTCCTTTACATTTTATACTCCTGAAAATATTTTTTCCATCGAACCAAAATGGGTGGTATATTCTCCAATTTATGCCATGAATTCACCATATGATGATTATGCTCCTTCAGTTTTTAAGAATGTTGTTACCTTTTCAAGGAATATACATAGGAACCCTTCTTTCTTTACTATTTTCAAAGATTTCACAGATAATTCTATCCAATCAATAAAATCTGAAATCGATAATAAGGTTATTTCATATTTAGTAAATACAGAGATACATTCAAGTTCATATAAGTTTTTTACCACACCAATTCAATTTTCAGACAGATCTTTTCTTCAAATCTATTGTATCCCAAATAATCAAAATGCTAGCCCACTTGAATCAGAACCTCACCCTTCATTTAATTCACATCCCTGCCCTTCTCCAGATGGGAAGCATCTATATTTCATTTCTGATAGGCCAGGTGGTATAGGTGGTACTGATATATGGTTTTATACTTTACAAGATAATTTAACGTGGACAGGACCCGAACATTTAGAAGGTGATATGAATTCTCCCGGAGATGAGATTACACCTTTCATGAATAATGAAGACACCCTGTATTTCGCATCAAATGGTCATGGAGGTAAAGGAAACTTTGATATTTATATGACATATTTTGAAAATGGAGAGTGGCAAGCGCCTATTCCTTTGTCTGAAATTAACTCAGCATATGATGACACAGATTTTATTATCAGCGATTCTAATACTGCTATATTTTGCTCTGATAGGCCAGGTGGAAAAGGTAAATTGGATTTTTATAAAGCAAGATTACTAAATTCGAATGAACCAACTCCACATAAAAATCCACTTATTGTTAAGCCTTTAGATAATCAGATTTTTCAAACCATCGAAACCACAGAGAATGCCCTTCCCTTTAGAACCGTATTTTTTCCTGTTCAAGACAGATTAAATACTGATGATTTGCATGTGATTAATACTTTAGCAATGCGATTATCCCAAAATACTAATGATACGATATTTATCTCTCAACATCCTATTACAGAATCAGTTAAAGAGCTTCTTGTTTCCAAAGGGGCAAGTCCATTTCAAATATTTGTAACCGAAGACTATTATGATAATAGAATTGATATTAGCGGAGGTAATTCATCTCTTTTTGCTCCACTATCAACTATTTCTATAATAAATCAGCCTTCAGTAATAAATTTATTGATTCAAAAAGATGATATCGATACAATATCGCAATGGGAATTAAGATTTAACGATTCAACAATATGCGAAGGTTTCGATTTACCAATTACAAAAACATTTAGTATTCAAAATCTTGTAAATGAGAAAGATACTGCTTTAACGTTAACTAGTATTTGTTCAAATTATTTGGGTGTTCATTCTGGAACTATACAGATCCCGATACAAAAAAATTATAAAACAACGATGAGTGTGAACTCCAATCTTACTAATGTGATACTAACATATTTTGCAATTGATCAAACACAACAAGAGTCCATTTTTAGGATTATTAAAAATACCAAGCCAAATGGTGGAAATATTACTTTATATACTTCACGTAATAATGAAGCCTTAGCAAAATTATTCATGGAATCTTTTAATAGAAATACAAAGTATAAAGGTTATAATATGATAAGTAAACCAATACATAATTCTTTGAATCAGGTATGTTTACAGTCATTATCTCTAATTCCTAAAGATCAGCAAGAATTTATTATTCCGATATCGATTGAATAATAAGCATGAGAAATAAGAATTTTTTTGATTTTAAGAAATTTAGGATATTGCAAAGTAATTCTGCTATGAAAGTAAGCTCCGATGCATGCGTTTTTGGTGCATTGATCAATGTAGATCATACAAGTTCTATTTTGGATATTGGGGCAGGAACTGGACTTCTTTCCTTAATCTTAGCTCAGAAATCTAACGATTCATCTACGATTACTGCTTTAGAAATAGATGTAGATTCAATTATTGATTCTACAATCAATCTCAAATCTTCTCCATGGCAACATCGGATTTCTTTAATTCATTCTAGTTTGCAGTTGTTTGCTGAAAATGCTAATCAAACATTTGATATCATCATTAGCAATCCTCCCTTTTTTAAAAATTCTTCCAAGCCCAATTCTTCTTCTAAACACATCGCTCGGCATTCTGATCATTCTTTATCTTTTAATGACTTAATCTCATGTTCAAAACTTCTATCTACCCAGGATACTAAGTTTTGGTTCATTCTACCAGTAGAAGAAATGAAATATTTTACAGAATTAGCTATTAAAAGTGGTCTTTTTCCCTTCTACCAATATACATTACAAGATTACCCCTTAGCAAAACCCAAAAGAATGATAAAAGCTTTTTGTTATGATGATTCTACGAAGTGTAATCAAGAACTTTTTTTATACAAAGAAGATGTACTTGGGCCATATACAGAACAATTTAGCAAGGCAATGAATCCTTATTATTTATTTCTTTAAATAGAGTTCTAGCCAGCCTGTAATTTCTTGCAATACTTTAGGTTCTATAGTTTGTTCTATCAGATTATATTCATTTATTTGTCCTGTTTTACAGGTTTGGAAGAGATGATTCACAGAATCAATTTTCTTGATAGTGAAATGCTTGTTATGTGCAATTTCTAATCCAATTTTAATAGCATCTAGATTTCTGTCAGCTTGTACTTGTATGTCAAGAGAACCATTTAATGCCAATACCGGACAAACAATCTTAGAAAGATTATCCAAGGGATTATAGGATATAAAACATTTAAACCAAGGACTCATAATTTGTTTTAGTTTAGCCTTGGTTTCAGGTGAATTTACTATAAGAATTTCCTTTTTTTTCACTGCCCAATGTCCAAGACTATCTATTATTTGCTGTTCTGCTTTTAAAGAGTCTTTTTCATTAATTACAATGTTCATCATATTGTTTTGTTGTTGCACTGCTTCTGCTGCTTCATAGGGCGTCATAGAGAGTGAAGCTAATGTTTGAGTTTGAGTTTCGATGATTTGTGCACCAGAAATTCCAGGGCCAGCCATAGACACCATACAAGAAATATCATTAGGGTATTTTGCTGCAAGTATTTGAGCAATCATTGCACCTTCGCTATGGCCTATTAGACCAATTTTTTTGGGATTTATACTTTTATGCTTTTTTAAAAAGTTGATACCTGCTAAGATATCATTAGAAAAGTCTTGAGTAGTTGCAAATTCTGCGGACCCACCAGACATTCCAATACCTCGATCATCTAGCCTTAATACTGCAAATCCTTGTTTTGTTAAAGCATCTGCAATGACAAGAAATGGTTTATGTCCTAAGATAGTTTCATCTCTATCTTGTAATCCAGAGCCTGTAATTAAAATCAATGCAGGAAATGGTCCTTGTGTATCAGGATATGTTATAGTACCAGCCAAAATACCTGAAGGCCCAGGAAAAGATATATCTTCTGTCATATAAGGATATGGGCTTTTGGGTGTTTGTGGTCTAAGTAAAGCAGGCCTAATTGTATCATTTTTTGTAAGTATCAATGGAAAAGCTCCACCACCTTGTCTCCATAAACCTTCTAATGTAATACTATCTTTGAATTCACCTTCAAATCTTCCCTGAATAGATTCTACGATAAATTTCATTGTTTTCACTTTTTGCTCTATGGTTATTGGTATTCCTTTAGCATTTTGTGCTGGAACATCTAATGTTCCAGTTAAGATAAAGGGTCCTTTAACCGTAAATATCATTTGCAGAGTAGCCCCAACATGTAAATCTCCAATCCAAGTACCAATAATTGAATGAGAGGAATTTTGGCTAAAAACAGTTAAGACACTTGAAAACACAATACATAAATAAATAAAGAGAGATTTCATGATATGTATATAATTGAGAAGATAATGTTGTTCAATGTTAGAATTTTGATAGCTAAAAACAAAAAGGCGTTAAAGGATTTCTCCAATAACGCCTTTGTCTATGTGTGTGTGTAGTTAGCGTATAACGCTGACTGCTTTTGTGATTGTTCCATGTTGAGTTATTATTTGTACATAATACACTCCAGAAGGAACATCTTGTAAATTCAATGAGAATTCATAGAAACCTGGTAATTGCTGTTGATTGTTGATGAAAGAACTAGCAATAGTACCAGAAGCATTATATACTTTAATACTTACAATTTCTGATGTTTTTAATTCATATTGAACTTTAGCAATATCATTAGTTGGATTTGGAGAAATGCTCATTCCCATTGAAGTAGAATACAGAACATCTTCTATATTACTTGGTTTTTGCGCTTTATAGTCTGTATTGATTGGATCATAATTAGACCAAGGTAAATCCCATCTGTTTAAGCCCATTGCGCCACGATATGCAACTTTTTCGAAGAATGCATCATCTATAGCAACTACACCTGATTTTGTAAAAGATGCACCTGTTAAAACAGGCGAGCCAGCTTTAGGAGCAGGATTAAAAGTTGGATCTTCTATAAATGGATTTTGTAAAGAAGCAGCAGAAGTACTACCTTTTTCTAAAGAATTACCAAATTCTGCCTTTGAAATCCATGTTGGATCGATTCCTGCAGGAGGAGTACCACCTGCTAAATTCAACCATGTACCTTTTATACCAAACCAGCTATTATTGCGTACTTGTAAAGAATCTACAAGTGCAGCATTCATAGTTGCTACTTGTGCAATTTCTATACCGCGAGGCCAACCAATAAACAATGAGTTCATGATAGACTGACGTGAATTTCTACGAATTTGTGCAGCCGCACCAAAACGAGCATTTGGAGTAGCAGAAGTATCTGCTAATGGCCCTATAGAAGTTACATTAGAAAAGATTGCAGATGTAAATGGAGTGTTAAATGTTGCAGTAGCATCATTATCTGATTCAAACGCTTGTGAGGTAGATTGGTCTGCTCTGGTTTTAAATCTTTGGCTAACAGCAAATTGAACTCTGCCACTAAAACCATTATCTGTATCAAAGTCATCATCTAAAGCACCAGTAACAATTAAATGTTTTGCATCTACAGAACCACCAAACCATTCAATACCATCATCATTTGCATAACTAACTTGAATATTATCCATAGAAGTACCACGGCCCACAGCACCAAGTGTTAAACCGTTTAGTTCTTGATTTGGTTGAAGAGCAATACCACCAAATTCTATACGGACATATTGCAATGAACCACTATTATCATTATCAGCTGTTCCACCATAGTACCATTTAGTTTTATCATTTGAATTAGCTACTCCACCTTCTTGGGCAGCTTCACCACCAGGATTATTAATGCGTGCTTTACCATAGATTAATAAACCGCCCCAATCACCAGCACGACGTTGTCCTGGAGGTGCAGATGAAGTCATAATGATAGGTAGTGTAGCAGTACCATTAGCAATAATTTTCGCACCACGATTAATAACAAGAGCGGAATTATTACCTACTGTATCACCAAGAATAATTGTCCCTGCTTGAATTGTTAATGTAGCAGGTTCAACTACATGAACAAAGCCTCGAAGACCATATATCTTCGTATTGGTTAAAAACACATTAGATGTTATAGTACCAGTTAAAACAGAATCTACTTGTGAAGGACTTGGTCTATCAATCTTGAAAGGATTTATTGATACAGCTGTTTTAGTAGTATCACTTAGATTAACCATGCGAATATAGCCTGTTGAAGTTTCGATAGAAGGTGCTCTAAATCCACCGATGAATCTACCTCTACGAATAGTACCACTTGCATTACTATCTATTATGCTTGTTGCACCTGGTAAATCTATCCATGGTCCAGTTGCAGAAGTTCCAAATTGGAATTTATGTTTAGTAGCAAGAGTAGTTGTTGTGGTATCCCACACGATATCATAGGATGAACCTGCTCTATATGTTTCATTAGCAGCAGCACCTGGAGATAATAATTTCATTGCTACAACTGGCAATTGGGCTTTATAATTGGTATTAATTGGGTCATAATTTGCCCATGGTAAATCCCAACGTTTAGTATCCATTGCGCCACGATATGCAACTTTTTCGAAGAATGAATCATCGATAGCAACTACACCAGATTTTGTAAATGAAGCGCCAGTAAGAACAGGTGAATTAGATTTAGCAACTGGATTAAAAGAAATATCTTCTGCGAAAATATTTTCTAGACCACAACTTGCAGGATTTCCTTTATCTAGAACATTATTAAACTCTGTTTTAGCAATCCAATTAGCATCCATTCCTGTTGGTGGTGTTCCACCAGCAAGATTTAGCCATGTATTTTTGACACCATACCAACTATTATTTCTGATTTGAACTGTATCTGAATATGCAGCAATCATTGTATTTGCCTGAGCAATTTCAATACCGCGAGGCCAACCAACAAAAACGGAATTGAAAATAGATTGATGCGTATTTCTGCGAATTTGCGCCGCTGCACCAAATCGTGCATTTGGAACTTGAGCAGTATCTGATAATGGGCCAATAGACGTTACATTAGAGAATATTGCGCTCGTGTAAGGTTGATTATATGTAGAAGTTGCATCATTATCAGATTCAAATGTTTGAGAAGTAGATTGATCTGCTCTGGTTTTAAAACGTTGAGCAATTGCGAATTGTACTCTACCACTATATCCATTATCTGTATCAAAATCATCATCAAGAGCATTTGTTACGATTAAATGTTTAGCATCAACAGTTCCACCGAACCATTCAATACCATCATCATTTGCATAGCTTGATTGCACATGATCGATAATTGTACCACGACCAACACCACCTAAAGTAATACCATTAAGTTCTTGATTTGGCTGTAAAGCTATACCACCAAATTCAACTCGAACATAACGAAGAATACCACTATTATCGTCATCTAAACCACCGCCATAGTACCATTTTGTCTTATCATTTGCATTAGCAACACCACCCTCTTGAGCGGCTTCACTTCCAGGATTATTGATGCGCGCTTTACCATAGATAAGTAATCCACCCCAATCGCCAGAACGACGTTGTCCTGCAGGAGCAGATGATGTCATAACGATTGGCAGATTTGGTTTTCCATCAGCAATAATCTTAGCACCACGATTAATAACTAAAGCAGAATTAACACCTACTGTATCACCAACTATGATTGTTCCCGCTTGAATTGTTAATACTGCTGGTGACACTACATGTACATAGCCTCTTAAACCATATATTTTAGTATTTGACAAGTACACATTCTTTGTAAGTGTTCCACTTAGTACAGAATCTACATTTGTTGGTGATGGTCTATCAATTGTTGTAGGATTAACAGATACAGTAAATAAAGCACTATCTTTTAAGCTAATCATTCTTATATAACCAGTTGTAGTTTCTATACTTGGCGCACGGAAACCTCCAACAAAATTGCCTCTTTTTATTTGACTGCTAACATTACTATCTTTTACAGATGTAGCACCAACCAAATCTATCCATGGACCAGTTTTAGAAGTACCAAACTGGAATTTATAGGATTGTCCTAAAACAGTTGTTGTGGTATCATATTTTAGATCATAATTTATACCTGCTCTGTATACTTCATTTATTGTTCCACCAGGTGAAGTAATCTTAGGAGCAATTGCAGATTGAGCTTTATAAACTGCATTTACTGGATCATAATTTGCCCAAGGAATATCCCATCTATTTGCATCCATTGCACCACGAAAAGCTACTTTATCAAAAAATGGATCATCTATAGCAACAACTGATGTTTTTGTAAATGAAGCACCAGAAATCAATGGAGAATTAGCCACAATAGACGGATTAAATGTTGCATCATAAGAAAAAGGATTTTGTATTCCTGAGGCAATAATATTAGCTTTTTCTAAGAAATTATTTGATCCTGCTTTAGCTAACCAATTAGCATCCATTCCTGCTGGTGGAGTACCACTAGCAAGATTTAACCATGTAGATTTTACACCAAACCATGAAGAGTTTTTAACTTGTAGAGAATCTACATTTGCGGCAGCCATTGTATTAGCTTGTGCAATTTCCATTCCTCTTGGCCAGCCAATAAATGCTGAATTAAAAATAGACAAACGAGAATTTCTACGGATTTGTGCTGCTGCACCAAAACGTGCATTTGGTGTTTGGGAAGTATCAGATAGTGGACCTATTGCAGTTACATTGGAGAATATAGCTGTGGTATAAGGTGTATTATAGGTTGCAGTTGCATCATTATCTGATTCAAATGCTTGTGAAGTAGATTGATCTGCTTTTGTACTAAATCTTTGGCTTATAGCATATTGAATACGACCACTAAAGCCATTATCAGTATCAAAATCATCATCTAAAGAACCAGTTACTATTAGATGTTTGGCATCTACAGAACCACCAAACCATTCAATACCATCATCATTAGCATAACTTGATTGTACATAATCAATAGTGGTTCCGCGGCCTACACCACCCATAGTAATTCCATTTAATTCTTGATTTGGCTGCAATGCAATACCACCAAATTCAACACGAACATATTTTAGAACACCACTATTATCATTAAAATCAGTTCCGCCATAATACCATTTTGTTTTATCATTAATATTAGCAACTCCACCTTCTTGAGCAGCTTCGCCACCAGGATTATTGATGAGAGCTTTACCATAGATAAGTAAACCACCCCAATCACCAGCACGACGTTGTCCTGGAGGTGCTGAAGATGTCATAATAATTGGCAAAGAAGCAGTACCATTTGCGATAATTTTTGCACCACGATTAATCACTAATGCAGAATTTACTCCTACTGTATCACCAACTATGATAGTTCCTGCTTGAATTGTTAGAATGGCAGGTTCTACAACATGTACATATCCACTTAAACCATAAATTTTAGTATTAGAAAGATACATATTAGTAGAAATTGTACCTTTAATAATTGAGTCAACTTTTGTTGGAATTGGTCTTTCGATAGTAAATGGTAAACTTGTTACACCAGCTAAAACTGTATCAGCAATATTGACCATTCTTAAATAGCCAGTAGTAGTAGATAAAGAAGGAGCTCTGAATCCACCAATGAATAAACCACGTTTTACTGTGCTACTTACATTACTATCTTTAACTGCAGTTGCCCCAACCAAATCTATCCATGGTCCTTTATTAGAAGTACCGTATTGAAATTTATAGACTTGTCCCAATTTAGTAGTTAATGTATCATATTTTATGTCAGAAGAAACACCTGCTCTATATACTTCACCAGATGCTATTCCAATATTTGTAATTTTTGGTGAAGGAGGTAATTGAGCTTTATATTCTGTATTAATAGGATCATAATTTGCCCATGGATAATCCCAGCGTGTTGTTCCCATTGCTCCACGATAATCCACTTTATCAAAAAATGCATCATCTATAGCAATGACTCCATTTTTAACAAATGTTGATCCTGTTAATAATGGTGATGTTGCTTGAAGTGCAGGACTAAAAGTACTACCATCTGCAAAAGGATTTTCTAACATTGCAGCAGTTGTGCTTCCTTTATCTGAATTATTACTAAATGCTGATTTAGAAATCCAGTTAATATCCATACCACTTGGAGGTGTACCACCTGCAAGATTTAACCAAGTTGTTTTATAGCCATACCATGCAGTATTTCTGATATGAACAGAATCTACATTTGCTGCATTCATTGTATTTGTTTGAGCAATTTCTATACCTCTTGGCCAACCAAGAAATACTGAATTATAAATTGCTTGTCGTGAATTTCTACGTATTTGAGCACCCGCACCAAATCTTGCATTTGGAATTGCGGATGTATCATAAAGTGGACCAATAGCAGTTACATTTGAAAATATTGCGCTTGTTAAAGGCTGATTAAATGTTGCTGTAGCATCATTATCTGATTCAAATGTTTGAGAGGTAGATTGATCTGCTCTGCTTACTGATCTTTGGCTAATAGCGTATTGAATACGGCCACTAAAACCATTATCAGTATCAAAATCATCATCTAATGCTGAATTAGAAATAATATGTTTTGCATCTACAGAACCACCGAACCATTCAAAACCGTCATCATTTGCATAACTTGATTGTACATAATCAATTGTGGTTCCGCGGCCAACTCCACCCATTGTAATACCATTCAATTCTTGATTTGGCTGTAATGCAATACCACCAAATTCAACACGAACATATTTTAGAACGCCACTATTATCATTAAAGTCAGTTCCGCCATAATACCATTTTGTTTTATCATTAATATCAGCTACTCCGCCCTCTTGAGCAGCTTCTCCACCAGGATTATTAATTTGCGATTTACCATAAATAAGTAAACCACCCCAATCGCCAGAACGGCGTTGTCCTGGTGAGGCTGATGATGTCATGATAATCGGTAAAGTAGGTGTTCCAATAGCGATAATTTTAGCACCACGATTAATCACTAATGCAGAATTAACACCAACAGTATCACCTACAATAACGGTACCTGCTTGTATTGTTAATGTAGCAGGAGAAACTACATGAACATATCCACGTAATCCATAAATCTTAGTATTCGATAAATAAACATTATTCGTAATTGTTCCTGATAGAATTGAATCAATTTTAGAAGGATTTGGTCTATCTACTGAAAAAGGTACTAGCGATACCCCTACTTTAGTAGTATCTGCTAAATTGATCATTCTGATATAACCAGTTGAAGTTACAACTGAAGGACATCTGAATCCGCCATTAAATCTACCTCTTCTATTCGGAGTGCTAGCATTTGAATCCAAAACATTTGTTGCACCAATGCAATCTGACCATGGCCCTAAAGCACTTGCTGCAAATTGAAATTTGAATCTTTGGCCTAGCAAAGTAGTTGTTGTGTCCCAGATTAGATCATAAGAAGTACCTGCTCTATAGCTTTCAAAAGCAGTACCACCTGGTGAGAGTAATTTAGGATTTTGAGCCATTGCTTCTACCGATAATCCGCAGATTATCAGAAACAGTACAAACATTTTTTTCATAGTTTAACGATTAATATGAATAATATATATTATCAATTATAGATTCTTATATAAGAGGATTTATTTCCATCTATAGGAAAGATTCATTGAAATAGTGGTTCCAAAGACATTTGACTGAACTATATTATCGCCTTGATTCCAGTATAGTTTTTGATTTAATAGATCTTTCACAACTAGCTTTACTGTAAAATCTGATGCAATTGGCTGAGATATAGATATATCGATTAAATCTCTTGGTTCTTCATACCAGTGAGGTGATTTTCCTTCCGCCTCTAATCCTGGGAAGCGACCTATTTGAGCAACAGATACAATCTTTCTTCCCGATCTATTATATGCTAGATTAACAGATGTGCCAGTTTCAGGATTCATATAATATAAGGCTGCATTTAAAGAATATGGTGATTGACCCCACATAGAACGTGTTTCTTGGCTATTCCCTTGGCTAATTGTTATCGAAGAAGTAACAAAACACAGATTAGAACTGAACATAAAATTGCTTAATGCATTATCGATAAATCCTAAAGATTTTCTTAATTCTAATTCTACCCCATAATTAGTTGCTTGTCCATCACTAATTATTGCACCTGTAGAATCTCTTTTTGCTCCACCATTTTCCCAAGTACGATCAGGCTTTCCACCGGTTTCACCGCTTAATGTTTCTTCTATTGGATTTACGAAGTTTTTATAAAATCCACTGATAGATGCTACTTCGCCAGGACCAAAAAAGCTTTCTAGACGTAAGTCAAAATTCTGAACCAAGGTACGCTTAAGATTAGTATTACCACGAACTACCACTAAATCGTTAAAATTATAGAATTCAAAAGGCGCTAGTTCTCTAAAAGAAGGGCGTGTTAGCGTTTGAGAAGCAGAAGTTCTAATATTGGTTATAGTATTTAATTTATAAACAATATTCAAAGATGGTAAGAAGTCTAAAGTATGATAGTCAATTACTGATTTAAGACCATTTGAATAAAATCCGTCTAATTGAACCCTATTATCTTCTGCTCTTAATCCTGTAATTACTCTGAAATCAGCCCCTGCTATTGAAACAGGTGCATCAATCAATGCATAACCTGAATATAAATTTTCTGTTCCAGAATATCCATCACTTGCCTTTGAATCTTCACGAACATAGAGAGTATCACCACGCTTATCAAAGTTTTTAGCATCAAATATTTTATCTGGTGATCCAGAGAAATAATCTGTACCTAATAATCCACTAATATCATTAGAAGCAATAGCAAATGATCTTGCTGTAAAAGATCTATCTCGAGATTCTAATAAAGCACCTGTTTTAATCTTAATTTCTGCAGAAATTGGAATTGTAAGATTAAAACTTGCATTACTGATTTTGTCTTTTAGATTAGAAAAGAATCTACCAGCTAAAGTACCATCACCCATTGGCTGAATATCAGCTATAAATGGTGCATCTGGACTTGTGGATTGCCTAGAATAACGTAAACGACGAAAATCAGGTTCATCTCTACTTGATTCAGACATACCTGCGCGCCAATCAAGTAGCATATTTTCTATTGGTAATGTATGTTCACCACTAACTTGAGTGGAAAACAATTCTTTTTGAACAAATTGAGAGCTGAATTGTCTAAAATCAATACCTTGAGCAGAATCTGACCCTTGTAATAACAAGGTTTCATCATCCATAGAACTATTATAAATATTTTTAAAACTTAAAGATGTAGTTGTGCCTATCTTATATGCCAGGTTTAACATACCACCAACACCTGCTGAACGATTGGAAAGACTTCCTTGGCTTATACGCTCGTAAGAACCATTGTTTAATAAAGTATTTCTATCAGAGGCTGTTTTGATTGTAAAACTATTTCCATATGATAAAGATGCGATTACACCAAAATCATTATCGGCTATATTGAAAATATTTGAGTAAGACAGATTGACACTTGAATTTGGATTTGCACTTGAGGAATCTCTTTTCCAAGATGAAGATTTAAGATCTTGTCCAAATTGTTGCAATTTATTTTGAGCATCTTCAACACCTGCATATGCATCTCTTATAATTTTATCCATTTCTTTTCTTGTTGCAGGTGCACTAGATGGCAATGATCTAGCTCCATCATCATAACCCAACCAGTCTGTACCACTAGAAGGAGTACTTAAAAAAGCATTTTCTTTTAATGTAGTATTTGTATTAAATGAACTTGTTACAGATGCTTTTAAAGCAAAACCCTCTGGGAAATCAACTGTATTTAATTGTACTAAACCACCAACAAAATTTCCGGGTAAGTCTGGTGTAAAGGATTTTGCAACATTTGCACTTTGAAGGAATTCAGATGGGAACATATCAAAAGCAAATGATCTTTTGTCTGGCTCTGTAGTTGCAAGGGCAGAACCATTTAAAGTTGTATTATTATAGCGATCACTTACTCCACGCACATATACAAATTTATCCCCTACCAATGTAACACCAGAAACACGCTTTAAAGCTTGCCCAGCATCTCCATCTGGAGTTTTTGAAATCTCTTCCTGAGAAATCCCATCACTAACTTGAGCAGCATTTTTTCTCTGGGCAAGAATAGCGGCTTGATTATCATTTATTCTACGAGCTTCAATCACAACTTCATCTGTTTTTCTAGATTCTGGTTGTAGATTAACATTAATTGTTACTGTTTGTCCTGCAGTAACTTCTATATTAGAAACTGTTTTAGAAGTATAACCTACATAAGTACATATTAAAGAATATGTTCCTGAAGCAATTCCCTTAATATTGAATTTCCCTTTTACATCGGTAAAACCACCTTTCTTGGTATCTTTAATACGTACAGTCACACTACGCATTAATTCACCTGACTCTCCATCTTTAACTGTACCAGTTATATTTCCAGTCTCTTGAGCAGAAACTGGTATAAACGCCAACAATATCACAAGTAAAGTGACAAAGCAAACTAAAACTTTGTTAAAACGCATTGAATTTTACAATAATCTGTTATAAAACACACAAAAGAACATTGCAAAATTACATTTCACCCTTTACTTCAGTTTTACCAAATCATTATCAATTGATAACATTAGTATCTCGAAATATATTTTAAAAAAAATTTTTGATTTATTGATTTTTTTTAAACAATTTTACAATTATTAAGTAAATGAATTCTAATTCAATTTGTTTAAGCACCTTTTATATCTCTGTGTCATATATAATGTTTAGAGATTAATACTCTCATTATAATTTATTATCGCAAGTATCTAATACTTCTTCTGAAGTTTTTATTTTCAATTATTCCAAATAAAAGGATTTTTTATGGGACATGAAGTTACTTCGATTGCTGCCGGAAATTACGTAGCATTTACGTTTTTTATCGGTACTATGGCCATGATGGCTGCATCTGTATTTTTCTTTTTTGAATTGAGTACTACCTCATCAAAATGGAGAACTTCAGTGTTGGTGTCTGGAATTATTACATTTATAGCTGCAGTACATTATTATTATATGCGAAGCTATAATTTAGAGACAGGCACTTCTCCTACATTCTTTAGATATGTAGATTGGTTGTTGACAGTTCCTTTAATGTGTGTTGAGTTTTATTTAATTACAAAGAAAGCAGGTGCAAAACTTAGCTTACTTTGGAAATTAATCGCAGCATCGGTATTCATGCTAGTTACCGGTTATATCGGTGAAGCTCTAAACGGTACCAATGAGTCAAGCTGGATTTGGGGTACAATTTCATCAATCGGATATGCCTATATTGTATGGCTTGTATGGTTTGGTGATGTAGCAAATCTTGCAAAATCAAGTTCCGCAGCTGTTGCTAAAGCAAATAGAACATTAGGCTGGTTTGTTTTAGTTGGTTGGGCAATATATCCTTTAGGATATATTTTAGGTACTAAAGGCGGTTTATTTGGTACTCCAATGGTAACAGATCCTGCAGCAGCTTCCTATGCTATGGATATAATTTATAATATTGGTGATGCTGTTAATAAAATTGGTTTTGGCTTAGTTATCTATGCTTTAAGTAGAAGCGAAGAATAATTATTATCATATATCGACCCTTTTTAAGACCTCGCATATTTAGTATATGTGAGGTTTTTTTTTGTGTCTTTAACAGTGCTCTAAAACAAATTGTAATTTTACAGTATTATTTGTGTAATTATTTGTGAATGTACGATGTCATTTGAATTATTACGTACCCTCTGTTCAACGCCTGGAATACCTGGACGTGAAGAAGCATTTAGAGAAGTTGTTAAACAGGAATTATCACCTATAAGTGATGAATCATTAAGAACAGATTCTATGGGAAATCTTTTTGCAATGAGAAAAGGAGGTTCATCTAATGCCAGAAAAATAATGCTTGCAGCACATATGGATGAAATTGGATTTGTTGTCAGATTTATTAGCAAAGAAGGATTTATTTATGTGCATCCTTTGGGTGGATTCGATCCAAGAGTATTGGTAGCTCAAAGAGTAAAAGTATATACATCTTCTGGTGTTTTAGATGGAGTTTTTGGCATTAAACCAACGCATTTTACAACTGCAGAAGAAAGAAATAAAGTTGTTCCTTTATCTGAAATGTTTATTGATATAGGATTATCCGCAGAAGAAGTAAAGGGAAAAGTAAAGATTGGTAATCCAGTTACGATGGAAAGAGACTTAATTCAAATGGGACATTTCTACACTGGAAAAACATTAGATGATAGAGTTGGAGTATATGTAATGTTAGAGGCTTTTAAACGATTTAAAAGTAGTTCTGATGATATTTATGCTGTAGCAACAGTTCAAGAGGAAATTGGTGTTCGTGGTGCAAGAACTGCAACTTTTGGCTTGGTTCCTGATTTTGGTATTGCTTTAGATATAACAATTGCTGCAGATATTCCAGGAGTAGATGAGCGTGATCATTGTGTTAAAATGGGTGCAGGAGTAGGCATTAAAGTACTAGATAGTTTATCTGTATCTCATTCTGGCATGGTTGACTTTTTGTGCTATCTAGCAGAAAAATACTCAATACCTTATCAATTAGAAGTATTACCAAGCGGAGGCACAGATGCAGGTGCAATGCAAGCATCCAGAGCCGGCATGCCCGTTTGTACTTTGTCTATACCATGTAGATATACCCATTCTGTAGCTGAATCAGTACATAAAACTGATATTGAATCTACAATAAGATTACTTATAGCTTTTTTAGAACATTCCTCAGAATTTACCTATTAAATAATACAGAATGAGACTAAAACTTTAGTGTTAATATTCCTGTAGTAGGATTGTAAGAAGAAGGAATTTCTCTTAGTGTTTGAGATGGTTGGCCACTAATAACATTACCAAAAGATGTATCATCTGTAGAGTATGTAGCTTTCATTGGACAAGTTTCGCAGATTATCTGTTTGGAAATTGGATTTCCTAATTCTGGAGCTTTGGGTTTCTTTTCACAATTTTTGGGACAAGAGGCTGAAATACAACGATAAACGCCTTCGAATGTTTTTATGATAATTATTGGATCTCCATTATTATTTGAACCATATGTTCTACGAAGGAATCCATCTACATTATTAAGTGCAGATTCATCCGTAACTTTAAGATCTACAGCATTGCTGGAAGGCTCCGATGTTGAAGAACATCCCGAAAGGCTAGCATTCAAAAGAATACTTCCTGTTGCTAAAGGAAATAAACCTAAAGCTTTTAGCACAATTCTTCTTTGATTTACATTAAGCAATTCTTTTTCCATGGTTCTGGCTCCTAAAAAAGATAAAACACTACATATATTACTAAAAAAAATCTATTTTTTCTAGTAATATTATTAATTTTCGAACAAATATTTTATTCTTTAAATAATGTTAAAAAATAAGTATGCATTTTACCCTTACCTTTTATGTCAATTAAGCCTCTTTGATGAATAGAAATGATACCAAAAGAAAATTCTTTTGTTTCGGGTATTTCTTCATCAATAGAAATTGAACATAATTCCCTTAGAAATGGGTCACTTACATGTACCTGTTCTCTTTGGCCATGTGATTCCATTCTTGAGGCAGTATTAACTGTATCTCCCCAGAGATCATATGTAAATTTATGTCCTCCGATTACACCTGCAATTACAGATCCACAATGAAGCCCTACTCTTACTTTAATTTCTTGTTGTCCGGGAAACTTATGTTTTTTTGCAGTATCAATAGCTTTAAAAGCAAATTCGGTTATTAATTCAGTATGATTTTCTTTTGCAGACGGAATTCCACATGCTGCCATATAGGCATCACCCAGAGTTTTTATTTTCTCTATTCCTAATTCTAAAGCTAATGCATCAAAATCAATAAATAAATCATTTAATGTTCCAACAACTTCCTCAGGATTTAAATGTATTACTATTTTTGTAAACTCAACTATATCTACAAAAATGATACTTACATGTTCATGTTTTTCTGCTATCGTAGTTTCGCCTGATACGATTCTATTTGCTATTTCTATTGGTAAAATATCATGTAAGATTTTTTCTTTTTCTTGAAATCGAATTATTGTTTCCTTATTACTTCTTTCTATTTTTTCTATTTGCCTAATTAAATCTAATTCCACTGCTTGTTTTTTTGCAGATTCATTGTGTACTTGCTTTTCTAACTCATAAAATTCTTTAAAATGAAGATATGCTTTATTTATATTTCCATGGTTTTCATATAATGTAGAAAGATATTTATGCAATTCATATTGTTGTTGCTTGATTTTATATTTTTTTTGAATGGCTAGTGCTTTGAGTAAATATGATTCTGCTTTTTCAATGGAATAATGTTCAAATTCTGTGTGTGAATATAATTCTCCAATTTTCCCCAACCAACTAGCATATCCTACCTCTATACCCAATTCCTTGTCTAGCATCATTGCTTTTTGATAATGATCCAGAGCATTATTCCATTGTTCTAATCGTAAATAGACATCTCCAATATTTCCAGTCATTCTTGCAATTTGGGCTTTAATTTCAATTTTAACAGCAATTTCTAAAGTTCTTTTAAAATACCTTAACGCTTGATTAAAATCATCCATTTCATAATAAATTGATCCAAGTGTTCCATTTACAGTTGCTTCTAATTCTAATTGCGGATTATTTAATAGAATTTCTAAAGCCTGATTATTATACAATATTGCTTTTTCAAATTCATTCAGATCTTTGTAGATCTCCCCGATATTAGAAAGATGTCTAATTACACCGAAGATATTACCATGTTCTTCATCAATACTTAATGCTTTTCTGTAATATTCTAATGCTTTTTGCAAATCTGATAATGAACTATAGACAACTCCGATATTACCATAGTGTTTAGATAAATTATTTCGATTTCCAAGTTCTTCATCTATTTGTAAAGCTTTATTATAATATTCCAATGCTTTAGGAAAATTAGAAATATTACTGTAAATCACTCCAATATTACCATTTATATCTGCAATTCTATATGGATTTCCAAGTTCTACTTGAAGTTCTAGAGCTAGCTCATAGTAAGTAAGTGCTTTAGGATAATTAGACATAGTAACGTACGATATTCCAATATTTACCATGCAATTAGCCATAATTGGCTTGTTTTGAAGCTTTTTTGCTAGTTTAAGTCCTTCTTTATAAAATATCAGAGCCTTTTTTATTTCGCTTAATGCATTATAAACCACTCCTAAATTTATATTATATTTTGCAATGCTTAAGTAATCGTCGTTCTCTTTTGAATAACTTAATGCTTCTAATAAATAGATTATTGATTCATGATAACATTTCTTTTGTATTAATATTGCCCCTTCATTTCCCTGAATCATAGACTTGCATTTTGCTGATAGATCTTTATGTTTATCAATATATGACATTGCAATAATGGAATATTTTTCGGCTTCAAGTATATCAGCCATTCTCCAATATGCCTGAGATAAAAACACATATAATTGGGCTTTAATTTCAATATTGATATCTATATCATTGTGCAATATTTTCAAACAATATTCTTCTGCTTCTTCAAATTTTCCAAATTGAAGTAATGATTCTACAATTCCCAAATACTCTGCTTCTAATAGTAACATATAGTAATTACTTTATATTGAAATAGAGATAATTCCTGTTGATGAATTATAGGTAGTTATGAATTCTTGTAAACTACTTGTACTTTCACCACCAATATTCTGAGCAAAATTTCCTTCTGAGGTGCCAAATTGAGCACCATGTTTAGAGCATATTGCTTTGCCACCAGATGGCGATGCTACAGAGCCTCCTTCATGTGGACAATATGATGACATTGTCCTAAATTTATCTTGCGCTGTTCTTATAACTATTACAGGCAATCCATTATTATTATTTCCAAAAGTTCTACGGATTGAACCTCCTATACTTTGTAAGCTTGATTCATTAGCTAATGTTATAGTAATTGTTTCACCCGATAATGTAGAAGTTGGAGAGTCTGAACACCCTTGGCAAAGTGCCACAATTGCAGCACCTGAAACTACTGGCAAAATCCCAATAGTTTTCATAAAATTTCTTCGATTTACAATTGAAGATTCTTTCGTTTTCATAAAATTTCCTAAATATTAGATATCTATTAGCATATACATTACTGTGATTTAATCAATGTATGAATAAACTGTTTCATTCCATATCTATTGTGAATTACAATACAATATACTCCTGAATTGATATCTACAGTTGATAATTCTACAGTATTTCCATTAATACTAGTTGATAATATTCTTTCTCCTGTTATACTATACACAACGATATTTCCACCGATACATTCTGAATCATGAATCTTAATAGTACAATTTCCATTTGTAGGATTGGGATATATATCAAATGATATGTGATCTTTTGTTTCAGTTACAGATAATGGAACATCACATGGAGCACCAGCAATGATTGCTTCATTTGGCTTTTCATTGTATTGATATTCTAATAATCTACAGCCATTTTTTGATGATACTGAAACTTTCATCCATCCATAATAGAAATTATTTCCAGCCTGCGTTCTAAAGCCAATATATCCTTGTTTATCATCTAAATCTGTATATAATGATGAGTATAAAATCCCTTGATTGCCACCTGCTCTCCATAAACTCGAAGATCCAATTTCTGTTCCAGGTTCTACAAATACTATATTGTCATTGGATTGATTTTGAGTAATAATTGCTCTACCATAATTCTCTAAATAATACACTGAGTCTTTACGTAGCAATCCATAAAATCTATTGATTGGCCCAGATAATTCGAATGAATTCCATGATGTATCTTTATTTGCTACTGCATAAACTTGCTCACAGGTTTTTTTCCATGGATCTAAAAATGTTAGTGAAAATGTTTTTTCTCTATTTTTTATTGATTCTGCATCTCCATTTGTAAAAGCTGGGTCTTTTAGGATAAAAGACAATTGAACAGAATTATTTTGATTATGATATACTGCTTTGCCTTTAAAAGAGCATGTTATTATCTCTCCAGATTCATCTACTTCTAATTGTTCTGTTAAACCTTGTGGAACTCCTTGTAGTATATAATGAATACCTGGCTCCAGATTTCTTCCTGCTTCTGTAAATTTCACTCCTGCTGATGCATATATTTTAATTGGATTTCCACCTAAAGATCCATCATTTATTTCACTTTCTTTTACAAAGTTCTTAGAATAGCTTATAAATGGATATTCATTAACACATGGATTATTTGAATTATAAGATAATAATCCTGTTGCTACAGCATTATCATATTGCCATAATGATTTTCTGGATGGAGTTAATAAAGCTGCTTCCATTCTTTTATTCTGATCAGCTGTAAAATTTTTATAACAAGAGGTATTATAATCCATATAATTTTCTCCATTTATCAATCCACCGCATTGAATTGCTTCGCATCCTTTACCAGCTCCATCTGTTGGTGGGGTATCGGCACAAAAGTCTCCAGCACCGGTACAGCTATTTCCTTCAAAAGTATGACGTAAATCCAGATAATGTCCACATTCATGAGTAAAGGTTTGATTGAATTCAAGATAATTGTATGAAGATCCACCTTTTCCTAAATACACATAATTATATACCATTCTGGCTAATCTATTATCACTTTGCCAAGTGGAAGGATAAAAACAATAACCAGAATTATTTACAGCATTATTTGCAAAAAGATCGTTTTGAACATAGACATTAAAATATTTATAATTATCCCATGCACATGATTGAATTTGCTTATCCCACGATGTACCACTATTACCAAAGCCTGGTTGCTTATCTTGATAATAGACAATGCCTTCGGTTATATTTCCCTCTGGGTCAATCAATGCTCTGGCAAAACGAATAGAAGTATAAGACTTTATAGAGTCGAATGCTTTATTGACTGTTTCGAAGTCTTCATTAGTACCTGCAAATGTTTTATTTAAGTCATCAATAGCAAAATCTAATTGAGATACTGGAACACCTGATTTTCCGGCAGGATGAAAAACATGAAATACAATTGGTATAATTTTAACACAAGAAGTATCAGGCATTGATTGCTTAGAAACATTATTTTTTGCCAGATATTCTTGTATTATGGTCAATGTATTATTGTAAGAAGGATCTTTTCTTTTTTGTTCTTCTAAATGATTAATTTCTTCTTGAAGCCCTTTGTCTGGAGATTGAATACCTCCAAAAATTGGCATTGGTAGTTTTACCTGTGCATACAGCATACCAACACTGCAAAGTGCCGAACACATATATATTAAATATTTCATAGTATATCACTTGTTAGTTAATGAATCTACATACAAAATAGTAAAAATGTTTGTATAGTCGGACGAGTATTCACTCAAACAGGAACCACATAATATGATAATATGTTCTTCTACACATGAATGATTCTACGCTTGCAGAAAATCTTTTACCATATGATGGTATAGCATTATATATCCCCAATTTTATTGAACAACATGAAGCGTCAATATTATATGATATTCTTCTAGATTCTATTGAATGGCAAAGAGATATTGTAAAAATGTTTGGTAAGACACATATCCTAAATAGAAAAATGGCTTGGTATGGTGATTCGGATAAAAAGTATTCATATTCTGGTATAAGTAGAAGCCCCATTTCTTGGACACCTGAACTGATCAAAATTAAGCTGCTATGCGAGTCATTATGTCTACATTCATTTAATTCTTGCCTTTTAAACTATTATCAAGATGGCATTCAAGGTATGGGTTGGCATGCAGATAATGAAAAAGAATTAGGTAATAATCCCATTATTGCTTCGGTTTCTCTTGGTGCAGTTAGAACATTTAGATGCAAACATCGCATATCACATCATACAATAGATATTGCACTTGAATCTGGAAGTTTATTAATAATGAAAGGTTCTATGCAGCATAATTGGGTGCATTCATTGCCAATTTCAAGAAGAGTCAAGGATGCTAGAATCAATTGCACATTTAGAACAATAATAGAATAAACAATTCTGATAGTATACTAAAAGTTGTCAAATGTGTACATTGCATTGAAGTAATACCAATAAAAAATACCCCTAAAATAGAATGAAATCGTCGTCTAATATCCAAGCTATCATGGGATTTAAAGAATCCCCTCCAGACAGTGCATATCCCCTATTCCTTTCTGGCGTTAGTGCTGGATTTCCTTCACCAGCAGAAGATTATATAGATAAAAAACTATCTTTAGATGAGCATTTAATACAAAATAAGACAGCTACTTTTTTTGTACAGGTTAGCGGTAATTCTATGATAAATGCTGGTATCAATGATGGAGCCTTAGTAGTTGTAGATAGATCACTCAATGCTCAATCTGGCGATATTGTAGTTGCAATTGTGCAGAATGAGTTCTTGATTAAAAGACTTCATATCCATAATGGTTTATGCCATTTATTGGCAGAGAATAAAGAATATCAATCTGTAATTATGGATGAAAATTCAGGCGATTGTATTTGGGGCGTTGTCACTTCCTGTATTCAAAAATTTAGATAATATTATACTTCACTTATATTCACTATGACCTTTGCATTAGTAGATGGGAATAATTTTTATGTAAGCTGCGAAAGAGTATTTCAACCAAAGCTCCGCAAGCTTCCCATTATTGTTTTATCTAATAATGATGGTTGTGCTGTTGCTAGATCGGATGAAGCAAAAGCCTTAGGTATTAAGATGGGGGAACCACTCTTTAAAATAAAGGATATTGTCCAAAAGCATAATGTACAGGTATTTTCTTCTAATTATGAATTATATGGAGACATGAGCCATAGAGTAGTAGAAACACTTTCAATGTTTTCACCAGAAATAGAAGTATACTCGATAGATGAATCATTTTTAGGTTTAGACCATATTCCTTTAGAACACAGAGAAGAATATTGTAGGAAAATGAAGAATACAGTTTTCAAGTGGACAGGTATTCCAGTTGGTATTGGCGTTGGCCCTACCAAAACACTATCAAAACTCGCCAATAGAATTGCAAAAAAATGGAAAGAATTCGATGGTGTTTTTATTCTGCCAGAATCATTAGAAGAACAAGATGAATGGCTTGATAGAATTGCTGTAGAGGATATATGGGGCATTGGATATCGTACAGCTCCCAAATTTAAACAACAAGGAATTAAAACAGCAAAAGACGTTAAATATGCTCCTCAGGATTTGATAAAAAAACAATTTACTGTTGTAGGGCTTCGAATGGTGCAAGAATTAAATGGTATTTCTTGTTTAAAACTAGAAGATCATCATCCACCACAAAAAACAATTATCTGCTCCAGAAGTTTTGGTGATTATGTAACTTCATTTGCTGATTTAAGCGAAGCAATTGCAAAGCATGCAGAAAGTGCGTCTGTTAAATTACGTAAGCAACATTCTGTTTGTGCTGCAATTACTGTTTTTATAAGAACTAATTATTTTTCTCCAAAATATCCTCAATATTCTAATTCTTGTACTGTGCAATTTGAACTTCCTACTCAATTTACTCCATCTTTAGTAGAGACAGCTATTCAGGGACTTGAAAGAATTTTCAAAGATGGTTTTCATTATAAAAAGTGTGGCATTATGCTTCATGATCTTTGCAATGCGGATGCCGTTCAACAAACATTTTTTACACCAGAATATGTTGTTAGAGATGCATCTCTTATGCAAGCCATGGATAGCATAAATCAAAAATATGGAAGACGTACAGTACATAGTGCTGCTTCTGGAGGGAATAATTCTGGAAAGAGTACATGGTCTATGCGGAGAGATAAAAAATCTCCATCTTGGACAACTAGATGGAGCGATATCCCCTATTTAAATACTGATTTGCCAATCATCATATGATTAACTTTAGCTGGGGGCTGATGGGAACCAATCCAAGATTGTAATGATTGCATTTTTCCTTGATTTGTTCTTATCCATACTTCAATAGCTGGGGAAGCATTTGGACGAGATATTACATAAGAAAATGACTCACAATGACCTGATTTATACAAATCATGAAATGTTGATGCATATAAGTCAGACCAAATAGGAAAATTATTTTCTACAATTGATTCTAATTCAGAAAATAGATGACATTCCATTTCTGCAAATAATGCTTCCTGATTTGTTGTATCAGATATAGTATATTTTTTAACTAATTGCTTTTGTGCCTTTATAAATACATCGCTGTTTTCAATAGAGTCGTTTTCTGTCAAAGATGTACATGCTACTTTTATTGTTTGATGTAATAAATCTGATATTTCGGCAGAACGATTCGATTGTGAATCTAAATATAAAATATAATTTAAGCTTAATAGTGCTTTAATATATTGCTGCTTAATCATCATAATTTTAGCCAAAAGGATATGACTATTTACATGATTTGGTTTCATTTTTAAAGAGTGCATCAGAGTTTCTTCAGACTTCACCAAATTGTCTGCTTCAAAATATGAAAGAGCTAAATTATAATGTAATTGATGCAAGCCCCTAAACTTCATCATGGCTTCTAAATAGACTTTAACAGCTTCCTGTGGCTTGCCTCCTAAATTTAATGCACTTCCCCATAAAAGATATGCTCCCTGTTGTTGCTTACTATCAGAATTAATTACTTTTTTACAATATTCTGATGCTTCGTCATACTTCTGCATCGCTAATAATGTATAAGTAATTTCATAATGAACTATACCAGATACTGAATCAGATTTCAATGCTTTTTTATATTGCTCTAATGCCTGTTCATATTGTCCATTATCATGATAAGAATTTCCTTTTCTTATCAAATCAGCAAATGATGCACTTTGAGCTAATACAGAAAATGATCTTATAAGAACTATGAAAATGGTGATGATGAGCTTCATGCTTTTAGGAATAGTGGTGTGTTCTATCAGCAGAGAGTAGAAAAATGCTAAGATGTTACATTGTATTTTTAATTATGTATATAATGTCTTTATTAATAGCATAGACCTTATCTTTTGATTCAATAATATATGATTGAGCGTTACATAACATTGTATTGTACATGATAAATCAATTGCAAAAAGTATCTTGACATATACTCGATTGAACATATAAAATTTTTGTATTTTGTTATGTATGTGATTAATCGTAAATGAGAAATAATATGAGTCAGCATTCTACTTCAACTCCAGCACATTTTAAATATCCTGCTTTAGAGGCTATTATTCAGATTAGTATTGCTTCCGAGCATTTAAAGCAATTACTAGATAAAACTATAGAGCCTCTAGGTATTAATGGTGGACATTATTCCATTTTAAGAATTTTAAAAAGATCATATCCAGAAGGATTATCTAGAATAGATATTGTGAAGCAAATGATTGAAAAGACTTCTGATACTACAAGGCTTATAGATGGTTTAGAAAAAAAGGGATTTGTTGAAAGAATTCGTACAAGTAAGGATAGAAGACTTTCTCTTACCAAAATTACAAGTGGTGGAATGAAAAAATTAGAAGATATTGATCCGTTATTTATGGACTTATTAAAAAACATATCATCTGTCCTTTCTGAAGAAGAATGTAAACAATTATCAAGCTTATGTAAAAAGCTATATTCTAGCTCTTGAAGAGATCTTGACATAATAACAAGATTGTGAAGTCTATCAAATACTGTATTTTGTATCATAAATTATTCTTATCACTTTTTCTTCGAGTTGTATGGAACGTGGTCCTATTTCAAATTTTATAGAGCAGAATTATCTGCATTTTAATGCGGCTGCACTAATGGATGCTGCCAAAGGCTATGAATTACATTTAGCCGAAGGTGGTAAAATGATGATTACCCTGGCTGGTGCTATGAGTACTGCCGAATTAGGTAAAACTTTAGCTGAAATGATTAGACAAGATAAAGTACAAATCATCTCTTGTACTGGTGCAAACCTTGAAGAAGATATCATGAATTTGGTGGCTCATTCTCATTATAAAAGAGTTCCTAATTATAGAGATCTTTCTCCACAAGATGAATGGGATCTTCTAGAAAATCATTATAATAGAGTTACTGATACATGTATTCCCGAAGAAGAAGCCTTTAGACGTCTACAAAAACATTTATATCGTGTTTGGAATGAAGCAGATAGCAATAATAATCGATTTTTTCCGCATGAGTTTATGTATCAAATGCTTCTCTCAGGCGAAATAGAACAATATTATGAAATCGATCCCAAAGATTCTTGGATGCTTGCAGCTGCAGAAAGAAACTTACCAATTATTGTTCCAGGATGGGAAGATTCAACCATGGGCAATATTTTTGCTTCATATTGTATTAAAGGACAACTTAAACCCGCAACCATGAAATCTGGAATAGAATACATGATGTGGTTAGCTGATTGGTATGTAAAACATTCTGATGGTAAAGGACTTGGCTTCTTTCAAATTGGAGGAGGTATTGCTGGTGATTTCCCAATTTGTGTTGTTCCGATGCTTTATCAAGATATGGAAATGCAAGATATTCCTTTTTGGAGCTATTTTTGTCAGATTTCAGACTCAACAACTAGTTATGGATCTTATTCCGGAGCTGTTCCAAATGAAAAGATTACATGGGGTAAATTAGATATTAATACGCCAAAGTTCATTGTAGAGTCAGATGCTACTATTGTTGCTCCTCTCATCTTTGCTTGGCTACTTAAGATGTAAAATCATCACATAATTATACTAAACCCGATAAGAAATTATTCGGGTTTTTTTTTGCTATAAAATTGCGTTTGATTTACCGTTTATCAATATTTGTAAAGGATAATTTAGGATGTATCATGTTAATAAAGATAAGTATCAGTATAAGCACTTATCTATGTTTTACGCTTTCTCAAGCTTTCATAGCTCAGTTTGCTAATCAAGGGCTTATTGTTCCTCTCTGAAAGTAATTATTTCAGCGTATTATAATGATTCTGTCAATTACTAGTAGAATTACTTTTTATCTTCATTACATTGTATACTGTTCCAACTTATGATAACAGGATCGTAATACAACGTGATGATTTTAAATGAGCTCCTGCAACTAAAATAATAATATTTCGTGTCTGTTTTTGGTTTTACGTATTAATGTAT
Source organism: Chlorobiota bacterium (assembly GCA_014191195.1). Taxonomy (GTDB): domain Bacteria; phylum Bacteroidota; class Ignavibacteria; order Kapaibacteriales; family UBA961; genus UBA961. Next base: position 27,550 of record BJGZ01000015.1, read on the forward strand.
ATGAATAATAATCCTAAGCATATTAAATCAATTATAGATGAATTTATATCATCTCATCGCTGGGAAGAACAAATTCTAATTGAATCTATACCAACAGTTTGGGAAGCAGTAATAGGTGTCAAGATTTCTACTATTAGTACATTTCAGCGTTATGAAAATGGGATTATTTATATAAGAGTTCCACTTGCTCCTTGGAGAAATGAACTTATCCTTAGAAGGCAAGACTTTATACAGTTAATCAATGATAAACTAGGAAAACCAATAGTAACTGATATAATATTTAGATAGCATAAATAAAAAGACCCCAATTTATTAAAATTAGGGTCTTTTTTATTTAAAATAACAAGAGCCGATTTCAAACGAAATCGGCTCTTGTTATATATATATCTATTAAGAATTACTTAACAAATAGCATCTTTTGTGTTAATGATGTTCCACTTGTTGTAAGAGTATAGTAGTATACACCATTTGACAAGCTAAACTCAGAAGGTACAAAGTTAACTGTATGCATACCTGCTTCAAATTGTGATGATGCTAAACTTGCAACTTCACGACCGAAGATATCAGATACTGTTAAATTAACTAATGCTGTTTTTGGTAATTCAAAACGAATTGCTGTTCCAGTTGCGAATGGGTTTGGTTCATTATTGAACAACTTAAGACCTTCCGCAATGATTGCTTCATTAACGCTAGTTGATGGAGTGATAAGAACATCAATATTTTCTGATATTGTTGTACCGCACTCATTTGTAACTTCACAACGATATTTACCAGCATCAGCTGCTGTAACATCATATTTTACAAAGTTTCTATTAATTGTATCGTTAGTTACTTCTTTTGATCCAAAGAACCAACGGAAAGTTGTGCTTCCTGTTGTATTAACAGATACACCTAATTCTAATTTAGAACCTTGTTTGATACTTGTTGATTTTGTGCTAACTACGATAACTGGTTTTGTTAAGAATGAAATGTCAGCTGTAGATGTTACAGACCCACATGAACCTGTTACAGTTACATCGTATTTACCTGCAGAAGCTGCATCCATTTTAGCAATATCTAAACTGCTTGATGTATTTGCAATTGCTGCTCCATCTTTTGTCCAAGCATATGATAAAGTACCTTCACCAGTAGCTACTACAGACATAGTATGTTTAGTACCTTCACAAACTGTTTTGTTGTCTAAAGATGTCCCAATAACTGTAGGAGCATTTAGAGTAACATCAATGTTTGCAGATGTAGCTTTAACATCAACTGCTGGAGTTGCTGCTACTTTAACATTATAATTTGAAGCTGCATCAGATGCAGAAACATTGTTTATCATTAACTTAGCAGTGTTTGTACCAGTGTACTTTAAACCTTCAACAAGTTTATTTGTACCTTTATACCATGCATATTCTACACCTAAACCAGGTACACTTGGAGTTGCAACAGCAGAAAGTGTTGTTGATGAACCTTCGCATGCTTTAACATTTGCAGAAGCTACATTTACAGAAACTGTACCAAGAGATAAAGTAAAGATTTGTGAAGAAGCTTCACCGCATGCACCAATGATTTTAACAGAGTAGTTACCTGCATCTGCATTTGAAACACGAGCAATTTTTAATACTGGTGAATTTGCGCCGCTATAACGTGTATTATCTGTGATCAATGTATTATTTCTAAACCATTGATACTGAACTGGAGTGATACCATAACCGGTTGTTGCTTCTGCTGCTGCTATTTCAAATTTTGCAGTTGCGCCAGTTGCTACAACTTGGCTGATTGGTTCTTTATCGATTTGAGTTCCTTTAGCTACATATACTACTGCTTCTAATGTTGATATCACACTGTCTGCTGTAATTGCACCGCAAGCAGTTTTAATTTTACACATATAACGGCCAGAAGCTGTAAAGTCTACACTACGAAGAATCAATACATAGTTATTTGCGCCTTCTACTGAAGAAGCGAATGGATAGTTTACACCTGGACGAATTTTCTCGCCATCTTTAAACCATTCATAACCTAATGTTGTACCACGCTTTGTAGTAAAATTAAGAACTACATCTTTTCCTTTACATACAACTTGTGATATTGGATGACGTTGAATTTCAACTGGTTGATTGACCTTTAAATCAATTTTGTAAACAGAAACTGTTGGATCTACACCGTTTGACTCTAATGCACCATCCATATTACGACCAGTACATGTATAAGTACCTTGATCGAATTCGTCAGTATTATTGATTGTTAAGATTGATGTTCTGAAGCCCACAAATTTAACAGGAGTTGCAAGATCTCTAGTTGTTGTAGATGTCCACTCATAAGAAATAAATGAACTACCATTAGCTATAGCTGTACCTGGAACTGGTTTATTTGTTGTAACAGTCGGATTTGCATTTAACACTGTTGTACGATTAAAACATGTTGAATCAAATGCAGGTGCTGCATAAGATACAATAGGTACTAATTCGTGTGCACCTTTAAGTGGTGGATTACGACGTAATGTATTATCAATATCAATATTAGTATTACCAGAAGCAATATTATTAATTGTCTGTGTACCACGTAATGTTGTGTTAATTGAATTAATATATGCAGTACCAGGGAAGAATACCACAGGTGAAGCGGTAGAGCTTAATTCTTTAGAACCAATGATTGATCTAAATGCTGACAATGTTGCCGATGGAGCAAAATTAGCATAGGCCAAATTGGTTGAAGAAAATGCACTTAGAGTTGTACTATTCCATAAATTATTGAAGTCAGTATTTAATGGTGCTGAACCTGAAGTTATAGAGTATGCATAACCTGCTCCAGTATTGTGGAATAAGTTATTGACAACTCTTGTGCCAGTAGCACTTGCATTAGAACAATTGAAAGCAGCTGCTAGAGTTGTAACTGGTGCATTTACGATAAATGTATTATAGTAAATATTAGTATTTTGGAATGAACTAGCAGTTAAACCAAAAGTTGTATTTGCAGTACCATTTCCAACAATAACCATATTATTGAAAATTTGTGTTGGGCTTCCGATATCAGCAAAGTTAGTATTCAAACGGATACCAGTACCAGTTCTATTAAATGAAATACGATTGTTATTTATTTGTCCACCAATTCTAGAATATTCTGAATTGATACCAAATACTGGAATAGCATTAACAGAATTTGTTGTGATAGTATTTCCATTTGTAATCTGATCATTAATACCACGTAGGAATAAACCTTGAGAATAGAAATTTGTAACGGTATTGCCTGTGAAAGTCAATCCAGATGCACCTGGAACATTAAAGCCTGCATCTAAAAACAATGCATTATCGCCATTATCAAAGTTGTTGTTAATAAAGCTGATTTGTTGGAATTGATTACCTGATTCTGAATGAACTAATGTATTTCCAACACCAGTATTAATATTATTAAGACCTGTAAATTGACAAGATGTGAATTTTAAAGATCTAGTTGTGCTCTTCATCCAAATTAAACGAGAATTTGTTTGTAGTGGATTTGCTTGGAAAGTTATACCGATAAAATCTGTATATACATTACCTTGAGCAAGTACTATATAATTTGTATCAGGTACTGCATATGCTCCATTATTATTTGCCTGAAATACAATAGTACCTGGATTTGCAGGATCTGCTTTGAATACAACTTTATTTGTAGGAGATGCACCTGGAATACCATTTACTGTCTGGCTAACTTGACCCAAATTCATTTGTGTATTGTTATATGCACCTGGTCGTGTATTAAATGTAACTGGACCAAGAACTCCTCCATATGTTACCGCAACAGCAGCATCATTGGGATTACTAAACCAATTTGTAGGTGTTGGTGTACCGCCAATATAATATGCACCAGAATCTAAAGCTGGTCCAACAAAAGCATCTAAAACATTATTATTGTTATTATTATCGCCTACAGCAAAAGCACTTTCTACATTCTTTACAGTTACTCTAACACGTAGAGGAGCTAAAGGATTATTAACAGGTACTCCTGTTGTAAGTACTAAATTTACTGAAGCTCCAGATCCCAAAGGACCTATATATTGTTTGTTAACACCTGAAGCAAGAATAGAACCATCAGAAACTTTAGAAACTGTAAAATCATATTGACATTTTGTCATAGGTACAGCTGATAAAGATGCTAATGTAAAACCTAAATCATATATACCAGATCTAGCTGGTAGTGCAGCAGCATTTCCAGTATTAGGATCAATCAAAGCAACTGCTGTTGGTGAACCGTCTGCCAATGGAGGAAGAACCATAATATTATATTCTTCGGTCTCACCATAGGTATAACCGCAAGGATCGCCACCATCATTATAATAATTGGTTTTGACACGCATTCTTCTTAAACCTGGTGTCAAATTTGTTGCCAGAGTTAAATTAGTTGATAAATTAACTGGAGTAGTTGCTATTTGACCTTGAAGCACTACTTCTGAGGCTTCATACACATTATTCATGTTTAAGTCAATCCAGCAATACATATATCCCGGTCCACCAACCCCAATCCAATATGGACCATTAGGAAATCCTACTTGAATTGTAAGTGTAGTAGGTGAGCCACCAATAATTTGAAACTGTGGCGTAGTATAGTATGTAAAAATACCAGTACAAGCTGTAGCATTACTCAAAGATCCCAAAGTTACATTAAAAACAGCAGTATTGTAATCATAACCAACACAAGATCCAAACGATCCTGGATAACAATATTGTGCATTTGCTTCTTGAGCACCAAAAGATGCCAAGAATCCAATTACGGCCGCAGACAGTGCCAATACATAAGGGCGTACTGTGTTGAGCATAAAAACCTCTTTAATTAGAAGTAAAAATAAATTATAAGTAAGTAATTTAATATCAATGATTTACGAAATGTATATGTATAAAAATTAGACTCTAAGCCCAATTAGATATTACATTTCAATGGGCAATATACTAACAAATTTTAAAAATCAATGCTATTGTTAAAGTTTTTTTTTATTGTCTCATGATTTTCTAAAATAAACAGTTATTTAATTCCTTGTGGAACCATGTTATTTTTCTGATTCATTGGCATTCCAAAAGAAAAACCTCCACATTCTTCTGTCAACTTAAACATCTCTTTATCCATAGAAAGTTTATACTCTTTTAAAGTATCCATGGATATGTTTTTTTCTTCGATCTCTTTCCATTTTTTCATAAATATCACATTCATGTCTTTAATTGCTAGTGCATCACAATCTTTCAAGGCAACGGGTTCATTTTCAACTGATTTTATACAATCACACCAAGATGCAGCAATCTTTTTTGTTGATATAGGAGTTGAACATGATTGTATAAAAGCTAACGATAATAAAAGTAGAAGACAGATTGATTTCATATTAATATTTGAGTGTTGATATTATTGTTTCGCCATTCATAAATGTAATCTCTTTTACATCTTTATTAACTAGTACATATTGTGATGATTGAGAATAATAACCAGAACCCATATAAAATTCTGCCAATCTTTTTTGTCCATTTTTAAACTGAACAATAGCTTTATTTATCTTCTTTTTGGGGTCTATACCTATAATTTTAGAACCGTTTGATAATCGTTTCTGAAATGTTTGAACTTTATTTTTACATGAAGCAATGATCAAATGAACTTCATTCTTGTCTTTCAATGGAACAGTTAAGGCGGCTCTGGCTTCGCCAGGAACATAGAACCCACTTTCCAATACACTTAAAGGGGAAAATTCGCCTTTGCCATTTCCAAGTAAGACTTGTCCAACTCCAGCATCAAAACGCCACATTTCTCTATCTGGACCATAAAAGTTTCCAGCATGAATAATATCAAGATTTCCATCTTCATTGATGTCTTCTAATATTGTTCCAAAAACAGGTGAGATTTGTGATATAATTGGTAAATCCTTCCAAGTAAATTTTCCATTACCATTATTTATCAAAACAATGCTTCGTCCATGTGCAGCTTTAGAATACAATGCATTTTTTAAAACAGAGTCTCCACCAACTAGAACACTAAGGCTTGCAGGTGCTATATCATCAAAATTGACAAATTTTCTGCGCAATGTTGGCATTTGTCCTATAATACTATTTGAAACCCTAGAAGGATATAATATGCCATTTTCATAATATCCTTGAATATATTCTGTGCTTCCATTATCATCAAAATCAGCAGTATATAATACGAAAGGATTTTGTTCATTTGGTTCATTATAGCGAGTATTAGTACCTACATTTCCTACTATATAGTCTATATCGCCATCATTATCTATATCTCCGCCATTAATGCTGTTCCACATTCCAGATGATGTATCTATTCCTGCTGAAAGGGATTTATCAGAGAAAACACCAGAATTATTTTGCAGCACAAGGATTTTCATCCAATCACCAACTACAAGCAAATCTGGGTCACCATCTTTATCATAATCAGACCACAAAGCAGATTTAACATGTCCTGGATTTAACAAAGGAAAAGCCAAAACTTCGGTTACATCTGTAAAAAATCCTTGATTATTGAGTAATAGATAACTTCTTGTCTGTTTAGCAAAGTTCCCAGCAATATTTCTACCACCAATAAATAGGTCAATATCTCCATCTTTATCAAAATCAGAACCTATTACACAAGATTTAGATACTGGCATTTCAGGAAGAATTCCTTTTGTAAAGCTTCCTTTTCCATCATTTAGATATAATCTATCAAACATTAATGATGGATTTTGTGCAGCATCCTCATTTCCTCCACTTGCTACATACATATCAATATCACCATCATTTTCAACATCAAAAAGCAGAATAGACTGATCTTCATACATTGAATCATTGGCAAAAATATTTTGCACTTTTGCTTGTGAAAAAACGCCTTCTTTGTTTTGATAAAAAATCTGTAATGGAAATCCTTGAGGGCCACCAATAACAATATCATCTAAACCATTGCCATCTATGTCTGCCGAGGCTAATGAGGGGCCATTTACAGACAATTGATTTGGTAAAAGTCTTTCATTATAAAAATCATCAAAATCATTTTCTTTATGAAGGAGAGAGATTGCACCTGAATCTTTGGCAGTAATTTCTTTTAATAATGGTGTAATGTCTAAAGGTTTTTGTTCAACTTTACTTGCATCTGCTTGTTTAAGAATTAATGTTTGATCGGCTTTGATTTTTTGTAGGGTTTGTTGAGCACCACCTGGCCATATAATTGTTAATTCATCTGCAATTACATTTACGCCAAGCCCAAAATGTGCAATTGCAGCAATACCCGAAGCAAAGCCTCTAGTAGAAGTTAATTGAACTGTTTGGACAGTATTTCCAGTTTTAACAATAATCTTAGCACCGATACCTTTTGTATTAGGAGTATTGCCTATACATTGAACCTGTAGATAATGATGATTACCAGATTCCATCATTGTGTTTTTATATAAAACAGCAGTAGAATCAATAGTATTTAGAATCATATCTAAATCACCATCATTATCAAAATCAGCATAAGCTGATGAACACGTATTATAAGGAATATCCATTCCCCATTCATCTGATACTTTTTTAAATGTCAAATCACCATTATTACGGAAAAGATAATTAGGTACTCGAGTTCTGTTTACTTGGCGAATAAGATTACCAATATCGAAGGTTTCGGCCATGGCCCTAATATCACCTTTAATTTGGGCTGAATCGGAAGCTGCTTTCATAGCTTCTTTGCTGATTTGCTCCATTTTATCATGGGTAATGCCCAATCTATTGAAGTCTTTATCCATCACATCCCATTTTAATCCATTAGCGACAAAGATGTCTTTATTACCATCTAAATCGAAATCAGCAAAAAATACACTCCAACTCCATTCTGTAGCATCAATTCCAGACATCTGAGCAATATCGCTAAACCTTCCATTACCGCGATTTAATTGCAGCGTATTTTGAATAAATTGAGAAGAGTCAAAAGTGGAATTAAAAGTGGTGAAATTGTCGAATTGTGTATTTAAACGAACATGGGTTTCGGGCAACATATCTACGGCAATGATATCCATCAAACCATCATTATTAAAATCTGCAATATCATTTCCCATTCCAAACATTACAGTATGAGGTAACTGTGCCTTGGTCATTCTTTCGAATGTTCCATTTTTCTTATTGATATATAGATAGTCTTTTTCTTCAAAATCATTTGCTATATAGATATCTGGCCATCCATCATTATTGATATCAGATGAAGTGGCACTTAAGCCAAATCCTTTATGGTCTATGCCACAAGAATCAGAAAAATCAGAAAATGTATTATTACCATTATTTCGCATCATCATTGGTTGAACACCAACATGCTTATAGCCAGCTCTTTGAATACCATTATTTACTAGAAGAACATCTAGATCTCCGTCTAAATCATAATCTAAAAAGGTTGATTGAATGCCATTTGCAATTATTTGCAAACCAAATTCTTTGGCTTTATCTATAAAGATACCTTTGCCATCATTGATATATAATTTATTGGTATCAAAATTATATTTGGTGACATAAATATCTAAATCTCCATCTCCATCAATATCAACCATCGTAGAACCAAAGCATGAACCTGCAGAATCAGTAACTCCAGCAGATTCAGGAGCTTTTTCAAAGGTTAAGTTTCCTTTATTGATAAAGAGAGTATTATACCCTTTAAATGAGGTTAAATAAATATCTAATAAACCATCACCATTAATATCCCCAACAGAAGTACCGCCGCTTGCTATTGTAAACAGACGACTTTGCTTTTTCATTTCAGAAGGCCCAGGTGTCAAATTCAAAAAATGAATTCCTGATATATCGGGAGAAATTTCTTGAAATACTTTGATATGTTCTTTTTTTAGGGGTGTCTTTGTAACAGTTGGCGATTTAGCTTTGCTTTGGGCAAATGCGTTAAATGTGAAAGAATTGATAAGTATTAAAATGAAACATGCGCACAACAATGTGCTAATTACATTTTTTTCTACTCTGTGTTCAAATTGAATCATTGTATTGTTTTATAGGTATAGAATTTTGAAGAAGCGAAAACTAATAATATTTTTAAGCTCATCAAAATGTAATTGTATAACTTATTCTAAATCAATTTTAGTTCCAAAAACCTGTGGTTTCGAATAAGCATGTCTTTTAATCAAATCAAATGAATAATTGGTTGATAGTACTATCCCATTGCCTGATATATTATGAGTATTAATAGCATATTCTAGTCTTAATAATGGTAAATCATATCGTAAACGAGAAAATGCTGGCAGCACAATTATCCCGGCTCCAATTGAGTTTGACCATGTAGATAAAAACAGAGAATTACCTTTATCCCATACAGTTCCAGCATCACAAAACAAAGTAAAACCAAATTCGAAACCATATAAAGATTCTTGTAGAAGATGTCTTAATTCCAAAGAACTTATAATTCGATTATCGCCTATTCTACTATTTGCTTTTAAACCACGTATTCCAATATCATTATCTAATATTTGTTGTCTAAATGCATCCCAATTCCACACTGATGTTTGTTGTATCCTTGCAGCTAATAAAACCCCTTGATTGATCATAAAATGAGCCAATCCTTCAAATTCTAATGCTGTATTTATAGCCAAACCAGTATTGAGTCCACTACCTGCGGAAAGTTTACCATACATATATAATTTATCATTAAGCATTAAACTAGACTGTTCAACAGAACCACCTACATAATAATATCCCTCTTGATTTTTAGGAATAACTCTACCCAAAATTGCAGATCCCCATGCTCCTAAGGGTATGTCAACTCCATCAATATGTTTAGTTTTATCAGCCAAAGAGGAAAAGGAAATAAGCAATTCAGAAGTATTATCGAAAGCTCTTTTCATATATGCTGCATCTTGTCTATCAGCAAATTGATAAGCACCTTTTACGGTAAAATATAAATTATCTTGTCTAGGTAAAAGCCAAGTGGTCCAGCCCTCTAATGAATAGGAAGAAAAACCCTTTTTTACAGCAGTTTCATTGGTAAATACAAAATCACTTCCATGTGAATAATCATAGGACATACCATAGCCAAGACCACCTTGTGGATATATATTTTTTTGCAAAGAAACACCAATACTGGAAACTACGCTATGGGTTAATACATTTGTTTCTAGAGTAAAGTTATCGAGTATATCATTCCATTTTCCCCAAAAAGCAAGTTCATTTCCGATAGAATTTTCTGTTCTATGCCTTACTCTTAGATAGCTTTGAATAAAATCACCCAAAATCACATTTGTTTTGGAGAATGGTCCAAAAGATAGAATTCCTCCACCATATTGAGCATCTAATCCAACTGAATTCACATCTGGAACTTGCTTAGCTTTTATATAAAGCTGTATGTATCTTTGATCGAAGGTATCTGTTTCAATTGCTATTGATGAAAATAGTGAAGTTGCTCTAAGTGCTTTTTCTGCTCTAGACCATTCTAACTCAGAAGAATTATCCCCGATTTGTAATCCACCAATTGTAGAAAAATGTGCATCGGACAAAGTACTAGAAAACATAGATCGCCATTCGGGAATGTAACCTGTCTTTTGTATACTTGTTCTTTCTATAATTATTGAATCTATCATGAGTTGTCCAAAAGCAGTGTTGTTTTGTATTAAGCACAAAGCACAGAGCATTGGAAACCAAATCACTTTTTTTATGTTATTAAGCATTATATAGTATTTCATAAATAAGAATTGCATAGGTTTTCACTACTTTGCAATAAGTAAAAGTAATAAACTTTTTTTAGCATTATACGTCTCAGACTTCTATTAATTTTTACTAAACTAATCTTGAACCTTTGAAATTTACCCGTTTACATATTGTTTTTAGATGTTTAGCTATTATTCTGTGTTGTTTTATTCAGAATTATACTACGCTTTCACAAGTAGCTGGAAGCAGCAAGGGCAAAGATTTTTGGTTAACTTTTATGCCAAATGTCCATAGAGGCGTAGGAGCAGCACCAGGGACACAAGAAGAAGCAGAAAGAAAGACTGATTCTTTATATATATTTATTGCTTCAGAAATTCCCACCAAGGGATCTATTGTCTATCGAGATATTAATCGACGCGAATTTACACGCAGTTTTACGATTAACAATCCTAATGAGATTTATACATTTAGCGTTTTATGGGAGAACTTTGAGTTACAGGGTTTTAATACAAGCAATCAATTATTAGCAAATGGCGGGCAAACAGAGAAAATTGCAGCTCAATATTTTCATATTATAAGTGAACAAGATATTACAGTGTATGCTCTTAATCAAGCTTGGACAACTAGCGATGCATTTTTGGTATTGCCACGTCCAGCTTTAGAAAGAGATTATATGATAATGAGTTATCCTACAGATAATGTTTTAGATGATAGAAGAGGAGGGCTTTCTGCCGGAACAACGCCTTCCCAATGTGCTATTATTGCAGTAGAAGATAATACCCGCATTACTATCGATCCATCTGCTCCATTATTATTATCCGGATTAAATCCTTCTCCTATAGTGCTAAATAAGGGTGATGTCTATCTAATTCAAGCATTACCTTCTTTATCTAAAGATTATGATTTAACAGGCACAAGTATTAACTCTTCAAAACCAATAGCTGTTTTTGCAGGACATCAAAGAGCCAGAATTCCATGGGAAGCAAGTGATCAATTAAATTCTAGGGATTGTCTTGTAGAACAAATGGTACCAACTGCAAATTTTGGAAAAAGTGCCTTTTTAACTCCATATCCATTACCTTCTGGGGCCTCTCCTATTGGATGGGATGTATATAGAGTATTAGCTGCCTTAGACAGCACAGCTATTTTTGTGGATTCCATTAAAGTTGCTACTTTGAATCAGGGACAGTATTTCACAGGAGTTTTATCAAGAGCTGCTGAAATTTATAGTAATAAACCATTTATGGTGGCTCAGTATAAAAAAACTTCAAGCACATCAAATACTGGGCTTGCTAATAGCGATCCTTTTATGATGATTATTCCTCCTTTCGAGCAATTCCTTACTAATTATAGATTTGTTAGTGCCCAAGCTGTTCAATTAAATGGTGATGGCCGGCCTTCTAAGGTGTATAATTATCAATATGTCAATGTTGTGGCCCCTCAGAATGCAATAAATTCGGCTGTTTTAGATGGTACTTTAATTCCTTCTACTTCTTTTTCAAGAATTGCTAAAACTAATTTTTATTATGCCACTATTAATATTAGTGATGGTGTGCATTCTATTAGTGCAAAAGAACCAATTGGCATTTATGTATATGGATATGGTCCTGCCAATTCTTATGGATATATCGGTGGAATGAGTTTTACACTCTTTGATTTTCATTCTCCATCATATAATTCTAGAAGAGAATGTTCTTTTATCAAGGGGATGGTATTTGACACATTAGCTGGTGATTCTCGAATTGCTTCTGTAGTTAATATTGCAGATTCTCAAATTAATACTTCTGTTTCTATTGCTCCTTTTACAAAATATGCCGATTCTGTCTCATTTGATGCTAGTTTAATAGACCCATTTAAAGATGGTTATTTTGTGATAGCAGCCCAAGATTCTGCTGGTTATAATTCCATTAAAAAGTTTGCTATTCCTGGTTTTACTGTTAGACTAGCTGGCAATGGCATCCCATTAATAATCGATCAGGAAATTCCTGTTAAAAAGTCTTTTTGCTTTCCCATTACATTAATTAATGAAGGGAATTTCTCTCAAACAATAAGTTCGGCTGATTTTTTAGGTTTAGATAAGAATTTTACAATATCAGGAACAAGCTTCCCTATCAATTTACAAAGCGGTGGTACAAAAGAAATTCTTATTTGTTATAAAGCAGACAGTACAGGTGATTATAAACAGACCTTATCTCTAGGTGATACTTGTAGAAGCCGTACAATTGCTGATATTACTTTTCGGGCTAAGGCAGATTCAAAACCACCTGTAATTATTTCATCTGCAGCCGATTGTGGCTTGCCTGCTATTATTACAATAAAAGATGATGGAATTACAGATTCAGGATTAGAATTTGTAGGTTTTATAGATTCACTTACAGAAAATTGTGATTATACTATTAAAGGAAATGGTTCTTCATCCACAGTTTCTATCAATGTTAAAGACCCCTATCAAGATGCTAATTATACATTAATGGTTAAAGATTCAATTGGAAATATATCTATCATCAGTGATACTATTCCAGGTTTAACTATTAGCATCTCATTGAAAAATGGTACTCTAGCAGATGATTTAATTTATGATACCACTTTATTAGGTAATACGATATGTGATACTATCATCATATTAAATTATGGTAGATATGGAATTAATTTTCCAAGTTTATTTATGATGAATAATATTGCTTTTTCTATCCCACCAGAGCAATTACCTATTAGATTATCTCCTTTAACTGAAACAAGAATTGCAGTGTGCTACCATCCAATAGAGGCAATATCTGCTTTAGATACAATTGATAGAGACACCTTAGCATTTTATTATTCTTGTGCTTCTAAATTTCTTCCATTATCTGGCAAAGGAATATCAATTCAATCCGAGAATACATCGCAATGTGATATACAATTAAAATTTAATATTGCGAAGTTGCCCGGATTAATGTCTTTACCCAATCCTCATCCAATTATTGATATTAGCAAAGTAGATTTTGGGATTCTTACAGCTGGTAAAACAGTATTACAAATTCGTTCTGTATTTAATAATACTCATCCTATAGTTTTGGCACATGGTGTTATGGAAAGTGGTCATTATCAAGCTTCATTCTCTTCTCAAGATCTTCATCCTGGGATATATCTATTAGAATTATTATCTGCAGATGGATATTTTCATATGCCGATAATCATTAATCCTTAATTGTTATTTCTTTACCAGAAATAATTAATATAGATATATGATATAATGTAAGTCCCAAGCCTAAACCTGCTGCTATCAATGCAGTTGCTGAATAATATCTGTGATATTGTCTAAATTGTTGAATAATAGCCTTTTCATTTTCTAAAATAGTATCAAAACTAGTTATTGATTGGGTAAGAGTGAACATTGTATTATGAATATATATTCCATAAAAAAGAAATAGAATCATAATAAAACTGATAAATGCTATATGTATATTTCTTTCTTTAGAAATTAATTTATTCTTGCATATAATAAAGCCACCGAGCATCATTAAAATAGATATACCTTGCAATATTCTAAATTTAATCAGGATAGCTTGATTTACCATTCCTGCTAAATCTTTGCTTGGTAATATTGTAAATAATGTAGGCGCAACACAATAACCAAACATTATTAAGCTTCCAACAAAAATGGCAATGCCACAAATTAAAAAAAATGAACCTATAATGAATTTCTTTATTTCTGTTTTATTTTCAATTAATATCATTTTTTAATTTTATATGAATTTCTTTATTCTGTTATTTATTTCTTTATTGTTTTTTACAAGCAATATAAATATATCTCTTGCTCAGAACTCTAGTAAAAAACCGACACTAATATATGTATTCGATCCTTTATGTGGATGGTGTTATGGGTTTTCTCCAGTAATTTCCAAAATTGCTTCATCCTATAAAGATGTACTATCAATTGAGACCGTGTGTGGTGGTATGATCACTGACGATCAGATAGGTTTTATCAAACAAAAAGCTCCTTTCTTAAAAAAGGCAATAGCATTAGTTACTCAACATACAGGGGCAAAATTTAGCCGATATTTTATCGATACTGTGATGCTTGATTCTTCTAGAATTATGACTTCTGTACAAAGTTCTATTGCAATAATGATTTGCAAAGAAATGAAGCCTGAATCCTTATTATCATTTATAGAAGAATTACATAAATACATATATGTAAAAGGAATAGACATGGCTAAAGATGAATCATATCTAGAATTAGCAAAACAATTTTTAATTCCTGAAAAAGAATTTTTATTAAAGATGAAAAATATAAAATATAAAAATGCAGCAATTAAAGAATTTAATAAAGCAGAACAATTAGGGATTTCATCATTCCCTGCTTTATTGTTAAACAATAATGGAAAAGTTACAGTCATTTCTAATGGTTATAAATCATTTCAAGAAATAGAATTGTCTTTACAATTAGAAATGAAAGAATAAATCAGGGTATAAGCGTACTAAGTATATAATATGTAATATCTATCATATTTATATAGTGTAATTTGTTGGAACTACACATTATGAGGGATAATTATGATATTAAGATTATTACTATTGTTTATATCACTGATATTACTGGGATCTTGTGATAAAGTGATTCATAAAAATGGTGCTAGGGCAGAGAATGCATTAGATTCTATGATAGAACAATACTCTTATCCAGAAAACGATAATTTTACTTCAAAAAGAGTCAATAATAAAGAGGATATTATAGGAAATTGGGTAGGCTCATTTAATGTCCCACAACCGTATATGAATGCTTATATATTTGATGATGGCAGACAACCTTGGCATATTGAAGATAAGATAAATATATCGATACAGAATATAGAAGAAAATAGAGTAGATGGAATAAGTATAATTGCAGGCACTGTCAGACCATTAAAAGGGACAATTCAAGAGACAGAAAATGGCTTTGAAATAATATTGGTAGAGCCTGGCAGGGAGCAATATGACGGTACATATCATTTATTTCTAGATAGCAGAACATCGATGATCAGGGGTACTTGGCTTGCATATAAAGACATCGTATTAAAGGAAAGAAATCTATCATTAAAGAAAAGATTTTTTAATTATAATCCATTAATACCAATGGAAAGAGTTTCTATAAGAAATGATATTTCATTATTTAGAAATATAAGAATGAGGTCTGAATACAGAGAGTTATATCATGCAATTAAGAGTCATTCACAGCAAGTATATGAAATTAACCCAAGTATATCAATAATCGACCCATATGAGGCTGAAAGTTTATCCGGAAATGATTTAATGTTATTAAGAAATATCATTTTTGCAAAGCATGGATATGCATTTAAGAAAAGGCCATTACGCATTTATTTTGAGTCTCAGCCATGGTATATACCAGTTTCTACAAATGTTAAAAATGAATTAACATATATAGAAAAAGAGAATATCAAGACAATATTACGATATGAGAAGTATAATGAATATCATTCTGATTACTAAAGATAAATCAGAATTATAAATCTCAAATCGAAATTATCCTCATCAGATAATTATATCAAGTTATCAATATTTGTTTATATCATCTTTTGCTAATATATGATTTAAAATACCCACATTCTTTTATTACTTGTTTATAGAATGACGTATGTGAATATTCATTTTTTAGCTTAACAAAACCATTCCATGCTAAATAATTTGTGTCTTGATTGTAAGAATCTCTTAAAAAACCATCTTCATAATATCTTTCTGTATAGAAAGTATTCCTTTCACATTTAGACATCATATATACACAAAGTGCTTTCTGCTCATTATTGTTAGCTACTTGTAATGCATTATTAAAATATGTATTGGCTATTGTTGAATTCAAAAGCCAAGATTTATATAATGGATCTATATATATTCCATAATTATTGATAATAGCATTAAAGTAAAACTCTCGAGAATTCCCGAAATAAGTAATATTATAGAATGCATTTCCTAATGCAAGATAATGTTCATAGGTTCTTTCTCCCTTCGCAATCAATAATTGAAGATCCTTCATCCTTCTTAATAAGTCAAGTTTTGTAAATCTGATATTTGGTATATTCCCTTCAGTACATTCACAGATATCTTTTATTCTACCTAGAAAAGGATCACAATCTAATGTATCATTGGAGTGCTGAGATAATTCCATGTAATATATAGCCTTATCCAGATTTTCAGGATATATATATGTATTCTTAATGGATACATAATCATATAAATCAGACAAAGTAAATGCATATTGTCCTATAATAATACTATCCCAACTAGACATATCTTTTTTAGTAAAATATTCAATCATATTATCAATATTATTCTGATTGATATAATAGTTTGTAGATGGACTTAATATCTCGCTAAATACATGATTTCCTTGCGACTTATATAAAGATGACAAATAATATTTACTCCAAGAAACAGTATGATTATATCTAAATGATTTTATACTATCATTCGGACATTTATTATAAAGCCAATCTAGTTCAGAAACTAGTTTTTCTTCATGTTGCTTAGTAATACTATCAATTCTTAGAATATTATTTACCAATTGTAAAAGTCTAATCTGATTTACTGCTAGAGGTTTATTTGATATTAGTTTTGATGATTTTTCTAAATATATATCAGCTAATTTGTAATTACCAGCTAATATCTGAAAATAACCTGCCCCCATATACCAAAGAAAAGGTCTGCTTGTATTCTCTTGTCTAGCAATAGAATCAATTAATAAAACTGCTTCTGGATTTACATTTTCTTTTAACACATTTTTATACTCTACAGCATTTTTGAGTTCTGCTTCAGAGTTTAATCGCTTTTCTTCATTATTAATAAAGTGTGCCAGTAAGAAATCTATATGTTCATTCTTAGTATCCAATTTAGAAATCTCTCTGATGGCTTTTAAATCGTCTGCATAGTAACCGTATAATGTCCACAAAGCAATTTTCTCATTATTATTCGAAGCTAATTGTAATGAACTATCAAAATCGCTTTGTTCTTGAGGATGGAAATTATATGCTGCAATTGAGCGCATTTCTTTACAATTATAATATACAATACTGTATAGATAATTAGATAGTGTATAATTACGCTGTTTATAATGTGCTCCAGCAACATAAGATAAAGCCCTATAGTATAAATTATTTTTTTTGACTGTTTCTTTTGTTTTATCAAAGAATGATATAATACTACTCTTATCTATACTATAGTATTTTGCTTTTGCTACTTGAAACCAATATCTATTTTTTAAAAAAGGATCTGATTCTATATGATATCGATTTTCAAGTTCCGCTATAATCTCTGGGCTAGCATAATTCCTTTTCATGCCCTGTTCTATATCCCAAACATCCAATTGCTGCAATGATATTACTTCAATCTGTTTGGCATAATACAAGAATTGAATGAATCCTTTTACCTTAGAATCAATTACAGAAAACCTACTGTTCAATATTCCAGATTTATTAGAATTTTGCACATTAGCATATAGTTCATTTATTTCTTTTGTCGAATTATTATCTAATAAGAAGTATTCTATTTCTTTAATAGGTATTCTATCTTCTAAATATACACTCCATTCATCAATAATATTAGTATTGAATCTCTGTGAATAATATTCAAAATGAGAATAATTATAGAAAAGATCTTCTGAAATAAACATAGGTTCAAAAGAAGAATCTATATCTGAAACTTCAGGTGAAAAATGAGAATAGTAAGTAAAGTCTATATCACTACATGCAATGATTATGACAATACATGAAGTAATAAATACACTAAAAAGTATTACACATTTTTTGAAATACTGGCCCATAATTATACTCATCTACATTATTATCATCAAGGTCAAAAAATATTATTTCTTTAGGCGGAGTTTTTACATGATCTGATAAATCACCAATCATTTTCTCTATATCTATTGTACTTACTGATTCAATCTTTATTCTATCCCCTTTTTTGAAAAAGAATCCTGATTTCAGAATACTAGTTTTAGTTAATAGAATATTATGTTGTATCAATGTAAAGTTTGTGTCTGAGATAAAACTTTTCTTTTTAATCTTATTAATTAATCCAATTACTCTATTATTCCTGATATGAATTCCCCAAGAATAAATTGGCAATGCTATATTAAGTTCTAAAGGGTACTGTGATAGTTTTTTTATGTATCGAATCGCTATATCTCTTTCATAAATTGAATTTAATGTATCAGCACTTATTTTTCCCATATTGTAATACATAAGCACACCTTTATCTACATTTGGTATACCTGTTCTAGAGGAAAACTTTACCTGATGTAATCTAATTGTGCTTGATATTGTCTTATTACTTAACTTTTTACAAAGATTTATCAGTTTAAAGTAATTGAATTTGCTTTCTAAGGTCCAGTCACAATCTAATTGAATTTCTTTATATGTAAGTTTATGATAATTCGATATGTTTTGTATCAATTTTATGATGTCTAGTGATAGTTTTTGTACATTTACCGATGAAACAAGTACTTCATTTTTAATATAGACAACTGGTACAATTTGAATCTCAGGTTTTTGAATAAAATGTATTGGCGCAATTGGAATTGGTGTATTATCTTTTAATCCTATATCAAAGTATCGTATATATAATGTTTCAACATGATTATTTTTTATGACTTCCCTCTCTACTTTTGATAGCTTAAATTCTGTTTTCCAATAATAAAATGAAACTTTTGGAGAATCATGATTATTACTACAAGAGCTAAAACAAATAAAAACTACTAAAATTAGTATTGTTCTATATATCTGTTTTAATGAGATAAAATATTGGGAATATCTTAACATAAATGTATCATAACAATATACATATCCTGGATTTGCGTCATTTT
Organism: Chlorobiota bacterium; assembly: GCA_014191195.1. Lineage (GTDB taxonomy): Bacteria > Bacteroidota > Ignavibacteria > Kapaibacteriales > UBA961 > UBA961. The sequence continues at coordinate 46,981 of BJGZ01000015.1, forward strand.
ACTCCTTAAACAATGTTATTTCTCCAGAAGAGCCTGCAAAATCGACTGCCCATCTTTTATTGGCATTTTTCCATAATCTTCCAACTTGTACATAGCCTGTTTCATCCATTAATTTATTTCCATCTACAGTTCCTGATGAATACATTGCCTGTTCTTCATCATAAGATTCCCCAAAACCTGTATATAATGTCAATGTACTCATCCATGTATTCCCTGTAATTCTTAACTCTTGCTTGCCACCCATATTTCCAGCTTTTTTATATATATATGTTCCAGAAGGATCATCATCTTCATTATGTAATGATTCTTCATTTATCATTGATTTTGTTTCTTCTATTACTTGTGATTCTCTTGAGTTTTGTATTTCTTCAGAATTCTTCATTTCATGTTGTTCTTCATTTTGCAAATCCGCAAGTACAGAATCAATCGCTTCGTAATTTTTGTCTTGTTTTGAACTATAGTCATGTTCACAAGCAGATACTAATAAAATCATTAATAAACATAAATTTTTGATTGTATTTTTTATCATATGTGTATTCTCATTATAATTAAACATATGATCTAAAATTAGTCTATAAGTCATTAAAATACTCTACACATTTTATACTTATGTTTAATAATTACATCTTGAGAGTACTTTTCAAATAATTAAGTGTTCATATTGCAATTACATTTAATACGGGATTTATATTTTTTGGAGTATATATATGTGTTTTTCGGCAATTTCACGTTTTAGTGCTTCTATTATTATTGGCGGAATAGGTGTTTCTACAGTTAAGAAAACTACTGCTAAAAAAGATACTTCTTTGCTTAAATTCCTATAATTTTTACAATTCAGCAAATATGTGAAGGATGAATTTGACTTAGTTTTTCAAATCTATCCTTTGCTGAATTTCAATCATTTTTCTTATACATTTTTATTCTTTGCTTGGAGTGTATGGCCTGCACTTTTACCTTATTCATTATATGCTATGGAAGAAAATGAACAGAGAAAGAAATTTATCTATTATCTTTATATCATTGGTTTAGGAATTGGAAGTGCATCTTTATATACTTTGTATTCTGGACAACCCTTCGCATATATTTCTAGTTTTCATATTGATTATCCTCTTGCTTCCCCACAAAGCAATAATGCTTTTGTATCGATGTATGAGATATTCTATGTATTATGTACTTTGGCCCCTATGTTTATTTCTTCAGTTAAAAATATGAAAGTATTTGGAATACTAAATGTTATGGCATTATGTATTTCTTATATATTTTTTACAAATTCAATACCTAGTACTTGGTGTTTTTTTACTGCAATATTAAGTGGATGCATTTATTGGATAATAGTAAAGGCACATTCATTATCAACTAAAACAGTACATATATAGTGTACATGTTTATCATATGAAAAGAGGCCCTCTTTGTATAAAGAAGGCCTCTTTTCATATTTGTATGTATAGTATTTATGATTTAGCAGCAATAAGGTTTAAAGCGCTACCAGCAAAGAACCAACCTATTTGTTGTTCATTCATAGAATGATTCAATGAAATAGTATCTGTGCTGCCATTAGCATGAACAATATTCATAGTTATCTGCTTGCCAGGCATTAAAGTATTGATATCAATACTGATCATATCGTCTTCTTTAAATAAGTCATAATCAGCAGTATTTGAGAATGTTAAAGGCAACATTCCTTGTTTTTTTAAATTGGTTTCGTGAATTCTAGCAAATGATTTTACGACAATAATTTTACCACCTAAAAAGCGAGGCTCCATGGCAGCATGTTCGCGTGAAGAACCTTCACCATAATTTTCTTCGCCAACAACAATCCAAGAAGCACCTCTTGATTTATAGTCTCTTGCTACTGCTGGAACTTCACCATAATCACCAGTAAACATATTCTTTATACTATTGGCTTTATCATTTACATAATTAATGGCACCAATAAGCATATTATTAGAGATATTATCTAAATGACCCCGAAAGCGCAACCATGGTCCAGCCATAGAAATATGATCTGTAGTACATTTACCTTTTACTTTTAATAATAATGGCATATTATGATAATCTTCAGCTTTAGGAGCTTTAAAAGCTTGTAAAGATTGTAATCTTTGTGATTCAGAAGCAATAACAACAGATAAAGAAGTACCATCTGCAGCTGGAGCAACAAAACCGTGTTCATCTGGAACAAATCCACCTTCAGGTAATTCTTGACCACGTGGAGGATTTAATTGGACGCCATCGATAGATTCTTTGGTAAAGTCAATAGTTAAATCACCAGTTAATGCAAAGCCAATTACAGTTTCTGGAGATGACACAAAAGCATGTGTTTCTGGATTACCATCATTTCTAGAAGTAAAATTTCTGTTAAAAGAAGTAATAATAGAATTTTTATCACCCTTTTGTACATCATGGCGCTTCCATTGTCCGATACAAGGACCACATGCATTGGCTAAAACAGTACCACCTACAGATTCCATAGCAGCTAAAAGACCATCTCTTTCGATTGTTGCTCTAACTTGTTCTGAACCTGGCGTGATTGTAAATTCTGCTTTTGTTTTTAAGCCTTTAGCTGCTGCATAAGCACAAATCTCAGCTACTCTGCTCATATCCTCATAACTTGAATTTGTACAAGAACCTATCAAGCCAACTCTTAATTGTGAAGGCCAATTATGTGTTTTAACAGCTTGAACAAATTCACTAATTGGCATCGCTCTATCAGGAGTAAATGGACCATTGATATGAGGCTCTAATACATTTAAGTCAATATGAATTACTTGATCATAATAATTTTCAGGTTTTTCGAATACAGTATCGTCTGCTCTTAAATGCTCTGCTACAGACAATGCCATTGCTGCTATATCAGCTCTATCTGAAGCATGTAAATATCGAACAATAGAATCATCAAAAGGAAATATTGAAGTTGTTGCACCAATTTCTGCACCCATATTACAGATTGTACCTTTTCCTGTAGCACTAAATGATGAACATCCATCACCAAAATATTCGACAATAGCTCCAGTTCCACCTTTTACAGTTAAAATACCAGCAAGTTTTAAGATTACATCTTTTGCAGATGTCCAACCACTCATTTTACCTGTAAGTTTTACTCCAATCAATTTTGGCATTTGAAGTTCCCATGGCATACCAGACATAACATCAACGGCATCTGCGCCACCAACTCCAATTGCTATCATTCCTAAGCCACCTGCATTTGGTGTATGGGAATCAGTACCAATCATCATCCCGCCAGGGAAAGCATAGTTTTCTAATACAACTTGATGAATAATACCTGCACCGGGTTTCCAAAAACCAATACCATATTTTTGAGATACAGAACCTAAAAAAGCAAAAACCTCATCATTTTCTATTAATGAGTCTGCCAAATCTTTATTTGCACCATGCTCTGCAAGAATAAGATGATCGCAATGAACTGTAGATGGAACTGCTACTTTTGGAATTCCTGCACTCATAAATTGTAATAATGCCATTTGTGCTGTTGCATCTTGCATTGCAACACGATCTGGATTAAAATCTACATAAGAACCACCACGAATATGGGGTTCAGATGGAATATCAACCATATGTGAATACAATATCTTTTCTGCTAAAGTAAGGGGTCTTCCAAGTAATGTTCTTGCCTTTTGTACACGTTCAGGCAAACCTGCATATACTCTACGAATCATTTCAATATCGAAAGCCATTGTTCTATTACCGAATATGGTGAAACATGAATATTTTTATTTTAGAATCTTAGGAATACAAATATCGTGAAAATACAAATCCCCCGAGAGTATAAACTTCTCGAGGGATTATTTTTTATACAGTATTTACAACAATTATTTAGTAATAATCAATTGCTCTGAATGTGTAAATATACTTGTTTCTAATCTGCATGTATAAGAACCAGAAGGTAAATTCATTGAATCTACATCTAATTCTAATTCATATTCGCCAGCTTTCATTTGGCCCTCAACTAATGTTGCAACTTTTTGTCCCATAGAATTATAAAGACTAATTGCAGCATAACCATCAAATCCTGTGCTGAAAGATATTGCTACTTTGCCAGCAGATGGATTTGGATAGATATCTTTTAATGAATATCCTGTTGAAGCGAAACGTACACCACGCATATTTGCAGCGCAATTGATTTCTAAGATAATTTTACCTGGACGATTTTGTATTCTGACATAACCTTGTTGTGTATTATCTAGAATTGTAAGATTTGTTCCTAATGGAGAATTCTTATTTGTATCTAGATAACCTTTCATTTTGAATTTGAATAAATTGCCTGTTCCACGAAGTGGATTTGCACCAGACATTGTAACAACAAATTCACCTGGTTTTACGATATCTGCACTTAATACATTCCATGTTGATGCAATACCAGCTGTTTGAATATTTTGAATTCCAGCAAGTGGTTCAACTACAGTAGGAACATAATTAATTGTTGCTTTGAAAGATGTAATATCTGCTCTATCAAAATTTTCCAAACGAGCTATACCTAATTTAGCTTCTGTTGTTAATTCAAAATCTAACCAATCACTAACTTTTCCAGGAGAAGAAGAATAATCTTCTCTAGGAATTCTAACAGCGGCAACTATTTCATCTGGAGTACCAGTTAAAGTTGATATAAATTCACCCGCATTAGTTGTGAATGTGATTGTAGCAATATCTTTAAGTACAGAACCATTTTGATCTGTGCTGAATACAGTTGGGCTATATACAAGATCTACAGATAATTTCTCACCTGGTTTTACAGATGCAGGCAATGTTGCAGATACAGATCTTGTCCAAGACACTGCGCCATTTCCTTGTGGCTTACTAATAGAAGTTACAATCAGTGGAAGTGTACCATTATTTGCTAATTCTACTGTACCATTTGATTTTAGAGTAATGAATTGCTTTAATTCAATATCTGTTGTTTTACCTTCTGGTTTACCTTGCTCTTCAACTAAACCAATAAGTGTTGTTTGAACTGCTTCTGGCGCATCTGATTCAATTACTAAAACAGCTTGATATGGAGTTGCTCTTGCAATTGATGCATTAAAAATGATTGGAACTTGTAATACATTATTATTTGAAGTTGCATCATTTGTTAAAAACAAAGGATATGTGCTGTTTTGAGCAATAAAAGCTGGGTCGATACTGAAATAATCTTTATCTGCACCTTCTATTCTTATACCACCAACATTATTTAATAATGATAATTTCATGCTTCCATTACTTGTAATATCTGTGTTCATTGTTTTGGTATTGCCTGGAGCAAAAGTACCAAAATCAATTGATGGGGTCATTGCTATATGTGGTTGAACACCAATACCTTGTATAATAGCTGATGTTGATTTATCAATACCATTATCCTTACCAGCAAGTGTAACTGTATATGTATATGGACGCTCTCCATTACGTGTTCCAGAGATCCATTCTGGCATGAAACTAATATTTAATGTCTTTGTTTCATTTGCTTCTAAACGATTTACAACTCTATCGGTTGGAACAGTAAAATTCTTTCCATCTGTACCGCTTACTGTCATTACAATATCAGTAAGTGCAGTAGAACCAGAATTTCCATATTCAATAGTTGCAGCATATCCATTAGACTTAACAGTTGGAGTAACAAAGTTATCTAGTACTCTGCGCTCATTCCAATTATAGCCTTGAATGATTGGTCCAGCTTCTACAGCCATACCTTGCCAATCTGAATATACTTTTAATTCATCAGTATTGCATGAAAGTACAGCACGTGATTTACGAAGAATATTTGATTCGCTACCTGGAGTAAATACTACTTTAAATGGGAATTCTTCACCGCTCTTTAATGTAAGAGGGAAATTCTCAATTAAACCTTCTACTCTAGGGAAATATACTTTATCTGCATCTGGCCAATTAATACTTGTGATTTCAATATCTACATTTAATAGATTTCTAATTAATACATCAAGTTTTCTTTCTGAATTAACCGGCACTTTACCAAAATCAGCATCGCCAGTGTGAACTTGTGGTTTAACAGAGCGAATTCTTACTTCTGCTAATGATACATCAACACAGCTTAATTCTGCAACGATAGAGTCAACTAAAACTCCAGAACGTACTTGTAAACTTGTTGCTGCTATTTCTATAGTTCTTGACTCCTGAGGAGCTAATGTCATAGGAAATGAAGCTGAAGGAAGAATAAATTCTTGATTCTTAAACTTCAATTTCAAGTTTTTAACGATTGTTGGAGTTGTTTTTGAAGGATTTGTTATAGTTAATGTTATTCTTGACGTATCACCTACACCAACACTTCCAAAGTTCAGAAGCACCGGTGTAGCAGTAATTTCTTCTGGGAAATAAGTATAGGTACGCTCTACATATTTACCAGAACGTGTTGTTGCTCTAATAACAGCAGTAGCTGCTTTTTTTAAATCTTTTACTTGAATTGTAAAGTCAACTTGCTTCATTCCCATTGTAAAATCATTTGGGAAACTAAGAATAACATTTGAGCTTTGCTGAACATCTAAGCGTACATTTAATAGACTAGCACATTCACTTTCTAAAGGTAATACGCTTGCTTTACCATTAATAGTACCGCAATTAGGATCTCCAGATAATAATACCGAATCTTCACAAGGAAGAGTTGCATTTACAGAAACTGGATATGCATAAGCAAAGTTTTTGTATCCACCTGATGGGTCATCCCAATGTCCATAAGAATAAGCACCACATGGAGCACCTTCCATTACATGGGTTCCAATACCCACTTCTTTAGCTGCATAACTAAATGAAGTACCGGCATATTCTTTGATTTTTGTTCCAAAAAAAGCTTGAAAACTCTTTCCATCAATCTTCAATTTGTCTAAGTCTTCTGTACGGAATGTAACATTTACATAATTATTATTTTCAGTTGGAGAATAGAAAATTGCACTAGAAGGCCATGAAGCTAAAGGAGTAATTGTAGTTAATTCACCTGTACCTGCCAATACATGTCCAAGAGTACCTTCGCCACCTTTTGTTTCATATGTATGTGCTAACCAAGCTTTCATATATTGGCCAACAACAATAGGCTTATTAGAGGTAAAATGTCCGGCATCTGTCAAACTGATAATTTCATAGAATTCACCAGCACGCAAAGGAACTGAAATTTGTTTTGCGCCAGATCCATCTAATCGCATTTGTTTAATAATTGTATTATCTTCAGTAGCTACGAATCTTAATAATTCACCTTCTTCTGAAGGTCCAGTGAATTTTCTATTTCCAGTAAGTATACGTGGTACAGACATAAATTCAGTACCAGCAGCACTTACCGGCATTAACATTTCTACATAAGCATTACGAACCATATCAGTTCTCATACCATGGAAATTCTCTTCGAAGCGGCCATAAGCACCTTTTGTATGACCACTAATAACACCAATTTTTTTATTAGACTCTACCAATGAACCTGTTAAATCGCCTTTTGAATTATGATGATACAATGCATTTGTATCTGCTAAAATCAAAAATACTTCACCCTTATTTAGTATTGCACTACCAAAACCTTTTTCTGTTCTAGCATTTGTCTTATAAGTAATTTTAGTATTGTCTTCAGCAGCTATAACTAAAATTTGGCCTGGATGACGAAAATCATCATTGTCTTGAAAATTATTAAGTGTACGATAAGATGTTCCCCATAATTCTACAGGTAAAGCCTTATATACAGCGCCAGATGAACGCCAATTTGTTGCTACTGTAACCGAAAATGGATCATTTGCATATACATGAACTCCATTTGGGCG
>BJGZ01000015.1:55367-56500 GCA_014191195.1 Chlorobiota bacterium
AGCATCACTTTTTCTTTTTGGCTTGTTTTTGAAGTATTTTTTCTAGGTCGCCCCCAAAGCTTTTAATCATTGTTCTTAAAACATTATAATCTGAATCTTGAGCTATAGAAAGTCCTTCTACGCTATAGGTTTCATACAATGTTTTTCTTCCTCCAGGAGTAGATTGAAATGCAAGTAATGCTTGTATAAGTTCTTGTTTTATATGTTCAGGAAAATCTTCTCTAAATACAAAGGGATCATTTGGAATTGCCTCTGTAAATCCTATGATTTTTACTTTATCATATATATCTGGATATTGTTTTACAACTCTTGCTCTTGCATCTAAAATCTCACCTGTTTTTTTATCTGGTGGAGAATAATAAGTTGCCCCAGCATCTACTTGTTTTTGATAGACCATTGTAACAACATTATCGTGCTTCATTGCAAAAACTTCATCGGCAGTTTTAATATTATTTCTGGTTAGTAAAGCTTTAGGTAATATATAACCAGAAGTTGATGCAGCATCCACATATGCTATTTTTTTTCCTTTTAAATCAGATAAAGAGTCAATTCCACTATCAATTCTTGTAATAAACTGTCCTTTATAGACAGTTTCGCCATCTCTTCTGATTACTTTGAGAGCTGCTTTAGCGCCATATTTTTCATGGGCCAAAATATAACTAAAGGTATTCATAGCAGCAATATCAGCTTTACCACTTCCAAAGGCTTCAACAACAGCAATAAAACTAGTTGGAAAGGTTGCAGTAAAATGATAGCCTGTTTTTCTTTCTAAATATGCAACAAGGCTATCTGCACTATTTGTTAGTTTTTGTGCATCTACAGAAGGAGTTAATAAAATTCTAATTGGATTACCTTTGCTTCCAAGAACCCTAGAATCATATAAAGGCTTTACACTTAGATATAGTAAAATAATAGCAATAAGGATTAGATAATATTTAGCAATCTTCATAAGGATTTATTTGGATTTTGGCTATCCCGTGCAGTTTCGATAATTTTGCACAACTTTATTTAGTTCAGTAACAATTTACTGTTTCCTGATAGAACGTTTGTTATGTTTTTTTGTATAAGTTATTAATTACATTATGAATATCCACGAGTATCAAGCAAAGGATCTTTTGCGTCGCTACAATGTA
>BJGZ01000016.1 GCA_014191195.1 Chlorobiota bacterium
AGAGAAGTTAAGCCCTGTTGAGCCAATGGTACTGCATGCGTAGGTGTGTGGGAGAGTAGGTAGTTGCCGGTTTATTCTTTATCATTAGCCTATATGCCCGAAACATATAGGCTTTTGTTGTTTTTATGTAAGATATTCTGTTTGAAATACTTATAAAATACTACTCTGGAAAGAAATTATATGTTACTCTATTCTTTATTTCTGACAATATTATATTTTATTACGATAAATATAACTTCAATAGCAAATGAATCTCAATTGTTTTTAGGTATAAAACTTCAAAAAACACATACATTATATTATGAAAATGGAATTATTGCAGAGTATAGTTCATCTACATTTCTTGGTAATAATTTCCATTCGGGATTTTCATATATTACTAGTAGATTTGGATCTGCATTTAATTCTAATGCTCTAAAACAAGATAATTTCCTTTTTCATACTTCGTATACTTTCTTAGAGAAAGCTATTCTAAATCCTTTCATTAAATTGAATGCTGGCTTTATTATAGCTGATTATCAATCTCCACTATTTGATGATATAGATAATACTATGCCATTAACCTCCATTGACTTAGGTTTTTCCTATTCTCCTATTAAACCTCTAAAAACTCAAGTTTCGCTTGGTTATAATATTATTACAAGTGATGGGACTACAGGTGTTGGAACGGTATACCCATTGTATTTCAATTTCATTGTTATGTGGAATATATTAAAATGAAAATACTTATACTTTTGATTTCATTGTGTATCCTTTCTTGTAATAATTCGCCTTCCATTACAGATCAAGATCTTGACGGAAATGTATTGTTTGATCCATCAATATATCAACCAGAACTTTTTTTAGTTTCTGCGTACAAACCAAATCCAAGTGATAAAGAAAAAAATATGCCCGTTCTTATCGCTGCTCATGGATATTCTGCTTCTACATTTGAATGGGATGAACTAAGAAAGTATGCAGATTCTGTAAAATCTGGAATTCTTATATCTCAAGTATTATTAGGTGGACATGGCAGGACATATCAAGATTTTAAAAATTCTACTTGGAGAGATTGGCAAGCATCTATTCTAAATGAATATAAAAAACTTGTTCAAGCAGGTTATACAAATATTAGTTTCATTGGATCATCAACTGGTTGCCCCTTAATAATAAATTTATTATATGAAAATTCTCTTTCTCAAGTTCCTCCACATCAAATTATATTGATTGATCCAATTATTATTCCTTCCAATAAAATATTGTCCTTAGCTGGCATTGTTGGGCCAATGATTGGCTATACTTCTGTTAACTTTGATTCTGAATTAGAAAGAAAACATTGGTATCGTTATCGTCCACAAGAAACATTACAAGAATTGCTAGATATTGTTACTGTAGTTAGAAAAGAACTTGAAGATGGAATTGTTTTACCAACACAAACTGATTTGTCAATATATAAATCTACGTATGATGAAGTTGCAGATAGAATAAGTGCAATTTTAATCTATAACGGAATCGAAATTAATTCACTCAATTCTAAAGATTTATACATGATAAACTCAAATATTCATGTAATGACAAGACTTCAAGGCAGAAGTAATATAACTGATAACGATATATTAATTCAAAAAAGGATATTCGATCAGATCATTGAAAAAAGTAACAAAACAAAAAAGTAGGAGAGATATTTTTTTATTAGATTAATATTTCTAATTTGCATCAAAGATTGTCTTTAACTATTCACCACAATTAAAGCTTTTTTATTATTCTACATGATATCGTGTGGATGTATCATTTTGTTCTATGGTGATATATGGCTAAAAATAGCAATACTTCTCAGGTATATAAAAACTGGTTTATTTGGTTAATTTTTATATCCTTGATTGCATATTTCTTTACAAGAGAAGATAAGCAAAAAAGTGTAAGTTCAAACGCTTCAGATGATTTACAATCTAAGCTAGTTAATTATATGTCGCAGCTTGATAGTGGCCATATATCTGGGAATATGTTAAAACATTCATTAGATGAAGATGACAAAGGGAAAATTTACGATAGGGTACCAATCGATAAGTTAAAAGCAGGTTCAAGTTTGATATTTGGTTCAGCTACTTCCAAAACTGATGAAATAGCACTTACTATCCTTGATGCTTCAAATGCTGAGATACAATATATTCGTAGAATAGCTGAAAATGGTGATACTAATAAGATCAAAGAAACCATTGAAACTGGATTATATCAGATACAATCCTATGAAGGTTCTCAAGTTCTTACTGATAATGATTTATTTTCACCTTTCGGCCCCGCAATAGTTTTGATTAATATGAAATATGGACTAGATAAAGGATATAAAAATCTAAGTAAAAAGTTCTTTATTTCTAAGTCTAAACATCGAGATGGTTCTACACCAACTACAATAAGAATATATCCATGGATGGATCCAGTTAATTATCCAAAAAATAGACAAGCATTCTCTTATGAACTTAGTTATGAAATATCAGGAATGAATTCCAAACAATAAATATGGAGTTATTAGATTGGGATAAATCTTGATGATAATACACTACCGTAAAGCCGATAGAATAGACATTCTAGATGCTTTAACAGCAGGTAAAAATCCACCAATAAAGCCCATAATTCCTGTAAAAGTAAGAGCGCCTTGGATTACATTTGAAGTTAATGCAAAACTAAAAGATAGTTCAGAGAATGATCCAAAATTTAATGTTGATATAGAATAAAACTGAAGAATAGAAGCCAAACCAATTCCAATAAATCCTCCAATAAAAGCTGTAATCAGAGATTCAACTAAAAAAGCAATAAGTATAGACATTCTTTGGAAACCTAATGCTCTTAAAGTTCCTATTTCTGTTGTGCGATTTGCTACAGCGGCATACATTGTAATCATCGCGCCAATCATAGCACCAACACTAAATATTACCGTAATAGTTATGCCTAATATTTGTATAAATAATCGCATTGCTTCAGATTGTTTTTCGAAATATTTTCTTTCGTTTTCTGGCTCATATTGATTTAAGCGCTTATCTCCAGCAAATAATGCTTTTAATTGTTCAATATTGGCATTATCAGAAATTCTAAAAGTAAGCGTTGAATAATCTACTCTGTTAAAGGCCTGTATCAATTGATTTGCATCGCACCATAGTTCGGATTCAAATGCAGATTTCTCAGCATCCATAATCCCTACAATTATCCAATTATCACCAGCAAATTTAATGGTGTTTCCAATTGCAATATTAGAGAATCTCTCTTCTATAGCCTTTCCAACTATTAATTCTCTAGCACCAAAAGTAAACATCCTGCCACTGATTATTGTAATCTTATTTCTAATTTTTAATGCATTTTCTGATACACCTCTAACAGCTAAATTACTTAATCCTCCGCCATCTTTTTTTGGTGCATTTATAATTGTAACCGCATCACTTGTCAATAAAGGTTTGCCTTTTTCATCTTTTTGTATCATTGGCATAGTAGAAATTAAATCAGCTGTTGCCCTATCAATAATACTTGTAATCTCTCCAGAAGAAGATTTTCTAGTAATCACTACATTGTCATTTGAACCAGTAGAAGATAAAGTTTGCTGAATCCCATCTGCCATCATTAAAACAGCGGCAAAAACAAATACAACTAATGCAATCCCAGCAATTGTAATTCCTGTTGTCAGTTTCCTGGCTAGGAAATTTTTCCATATATAGTATAAGGGTATATTCATCATATTATCCGTTAAATCGTAAACCATCTACAATACGTGTATTCAAAGCTCTATAAATTGGTACGATAGAGGCAATAATTCCAACCAATAATGCTGAGCTTCCTGCCATTATATATGTTGAGTTTTCGATATTAAATACTGGAAACCAACCTTTTGGTAAAAAAGACTCAAATCCTTGTACAATCGGAATTAATAAACTGAGACCAATTAATGCGCCAATACATGAAATAATTAAGGCTTCTCCAGCAATAAAAGTAAATAGGTGTTTTCCAGTAAAACCTAAAGTTTTTAATACTGCATATTCTCTTGTCCTTTCTCGTGCAGTCATAATCATAGTATTACATAAAACCAATAAAATAATACCGATAATTAAATAAGACATGATATTTATTGCCCCAATAATTGCACCGGAAGAAGCTACAAAACCTTGTTGAAATTGCCCCTCAGTTTCGCTTTTAGTTTCTGCTCTTGAATTCTTAAATAGATTATCTATTTTTTGAGATATGGTGGCTGATGCAGCAGCATCTTTGATTTTGACTACATACCAACCAATTTCATCTGATCTATTAGGATAATCAGTTTTCATTCTTTCATTTAAATAATTCCAATGAAAAAACATTTGTGTAGCATCATCGCTTTTGGTTCTGGGAGTATAAATACCTCGGACAACAAATTGCCATTTTCCAGGGTAGATATCTCCATCGATATTCATGATATCACCAATCTTTAAATTATAGCGTTTTGCCGTCTCGATTCCTACAATACAAGCATTTCTTTCAGACAAAAATTTTGTTTTTTCATTAGGTGATAATTGATATTCTGGATATACTTTAAACAGTGTTTCTGGGTCACATGCCACTCTAGCAAAAAATTGATTTTTATCGATATATGTACCTCCAAACCAATTAAAATAGCTAACCTGATCTATTCCAGGAATTGTTGCAATTTTATCTTTATAGGCATAAGGAAGAGTAAAAATAAAAGAAATTGCCTGACGTGTAACCAATCTATTTGGTGATGAAGCAGCTACACCAGCACTCCAAGCCGTGACTACTGTTCTTAGTAGGCCAAAAGCTAGCACTGCAATAGATATGCCTATAATGGTTAATATTACTCTTAATGTATGCCGAAATGAATTTTTAGCAATTAGTTTTAACATGCTCATAACTTTGATACCTCTTGTAAAAGGTCTCCCTTTTCTAAGTGATGAGTTGTATGGGCTTTTTTAGCTGCATATGGATCATGTGTTACCATCACGATCGTTTTTCCAAATTCTTTATTTAATCGATCTAAAAGAGTTAAAATCTCTTCTGCAGAAACCCTGTCTAAATCTCCAGTTGGCTCATCTGCTACAAAAATGTCTGGATCACTTGCAATCGCACGTGCAATTGCAACTCTTTGTTCTTGGCCACCGGATAATTGCTTGGGATAGTGATGTATTCTATCGCCAAGGCCAACTACATTAAGTGCTAATTCTACTTGATTTTTCCTTTCAGATTTACTTAATGGTGTTAGCATCAAAGGTAATTCTACATTTTCATATGCTGTTAATACAGGAATTAGATTGTAGAACTGAAAAATAAAGCCAATATGTCTAGATCGCCATTTGGCAAGTTCTGTTTCACTTAAAGTGGCAATATTGGTATCTGCAACAATAATATTTCCTGAACTTGGCTTATCGATTCCAGCAATAATATTTAACAATGTTGTTTTTCCAGAGCCAGATGGTCCCATCAAAGCAACAAAATCACCTTTCTCAATTTCTAAGGATAAATTGTTCAAAACCCGTATTTCTTGTTTATCTCTGTGGTATACTTTTGTCAGATTAGAAATACTTATTATAGAAGACATATAAAACTCCGTTTGGATTTATTCTTTTTCAATTGTGATTGAAGAACCCGATGATAATTTTTCTATAGGAGATATTATTAAACTTGTACCAGGCAATAATCCTTGTTTTACTTCGGTAAACTCACCAAAAATTGCTCCTGTTTTAATTATCTGTTCAGACGCCTTAGACCCAGCACCTACAATAAATACTGTCTTTTTTCCATTTACAGTAAGAATTGAAGAAGTAGGGATTAATATTTTAGCAGGTTCTTGTACTTCATTTGCAATGTTTTGTCTTAAAAAATTAACTTTGGCACCCATTTCTGGTAATACTCTTTCATCAATCTCATTAAAACGAATTTTTATTTGAACGGTACCTTTACCTCTATCTGCTGTAGGAATAATTTTATTTACATATCCTTTGTATTTTTTATCTGCAATTGCACTTACAGAAATTTCAACAGGCATATTTGGTAATATTTTAGATAATGAAGATTCTGATACATCAGCTTCTACTTCAAGTGAACTCATATTCGCTAAAGTAACTACAGCCCCTCTAGCGCCAGCAGCTGCACCAAGTGCAGTAATAACTTCTCCAACATTTGCATTTTTGCTTAACACTGTACCATCGAAAGGAGCCCTGATTACTGTATTTTCTACCAATACTTGGGCAGAAGCAATAGCAGCTTGTTGGACATTAATTTGGGCTTGTGCAACAGAAACTTGAGCCAAGGCTCTTTTCCATCTTCCTTGTGAGGCATCAAATTCTGATTGAGTTCCAACTTTATTCTGCAATAAAGATTGCTGTCTTAAATAAGCAGAATGTGCATCTTCTAATTCTGCTTGTGCATTTGCAACAGAAGCATTAAGAACAGCTATTTGAGCTTTTTGTTGATTCAAATTAGCCTGAACATCATTGCTTTCAATGCGTCCAATTATCATCCCTTTTTTTACTTTATCACCTTCAATAACAAAAAGTTCTTGTAGTCGGCCTGTAGCTTTAGAGGAAATTGCAGCTTTTACTTGGGCCACTACATAACCTTGTCCAGTCAATACAGCATCTTGTCCTAAACCAGAACTTTCGATTATTTGTATGGTTTTTACTCTGATTGCAGTGTTTTGCCTTGCATACCAAAAGCCAATCATGATCAAAAGAAATAATCCGATATAGATATATTTTTTATTACCATTTGACGATGTTTTTATATCACGATTGATCTTTAATGCAGAGAGATCTGCAGATTTTGCTTCTATCGACATAGTATTCAATGAGAAAATTAAGTGAAAGAATGCATACTTATCTTGTTTCCGTATTTCTTGATTTTACAAGCATTGGAAACAATGCTGCAACGGTTGTATAGAGTGTAGATGCGATACCATAACGAAAGAAAAATCCGCTAAAATTTATCTCAGTTGGGCGTAAGTAGAAAAAGAAGTAAATGATATTATGGATAAATGCACAGATAATAACTGCAATGATAAATTTTAAAGAGCCTAAAGTCAGCTCATTATTTTTTTCTTTAAAAAAATATCCTGCAGCAAATCCAGCAAATGTTTTTGCAAGTGCATTTGTGCCCAGTACGTCTAAGGAGACAATATCGAATAATAATCCACAACCAAAACCAGCTAATATACCTATAAATTGTCCTTCACGAATTGCAATCCAAACCACTAAAATGATGAGCAAATCAGGAGTAATGCCTCCTACAGAAACCAAGTTTAGAAACACCACATGGACTACAGATAGTAATAATGCGATGATTCCATAAATGACAAATCGTAAATTATACCAGGTTTGCGCTATCGATTGTTCTGCATAATCAGCCATAGTACTACTTTGTTTTTTTAAGTGATTTTATGATTGGTATTCCACGTTGAGAGCTATCTTTTTCTAAATTAAATCTTTCATTGTCTGGTAATTGCTTAATAACAAATACTTGTTCTAATGTTGTGAAATTCACAGAAGGTTTAACAATTACTTTCCTGAACAACGCAATACCATCGTCTCGAGTTTCCGACACTGTTCCAATTCTAATATTAGCAGGAAATCTATTGCTATAATTAGACGTTAGTACTTCGTCACCAACTTGAATATCAAAAGATTTTGGAATATTTTTCATAGACAGGGCTTCATCTCCATCCCAAACCAGAATTCCGTCGATGCGTGTTCTTTGAACTTTACCTGCCAATCGGCTTTCCCTATTAATTAGCAATCGAACCACAGAAAAATTGGTACTAGTTCCAACAATTAATCCTACTAATCCTGCATCTGTCACTACTGGCATTCCAACTTGAATTCCTTCGTTTTCACCACGATTTATTGTAGCAAAATTGCGGACTTCTGTAGTGGTTTTGCCAATTATGTCTGATGTAATTAATTTTTTGTCATGCTCTTTCTTAAATTCAAGCATTTTTCGGAGTTTATCATTTTCTACAATTGCTTGTCTAATCTTGGCTCTTTCATCAGAGAGTTGAAGATTTAACTCCCTTAAAGCTGCATTCTCATTTTTAAGAGCTAAAGGATTTGGTATCCATGAAAATGCTGTTTGCATCCATCCTATTCCACCCACAACTATAGACCTAAAGCCCCCTAATTGCGAGATATTTCCAAAAGTCATTAATACCATGGCTACTATTGTTAAAGTAACCAAAGCAATAAATTCTTTGAAACGAATGATAAATTCAAGTAGACGATACATGCTGCAATATTTCAGTAAAATAATTAAGGTGAATAGTGTTGATCAATATATTCTAATTGACTGTATTCACCTGGTTTATGTATAGTTTTTGTATGAGAATGAGAAATCACTGATACAAATTCTTGTATCAATTGGTCTAAATCTTTATGTTCAGCATATAGAATATGAGCTGAGTTATTATGCCTATGTATCCACGAAGTGATTATTTGAATTTCGTCTACTTCAAATGGATCCATTCGATGTACTCTATCATCAATTGGGATAGTAGTATCAGCATAATATAACTCTTCTATCTTCATCAATAATTTTGTTGTGTCAGCTTTACGGCCAATAATTTCTTGATGAGCTAATTTGCCACTTCGAATAAAGAACACCTCAACTGATTTGTCTCTTGGATTTGCCTCGACAATTAATATGGTATTATTATGAGTTACAGACGTAGAAACTTCAGCACGGCGATCAAATAGTCTTTTTAATTCATTCAATCTATTTCTAAGCATTGCAGCAGACTCAAATCTTAATGCTTCTGCTTCAGATTGCATTTCTTCATCAAGCTTTGTTAAAAGCCCTCCGGCTGATCCACTCAAAAATCTTCGTGCTCTTTCTACTTCTTTTGCATATTCTTCTTTGCTTTGTATTAAAGCACAAGGAGCTCCACATCGTTTAATTTGATAATAAAAACAAGGCTGTTTTTCTATCGAAGGTTGCAATACTTCTGTACATTGCCTTAAACCAAATGATTTATAAACGGTTTCAACAACTTCACGGGCAAGTGTTCCACTTCGAAATGGTCCAAAATATTCTGCTCCGTCTGTTCCAATTGATGAACTCCATTCTAATCTTGGAAATTCGTCTTGAGAGGATAATCGTAAGAATGGAAAACGTCTGAACTTTTTACTTGCAGTATTAAATTGTGGCTTTACTCTTTTTATTTCTTTTGATTCTAATAATAAAGCAGCTAATTCAGTTCCAGTTGTTTCATATTCTACATTAAAAACTTGTTTTACCATTCTTGCAATTTTTTGCGGATGCTGAGCCCCTGGCTGAAAATAGCCACGAACCCTTTCTCTTAAGCTTTTTGCTTTTCCGATATAAAGGATATTGCCATCTTTATCCAACATTCTATATACACCAGGTTCTTCGGGTAACGATTTAAGCGTAGTTTCAACTCGTTTTATTGCTGCTGGAGAAGTATGAAATTGTTCTATTCTTTTATTCTGAAATCGTAATAATTCATCTACTGATTCTATATCATGTTCATTTTCTAGTATTTCTAAAAAATGAAGAAGAAACAAAGCCGTTGCTTTAGCATCACCTAAAGCACGATGCCTGTTTTCTATCATAATATTAAAATGTGAAGCAACAGCACCCACATTTTTTTTAAGATGCAATGGTAAGATTCGTCTTGCAAGTTTGCATGTACATAATTGTGGAATGAGCGGAATATTAAGTCTTAGCCTTCTAAAACTATTTTGAACAAAATTCCAATCAAAACTGACATTATGCGCCGCAAAAATTGCATTTGGCATAGATAAAAACTCTAATACTTGTGGCATTATCTCTTTATCTTCAGGGGCTGTGGCTGTCATTACATTGCTAATACCCGTCATTTGTTCAATAAATGGCGGTATAAACTGATGTGGATTAATTAATTCAGAAAACTCTCTGACAATTTCTCCACCTTGTATAACAACACATGCGATTTCAATAATTCTATGATGTTCAGGGTCATGCCCTGTTGTTTCAACATCTATTACTACAATTGGGGATTCCCAATATGATTTCATTATAATGTCTTTCCGGGGATAAACCCCATATATGCGTATTTTCTTTATCTATTAATGATAATTGGATAAGATACGGATTGATTTTGTAATTGTATAGCAAGAATATACATGCCATTTGATAATGAATTCCAAGTATAGTTCATACTATCATTATTTACCATACTAGGACTAATTTGTTCACTAGAAATCGAATATAATGTAGCAGACTGCACTGCACTTGGTGCAGATAGGTGTAATGATTGCTGATATGATGAAACAGAAATATTCTGTGAAATTCCAATATCGTTTTGTACATCACTGATTGTAATTGTTCCGGTTCCTGATAAAGCGATGTTATTACTAGAACTTGCATTATTGATTGTAGAGCATTGAAAATCTGTAGATCTTTTGCCTACATTTGAAGGCTTAAATACTATTTCTAATGTGAAGGTTTTGCCTGGATCTATAACAATTTTTCCAGGTGAATTTTTTATATAAAAGTCTAAAGAGTCAGATCCACTCATTGTATATCTAGTAATTGATACAGGCAAATCACCGGCATTAGAAAGAATAACTGCCAAAATAGATTCTTTACCAACTTCTGTTTCATTAAATTCTAATGACCTTGTACTTGTTGATAAAAGACCTACTGGTGAAGGATTAGACCGAAATACTCCAGTTATAGTAGCTGCCAATAATCTACCATTTGAATCTAGTGCTAATGAATTAATCACAGTGCTTTTCATACCTGTAATAACTTGCGCCCATGTTTTTCCATTATCCTTTGATATATATCCACCTTCTCCATTTACTCCAACAAATAAAGTACCATCAGAGGTACCTATCACAGATAAAACCGGAATAATGCTACGTCCATCACCAAAGTATGGAATCCAATCAATGCCATTAATAGTTTTAAATGCACCGTATTGTGAACCAGCAGCTAAACTACCATCAGGCATAATTCCAAAATCTTTGGTTGACAAAAAATATACCCCTGCGTCTGCATCCTTCCATGTAGCACCATCATCTGTAGATCTAAATATGCCCTCTCCTTCAATTGCTGCATATAATCCAGTAATATGTTTTTGTACCGCATTTGCAATACCTTTAGCTAAACCTTTGTTAGATGAAAACCATGTAGCACCGTCATCTGTAGATTTATATATTCCTAAATCAGAAGCAACAAATATAGGTCCTTCTTCAGAGGCATAAATTTTACTAGCTCTGATATTTGGATAACCTAATTTTTCAAATTTTGCTCCATTATCAGAAGAGCCAAGCATCCAACTTGAATCTATTCCACCAATAGTTCTATTCATTACAGCAATAATTTTTCCGGTTTTTGTAATACAGAAACTAAGGCAATGTGAATACCAAGAAGTACCAACACTTTGCGTCCATGTTTTACCAGTATCTACAGACCTATAAATACCTGCACCATCGCTAGTACCTGCTAAATATGCACCATCCTTTGCTACAAGAATGCAATTTGTAGGAACTACTGCCCCAGCATCAAATGGAAACTTAGAAGTTTGAGACCAGTAAATTTGCTGTGCATATATTGAATTGGATAATCCATAACCAAATAGCAAGGCAAAACAGAAGAAAGAACAAACAGAAAAAAGGAATTTCATAAATATCTCAAGTGGATGAAGTCAAAACAAAATCAAGTAAATGATTACAAAGCACATAAAGCATGAAATAGAGAATAATAAGAAAAGGTTAATTTCTTGGATGAACCAAAAAATATACTGGCTGCATAAGTATATTTTTATTCATCAAAAATAAGAAAGAATAGCTTTATTATTTTCCTTTTTTATAGTAAAAGTGAAGTTTTAGTGTTTATTCTTCTACTTTAAGTCCTCTTGCTTTGTAAAAGTTAATATATAATTGATTTTGGAGTGAATTCTTGGGTTCTAAACAATTCACAATCGTTATGGATCCTAAACTTCTATTTCTGATATCAAGATATTCTGCAATATGGTTCATTCGTTTTTTTAAGCTATTTGTATCGATGTTTGGTGCAGATCCAAGAATATACAATCTTGTTGGTAATTTGTCTGATGTTATAATATCTACCACCTTTGAATGTAATAGATTTTGAATCTCAATATCAGCTTCAACAGATCTTTTGGATGCTGTATCAATAAGTCTTCTAAATTCATCGGCTGATGTACAATGTTTGTATACTGCGGTTCCACCAATCACCATTTTGATTCTTATAGAATCTGCGCCAATTTCTTTTTTTATTGCTCTGGAAATTGAATCTGCTCGATTGGCAGAAATTGGAGATAAAACCATCGCATACACGGCTCGAATTTTAGGTATTTTTCTTTTGGCTAATACTTCACTTTTTTTTGGTAATTGTCTGTATATTAATCCTAGAATTCCCCCGGATAATCCTAATACAAAAAGAAATATATAGATGGCTTTCCATCCCCATTTTGGTTTTGGTATATATTGTCCATGCTCTTCAGGTTCAGGGTTTTGATTCATAATTGATAATATTTGTATAGTACATTGATGTTTTATGTGCAAATCTAATCAAATCGCAAACAGCATTTTACAAACACAATTTCTGCTTTTAAAAACAAGTAATGTATTTTTGCTTACTAATCCATGGATACAATGTGAATACAAAAACATTAAAACAACCAATAGAAATTCCATCTATAGCCATTAAAGTACAAGAAAGAGTACGATGGAGTGATTTGGACGCTGCCGGAATATTATATTTCGGAAATTATATCAGGCTTTTTGAAATCGGAGAAACAGAACTATTTCGTGCTGCTGGACATCCATATTCTAATAAACAATTTGATGAATTAGGAATTTGGATGCTTAGAGTTCAGTTTAATTGTACATTTCTTAGTTCAGGGTATATTGATGATTTGCTATCAATTTATGTGTGGATTTCCCATATAGGAGGAGCATCTTTGGATATACAGTTTGTAGTATGTAGAGATTCTACAATGTTAGGACACGGTATATGTACTATTGTTTCTACAGATAGACAAACCAAAAAAGCTAAAAGAATTCCAGAAAGTCTTAGAAATGGTTTTAACCCTTTTATTTTTAATCATGATATTCAATGAAAAAAATATTGCTAGCAGGTTCTTCTGGATTGATTGGCCGTGAAATTATTGCTTTAGCTTCTGATTATGATATACAATTAACTGCTCTGTTTAGATCTACGCCACAGTTTGATATAGCTGATTCTATTAATCAAGTAATTATTAGCGATTGGCACAATAAAGAATTAATGCTTGATACGATGAAAAATCATGATGAATTGATTTGTACAATTGGTACTACAATAAAAAAAGCAGGTTCTAAAAAAGCCTTTGAAGATACTGATATCGGAATTGTAAGACTACTTGCTGACCATGCATTTCAATTGGATTATCATGGATTTCATTTGGTGACTTCTATTGGTGCAGATGCTTCTTCTTCTAATTTTTATTTACAATGTAAAGGGAAAGCAGAGAACGCTGTTTTATCTCACAATTTTGATGCAATTACTATTATGAGGCCTTCTTTATTATTAGGGAACAGAGCAGAATATAGATTTGGAGAAAAAGTTGCAATGTATCTATATAAGCCATTCTCATGGATATTTTTAGGGAAATATAAACGATATAAACCAATTAATGCTTCAATTATTGCTTCTTGTCTGCTAGAACGCGCAGAATCAAATGAACATATTAGAATTACATTAGAATCTGATGAAATCTTTAGTTTTCAATAAGCGATAGATATGATACCGAATATTGTATAAATCTAAAAATAATTTTGTACAACATATTCCCTTGCTAGCTACATAAATGAATTTTGCCGGATTCTTAGAAATCATTCCATTCACATATATGTTAATAATTAAAAATATGTAATTGTATCCCAAAGTACATTGCTACTCATGTACAAAGTTTCAGGGTATTTTGAAGATTGCTCAATGTGAAATTTCTGTGGATTTTGTACATTGTATTGAAATCATCATAAACAGAATAACTATATATGAAAATGCTTGCCGATATAGCAGAAGATTCGATGGGTACCAATCCCGAGGAAGACCTTAGGGTACTGCTAGAGGCATGCAGATTAAGCTTACATAAACTAGATGAAGATCTTATAGAAAGAGCTTTCCGTTTTTGTGTGGACATACATAAAAACGATGTGAGAGCGGATGGAAAACCATATTATACTCATTTATTGGCAGTTGCTCTTATTGTGGTTAGAGAAATTCCATTAGATGATATTTCTGTTGCAGCTGCATTATTACATGATACCGTCGAAGACCACGAACCTAGGGTGTCTTTAGAAGATATTAGAAAGCAATTCGGTAATAAAATAGCTGAAATTGTAGATGGTGTTACTAAAATAAAAGACATTTCTAAAAGCAAAGAAATAACACGCGCCGAAAGCTATAGAAAACTCTTACTTTCTTTGATTGACGATATTAGAGTAATATTAATCAAGTTTGCTGATAGACTTCATAATATGCGTACTCTAGAGCATTTGTCTGAAGATAGAAAGAAGAGAATTGCTTTGGAAACACTTGAAATTTATGCTCCATTTGCTCATAGATTTGGTTTAGGAACAATAAAGTGGGAATTAGAAGATCTTTCCTTTAAATATTTAAATAGAGAACAATATGATGCTGTAAAAACTGGTTTAAAAAGTACCAGACAAGAACGCGAGGATTTCATTTCAAAATTTATAGATCCAATCGCTATACGCCTAAAAGAAAACAATATAACATTTGATATCTCTGGTAGACCCAAGCATATATATTCGATTTATAATAAAATGCGTGTTCGTGAAAGAGATTTGGATGAATTATATGATCTTTTTGCTATTCGTATCATTTTGAATACTGATGATAAGAATGAATGCTTTTTTGTCTATGGCCTAGTTTCAGAAATCTATATGCCAGTTCCAGAACGATTCAAAGATTATATTTCTGTTCCCAAAAAAAATAATTATCAATCATTACACACAACAGTTATTGCTGGTGATGGCAAAAGAGTAGAAGTTCAAATAAGAACTAAATCTATGCATGAAATTGCAGAAAAAGGTGTTGCAGCCCATTTTAACTATAAACAACAATCTTTAGGAAAGAATTTTACGTTTGGAGGTAAAGATTTAGAAGAATGGGCTAATTGGATGAAAGAAATTTTTACTAGTGAAAATGTTGGTGATGAAGATGTTCAGCAATTATTAGAAAGCTTTAAACTAAATTTATATCAGCAAGAAATTCAAGTGTTTACTCCCCAAGGTGAATTGCGTGTTTTACCAATTAAATCCACTCCAGTTGACTTTGCTTTCGAGATTCATTCAGCTATCGGTTTGCATTGTATTGGCGCTAAAGTAAATGGACGCATCGTATCGCTAGATTATAAATTGCAAAATGGTGAACAAGTAGAAATTATTACTTCCAAAAATCAAAACCCAAATAGAGATTGGGAACGATTTATTGTTACCCATAAAGCAAAACAAGGCATAAGAAAGCACCTAAATGAAGAAAAAAGAACACTTACGGCAGAAGGTAAAGAACTGTGGGATAGAAAAATAAAAAAACATAATCTGCATATTGATGACGATATGCTAGAAAAGATTTTACAAATACTGAAATTTGAAAATAAAGGCGACTTCTATTTTAAACTTGGTAATAATGAAGCAAATGTAGACTTAAATATTGCTCTTATTAAAGAAAGGTTAAAGCCCGGAGCAAAAGATCCAGACCAAGTGTCTTCGGTACCTAAACAAGAAACAATCCTTAAAACAGTAAGAGAAAGTTCTAATGGAATCTTTGTAATCGGTAGCAAAGGTGCCTCATCTTCTATTGCATATGACTATGCAAAATGCTGCAACCCCGTCCCCGGCGACCATATAATGGGAATTGTTGCAACAGGGTCTGCTATCAAAGTACATCGAAAAACATGTAAAAATTTGATAGACTTACAAGATAAAATTCAGGGCAGAATTGTCCAACTTCAGTGGGCATCGGTTCAACAAGGTGAATTTATTACAGCAATTAAACTAGAAGGTGAAGATAGGCCAGGCCTTTTACACGAAGTTACGAATGCAATAGTTGGATTTAATAATACAAATATTCGAAGTGTCAATATTCATGCAGTAGGTTCAGAGTTTAAAGGAATTGTCACTGTTTTTGTAAAAAATACAGATCATCTTCATCGTCTTTTCGACAAAGTGAGAAAAGTAAAAGGAATTACTACCATCGATCGTTATGAAGGTTGATATTTATATATATTCTATTTAGTAGTTTAGCACAATTCAATCATATTGTACATAAGGTAATATCATGGCTATACAAGGCGCATTTAATTTTAAAAAGTGGATTGATGAACATCGCCATCTTCTCAAACCTCCTGTGGGTAATATCGCCGTTTATCAGGACACAGAATTTATCGTTATGGTGGTTGGTGGGCCAAATTCAAGGAAAGATTATCACTATAATGAAGGCGAAGAATTTTTCTATCAATTAGAAGGAAATATTACCGTCAAAATTATTGAAGATGGTACACAAAGGGATATTCACATTAATGAAGGTGATATCTTTTTATTGCCTCCTAAAACGCCACATTCTCCACAAAGAGGTGTAAACACTATTGGATTAGTGATGGAGAGAAAAAGATTAGAACATGAACTAGATGGTTTTATGTGGTTCTGTGAATCTTGCTCTTCTAAATTATATGAAGAATTTTTACCCGTTAAAGATATTGTGAAGCAATTACCACCTGTATTTGATCGTTTTTATTCTTCTATAGATAATAGAACATGCAAGAATTGTGGTAATATTATGCAACCACCACCACCAATTATTCCATAATGTGCTGGAACTGAAGCATTGTTACTACAAACGATTTTTATTGCTTTAGACTTTGGAAATACTAGGCTAAAAATATATGCCGAAGGACCATTGCTGATTAAAGCAATTGCTTATGATAAAACAAACTGGATTGATGAAGCTTTCGAATGCATACAAAGTGTTATGCAACAGAAATCAGCAATAATTGGCTATTCTTCTGTTAATGCTGTAGACGAAGCCAAACTTATACAAAAGTGTTCTAAACTAAGTAGTATATCATGGATTAATGCAGGAGATATTGCATATAATGCTTCATACCCTGATTTTTCTTGTATAAAAGGTATTGGATATGATAGAGTTCTTGGTATAATTGGAGCTCTGCAATTCACTTCCGCGCCTTTTATTACGATAGACTGTGGTACTGCAATTACTGTAAATGTGCTTAATATTGATGGTGTTTGCTTGGGCGGTGCCATTATGCCAGGATTCTCTACAATGCATGCTTCCTTACATAATTCTACTGCTCAATTACCAAAATTGCAACCAGATTCTCTAAAATATTCGATAGGAAAAAATTCTATCGATGCAATATATGCAGGAATTAATACAGCAATAAAAGGTGCAGTTAAAGAATATAGTAGCCAATTCCCAGAATATTCAATTGTCTTGCTAGGTGGAGATGCACATATTCTCTTTGAATTATTAGAAGATGAACAAAAAATAAAATCTTCGATTCATGCTGATTGTATTGCAACTGGTATATTTACCATCATAAAAGACTTGCCTTAAAATCAGTTTAAAAAACTTTTTCTTGTAAGAATAATTCAAATCATGTAGTTTTGCAGTTCTCAAAAATGAGAATCACATTCATTATTAAGATCAACTGAAAACATCATGTTCGCAGTAGTTGAAATTTCAGCACAGCAGTTTACTGTACGTGCATCCGACACCTTAACAGTTCCATTATTGGATGCTGAAGTAGGTTCTACAATAGAGTTTTCTAATATTCTCCTTGGTGGAGAAGAATCCAATATTACTGTTGGTTGTCCATATATTAGTGGCAGTGTAACTGCAACTATATTGGCTCATGGTAAAGGCGATAAAGTTCTTGTATTCAAGAAAAAACGTCGTAAAGGTTATCGTAAGCTCAATGGCCATCGCCAGCAATATTCACAGATTCAAATTAATGATATTAAACTCGGATAATACAGGAGTTATATTATGGCACATAAAAAAGGCGCCGGATCTACCAGGAACGGCCGTGACTCAAATTCCAAGCGACGTGGCATTAAGCGTTTTGGTGGCCAAGTTGTGAAAGCTGGAAATATCCTTGTTCGTCAATGTGGAACTAGATACCATGCAGGTAATAATGTAGGTATTGGCAAAGATTATACTTTGTTTTCACTTGTTGATGGCATTGTTAAATTTGAGCGTAAAGATTCTACTCGTTTAAAAGTATCTGTTTATCCAGCTGCTTAAATTCATGTAATTGAAATCAAGCCCCTTGCAATTTTGTTAATGGGGCTTTTTTTATGCAGAACACGTAATAATTATGAAACAATCTAAAAAAAAGATAGGGATTTTGTATGGAATGGAGAGATCATTCCCATTAGCATTGATACAAAAAATACAGTTTGAACAGCCGCATATCATAGCCGAACCTGTTTTAATAGGCGCTGTTATGGAGGGGCAATTATTAGATTATGATGTTATTTTAGATCGGATATCGCAGGATATTCCATTTTATCGGTCTTTACTTAAATTAGCAAGCTTAGGTGGAACAAGAATTATCAATAATCCTTTTTGGAGCAGTGCAGATGATAAATTTTTTAATTATAGTGTAGCCTCAAAATTGGGGATCCCTGTCCCTAAAACTGTTTTACTACCTAGCAAAGATCATCCGCCTGAAACAACTTCTGAATCAATGAGTAATCTTATATATCCATTGCAATGGGAAAACATATTTTCATATACAGGATTTCCTTCTTTTCTAAAACCTTTTGATGGTGGAGGATGGAAACATGTATATAAGATTGAATCTGAACAGGAATTTTTTGAAGTGTATAATCAAACGCAAAATCTTGTAATGACATTACAAGAAAGCATAGATTTTACAGAATATTATCGATGCTATTGTATTGGAATGAAATATGTTCATATCATGCCATATGAACCCAGAAATCCTGCTCATTTAAGATATCAGGCAGATTTTTCTCCATCAAATAAAATGGTGGAGACATTAACAGAGTATTGTATCACATTATGCAAAGCATTAAACTATGAAATGAATACGATAGAATTTGCTATAAGAAATGGAATACCATATGCAATCGATTATATGAACCCTGCACCAGATGCTGATAGACAATCTGTTCAAGAAGATAATTTTTCATGGGTAGTAGAATATACTGCTAAATATCTTATTGAACTTGCTGAATTAGATAGAAAAGTTCCATCTGAATATGCTTGGTCATCATTTATTAAGTAAAGAAAAACTATGAATATACAAATAAAACGATGTGGCCCATATGCAGGAAATTTACCTTCTTATGCCACAACTGGTTCTGCAGGTATGGATTTACACGCAGCTATAGAAGAACAACTTATCATTCCTGCTGGTGGTATTGTTATGGTGCCAACTGGAATCGCTATAGCATTACCAAGTGGTTATGAATGCCAAGTTAGGTCAAGAAGTGGTTTAGCGGCAAAATCTGGTGTTTTTGCTCTGAATGCTCCTGGTACTATAGACAGTGATTATCGCGGAGAAATTAAAGTGATTCTAGCCAATTTTAGTAAACAAGATTATATAGTACAATCCCAAGAAAGAATTGCACAAATCGTAATTGCTGCATATACAATTGTAGAATGGAATCCAGTAGATGAATTAACTGAAACCGAAAGAGGAACAGGAGGCTTTGGCAGCACAGGAATAATATAAATAGGATGATATTATCATTTATCAAAACTTATTCACAAAATATTTTGTAAATAGTATAAATACTCTTATTTTTGAAATCCTGGTTTTTAGAATTAAACGTTTAATGAGCTATTATGGCTAAGAAGCAAACATTCGGTGATAAGATGAGCAAAAAGGTGGTTGATACTCGCCTTAATGTTAAGGTTATTAAACCTTATCACTCAGAAAAAGGTAATTTGAAGTATCTAGAGCGTTTTGTGAAGATAAATGATCTTTCAGAAATTGATAAAATTGATATATCCAGATAAGAAGTAATTATGAAAAAAAATCTTCATCCTTATTATCATCAGGTAGAAATTGTAATGACAGATGGCACAATCTATCATACACGCTCCTGTTATAAAAGTGATCGCATGGTTCTTGAGATTGATTCCAAGAGTCATCCATTTTTTACCGGCAAACAAATGTTAGTAGATACAGCCGGTCGTGTAGAACGCTTTAATAAGCGTTTTGAAAAAACTAAGGCTTTCAAAACACCAGCAGTAGGGAAGGAAGAATGATTATGAGACAACAACCATTAAATGCGGTTAATAACCCTTTTTTAACGAATAATCGTAATAAGCGTAATGTATCTAAAAAGAAAACCAATCCAATGGGCAAAACCCGTGTGATTGATTATTTAGAGCCAAAAGCTTTACAACGTTTTATTAATGATCAAGGTAAGATATTACCACGTCGTATTACAGGCGTATCTGCTATTCAGCAGCGTCAGGTAGCATTAGCAATTAAATATGCGCGTCATCTGGCAATTATGCCATTTGTTAGCCAAGACGTTCGTTAAGAATGCATAAAAATTAGTTAAGGACATGAGTGAATCATGTCCTTTTTTTTTATTATGTTTTTGGTATGTAATGGTATTAGTTTTTTGTTTTAAACTATAATAAAGATGTTCCAGAATACATTTTAAATATGAGTCAAGATCAGCAACATACACATAATTCTAGATCACAGTATTTTGAACTGAGTAAGAATACTGTTGTTCAATATGTATTATTTGCTGTATTATGTTTGACATTTATTTCAAGTGTACATCTGTTGATTGGTATTCCTTTGATGGAGAGTTTTTTTATTTCATTTATGCATGCTGATGTTAGTTATGATGGGTCTATTTTAGAATATAGAATTGCAGAGGGCGCACCTAAAGAAAATATCACAACAAATATGTTAACTCAATGGGGAATTATTGAAAGATCATCAGCAGATATTATTGAGGGAAAAAAGTTAGTTGCTAGATATTTGTTTAATCCTACTTTGGCTTTATTTCCCTTGGTACTTTTTATAGGTATAGCTTTAGGAGTATATATCGTAGCATTTTTACCTAAATCTGTTGGATTAATAAGACAAAAGATTAGCAGAGAAATAATGAATGCTTTGGATAATATTGCATTAAGCTTATATGGCGAGCACACAGACGCAGAAATCGAAGATATTCGTAATAGAATTTTGGATGCAGATATTAGAGATATCCATGATTTAGCAAATGAATATCAAATAACAGTAGGGCAGGTAGTTAATTTACAAGATGCATTGTTTTGGCAAGAGTCAAGTAATATGCTTGAATCATTTCTTCGAACACAAAGTGCCATCCGTTTTTATATGCGTTCTTATTTTACAACACAATATAGCAATACAATATTGGGACTGGTATATATAGGCGCAGCTGTTTTGATTATTATTATTGGTATTAGAGGTCTAAAATTTATTCCATCAAGTGAACCATCTATTATACTTTTTGCTTTAGGATTAGAGTTCATTCTTTTGATAGTTTATGCCGTAACATTGATGTTATCACCAAATGAAGATATAATAGAATCTTATGGTTCAGGTACAAATGAATCCTCAGGGCTTTTATCAATATTGGCCAATAATAATGAATCTAGTTCAGGTATGAAAGCCAAAGAAGTAGAATCTTTACTTAAAGTTTTTATAACTCAATTTCCAGATTCAAAAAAATAATCAAGCCGTCTTTTAAATGTTTTTTTGAGGAACCAATTCGTAAAGATAGTAGTTATAAAAGTTTTTAAGGAAATACAATGAAATCATTATTTAATCAATTATTATTGATATGTTCTTTGGGGTTAATAGGTATGACAACGATACAGTGTAATGAATTAGTATCAAATGATGACAAATCAGGTTTTTACAATTTTACCTTAAATACGATAGATGGGGTTCCCAAAAAGATGTCTACATATCAGGGCAAAGTGTGCTTGATAGTCAATGTGGCTTCAAGATGTGGATATACATCTCAATATGCAAATCTTGAAAAAGTCTATCAAGAGTATAAAAACAAAGGTTTTATGGTATTAGGTTTTCCTGCAAATAATTTTGGAGGACAAGAGCCTGGTACTGATCAAGAAATTAAAACATTTTGTTCGTCATCATATAATGTTACCTTCAATATGTACGGCAAAATATCTGTAAAAGGTAATGATAAACATCCACTATTTACCTTCTTAACTTCAGGCGCGGCAAATTCAAATCTTGCTGGAGAGATTGGATGGAATTTTGAAAAATTCCTTATAGACAAAAATGGAAAATTAATAAAGCGCTATAAATCGAATATAGACCCAATGAGTGCTGAAATGAAAACAGATATAGAAAATGCATTAAAATAGAGCATCTGTTTTTTGGCCTCTTTGAATACCAAAATGTTGATAACATATATCGGTAGCTTCCCGTCCACGAGGGGTTCTGTGCATGAACCCCTGTTGGATTAAAAACGGCTCATATACTTCTTCTAAAGTTCCTGATTCTTCTCCAACAGCTACCGCCAAAGTAGACAGTCCAACAGGCCCACCACCAAACTTATCCATGATAGAAACAAGGATTCTTTTATCCATTTCATCCAA
The DNA here is from genome assembly GCA_014191195.1 of Chlorobiota bacterium. Taxonomy (GTDB): domain Bacteria; phylum Bacteroidota; class Ignavibacteria; order Kapaibacteriales; family UBA961; genus UBA961. Next base: position 22,657 of record BJGZ01000016.1, read on the forward strand.
ACCAAATTCGTCTACTTCTAATGCAGTTAGAGCTATTTTAGCAATCTCATTTGTAATGATACCTTTTCCTTTTATCTCTGCAAAATCTCTAGTACGTCTCAATAAACGATTGGCAATTCTTGGGGTTCCCCTTGATCTACGAGCAATTTCGAATGCACCGTCATCATCAATAGGAACTTTTAATAATTGAGCAGATCTAAGTACTACAGAAAATAAGTCTTTATGAGAATAATAATCTAATCTACTTACAACACCAAATCTAGACCTTAATGGAGCGGTTAATAATCCGGCTCGGGTGGTAGCTCCAACTAAGGTGAATCTTGGTAAAGCTATCTGAATAGATCTTGCAGAAGGGCCTGAATCAATCATAATATCCAATTGATAATCTTCCATTGCAGAATAAAGATATTCTTCTACTATAGGAGATAGCCTGTGAATTTCATCAATAAATAAGATGTCACCCTCATTTAGATTTGTAAGTAAACCTGCTAAATCACCAGGTTTTTCTAAAACTGGACCAGACGTAGATTTTATTGCAGTACCCATTTCATGAGAAATGATATAACTTAATGTAGTTTTACCTAAACCAGGAGGCCCTGTAAGTAAAACATGATCCAATGCTTCATGTCTTTTTCTAGCAGCAGCAATAAAAACTTTCAAATTATCGACAATTTTTTTCTGCCCAGTAAAATCATCAAAAGAAGAAGGGCGAAGTGAAATATCAATATCGTCTTCTATTGATTTGTCAGTGCTAACTATGTCTGAATTTCTAGAATGAATTTGTGACATTTTGTCAAAGGAATATGAATAAATGAATGAAAGTTAATTGCAAAATACCGAGTGTAATGGTAATTTAACATTAAATTCCGATGGCTTATATGCAAAATATCATTTCACGATGCCATCAAAAACTATTTCTTTATTGTCTTAATTATTATGTCGTTTTTAAAGGTTTCCAGACTAGTTACAATAGAGAGGCATATTGCTGAAGAGCAGCAATATCATCCTACTGCAACAGGAGAATATTCCAGATTACTCAGGGATTTAACTCTTGCATTGCGTATTATTGCTCGAGATGTTCGTAGGGCTGGACTTAATGATATTTTGGGAATGACTGATTCTACAAATGTTCACGGTGAAACCGTCAAAAAATTAGATGAATTTGCTAATGAAGTCATTTTTAGGGCTATGGATCATGGCGGACATCTTTGCGTCATGGCTTCAGAAGAATCAGAAGGGATTATTCAAATTCCCCAAGAATATCCTAAAGGAAAATATGTTTTATTATTTGATCCTTTGGATGGCTCTTCAAATATTGATGTTAATACAACTATAGGTACCATATTTTCTATATATAGGCGATTAGACCCAAGCTCGATAGACGATGGTACAGAAGAAGATGTTTTGCAGCCAGGTTTTAAGCAAGTTGCAGCTGGCTATGCTTGTTATGGTAGTGCTACAACATTGGTATATACTTCTGGCAATGGCGTAGATGTTTTTACTTATGATCAAACTATTGGAGATTTTTTATTAACACATGAAAAAGTAAGGATGCCGCATAAGGGTAAAATTTATAGTGTTAATGAAGGTTATTATTTAAGATGGTCTGATGGTTTAAAAAGATATATTGATTATTTAAAAGAAAATCATGCTGAGACTTCAAGACCATATACATTACGATATATTGGCACAGCAGTAGCGGATATACATAGAACATTAATTTATGGTGGCATTTTTATGTATCCCGCTGATAGCCATAATCCTCATGGCAAATTACGATTGCTCTATGAGTTAAATCCATTGGCAATGATAATCGAACAAGCTGGTGGAAGAGCTACAGATGGATATAATCGTATCTTGGATATTATTCCAACTCATATACATCAAAGATCACCAGTATTTATGGGTAGTTTGGGAGACGTTTTGGAAGTTGAATATTATCTGTCACAGAAGTAATACAATGTTATATTCAAAGATTTGATATGTATTGATAATATATCTTTCACTTTATTTTTTAGGGCTAAGAAAAGGAAAGAATAATGAAAAATCACATAGTATTATGGATGTCAAGTATTGCGCTGTTTATCTTGTCAATATCATGTAAACAGAATTCTAATCAACAAAACCAAACATTTATCATTCCGCCTGTTTCAGATAGCATTCCCTTGATTATTCTAAAATCTTATCTTAATAGGCAAGAATCTATCAATTATAAAGATATACCTTTATTGTTAAAATCCGGAAAACTATTCTATACTTCGGATATCAAAGATGAACTCCAATCAATATTTCATATCGAATTACAAGCTTCTACTTCTCTTTCTAATCTCTCAACAAAAGAACAACATTTTATCATTACCACAATTGATTCTGTAGATTCTAGATTTCTATCTGTTTCGGTAGATTCCATTGATTTTTTTGAACAATACAATCAATATCCTTTGTGGATTAAAAAAAATGGGCAGACATCTAATCCATATAAACAGATTACTTCTTATATACATACTGGTGTTACGGCAATTACTCGTGGTACTGGTGCTTATTTGGATAAACATAGTATAGATAATTACTTAATGTATATTAAACCATATTTTTTAAAACCCGAATTAGTACATATTAGTAATGAAGTATCGATAGATGATTCATGCTCATATAGCGGAATGAAATTATCTTTTGCAACAAAATCAAAACATCTAGAAATAGTAAAAAAATTAAGATCATCTATCGTAGAATTAACCGGTAATCATAATATAGATGCAGGAATACCAGCATATAATAAAACATTGCAATGGTATAAAGATAATAATATCAGATACTTTGGAGGGGGAAGCACAGTTCAGGAAGCAGCCAAACCATTAATTGTAAAGCTTAAAGATTCGTCTCAGATTGCATGGATAGGATTTAATGAGCGATGTCCTTTAGGTGAATGTGCTGGAAATAGACCAGGAGCCAATCGATATTCAGATGAAAAGGCTAGAACTTTGATAGATTCTCTAAAAAACAAGGCGCATATTGATTATATCATTGCATGCGTACAGTTTAGTGAAGTAGATTCATATGCTCCTCATGGTTCTCAAAAGACGATTTGCAAAAAGCTGATAGATTATGGTGCAGATGTTGTTATAGGTTCACAGGCACATATTGTTCAGGAAATAGGTATATACAAAGGCAAAAATATCTTTTATGGGACAGGTAACTTTTTGTTCGATCAAACCTATAAAAAAGGGGTAAGACAAGCCTATTTTTTACAATGTTATTTCTATAAAGGGAAAATAATTCAATTTCATCCTAGGTATACATTTATGAATGCAAAAAAACAACCAGCAATTGCGAATGATATAGAGAAATCTGCTATTCAGGATTCCATTCTATTAGAAAAAAATTTTTAGAAATCACCACCGATAGAAAACATCCATTGCGGTTCGGACCAACCGATATATTGATTTCTCCATGCTATATCTACTCGTATTGGGAGTCCAATTAGAAATGATCTGATACCAATTCCTGTGCTCATTAAAATATCACCAGATTGAGGATAGAAATATTTAAAGGTATCACCTGGCATAGCAAGTTTTGTAGAGAAATCATTGGTAAATGCTGTTCCAATATCCATAAATAATGCCCCTTGAAATGCTTGAATCATAACAGGAATTGGGCCAGCCAATAAGGCTCTAAATAATGGGAATCTAAGTTCTGCATTCATTAAAAAGAATTTTGAACCATTTCTTTCATTCACATTCCAACCTCTTAATGGCAAAGCATAATTCATAAAAGCAAAATCTTCTGGCTCCCGAAAAGGTAAAGTGTTATTTGCAAAAGATCGATTGATCCAATTATCAGTTCCACCTACAAAATAAAAACGCTGATCTGGATTTGTACTGAATGCTAAACCGCCTGTGCCCCTAATTGCAAACCATAATAAGTCCTGTGATACAGTAAAATATTGTCTAAAATCACCATTTAAAGATGCAAAACCTGCAGTATTTTCACTAAGTTTTGGAGTAGCTTTAATGCCAATAGAATATCGAGTACCCTGAGATGGGCCATACCAACCTGGTGCTGTATTATCAAAAACCATTTTTGATTCTGTAACTAAGTAATTTTTAGTAATAGAAGGTTCCGTAGGGTCTTCTATATTTTCTTTGCTTAGATTAAGCCAATTAGTACCAAGCTCTATTCTTCTAAATCGTGATAAAGGATATGAGCCAGAAGCATTTAATCCAAAATTTCTAAAACGATATAGATAAACATATGATGAATTAGCCCTATAACTATATCCAAAACCAACATTATGTTGAGCAGAAACTTGCCAATCTATAATATCAGGTAAATAAGTATATGCTAGTAAAAAATTACTATTTCTTAAATCTAGAAATAAATTAGCTTGAAAATAAATTTGATGATCACCAAGCATATCACTAAACAACATTTGTGTTACACCTTGATATCCCCAAAAGGTATTAAAACTTGCATTGCTTAAAATAATATCATTAGAAAAACTGATCTTGTAGTCTTGAACTGGAGTTAAGGCTGTATCCGCAATTATATCTTCGATATTGGCATTATCATACAAAGCAAAAGTAGATTCAGTCGGTTCTCTTTGTAATTGTGAGATTTCTTTATTTGGTTGAATGACTTGTTGTCTAGAAAATTCTATTTCTACTGCTTTACCATATCCAATAAGCTTCTGAGCTTTATTAGTATCCTTAATACCGATGATCTTATTAGATGATAATGGATTTAGATTGTCTTTTTCTGAAATTTTGAATTTCGTTAATGGCAATGAATCAAATGAAGTTCTTTCTAAAGGAAATCTTAATTCGAAAAGATCATAGCCGCCTTTAATTTGTGAAGTGAAAAACATCGTAGATGCATCTTTAGATAAAGAAATCTGAGTCATACCACTGATAGAATTTGTTTTAGCAGATGATGTTAAATCACTCAAATCCATAGAATATAAATTCCCAATACCATTTTGATCGGAAACATATAAAAGATTTTTTCCATCATTGGTAGCAGCTAAAGATGTTTTTTTTGAATAAGGATCAAAACTTAATCGTTCCATATTTTTCGTTTCGATATCTAAAGAGTAAATATCACTTTGTTTTGGATTATGGCGCCACATAGCAAAATCAATTGCTTTAAAATCACCATTGGTATTGTCTGCCCTATCTGATATAAAATAAAGTGATTTACTATCTGGCGACCAAGCAGGGAACATATCTGTAAAAATATCATCTGTTGCCCTTATTATTTCTCCTGTTTTAACATCATATAACCACAAATCGGGTTGTTCGCCTACAGATGCTACAAATGCAATTGAAGAGCCATCTGGGGACCACAAAGCTGAAGACAAAGACCGTATTCCAAATAGTTTTTTTTGATAATCTCCGGTTTTCACATCAACGATATACAGAGCATCTTCTCCAGCTGATTTTGCTGAAACAACTAGTTTCTTTCCATCTGGCGACCAAGAAATTCCGGGAGTAAGAATATTAAGTTCTTCAAAATCTATAGATCGTCCACTACTAATAAGCTCTATTGTCTCTTTAGTAGGAGAATTTAAATCCATCAGAAATACTCCAAAAAAATCATCTCGATTGGATATAAATGCTAATTGATCACCATCGGGAGAAATTGCAGGAGATGAATTGTAGAAACTATGATCTTTTTCATGGTTCGTTATTCTTTTTGCAAATTCATCCAATCCCTGAAACTTGTCTAAATCTGGTAAATACTTTTTTTTCATTTCTCTAATCCATTCTTCAGAAAAATCTTCAAGATTTTTTCCAAAAGTTCCCTTAAAAGCAATGGAAAGATCTGAACTTATTCTTAACCTATTGATTAATTCTCCAATTTTTCTTTCACCATACTTTTCAGCTATATACCAATAAAATGCTTGTCCGCCCCTATATGCTAAATATCCATTTAATGAAGAAATATCCTTTAGATATTCACTCAAAGCCATATCACGCATAAACATATCAGTTTGGGTATCATAGCCACCATTACCCTCATATTCTGCTAATCCTTCATTCATCCATAAAGGAATTTCTGTCCTTATATTATTTGAAACCATGTTTTGAACAGAGCCACCATAAAACATGTCATTTAATACCGCATGCACCAATTCATGATGAATAACATGATTAAATTGATCGTAAACGCCCTCGAATGGTAAAGTAACCCTATTCTTGAATAATTCAGTTACACCCCCAATGCCTTCTTGCATAAATTGGTCTACTACATTTGTTTGCTGAAACTCATTATGAGAATTATAGATTATTAAAGAAATACGTTTTGTAATAGAATAAGAAAGTCTTTTTTCAATAGAAATAAGTGATTTTTCAGCGATGATTCCTGCATAACGAGCTAGGTATTCTCCTTCCTCTGCAAAATAGACATCAAAATGTTTTGTTTTAATAATCTTCCAATCAAAAGATTGATACTGAACTTTATTCTTTCCAAATTGTTGGGCTTCTATATTTGGTGAAATATGCAAAGACAGTAGAAAGCACAAAATCAGAAATGTAAAGCTCGATATGTGAGGTCTATTCATGCGCATTTCGAAGATGAATACTGAATGAAGGAAATTACATATTAAGTAATGCATGAGTTTGACGTATGATGAAACAATATCGTTCATCATTATCTCATCATATATTCAAAATAGAAAAAAACTGTATCTTTTTCTATTCAAAATATTACTCGATATGAATGGTTAAAATCACATATCGATGTTAAAAAAAAGATAAATAAATAAGAATTATGAGTAGTGAATTAAGAGTAACAAGAAAAAAAATAGACATAGCAACGTTTTTGACAGACTACTTTTTGTATGAGAATTTTTATTGAAATAAAAGTTTTCCACAAGATTTTTTTGTTAATAACAAAGTTCTAAATTTGAATTAAGGCAATGCAACATGCAAGATTTTTCGACTTAACTGAAACAAGATCCCATTCTTTTTTTTGTTACTTATCATACTTTTTTTCTAATATGATAAGGTTTTTTGCTCAGAAGCTTACTTTCTCTATCGTATATTCTACTGTAGAAACGCTATTGCCTGAAATACCTTAATTATGTGAATAATATTTTCTTTTAATATCAAAGATTCCTTTTTTTAGGAGTCTAATTTTTATGTATCTTGCACCTCGGATTTCCCCAATCCGAAATGCAGCATATTATAAAAATATTTTTTAGAGGCACTCTTATGAGATTAGTGCGACGTTTTACACATGCCGAAACAAGCCCTTTTGATCAATTCGACTATACGAAGAGATCATCTATATTAAGAAACACCGATGGTTCAGTTGTGTTTCAGATGGATAATATAGAAGTTCCTTCTCAGTGGTCTCAAGTAGCTACAGATATATTAGCCCAAAAATACTTTAGAAAAGCTGGCGTACCTCAAGTACAAAAGGATGGAAGCCCTCTATTAGATGAGAAGGGAAATCAAGTTTTGGGTCCAGAAACTTCACTAAAACAAGTGGTTAACCGTTTGGCTGGCAGTTGGAAGCATTGGGGTGAAAAATATGGATATTTTGATACCGCAGAAGACGCCTCTGTTTTTTATGATGAAATTTCATATATGCTATTAAAACAAATGGCAGCTCCAAATTCTCCACAATGGTTTAATACTGGTTTACACTATGCATATAATATTACCGGTAGTGCACAAGGACATCATTATGTAGATCCAAAATCGGGTAAAATGCAGGAGTCACCTGATGCATATTCACGTGCTCAGGCCCATGCATGTTTTATTCAGTCTGTAAGCGATGATTTAGTTAATGAAGGCGGAATTTTCGACTTAGTAACCAGAGAGGCACGTATTTTTAAATACGGTTCTGGAACTGGTTCAAATTTTTCTTCTTTACGTGGAAAAAATGAAAAATTATCAGGTGGGGGAAATTCTTCAGGATTATTAAGTTTCTTGAAAATTTTTGATAGAGCAGCCGGAGCTATTAAATCCGGTGGTACAACAAGGCGTGCAGCAAAAATGGTGATTGTTAATATAGATCACCCAGATATCGAGGAATTCATAGAGTGGAAAGCCCAAGAGGAAGATAAAGTTGCTGCTTTAGTAGCAGGCTCAAAAATTAGTGCAACATTTTTAAAAGCGATAGTAGATGAAGCAATAGCAAATGGTTCAGATCGCAAAGAAAATGAAAAGCTAAATATGTTGATACAAAATGCATTATATCGCGGAATACCGATCAATCAAATATATCGCGTGCTTGCACTAGTAGATCAGGGTTTTACTTCTCTTAATTTTGATAGTTATGATACACATTATGAGTCTGAAGCTTATGTAACTGTAAGTGGACAAAATTCCAACAATTCAGTTCGTGTTACAAATGATTTCATGAAAGCCGTAGAAAACGATGATATGTGGAATCTTACATGGCGAACAAATGGTGGAATAGCTAAAACGATTAAAGCGCGAGATTTGTGGAATAAGATAAATATCAGTGCATGGAAATCTGCAGATCCAGGTTTGCAATATGATACCACAATTAATGAATGGCATACATGCCCAGCTGATGGACGTATCAATGGCTCTAATCCATGTTCTGAATATATGTTCTTAGATGATACTGCTTGTAATTTAGCAAGTTTAAATTTAGGCACATTTATCGAAGAAAATGGTGAATTCCGTATTGAAGATTTTCGCCATGCAACACGTTTATGGACAATTGTATTAGAAATATCTGTTTTGATGGCACATTTCCCATCAAAGCAAATAGCCCAAAGAAGTTATGATTTTAGAACATTAGGTTTAGGATATGCCAATCTTGGTACTATTCTTATGATTAATGGAATCCCATATGATTCTCCAGAAGCTTTGGCGATAAGTGGGGCTATTACTGCTATCATGACAGGTGAATCGTATGCTACAAGCGCCGAAATGGCAAGAGATGTGAAGTCTTTTCCACGCTATGAAGCCAATAAGCAAAGTATGCTTCGTGTAATCAGAAATCATAGAAATGCCGCTTATGGTGTTGATGAATCTGAATACGATGAATTATTAATTAAGCCGATGCCAATTAATCCAGAATTTGTTCCAGCAAATCTTCTTACAGCAGCCCGACAAGCCTGGGATAGAGCACTTGCTTTGGGCGAAGAGTTTGGTTATAGGAATGCGCAAGTTTCTGTTATTGCACCAACTGGCACCATTGGCTTAGTTATGGATTGCGATACTACAGGTATTGAACCTGATTTTGCTATTGTCAAATTTAAAAAGTTAGCAGGTGGTGGATATTTCAAGATTGTAAATCAATCTGTAAGAAAAGCACTTGTTAATCTTCATTATTCTGAATCAGAAATAGAAGATATAGAAAAATACTGCAAAGGACATGGTACCTTGGTTGGATGCCAGACAATTAATCGTCAAAGCTTAAAAGAAAATGGATTTACGGACGAAAAAATTGATGCCGTGAATAGCCAATTAGACAATGTATTCGATGTAAAATTTGCATTCAATAAATGGACTTTAGGCGAGGATTTTTGTCTTGGACTTGGCTTTACTGAAGATCAACTCAATGATTATTCATTTGATATGCTTAAAGAGCTTGGATATACCAAAGCAGAAATTGAACAAGCAAATGATTTTATCTGCGGATCTATGACAATTGAAGGTGCGCCTCATCTAAAAGATGAGCATTTAGCAATCTTTGATTGTGCAAATAAATGCGGTAAAAAAGGAAAACGCTTTATACAACATATGGCCCATGTTCGCATGATGGCTGCAGCGCAACCTTTTATTTCTGGTGCTATTTCTAAAACAGTAAATATGCCAGCCGAAGCATTAGTTAGCGAAATTGGTGAAGTATATCACCAAGCATGGAAAACAGGCGTAAAAGCTATTGCACTATACCGTGATGGATCTAAATTATCACAACCGTTAAATTCTTCGAATGATGAAGATTTAGATGAGATAATCATGCTTGGAGATGAGCAATCTTTAGATGAAACACAAGGCCCAGCAGAAGTACAAGAACGTATCGTAGAAAGAGTATATCACAGAGCCGAGCGCAGAAGATTACCTAAAAAGCGTCGTGGTTTTGTTCGTGAAGGCTATGTTGGTGGACACAAAGTCTTTTTAAGAACAGGTGAATTTGAAGATGGCACTTTAGGTGAAATTTTTATTGACATGTATAAAGAAGGAGCTTCATTTAAAGGATTAATGAATTGTTTTGCTGTATTGGCCTCCAAAGCTTTACAATATGGAATTCCTTTAGATGAACTTGTAGATTCCTTTACATTCACTCGATTCGAACCAGCTGGTCCTGTGCAAGGACATGATGCAATTAAAAATGCAACTTCAGTTTTAGACTATATCTTCCGTTCATTAGGATATGATTATCTAAATCGCACCGATTTTGTACATGTTCAGGCTGTAGATGAAGAAGCTTCTAAAATCACTTCAAAATCTAGTGCACATGTTAAAGCTGTTTCTACAGAATCAATTCCAGAGCTTGTCGAAGCTGTTTCAACTATTAAAAATACTGGAAATGGAACTCAAAAAGTATTTGAAGCAAAAGCAAAAGGCTATACAGGTGAACAATGCTCTACTTGTAGCTCTATGAGAGTTAAAAGGAATGGTAGCTGTACAGTTTGTGAAGATTGTGGCACTACTAGCGGTTGTTCTTAATCTTTAAAACATTATATATTAAGAAAAAGTCCTGTTGAACGCCTCAGCAGGGCTTTTTTTATATTATCTCTATGATTCCTACATTTGATCAATCAGTCCTTTCCTATTCATTGCCAGATGAAAACATAGCTCTGTTCCCTAAGGAACAAAGAGATGAAAGTAAATTATTAATCGTGAATCAACATGAAATTAATCCATTTACTGATTCTGTCTTTCATGAAATAGATTCCTTTTTACCAGAACATTCGCTGTTAATAGTGAATGCTTCTAAAGTAATAAAAGCAAGAATATATGCTCATAAACAAACAGGCGGTAAAGCTGAATTATTATTAATAGAACCTATTCAAGGAAGTGCAGCCGAAGCCCTTACACAAGAAAAAGAGAGTATATGGGAATGTATGATTGGAGGAAAAAATCTTACTCCAGGTACAATTCTTGAATGTATGGCCAAACATTATACATTAAAAGCAGAAATACTTGAAAGAAATAATACACAAGGAATTGTAAGATTTCAATGGGATGAACCTATTACTTTGGGTGCTTTATTAGAAGATATTGGGACAATACCTTTACCTCCTTATCTACATAGAAAAGCCGAAGATTCAGACACAATTCGTTATCAAACAATTTATGCAAAAGAAAAAGGGTCTGTTGCAGCACCAACAGCAGGTTTGCATATAACCGAAAATGTTATTCAAAAGTTGAAGAAGAAACAAATCAATATGGTAGATATTACTTTGCATGTTGGCTTGGGAACATTTAAACCATATGAAGCAGATACACCAGAAGATTTTTTAATGCATACAGAGAAAATTCTCATTCCCAGAGAGGTTATTGAACATTGTAGAGAGTTTTTTCTTAATCCAGATCGTGGCTTATTTATTTGTGTTGGGACAACATCCTGCAGGACAATGGAATCTGTTTTTTGGTTTGGTATTCAATTATTAAATCCATCATCACCAATGTGGAATCAATCTTATATTTCTATGCAACAATGGACGCCATATTCACTTGTAGATAAGAATGTTAATTCTGCTGATGTATTTGCAATCTTACTTACATGGATGGATAGATATAATCTTACAATAATAGAAGGAGAAACCCAATTAATGATAATTCCTGGTTATTCATTTGCTATAACAGAAGCTCTTATTACTAATTTCCATCAGCCAAAAAGCACATTGCTTTTTCTTGTTTCAGCATTTTTAGGTGTTAATGTATGGAAACAAAGCTATGAATATGCTCTTGAGAATAACTATAGATTTCTTAGTTATGGGGATTCATCATTATTGCTAAAAGGGAAGATATTGCATGCCGACTCTAAACCCGTACTTTAAATATTACTTTCTTCACATATTTGGAAGGTGTGCGTGGCGCATGAGCATCGTGAGGAAAAAAAATAGCAAATTGATTAGAATGTAATGTATAATGTTCTAAAGGTTCATCAGAAAAAAACATAATATCAGCTTCTTCTGAATATTCCTTACAAACAGCATTACATACATCTATGTGTTTCCATCCAAATGAAAAACTGCCTTCTATAACACATTGAATATCTATATATTTTTTATGTGCTTCTAATGTACACTTAACTTCAGGCATATGCACTTGATCTTCAATGATCATATATAATCGATCTTTCTCAATTATATGTTTTCCATTTGGAAGATTCCTATACATATTAGAATTCAATACTTCAATAACTTTACTGAATTCTGGATGTAAACTTGAATAGTGATTAAGAGTATCTAATGAATCAATAATCATCTTGCTGTATGGATATATGAAGTTCTATAAGTATGTCCATTAATTATAAAAGACATTATATAGCATCCTTCAGGATTTTGGGGAATATCTAGTGAATACACGTGATCTTGGTTTTCATAAAGCGTATGCCCTGTTATATTATAACAAGACATCGATTCAATTGGATAATTACTCTCAATATGTACTGTATTATTATTCCAATATAATCTATATGGCAATACGCTTTCAGCTTCTACTGCTTGTAATGAAGTCTTAGCAGTTCTAACTAAAACTATCTTCAATTTATCAGTTTTTAAGGCATATGTAGTTATACCAAATCTTGTATCTAAGTACCACGCTTTTGTAGTTTGATTGGGAAGAGAAGTTGATGACCAATATTTTCCTACAGAAATTTGACCATTAAACATTGGATTAATTGATGGATTTGAATAATCTTCATCATTTAATGACTGTAATTCTTTGATATTCGGTAAGCGCCAGTCATTTACTCCGGCAACATTTGTTTCTTCTGCAATTTGCAAAGCAGATTCCCAATTTAGTGAATCTTGCAAAGGTTGTTGTTTCCACATTAATCCACTTAGATTATCTGTAATTGTTCCATCAGCATTCTGTATACATCTAGATTGATATTCTTTTGGGGGAAGTATATCTCGCACTGCTCTTACATGAAAACGCTTAGTACCACCAGCACTTATTGTTTCTTTTTTTACATGATTTCCAACACCTCCGCCGGCATTAGTAACCCAAGCTTTTGTATTGTCATTAATTTGGTTTTGTGAACTCCACCAATATTCAGCAGCTGTTTTTGGAAATATAGCATCTGGAAGTGCAGGATTTGGTTTGTCAAGATGTAATAAACTGAATAGTTCATGACAATTTGGTAAACGCCAATCTGAAAATCCACCTAAAGTTAAAGTATCACAATATAATCCTGCAGACTCATATGTCATTTCTCCACCATCGGTTCTTTGCCATTGTAATCCAGTTACTGTATCAATTGCAGTTAGATTGTCTTGTATGATAAAACCAGGCGAATTAATTGCATAATCTGAATCTTCACCAAAAGTGCTAGTATAGTCTTTTGTCTGCCAAGTATCAGGAATATTCTTCATGGTTTTTTTAACCAATTGAGCATCAGATTCATAAAACCATAGAAATAGAAACAAAAAGAATATCTTCATTATCAACCTAATGACCTCGTTATAGCCCAGAATAAGCCACAACTTGCAATAATTAAAGAAAGTGGTTTTTTTATATAAGAATTATACCAAGGGGCATCTAAAAATGGCTTTGATAGAATAAAATATAAGATAACTATCAAACTAGCTTGTGCTAACTCGACACCAATATTGAATCCTGCCAGAACTGTTATTATATCTTGCTTCTGCATTCCAATATCTGCCAATGCACCCGCAAAACCAATTCCATGCAAAAGACCAAATAAAAATATTATCAAAAGCCTTATCGAAAAAGTAAACCCACCTAGAATATTTTCTAATCCAGCGATAAAAATTGATATTGCTATACCAATTTCTATCAATTGAGTATTTGGTATAATTAGCTGAATGGCAGTTAAACCAAGTGTTAATGAATGCGCAATTGTAAAAATTGAACATTGAAGTATAGCAGTTTTAATACGAGAATTATATAAAAAAAGGGCAATCATAAATAAAATATGATCGTAACCTAAAGGGAATACATGCTCGAAACCTTTAATCAAAAAGTTAAAAAACATAAGAAATACTATGGTTTTACTATGATACTTTTAATCATATTGCCCGGCTGAATTGATAGAAAATATAATCCAAATGGTAATGACTGAGTAGAAAGTAGATTTTGTCCAGTTAAACTTTGGACAGCTAATTTTCCATCAACAGTAAATAAGCTTAACTGCATAGCACTTAACATTGAAACATCTGATAGGCTTTGGACTAATATTCTATCGGAAAACTGTTGAATATCATATTGTTCTTTAGATTGGTCTTCTTGTACTGAACTTGTAGGCAAACTGCAAATTGTTTGTCCTTTATATTGATTTGTAGTTGTTCCTGTTGGAGATATAAAATTATATGTATAATTACCAGCTTGCGTCCAACTATAATCCACTTTATATGTTTGATTGTTTAATGTATATGAAAGTGTATAACCATTATTCATTTGATTAGGTATCATACCTGTTATAGTAGCACCTTTTAATGGTGTTAATGCTGGGCGACATCCTTTTGCAGAAGATTGGGGTATAATTTGATATGTTGAATCCTCTGTTACTTCTCCTGCGAATGATGCAATTGTATAAGGAACAGTCAAAGTACCATGATAATGATATACACCATTAGTGCCTGCATGTCCATGATGAATATCCAGAGTTTTCATATCTGAACCATCTGGTTCTTTATCTCCATATATTGCAAAACCATCAAAAGCATATGCAATTGGTAAACTTTGTTTTGTAAAGCTATATAAATGTGTTGGTGCTATATGATAATGATAGTCGTCTGCTCTTCCGCTATGTCCTCCCCAATTATCTAATTGTCCGTCAGCATAAGCATCTACACCTGTATTAGTATATGGATTAAATATTGCAATGCCATTTACAGCAATAGCAATTCCACCTCGCGTACAATGTTTTTGATCAACAGGAACTGAATTAACAGCCATTATAGGATTTAATGGAATGCTCCATGCATTATTACCTATATAACATTGAGGAATAGGAACCTGTTGCTGCCAAGCAGTAATACCTTTCATCATTTCATGAGTTGTTGCTAGACCTAATGATCCAACTCTGAAATATGTTTTGTCCCATGATGTAACAACATGTTCTTTAAACGGAGTAAATGCAGAATCAATTGTCGAAGGATCAGTTTGAACACTTTGCAAAGCAGGCATTCCATCCTTGAAACTATATGTCATTGATACCAATGCTATGCATGCAAAATACCAAGCATATACTCTTTGATATCTAAATAATATCAGCAGTAAGATAATTATACCAAGAAGCACAAAGATACTATATGTATAAAATGGCGACTTCGGTAATGAATGAATGTTCGGTATTGAATATTGAGGTACATTAATCTGAAGAATATCCTTATATCTTGCATCGGTATACAATCTATCTTTTTTAGAAAGCTCAGAATATGGAAATGATACAATATGATTATGTTCTTGCTCTATATACACTTTATTGTCTTTTAGCATATAAAAAGACCCATGGATCTGTCTATTACCGATCTGCCAATCTCTATCAAAAAGAGCTTTTGTATTCCCACTATGAGAGAAAGCCATAATAGGAGTTAAAAGAAATAAAAAGATGATATAGATGAGGTGCTTTTTCATAATCTTTCGCTTAATAATGAATAAAGATTTTAATGAATGAAGATTGTGGATGTGAATACATAAGAATTAGGATCTTTTATAGAAATACAATAGACACCCAAAGGAAGAGCTGAATATAAAGGAAGCTGATATGGAATACCTGCACTTAACTCAGCATTATGTATAGTACCGATACAATTTCCTAATAATGAAAAAAGTTGCAGAGTTGCATTATGAATATCTTTATGAGAAATTAAAGAAATACTCTTATTATCTACAGAAATTATAGGTTGTGATTCTAAGGATTCGAAAACTGAAGAAGGTTTAGAGCCAACAGTTTTTCTTGCCAAAACCAAATTATCAACAACTAAATTTGATGTCCAAATAAAAGAACTTGATGTCCAAAATGAAGTGAAATTTGTCCACGCAGGAAAATTCACTCCAACAGTTTCGGGAGTATAGAGATAAGCTTTTGGCCAGTTTGAATCATCAAATGCAGGTGATTGCCAATTATTTGGTATTGGATAATGGACGGCATAGCATGAATCAGCACAAGGAATATTTCTTGCTAATTGTTTGCAATATCTGGTATTATTTGATAATTCGATGATTGAGTCTGGGGACATCAAAGGGCTGATATAATACACTTGAGCTTTCCATGAAGTATCAGATATTGTACCATCACTAAAGCGAGCAATAAACCCAGCATCTCCAGCATGATAAAGATTCCCATTATTATTTTCTGTTCCAAGACCAGAATTTTCTTCCCAATCAACAAGTTTTACAGCAATTGTATATGGTTTTTTTACTTTAAATCGTAATAAACAGGAGTTAAATGGAGTAAATGGCACAGGGTCTGCACCAATAAGAATTCCATTTATATATACTTCACAATAATTATCGCTTAGCACATATCCAGTAATAATATCACCATCATCATCTATTACTTTGATGGGTATATTAGTAATATTAACAGCATTTATATTTGATGGAGTAATATTATTGCATTGATTATAGAAATCAGAAAGATATGGTCCTTGTAAAAAGACAGTTTCTGCAGGAACAATCCATTCTTTACTATCAGAAGAAGTACTTTTTCCAACAACAGAAGGACGTGATCCAGAACAACTAGAATATATGTTCTGCTCAATTACAGTTGCCTTGCCTCTTGATACAGAACCAGTAAAAGATTGCGCAATAGTGAAATAAGAGGATGATAAAAGAACTATAAGTAGTAAAAAGAATTTCATTTGTTAATGTCTATAAATGATTTTGCATCCAAATGACTCAATAATTGAGTCTTTGATTGGACGCTGTAATAAGAGCGAATCGGCTGCTTCTTTAAGATACTTTCTGGCTATTTCTGGACTTTTACCATTATCATCAATGATACCTTTATACACTATCTTCCAAGAAGAATGTCTTTTTTGAAGTAGATACACTTGTGGAGTAAAATCTGCAGAGAATGCCTTTGCAATAGATTGATCAGCGTCCTGAAGATAAGGGAAAAGAAAATTATCTTTAAGAGCTTTTGTTTTCATATTAATCAATGTCTCATCTTCATAAAGAATTGAATCCATTGGGTTTATGGCAATCAGCAAAACACCTTTAGGAAGATATTCTTGATAAAATGCATTTAATCGATCTGTATATAAATTTGCAAATGGACAATGATTGCAAGTAAAAACCACCGCTATTGCTGCATATTCATCTTTGCCGTGCAATGAAAACAATGTACCTAGAGCAGTATTAGCTGCAAAAGGTTTTATTACTCTATTAATAATTGATTGTTTTTCCTTTGCATTGATTTCACTTATTGACAATGAAATCAGGATAAAAAAAATCATATACACATAAAAGAGTTTTTTCATTGTCAGGAGATTATAGATATAAAAAACTTTTATTTACTGAATTGTTTTGTAATAGTTGTTTTTGTAGCTGCATCCATTATCTGCATATAATACATGCCTTTAGGAAGATGTGCTATAGAAATACCTTTATGAATTTCTGGTTGAGGAAGCATCATCACTGATTTTCCTACACTATTTACAATTGTTATATAGTAGATTTCAACGCCTTTATTTTCCATAAAAATCACATCTGAAGCAGGATTAGGAAATAGGGTGTATTGTGATTCATCAGGCATATTATCGATAATTGAACTTGGATTATTTACAACAAATTGTCCCATCATACCACCATCTTCATGATTAGAAAAATGACAGTGATACATAAAAGGGTGAATTGGATCTGCATAATCATCAAATTTTGCAATAAAAGAAGCGTTTTCGTTTCTTGGTAAATAAAGGACATCTTTCCATCCTTGCTCATGTAATCCAACTGCATTAGTATTTCCATTTCTGGCAACTAACTTAAATTGAACATCATGAATATGAAAAGTATGACCAAATACATTGCTATTTGTGATTGTCCATTTTTCTATCGCATTTAAATTGACGGTATTATCGATCCTATTAATGTCAAAAATTTTGTCATTAAAATTAAATGGAGTAGGATTACCTGGAACACCACCTTTTACATTGATTGAACGGTTAACGGTGGCTTCTGCTGAATTAATAAATTGATTTGAAATCAAAGAAGTAGGAATAGATGTAATTGGGGAATTTGTTGATTTCCCAATATTTATGCGAAGGCAGTTAAAATCTTTATTATTAAGTAAGCTTCCAAAATTACCTTGAGCAGCTGGTTCGCCGCCAGGGAATCCAAAAGGTTGATTAGCATTATATGACATTAAATTTATGCTAGACCCAACATTGTCATTGCTTAAATCTACCAAAATTTCATATCGTTCTCCAACAGCAACTAGTAATTTGCTTACTTGAACAGGTTTATCTAATAAACCACCATCATTTGCAATAATGTAGAACTTTCTATTGTCACTAAAGCCAAAATTATATGCCCTTTCAACTTCTGCATTAAGAAGTCTTAAACGGACTATTTGCTTTGGCAATGTAATTTCTGGGTCTCTTGTTCCATTTACTAATAGATAATCACCATATGCTACATTTTGTACAACAAATTGATTAGCAGTATTATATCTTCTGCTTGTTAGCATAAGAGGAATATCATCAATTCCATATTTTCTAGGTAATGCTAATGCTGATTCTTCTTGGTCATTAACAATAATAAATCCACCAATTCCTTTAGTCAAATGCTCTAGTGTCATTTCGTGTAAATGTGGATGATACCAATATGTTGCAGCATTATTAGTTACTTTCCAATATGGTTGCCACAGTGTTCCTGGAGGTATAACTTGATGAGGGCCACCATCCATTACTGCTGGTAAATGCATTCCATGCCAATGAATTGTAGTACTATCATTAAGTTTATTAAGTACATTCATGTGTACAGTATCACCCTTATTTATAAATATGGTTGGACCCCAAAACTGACTATTATTTATCCCACCTGTTATTGTTTGATTACCGGTTGCTCTTAACTGAGCAAATGTATCTTTAATAGTTAATGTGATATTGCTTCCCGATAATGTGTCTGGAATCCATAGTGGATTATATGTTTGCGCAGAAAGAAAGGCACTACATAAACAAGAAAAAAGGAAAAAAATAGATTTCATTATTGTACTGAGTTTATAAATAAAATATGTGATTTACGTGTAAAGAAGTAACAATTCTGATTAAGAATAGTTTCCAAAAAAAAAAAACATGCAAAATATGTTAATAATTATTAAATAATAGGTGCTAAAGGTACTTAATACTTCAACTCATATTTGCTTAAATATTAATAGAATTATATATCTTTTTTTGATGTAAGAAATAAGATGATTGATAAAGTACCAGCTATAAGAGCAATTATGGAATATAGAGACTGGATACTTTGCAATGAGACAATTGGTTGAGCAATGATGGGTGATAGGAATTGTCCTAAATACAAAGAAGATGTTAAAACCCCCACTGATCTACCTCTTATTTTAGGATTTGCCAGAGTTATTACCCAAAGTCTCATAGATGGCATTAATAGCCCAATACCAGCTCCTGCAAATAAGGCGCAAAATAGAATAATAGGATATGATGGTGTGATTTGAATACCAAAAAAACCAATTGCCAGTAATCCAAATGAAAGAGAACCTAATCTAGCAAATGAGATAATTTTTTTGAGTTTAGGCATCAAAAAGGAAGTAATGCCTCCACATAAAGTTGCAAGGGAAACAATGGCACCAGCTTTAGCAGGAGAATCTATTCCATATGATTGAAGTAAAAAGGGTAATTGTGTAGGTATGCAGTAAAAAATTACCATGCCACTAAACACTATACAACATATACCAATAATTGATATAGTATGAATAGTATATGTTGAATGTTCTAGATTATCTATGATCTCTTCTTTATGCTTTTGCTTCGGTTCATGAATATATAGAAATGCTGGATAAGCAAGTAATAAAGCAAGGCCATATAAACTGAAAGGATAGCGCCATGATATAGTAGCTAATAGGCCCGCAATTGCAACAAAAAGAACCCCACCAAAAGAGATAAATGTGCCCTGTAATCCAAGTGCTTTAGTACGTTCTTCGCCATAATAATAATCTGCAATTAATGTTTGTGCAGATGTCATGATGCCTGCTACTGATATTCCTAAAAATGCCCTGGCAATCAAAAAACCTTCGATTGATTCTAGATATAAGCCTGTAGTACCTGTAATAGCATACAGTATAAGTGAAGTTACTAATAATGTTTTTCTTTTACCTTTATCTATGATGATCCCAGCGAATGGCGCAGAACACGCTATAATTAAGCTTGGGATAGTAAGCATTAATTTTACGAGAAAAACTGCATTAGGTAAATATGCAAAAGCCTCTGCAATTTTTGGAAGAGCTGGTGAAATCGCAGATACAGACATCACAGTTAGGCTACTTGCTAAAAGGAGTATGATTTTACTAATCTTGCCAAGTGATGTCATATTTGTACTATTAAAATTTGGTAGACAATATTATACCAATACCTAATAGCACACCAAAAGCAAAAAGATGTATCGCTGTTTTTTGTAGCACCGATGTTAATTGAGCTTTAGGTAACTGTATGATATTTTTTGATAAAGAAAGTGCAAATGGAATCAAAACTACAGGCAAAAGGATTGATAGAGACTGTTTATATAATGCTAGAAAAAGCAATAGAATATATGATAAAGACATAAGGATTATATAGAAGATTCTTGATTTCTTTTCACCTAAGTGAACAGCTAAAGTAATTTTACCAGCTGGAGGATCTGTGTCAATATCTCTAATATTATTTACAAGTAAAATTTTAGCAGCAAATAAACCCATGATTATACCAGTAATTCCTACTGAAATAGTATAATCAGTTTCAGGAATTTGAATATAATAGCTTCCCCAGACAGGAATAACACCATAAAATATAAATGCACAAGCTTCTCCAAGTGCATGATAAGCAAGGGGATATGGGCCACCAGTATATGCAAAAGCACCCCATAAAGAAAAAATACCTATTAATAAAATCGGCCACCCAGCTTTTTGCACTAAAATCAAACCAATAGCAAAAGTTATTGCAAATAAAATCCATGATACTTGGCGCATAGATTGTTCGCTTATGGCACCAGAGGCAACTGCTCTTGGAGGGCCAATCCTTTTAAAATCAGCTCCATGTTTAAAATCATATAAATCATTAAGCAAATTAGAAGTGGTTTGAAGCATCATCGCGCAAAGAAGCGTTATGGATGCTGTAAACAAATCAAAATGTCCTTCTTGCGCAGCTAATACTATCCCAATAATTGTTGGAATAGCACTTGCTGGTAAAATTCTCATTCGTGCCGCAGAAATCCATGCGCTTAAGGGTGCCATGAAATCTCTTAAGCTATATTATGAAATACATTTTGTATATCTTCATCGTCTTCAAGTTTATCTATCAATTTTAAGACATCATCCATTTGTTCTTCGGTTAAAACAACTGTATTATTTGGCACTCTTTGAAGATTAGCACTTAGCATTTCAATCCCTTTTTCTTCTAGAGCTCTTTGCATATGTACAAAATTATTGAAGTCTGTATGTGCTAACACTTCATTTTCTTCTATTTCTATATCTTCTGCACCAGCATCAATAAGGTCCATTTCGATATCATCAATGGATTTACCTTCTAATGAAATACAAAAAACACCTCTGCGTTGAAACAAAAATTCTAAAGAACCAGCAGTAGCCAAAGAACCATTACTTTTATTAAGATAGCTTCTGATATTTGCTACTGTTCTTGTTGGATTATCTGTAGCTGCTTCTAAAACAATTGCCACCCCATATGGACCATATGCTTCATACACTATTTCTTGTAAATCTAATGCATCCTTACCAGCTGCTCTTTTAATTGCTGCTTCTACTCGATCTTTGGGCATATTATGAGCCTTTGCAGACTGCATTGCGGCCCTTAGGCGAGGATTTCCATCTGGATCTGGGCCACCAGCTTTTGCTGCTATTGCGATTTCTTTGCCTAATCTAGTAAATGCTTTTGCCATTTTATCAAATCTGGCAAACATCTTATGTTTACGTTTTTCAAAAATCCTTCCCATGATGCTCTTCCAATTAATTGTTGCTATAATTCGACACAAAAATACAAAGCAATCAATGTATTATGTGCACATTTGCAATAATCATCTATTTGATTACCTTGGAACTAGATTATAACAAAGCATGGTTTTTTAGAAAACATACGAGAACATAAATGAAATCTGACTGCATTGTTATAGGCGCAGGATATAGTGGTCTTGCAGCTGCTTCTTTACTAGCTAAACAGGGCTTTTCCTGTACTTTATTAGAAAAACATACTGCTATTGGGGGCTGTGCTTCCTTTTTTAGAAGAATGAAATTCTCTTTTGATGTTGGTGCTACTACATTAAGTGGTGTGCAAAAACATCAACCTTTGGGTAAATTATTTGATGTATTGCAGATTTCTCCAGAACTGAAGCAATTAGATCCAGCAATGATTATTTATCTGGATGATAAAAAAATTATCAGATATCAAGATAAAAAACAATGGATACAGGAAGCTGAGTCTCATTTTGGAAAAAAGGGCCAAGCTGCTTTTTGGAATGAAATATATGCTATAGATAATGCAATTTGGCAATTGATGGACAAAAATCCTGAATTCCCTCCTTCGAATATTAAGGATGTATTCACAATTGCTAGTAGACTTTCTAATATTAAAGCTCTCCCTTTATTAGTTCAGCTTTTCCGTCCAATGGATATATTGTTGGAAAAGCATGGATTACATCACAATGCTCTTTTTAAGCGATTTATCAATGAGCAATTATTGATTAGTACTCAAAGTTTTAGTGATTCTGCCCCTATAGTAACAGGTGCTATGGGTTTGGCATATCCTTCAGAAACTTATTATCCAATTGGTGGTATTGTAAAACCTGCCCAGTTAATGCTTGATTCTTTTAGAAAGCATAATGGTACTTTGATCATGAAAGAAGAAATTGTGAAAATCAAGAATACATCTTCTGGTGAATATGCTGTGTATACTGCAAAAGGTAATGAATATACATGCACATATTTGATTTCAAGTATCCCAATTTGGAATCTTTCTGATATTACGTCCGATTCTACAATTCATCCTAAAGCGCAATCATATGCAGAATCATTCCCCAAAGCATGGGGCGCTTTTACTGTATATTTTGCTGTAGAATCTGATTTTATGCCACAAAGTGTTTATAATCAAGTTCATACAAAAAGTACTATTCCTCATTGTGAAGGAGATTCTTTTTTTATGACATATTCTATGTCTGATGATATAAAAAAAGCACCACAAGGTTGGCATACCATTACAATTTCTACGCATACCGAGGCTTCACAATGGTTTGATATTCCTCAAGACATTTATGAACAAAAAAAGCAAGAAACGCTTACTTTTATCATGAATGAAGTACATAGAATATTTCCAGAATTAGAACATGCACCGAAAGAATATATTGAAGCTGGTACTCCTGTCACTTTTGCTCATTATACAGGAAGACATCGGGGTTTTGTTGGTGGCATTCCACATAGTGTAGAAACCGGCTTTTTAGGATTACCCAGAAATAATGATGGATTACAGAATTTTTATCACATTGGTGATACTGCTTTTCCAGGACAAGGAACCCCAGCGGTAATTATGAGTGCTATGAATGCTGTACAAAAGATTGTAAAACATAATCATACAGTTATATAGTTGAAACATTTTCTGTAATTTTCAGAAAAAATATTTGGTCTCAACACTATGTTTGCAATTCTTTTTTCTAAATATTATCTAGAAATTAAATGGTCTTTATTCTTCCTTATGATGAGTTTATCATGGGTATGGGCAGAAAAACTTTGTGGCTTACATGATATCTATATTCAAGAACATGCAATGTATACCAATTTGATGGGTATTCCGGCGGTGTTGATATACTTTTTAGCTATGTGGGAAAAAAGAAAAAATCTAGATAATGTCATGTCTTTCAAACAAGCATTTATGTATGGATTATCCATTACATTAATTGTAGTTGCATTAAGTCCATTTATGACATATATAAGTTTTACCTTGATTACGCCTCACTTTTTTGAATATGCCATCCAATTTTCAGTGAAACAAGGTTATATGAATAGTAAAGTTGCTTTTGCATACTTTTCATTAGATTCTTATATTCTTCAATCAGTATTTGGAGGATTTATTATAGGTTTGATTACAACTGCTATTACAGCATTTATTATGAAATCCTCTCCTATTTCAATTAAAAAAAATGTCAACCAAGATGCTTAAACAGTACGCTATTTATATTTCAGTAGTATTCTGTATAGTATGTTCTATGCAAGGGCAAATCCGTCCATTTGGCATCATCAATTCTGAAGAAAAATCTGGTATACTATCTTCAACTATGTTGAAGCAATTATTACCAAGTATTTTATCTTCGGCTCAAGCCCCAATTCCAAGTGGCAATACAGAAAGTAATGATAGAAGACAAAGAGCAATCTTAGCAAAAAATGCTGCTTTTTGTGCATATATCGGAAAACAGATAATTAATAATGACATAGTGGATTTATCGAATGCAGAAATCCTGCAATTAATAGATAAAGCACAGAAAATCCTTATTGCTACTAATACCAGTATTCCAAATTTAAGTATAACAACACCTAATGCTTATGAAGATTGGCAATGGAGATCAAAAGAGCTTATCGATTTATTATCTGCTTATGATATATTAAAAGCACTTAATCAATCAGATTCAATATCGATGTTTTCTGCACTCAATAAGCTTGCAATATTTGCCTCTACTTTTCATCAAGAAGCCACAAAATCTGTGTTTGGATTTACTTTTTTTGGAACAATAAAAAACAATCATTCTTTAATGACTGCTGGGGCAATTGGTATGTCTGCCGTTATTTTATCGGATTATCAGACAATTATTCCTGAACAGCAACCTAAAACATGGTTACAAACTGCATTGGGAGCAATAGAAGATGTTATGTGGAAAGCAGATGCAAGTCAATCTGCTGATAGTGGAAGGGCAGGCTACTCTGAGGGGCCACATTATTTCAGATATGCAATGCTTAATATGCTTCCCTTTTTTAGGGCTTTGAAACATGTATATCCTGATACATTTTTTTTAGTAAAAAATTCATTGATCAGACACCCTTTCTATGACAAACGGTATAGAAATATAGCACAATGGATAATGACAATCATGCAACCTGATGGAACATTACCAGCGATAGGTGATACGTTTATGGGGTCTGGATTTCCGGAATTAGGTTTATTTGATGATCAAGGTTTAGTATATCCTTATACGATATCAGCATTAAATCAGCAATTGCAATCTACCGTAGATATGCGCGCAAATTACTTAAGTGCTTTACAATATGCTGGTTATACGCCTCAACAAGGATTGCAAGTAATTGACCAAGCTGGTTCTGCTGTTTTTAGAGCAGGAAATCAATCTGATAATTGGTATGTGCATATTAATGGAAAACATGGAAAAATTAGAACTTCTGGTGCTGGCCATTCTCAAAGTGATGCTGCAAGTTTTTTGATGTGGACACATGGTAGGCCAATGCTTTTGGACCCAGGATATCTTCAATATGGAATGCGAGATTTGGTTGGACAAGCCACACATCATAATAGTATTTTAATAGATGGTAATGGCCCTCCAAATGGAGCTCCTTTGTCACCAGGTGGTGCTGATGTATATTTCAGAAATCAATGTACTTTGCCCAATATTCAATATATGGATCTAGAAACTTCATATAATGAAGCGGATATAAAGCGATCTTTTATCAATATTGAAGATAGTTTCTTTATTGTTTCAGATTTGATTAAGGCAGATAAGCCGCATTCTTATACATTTCAAATGCATGGCAATGGTGTAATTAATGGAACAGAATCAACTGGTATATCTTCTGTTAAAAAAACTAAATCTGGGGGATATGCTACCTGGGAAAGAGACTCTGCTGCAGTTGATGTCGTAATTATTGGAACTCAAGGTGCACAGTTAAAAGCTGATACTGCTGTACATGAAGAAGCGTACATGAAAACAGGTACTCATACTGTAATAAGGCATACAACAAATTCAACCTTGCAAGCTGCATTTGGTAGTATTATTATTCCACGTAAAAGGTTTAAGAATCAGACAATTAAACCAGAAATAATTCTTGCACAAGATTCTTTAGCGGCAATAGGAATAGAATATGGCTCTAAGAGTTTTTTAATTTCATTAGTAAAATCTGATATTTCTTTACAAAAGATTATTGCTTTAACCCAGAATGAGCAAGGTTTTATAGCATATAGTGATGCTACATATATTTTGATGTGGCAAGGAGAAAGAATTGATGATTTTGTTCTATTATTAAGAGATGGAACACAGTTTACAGATGCCGAAACAGACTATGCTATTTTGTCTTCAGATACAAGAACAACAATGGCTATATCTGCATTTCCTGGAGGCTTTAAAGGATATTATGGCAATAAAGGAGTATTAAAACATTCACTCATAAAGCTCATTCCTGGTAATCAAATCGATTCTTTGGGCATAATTGATATACTATCGGATGGGAATATTCAATCGTGGAATCAGGATTCAATTGTGTTTTCTGGTCCGGGTGAATTTACAATTCTTATTGGCAAAAAAGTTAATAAAGTCAAAGAATCTGCTGATCAACTATCATCAATCTATTATCATCAACAAAGATTATACATTCATCAATTAGATCATGATGCACAATCAATAAGGATTGTTTCTTTACAGGGAAAAGAGATAAAAAGGGAAATACTTAATGATAAGAATAATGGACAATTTTTTATGAATGTATCGGATATTCCAATTGGATATTATAATGTACAAGTAATTGATATATATGGTTTTGTACAGCAACAAGGCTTGATTTTGGGATATTGAGTCATTGAGCATAAAAATTATATGATATTATTTGATTAAATAGTCAAAAAGCATAAAAAACTCAGTTTTGTAAACATAACCTTTCGTATTTTTGCATATTCAATTTGGGCTAATTGCCCCATATATCTTGTTAATTATTAGTATACACATATTATTAAGGAATCTATGAAACGGTTCTTACAGTTTTTTGCTTTGCTTATCTTGGTTTCTACCGCATCAGTTATAGCACAAGTAACATATCCGGCTTCTTTTGATTTAGCAACTGGGACTTATTCATTTACGAATTGGGCTAATACAAATCTAGCTGGCACTTATCCAGCAAATATGATATTCCATAGATTTGATAAAGCTGATGGGAAATTATTAGACTCAGCATTTATCAATTATGCCTTGGCATATAATGCTACTTCTGGGATAAAAGTAAATGGCTTAACAGCTAATGGCATTGAATTTGTAAATTCTTCTGCTACACAATCTGTTGGTATGGCAGTTGTGGCATTAAAAACAACAAATAGAACTTCAATAAATGTTTCTTTTACAGCTGCTTTAACTGCATGGAATGGAACTACTCCAACTGCACCTAGGCGTGAATGGGCTATTCGTTTACAGTATAGTACAGATAATACATCGGCATCAGGTTGGACAGATGTCTTAAGCGGTGGAGTTCCTGTAGAGTTTACAACTATTGGTTTAAATGCACCATCAGCAGATCAATTGATAAATGCAACATTACCCTCGGCATGCGATAATCAAGCTATAGTATATGTTCGATTTAAATTTTATGATTTAAATTTAGGTGGTTTAGGTTCTAGGCCAATGTGTCGTTTGGATGAAATAAATGTTACAAGTTCATCATCAATTGCTACACCAACAAAACTTGCAATCACTTCTATTGTTCCTTCTACAGTATCATCCACAAGTACATTTAGTGCATCTGTTCAATCTCAAAGTGCAGTAAATTCTCCTGCAAATGTATCTACAAATACTTCTTTTACCTTAAATGTTTTTTCAGGAACAGGTGTATTATTAGGAAATGTTACTGGAACAATTCCTGCAAATAGTAGTACGGTAACTGTTACAGGAATTTCTTATTCAAAAATTGAAAATGGTGTTCAGATTAGAGCAGTTTCTAATGGTGCTCCATTAACTGATGGTATTAGTGCTCCATTTAATGTTATTCAAGGAGCTACTTCCATTGCTATTAATAGTTTAGTAAATGCTTCTAATGTGAATAAGGCAATAAGTCCATTTACAGTAAATGTTAATAGACCAGATGGCACGATTGATTCAAATTATCAAGGTACCATAACAATTACCAAGTTAAGTGGATTAGGAAATGTTTTAGGTACTTTATCAGGTACAATTGTAAATGGTGGTGTAAGATTTTCTACTATAAGTTTTTCAGATACTGGATCTTATACACTTAATATATCTGCTACTAATCTTGCTTCGGTTCAAAGATCTATCATGATTTATCCTAAAATCACCATGACAGAGCTTTTTATTCCTCAATACATGAAGTCTGCTACAAGTGCAACACGTGTTCCTACATGGGCATTAGTTAGAGTAAATAATTTAATACCAAATCAACAATATAGATTTATTTCTGGTGCTGTTAATAGTGTTGTTACTACTGGTATAGGTGGCGGAAATAATTATCATTATGATGCAACAACTGGAACCTATTTATATAGTTTCAATAGATTTTTAGCTTCTACTGCAAGTCCAGCATCTAATTCTTTATTTACTACCGGAGTAAATGAAACATCAAAAACATTATGGATTAATCTAGTTCCAACTACAAATTCAGCTTTTGGCGCTGGAAATAATGTGATATGGCGTATGATTTTGACAGATAATCCTATCAATGGATATGTTGCAGATACATTAAATACAACGAATACAACCAAAGCAATCGATTTTGGTTCTTTGTCTACAAATGCAACAGGTATTTATGATAATCAAAGTGGATTAGCACAAAAAACATTTGTTATGTTATATGACAATACAGCGGGTACAGGTAATCCTTTATCTACAGCCATCGTTCAAGATGATGGAACATTAAGTGATACAGTTACTTTTGCCCCTTATTATAAATTATTAGATAATACAGTTGGTGCATGGGCCACTCTTATTCCAAGTAGCTCTACTAATGGAATTAGAAGAATGGAACAAAGAGATATAAATGGAAATTTATTGCGTTCTTGGACAGATGAAGATGGAATTTGGGCTGGTATAAGTACAATAAATCAAATTGGTGGATTAAATGCTATCAATTTTAGTACTCCTCAAATACTTATTACTAATATCAATCCTGGACAAGTTTTCTGCGTAGGAAAGCCAGTTCAAATTACATGGGTATCAAGAGGTGTTGAAAAAGCTAATCTTCAATATTCTTATGGATCTTCTACAGGAAGAACATACTTTTCTATTGATGATGAAGCGAATGGTGCTTCTGGAAGTATGACATGGATTCCAAATGATTTTAAAGATTCAACTACTAATGCTAGTATCCGCATTGTAGATGCTGAACATCCAACTAATCTTTCAGAAATCATACCGGTAACGTTTTATATTCCTCCTACAATGTTGCTACAACCAAAATCCAGAAATACATGTTTAGGTGATACTATTTATATGGTAGCCTCTGCATATGGAACAGGTATTACATATCAATGGTATAAAGATGGAAAACCATTAACAAATCAAAATAAGCCATCTATCATGATAGCTAATACTACCCCAAATGAATCTGGATTATACCATTGTTCAATTGGTGGAAAAGCACCATGTAGCAATATTTCATCTGATACAGCTGTATTATATGTAAATAGACCATTACTAGTATTACGTCAACCAGAGAGCAAGATTGCCGTTAAAGGGTCTACCGTAAAATTAGAAGTAGAAGCAAATGGCAATTTTGTTATTACATATCAATGGTTCAAAGATGGATTAATTGTCCAAGATGATACACGCATAAGCGGAGCTAATTCTCCTACATTGATTATTCGTAATCTACAGCCTTCAGATTCTGTTGGTTTGTATTCATGTGTAGCAAAAGGACCAAGCAATTGTGGAATGATTATTTCAGATGAAGTAAAAGTTTCGATATTAAGTATTGGCATAACAAGTAATCCTAAAGATATCGAAATCTGTAAAGGGTCTAGTGCAATTTTAGCTGCCAATGCTAAAACAACTCCTAATGGCGTTGATATTGCATATCAATGGTTTAAAAATGGAATTGCAATTACAGATCAAGGTAATGTTTCAGGTTCAGCAAGTTCTACATTAACAATTGCAAATGCAGATATTAATGATATAGCAGATTATACAGTTAAAGCAACTACTATTGGTAATGTTATTGGATCTGTTTCTTCTACATCATCTGCTGCACGTTTAACATTAAATACTCCACCAGCTATTATTCAGCAACCACTTCCAAGTATAACAGCTTGTACAGGAACATTAGCATCAGCTAAAGCAATAATTAAAGGTAATAATGTAAGTTATAAATGGGTATATGTTCGTGGAAATCCAAGGCCAGTAGGCGCAGATACTTCTACAGCTATTTTATCATTAGGTGCTGATACATCGGCAATAGTATTAAATCTTGCTATCAAAAAGTTAGAAGATATAACACAAGTATCCTATGATTTGGATTATAAATGTATCATTACTTCAGCTTGTGGCGTTGACTCTTCAATAATTGTGAATTTTGTAGGAATGCAAAATGATACAATTATCAAAGATTTATCAACAATATCAGATAGCAAGTTTGGTGATACCATGAAATTAGAAATTACTGCACGTGGCGCAGGATTAACATATCAATGGTATAAAGATGGTAATCCAATTTCTGGTGCAATCAATCCTGCATATATAGTTGCTGATGCAAAAAGAGTTCAAAATGGTTCTTATTATTGTATCGTAAAGGGAATGTGTAATGCGGATACTTCAAATACTGCAGTGCATACCGTTATTGGCCCAGCTTCATTAGAAGATAATGAACATGCATGGATGCTTTGGAGCAAGCCAAATCCAAGTGATGGAAATGTTACTATTCAATATTATCTTCCATCAGCAAGTAAAGTAACAGTACAAATTCGTGATATATTAGGTTCTTCTATTTTGAATATAGAGCCAGGTATGATGGAAGCTGGTATGCATGAGTATCCAGTTCACATGAATACTATGCCTGCAGGTGTGTATTATTATACATTGCAGACATCTGATATGTCAATTACTAAGTCTATGACAATTATTAAGTAATACCGACGCAATTCTTTCAAGCCCTGTTTTCATATGAAAATGGGGCTTTTTTTTGATAGATCAATAGTCATGGATAATCACCAATACATAGAAATTATTAAGAAAAAAGTAAAGCGTTTTACTTTACGAGTATCGATAAAGGATAATAAAATTCTGTGTACTGTCCCAATAAGGGCATCAAATAAGGATATTGTTGCATTTATTGGACATCATCAATCATGGATAGAAAAGCAGCAGTCTAAAGTAGCAGCATTAAGGGCTCTTCACATCCAAGAAAAGCCTGGTACCCTTTTATTTATGGGTGACTTATATGCAGTACATTTTGATACAAATGCAGGATTTAAGGGAATTATCGATAAAGAAGACAAGATTATTATGTCGACGATTAATCTGGAAAGTCCTGAACAAAAAAAACAATGGTATAAAGAACAGGCTCTGGAAATCATACCACGAATAGTGAAAATATATGCAGAACGATATGATTTTATTTATGGTAATATTGCTATAAAATCGCAAAAATCGAAATGGGGAAGTTGTTCATCAAAAGGGAATTTGAATTTTAATACAAAGATTATGCGTGCACCTGAATATGCACTTCATTATCTTATTATTCATGAATTAGTACATACCAAATATTTTCATCATGGAGCTGAATTCTGGCAAGAAATTGAACATTGTTATCCAGAATGGAAACAAGCAGAATTATATCTTAAAAGGGAAGGGCGTCTATTATAAAAAGGGATCTAATTAAGATGAATAATTTCAAATTATGGGTTTAGATATTGTTTAATCTCGTTTAAACTGAGTGCAATACCTGTTCCATCTACACTCGAACAAGCACCACTTACACCAAAAGTCACATTAAAATTGATAGAATTATTGTCAAAATCGATACCTAATTGTTCAAAAGTAAAAGGCACAAAAGACATCTGATCAAAACAATCACTGGATTCTGGGTCTTGTGCATATAGATCATATTCTTTTTTGATTTTAGCATTAATGAGAGATAATAATTTATTTTTCTTGTCATTAAATAAGGACACATTCTTTACTTTTTTAAATGTTCCATTTGATTGTTTTTTATAGAGTTTATATTCATAAGAATATCTTCCTTTATAATCAGGAGATCCAATAGAAATTGTTTTATACTCTTTAAATAGACAAGTTTTGTTGATGATTGGGTCTTCGGTATCAGAGTTTGGCATCTCCTTTTCAGAGCACATAACTACATCAACACTATCGATTTGTTTAGATTCTTCTTTTTCAACAGACATATTTTGTACTGTATCAATCAGTTTTTGAGTAGAATCCTGAAGCTTTTGTTCAGCAATTTTATAAGAAGCTTCATTATTACAACCTAGAAAACTTATAGCAGACAGTACAATCACACAAAAAGCAGTATAAGTTTTAAAGGATTTCACAATTTGTTCAGTAGTCATATATA
>BJGZ01000017.1 GCA_014191195.1 Chlorobiota bacterium
TAATGGAATTGAGTGTTAATATTGTTAACAGTATGTATTATATAGTAGTTAGGGGTTTTCTTTATTGTCTATTTTTGTTCTGTTATTACTTTATATCAGTATGTAACTACTCTTTCTTCTCTCTTTTCACTCTTACTTGACTATTGGGAATACTATATAATATGTGTTCACATTAATAGAAAAAATCACCACCTGTTTTTAAGTGTTAAAACCACTGAATGTTTTACTATACATCAACCTGTTTTGAGGATCAATGGAATCACAATTGAAAGTAACTTTTTTCTTGAATTATCAGAAATAAGAACAGATAATTCTACTTCATATTCATATTATTAATGTATTTTTTTATTTCTCAAACCCATAAACTTCAAAAGGGCAGATTACTAAAGATGGCATTAATATTAGACTCTTTAAAAAAAATTATCAGACTTTAAAATAATCTTAATTAGAAATCAGTATCTCCCTATTTATAAAACAAATTGTTGCTACAAACTAATATTCTAACAAATTCCTTATTGATATAATCAAGAGTAGGGCATATTTATGAATGTGAGTACATTTCACTAATAAGTATTAAAACTATTTTTCCCCAATATTTGCCTGCATAAATTTACAAAATATCAACTGCAAATATATTACTCAATTACTACATAATTTTCCTGTCGATATTTTTTATACTTGTCATATCTATTGCACATATCATACACACAGTGTATACACAGTACACAGTAATAATACATACATTATTTGAGTACTTTATATTTGATTATATAAGTTTTTACCTCTTATAAAAGCAAGACACAGCATGGGTTTTCAGGTTTTTTATTGTATTGTTTTAATGACTATAAAATAAACTTGGCATGCCAAATGCAAAGTATCATTTGTGCGACATTATATCACTACAAAAACAATCTATTTAGGGTTCGCACATTGTGTTTGAAAGTTATGTTATTTCATTTTTATAAAGGGTTATTGCTATGAAAAGTATCATGTATATGCTCGTAGTTTTTGCATTTGGAACATCATTATATGCAAAACACCAAGTGTTGGGTCAGTCACCAAGAAGCGCGAAAGTTTACAATACTAATGCCTTTACACATGTAGTATTGGGTCAGTCACCAAGAAATGCGAAAGTTTACAATACTAATGCCATCACACATGTAGTATTGGGTCAGTCACCAAGAAATGCGAAAGTTTATAATGAAAAAGCTTTGTTTTCTGAGAATGGGATTATAAAAAAACCAGTTCTTGCTATATTCAATGAAAAAGACAAATAATCATTTAGGGAAATTCAAACATTATAGATTTAGGGTTTGGAACAATGAATACAGTTAATAGGGCTAATAAATAGGGTGTTCAATATTAGAAGAATATATTCTTAATTAAGAATAATAAAAACCGATAATTATATCTATAGTTATCGGTTTTTTTATTAATTCTAATACTTTTGATTCTGTAAATTGACAATCATATATCATACATGAATAAACAATAATGATAAAAAAGAAGAGAATTCTTATTGATCTAGATAGATTGAAAGATGTGCATAATGGCTTAGGACAAATTGCTTTGAATTTTGGAAAGTATATTCAAGATCTAAAAGATGATAGATTCGAGTTTACTTTATTAGTACCTAAACAATACATCGGATATTTTGGAAATAATGTTAACTATGAAACAATTTCAATAAAAAGAAGATATTTCCCTTATTTATGCCCAGATTATGATCTGTGGTATACAATTCATCAAGACTCTTCTTTCTTTCCTTCTAATAAACAGACACCATTTATTCTTACAATAAATGATTTAAACTTTTTAGAAGACAAAACTCCATCCAAAGCACAAAAAAGATTAAAACGCTTGCAATCCAAAATTGATCGTTGTACTATTATCACGGCTATTTCTCATTATACAGAAAGTGTTATCAGAAAGAATCTGGATATAAAAGATAAACCTTTACATGTTATTTATTTTGGCGTAGAAAACCCAATAGAAAAGCAAGCAAAAAAGCCTTCATATGTTAATTCTGAGTCATTATTACTTTCTATAGGTGTTATTCAACCAAAGAAAAATTTGATGGTTTTAGTGGAGATGATGAAGTATATCCCTGATAATTATCAATTGATTTTAGCTGGCAATACCGAAGGTACATATTCAGAGCAAATTCAAGAAAGAATTTTTCAATTGGGATTAGAAAATAGGATTATGATGCCTGGCAAAATAACTGATGATGATAAGTACTGGTTATTATCGCATTGTACAGCTTTATGTTTTCCATCTAAACTAGAAGGAATGGGAATTCCTCCAATTGAAGCAATGCGTTTTGGTAAGCCTGTTTTTGCTTCAACATTTTCTAGTATTCCAGAAATCTGCAAAGAATATGCTTATTATTGGGAGAATTTTGAACCTCGTAATATGGCTAACTTTTTTCTAAAGCACCTAGAAGAATTTCGCATGAATCCAGAAAAAGAACATCAGTTAATTGCGTTTTCTGAACAATATAATTGGAAGGATTCACTGATGAATTATCTAGATTTATTTGATCAATGTTTAAACAAGTAATTACTATCAACAACAACCCGAAGCTGGGTTGCAACTTTGCTGATTTGTAGATTGTAATTCAGATAACTTCACTTTCTTTTTTACTACAGGTATACCGCAGCTATCTTTTGCAAGACAATCTGTTTGTTTTGGAATCATCATAAATACATTATTCATTGTCTGCACACCATATCTACAAATTGTATCACCTTGATACTCAATTTCAACTTCATGGTCTTCATTACCTAAAATAGATGAAGCTTTATCGATAATTCCAATGAGTTTTTCAGAGGATAATCTATGATCTATATCATCTGCAATCCATAACTGAAAAGATATAGTATGTTCTTTTCTTTCAGTTCCTCCACAGTCAATAAAATGTTTTGTTGTTAAACCAACTTCTGTGATATGGAAATGACTTGGTACAATATTGCCATTGGGTTCTATAAATACTAATGCTTGACTTCTTTTTATTTGATTTACAAACTCTGATAATGTCATATTTTATCCTTTTATGAATGAAAACTATGATTCATTAGTATGTGTAGATGATAGCATTTTTCGATCTTCGGCTAGATATCTTGCACAACCAATTAAAGCAATCATAAATCCTGTAGTTAACAAACCAGATCTACTTTCAAATACACCTTCGGCAATATTAGTAATACAATAAGACACCAATCCTGCTGCCGAACCTAATGCTATGATTTGAATCAAGGCATCATGGCGATTCCTTCTAGCTGTCCATACTCCAATAATGATATAGTATATAATTATCATCCAAAAAGTAATTGCTAAAGGTATGCCTGCTTTAAATAGTAAACCTGAGTATCCATTATGAGAATATACTGCTCTAATATGTGCCTTTAGTAATAAATCATAGCGCAAATGATCTTTTTGAAATCCATTTCCTCCTAAAGGATATCGTGCTACCCCTTTCATTACTTCTCTTGTTTCTAATACTCTACCTAAATATGATTTATCTGTATTGATATTCACACTGCTAGAAAGTCTTGTTTGTATCACCACAAATGCAATTTCTGCTAGATTAGAGTAAAATGTCATAACAATAAATCCTGCTGCTACTAAAAACATTGAAAATACTGTCAAAAATTTACGTCTGCCAGATGCTTCCAAAAAAAAGACTAAAAACACTAAACTTGCTAAAAAAGCTACCCATGATGTTCTAGCCAATGAAGCTAGCAAAACAAGTAAAAAAACTGATGTTAATCCAATGGCAAACACCCTTAGCTTATTACTTTTAACTGTTATCAATGTTAATAAAGCAATGATTCCAGCTGCTCCAAACAGTGGAGCATCATTTCTAACCCCTTTATATAATACTTCATAACCATAATCCAATGAAGAAGTTATCTTCCTATATTCCATTAAATTAACTATACCAAATCCAACTAATACACATGATAATAGGAATATTAGATAGTGAATTTGTTTTTCCGTTCTAAAATGTTCTCGAATTGGAAAATAATACAACATTAATAATAATAATTGCCAGCTTCTAGCCCATTGCAATGGCTCTACATCATTACCCCAAGAAACAAAAACAGTACATACAGAAACAATATAAAATATACTCGCTAGGATATCTCCGCCATTGCGGATAATCTTTTTTCTTTTCACTAATAATTGCCAGATAAACCAAATAGCTAAAGAAGAATGATAGAAAGCGCCTAATATAGTTTCTGTTAATCCAATTCCTGAATCTGTGGCTTTACAGAAAAATGGCATACTTATAATTACTATAAAAAGCCATAATCTAGCTAAAACAGAATCATTAGGTCTTGCATTGTTATATGTTAAAGAATCTTCTATTACTATTTCCTTTTTAACAGTAGATAATCCTGTCGCCATACAATATCTGGATATATTGTCGAATCCATAGTTGATATCGATGATCCATCTTTGTCATATCTATCTATTGTTTGATATGCATCTATATGTCTTGTCTGTATAAGCTTGATTTGAGATCTTGTTGCATTCAAAAAGATATAATCTGGTTTCTCATTCTCTATAATATCATCCATTGATGCAGTTGTAATATGTTTTGCTTTATTAATCCATACTAAAGAATTAATATCGATTATTCTCTTTTTGGTAAAATAACCTATCGCTCCAACATCACCAGCTACTATTGTTTCTAGTTTATTACCCTTGAAATACTCAGAATTTTGCAATCTATCATAAATATTCTGGGTTATCCTCTCTGGAGTTGATTTGGCACTTATACCAAACCATATAATAAGTGGAATTACTAATACAATCTTAGATTGTACTATAGTTTCTAGTCGCTTAATCCATAGTTGATGCGATAAAATTTCTACCATTCCTACTATATGCAATATTGCCATAAATAATAGCGGATATCCATACCAAGACCAAATAGATGGTCTTGCTAATAAATATGCCAATGCATATAACACATACCAGCTTACATTGATAAACATCCAATGCGAAAGCTTAATTCTTGCATAGATAATCCATAGGAAGCTTAAAAAAACTATACTATGAAATACTAGGCTCATTGGCTCTGGTGCAAATAATTGCATAGCTGTAATGACAAATCCTTCAGAAATATGTTCTGATTTTGCCATTAATGATTGAGGTAGTGGACTTTGATATACTAATTGCATGATGAACATACCGATAAGCGCAATCATAAGTCCACAAAGTGCCGGTAGTATCGTTTTTTTCCAGCCATATACAACCCATAAATAGACTACACTGATTATGGCTAATATTGCAGCTTCTGGACGAATAAAAAACATGATAGCAGATAATGCTGGAATACTTACTATATATATATGTCGATTCTTAACTGCTAATAATAGAAGTATATAGCAAAGTGCCAAGAATGGCATTTCCATGCCACCTACAGAAACTCTTGCTAATAAAGGACTTAATGATATCATCAGGCCAAATATCAGATTATATGATTGTTTTGTTGGGTTTATAAATAGATCTCTACTTAGCCATAATACGGAACACTCAATTAAGATATTCAATAATGGAATAATCTTTTGAGGAAAGTAGCTAAACAAAAATAATGGGGTGAGAATTAAAGCATATAAAGGACATGTAACTGCTTGTACCCAAATATCTAATGAGAAAACAAATTGTCCATGCTGTACCAAATTTGATGCATATTGAAATGTTATAAATGCATCATCATATAGTGGAAATACATACCAAGCTATACATCTGCACAGGAATAAAACGATAATGGATATAAAAAATATTCTAGGCTTCATTACTATTATTTGTTTGCTTCAATTCATTTTAGGACTCATGACAATCAAATTTAGTGATTCTCTTCAAAGAATTATCCTATTAATTCAACTCTAAAATGTAGATCATACTAATAATAAAAAAAGTTCTTCGAAATTCGCTGTACAAATTCTGAAGAACTTTAAAACATCTCTCATGCAAAGATGAAATCACTATTTCTTAAAACGATGATTAATGTGATCCACCAAATCTATATGATAATCCAAATGAAACAAGATAATCAGCAAATGCGGCATCTCCATTTGTGAACACACCAGCATTGGTTTTTTGAATATCATCATAACTCTGAACACGATTTCTATACATTGCTATAGGTGCACTTAAAAATGCAGCAAAGCCTTTGTAAAAGTAACCAGCACCTGGTTCAACAGACACTGCATATCCTGGTCTTCTAAATCCTGCGCTTCCACCAATTATATCACTAGAAGGTACCCCTTCAAATCTTCCACCTAGATATATATTCCAACCGTCCATAGAATTATAAAAAGCACCTAATCTGCCACCATATTGGTCTGGACATGAATATTCCATTGTACCTGTTCTTGTTTTTATGCCATTAGTTTCTTTGGGATTAGCCATATAGAATACATTTGAACTAATACCAATTTCATGATTTATAGGATGATAACCTTGAATATCAATATTCAAGCATGTTCCACCATCACCAGGTTGAATTGATTGGTCGACAACTGTCTCAATATCTACATTTCTATTAGCGCCTTGATTATAAAATAAATCTTTATAATCATAAGAACCACTAGGTAATTTTGCACCTAATGTAATTGAATAATTATATTCATTATCTAATGGGTCGAATAACCAATAGCCAATTCCTACACGTATATCAGCTAATCCATTGGATGTAGTCTTATGGCGCTCACCTAAACCTGGTGCAGGAGGATTTCCGCCATGCTCATACATAGATGATCTAGTGTGATATACAAATGGTATAGTAGTATTAACAAAAATCCTATCTGTGATTCCATAATTTAAAGTAAGATCTAAGAATGAAGAATGATTAATTACTTCAGTTCCTTCTGCTACCCTATTTGCCTCTTCATGATCGCCACGAAAATGACGAAAACTCTTAAAATATCTAAAACCCGATTGAAATTGAAATTCACCTTCTTTAAGGTTTATAGATGAACCCATTCCACCGCCACAAACTGAACTACCTCGAGTAGCTACACAACCTTGTGATTTACACTCAAGAAAAGTAAAAAGGAAAAAAAACGTTAATAATGATATTATACGAATCATTGGGAATATCCTATTTTCAATTTATACTAGTATGACTATCATTTCTAAAATAACACATATGTCATTTATTTCAAACGCATAATTGCAAAACTATTTCTAAAACATAAAAATACGATTAAATTCTTATTTTGCGGTCAATATATAGAATTGTCTAGTGAGCCACATAGGCAGTCTAGCAATATATAGATTTTGTTATTCCAGGAATGTACAGATTAACATCCTGTTCAGCACATAAGAACATTCCATTTCATATCGCTGAAGTTTTAAGAGGTTCTGATGCGATTTTTCATTTCTATATTTTTCATTTCTTTAACTTTTAACATTTGTGTTTTAACAGCTCAATCTATTAGGGAACAAGCTGATAAGGCCTTTGCGAATAAAAATTATCATCAAGCATCTATCTTGTATGATCAATGGGTCAAGGCCTTACCAAATGATTATTATAGTCATATCCAATTAGCTATATCGTATATACATATTAAAAATAATCACAAAGCAGCTTTAACACTGTGCACAGCAATTAATGCTGGTTTGCAAGAGGAATTTCTTGTCCAAGACACATTGTTTACTCCCCTTTTTATACATTTTGATACACTCTTTATACATCAATTACAACTGCCACTGCATAATGGAATGACTATCCAAGATTTGGTTATTCAAAAGATAAAAGAGCAATCTAAGGCATCTAAATTCCCTTTGAAATTTACTGAACAGAAAAGAATGGGTAGATACCGAGTATTATATCCCACTAATTATGATAGTTCTTTACAGTATAATCTTTGTTTATTATTACATGGCAATAGTCAAAAACCAGAATTTATATTACAATGGGTACAATCATTACACATAAAAAATACAATATTTATTAGCCCAGAAGCACCATATC
Source organism: Chlorobiota bacterium (assembly GCA_014191195.1). GTDB lineage: Bacteria > Bacteroidota > Ignavibacteria > Kapaibacteriales > UBA961 > UBA961. The sequence continues at coordinate 7,994 of BJGZ01000017.1, forward strand.
TTAAGTTTAAAGAATCTATATATGCAGGTGAGTCAAGGTTTTCTGCCGCAGGTGAAGATCAATTCTTTCCAGATACATTAAAGGATGATATAATTAATATGTCTGCCGAATGGTATCATGATGTATTACTTGATGCTTTAAAAACTTTACCAATAAACAATCATAAACCTGCTATTATGGGTTTTTCTCAGGGAGGCTTTTATTCTAGTGTATTGGCTTCTAGATATGCTAAAGATATTTCAACGGCAATCGTTCTTTGTGGAAGTATGTATAAAGAAGGTAAAATTGTAAAAAGTATAGAAGATCTAAAAAAAAATAATGTAGATCTATTACTTATTCACGGCACAAAAGATATGGTAGTTCCATTTCAGACAGCTGAATTATTTCGCAATGTACTCATTGAAAAACAAGTTCAGCATACATTTGTACCATTTGATGGAGGCCATTGGCCATCTATTGAAATGCATACTATTATTCAAAAATGGTTTGACGATCATTTTTCCAAATGAAAAAATTATGATAGATCCCGTAATTTCTCAATTAGTTATATACCCTATCAAAGGATGTGCTGGGATATATCTAGATAGAAGCACAATTGGTATGTATGGACTAAAAGGAGACAGAGATTTTGTAATCGTAGATCAATCTGGAAAATTTCTAACGCAAAGACAATTCCCATCAATGGCTTGTATTCAGCCCAATGAAACAGAATCAGGATTATTGTTATATGCCCCTGGAATGGAACCTCTTCTATTAAATAAAGACATGATACATTATGGATCAGATATATCTGTTTCTGTATGGGGAGAATCTTTACAAGGATCTGATTGTGGAGATACTATTGCAGACTGGTTTAGCACTTATGTACAATATCCATGTAGATTAGCTAGGCGTGGTAAAGATTTTACAAGATATGTACAATCGGGAAACATAATGCGAGATATTCAAACAAGCTTCTCTGATTCTTATCCGATTTTATTAGTATCAGAAGATTCATTATTTGAGCTTGAAAAAAGAGCAGGAATGGCTATCCCAATAGATAGATTTAGAGCAAATATCATCATTCGTGGAATGCAACCATTTGCAGAAGACAATTGGGAAGACATAATGCTTTCATCATATCAATTCAAAAAGGGTAAGCCTTGCTCTCGTTGTATAGTTACAACTATAGATCAATCTACAGGAATTAGAATGGGAGATGAACCCCTAAAAACGCTAAATAGCTTTAGAAAAGACCCAAAAGGTAAAGTCCTTTTTGGGGTATATATTTATCCAGTAAGTGACCAAGAAATCACAATAAGCCGTTCCTTTTTCTAAGGAACCATTCAATAGCAAATGCACACAGTGCAGCAGTTAAAAGCCACACCATATTCCATAAAGGAATTTCACTTTTTTCTACTGTTGAGATTATAGCAAAACGAGGGTTTTTCTTTAAATCATTGAGAAAGTTTTTTACATTATCAACCGTATAAAATTTTCCACCAGATCGATCTGCCATAGCATGCAATAAAGAAGCATTCATCTGCAATTGTTGATATTCTATGGATTCTGCACCAATTGTAAATCTGCCATTATCAGAGCCCTTTGCATTGCTAGCCTGTGCAATACCAGAATAATAATAATCACCCTCTTTTAAACCAGCAATCGAGCCACTATATAATCCACTACCAGAAGATGCTAGACTCAATTCTCTTTTAGTGCCATTGCCAGTAATTGTAATATGTACAGAAGCATTATCTACAGGATTTAAGGAAGCATCATATACTTGGCCAGTAAATTCCACAGTTTCACCAGCAGCATAAAACTTTTTTACAGATCGTATCTTAATCGTTTTTTCTTTTTCCGAGGCACCCAACCACTGTAAAGATTGATCAATAAAAGAACTTAACACATTTGGAATATCCTTATTTCCCCTGGCTTGTTCAGGAGCATTAGCCATTAATTGCCATCTATATATTCCATATCCAGCAATAGCAATAGATTTTGATCCAGCAAAAGTCCTACTCATCATCAAAGGTTCATCAATAGGAGAATTTCCTACTTTAAATGTAGATAATATTTCAGTTTCTGGCTTAGGTTCAATAAATGTTTCAGTTTTAAATAAAGGAGGTAAACTATTCCAAATGTCTTTATCTCTATCAGTTCCAGTTATTTTCATAATAGGACTAGCCAAACCGGCTTCTTGTACTTGAGGAGAAGCAAGAAATTCTTGTGGTCTTGATGCCCGAACAGTAAAAGGAAGATATGGTTCAAGTGCTCTAAGTTTCTGATAATCAAGGTTTTGCGAAGCAATAAAAAATATGGGTTTTCCCTGTTCAGCTTCTTTTGCAATCAATTGTATGATAGATTGCGGAGTTTGTGCAATAGGAAAACCAATCAAAATAATAGACTCAGCATCTTTAATATCAGCAGCAGTTGGAATAGGAGCATAAAATTCACTACCCAATTTTTGAATATATGATTTTACTTGAGCATCAGGGATTTGTTCAAGAATAGATTTCACAAAAGTAATGTCTGCAGAAGGCGAACCAGCAAAGAGGGCGATTACTCTTTTATGTTTCAGAACAGTAATAAATTCTGATAAAGAATTATTTTTTATCGTAATCTCATTTGCTAAAGGTTGAATTGATGCAGTTAATTTATGAATTCCAGGATTAGAAGGAATAATTGTAAATCCAACAGAATATGTTTGTAAGGTGTTGACAATATTTAGTGTTTGCTTACCAACAATATTTCCATTATCATATAAAGAAAGTGAAGCTATAGTATTATTTGGGAAACCTGATGCTTGAACAGTAATCGATACCGGAACTTTTGAACCAGTATAACATAATTCATTAGAAAGAATTGATTGTATTGAAAGATCTTTTGGAGGCATCGAATCACCAATACCAACTGTATACACAGGACGTCCAAAATAATCTAATTCATATAAAGGATTTGCCCCAGAGTTAACAGCCCCATCAGTAAAAATAATAGCTGCTCTAACAGAGGATTCATCATCTGCATATGATAAAGAAGATAATGCTTTGGTGATATTTGTACCTAATTGATTAGCAATAACAGAATCTACAGAAGCAATATTTGGATATGTATCCTTAACATCAAGGCCAAAAGACATAATCTTTATTGCTTCACCCAATGATTCTACATTTGCATCTTTCAATGCTTGGGAAAGGTCTTTAGCCCTATTCCTCGAGCCATCTTTCATCCCCATCGATAAAGATTTATCAACTATAACTGCTAATCTGGGCTCTTTGATAGAAGCACGAACCAAAGAGAGAATAGGTTCGAATACTGCAAATAAAAGTAAACATAATCCAAGAGATCGTAAAGCAATAAGAATGCTTTTTCTAACAGAAGATAACGGAGGAACAGGATTTTTATAAGCCCAGATGGAAAATATAATGGATATAAAAAATAATAGAAATAATATCCACCAAGAACCAGATAAACCAAGAGTATAAGAATTCATAAAGAAATAAATAAAAACAAATCTGAATTGAATAGGATTGAAAAACGCTTGTAAAACAAAATTAGTTTATGATATAGAAAGATCTTAAATACCCTCAAAAACTTGATTGTTATAGAGTAAATTCAGAAATTTTTCATGATTATTTAATAAGACTTATTTTTTTTCTAAAAAAAACCATGTTTTTCACTAAATTTGTCTCGCAGCAAAAATAATTCCCATCTCTCCTTATTGACGCAAGGCAAAATCTGCCATGTATAAGCGTACTTTTTCGGCAAAAAAAATATTAGTGCCAGCAAGCGCAACCGAAGTATTTTCAATCTTGGCAATACTTGCAGGACTTCTTGTAACCTTCTTTATGACATCAGAAGGGCCTATAAGGCTAATTGGTATTTGTATTACCATCTTAGCTGGTTTTGGCCATTTTATGTTAGTATCACAAAGGCTTTCTAATTCTTTTGAATCCCACAGAGGCTCATCTGCTGTTCCCCCAGAATTTAGGGTAACAATTATGCCAGGGCAAGCAGGTAAAAGAATGGTTTTTGATGGATTTGAAAGCACTTTAGATGATACCAGAGCAGCAGAATTTGAAAAAATGCGATCTAGGCCAATGCCACAAGTTCAGTCTAGAGTAAAAGATGCGGAAAAACTTCAGCAAGACGAACCAATAGTTGAAGAAGAACAGCCAATGAAGGCTAGCATAAAAGCTCCTCCAATAATTCCAGCTTCAACTGAACAGCAATCTTCTTTGTCTGAAATAGAAGATGTAGGCGAAGGAATACGTATTATTCGCAAACAAAGTTCAGGAGGAATTGTCATAAAAAAGACAATATATAACGATACGAATGAGACGGATAGTGAAACAATACAGCCTCTTAAAAAAGAATTTACTGTCGATACACCATATTTAATTAAAGAGCATGAATTATCTGAACCAATCATTAGCGAACAAATACCTGAAGAAACCTATCAAATAGAAGATAATATAGAGCCAGTATCTAATCACAAAAGGGCAATTTTAGAAGTTTCAATTCTAGATTTCATGGAAGAAAATGAGCCAGCTCCTAGTGAGCCTAGAAAAGAATTTGATTTTCTATTGGCAAGAGTACTAATGGCTATAAGATCTGTAATTGATGCTAGAACAGCTGGATTTGCTTGGGCGAACCATGATAAAAAACAATTAGTGATTGAATCATATATATCAGAATCTAAAGACAACTTTACGCAATTAAGAAAACTGCCTTTTGGCAATGATGTGATAAGTCAAATTGCACATTCTGGTAAACCAGAAATTCTTACAGAGATACATCCTTCAGCTGAATTAGACCTTTTATGTTATTATACAGCTGCTGCCAAAACAATTTCTTTTATAGGTGTACCTGTTTATTTTAATGGTAATGTTATTGGCGTCCTATTTGCAGATTCTGATCAAATTGATGCTTATGATGCTATGAGCATAGGATTTTTAGGAAATTTCACCAAACTAATTACGGGTTTGGTTCAAAGTTATACAGGAAAGTACGACTTATTACAGGCAAGTAGAGCACTTGATGCAATTACCAGATTTAGAACTATTATATCTTCATCAGGTGATGGAATTGCCGATTTATGTGCTGCATTATTAGAATCAGCAAGCGAAGTAGTTGAATTTACTACAATGGGAATTGGGATGTTCGATTATGAACAACAAGCTTGGACAGTATATCAGGTATATTATAGGCAAGTAGAATCTGAAAAGATGTTAGGGATGCATATCGATTTAGAATATTCTTTAATTGGCAATACTATTTTAACTGCACAAACTACTGCCCTTGCTTCGATAACAGATGAGCTAAGAGTATGTGATTCTGAAATATCAGTAAATGGTGGATATTTTCTTGCAGTACCATTAAAATCTCAATCTCATAATTATGGAGCTTTGTTTTTAGAAGGAACTGGTACTTCATTGCCATCTCATGATATCAATATCATTGAAATGTTAGGAGAACAAACAGGAACCATCATAGAACAATTACGATTCCATGAGATGTTTCGTTCTACAGCATTAATGGATGAAACAAAAGGTTTATTTAATTACAAAGCATTTTATGCCCGAATGACAGAAGAAACCGCAAAAACAAGAGATTTTGGAAATCCTTTTTCTTTAGCATTAATCAAAATGGATACGTATGAATCCATGGAAAATTTACCTGAAATAGAAGATGACTTATTGATGCATGTGATAAAAAAAGTAAAATCAAATATGAAAGAATATGATATTATCGGTGAATTCGAAGGAAAAACGATTGTAGTAGCATTAATTGGACAAACTCTTGCAAAATCTCATATATGGGGAGAAAGAGTTAGAAAAGAAATAGCAAGTGCTATAACCGAGATTGGTAATAGACGATTAACTGTAACAGTAAGCATTGGAATTGCTCAAGCACATTCTTATGATAAAGCAGATTCTTTAATAAGAAATGCATCTAGTTCTTTACAGTTAGCTTCCGAAAAAACAAATTCTGTTATTGTATACAGTTAAGCTATGAATATACTCGATGCAATTTTACTTGGCATTATTCAAGGTCTCACAGAATTTTTACCTGTAAGTAGTACAGCACATCTAACCATTGTGGGTAAATTATTGGGCATCGTGCAGTCTGGGGAACTATGGACAGCGCAAATTGCAGTTATGCAATTAGGAACATTAGCAGCTATACTTATCTATTTCAGACATGATGTCTTTGGCATTTCTGCCGCATTTTTAAAAGAAAATCTTACCAGAAATAGGCTTCCAGCAATACAGCAATCTATGAATTCCAAAATGGGTTGGTATATTATTTTTGGCTCTATACCTATTATAACAATAGGATTAGCATTTAAAAAAGTTATCGAAGGCGATATTACTAAAAGTCTTTTTTTAATCGGTATTATGCTGATAATCATAGCCTTATGTATGGCTTATGCAGAAAAAAAAGCATCGTTTTTAAGAACAATTCATGATATAAAATTAAAAGATGCATTGCTAATTGGCTTAGCACAAGCACTAGCATTAATACCAGGTTCTTCACGCTCTGGCACTACTATTACAGCTGGACTTTTTTTAGGTTTAAATAGAGAAGCTGCTGCAAGATTTTCTTTTTTATTAAGTATTCCAGCAGTTTTAGGTAGTGGAATATTAGAACTTAAAAAGGCAATTCCAATAGTTTCAGGCGAAGATTTTAGTTCATTAATGATTGCAACTATTATTTCTGGAATTAGCGGCTATGCTGCGATTGCTTTTTTATTGAATTATTTACGTTCTAAATCTATTGGCATATTCATTTATTATCGTCTTGCTCTTGGTTGTTTATTGTTGTTTTTAGCAGTGTCTGGCATACTTTCATAAAAAAAACGAGCAGATTTATATGATTGTCTCTATACGTATACATACATCATTGTATCAGGCAGATTTATCAAAACCGATTATTGCTTCATTTCCTCTGCAATCAGGAAATAATAATCCATCAGCTTTCCATTTACCAATGCCACATTTTTCCCCATTCTCTATGGGTGATTTTGTAGGCTCTACAGCTTTAGGTGGACCAGTTAATTGCTCAATTCTTGTGATTGCACCTCATGGTAATGGAACGCATACCGAATGTGTAGGCCATATTTCTAAACAACCTTATTATATAGCACATACATTAAAGAAATTCAATTTTTTTGGATTATTACTTACTCTCTCCCCTATTAAAGCTCCTAATGGCGATATGATAATTTCTAAAGAAATGATTCATCATGCTCTTGAAAACCATATAATACCCGAAGCATTAATTATAAGAACATTTCAAAAAGATAGAGATAATATTGAGTGGTCAGGGAATAATCCTCCTTATTTTACTGCTGATGCAATGGAATACATAGCACATAAAGGGATTCAACATTTTTTGACAGATTTACCTTCTGTAGATCCAGAAATAGATAATGGAGAATTGGCTGCTCATCATGCATTTTGGCAATATCCTGATAATATAAGAACAGAAGCAACAATCACAGAAATGGTAAATCTTAATAATGATATTCGTGATGGAATATATCTAGTTTCCATTCATATTGCACCATTATTATCGGATGCAAGCCCAAGCACGATAGTACTTTATGAACTTTTCGCTCAGAATATATAATGAACATTACAATAGAACAATTAGTGCGTATGATAGACCATACTCTTTTAAAAAATACAGCAGTTAAAAAGGATATTGAATTACTTTGTTCTCAAGCCTTAGAGTATTCTTTTGCAACAGTTTGCGTTCATCCCTTTTATGTTGGGATTTGTTCAAGCTTATTACATAGAACTTCTACAAAAGTGTGCACCGTAATTGGATTTCCACATGGAATGCATAAAACTGGAGCAAAAGTGTCGGAAACTTTGCAAGCATTACATGATGGAGCCCAAGAGATTGATATGGTAATACAAGTTGGTGCATTATTAGATGGCGAAAAAGATATTGTGTGGAATGATATCCGTTCTGTTACAGATACCGCGCATCAATCTGGCGCTTTAGTTAAAGTAATCATTGAAACATGTTTATTAAATACAGATCAAAAAATAATGGCAGCTGAATTGGTTGCAGATGCAGGTGCAGATTTTATCAAAACATCTACTGGATTTGCAGGCGGTGGAGCTATAGCAAGCGATATACATTTATTAAGAAAACATCTTCCGGTTGATATAGGGATTAAAGCATCAGGTGGAATAACTACATATCAATCTGCATTAGAAATGATTGAAGCAGGCGCTCAAAGAATCGGCACAAGTAATGGCATTCATATTATTAATGAATTAAAGAATACTCTAGCATAAAGTTAATCATTAATAACTCCGTATTTTTGAATTCCCTAATTAGAAAACTAAATCGATTATTGGAGATAAAGCCAGCATGGTAGACAACAAAATCATTTTCTCAATGATAGGCCTAAGTAAAGTATATAAGCCAAGTAAAACGGTATTAAAAGATATTTATTTGTCTTTTTATTATGGGGCAAAAATTGGCGTATTAGGTTTGAATGGAGCTGGTAAATCTTCATTGTTAAAAATAATTGCGGGTATCGATCAAGATTATATTGGTCAAATTACCAGTAATAAAGATGTCACTTTTGGCTACTTGTCTCAAGAGCCAGAAATGGATCACAATAAAACTGTAAAAGAAATTGTTGAAGAAGGCGTACAAGAAACAGTCAATCTGCTTAAAGAATATGAATCGATTTCTGCACAATTTGGTGATCCTGATGCAGATTTTGAAATATTAATGGAAAAACAAGCTAAACTTCAAGAAAAAATAGATCATGCTAATGCTTGGGACTTAGATAGCAAACTAGAATTGGCAATGGAAGCACTTAGATGTCCACAAGGTGATGCATTGATATCTGTGCTTTCTGGTGGAGAAAAACGTCGTGTTGCTTTATGTAGATTATTATTGCAACAACCCGATGTATTATTATTAGATGAACCTACCAATCACTTAGATGCAGAAACTGTTGCATGGCTAGAAGTGCATTTACATAAATATCCAGGTACTGTTATAGCAGTAACTCATGATCGATACTTTTTAGATAATGTTGCCGGATGGATATTAGAATTAGATCGTGGACAAGGCTTTCCATTTGAAGGCAACTATACAAGTTGGCTAGAACAAAAACATAAACGTTTAGTAGTTGAAGAAAAGCATGTGTCTGCTAAACAGAAAGTTCTACAAAAAGAATTAGAATGGGTTCGGATGAACCCTAAAGGACGTCAGGCAAAAAGTAAAGCTCGTATAGCTTCTTATGAAAGAATGGTAGAAGAACAACAAGAATCTCATAATGAGGACATTGAAATTTATATTCCACCAGGACCCCGTTTGGGCTCTACGGTTATAAAAGCAGATAATCTAGCAAAAGGCTTTGGTGATAGACTTCTATTCGAAGATATCAGCTTTGATTTACCTCCTGGAGGTATAATCGGCGTCATCGGAGCTAATGGTGCCGGAAAATCAACATTGTTTCGCATGATTACTGGCCAAGAACAACCAGATAAAGGGATTATTAAAATCGGTGAGACAGTAAAACTTGGCTATATAGATCAAGATCGACCTCTTAACAATGACAAAACTATCTGGGAAGAAATTTCTGGAGGTGATGACATGTTGCATTTAGGTTCTCGAGACATGAATTCTAGAGCATATGTTTCAAAATTTAATTTTAGTGGTACAGATCAACAAAAAAAATGTAGCGTTCTTTCTGGTGGCGAAAGAAATAGAGTTCACCTTGCAAAAATGTTAAAAGATGGAGCAAATGTATTGCTTCTAGATGAACCAACTAATGATTTAGATGTAAATACTTTAAGAGCTCTAGAAGAAGCTTTGCAGAATTTTGCAGGATGCGCTGTGGTGATTTCTCATGATAGATGGTTTTTAGACAGAGTTGCTACTCATATTCTTGCATTTGAAGGTGATAGCAAAGTGACTTGGTATGATGGCAATTATTCAGAATATGAAGCAGATCGCCATGCTAGATTAGGTACTTCTGCAGATCAGCCACATAGATTGAAATATCAAAAGTTGACGCGAGAGTAAGATATGAGAATTATCAGCGGTCGTTTTAAAGGGCTAAGTTTTGGAAATAAAATATTTGAAGAAACTAGGCCTACTACCGATCGTATGCGTGAGTCTATATTCAATGCCTTATCTCATTATATCAATTTTGAAGATGATAATATTGAAGTATTAGATATGTGCGCCGGCACAGGAGCATTAGGATTTGAAGCAATAAGTAGAGGAGCTAAACGCTGCATATTTGTAGAGAATCAATTACATATTGCCCAAGAAATAAGACATTCCGCTCACTCTTTAGGCATTCCGCAAAATCAATCTCCAATTGCAGTTCAAGATGCTTTAACTTTTTTTAATGGATTTTTTCTTAAACAATTACCAGATTATGTACCCGTATATTGGAATTGTATTTTTTGCGATCCACCATATATTGCAAGAATATTGAATAAAATCTTACATGAAATAGAAAAAACTAATAGCCTATGTCCTCAGGGAATCCTTATTGCAGAACATGATATTATTGAACATATCCTCTTACCAAAAGGCTTTTCTACACTTACATCACTTACTTTTGGCAAAACTATTGTCGATATTATTCAAAAAGATTAATCATTCAAGACAAATATTATGGAAATCTCATCCTTTATAGATTTATTTCTTCATTTAGATAAATATTTAGCTGATTTAGTAATTCATTATGGATCTTGGGTCTATGGAATTCTCACTATAATCGTTTTTTGTGAAACCGGTTTAGTAATCACTCCTTTTTTACCCGGTGACTCATTATTATTTGCCATCGGAGCCCTTTGTGCTGTTGGATCTTTGAATCCATTTATTATCGCTCCATTATTATTTATTGCTGCAATTTCTGGAGATAATCTTAATTATTGGTTCGGTAGAACAATAGGTTCAAAAGCATTCTCTAATCCTGATTCTAAAATTTTTAAGCAATCTTATCTCCAAAAGACACAGTCCTTTTATACCAATTATGGTAGTAAAACAATTGTTATTGCGCGTTTTGTACCAATTGTAAGAACATTTGCCCCATTTGTTGCTGGATTAGGTAAAATGAATTATCGCGTTTTTTTGTCTTTTAGTGTTGGGGGAGCACTTCTATGGATAATATTACTTATTTCAGCTGGTTACTTTTTTGGGCAAATTGAATTTGTTAAGAAAAATTTCTCTGTAGTCGTTTTGGCAATTATTGCTATTTCTATTCTACCAGCTATTTTTGAAACATTCAAAACAAGAAAATATTAATCATTCCTGTTCTATTATCATACATTAAAAGCATTAGTATTATGAATAAGCAATTAGATATTTCTGAAAAAGATAAAGAACAGATTGTTCAAGGTCTTTCTCAATTATTGGCAGATACATTTTCTATATATATTAAAACTCATAATTTTCATTGGAATGTTTCTGGACCAATGTTTGTTACTCTGCATACATTATTCGAACAACAATATACAGAGCTAGCTTTGGCTATAGATATCATAGCCGTAAGAATAAGGGCTCTCGGCGCTTTTGCTCCAGGATCATTTAAAGCGTTTCAGGATTTAACTTCCATACCAGATATGGAAGATATTCCAGATGCACTAACAATGATTGCTTTATTAGTGGAAGACAATGAAACTATCATCAAAACTGCAAGGTCTATTATTCCTTTAGCTGATAAAGCCTATGATACACCAACTGCAGACCTTGCAACAGCAAGGATTCTTGTCCACGAAAAAACAGCTTGGATGCTTACTTCTTTATTAGGCTAACTCATTATACCACATAAGGATTATATGCAGTTTTTTCTATATTGTTTTTTCTGTTTTACTTTGTATTCATGCAATGGTGCAACTAAATCTCCCTCCAATGAACAAGGAAAAAAAATAATGGATGCTACTATTCAAACTTCTGATTCAGTTGCTTATGCAACTTTTGGAGCTGGTTGTTTTTGGTGCGTAGAAGCTGTTTTTCAAGATTTACATGGTGTTATTATTGTTGAAAGCGGATATATGGGTGGCTCTTTAAAAGATCCAACATATAAAGAAGTGTGTTCTGGTTCTTCAGGGCATGCGGAAGTTTGTAGATTAACATTTGATCCTCGAAAAGTTACATTTAAAGAATTGCTCGAGGTGTTTTGGCAAACTCATGATCCTACTACGCTTAATATGCAAGGTAATGATATCGGTACTCAATATAGATCTGCTGTATTTTATTATGATGAAAATCAAAAGAAGGAATCAGAGTTCTATAAGCAAGAATTAGAAAATGCACATATATTCAGCAAAACAATAGTCACAACTTTCGAGCCTATTTCTACATTTTATAAAGCTGAAGATTATCATCAAAACTATTATTCTCAAAATGAGAATCAACCATATTGTGCATTTGTGATAAAGCCAAAAGTTGAAAAATTTAGGAAGATTTTTTCTAAAAAACTTAAACCTTAATATGAATAATACCTTTGCTTTGATTACAGGTGCCTCTTTTGGAATCGGAAAAGAGATTGCAAAAGTAATGGCAGCTCATAAGCATAATCTTATCTTAACAGCAAGATCTGAAGCCCCTCTACATGCTTTAGCTAAAGAATTAGAAGAACAGTATCACATTTCTACTCATATTATTGTATGTGATTTATGTGTTCCTGAAGCAGCATATCAATTATGTAAAGAAATAGAAAACTTACATTGTTCAATTGATATTCTGGTAAATAATGCTGGCTTCGGTGTCTATGGAGAATTTATCGATTCTGATTTGTCTAAACAACAAGACCTGATTCAGTTAAACTGCATTGCTCTTATGCAATTATGCAAACTATTGTCCAATCAATTAAAAGCTAATAAAGGTAAGATTCTAAATATTGCTTCTGTTGCCGCTTTTTATTCTGGACCTCTTATGGCGGTTTATTATGCATCTAAAGCTTTTGTATTAAGTTTTTCCGAAGCGCTTGCATTCGAATTAGCTCCATTAGGAATTAGCGTAACTGCACATTGTCCTGGCCCAACTAAATCCAATTTTCAACAATCTGCCGGTATGCACAAATCTCGCCTATTTAGTATTATGCCCGTTCCTGAATCATATCCTGTTGCTTTGCATGCTTATACAGCAATGATGAAAGGTAAAACAATTGCTATTCATGGGCTTAGTAATCGTATTATGTTAATACTCAGTTTATTCGTGCCACGATTTCTTAAGGTAAAAGCAGTACATGCATTCCAAAGTAGTAAAGCATAATAATGCTAAAACACTCAGACTTATCCTAGGAGACCAGCTTAACTCCAATCACTCCTGGTTTTCTACAAAAGATGATTCTATTGTATACATTATGATGGAAACTCAATCAGAAACTTCATATGTAAAACATCATATTCAGAAAATTACCGCCTTCTTCTCTTCTATGAGAAACTTCTCGAATGAATGTTCGATTAGTGGAAATAATATACATTATATAACATTAGATGATAGTGATAATAAACAGGGTATTTCTGCTAATTGCGAACATTTTATTACATCACATAATATACTTCATTTTGAATATCAGCAACCTGATGAATGGCGTTTACAGGAAGAGTTAAGGGTATTTTGTGAAAAAATATCTATTACATCTACAATGTATTCGACAGAACATTTTTTGTCTGACAAGGATGATTGGATAACTGTTTTCAAGGGAAAGAAGACTGTCCCAATGGAGTCTTTTTATAGATATATGCGTAAGAAATATTCGATTCTCATGGATGGGACAAGTCCTGTAGGTGGAACATGGAATTATGATCATGAGAATAGAAAATCTTTACCTCATCAAGATATATTAATTCCCCCTTTGGAATTTCAACATAATGTATCAGATCTAGTACTGATGTTAGAATCAATGGGTGTTGAATCAATAGGAAAAATTAATAAAGAATCATTGCCATGGCCAATTTCTAGAAAAGAGTCTTTAGAATTATTATCATATTTTACTACACATCTTTTAAAACAATTTGGTACATATCAAGATGCAATGACAGAGAAGTCCATTTTCCTTTTCCACTCACGATTATCCTTTTCACTCAATACTAAACTATTGAATCCCTTAGAAGTAATACAAGCTGCCATTGATGCATGGCAAGCTTCAGAAGAAACTATTTCATTATCTCAGGTAGAAGGTTTTATACGCCAGATACTTGGATGGCGTGAATATATGAGAGGTATTTATCGAGAATATATGCCCGATTATTCCTCATTGAATTTTTTTAATCATCAGAATACATTGCCGAAGTGGTTTTGGACAGGTGAAACAGACATGAATTGTATGAGCAAAGCGATTAATCAATCACTTGAATATGCTTATGCTCATCATATTCAAAGACTTATGATCATTGGTAATTTTGCATTATTAGCTGGAATTAATCCAGATGAATTAGATGCTTGGTACTTAGGCATCTATATAGATGCTATCGAATGGGTTGAATTACCAAATACAAGAGGCATGAGCCAGTTTGCAGATGGTGGCATTGTTGGTACTAAACCGTATATATCTAGCTCTTCTTATATACACTCAATGAGTGATTACTGCAAGAATTGTAAATATGATAGAAAAAAGAAATATGGTGAAAATGCATGCCCATTTAATAGTTTATATTGGCAGTTTTACAACCGTAATCGAGAGCAATTAAAAGGAAATCCAAGAGTTTCTTTAATGTATAAAGTATTTGATTCAATGAGCTCTGAAGAAAAAGAGCAGATTCTTCTTCATCAGCCTACATATTAAAGTGTTAATTGATGTTAAATGAGATGTGGGGATTTGTTTAAGGGATACACTTGCTATAATTTGATTTATACTGTTTGTATTAATTATCATTTTATAGGATATGTTATGAAAAAATATGCGCTCTTTATCGTCTTATGTCAATGTTGCATTGCTTCACATCTTTATGCTCAGTATTCAGTTGAACTACATACTGGTCCTGCAATAGCAAGTACTAATCTTGATAATATATATGGCACTGCCCTTTATTATGGAGTTAATATTAATTATAGGGCAAAAGGTTCTGAATTTGAGTGGAGTATTGGCGCCAATCAATTAACATTTTCAGAGACATCATCAACAATTGCTGGTGATATGGAAAGCAATGAATATTATATGCCTGTTCTTATTGGTTTAAAAAGATATTTATCTGATGATAGTAAGATAAAGCCTTTTATTATGATGGAATTGGGTTTGAATTATTGGAAAAGTGATGCAAGGCTTGCTGGCCTTTTTGTAGAGAAAACCGGTAGGACACTTATGTATACTTTTGGTGGCGGAGGTGCTATGGAAATTAAGCCGAATATAAATGCTACCCTAGGACTTTATTATAATAGCATTGGAACAACAGAATCAATCATCTATTATACTGTATTAGGCGGATTAAAATTTACATTATAATTATTCTTTTAGAGAATATAATTTCCACCATGGCGTACCGGGAGAATCATGATGTTCATGATGATAACCAAAAAAATAACAAGTTATCATAGCATACACATGGTTTTTGGTTAGAGTTCTGGCATTATGAGGCTGCATTAGATCTGTATGAGGTGTTCTATGTGGAAGATAAGTTCCAAAAGTAAATAATTGAAGTGCACCAAGTAAAGAAGGCAAAGCCCATAGAAGCCACAGGCTTGATTGGGAATATCTTAATTGCAAGATATTAAATAGCGCGCCCATGATAACTAATTGCGATATCGTAGTATAGTGTATCATAAATCGGAGAAACCAAGTAATATACCATTGAGACGAATCAAAATCTGGATCATATTCGGTTCCTGGAAAACGATGATGATTCATATGATTTTTGATTAATCGCTTAAATGACATACCAGCAAACAAAAAGCAAGCAAACCATCCAATGGTATTGTTTGCTTTTTTGTGTAAAGAGACAGTCCCATGCATGGCATCATGTGCAGTAATGAAGAGTCCCACACTTAGATAGGTTTGCACATATATATGGAACCACATGCTAATAGAATCAAAAGAACAAGTAACAGTTTCCAAAATATAGAAACAGTGAAGTATCCATGCAGAAATTATAAATAAGCCGATTGCTATTCCCATAATCAAGCTTGTATTATTGTACTCGATATTCCATCAATGTTGATAGAACATGAGAAAGGGTATCATGTAAATTTTTTCTATGAACAATCATATCAAGAAAACCATGTTCTAATAAGAACTCAGAACGCTGAAAACCTTCAGGAAGTTTTTTCCGAATCGTTTGTTCAACTACTCTGGGGCCAGCAAATCCAATCAAGGCTTTTGGTTCTGCCATGATAATATCACCTAACATAGCAAAAGAAGCACTTACACCACCAGTAGTTGGATCTGTAACAATTGAAATATACGGTAAATGATGTTCTGCTAATTCACTTAGTATTGCACTTGTTTTAGCCATTTGCATCAAAGATAAAGCAGCCTCCTGCATACGGGCGCCACCAGATGTAGCAATAACTACAAATGGCATATTTTGTTTGATTGCAAGTTTTGCTGCACGATAGAACTTTTCTCCAACAACAGACCCCATACTACCGCCCACAAAGCCAAAATTCATACAAGCAAAAGAAATAGGCTTTCCATCAATATTTCCATAACCAACAGTTAAAGCATCATTGGCATCAGAACGCTTATAAGCATCTTTTAAACGATCTATATAAGGTTTTGTATCAACAAATTTCAAAGGATCTGAAGAAGTAATAGAAATCTCTGTTTCAACAAAAGAACCTTCATCAAAAAGTATATCAATATATTCTTTAGAAGTAATACGAAAATGATGGTCACATTTAGTGCAAGTGAATAATTGCTCTTCAAATTGTTTTCTATAAATCATTTCACTGCATGAAGGACACTTTACAAAAAGTCCATCAGGCATATCTATTTGTTGGGAATGTTCAATATTCTTTTTAGAACGTAAAAACCAAGACATACTTTACTCTACAGTTCATGAATAAATAATATTCTATCAGCGGATATGAATTTCCACTGCATCTTCTCCGTAAATTTCTCGAAATCTTTCATCGGTAATTTCATGGGGTAAACCTTCAAAAACTATCACGCCATCTTTTAATGCAATAGCTCGTGTAGCATATTGGCGAACTAAACTTAAGAAATGGAGATTGCAAATAACTGTCTTACCCATTTCTTTATTTATTTTTTCAAGATAATTCATAACTGAATGAGAAGTTGCGGGATCTAAACTAGCAACAGGCTCATCAGCCAATACAATAGAAGGATTTTGCATCAAAGCCCTTGCTATTGCTACTCTTTGCTGTTGGCCACCGCTTAAAGCATCAGCACGAATCATTGCTTTTTCTGGAATACCTACAATCTCTAAATTGTGTAATGCTCTTTGAATATCATCATCAGAGAATTGATGGGATAAAGATTTCCACAAAGGCATAGATCCAAGTGTGCCACTTAAAACATTTTCAAGTACTGAACGACGTTTTACTAAATTAAAATGCTGAAAAATCATTCCACAATCACGTCGATGATTTCTGAGCTCTTTGCCTTTTAACTGAGTAATATCTTTATCACGGAACAAGATAGTTCCAGAACTAATTTCATGTAATCTATTAATACAGCGCAATAATGTTGATTTACCGCTTCCGCTCAAACCAATTATAGCAAGGAATTCGCCTTCAGCAACATCAAAAGTAATATCTTTGAGAGCCGTATGACCATTTGCATAGGTTTTTACTACATTCTTTGCGCTGAGTATCGTAGCCATTACAATTTGTTTTATTACATAGCATTACTATTGATTAACAAAACTACGAATTTAGATTCTCTTATGGTAATTCATAATAAGAATCATAAAATGATGTCATAAATCTTGATATGATACGTCAAAACAACAATTCCAATCATTATATAAAAATATCATTGTATATTTTTATTAACACTACCTTTTATGTCTTTAAGCAGCAAACTATCTCTCTCTTCAATTTTCCTTTTTTGGTCTCCATTATCTGCAACTTGGCTTATGATGGCTGCCGAAGGCCCATTATTAACTTCATTAATAGCACGATTATCAGAACCTAAATATAATTTAGCAGCTTATGGTGTAGCTACCGCAATCGCCATGATTATAGAATCTCCAATTATTATGATGTTAAGTGCATCAATTGCATTGGTAAGAGACTCATATTCGTATAGAGCATTAAGAGGATTTTTAATCAAATTAAATATATTGATTACCCTTGGAATGATTATAACTATTATTCCTCCTGTTTTTTCTGTGATAGCTTATAATATATTACATCTTACCAAACCAGTTGCTGATTTAATGTATGGTTGTTTGGTTTCTATGATATGTTGGCCTGCAGCGATAGGATTTAGGAGATTTTGGCAGGGATTATTGATTAGAGCTCATTTAACAAAAAGAGTTGCTGTTGGTACAGTAGTTAGATTATCCACTATGTTTGGAACCGCACTTTTATTAGTACATTTCACTCATTTTTCTGGTACAATCATAGGTGGTACTTCATTAACTGTTGGAGTAATACTTGAAGCTTTAGCAACCAGAATTATGGTACATGACACTATAAAAAAACTGTTAATTCAAGAAGAGATCAAAACTGAACACCCTTTAACTACATCATATATGATGAGTTATTATTTCCCATTAGCTTTAACAAGTTTAATAGGGATGGCATCGGTACCTATCCTTACTGTTTTTATAGGTAGAAGCCCAATGTCTTTAGAATCATTAGCAGTATTGCCAATAATAGAATCTTTTGTCTTTATCTTTAGAAGTTTTGGATTTTCTTTTCAAGAGGTAGGTTTAGCTTTACTTGGACAAGGCAATAAATACTATAAAGAATTAGGAAGATTTGCTTTGATTGTTGGAATTACAACAACAGCTGCTTACAGTTTTATTGTTTATTCCCCAATGGTTTACATCATTTTATCAAATCTATATGGTCTCACACCTGATTTAGTACAATTCTCTATTATTCCCTGTAGAATTCTCTTCTTTTATCCTTTTCTCTCAGTCTCTTATGCCTATTTTCGTTCTGTATTAATGAATTCAAAAAAGAATTCCTCGGTTACATATTCAACAATTATTGAAATTATCGGAATGATTGGAATAGTTATTCTTACGGAGACTATATTTTATCCTGTAGGCATCATTACTGCTGCTGTAGGACTTGGTATTGGCCGCTTAGGTGCACAATGGTATTTAATCCGTTCTTTTAATGAAATTGTAAAAAGACCAATACTAAAATAGAAATCTTTTTTTTGCTTGAACTGCCACTATTCCAGACTTATCAGAACAAGGGAATGCAATGCTTCCACCACGTAAAACTGCTGGTAATGGTAAAAAATCTGTTCTAGAAGAATTACCCTGATCTGCAAAAGAGAATTGAGATTCTAGGACACCAGATTTGTTAAAAATGAAGAAGTCTGAAGCTGATTCCTGGTGTTGTGCTAGCATGCCAACATTTGATTTACTTACCAATAATGGTGCAGCTGCTTTTGCACTTACATATACATGCCATTGTTTATGACCATTCAAAGTAAATCCTGTTATCATACTTCTAGCTTGTTCAGAAATTCTTGGCTCTGAACACACTAAATATAGCATAGAGTCATCTGCAGATAAAAAGCGAGGTGTCTCCTTAATCATTGTTTCCCAGCATTTGGCGCCATTATCACCAAAACAGAACAGAACTGGGGTTTTTGCTATTTGATCTATACGTACACCACCTACAAATACTTTACCATCAATGATTAATGGCTGGGTAGTTAATCGAATAAAAGGCAAAGTAGCTTTCCAACGTAATTTTCCTTCTGGATTCCAACATACTAATGTATCTGTACCACCTGAGATATTAATAGATTGAGCAGAATACAAATTACCATGTGCATCTGCACTGATATTTCCAATTGGGATTGAAGATCTATCTTGACGCCATATAACTTTACCATCAAATCCTACTTTAAATATTGACGTATCACCACATGCAACAATACCATCAGAAACAGATAATAAGTCTAACCAAATAATAGAGCCTTTATTGGCATGTAATAATTTCTTCTTCCATATAAGTTTTCCAAGTGGATCTATTGCAGACATATATCCTGAAGTAGAAACAGCATATAAATTTCCCGATTTGTCCCTACACATACCACTTGCTATATACCCCTTATTATTCGAAATTTGGATAATCCATTGAATATTCGATGAATTCCCCATACCTATATATCCACTTTCTGTTGCGAATGCTACATTTACTTCATCTATTGGTAATAAAGATGATAATCCAAGCGAATCTGCAACTGGGAATTGTTCAAATATTGCAGTTTCTGCAGAAAATTTATCTGCAACAATCATAAAGTTATTTGCCCTACTTGCTCCACCAGAACTACATTGTTGCAATACACTTGCTAATTCAGAACTATTATGAGAACTTCCACATCCATTAATAATGATTGTTAAGCAAATAGAATACAAGATATAAAGGTTTTTGATCATTAATGAACTCCATTACTGGTATAATTCTGATAACTAAAATTTGCTATAGCCGCACCAATTTTATTTTCTAGTTGTTTGAAATTAGATACATTCGGACCATTATTAATGATAGAAAATACAACCTGATCACCATCTTTGGTAAATGCATATCCACTTAATGCACTTGTATTTCTTAGTGTACCTGTTTTAGCACAAAGATTGTTTTCAGCATATGTTCCAACCATTCGCTTTCTTAACGTTCCATCTACTCCAGCAATAGATAGCGTCTGCTTAAAAGCTTCACCAAATTTCATTTTTATAGCTTTTTCTAGCAACATTGTTTGAACATAAGCAGAAAATAGATTTTTTCTACATAATCCACTTCCATCATTAATACATAAGCCATCTACAGGAATACCACATTGAGATAAAGCATTTTTGACAGTTTCTGTAGCTACTTTACCAGTATTAATATGTCCACCAGCATAGGCACCAACCATTTTATACACATGCTCTGCAAGGAAATTATCGCTATTCTTATTTACCAAAGAAATCATATATGCTAAAGGCCTTTTAAATTCTACAATAGTTTTAGCATTCGAAGGTGATGATTTCCTTCCTAATAAGCCATTTTGAACATGAATTCCCGCTAATCGTAATTTTGATGATAGCACTCCAGCAGCATAAATATCTGGATATTTCATTGTATAAGTTGCTGCAATAGTTCCTTTACCACTTGCATTAACCGTAATCAGCCCATGTTGATTATGTTGAATAGAAATTCTTGCAATCGGTGCTCTGCTTTTCTTTTTTCTTTTAGGTGCCCTAGGTGCATCACCATTTCTTTGTAGATCTTGGAAACTAGAGCCAATCTTCCACCAAGCATGAGATCGCTTTTTAGATGATTTCTTTACTGGCTTTTTAATCGTTTTTTTAGATGGATTTTTTGCTGCTTTCTTTACTGATTTTTTACTGTTACTTTTCTCAACTTTTATAGTTTTCTTCTTAGCATTCTTTGTTTTAACAGTTATTTTTTTTGAGACTATATTATTTTTTGAAGACTTTTTGGATTTGGATATTATGGTATTGTGCACAGAAGGAATAGATCGATTTACAAACACTGCATCTGATGCAGGAATGATTTGTGTTTGACCACCTACAATATCAACTACAAATTCATTTTTATGTATTCCTAGAGCAGTAATTGGAGCCAAAGGCTCTACTATCTCATTATCGCCACTATATATATGCCTTTGAGTTATATTGTCAAAATAGCTAGCATCAGCATATATTCCTCCATTAATTGAGATAATCCCCTTTTGCTTTAATTGAAGAGCCAATGCCGTAATATCTTGCTCATCTAATAGTGCATCACCAAATCCTTTTAGATATATATCCCCATTTAATACTCCATTTTCTATCGCTCCATCACTCAATACTTGAGTAGGAATCATATAATCTGAGCCCATCGTATAAAAAGCTGAAAAACTTGGAAATAATTTTGTTGTAGAAGCAGGTGTCAGATATTGATGTGGATTTTTTTCAAATAATACTTCATGCTGTTTTAATGTAAGTATTCTTATACTTGTTTTGCTACTACTAGCAATACCTTCGGCATCAATCAAATTTTGGATAATCGATCTAAAATTAACAACTGCTTTTGTACTATCAGCTGAAGTTAAAATAGGAACTTTTTTATTAGTCGGATTTAGATTATTAGTTGTATGTGATTCTGGTTCATTACAAGAGGCACCAATCAGAGGTATTCTTTCTGCAAAAGCTGCATACAGAATAATTCCCAAAAGAAAAATAGAAGTAACAATCCTGATGCCTGCAAATTTCCATGATCTAGAAATACTAAGCGAAGCCAGCCTAGGTTTTTGCGCACGGCGCTGCCTAATCTTTTTTATCATAATATGTATTCTTTAACGATGAAAGGTTGGGCTTTTTGGTGTTTAGTTTGCTGCAAAACAAAACACCGGCTCACAAACATAAAAAAAAATCTTCATTGAAAAGAATTTTCATATTAATCACTTGCATTTCTCACATTGTTAACCTGTATTCACTGCAAAAGATTTCGTAATTTGCAGCCAGTATTAAACATTTTCATTTCCTTTACTCTGTATACTTTCTCACATTGAAATGTGTACAGGGCGGTCAAATCATTTATGAGCGAACTTTCAAAAGCATATGAGCCAGCTGCAATTGAACAAAAACATTATGCAGAATGGATGTCCAAGTCTCTGTATAGATCTTCTCCAAATCCACATAAGAAGCCATATTCCATATTAATGCCTCCACCAAATGTGACGGGTGTTTTAACTATGGGACATGTTATAAATCATACGATACAGGATATTTATATTCGCAGAAATCGCATGGCTGGTTTTGAAACTTGCTGGTTCCCTGGATTAGATCATGCAGGTATTGCCACGCAAACAAAAGTAGAGCAACAACTTCGCGAACAAAAATTATCACGTCATGATGTAGGTAGAGATGCTTTTTTAGAAAAAGTATGGGAATGGCGTTATCAGTATGGTGATAAAATTCTTCAGCAATTACATTCTATTGGTATTTCTTGTGATTGGAATAGAACTTTATTCACAATGGATGAATCTGCTTCTCATGCGGTTACTGAAACATTTATACGCTTATTTGATGAAGGTTTAATCTATCGTGGAAAAAGAATTATCAATTGGTCTCCAATTGCTCAATCTGCATTAAGTGATGAAGAAGTTACTTTTAAAGAAGTACAAGAATATATGTATACACTAAGATATTCACTTAAAAATGGCAATGGATATCTTACTGTTGCAACGGTAAGGCCAGAAACAATTTTTGGCGATGTTGCTATTGCAGTAAATCCCAAAGATGAACGATATAATCATTTAATAGGAACAATGGTTATAGTGCCAATTACTGGAAAAGAGATACCAATAATAGCTGATGACTATGCAGATCCTAGTTTTGGGACAGGTTGTGTGAAGATTACTCCAGCGCATGATCCAAATGATTTTGAAGTAGGTTTAAGGCATAATCTTAGTATGCCAAATGCGATCAATCCAGATGCTACATTAAATGAATTAGCAGGTGAATTTGCTGGCTTAGACAGATTTGTAGCCAGAAAGAAAGTAGTTGAAAGATTACAATCGATAGATTTAATTGAAAAAATTGAGGACTATACCCATAATGTAGGGTTTTCTGAACGAGGTGGAGAACCAGTTGAACCATATTTAAGTGATCAGTGGTTTGTAAATATGAAACCATTGGCTAAACCAGCACTTGATGCGGTTATGAATGGTGATATTACATTTTATCCTCATCATTGGACAAAAACCTATGAACATTGGATGTCCGGAATCCGTGATTGGTGTATTTCACGTCAATTATGGTGGGGACATCGTATTCCTGTGTATTATGCTCAAGATGGATCATTTACAGCTGCAAACTCTGAGGCTGAAGCAAGAAAAAAACTTGGTTTACATCAATCCGATATTTTAATACAAGATCCAGATGTTCTCGACACTTGGTTTTCTTCTTGGTTATGGCCAATGACAACCATGGGGTGGCTTGCCGATGGCAAAACTGAAAAAACAGCAGACCTAAGCTATTATTCACCCTCTGATTTATTAGTAACTGGCCCAGATATCATTTTTTTCTGGGTAGCAAGAATGATCATGGCATCATTAAAATTTACTGGTAAAATTCCCTTTAAAGATGTGTATTTCACAAGTATCATTCGTGATGGCAAAGGCAGAAAAATGTCTAAATCATTAGGCAATTCACCAGATCCATTACATGTAATCGAAAAATATGGCGCAGATGCATTACGATTTACAATTGTCTATTTAGCACCTTTAGGTACAGATGTTCGTTTAGAAGTACAAGAACAAGATGTACCGCAAGTAGAATTTGGAAGGAATTTTGCCAATAAATTATGGAATGCAGGCCGTTTTCTATCGATGAAAAAAGATGAAAATCCGTGTGAAGGAATTGAGCATATTTTATCAATCGATGAAATGTCGGCTGCAGATGCATGGATTTATTCACGCTATCAAACTACAATTCAAACAGTGCAAACAAATCTTTCAGAATATAAAATTACTGAATATGCCAGATGCTTACATGAGTTCATATGGAGAGATTTCTGTGATTGGTATATAGAAATTGTAAAATCTGAAATTACACATGCACATGATAGTAAACAGAAAGCTCAATTGGTTCATTTTGCGCTTTCAATGTTTGATGGAATTCTAAGACTATTACATCCTGTAATGCCATTTATCACCGAAGAATTATGGCAATCTCTAGCAATAGAGAAATATACTACAAGCATCAGTACAGCAGCATTGCCAGAGTTTAATCAGGATGCAGTGCAAACTACCATTGAATCTTCATTTGAATTATTGCAAATGATTGTAGAAGAAATTAGAAAAATGAGAGCATTAAGCAATATTCAAAATCATCAGAAATTACCAGTTATCATAAAAGTAGATGATATATTGCTTCAAGACTTCTTTATAGCTCAATCTTCTACAATTACATCCTTAGGTAGGGCATCTCAGGTAATTATAGATAAAAATATTCCAAAACCAGAACATTGCTTAGCTTCTGTTATACGAGGAATAGATATTTATATAGAAACAGCCGATGCCATAGATAAAGACAAAGAAATAGCCCGATTAACTAAAGAATCAGAAAGGCTTTCAGGTTTGATTCAATCCATAGAGCGTAAATTAAGTAATCCTGGATTTGTTTCTAAAGCACCTGAACATGTAATACAATCAGAAAAGGAAAAATTGAATTCTATCAAAGATTCATATGCTAAAGTACAAGAGAATTTACACTCATTTTCAAAATAAAGATTTTTAGTATGTGCGTGTTTTCGCAATCAAATAAGGACAATAAATTTCATGCAACAACAACAGCCAATTGACAAACGTAGTTTTATTGGTTTCATCCTGATTACTATTATTGTTACCGGATGGGTAATATGGATGAGTACTCATCAAAGGACAGTAAATCCAACAGTTACTGAAACAAAACAGAAAATCAATGCAAATCAAGCTGCAGCTGTAAATACAACTAATGCACCTACAAATCA
Organism: Chlorobiota bacterium; assembly: GCA_014191195.1. Lineage (GTDB taxonomy): Bacteria > Bacteroidota > Ignavibacteria > Kapaibacteriales > UBA961 > UBA961. The sequence goes on from BJGZ01000017.1 coordinate 33,593, forward strand.
ACCTACTATTTCTGAAAGTAAGGAAGATTTTGTTCGCATTGAAACTGATTTAGTTCGCATAATGCTTAGCACAAAAGGTGGATCTATTGCACGATGGGAATTAAAGCAATATTCTTCATGGCATGATAAAACATATAAAGGTGTCCCAGTTCAGCTTATAAATGCAAAAAATCGTGAAGCTGCAATCACTTTTATTGGACCAGAAGGAAAAAAAGTAGACACAAGGGGCATGAATTTTAGTTTTGAAGGTGATCAAAGATCTTTTACACTGAAAGGAAATGACTCATTAACTATTACAGCAAAAATTATTCTTGCCCCTGGAAGTGAAATCATTAAAACTTTTACTCTATATGGCAATACATATGCATGTAAAGCTGGAATTACATTAAAAAATATGGAGAATTTTTTACCACAGCGCTATTATGATATGAGTTGGAAAGGTGGTTTAAAATTCCAAGAGCAAAACAGTGTCGATGAATCCAATACCTCTGTAGCTCTTGCCTCTGTTAGTGGACAAATAGAAGAATATGATGCAACTGATTTTGCAGTTCCTACTACTGGCCAAACAATAGGTGCTATTGATTATTTAGCAACACGAACTAAGTATTTTGTTTCCGCTATAATTCCTGAAAAAATTAATCCAGATGCCATGGGTTTTGTAGAAGGAATCAGAATCGGCGCATTAGGTAATGGTTATACTGAAAAGTATTCATTAGCATATAGAGTTCGATATACCGGAGGGCAGCAAACTGATGGTTTCACATTTTATATTGGACCTCAAATTTATGATACATTGCAACATTATGGTATAGAAAAAACAATCAATTTTGGAACATTTTATGGCGTAAAATGGCTAGTTGCACCAATTGGTGAATATATTATGTTACCAATGCTGCGCTTTTTACACATATTTATATCTAATTATGGAATAGCAATACTTGTATTCAGTTTGATAATGAAATTGCTTCTCTATCCATTTAGCGTTTCTCAAATGAAATCGATGCAAAAAACAAAAACTGTTCAACCATTGATTCAAAAGATACAAGAGAAGTTTAAAGATGATAGAGTTGCTTTATCTCAAGAAACAATGAAAGTTTATCAAGAATATGGTATAAACCCAGCTGGTGGCTGTTTACCTATGATTTTACAAATGCCTATATTAATTGCATTGTGGGCAGTTTTAGGAAGTTGGATGGATATTCGCCAAGCTAATTTCTTTGGCTGGATAACAGATTTATCTGTCCCTGATGTCTTATTTGATTTAGGTTTTAAATTACCATTATTCCAAATTGACAAATTAAGCGGTTTAGCATTATTGATGGGATTGGCAATGTTTATTCAACAAAAAATGACAATTACCGATCCAAATCAAAAATCAATGGTATATATTATGCCTATCATGTTTACATTTATGTTCTCTGGTTTTCCTGCCGGACTAAATGTTTATTATTTTACTTTTACTTTGCTAGGCATTTTACAACAAGTGTGGGTTACAAAACTCTCTAAAAATAAAATTACTTTGGATGATCTTAAAAAAATGCCAAAATCCGAAGGTTGGTTTGCAAAAAGGATGAGAATGGCCCAAGAAATTGCCCAACAACAAAAAGCTGGTGGTACAGCAAGTAAATCATCTAAGAGACAACCAATAGGCAATAAACTGCCTAATTCAAATAGAAAAAAGTAAATAATAGCTCTTGAATCAATTAAAGAGCATCGCTTTAAAAAAGCCTTGCTCTTTTTTATTACATAATATGGAATAGATATGTTAAAAATGCCACTTTATCTTTATGGTAAAGCTAAAAGTGAATATATACCTCCAGCAGATCCAACATGGAAAGTATATAGCAAATTATTTGCTCCTTATATTATTCTAGCTATTTTAACTTTTGCCTTTTATATGCCAGCAATGCATTATGATTATTCTTATCTAGATGATAATTCATTAATTCTAGATAATGCAACATTTAATGCAAATATTTCTAATCTAAGTAAGATTTTTAGTACAAATTATTATGGTGCTTTGTATAGGCCCTTTCTATTTGGCAGCTTTATTATTGATGCTCAGTTTAGTGGCATACAACCTCAAGCATATCACTTTGCTAATATCATTTACTTTGTAATTTCTGTTTTACTTGTTTGGCGATTAATTACCGTATTGTATGGTCAAGGCCCCATCCAATTTGGATTTATCTTATTATATGCCTTCCATCCTTTATTCGTTCCTTTAGCAGCATGGATTCCAGGAAGAAATGATTCATTATTAATGATGTTCTGGATACCTAGTTTTTTATTGTATTATTCTTATAAAGCTTATGGCGGTAAGTGGCGCTTATGGCTTCATTTAGCATTTTATATGTGCACATTGTTTACCAAAGAATCTGCAATCGTTTTGCCTGTTCTCTGTTTTTTTGCAGATTATTTATTGATAGCTAAGCCCGATAAAAAAAATGGATTTTTACATAATTTCATTGGCATTCTTCAAAGAAATACATTGCCCATCATTGGTTGGATTGCATTATCTGTAATTTTCTTGTTGATGCGTTATTCTGCATTAAAAGGAATTCCTCCATCAGGTGATATTGTAGGCCCATTTGAATTATTGAGAAATATTCAAACAATTCCAATCATCATTGCAAAAGCTTTTATTCCATTAAAGCTATTCGTTTTAGGTAGTTATGATTGGGGCATGACAGGTTTAGGGCTTGGAATAATCGGTATCATAGCAGGAATTCTTATGAATAGAAAAGTAGAAGGATCTACTATTCTATTTTGGATTCTGTGGTTTTTACTCATATTACTGCCAACAATGGCTGCAAGTAGAAAAAATGGTGATATTTATTTTACATATGCCGAACATCGATCTTTCTTACCTTTTATCGCAATATTAGTACTATTAATAGAGATATTGTTTAAAAGTATTTCTAGTAATAATTGGACATTAATGAAGGTATTTACCTTCCTTCCTGTAGTTTTTGTCTATGCAGCAATTGCGTGGAATTATTTACCATGTTATGAAAATAGATTGTCATATTGGACACAAGGAGCAAAAGTATATCCTGAAAAAGCAGAAATTCAACATGCACTTGGAAAAGCTTTGTATACTGCAGACAAACCATTATTAGCTGTTCAGGCATATAAAAAAGCCATAGAGCTTTCTCCTGATCAAGACATCTTTTATAGCGATTTATCTAAAGTATATTTATATGGCCTTAATCCAGATTATGAAAAAGCAATTGCGGTACTAAAAGTTGCTGATTCTTTAGAATCTCAAGACCCAACTGTATTTCAAAACTTAACAGTTGCTTATGAAAAGAAAAAAATGATTCCCGAAGCATTAAAAGCTGCCGAAAAAGCTGTTAGGCTTTCTCCTAATGGTGCTACATTCCTTAATAATCTCACATTGCTATATTTTGCAAATAAAGATTATGTTAATGCAGAAATAATGGCTAGACGAACAATCAAAGCCCAGGATAATATTTTGTCTTGCTATACTATCTTATTCGATATATTAATTACACAAAAACGTTATTTAGAAGCTGCAGAATTAGTTCCTCGATTAGTTAAAATGGGGGTAAAAATTCCCGAAGCTGCAATGCAACTTTTACAACCGTATTTATAATTTAATCAGACCCTATCTTATCCTGAATACTATGACAATATTCCCTACTTTAAATGAACAAATGGACATTCTGCGTACAGGTGTAGCAGAAATTTTTCCAGAAGATGAAATTGTAAAAAAAATTGAACGATCCATTACTACAAAAAAACCTTTAATAATTAAATTAGGATGCGATCCAAGCCGTCCAGATTTACATATTGGCCATGCAGTTGTGTTAAGAAAAATGCGATCTTTTCAGGATTTAGGACATCAAGCAATTTTAATAATTGGTGATTTTACTGGAATGATTGGTGATCCAACGGGTAAGTCTAAAACACGTCCTGCCTTATCATTAGAAGAAACCAGAGCAAATGGCTTAAGTTATTTTGAACAAGCTTCATATATATTATCAGAATCAAATCTGACAATCAAATATAATTCCGAATGGCTTTCTACTATGTCATTTGCAGATATCATAAAGCTTGCTGCTCAATATACGGTTGCACAAATGCTAGAAAGAGATGATTTTTCTAAGCGCTTTCATGCAAATGAACCATTAAGTATTCATGAGTTTTTATACCCACTTGCCCAAGCAATGGATTCTGTAGCAATAAAATCTGATATAGAATTAGGTGGAACAGATCAAAAATTTAACTTAATTGTTGGACGTGAAATACAAAAAGCATATGGTGTAGAACCCCAAGGTATTATCATTATGCCAATCTTAGAAGGCACTGATGGTATTGAAAAAATGAGTAAATCACTGGGAAATTATATTGCAATTACCGATACTCCACGTGAAATGTTTGGCAAGGTGATGTCTATTCCAGATACCTTAATTACTCGCTACTATCAATATGCCGCAATGGAAAGTGAATCTAAAACAAAAGAACTTTCTATTGGTTTAGCCGAGGGCTCAATTCACCCACGGCAAGCTAAGGTTGATACTGCCATTGGAGTAGTTGCAGTGTATCATGGCAAAGAAGCTGGGCAAGCTGCTTTTGAAGAATTCGAAAGAATCTTTGTTAAAAAAGATTTACCAGATATTGTAGATGAAAGATCAATATCTGAATTAGGGTCTAATCCTTTGATAGTAGATGTTTTAGCACATACAGGAATGGTTACTTCTAAAGGTGAAGCTAGACGTCTTATTCAAGGTGGCGGTGTAAGCATAGATGGTGAGAAAGTTAGCGATATTTCTCAAACTGTAGATATTTCCAATCCAAGAATTATTAAAGTTGGTAAAAGAAAATTTTTAAAAATTATGATGTAAAACATGATGTAACATGTCATATTTCATTTATTTTTCATTATTCTTGTTATCATTACTATAAACTAAGTTCCTATTCCTTTCATAAGAAGCCTGCAATAGGATTTGTATTCTAAACCTGAATAATGAATACTTCTTTAAGCTCACATATTCCAATCAATGCAAAAAAGTATGATTATATTTTTGCAGGTGCTGGCGTTTCAGCTTGTTTAGTATTACTAGAATTGCATAGACAAAATCTTTTGCATCAAAAAAATATTCTTTTATTAGATCCTACCCTTCATAATACTAATGATAAAACATTTTGTTTCTGGGCTAATGAACAAGAAACAATTCTAGAAATTCTCTCTCCGTTTATTTCTCATTCTTGGTCTCACATTCAAATTTCAGATACAAAAGTTGATAATATTAGCCCATTAACTTATAATCATATAGAAAGCATTTCTCTGTATCAAGAAATTGAGAAGCTTGAAAAAATCTATTCATGGGATAGATTATTTTGTGCGGTTGAAGATATATCAAGAAATGATACTGGAGCCTATGTATGTACAAAAGAGTTGCTGTATTATGCTGATATTGTATTTGATTCTAGAACTCCTACATATCTTTCAAAGGAACATTTTCAAACACATATTTATCAAAGTTTTATTGGTTGGACGATTCAGTTAAACAAGCCTCTGTTTGATGTCGATACATTTAGAATGATGGATTTTAATATTGAACAAGACAATTCTACACAATTTGTATATGTTCTACCATTTACGTCTTCGCAAGCATTAGTTGAAATCACAAGATTTGGTTCAGATCTCATCCAAAAGCAAAGTGCTGAACAAAATCTACATCACTATATTAAAGAACAATTCGGGGAATATTCTATAATAGATAGAGAGCATGGATGTATTCCCATGAGTAATGTAAAGATAGACAATGAAATCAAGCATGATATTATTCTGTTAGGTGCCAGAAATTATCTTACTAAACCTAGTACTGGATATACATTTAAATCTATGTTTTATCACGCTAACAATATCGTTGATAAAATATCATTATATCAAGATGTAAACTCTCTTAATATAGAATATACTCAGATGTCTAAAGGGCGTTTTGCTTTTTATGATTCATTATTATTACATATCTTACATACAAAACCTCATCAAGGAAAACCTATTTTTCAAGCTTTATTTCGTAGTGTAGATACAAAACATATTTTACGGTTTTTGGATGAAAAAACTTCGCTTACAGAAGATATTTTGCTTTTTATTGCATTACCTTGGACGCCTTTTTTACAAGCTCTTGTACAAAAATTTATTACACTTTCTTGGTTAAGACCACTTCTTTTAACATGTCTAACCATAATGTTATATGCACTTGGATATAATACAAATTCTCAACAAATCATAGGATATGGAATACTTGTAATAGGATTATTTGTTGTAGGAATTCCACATGGAGCTGTTGATCATATCCTTGAAATGGGACATTGGGACATAAAAAGAACGCCTTCATTTATTATCAGTTATTTACTTTTATCTTCAATATTTGGATCTATCTGGTTTGTGTATCCTCCTTTGGCATTATTTCTTTTTATTGGATATTCTTGTTGGCATTTTGGAGAAGCAGACGGAAAGCAATGGGGATTTCATCCTTTAATTTCTTTTTTATGGGGATTCATTGTTCTGCTCTATATATTAACCAGCCATTTAACAGAAACAAATAGCATTACCAATTCTATTGCCAATATTACTTTTTCTTGGCAATTCCCTGTGTGGATATTCTTACCATTTTTCTTGTTTTCTATCTTTAAGAAACAATATTCTTTATCAATAACTATTATATGGCTTATGATATCAAGCCAAATTCCTTTGCTATTGGCTTTTGGTATGTATTTTATTGGACAGCACAGCATAACAAGTTGGGGACACATTAAAGATCATATCAAACAAAGTAATATTGCGATTTGGAAAAAAGCTTTGCCCTTTCACGCTGGGGCGTGGTTAATGCTTTTGATATTCTTTATATTAAGGCCACAAACATCTGTATTAGATACAGATATATTTGTTCATTGGGGAACATTTTTCATATTTATTTCTTGTATTAGTTTCCCTCATAGCATAGCTATGCATAGATTATATCTAAAGTAAAGTATGATATAATTCTTACATTTTTATACTTAATCCCAAAAAATACGTTCTAGGTCTGCTTGGGCCATAAACATAGCCTGCATCTCTTTTTATTCCAATATCAAAATCTTTTTGAAAAGCATTTGTACAATTTTGAACTCCAATATTCATTGTTACATCAAAACTAGAATTAAATTGATGATCAATATCTATTTTAATATTGTTTTCAAAAAAAGAGGGAGTTTCGTTAAGCACATCTTGATTAATAAAGCCTGCATAATGCTGGGCAATCATAGAACCTGTATATACACCGGAAAAATTTAATGAAACTAACTGATTAAGATTCCAAGAAATCACATAAAAACCATAATGATTTGGTGTCCTAAAAAAACTACTATTATTATTTTCAACTGTATTAGACCATTGCACTGGAATGTCATATATACTATTTTGAAATGTATAACCACATTGAAAGCTGATAGTTTTTTTATACTGAATTTTAGGGTTTATGGTTATCCCAGCAATATAAGCAGCATTGCCATTTCTTCTTTCTAACAATATATCGCCATTATTAGCTAAGCCTTTTTTTTCTAAAATAAATACATTGTTTAGTGTAGTATTAAAAACATCAATTGTAACTCCTATAGACCAATCATCAAGATATTTATTTATATCTAATGATCCACTAAATGCATGAGAATATTCAGGTTGCAGATCTTCTTTATTCTTTATGATAATTCCCCCACTATTTACTTGAGAAATATGAAGATCTTCATCAAATACTTGCGGAGCCCTGAAACCTTTTGCATATCCAATTCTACCTTGGATATCAGGTGATATTTTATATAATACATTCACTCTAGGACTAAAAACGGGTATCCCAACCAAATTATGATAATCCAATCTACCGCCTACTAGTATATTAACTATATCCTCATATTCACATAAATCTTGAAAGTACAATCCTAATTGTGCTGCTTTTTGATTAATTAATCGATTATACGACGGTGCTAAGTCTTTTAATGTATTGGAGTTATACTCTAGACCTGAAACTACTGTGTGAGTTCCACCAGCAATCTCACCTAATGTTCCTGAATATTGAAGTCCACAAACTAGACTACGATCTATGGATATTCCGTATGCATTTTCATCGAATCCAGAACCATAATAACTATCTCTATCTAATAATTGGTATTGTAAATACGATGAAAATTTATGAAGCTTACTTTCAGTAAATTGTTCATATGTTATTCCAGCATTCAAAATATTGTGTGTTGTAGATTCAGTAATATCTGTTTTATGAAATGGTTGGTCAAATTTATTTCCTCCTCTTCTAAATTCATACATAGTAAAACCAGTACATATAATTTTTGACAATTCTGAAGGTTTATAAAATGTTTTCATCGATACAGATGTAGCTCGTATTTGTCCTATTTCAGAAAATCCATCATTATTCATATCCCATTGACTTCTATTTCTGTTAAATCCATGTATAGATATTCCAGCATTTATTTCATCATTTACAATATCAGTCCCAATCATATATGTTTGATCATTAGATTTTCCATCTATCCATGCTTGATTAGTTGTACAATACGCTGTATTTGTTTGTGGTTCCTTTGTAATAATATTTACGGTTCCTGCAATTGCACTACTACCATACAGTGAAGAACCTCCGCTTCTAACAACTTCCACTCTCTCTATCATATTTGTAGGAATTTGTTCTAATCCATATACGCCTTGAAGACTACTAAAAATTGGTCTACCATCTATTAATATCTGACTATATGCACTTTCTAAACCATTCATTCTTAAACCGCTAAAACCACAATTTTGACAATTATTCTCGATTCTAAGTGCTGGTTGAAAGCTTAATCCTTCAGATAATACCACAGATTGCGTAGCTTTAATGATCTTTTGATCTATTAAACTACATTGTATTGGTGCATCTTTACGTAATACTTCACTGCGGGTTGCTGTTATAATTACATTTTCTAGTTTTAAAAAGTCTTCTTGAAGATCTATATCATCAACTTGTACATGTGCATTATTAATATATACTTGAATTTCTTTAGAGATACATCCAATTGACGATACTTTTAATGTGTAATTTCCCTTTTGAAGATTTGATATGGTAAACGTGCCCTTTTTTCCTGTTATTGAACCCGTCTTAGTATTTGATACAACAATATTTGCTCCAATAATGGGCTTATTATTAGATACTACCCTACCTGTCAGCTTGTAAGTATCTGCATATATATCAGAAGATAGTACAAGTATCACAACTGTTATAAACAATAGTCTTAACATAAAGCACATCATGACGTATTCACATTATACTTGAATTAACATAATTACTACATATATAACTAATAAATAAAAAAGCACATCGATATGTCGATGTGCTTTAATATATGACTATTTTATGTTAATCAGTCTTGGGCTTCTTCTGCTGCTGCTTCAGCTGCAGGAGAATCAGTAGTTTCTGCTGAAACTGGTGCTGCTTCTTCTGTAACAGGCGCAGTTTCAATTACTTCCACAACTGATGCTGCGTCTACAACTGGTGCTGCTTCCACAACTGGAGCTGCTTCCACAACTGGTGCTGCTTCCACAACTGGTGCTGTTTCTACAACTGGAGCTGCTTCCACAACTGGAGCTGCTTCTTCGACTGGTGTAGGAGGAGCATTTTTACGAGCTAAGCGAGAAGCTTGTTTACGAAAATAACGAGCGGTAGCATTTTCTTTGTGTTTAGCAATAGCTAATTCAATTTCTTCTGCTGTTTTACCTTTGAATTCCATTTGGCGACGAAGCATAACACCATCAACACTCATTAAAGAGCGAACGATGTCTGTTGGCTGGGCACCAGTATTCATCCAATAGATTACTCTATCATGCTTAAAATTCAAAGTGGATGGCTTATGCATTGGATCATAATATCCAACACGTTCCAAAAAATCACCGTCACGACGTGAACGACTATCGACGGCTACAATATCATACGTTGGTGCTTTCTTACGGCCTTTACGGCGTAAACGAAGTTTTACCATGAGATACCCTACTCAAGTTAAGGGTGAATAAAATCCGGTACTTCAGCGTCTGAATCCGGTAGGTATTTTGAAATTCGGCATTTTCATTCCACGAAGTTTTTGCATTGGATTGTTTTGGTTTTGAGACATATTTTTCATCATTTTTTGCATGTCTTCAAATTGTGTCAACAAACGATTGACATCGCTAATTGATGATCCACTACCTAATGCAATTCTTCTTTTACGAGAGCCACCTAAGATTCTAGGATTATTACGTTCTTCTTTAGTCATAGACAAAATAATTGCCTCTACTTTTCCGAATGCTTTATCATCCAATTGAACATTTTGCATGGCTCGGTCCATTCCAGGGATCATGCCGAGAAGATCCTTTAATGAACCCATTTTCTTTATCACCCGTAATTGCTCCAAGAAATCTTGAAGCGTAAATTGATTTTTACGGATTTTTTCTTCTAAACGTTCTGCTTCCTTATCGTCAATCTCCTGTTGGGCCTTTTCTACAAGGGTAATAATATCACCCATTCCCAATATTCTAGAAGCTATACGATCAGGATGAAATTGTTCTAATGCTTCAACCTTTTCTCCAACACCAATAAACTTAATTGGCTGGCCTACTACTTTCTTAATCGATAGTGCAGCACCACCCCTTGTATCACCATCCAATTTTGTAAGAACAACACCAGTCAAAGACAAACGATCATGGAATGCTTTGGCAGTATTTACAGCATCCTGACCTGTCATGGCATCGCATACGAATAAAATTTCGCGCGGTTTAGTTTCAGTTTTAATGTGCTCAATCTCTTGCATCATCTGCTCATCTATCGTAAGGCGTCCTGCAGTATCGATAATGACGATGTCACGAGCATAATTCCTAGCATAACCAAGAGACTCTTTTGATATTTCTACCGGATTTTTACCTTCAGAAAAATATACCGGAATATTAATTTGCTGTCCTAACATTTTTAATTGGTCAACAGCAGCAGGACGATAAATATCGCCAGCTACTAATAATGGTTGACGTCCTTTTTTCTTTAGGTATAATGCTAATTTTGCGCAAAAAGTGGTTTTTCCAGATCCTTGCAAACCAGCAACCATAATCACAGTTGGAGGAGAAGAATTAAAATTAATTTCTGATTTCCCTGTTCCCATCAAAGCAACAAGTTCATCATGAATCAATTTTACTATCATTTGTCCAGGTAAAATATTACCCTTTACCTCCAAACCCAGCGCCTTTACTTGAACTGTTTCTATAAATTCCTTAGCAATAGAAAAATTAACATCAGCATCTAGCAATGCATTACGCACTTCTACCAAGGCTTCTTGTATATTTTCTTCTGTAATCTTAGACTGCCCACGTAAACGTTTTAAGGCAGATTCAAGTTTGCTTTGTAAATTCTCAAACATTTCTAATTTCCGGCAAATGCCAAATAGTGAGCCACAAAAATAAAGTAATTATAAGTTATGAACAAGAATTTATGTGAAAATGTATGTAATCAGAATAAATATAGATAAAATCTTATTGTTTCAGTGACTGTAGGGATATCTTTAAGCCATTAATAAATTCGTCAATTTCTTCTTTCGATATTGTTAATGGAGGTAATAATCGCAATACATTGATTGCAGTTGCATTTGTTATAATATTCTGTTTTAATAATTCTGTTACTAATGCTGAGGCCTCATACTTAAGAACTATTCCTTGCATACATCCACATCCTCTAATTTCTATTATGTGGTCAGAAAATTCTTTTTGCACTTCATGTAGTGCATCTTTTAAGTAACATCCCATTTCTTTTGCATTATGTTGCACACCATTTTTTAGTTCTTCCATTACAACAATGCCCGCTACACATGCCAACGCATTACCTCCATAGGTGGTACCATGCATCCCTTTTTCAATTACTTTAGACAATTCATCTGTTGTCACAATTGCTCCCAATGGAAGCCCGCCGCCCATACCTTTGGCCATCACAACAATATCTGGTTTTATAAGATATTTATCAAAGTAAAAGAAAGATCCAGTTCTTCCTGCACCTGCTTGAACTTCATCTGCAATGATCAAGAAATTATACTGTTCTTTTAATGATTCTAGAGCATTTATAAATTCTGGCTCAGCATGAATAATTCCGCCTTCGCCTTGTAAAAATTCTAAAGCTACCGCACATGTATGTTCATTGATAGCGGAATGAAGAGCATCGATATCATTAAAAGGAAGTACATGCATATTTGGTAAAAATGGCCCCATTCCATCTCGATAAATTGCTTTATCCATTAAACTTAATGAGCCATATGTTCTACCATGAAATCCACCATGGAAAGCATAAATATCTGTTTTATTATGTTTAGATCCCCATAGCCTTGCAATTTTAATTGCTCCTTCAAAACTTTCAGCACCTGAATTACTAAAGAATACTCTTTGATAAGAACCTAATTCACATATCAGTTCAGCAAGTCTTACTTGACTTTCTTGATAAAAGAAATTTGAAACATGCATTGACTTTTGTGCTTGCTTTACTACTGCATCAACAAGTTTAGGATGGCTATGTCCTAATGCATTTACAGCAATACCACTAAGAAAATCTAAATATTTCTTTCCTGATGTATCGTAGAGATAAGATCCTTTACCGTAGTCTAATTCTATAGGTAATCTTCGATAATTTTGAAATAATACTTCGTGTTCTCGGCTAATTATATCTGTACTCATAGCATTGTTATATAATTAATAATTTAATCTTTATAAAAGGAACTATTATAAACAGACGGTAAAGGCTTTCTTCCAGAAAACCCTTCATAAATTCCATGATAATGACTTATAGTTTCTTCATCACTACGCCAACATAAAAGGATTTCATTTCCTTCTAATAATGAAGGGAAATCTACAAGCCCAACTGAATAGCTCCAATCTTTGTACTCACAGCCTAATTCTTCTAATTCTATATATAAATCTTGCAGAGATTCGGCTAAAGCTACACAATCTTCATCATCTTCGGGCTTTCCTAAACCACTAGAAATAACAAAGGAAGCTCGATCTTTTAATGCTGATCCAAAACGTAAAATATCTTTGACAATACTTTTTACTAATGGTAATGTAGCTATTGCTTCTTGAGAGGTAAAGTATTTTTTCATGAGTATTTATTTGATATACAATGGTGTAGCTTTAACATTACTGCCCGGTTTCATTAAAGAAACTCCGGCAACTAATACAGTATCCCCTATATTCAAACCTTTTATAATTTCTAATGAAGATGCTGTTCTCATTCCAGCTTCTATAGGTTTAGGCTTTGCTTTTCCTTGTTTTAATAAAAATACTCGTAAACCTCGAATATCTGGTACGATAGCCTCATTTGGAATCATGATAGCTTTTTCTTCTACAGATAGAGGAATTTCTATATCTGCAAAAGCTCCTGGTGTACATTCTCCTTTCTTATTTGCATACAGTGCAATGATCTTTGTTGTTCTCGAAATTGGATCAATCATTGGATTTATTGCACTAATTTTAGCGTCGAATTGTTGTTCATTTCCATATACATGGAATTGAATATTCATATTTTTTTTAATTAAAGAAGTATATTTTTCTGGAATAGAACATTCAATTCTTATGGGGGAAGAATTTACCAATTGAGAGATTTTAGTGCCTTGTGACACAAAACTTCCTTCGCTTATTTCTTTTAGGCCAATAGTTCCAGAGAAAGGAGCTTTGATTTCTGTTTTAGCAATAGCTGCTTTCAACATTTGAAAATCTGATTGCAGCGTAATGACAGTATTATCAGCTCTTTCAAGTAATTCAGCGCTGGTACCGCCACCTTTTAGAAGTTCTTTTTCTCTTTTTGCATTGATTTCTGCTAAATCGATTAATGCTTTTACTTTACTTAATTGTGCTTGTAATTCGGCATCTTCAAGTTTAACAAGGACACTACCCTTGTGAACAAAACTACCTTCATTAATAAATAATCTTTTAATTCTTCCACTAATTTCTGGAGCAATCGCAATTTCATCTTGAGGAAGTAATGAGCCTGAAACATGAAGTAATCTTGTAAGAATTGTATCTTTAACTATGATATACGTAGATGCAATTGGACTTAATAATCGTTTATTTTTTGAGATATCGGGAATGGTTGAATGTTTGGTGCCAAACCATATTCCTGCAGATATAGCTAGAATCAATACAATATAAATAGTAATTTTTTTCATTGATTATTTCTTTATTTCTACATTGATACCTAATTCACCGAGTTGTTTTGCAGCTACCCGAGAAGGTGATTGTTCCATTAAAGCATATGCGCTTGTAGTTTTTGGAAAAGCGACAACATCTCTAATATTTTCTGTACCTGCAACCAACATAGATAATCTATCAAAGCCAAAAGCAATGCCACCATGTGGTGGTGCACCATATTGCAATGCGCTTAATAAAAAGCCAAATTTCGATTCGGATTCTTCTAAAGTAAAACCTAATAAATCGAACATTCTTTGTTGAACAGCATTTTGATGTATACGAATACTTCCACCAGCAACTTCATATCCATTGATAACCAAATCATGTGCTTTTGCTCTAGCTTTTTCGGGTGCTGAATCAAGCAAATGAACATCTTCATTCATAGGCGCGGTAAATGGGTGATGTCTGGCGATATAACGATTTTCTTCAGAACTAAATTCAAGTAAGGGAAATTCTGTTATCCAAAGAAAAGAGAATGTACCTATTACAGCATCTAATATTCCAGTTCTTTTGGCAATTTCGGTTCTTAGAGCGCCGCCAATAATACAGGCTCTTTCCCATTCTCCGGCAGCAATAAGTATCATATCTCCTTTCTCTGCAGAGCAAGCCGAAAGAATACTTTGTAATTCGTCTTCTGTTAGAAATTTTGCTATTGGAGATTGAATATCTCCTTCAATACTCCATTTGATCCATGCTAATCCACCGGCCCCATATTTTTTTGCATGTTCTGTTAATTCATCTATTTGTTTTCTAGAGAAACCAGCACATTGTTTAGCATTCAGAGCTATAATTGCACCATCTTGTAATGAACAAGCATCTTGAAACACTTTAAATGCTGAATTATTAACCACATGAGTAATTGAAGTTAATTCAAGAGAATAACGGGTATCAGGTTTATCGCTACCAAATCTATTCATCGCTTCATGAAAGCTCATTCTGGGGAATTCAGAAGGAATATCTTGTTCAAGAAGTTCTTTCCAAACAGTGTGAATAAATGTTTCGGCTAGATTGATAATTGTGTCTTGTTCAATAAAAGACATTTCGACATCTATCTGTGTAAATTCTGGCTGACGATCTGCACGTAAATCTTCATCTCTAAAACATTTTACGATCTGCATATATCTATCAAAACCAGAAATCATCAATAATTGTTTATACAATTGAGGGGATTGAGGTAAAGCATAGAACAAACCATTATGTACTCTGCTAGGAACAAGATAATCACGTGCACCTTCGGGTGTTGATTTTGTTAGTATAGGTGTTTCTACTTCTATAAAATCATGCTCAGCAAAAAAGCGATGCGTTAATTGATAGAGTTTATTACGCATGATAAAATTTTTCTGAAGTGTAGGCCTACGTAGATCTAGATAGCGATATTTCAATCGTAATTCTTCATTTGCAAGATTTTCATCGCTAATCTCAAAAATTGGAACCTCAGCTTTATTAACAATATGTAAATGCTGCGCTACAACTTCGATTAAACCTGTGGGTATATTCATATTAGGATTTTCTCGCATTCGAACAGTGCCCTTTATTGCTACCACAAATTCTGCTCTAAGTTCTTTAGCAATTTCACCTATTTCGGGCATTTCATCTCTTTCGATAATCACCTGGGTAATGCCATAGCGATCTCGAATATCCAAAAAAGTAACACTACCAAAATCTCTTCTGCGATGTATCCATCCATTTAAAACAACTTCATTGCCACTGTGTTCTGGTCTTAAAAAACCACATGTTACCGTACGCTGTAAAAAAGACATATCTTATACCGAAATTGTAGAATCAAAAGAAAATCGTAGTTTCATGCATCAATAATCAAAAGATATACTAATAATATGATTGCAAAATTCTATCTATATATACTATACTCAATCTGTATAATGAGTTGTATGCTAAGCTCTTGTGCAGATGATATAACTGAGCAAGATAAAGAATTCATAACTGTATATACTGAAATTTTAAAAGCAAGAGAAACATATCCTGATACATTAAGTAGCAATAAAGCGGTTAAGAAAATATTGAACACTGTTAAGCTAAGTGATACTGCATTTTCTAAAATGTATAGGGAATATTCACAAAATCCAGAGAAAATGAGAGCATTATTGGACTCAGTACGCTCTCATTTAGAATTAGAACTTCAAGTAGCTGATACTAATTCAAAAAAATAGAGTTTATTCTTTATCAGTATTCTGTTGAATAATGTGTCTTATATCATCTAAATTTCTGATAAATAATGTCATACAAAGTAAAAGTGCAAATAAAGTATGTTCAGCTATTTCTGTAAATGGTATAATCT
The DNA here is from genome assembly GCA_014191195.1 of Chlorobiota bacterium. Lineage (GTDB taxonomy): Bacteria > Bacteroidota > Ignavibacteria > Kapaibacteriales > UBA961 > UBA961. The sequence goes on from BJGZ01000017.1 coordinate 50,131, forward strand.
GGAATGTGTTTAAAATCAATGCTGGTGTAGTTGGTGATAATAATGCAGTTCCTATTATTCCGCTCATCATTGCAATTGCTTTTTGTTTTCCTAACACACCATAACCAGTTAGCCACATAATTGCAAAAAGAATAATAAGAAATGGGCTTGTTATGATTGCTGCACCTGTAGCCGACCAAAATCCTTTATTTCTAAACCGGGCAAAAGGATTAAATGTGTGGAATAAAGCTGAACTTGCTGATCCTAAAGCTATAGCAGAAAAAGTTCCAAAAACACCATAACCGATAAGTCCTGCTATTATTGGTATACAAAAAGCCAAAGAATTAATGATAATCTTTTGATTTTTGCTAAGAGGTGCAAATGCTTGGGACTTGCGGAGTACATCTTCAAATGGAATTGCTCCGCAAAGTGCTCCTAGACCAGGCATCATTAGTAATTCAATAATATTATTTTGCATATATTTAAGGCTTATGAAATGCTTCACTATTATATGCAAAATAATCAATTTATGATGTCTTTACTTTATTAGATTCAATAACATTTTCATTAATACATATGAAATCTCAGATTCCATCGGTTTTACAATTATCTAAGCCACTTATTCTAGCTTCTCAATCTCCTAGACGTCGATTATTACTTGAACAATTAGGTCTTACATTTAGTGTAATTCCAGCAGATATTGATGAATTAGCATTACCACTTGATATGATTCCTTCAGAGTATGTTCAGGCTCTTGCTTGTTCAAAAGCCAATGCCGTTGCAGCAAAATTAGGTAAAGAACCAGCTATCATATTAGGGGCAGACACAATAGTAGTAATAGATGGGAACATATTGAATAAGCCAGGAGATGCTAATGAAGCATATTCTATGCTAAGATCTTTAAGTGGTAGAACTCATTTTGTATATACTGGTATTGCTATTACTCAAGTTCCTTCAATGAAAATAATATCTTCATATCAAATGACAGAAGTAACATTTAGAATATTAGAAGACGATGAAATCTATGCATATATAGCAACTGGATCGCCAATGGACAAAGCAGGTGCATATGGAATTCAAGAGGATTTTGGGGCAGTATTTGTGCAAAAAATTGT
>BJGZ01000018.1 GCA_014191195.1 Chlorobiota bacterium
AGTATTTTTACGAATGTGAAAAATGCAAACAAGTTCTTAAACCAAAACAAGGCGACTGCTGTGTATATTGCAGTTATGGAAGTGTTGTTTGTCCACCAATTCAGCAAGACAAAAAATGTTGCTAACGCACTGAAAAAGAATAAGCCCAGCCGGGTTTGGCAAAAGTGCCGGTTCAGTGGTTTGTAATGACAGTTTTCCGTAAATTGAAGTGTGTATTTCGTATCTCATTTATGGTGATAATCGCCAACAATACAAAGCCCGAAAACTGTTGTAAACAATCATAAAAGAACAATATTCTAATAGTATACAGTCAACTCTGAACTATCATCCTAAAAATCAACTTTACATATCAATAATAAAACATTCAATAAAGAATTAAATAAAAGGTAACATGACAAAATCAATTCTCTTCTCACTCGCTTTGATGTTGGTAATTACGATTTCCAAAGCACAAACTCCGATGCAATTTAGTGGTGTTGATTGTAACGGTGCATCCGTAGATATGTTTGCGGATTTAGATGCTGGCAAAGCGGTAATCTTGTTTTTCTATATGCCAAGTTGCGGAAGTTGTCCACCATCTGCCAAGAAAATTCAGGCAATGACAAACAACATCAATGCATTGCGCCCAGGTATGGTGAAAGGTTATGCTTTTCCATTTCAAAATTCAACCACTTGTACCTATTCAGCAGGTTGGGTTTCTTCAAATAACTTAGGAACGCTTTATCAACCAATGGATAGTGGTGCAGCCCATGTTGCAAACTATGGTGGTTTTGGTATGCCAACAATTGTTTTGTTGGGTGGTTCAGGTGCAAATAAACGAGTAATGTTTTCAACGTTAAGTTTCAGCACAAGCGACACAACAGCGATGAGAGACAGCATACTTGCTTTACTTAGCAGTACAGGCATTGCAGATGTACCAAGTGCAATAAATGCTTTTTCTATATACCCAAATCCAGCAAGTGATATTGTTTATATCAATGTAGATTTGAAAGAACCTTCACACTTGATTATTGATGTAACAGACATTTCTGGAAAACAGATTGCAATTATTTCTACTGAAAAGCACAGTGGAATTGTTACCAAACAATTCAGTACAGCCGAATTGCCAAGCGGTAATCATTTTGTTCGCTTGCAAGTGAATGGAAAAACCGTAACACAAAAACTTACTGTACAACACTAAACAGGACAACACTAACATCATTTCTTTCTTCCCTCTTTTTTGAAGAGGGTTTGAGGGCAAGGCTTTATATCATTTAATTTTTTATTATGTGTTTGTGCAAACACATAAAGCGCTTGTAATATTGCAATATATAAAGGTTATAAAGGCAGTATATTACATTCTGGGACAGTACTAGATAGTGGTTCTACGATAATTACTAAATATTCCTTCTTATGACTATCCCAAAATTCGATGGTTGAAACCCTTAAAACAATGACTTTTATCAGTATCTACAATTAGTTTCACAAAAAAAATAGTGTGTGTATGATATACCATAAACAAAGTATTTTTGCCATATAATATACTTTCCCACTTATACATAATATGTACTCTACACGTATCCAGAAATTCTATAGAGTTCTATTGATTAGCTTATTTTTAATAAGTGTTCATAGTGTTCATGCGCAGATATTTCCTTCATTTGGTGGTGAAAGGGCGGGGGTTTCTCTTGGTTCTATGCTTAAAATTGGGTCCGGTGCAAGAGCTGCTGGTATGTCAGAAACTGTAGTATCGGTAGTCGATGATGCGTCTGCAGTTTACTGGAATCCAGCTGCAATAACCCAAAATATATCACATCATGCTCAGTTTACTCAAACCAATTGGTTTGGTGGATTAACTCATCAAAGTGCAAATTGTATTTATAAAATCAATGATGCATCCACAATTGGAATTGGTATTAATAATCTGTCTGCAGGATCTATTGCAGTTACAACCGAATATCGTCCATTGGGTACAGGTGAATTTATCGACTTTAGAACTTTGTCATTCGGGATTAGTTATGCCCAGCAATTCACAGAGCAATTTAGCGCGGGAATTACTGTAAAGTATTTAGATGAACGATTTGGTGTCATTGGATTACAAGGTGTTCTTTTTGATGCTGGAACATTCTATAAAACAGGTTTAGGTACTTCTCGATTTGCAGTAGCTATCAGTAATTTTGGGTCTAAATTAACTCCAAATGGAACTGTAAGAAATGCCGGTGGGCCCCCAAATTTTAATGGACAAAATATACAGTCTTTTCAATCTTTCGATCCTCCTATCAATTTTAGAATCGGTTTTGCTTTAGAGCCTATTATAGATAGTATGCAAGCGTGGACACTTTCTGTTCAATTAAATCACCCAAGTGATAATGCAGAAAATTATAGTTTGGGAAGTGAATATTCAGTGATGTTTAGCGAGGCTTTTCCTGCTAAAATGATAGCAAGGTGTGGATATAAAATTGGTTCTGATCAAGAAAGATATTCATTTGGTGCTGGTGTATATATTCCTATTAGTGGACAAGACTTTCTATTACAATTAGATTACTCTTATAGTGACTTTATTGCCTGGGGAGGCATTCAAAGATTTACAGCTGGTATCAGATTTTAATTCTATCATTTTTCATTCATTATATATAGAGTTCACGAACCACATTAATATCTTCAATTAATTCTTGATATATTTTCTGTATATCTTGTTTATTTCTTGTAATTGTTCTACTCCATATCTCGTCTTCTGCACCTAGTTTTGCCATTCTAGTAAATAATAATCGTGCTCTAAATATTTCTTGATGTGGGTATAATAAAGAGCACATATAAAGATATATTTCCATTTGTTTTGTATAATAATCGCTTAATAAATCCATGTCACTATCAAGTGTGCATTTATTAGTTTTCCAATCCCAAATTTCCATATCACCTTTATCATTTTCTATAAGAACATCAAAAATTGTGATGAGAAAATCATTCAAAAATGGAATAGTTAATGTGTGTTCAAACTTTGCTTTTTGTATGTGTAAAGTATTATTTCTCAATAACTTAGTTTGTACTACAGCGATACATTCATTTTTTAATCGTTCTAGAATAAGCGAATCATTATACATATACTCTTTATGTAACACTGACTGTGCAATGTGAAGAAATTGTGTGTGCTCTACTTCTCCATCTGCATTCATCCACTCATTTATATGTTCCATCATATTGTGGATTAAAATCCCTGCTTTAGCTCCATGTATTTCATCGTGATATTCATCAAATAAAGAAGAAAAAGATGATTCATTTCTTTGCGGAAATCCATACACATATTGTCTGATATACTCTGAAGGCTTATTTTTTGCAGTTATAATTTGTGTTGCAGAATACACTTCATTATTAAATTCTGTCTTCACTCGATTAAATAATAATTCACCATATTCAGCATGTTTAGTTTCTACAATTATTTCTTTATGTATGTTTTCAATAATACATTCTAAAGAAATTGGAATATGAATCGCTGCCTCTTCTTGAACAGAATTATTATATACAATGATATTTTCTTGAATATGTGAGGATATATTATGTTCAGACATAATATTATCGAGCAAGAAAGGGCATCCCTCTGTAATCAAAGATAAAAGACTATGTGCTGCAATCTTACCATCATGGCTTATTGTACCAGAAAACAGTAAGTGATCTTTTGCTCTTGTGAAAGCCACATATAATAAGCGTTTTTTTTCTGCTATTTCTTTATTCCGATTTTCTTCTTTTACAATAGTTTCCATTATAGAATCAGAAAACTCATTTGCACCTACTGATTTAAATATTTTTAAAATATTATTTGTTAATCCTAATTCGGAAGATAAATGAACATGATGAGCTTTTGAAGTATTGAATCCAGCATTTGTATCATATATCAAAACAATTGGAAATTCCAATCCTTTAGCACTATGAATTGTCATACATTGCACTGCATTTTCTTGATGAGGAATAAAAGCAGCTTCTTCTTTATCATCTTGCGATAATAGTTCTAGTTCTTCAGAAAAATCATAGAGTCCTTTGAATCCTTTATTCTCGAAAGTTCTGGCTAATTCTATGAGTTTTTCAGCATTCGCTTTCATCTGCACAGAATTATCCATATAAGAAATTGTTTGAAGCCAAGCACTTTCTTCTATCATTGTTCTTATAAGGATAGGCAGAGATAATCTAGAAGACAAAGAGATTATTCTTTGTAAAATTGTGGATGCTCTTTGTATAAATATATAGTGAGAATGTTCTTTTTGTATATTCTCGGCTAAAAGAAGAAATGATTCCCATAAGGAATTACTTTTATACTGTTTAGCTTCTAAAAGAATACTATCTTTAATACTAAAGAATGGTGATACTAATAAAGCTGCGCATGCAATATCATTAGCAGGAGAATGAAGAAATGAGATATAAGAACGAAAATCTGTTATTTCTGGTGAAGTATAAAAGCCAAATCCGCCATTGACAAAATATGGGATATCTTCTGCTTTAAAAGCGGCAATTAAAGCGTTTAATTTAGTTCTTCGTGAAAAAAGTATAGCAATATCACTCCATATTGCTTGTCTTTGAATATGTTTCTCCGATTGATTGCCATATTCATCTTTTTCAATTGTTATATCCCAAACCAATAAAGATTTATCAAGGACAATTTGTTTTACTTTTTTTGCTACTAATTCTGCTTCTATTGGGTCATTGCTTATTTCACCTTTTGGCGGCGCTTGTGTAATGATAGCAGTAATAGACCCAATATCTTTTTTTTCTATTAATTCCTGAATACCTCTTCCGGCAATCATAGGTTCAAAGCCAACTTCATACCCATTAGCCTTTTGTGGCATGATAGCCTTACATATCACATTGACGAATCCAACTATAGCTGGCATCAAACGGAATGTTACATGCAATTGCAATAAACCCATTTTCTCCTGTTCGGTGCTGAAGTCTATAGAAGGAAAAGAATCGATTTTACCCGCTCTAAGATTCGCTGTCTTGATATCTTCTACTGCTTCCTCAAATACACGAACATCAGCAGATCTAAAACCATATATACTTTGTTTTGAATCCCCAACAATGTAAAAATTTACATGATGTGTATCATTAGGATTTGGTTGTAAAGCTGTAACAATACTTTTTGCCAATGAGTATTGATGATAATTAGTATCCTGAAATTCATCAATCATTAGAAAGTTTAAAGTACGTCTTACTTTTTTAGCTACAGTTTCTTGTTGCAGAACCTGTAAAGCCAAAGTTTGTAAATCATCCTTTTCTAAAATGCTGTCCTTTTTTTTGATTTCATGGAATAATCTTGCTGCTTTAATCCCAATTTCACTGATAAAACGAGAATCTTCAATTGCATTAATTTCTGCTAAAGGAAAACCACAGGCTAAAGATTCTTTAATAATTGTAATAGTAGAAAAAAAGTCGGGATAAGAAATCATAAAAGAAATATATGCTTCTATACATTCTTGTGAGAATAACTTGTATAGTTTTTTACTAATCTGATGTTCTTTTGTCAGATATTTTTGACTTATATTTTCAATTGTTTTGATAATAGAATCAAAAATGAGAATATCTTGATGAGAGAATACTGTTTGCTTATATAAACCATCTATGGAGTGCAGAGCATTATTGATACTATCTTCATGATTATCAGGAAATATTCTTAGAATCTCGAATAAAGAATAGAAAGGCTTTGAAAGTGGTTGTATGATTTTATTGCAAGCTATATCCAATAATTCTTTAGCTGGTTTATATTGTAATTGTTCCAGACTATTAACGGTTTCTATAGGAAAAGAAAGAAATGCATTAATTTCATAAAGTAGTTTAGATTTTGTGTAGATATCAAAAAGTTTGTGGATTCTTGGTTTTAGATCTGGATCTTGTAGATAATCTTCAATTGTTTTTTCTGCACATGAAATACGCAATGCAATTCCTTCACCTTTAGAAAGTTCTGAAAAATTAGGAGGTATTTCTGCTTCAATAGGATAATCTCTTATGATAGCAGAACAAAAACTATGAATAGTAGAAATCCTTGCAGCGGGTAATTTTTGTCTAATAGAATCCCATTTTGAAATAAGTAATGGGTCGGGATAATCAGAATTCATGATATCATCTAATTTTTTTTCTACGGTTTCTACTATACGTTTATGCATTTCAGCCGCAGCTTTTCTGGTAAAAGTAATAGCAACAATAGATTTAATATCAATCCCCGGATTTTGATCTAAGATTTCGATAAACCTTTGGACAAGCACTCTTGTTTTTCCGCTTCCGGCACCTGCAGAAACAGACATATGTCTATCGAAAGACATCCCAATAATTTGTTCCCTTGTAGCACTCATATTATCACCGGTGGTATAAGCAAAGTAATGATAGCAAAATACAGTGTATTCCTATAAAAAGAAAGCCCGTTGTAAGAGAACAACGGGCTTTATATGTTTTAGAAAATCTATATTATTTGATTTCTAATAATTCCACTTCGAAGATTAATGTTTCATTAGGCCCAATAGCATTACCTGCACCACGATCTGCATAAGCAAGATTTGCAGGAATATAAAATTTATACTTAGCACCTTTATTCATTAATTGTAATCCTTCTGTCCAACCAGGAATAACTCCATTTAAAGGGAATTCAACTGGTTCGCCACGATCTACAGAACTATCAAAAGTAGTTCCATCTAGTAATTTTCCAGTATAGTGTACTTTAACTGTAGCGCTTGCTGTTGGTTTTGGGCCTGTACCTTCTTTAATAACAGAATATTGCAAACCACTAGCAGTAGTAGTAACACCTTTTGCACTTTTATTTTCAGCAAGGAATTTTTCGCCTTTTACTTTATTTCCTTCGCCTTTTTTCTGTGATTCTGCTTGAGTTTTGGCCATCATTTCTTGTTGATATTGGCCTAGAACTTCACCCATTTCTCTTTCAGTTAATGTTGTTTTAGCACCAGTATAGGCATCTTTTAAACCTAATAATAAGATTTCTGGAGTTATATCGGCTTTTTGATCTTTAAGATTTTTTCCGATACTTGCACCAATACTGTAGCTGATTTTGTCTTTTTGGCTTTTGGGGTCCATTGTGGCTCCTGGTGGTTCTGGTTGTTGTGAGCATGCTTGAATTGAAAACAGTCCAAAACATGCAACAGCTGTAATTGCTGTACGAATCATGTAGATATCCTTAAAAATTAGAATTAGTAAAAACAACTAATACAAAAATAGTAAATATGTGCTAATAGATCTTTTAGCTAAAAAAATTCTATTAATAATGTTATCAAATTAATTTATTGATCGCGAGTATTTTTCCAAATTTGTTCCCAATTGTCTAAAGGAGATAAAAAATAGATATCTCCATGCGTTGAATACCCTGGAATAGGAGTTAATAAAGATCTTCCTTCTTTTCTTAGATGAATGAACATATCAAAATCTCTTGGACATTTCCCCATCTGCGTCCATTTTCGAAGTATAGCTTCATCTTTTTTGATTGTCTTTACTCTGCAGGCAAATGTCATTGTTGTACTATTTGTTAATTTCCAATGAGAAGATTTTGTTATATAAACCTTTGTAACTTCCCCTCCATCTTTATCTACATAAGGATTTCCACCTTCATCAGCGATTACATATTTATCTGGGTGATCGTATAAACTGCAATAATCAGCACCCATTTCAATAACTTCTTCTATCAAAACATCCGAATGTATTTTATGGATATAATCATTTTCTAAAAAATAAATAATTGTATCATCTGGAAATGTAAGTGCTTTATCCAAAGCTAGATTGAAAGTTCCTGCCCCATGGCCAACTGACACTTTTTCTATTGAATCAGGATTAATATACTTCGTAATCATTGTATAGGTGTCTTGGCTAACATTATCGGCAATGATATAAAAGGTGGCATTCTTAAATATATGTACAGCATTCTGTAAACAGTTTTCATTATTGATATATGTGGGTTTTTCTTTTTTATATCCAGAATCAGAAATTCTATATATAATAACTGTATCAGCCATTATTAATTATCCGTATAAAATTATTCACTTCAAAGTAATTCAAAACTAATCATTCAAGAGGATTAAATATATGTAAGAACAAATTTGACACGGGTTCATCTAAACAGTAAAAATTTATACTTAATCTGTAAATAATGTTATTCTTGTGATTTTTTGCTTTGTAATAATAAAGAATAAGCTCCATTTATGACGATTGACTTTTTTTGTAGATCTTCTATATTGAGTATTTGAACATAGCCTTTATCTTTCATGCCAGTTTGTATTTCTTTTATAGTATATGAATCGTTTTGTTCTTTTAGAAAGATATATTGTTTTCCTTCAAAACTAACGATTGCCTCTTCTGGCAAACACAAAACATTAGAATGATTTACCGAAATATCGGCATTCATATACATGCCTGGAATAAGCACTTGATCATATTGGTCGAAATGACAATGTACTTCTGCGGTTCCATCGGTTGATATGTCTTTACTGATCAATAATATTTCGCAAGGATATTTTTTATCCGGATTGCTATTTGTATACACGATTAGATTTTGTCCAATAGAGAGTTTTACAATATCTTTTTCAAATACATGAAGATTTACATGTATATCTTTTGGATTTACTAATTCAAATAGAACATCAGATGGATTGACATATTTGCCAATATTCACAAAAACTTTGCTAACAAAACCATTAAATGGTGCATATATTTTTACTCTTCTTGATAATGATTGTTCGGTTAAAGTTTTGGCATTAATATGTAATAATTCCAGTTTTTCGGCTAAAGATCTTAGTATTACTTTTAAAGATTGAAATTCTGCTTTTGCTTTTTCGAATACTTTATCACTTCCTGCTTTACTTTCATTTAAATCTCTTTGTCTTACAAAATCTGCTTCTGCTTGTTCTAATCGTACTTTAGTGGTTAAATAATCTTCTTGTAGCTGAATATATTGTTGATCTTCTAATACTGCAATGACTTGTCCCTTTTTTACATGCATTCCAGGCAATAAATCCGAAGAAACAAGAAATCCACCCATAGGAATACTTACTGAAATCAAGTTTTGCGGTGGAACATCAATTTTACCATGTACCTTAATTATTTCTGATATATCCTTTTGAATTAAAGCACCAATGCTAATAGTAGAATTCTTTTTTTGTGCATCGGTTAGTGTGATAGACTGAATATGTGTTTCTTGCTCTTTTTGTTGTGTGTCGGATGAAGTATGTCCGCATCCAATTAGCAATAAAAACATAAATAGAAATATAGAATAGTTCATTGTGCCAATATATATTGAATATGAGAAACTATGGAATGTAATTCATTCAACATATCTAGATAATTATTTTGTATTGTAATTGCTTCATTTTGTAATGTTACCCATTGTAAAAAATCTATTTCACCGGTTGAATACTGTTTTTCCGCAGCATGAGATATTTCTAGAATCAAAGGCAATTGATGTTTTTGTATAAATTCTAGAGATATACTGTCGGTTTTATATGTAGCAAATGAAGATTGTACATCATTATATAGTTTTTCTTGTTCAGATAATAATTGATGTTCTGTTAATTTTATGTGGGCTTCAGATGCTTCAATAATCGATGATTGTGCGCCAAAAATATGCGGTATTCCTATTCCTATAGAAAAAGCATTAAATCTTTGAGATGTTGAATAGGATATATTATCTGTGCCAATTCCTTGAATACTTTGATTAGAAAGGCCAATAGATAATTCAGGTAAAAACTTTGCTTTTTCTAAAGATAAACTTGTGTGTGCTTTTTGAATTTTCGACTGATATAGCTGCAATAAAGGGTGATTTTGCAATTCAGCTGTATCTTTAAATATTGCAGGGAAATCATATAATGATTCTTGTTCTGGAGTATAAATAGCTTGTGTATGGAGTAATAATTGAAACCGAAGTACATTTAATTCAATGTCATTCTGGATTGCAAGTAATTGCAGGGTTATCTTTCCTCTTTCAGCTTCAGCAGAATTTTTTTCTATGATATTAGACTCACCTTTTTGGAATCTCAAGTTTGCTTTATGAGAAAACACACTATTAATACTATCTGAATACTGTAATAAGCGTTCTTTTTCTTTAAGAATAAGAATATGATAATACATTTCAGTAACAACTTTTTTAATCTGTTTTTTTGTTAGAGCTATTCCTATAATTGCTTCATCCCATTCATCTTTTAATAAGTTTTTTTGATGAGTATATACTGTAGGAAATTGTATTGTTTGTGAAATACTCAATTTAGTATCATTATAATCACTATTGATTTGTCCGGCTTCAAAAGTAAATCCTGCTTGAGGCAAAGTAAGCGACCCACCTTTCAATCGCTGATAATAATCTTTAAGCAATTCTTGATTCTTTATTTCCATATTATGTGCCAAAGCCGAATCAATAGCACTTTTTAAAGATATATATTCAGTAGCATGCAGATATAATGGCGCCATCAAGCACAATAATAGATTAAGAATGTATTGTTTCATCATTTTATAATTCTCCTGATATAAGCCTGAAATACAGATAATTCATTCTGAAGGATATTTTTCTGTTCGAATAAAATGTAGAGAATAGGTAATATGAATAGTGTAAGGAATGTTGCAATTAATAATCCACCGATAACAACAGTAGCTAATGGTCTTTGTACTTCAGCACCAGAACCATTACTTAATGCCATTGGAAGAAAACCCAAAGATGCAACTAGCGCTGTCATTAGTACAGGCCTTAATCGTACTTTAGTACCCATAATTACAATCCTATATAGATTTTTCATACCTGAAGATTTTAGACGATTAAACTCTGCAATCAGAACAATTCCATTAAGTACAGCAACGCCAAACAATGCAATAAAACCTATGCCTGCACTAATACTAAAAGGTAATCCCCTTAATGCTAGAAATAGAATACCTCCAATAGCTGATAAAGGTATAGCAGAATAGATAAGAATGCTCAACTTTATAGAATTAAAAGCAATATATAATAAAAGTAAAATTAGAAACAGAGCTACCGGAACGGCAATAAAAAGTCTTTTCTTTGCTTCATTTAAATTTTCGAATGAACCACCATATGTGATATAGTAACCAGATGTAAAATATATGTTTTTGTTTACTTTTTCTTGAACATCTTGCACTATACTTTGAACATCTCTTCCTCGGACATTGAATCCGACGATAATTCTGCGTTTAGTGTCTTCTCTTTGTATTTGATTTGGACCATCAATTTCTTTTACTGTAGCTAATTGATATAATGGTATTTGATTTCCATTTTGTAATGGTATTAATAATTGTTGAATATCTTCTACAGAATGTCTTTTTTCAGATTGAAGTCTTATTACCAAGTCAAATCGTTTTTCGCCTTCATATACCAAACCTGCTGCTTTACCTGCAAATGCTGTATGTACTACTCTGTTAATTTCTTCAATAGAAATATTATACTGGGCCAGAATTGGTCTATTATATTCTATAACTACTTGCGGCATTCCATTTACAGGCTCAATAAAGATATCTTGTGCACCTTGAATGGCACCAACAATAGAACCAATTTTTGCTGCATAATATGCTAAAGTATCTAGATTTTCCCCAAATATTTTTAATACTATGTCTTGTCTTGCACCTGTCATTAATTCATTAAAACGCATTTGCACTGGAAATTGAAAACTAGTTTGAATACCTGGAATTTCTTGCATTGCAGCATTCATTTTTTCTGCTAGTTCTGGAAATGTTGACGCAGAAGTCCATTGATCTTTATCTTTCAGAATGATCATTACATCTGCAGCTTCCAATGGCATTGGATCGCTTGGAATGTCCCCTGTCCCAATTTTAGTAACTACTTTTTCTACTTCAGGAAAACGATTTTTTAAGATATGGGCTGCTTTTTGCGTTATATCTATAGATGTTTGCAAGCTACTACCAGTTAATACTCTGGTTTCCACGGCAAAATCACCTTCTTCTAATGCGGGTATAAATTCTCCACCTAATAAACCTAAAACCACTAAAGAGATAAAAAAGAGAACAATAACAGCAGACACAAGAATTCTAGGAATTTTTAATGCTTTACTTAAATAGAATTGATAGAACCGCTCTAACTTAAATAGCAATCTTTCTGATAGATTTGGTTGATGAAGTATCTTTTTACTAATGATGATAGAACTCATCATTGGTATATATGTTAAAGAAAGAATAAAGGCTCCAACTAAAGCAAAAGCAACAGTTTGTGCCATTGGTTTAAACATCTTGCCTTCTATTCCCTGTAAAGTAAATATTGGAAGATATACTATCAGAATAATGATTTGTCCAAAAACAGCACTATTCATCATTTTCCCTGCAGATAATCCTACTTGATCATCCATTTCTTTCTGTGTGATGTGCTGAATGGCAGAGAACTTTTTATTATGGCTTAATTGATGCATAACTGCTTCTACTATAATTACTGCTCCATCGACAATTAATCCAAAATCTAATGCCCCCAAACTCATAAGATTACCGCTAACACCAAAGATATTCATCATGATAATGGCAAATAACATTGCCAATGGAATAACAGATGCAACTAATAAACCAGCACGTATATTTCCTAAAAAAAGTACCAGAATAAAGATGACAATTAAAGCGCCTTCGATGAGGTTTTTAGTGACAGTACCGATTGCATTATTTACCATTTTGGTTCTATCTAAAAATGGCTCAATAATTACGCCTTCGGGCAAAGTAGTTTGAATATGGGCAATTCTTTCTTTTATATTTTTAATTACTTCACTACTATTCCCTCCTTTTAACATCATTACAACGGCCCCTGAAACCTCTCCTTGATCATTATAACACATTGCTCCATAACGAATTGCATGTCCAATAGAAATATCTGCAATATCTCTGATTAAAATTGGTATTCCTTGATTTGTATGTTTAATTGGAATATTAGCAATATCTTCTATTGTTCCAATCAGGCCTTCGCTTCGAATAAAAAGTACAGTTGGCCCTTTTTCGATATAAGCACCTCCTGTATTTTGATTATTCTGTTCTAAGGCAGTAAAGACATCATGTATAGTGAGATTTACAGCTTGCAATTTTTGTGGATTAATTGAAACTTCATATTGCTTTAATTTCCCCCCAAAACTACTTACATCTGCAACACCTTTTACGCCAAGGAGTTGTCTGCGAACAGACCAATCCTGAATAGTTCTTAATGCTATTGCATCATACTTATGCTCATATCCTGGTTTTGGCTTAACAACATATTGATATATTTCTCCTAATCCTGTTGATATTGGTCCAAGTTCTGGAATTCCAATGGATGTAGGTATAATAGATTGAATGTTTTGCAAGCGTTCAGCTACTTGTTGTCTGGCCCAATACACATCTGTTTCATCATTAAATACTATGGTTACTAAAGAGAGTCCAAATCTAGAAAAGCTTCTGATCTCTGTCATACCACTAATATTACTAGTAGCTTGTTCTATGGGAAAAGTTATCAGACGTTCAATATCAGTTGCTCCTAAAGATGGCGCAACTGTTATAATTTGAACTTGATTATTTGTTATATCGGGAACGGCATCGATTGGTAATTGTGTGGTTTGATATAAACCATATACAATTAATCCAATTGTGAATAAAGCGATAATAAGTTTATTCTTTATTGAAAACCCAATTATTGAATTGAGCATATTATATTCCTTCTGTAAAAACCAATATGAATACTATGTTATTGAACACATGAATGTTCTAATACAGTGTAATGAACTATGATTTAAACAGAAGATTTTGGAGGTTGCCAAATTGAAGGTAAATCTGCAGAATATGCAGTACTTTGTTTCATTCTTAATATTAATAAAGAATGTTCTTTGGTGGGTATAAATAGGGATTGATTGATATCTGAATGCGGGATTGAAAGCATTATGTGATAACAATTATCATGAGATTTAAAAGGTAATTTCATATCCTTTTCTATATCTGCATCATGATCATCATCGGTGGAATAATGCATATTAAAGAATGCTGAAAATGATAATTCATTATTTGTATTATGATGTTCGGTATAATGAATGAACAACTGAGGTATCTTACATAATTGATACATCTCGGTAGAAAACACCATGAATATCATAAAAAGCACTATTGAAATTATTTTTTTCATCTGTGCAAATGTAATGATTTTCTGATTAGATCATCTATCATTCATTCCAAATCCTAAGCCTAGGCAAGCCGCGCACATAGCTAATTGAATGACTGGTATTGACTTTTGTAACATTGTCCTTTGTGGTCATGGTATATCGTTAGAAATAGGATCAAAAGCTAAACCAATCCCAAAACTTGCTGCTGCTTGAAGATACTCTTTGGATATAACTAATTGATATAATCCAAGAATGAGAAAGCATACATTGAGTATTCGATTGATTAATAATGAATTCATTGTACTCTTCAATTATGATATAAACTTTTCTTAACAAGTTTTCACGTATAATTTTATGTAATTTATAAGTGTATTCTAATCAGAAATTATTACACAGTTATCAATGTTCCCTTTTTATGAAAATCCGCACTTTATTTATATCAGATATTCACTTGGGAACTAGTAAATCTCAACCTGATAAATTATTAGAAGTATTAAAGAATTATGAATTTGACAGATTAATCATTGTTGGTGATTTTATTGATCTTACTGCGATGAAAAGAAAGATTTACTGGAATCAAGATCATTCTACGGTGATTCAAAAAATACTAAGGCTTTCTAGGAAAAATGTGCAAGTAGATTATATATTGGGTAATCATGATTATTATTTAAGGAGTCTATTGCAAGATGGAACAATCAGCATAGGTAATATTAATGTATGTGATTGTCTATATTATGAAACATTATTGGGTGAGAATATATATATATGTCATGGCGATCAATTTGATGGATTTATTAGAATTCATCCATTTTTATATATTCTTGGTGATATAGCTTATGAATTAAGTTATAAGATTAATACTGTGTATAATGCAATCAGAAATCTTCTTGGTTTTCAATATTGGTCACTTTCAAAATACTTGAAAACGAAAGTTAAAAATGCAGTTTCATTTATTAATGATTTTAAGTTTTTATCATTAAAAACAATAAGAGAAAAGCAATGTGATGCAATTATGATTGGACATATTCATCATCCATCGATAGAGCACATAGAGGAGAAAAAGTATTATAATACAGGAGATTTTTGTGAAACGTGCTCTTTTTTATATGAAGATGAAAAAGGAATTATTCATCTCATTATGATGGATCCTTAATATTTTATACGCTTTTTTGTAGCATTGTATACGACCTACCTTTCCATGTAGTTCCTTTTTTTCGCATGAACCAAATCGCAGAATTTATTGATAATACTATGAATGAAGCTGCAGTTAATGGTTGTAAAAACATATGATACCAAGGATTACCAAAAAAACGAGCAATGCTTAATCGTAGTAATAGTATACAACCAATCTGAAATGTAATCACAGATATAAAAAACACATGTGAAGTTGATATATAATAGGGCAATAAGAAAAAAGGGAGAATATATGTAAAGAATAAATGAGAGATAAACACCAATAGCATCCCTGTATCAAAACGAAGTGTGGCAAAAGAATTTTTAGAAAAACCTTCAAATACTTCTTTGCGATTTTTATACATTCTGCAAGAAATAAGATTTCCAGCTGAAATCATTCCCAGTTTTCCATTATGTTGTTTAGTTATTATTCCTAAATCTATGTCTTCTGCAATACTATTAAATACGGCTTGATGTCCACCAATTGCATGATAAAAAGAAGTTTTAAATAATAGGGCTTGTCCATTTGCAGCCGTAAAAATCGAATGTTTTGTCTTATATAATAAGTCATTTGGCATATAAGACATATACAATAAGTGAATAAATGGAACAGTAACTTGTTCCCAAAAATGAACAACCGATTGTTTAGGAATAATACTTAAAACATCATAGGATTGTTCAATAGCATGCTGAATTGTTGCATCTAAGCTTAGTGGATGATGCTTGGTATCTGCATCTGTAAATAATAAATAATCACCTTTTGCCTTTTTTGCTAATTGAAAGCAGGCATAAGGTTTGCCAACCCAATTATTTGGTAAAACAGTACCCTTTATGATTGTAAGTTTATGAGGATATATACTTTGTAAGTCATGTAAAATCTGTCCAGTTGCATCTGTAGAATTATCATCTAATACTATGATTTCAATATGAGGATATTCTATTTGGCATAAAGACTCTATACATTCTTTTATACAACTTTCTTCATTTCTGGCTGGTACCAATATACTTATTAAAGGTTTTAGATAAGATGGAAGTGGAGATGTACTTAATACTTTGAATTTGAAGTGATTTCTAAATGTATTTAACAGTAAAGCAATAAGAGAAATTGTAATAATGATATGATAGATAATTTCTATACTTTGATACATATTCCACTCATAAATAAGGATAAAAAACCCTTGCAAATAAAGGTATATGAAGTATTAATTCTACATTAACATCACATGATATGATTGTATTATGAATTCATAAACTGATATGGTTTTAAAGTATAAATATTTTCATTTCTTCAAAGTATCATAACACTTAACTATTTTTGTTTATTGACTATTATTTATCAGAAAAAAATTATGAAATACCGTTATGTATTGCTTATTAGTATCATTAGTATATCCCTTTTCTTTTTTCAGGGATGTTCTACTGTTCAGGGAATTATGTCTTTACAGCAATTAACATATTCAATAGAATCAATAGAATCTGTTTATTTAGGTGGCGTAAGTGTAGGTGGTAAAAAAGTAATAAATGATTTTTCTGTGAAAGAAACGTTGACATTAGCTTTAATGGTATCAACCAAAAAAATGCCATTACGTATGACGGTGAATATTGCTGTAAAGAATCCGAATAAAGGAATGGGTGATGCCAATGGATATAATGGATCAGCAACATTAAAAAGTATGGATTGGCGCTTATTGATAGATGATATACCAACGATAAATGGAAATCTTTCAAAAGCATTTGAGATACCTGGTAATGGACAAACTACAATAGTCCCAGTAGAAATGAGTATAGAGCTTTATGAATATTTAGAACAGAAAGGGTATGAAGGAATGGCTAATCTTGCACTTGCTATTTCTGGTTTAGGCGGTGGTGGAGCACGTTTAAAAATTGATGCATTACCAACAGTATCAACTTTTATTGGTGATATACAGTATCCAAATAGAATAACTATAATAGATAAAGAATTTAGATAAATTATGTGCTGGAAGCTTTTTCAACTCTATTGGCTAATCCAGGACTTTTGATGCGATCAGCATGAGGAAATAATATGATAATATCAGAAATATTTCCTGCATCAGCTGAACGGAGAACATCATAAAATGTAGATTCTTTTAAAGGAATAAGTTCAGAAAATTGTGTGGTGATATGGGTAGATAATTTTAAAGATTGGGGAAATCTATCTAATAAATGTAAAAACTCTTCTGATGAAGAAGTCAAGTGTATCGTAGCTTTAGGCGCATAATGTCTGTATTTTATACCAGGTGACAGTGGATTGTTTAGTGAAACTTCATTATTAACTATCTGTATTCCAGTTTTTTCAGCTATCATTTCTGCAGTAATAATACCAGGACGTAAAATTGTCGGTATTGGATCTACCAATAATACAGTGGATTCTATTCCAATTTCACAAGAACCACCTTCAAGAATACCATCAATTTTTCCATCTAAATCTTGTAATACATGTATAGCTTTTGTTGGCGAAGGCTTGCCAGAAATATTTGCAGAGGGTGCACAAACAGGACCAGACTTTTTTAATAATGCTAATGCAATTGGGTGATTTGGCATTCTGATACCAATTGTATCTAAATTGGCTGTTGCCTGTTTGGGAATAGAATTTATAACAGGTAATATTAAGGTTAAAGGCCCAGGAAAGAAAGCTTCTGCAAGTTTTCTGGCATTATCAGAAAAATGAGAAACTATAAGATCTATATCCTCTAAACTGCCAATATGTGCAATAAGCGGATTATCAGCGGGACGTCCCTTAGCTAAAAAAATGGACTTCAATGCTTGCGAATTAAAAATATCAGCACCTAAACCATACACTGTTTCAGTGGGGAAAGCAATAAGCTTCCCCTGTTTTAACATCAATGCAGCTGTATTGATATCTTCTTCTTTATTACCATCTAAAGTCATTGTATCCATCAGTCTTATTTTTCTAATACAGATGAATAATAATTTCTGATATCTTGAGTAAAAGTAACAAGAGATTCTTTTTCTATGTACATCATATGACCAGATTTATAGTATTTCATACTAATATTATTTTTTAATGAGGGTTCTAGATGTAAGTGATTGATAGTATACTCTGATGCAAAAAATGGAGTAGCTAAATCATACCAACCATTTGCTATAAATACTTTTAGAAAATGGTTTTTGCTCATTGCACTTCTTAAAGATTCTCCAACATTAGGGAAACCTTTTTCTGCACTTCCCCAATTCCATGGTTGTACACGGCCTGTTAAAATCTCATATGGAAGGTCACTTTCAAAGCCTAAGTCTGACCTCATATAATGATGTTGAACTGCGGTGAAAGGTCCGAAAATGACTCCATTATAGCTTGGATCATATTCAAAACTATCTCCGGCTGCATCAATATCAATACCTGTAAATCTGCTGTCTAAACGCCCTACAGTTTTTCTATCTGTTCTTAACAATTCTTTAGTAAATCTAAAAATATCAATACGATTATTACACGATCTAATAAATTGTTTAGTAAGCCCAGTAAATCTACTTAATGTGATTGCAATAGCATCATGAGTAGATTCATCTACAGCATCACCTTTTACTAAATATGTAAAGTATTCACCCAAAGCCCAATTTCTAATTTCTTGTAGCGTTTTTTCTTGATTAACCTGAAGATCTGCTGCTAACTTATTATAATACATAGCGGTTGCAGCATAGGTAGGAAGAAATAAAACATTTGGCAATTCATTTGATGTAGAAAACCGTAAAGTTTGAAAATCTAGAACCATAGAAATCAATACAATTCCATTTACATACATTCCATGTCTATCAGCAAGATGATTTGCTAATCCAGCAGCACGTGTAGTTCCATAGCTTTCTCCGGCCAAAAATTTAGGAGAAACCCAGCGTTTATTTTGTGTAGTATATAGTCTAATAAAATTGCCTACAGAAGCAATATCTTCATCAATACCGTGAAATTGTTCCTTTTTTTCATCTTTAGCCGGACGGCTATATCCTGTTCCAACTGGATCGATAAATACTAAATCAGTAAATTCCAGCCATGTAAATTCATTGTCCACCATTGTTCCTGGGGGCTTTAAGGCATCTCCTTTATCAGACAAAACAACTCTTTTTGGTCCTAAGGCTCCCATATGTAACCACACAGATGACGAACCGGGCCCTCCATTAAATGCATATGTTATTGGCCTTTGTTCCAATGAACTATTGTCTTTTGTATATGCAGTATAGAACATAGTAGCTTTTAGATTTCCTTCTTCGTCTGCTATTTTCATATATCCAGTTGTGGCTGTATAAGAAATAACTTTACCATGAATAGTTACTGATCCTTTTGTAATTATTGGAGGAGCAATTGGCAAAGATTCATTTTTTGCATGTTGTTTATCATCTGCTATTGCAGCTACTGTTTCACTCATAGTTAATAATCCTAAAAGACAAAAGAAAAGAATATTAATCGACACTTTCATATAATAATCCAAAGAGAATAAGTATGTACAATCATTAAATGTAAAATCTATATAGGAACTGATAATACTATTATAATTCTTTATGCACCAAAGTAGTGCTGGCCTGAGCTGTTGGTAAAATTAAAATATCTGCAATAGTTATATGTTGTGGCCTTGTGGCACAAAATACAACTGTATCGGCTATATCTTCTCCTGTTAAGGGTATAAATCCATTATATACAGATGATGCTTTTTGAGCATCCCCATGAAATCGTACGAGTGAGAATTCTGTTTCTACCATTCCGGGGTCTATATTCACAACTCGTATTCCTGTTCCATTCATATCAATTCTTGTAGCAGTTGTAATAGTTCTGGCTGCAGCCTTAGTTGCACAATATACATTTCCACCAGGATAAACTTCTCGTCCAGCAATAGAAGCTATATTAATAATCATTCCTGTTTTTCTTTCTGCCATTTTGGGTGCAATACATCTGGTAACATATAATAGACCTTTGATATTAGTATCTATCATTTCGTCCCAATTTTGCAAAATTCCATCTTGAATTTTTTCAAGACCTCGGCTTAAACCAGCATTATTTATTAATACATCAATATCTTTCCAATCATCAGGTAATGATTCAAACAGTAATGATACTTCGTTTTGATGTCTTACATCACATTGCTGTGTTAAAATGTCAGTATCAGGATACACCAACAGAATTGCATTTTTTACTTCATTCAATTTTTCAATTCTGCGTGCAATTAATAATAATTTTGCGCCTTGTTCAGCAAATTTAAAGGCACATGCTGCACCTATACCACTGGAGGCTCCAGTGATACAAATCACAGTGTTTTTTAAAATAGTATTCATGTTTTAATGATTTAGTGATTATGTATTGGCTAATATTTGTAAAGCAGATTCATCCATTCTATAGGGAAACCACTCTTTCATATGAACAGCGCCAAGATTATCATAAAATATTTGTGCAGAAGTATTCCAATCTAAAACAACCCATTCCATACGTCCACATCGTGAATTCAGGGCTTTTTTCGCAAGAAATTTCATAATAAAAGCACCAATGCCTTTAGATCGAAACTCAGGTTGAACATAAATGTCTTCCAGATATAAGCTTGGTTTAGCTAAAAAAGAAGAATATGAATAGTATATAATTGTATATCCAATAGTTTTCTTTTCTGAATAAATAAGGTATGCTTCAATTCTAGAATTGTTTTCAGTACAATCTATAAAAAGTCTTTGTTTGGCTTCAAAACTAGGTTTAGAGAGATGTTCAAAATCTGCTAATTCTTCAATTAAAGAAAAAAATGCATCAAAATTATCCTTTGAAACAGCACATATTTGGGGTATATCTATCATGTATTGCACTTAACTATGTGAAATTCATAAAATATTTTTGCTCAATATAAGCAAATCGCTTATTTTTGCGTTCCATTCAGTTCCGACTTAGCTCAGCTGGTTAGAGCATCTGACTGTTAATCAGAGGGTCCGCGGTTCAAGTCCGCGAGTCGGAGCCATTAAAGCCATCACGAATTTCGAGATGGCTTTTTTTATTGTAAGGAATATATGAATCAACAATTAATACAAATAAGTGTATTAGTAAGGGATTATGATGAAGCAATTGTGTTTTATACACAAAAGCTTGGCTTTGTACTTTTAGAAGACACTGCTTTGAGTGAAACGAAAAGATGGGTGAGAATACAACCTGATGGAAATCAAGGTGGATGTTCGATTCTATTGGCTAAAGCTGTAAATGCCGAACAAATATTGGCAATAGGCAATCAAACAGGTGGAAGAGTCTTTCTATTTTTACATACGGATAATATAGACAGAGATTATATCAATTATAAAAGCAAAGGGATAGAGTTTATTGGTGAACCAAGAAGTGAAAACTATGGAAAGGTAGTAGTATTTAGGGATATATATGGGAATCTTTGGGATTTAATAGAACCTATTAAGGAATAGTAGTTTTTTTACTTTGATTGTAGTTTTCTGGGCTCATTGTAGAAAATATAATTGTATCAGTTCCTGATTTTACATATTCTGGAATAGCCCCATTATAGCGGAAATACCGATTATCTGCTATAATATTTGGTCCAAAACTACAAGCAGTCATTCCCTCGACAGTTTTAACTACTATATGTTTCTTGGTAAAATCAAAAGACAGCTTACAAGAACCTGTCTCACCTGGTAGTTTATAATTATATATACCTTTATTATTCTTAATCAATAATCTTCCATACAGTGTTCCTACATTATAAGAGGGAAAACCAGAAGATATATCAAAATAGAATAAGACAGTGGAATCAGTTTCAGGGTAAATATATAAGCTTCCAGATGGTCCTAATTCTTGGGCACCGCCTGTAATTGGAGAAATTGTTGGATCATGATGTTCTTCTACAGTAAATCCATAGCTATATGTTCCTGCTATTCTTGCTGAACGCCTTTTAGCTGGGTCATTGGGTGTTTCAGCATAGCTTATTCTAATAAAAACAAAAGCCAAACAGAATACTAATAATCGAAACTTCATATATTCCTAAAGAAAATAATGCTAATTCAATGTATGCTAACATAGATTGTGCCAAACAGATAATTATTAATTAAAATCAATCTTTATTCTTTCATTTTTATTATTCATATTCTTATTTTACGCTTATATTAGTGAAGAATTTTAGGACATACGATGAGTGAACAATTTATACCTCGTTTATTTCTCCCTGACTATACTCAGGGAAATGTTGAACAAAAAAAACAGTTTTCGCAGCAATTAGGTAAGGCTTTTAATGAAACCGGCTTTATCACAATAGCTAATCATGGAATTGATCATAAGTTGATTGATGATTTATATTCTGAAATACATAGTTTTTTTGCCTTAGATGAACATTTGAAAAAGAAATATGAAATTCCAGGGATATTTGGCCAAAGAGGTTATACAAGTAAAGAAAAAGAAAAAGCCAAAAATGCTAATACCCCAGATTTAAAAGAATTTTGGCAATGTGGTCAAATAGTTACTGATGGCGACCCAGTAAAAGATATATATCCAGAAAATATTTTAATTACAGAATCTCTATCCTTTAATAATGTAATGATAGATATTTATGCCCAATTAGAACATATGGGCAGACAATTATTAATGGCTATTGCTGAATATTTATCATTGCCCATAAACTACTTTGAGGAATATGTGCATAATGGCAATTCTATTTTAAGGGCATTACATTATTTTCCGATAGAAAATCCAGATGCATTACCAGAAGATGCGGTGCGTTCAAGTGCGCATGAAGATATCAATTTGATTACATTATTGATTGGAGCTAGCGCAGATGGATTACAAGTATTAAAAAGAGATGGAACGTGGTTTGCTGTCCAAGCGCAAGGTGAAGATATAGTGGTAAATGTAGGAGATATGTTACAAACATTAACAAATAATGTTTTACAGTCTACAACTCATCGGGTTGTAAATCCACCTAGAGAATTAATGGGTACTTCACGATTTTCAGTTCCATTCTTTTTGCATCCAAAATCATCTATGAGTTTAGCATGTTTAGATTCTTGCATAAGTAGTGAAAATCCTAAAGCATATCAGGATATTACAGCTGGAGAATATTTAGATCAACGTCTTAGAGAAATTGGATTAAAAATGTAATTCTAGCCAATGTTTAGTGAAGTTATAGTAAGTGAGCCCCCAATGATTTATCATTAGATAATGTTAAGGGCTCACTTTTTTGTTATAAGTAACTGTAATAGAATCATTAGATTTTACTCTTTTAGCTAATCTAGAAGATAATGCACATGATAATTGAATGTAGATACAGTTACCTAAATAGCCCATTGAATGGAATGGTAATAAAAAGACAAAAAGTAATAGATAGCTATTTGCGGAGATACATTTTATTGATTAATTTATTGCATATGGATTATAGAATTAACATGTATTATGAAAACAACCAATAAGCTAAGATTTTTTGATATCACAATGATGGTGATAAGCCTAGTTATTGGAATGGGTATTTTTCGTGCACCCGCAACAGTAGCTTTAAGGGCAGGCAATGAAACCTTATTTTATGCCGCTTGGATTTTGGGTGGCATTATTGCAATGTGTGGAGCTCTTGGTTTTGCTGCAATTGGACGCAGAATGCCTGTTTCAGGAGCATATTATAGAATATTTGCTCAGGCATATCATCCTTCTATTGCATTTGCAATTAATATTTTAATACTTGTTTCTAATGCCGCTTCTTCTGCAGGTGTTGCAATTATTGGTGCAGAATATATCAGTGCATATTTTCCAGGTATACATACTTCTATATTAGCATCAATGATGATTATCGCTTTATTTGGGGTTAATCTATTAGGATTAAGAACAAGTGCTAATGTCCAAAATATTCTAATTGGAATAAAGGTGATAATGCTTTTCTGTGTTATTTCTGCAATTGGAATAGTTCCAGAAATGCAAAGCACAGCACCTTTGATACATAATCAAGGTTTGATGGAATCTTTTGGTTTGGCTTTAATTGCTGTCTCTTTTACATATGGTGGATATCAGCAGACGATTAATTTTGGTGGAGATATTGTAGATAAAGGAAATACATTACCAAAAGCAATTATACTTGGTGTTATCATTATTATTTCTCTCTATCTATGTGCTAATGCTGCTTATGTTCATGTGATAGGTTTTTCGCAATTAGCTCAGGCAAAATCGATAGCAGCTATTGTAGTTCAATCACTCTTTGGAAATGCTGGCTCTTTACTATTAAGTGCAGTATTGGTAATATCTGTTTTTGGATATATAAATGTATCGATGTTATCTAATCCAAGGGTATTGCAAGCCATGAGTGAAGATGGTGTATTACCCAAAACTTGGGCTAAAAGTAAAGCAGAAAAAGGTGTCCATGTTTTTGCTTTAATTATATTCACACTATTAAGTATTATTTGTGTTTTTGCAGGAAAATCTTTTGAAACGATACTTAACTATACGATATTTTTAGATAGCATTGGATTAGCTGTAGGAATATCTACTTTATATCGTTTAAAAGGAGAAAAAATCTCTCCATTAATTCATGCTGCTACCGGATTCTTCATTTTGTCTTGTCTTTATACAAGCTGTAATATTTTTATTTTTGATACACAAGCTGGTGTATATGGATCTGCATTATTTGCAGCAATTTTTATTTGTGGTTGGTTTATCACAAAGAAATCTCAAGTAGTTACACATCATAATGTATAAAATACCTGCACTCCTGTTTTTGCCTCACCTGCAAAGTGATACAGAAATTCTGCTGAATATTGATAGCTAACACTAATATGAGGAAATTCTGGCAATCCTAATCCCATTGAGAGTTTCCATATATCTTGCCCATCACAATACTTTATACTTGAAAATACAGCGGTTAAAAAAGAAATATTCTTTGAATTAATTTTATAATGAACAGACATAAAATATAAAACGTATTATTCACCCGAAGCAGAATCATCGCCACGATTATCACCAATTCCTTCAATAGATGCATCTGGAGCTATATAAATTGCATCGATGCGCCCAAATGCTGATCTCTGTTTTAGAGTATAACCAAATTGTTCTAATTCTTTTTTTGTAGCAGTATCAAAACAATCTGCTTCATGATAAAGAATATCTGGCAACCATTGATGATGAAATCTTGGACTATATATGGCTTGCTGTAAAGACATATTAAAATCTATCATATTAATAAGCAATTGATACATAGATGTAGTAATTGTTGCTCCACCTGGTGTACCAGCAATTAAAAATAAAGAGTCATTTTTCTGAACAATTAATGGTGTCATAGAGCTTAACATTCTTTTTCCAGGCTGAATAGCATTTGCTTCTGCACCAATTAATCCGAACATATTTGGTGTTCCTGGTTTTACACTGAAATCGTCCATTTCATTATTTAAAACAAAACCTGCCCCTTTTACAATTACTCTAGATCCATAATTTCCATTTAAAGTAGTAGTAACAGATACTGCTTGTCCATATGAATCTACAATTGAATAATGTGTTGTTTCTTCTGAAGTATATTGTAATGTTCCTTCTTTCATCTGCTTGGAAGGTATCGTTTTAGTTGGATTAAAAGTAGATATTCTGTGTTTTGCATATTTTTTTGCTGTTAATCCATATATAGGAACATGATAATAATCTGCATCTCCGCAATAGACAGCTCTATCGGCATAAGCTCTTTTTTCGGTTTCTGCCAGCCAATGAATAGATGCTGTAGTATGAAATCCCAATGAATGAAGATTAATTGTTTCACTCATATTCATCATTTCATTTAGTATCATACCTCCTGCTGAAGAAGGGGGCATTGTATAAACAGTAAATGAATCTCTATAAGTAAATTCGATAGGTTGATGCCAAATGGGTTTATATTGTGATAAGTCTTTATGAGTAATGATACCACCACCAGATTTCATTTCTTTTACTATTAAATCCGCAATTGCTCCTTTATAAAAACCATCTTTACCATATTTTTGGATAATTCTAAGAGTTTTAGCTAAATCCTTTTGGACAATTTTATCTCCAGCTTTCCAAGGAATATCTTGATAAAAAACTGTCTGATGATTATTCAAACGTTTGAAGTCTAATCTATTATTATTTAATTCTTCCGCTTCTTTTTCAGTAAGTAAAAATCCATTTTCTGCATATGAAATAGCAGATTGTAAAAGAGTTTTCCATGGTAATGTACCATTCGCTTTATGTGCATCGTATACGCCTGCAACCGAACCTGGAATACCACTTGCTAGATGTCCATCCTTGCTTACACTATCATTAATATGTCCATTTTGTTGAATATACATATTCCTACTAGCTAGTTCTGGTGCTGTTTCACGAAAGTCTAATGCTTGAATATTATAATGATTTCTTCTGTATATCAGATAACCTCCGCCCCCAATATTCCCTGCTCTTTGATATACAACTGCAAGAACAAAATGGACAGCTACCATTGCATCTATGGCATTACCTCCCTTTTTTAGTATTATCAGTCCTGCTTCTGATGCAAGCGGATGTGCAGTTACAACCATGTGCTTTTTGCCCTTAACCTGCTTATTGATTGTATATGGCTGTGCATTTACTTCACAAGAAAACATGACAATAAAGAGCATAAAAAGATATATGTGTTTTCTCATATTGATATGTATCATATGGTATTTCATCTTTTTATAGATACTTATTGTGTATATCCTAATGATTGTAAGCCATTGACAATATCTGCTTTACTTTTAAATTTTGATTTATGTATTCTCCCAATTTCCCATATGCAATCACATCCACCATTGACATTGCTACTAATATCATTCAAGAATAAAAGCTTTTTGGGTAGCTTATGTGTATAATCATAAATAGATGTAGAATATAGTTTGCCATGCACACTAGGATTATTGATATCCCAAGTAGTGAGAATTATCAGTTCTTTTTCTTTGTCATTATCAGCATTAGCAAAAAATATATGTTCGATTTTTGGAGGACTTTCCTCTTCAATTAACGTATCAATAATTGATACTGTATAGTTTTTTTTATAAGAATCAGATACATATAATGTGGCAATTACCCTTGTATATGCTGTTTGTTGTGGATCATCGCTCAATGGGAGAAGATATGTTTCCGAAAGAAAAGCAATAAGCACAGAAGTATTATTCCACGCTGTTTCAATCACTTTATCATATACTATAGATGAAGAGGGCTTAATTCTAACAATAAAAGATTCAGCAGATTCGCCCTTGTATCTGCTTATTTTTTGGGCATTTACATTAATGATACAAATGAATAAAAAGAGGAATAATCTGAACATAAATATTACTCTAAAAAAGTAAATGCTTATTATTTATGTATCAATATCGCTTTTTTGAATTGTAAATCATCATGTATAAGTGAAATTGTTTTAAGCCCAGCAGCAACATTATTCATATCAACTTGAATTGAATATTGATGAGGAAGTATTTCTACAGATTGCTCTAATTTTCCATTAGCGGAATATATATGTACAGTAGCTTGCTTTTGTAATGGCTTATGAAACTGAATAGTTAATAAGGATGATTGGCTATCAAAATAGGAGGTAAAATATTCATCAGTATCAGAATTTTGTACAGACAAAGCAGTGCAAAATGCACCAGTTCCAACTAATTTCGACATTTCTCCGCATAGATATTCATAATTAGTTTTATCATTTCCAGATAAGTTTGCTTGTAGTAAATCAATGTCTTCTTCGGGGTCTTTTAATAGATTAACAAATTTTTGAGTTCCATTATCATAGTCCATTAATTTATACTCTTTATTTCTCATAGTTTTTCCATCACCAGCAACTGGAGTTAGCTTAAATACCTCAGAAAAAACCCAATCTCTAATAATAGAATCTTGATTATAAATTATTGGTAATAAGCTTTTGGAATCTACGGGTTTAGATTGCAGAATATTCTGTTTCCAATTAGAAAAACCCATAAGCTCTATGATTGTAGCAAATAAATCATGAGTATTAACTAATGCATTAGAATATCTACCAGGATTTTTGACAGATGGTCCAGAAATAATAAAAGGAACAGAAATACCTTCTTGGCTTATACTACCTTTTGCACCACCTTTCACTTGTGAAACTTTCATATCGCTACCATTATCGCCAATAAATATAATATCTGTGCTGTCCATTATATTTTGTGCTTCTAGGGTATCAAAAAGTCTTCCGATTTCTTTGTCTAATGCCTCTGACATTGCTTTAAAATATGGGACAACACTTGTAGCAGTATCAGAAGGAATTCCTTTTAATTCTGTATAAGAATGAAGATTACTTGGTGGTAAATGGAAAGGAGAATGTGGAGCATTATAAGCTAGCCATAAAAAGAATGGTTTATTTTGTGGAACAGATTTAACCCAATCGATAGCATTATTAGTTAATTCTGTAGTTGCATATGTATTACATACTGCAGACTTACCATCTTTAATTTTATTCCAAGAATAAAAACTAGGAAGTTGTCCAGCAAAATTACCTTCATAATGGTCATATCCTAAAGTTAAAGGTAAAATATAATTGGTTTGAGGCATTGTGGTATGAAGATGCCATTTACCAATATTAGCTTTTGCTATGCCATTAGGTTTAAAGATATTTAGCATACGTGGAATTGTCATTTCTGCTGTATCTAATACTCTAGAGCCTTGGCCACCAACTGCATCACCTACACCAGTTCTAAAGCTATATCTGCCTGTTAAAATGCCTGCCCTAGTTGGAGAACATAATGGATTAGACCATGCTTTATTGAATACTATTCCCTTTGCTAAAAGACGTCTGATATTGGGTAATTTGACTGTATCTCGGTGATTTTCAATAAACCCACAGTATTCGCTGCTTAAATCATCTGCAATGATCAATACAACATTTCTTTGAGCGATGATACAGGTATAAGAACACAATAAACACAGTAGAAATAGTTTCATATAATAGTTTTTTTATGTTAATGAATGATATGAATAGATTGTGTAAAGCTAGATTTTCCTTTTCCAATAGTAAGGATATAAGTTCCTGAATAGATCATAGATATATCTGCATAAGCAATAGAACTTCCTTGTTTTAAGGTTGATTCATGCACTATAATTCCTTTCATATCAGTCAGGATTATTGGTAAAGATTCGGTAATGAGTTGTCCAGCTTGTATAATTAACAAATCATATGTAGGATTTGGGAAAACATTCATAGCAAGGGAATATTGATCATTGATATCTGTAGCAGAAGTATACACTGTAGTGGGTTCACTTATTGATTGCACTTTTTGTGTATTTCTTATTCCATAAAAGTTTGGGCCAACCGCATAAGGATAAGCAGAATTCCAGTTTTCATCTACTGTACAGAAATAAGCATAAGTACCATTAGGATATTCGGGTGTTTTGCAGAATCTTCCATTATATTCATCTACATAATCAGATTCATTAGGATGGCTAATAAATTCATAGTCTTCACGAAAATAACCCAGAGGATAAGTAGCATTAACTGGCGGACCATCTATTACATCTTTACCATCTGCATAATGAGTTCTTTCTGTTATGGCTCTTAATTGAAAGCTAGACTTCATTCTGACAATATCACCGGTACCATCTGTATTTTTAAAAGCATAGGCACCATAGATTGGAAATCCATCATAAGCAAAGCCTAATAATGGAGAATGTGCTGCGGGATTTATAGCATATAATCCATCTGCATCGTATAGATTACACACATCATAGATATTTTTTCTATCTAATTTAAATGTTGATGGATTTTGATGATGATGATAATTCCCCATGGCAGGATGTCCTTTTGCACAATCAAAACCAATACGTTCTGCAACTACTGCATCTCTATTCCATATTCTATCACCCATTCCTTGTAATGGACCACCACGCAGCCTACCTTCAGCATTATTCCATGAAACTGCATCACCGTAGTTAAAAAGTGCAACTCCATTAATAAAAATCCCAATATTTCCTCCATTTGTAGCTGAAGGTGCACCAGTATTTTTTTGAGGAATTAAGGGAAATTTAAAAATGCCATTTTGGCTTTGCGCTACCGATGGATTACCATCTTGAAATGGGCCTGTTGGATAGGCAGGAATTCCATTTGTAGAAATATAAACAGATGAGTTCGAAAACTGAACTTTCTGAACATTTGCAAGAATATTATTACTAATTGCAGTAGAATTACCTTTCATATAATACATACCCATCTGAGTAGTATTTTGCAACCAATTACTTATAATAGGATTTGTTTGTGCCTGAATTGTAATAGAACTCATTAGCACCATACTGAACATAATGATACATTTCATTTTCAATCTATTCCATGTCTTTTTGAATAATTATTTTTTTTGTTTGAACAGTATTCTCATTAATCATTTTTATAAAATATGTTCCTGAATATAATGTTTGAACATCTATAAAAGCGATTGTGCTGCCTTGTAATACTTTTGTTTTGGAAACAATATTTCCTTTAATATCATAAAGTTCTATCTGTATGTCTTTGTTTACTAATCCAATTGCTTGAATTATCAAAAGTTCATTAGCAGGATTTGGAAAAACAGTTGCAAATATTTCGTCGCTTGATTCTTCTTCAATCGAAGAAATAATCATGGTATCTGCTTGTATAACACATACTTTAGTATCATTAACACCTTTTCCAGAAACAGTTACATAAGCATTTCTACTTTTACTTTCTTGATTCATTTCTGCATTTAATATGATGATATCATTCCCATTACCAGTATTCTTGTTTACTGTTAACCATGAATCACTAGTTTGTACAGCCCAAGTAGTATTTGCAGATATTCCAAATCCTTTAGAATTAGATGCTGCAGCTGGTAAATAAATTGTATCGACAGAGACAGTTAATGTTGAAAGTACAGTATCCTTTTGAATGATTGTAATGGGATAATCTGGCAAACCTAACGATGATATTATTACTTTTCCAGAACGCACTTTTTTACTGTTATTTACTGCAGCTTGAACGAAGATCTCACCATTATTTGAGCCTTTATTACTATTAATACTTAACCAAGATTGGTTTACTTTTGCATACCAATCAACATTAGATGTAATAGTAATTTTACCAGTACTGTTATCTGAAGCAAATAAGTACACAGTATCTGGAGAAGCCTTTATGCTTGGTTTAATGATTACAGTATCTGATTGATTTATAGTTACTACCTTTTGGGCTAATAGTCCGCATTCAACAGTAATTTTAGCAGTTCTAGGAGCATTTCCTTTATTTTCTTCTGCTGTCAATTTGATAGTTCCATTGCCATTCCCTTGCACAGGATTTACAATCAGCCAAGGTTGATCGCTAGAAGCTGTCCACTGAGCATCACTTTGAACATTGAAAGACACATAATCATTAAAAGCAGCAGGTAAAGAAATCAAAGAGAGAGATACATTTAATAGTACAGAAGTATCTTTTTGGGTAATAGTAATAAGTTGATCGGCTAAACCTGTAGAACTCACTTTTACAGAAGCATTTCTTGGGGTTTTAGACATATTTTCTGAAGCAATCACAGTTATAGTTGCATTTCCATTACCGCTTGTTTTGTTAAGGGTTAACCAAGTTTGATTGCTAGAAATTGTCCAATTGACATTAGAACTAATAGAAAACGATATATAATTAGATGCTGCAGATGGTAATGAAAGAGTATTTGGGCTTACACTTAATGTATTTGCCGAGGGAGTATACACTGTTGTAGGTTCTGTTACAGATACAACTTTAGCAGCTGATTTTACACCATAAAAGGTTGGTCCAACAACATATGGATAGGCTGAATTCCAATTGTCATCAACGGTACTGAAATATGCATATATACCATTTGGATATTCTGGTGTAACACAAAATCTTCCATTATGGCTATCTAAAAAATCAGATTCTGTATGAGAAATATATTCATAATCTTCTCTAAAATATCCAAGAGGATAAGTGGTTGATACTGGTGGACCATCTATTACATTTGTACCGTCTGCATAATGTGTTCTTTCGGTAATTGTTCTTAATTGATAACTGGATTTTATTCTTACTATTCCGCCCGTTCCATCGGTATTTTTATAACCATATGCTCCATAAATAGGAAAACCATCATAAGCATATCCAATTAAAGGAGAGTGAATGGCTGGATTAATTGAATATAAACCATCTGCATCGTATAAAGAACATATTGAAGAGATAACTTTCTTATCTAATTTAAATGCTGATGGATTTTGATGATGATGATAATTTCCCATGGCAGGATGCCCTTTTGCACAATCAAAACCAAGTCGTTCTGCAACTACAGCATCCCTATTCCATACATTATCTCCCATACCGCCAAGAGGGCCACCCTGCAATTTATTCATAGAGAATTTCCATGAAACACCATCTCTATAATCAAAGAGTGCAACTCCATTTATAAAAAGTCCAATATTACCTCCTGTTGTTGCTGTTGGAGTACCCATATTTTGTTGAGGATTTAATGGAAATTTAAAAATTGCATTCTGATTTTGTGCTTGAGATGGATTTCCATCTAAAAAAGGTCCTGTAGGATAGCTTGGTATTCCTTTTGTTGAAATATATACTGAATTAGCAGAATATTGAACTACTTGTACATTGGCAGTAATATTATTGGAAATTGCAGTAGAATTTCCATTCATATAATATGATCCCAAAGTGGTGGTATTCTGCAGCCAATTTCGAATTATCGGATTTGTTTGTGCAAACAAATCAAAAGTGAAACACAGGAATATAAATAAGTATAAAAGTCTTTTCATATAAATACTTTATGAATTTATTTTAAATAAGAAAATTGTTTATTAAATACAAAAGATGAATCGTTTAATGTAAATAAAAATGACATTAATTCAACTTTTTGCTCGGAACTTAATTGAAGTGGTTTTTTTAATTCTTTTGGAAGATGTAATGAATAATTAATACCAGAAGTATAATGTTGAATTACCTTTGATAGTGTTTTAAATCTACCATCGTGCATATAGGGAAATGAATATCTCAAATTTCTTAAAGTTGGAATTTTAAAATACCCAGAATCTGCACTTTGCAAAGAAATTGATACTCTTCCATAATCAAGTAATGTACTATCTAAAGGCAAACCATTGTTTGAAAAAGAATAAGAGCTAAATAATGGTTCTGTATGACACGCATTACAGTTCTGCAAAAAGACTTCATATCCTTTTTTTTCTTTTTCTGTAAATAATACTAAACCTTTTTTTACACTATCATATTTTGAATTTGAAGAGATAAATATTAATTCAAATTGTGATAAAGCTTTTAATACATGCTCGGTTTTTATTGAGCTATCGTTAAAAGCAGAAAAGAAATAGTGTCTATAATTACTATTATTCCTTAACCTTGAAATAACATTTTCTAATGAATTATCCATTTCATTTGGATGAGTTATAGGCGCTAATGCTTGCATATCTAAATGATTAATAGCACCATCCCACATAAATAGTTCTTGCCAAGCAAGATTCATTAATGCAGGAGCATTTCTTTTTCCTATTCTGTCATAAATTCCATGGCTTAAATCATGATCAACATGGGCAAATGCATTGTATTGTGAATGACATGAAGCGCAAGAAATAGAACTATCTGCTGATAAAATTGGATCGTAAAACAATCTTCTACCCAATTGTATTGTTTCTTTTTTTAATGGATTATGAGAAAAATTATAAACAGGTTTTGGAAAATAATTTGGATAAGTAAATTCACTAGATTCAAAAGAAATCAACAGAATGGCAAAGCCGAAAGCACAAAAAAGAAATATATATTTCATTGTAGGATTGTAAACATTGTAGACATACTTTCTGACATTTCTTTTGCTTTTTTTCCGGGCGACATGATCTGATATTCATTACTTAATTGCACTTTTTCTAATGCTTTTTGTACATGCATTTGAATCTCAATACTTTGAGATCTTTTAAATGCACATGATATGTTTTGTGCTGTTTGATAAGGTGCTTGATATCCACCAATATGAAATTGAAATAGATTGTTGCGTCCTGGACACTTAGGAGTAATTCCTTCAATTTTCATATTAATATATCCGCTATTCCATGCCCAATACATGCCATTCAATGGGTCTAGATCACCATCCATAATTCCGTTTATATTCGTTACACTATCTGTACCAAGAAGAAAAGAGATAGAGTCCGCATAAAAAGATGATGGAATTGGAAATGACAAAGCAGTTGTGTTGGCATTTTCTATATCTATCAGTTGATATCTATTAAAATGTAGAACAGTATCTTTTGAATATAATGTGAATTTTCCCAAATAAAACTTGCATTCTTTAAAAGTTACTTGTTCTCCTTGCAATGAATCTATAACCGGATGATCAATTTGTATTATTTGTCCATAATACATGGGCTTTATGTTGACAGTAAATGCTTGAGAATATAATGCTTTTGTATAAAAAAGAAATAGTACAAAAGGCAGTAAATATGTAATAAAATTACAAGGCATAAGAATAACATATAAAAAACAAAAAAAAAGAGGAAATGAATATTTCCTCTTTCAATAACATATGTGATGATTTAATGTTTCATCAATTTAAAAGGCTTTTGATTATCAATATGGATAAAATACATTGAAGATTGTAAATGATCTATATTGATTTCAGACGATTCATTGATAGTTCCTTTTAATACCATAGTTCCAAGTAAATCTGTGATATAAAAATCAGTTTTTTGCCCAGAATTTGGTACTATAAAAAATATCTTATCATGTGCTGGATTTGGATATACTGTAATTGCATCTTCAGAAACTGAATGAACAATACCAGAAACAGATTTTATAAAAAGAGTAACTGATTGAGAAGTATCAATACAATTATTGGATGAGGTTATGCAGCGAAACTTTTGATTATTATTTGTATTGCTAACATAACGTATGAGTAAAGTGTCTTTATTAGCGCCTGAATATTGTCCGGCATTTGTAATATTCAAGAAACCAACTCCAAAATCTGTTTGCCATCTATAATTTGCCATTGGGTCATTATGTTTTACAGCGAAAAAGGCATCTTCTCCTGCATTTACAGAAATATCGAAAGGATCGTTTTCTATACTTCCGCACACAGTTAATGTAGCAATATTAGAAGTATCGGTGCAATCATTGCTTTTAACTAAACATCTAAAGGATTGATTATTATTTGAAATAGTGATATTATTAATCGAAAGTACACTATCATTTGTACCAGAGTATTGTCCTAAGTCACTAATTTTTTGGAAACCTTGTCCTAAATCAGATTGCCATTGATAAAATGCTTGTGGATCGCTATTTCCGACACTTAATTGAGATGTTTTTCCAAAAGGAGCAAAAGTACTTTTTGGTTGTTTTATTATACTACCGCATACGGATAATGTTGCTGGAAGCGAAGTATCTGAACATATTGATGAATTAGCAATGCAGCGAAACTTATATCCATTATCTGACCATGTAACTGCATTGATCTTAATAATATTTGTTTTTGAACCGCTAACTCTACTATCATCATTTAATGTATTCCAACCTGCACCAATATTAATTTGCCAAGCAAAGATTGCAGAAGGGTCATTGTGAACAATGGCAAACTGAGCATTATCGCCAATTTTGACATTTTGCGTGAAATTTTGATTTAAGATACTGCCACAAACTTTCAATAAAGCCTTTTGCGTAGTATCAATACAAGAAGCAGATTTTATGATACAGCGGAATTCATAAAAGTTATTTGTGAAAGATAGATTAGCTACTTTAAGAGATTTAGTTGTTGAACCTGAATACTGGAGAGTATCCTTTATATTTTTAAAACCAGTTCCATTATTTATTTGCCATTGATACTCTGCTAAAGGATCTGTATGATTAGCCGTGAATGTAGCTGATGCGCCTTTTGCAGCATTTACATTTTCTGGACTGGATATTAAAGCCCCACAAATAAATATATTAACAGGCACGATAGTATCTGAACATACACCAGATTTAACATAGCATCTATACGTATGAGTAATTCCGCCTAAATCTTTATTCAATATGGTAATTTTAGATGTTTTAGTACCAGAATAAATCCCAGAATCTGCTATAGAAACAAAAGAAGATCCAATCTTTTTTTGCCATTGATATTGAGCAAGCGTATCGGTATGCCCAATAACAAAACGAATTGTATCTTTTCCTAATGCTTCAACACTTGTCGGAACTTGAAAAATCTTGCCGCATACAGTCATTGTTAATGCAGAAGTTGTATCACTACAAATTCCAGATTTTACAATGCAACGAAATGTATAATTGCTAAACACAATTTTACATGTATTGATATGTAAAGTATCAGCTTTAACACCAGTAAAATTGGGTAAAGTATCTGAAATATTATTGAATCCACTTCCAATATTTACTTGCCATTGAAAACTAGCATTTCCATCTTTTGAATACACCCAAAATTTGTCGGGTGCATTAATATCAGGGAAAATATTACCAGACTGTTTAAACACTAATCCATCACCACCGGAGTACGGTGCATCTTCAACAATCGTAGCATTACCTTCTAGTTTTAAGTGATTATTATTGCCACTGATATCAAGAACAATACTATCTGCACTCACGGCATTAAACGTATATAATACTTTGGTATCAGCATCTGATTCTAAGTTTTGTGGAGGCGTAAAATCTTGTGTATATCGTATGGTTCTAGAAACTCTAAAATCATCTATATGAGCATTTAAAAACCAAGATTTATTTGGATCTACAAGATCAAAAGCAGCACCAATTCTGGCGCTATTATCTACATAATTCCAATCTGGAGTACCTTGATTTGTTGTTCCAATAAGTAAACCATTTCTGTAGATTTTTAATTTTGCAGTTTGTCCATTCCCTGTAATAGCATAATGTTCCCATGTTCCTTGTCTGATTCCAGCAGAATCTGTACCATAAGTGTTCGTATTTTTATATACCATCCTAACACCAGAACATGGATATACTCCCATATATGTGCCATTTCCATATTGACTCCATATCGCAGGATATCTGGTAGGATTATTACCTAATTTAATATAGAATTCAATGGTAAAAGTAGATTGATTTGGTATCGTATCAAAAAATGAACTAGAAATTTTTCCATAATCATCAGTTCCATCTAAATACAAAGAACCATTACATAATGTTTTTTGAGCATATGATTGCGCATAAAAAACAGTTATCATAAATAGTAAGAAAAATAGTTTTTTCATGATATGTCCAAGGATGTGATTAGCTATATAACAAATCAAATTTACACAAATACCTTCAACAATTATGCCGATTATAACAGATATTGTAACAATTATTTAAGGATAATATATTGCAAACTTATAAATCTAACAGTACTGTGAATGTAATAAGAATTGATTATTTTGGTAACTGAGTCTACAAAGGATATACTTATGATTATTGGTGTTTTAAAAGAACCAGATTTTGAAACGAGAGTATCGCTATTACCAGAAGCAATTCAGCAACTTGTGAAAAAAAACATAGTTGTATATATAGAGCAAGGTGCTGGTGAAAAATCGTATGCATCAGATGATGATTATCAATATAATGGTGCTAAGATTGCGAGCAAAAAAGATATTATTAATTCTGCAGATATTATATTTTGTATTCATCCCGAATCTACAACAGATATTCAGAATAAAATTCTGATTGGAAATTATCAGCCCTTGATAAAAACAGAATTTCCTGAACAGTGGTCCACCGCACTTAATACTGTTTTTTCACTTGATATGCTTCCAAGAACAACTCGTGCACAAAGCATGGACATTCTAAGTTCTCAGGCAAATATCGCAGGATATAAAGCTGTTTTAATTGCATCGGCAATGTATGCACGTTATTTTCCGATGTTCATGACAGCTGCCGGAAGTATTGCACCTGCAAAAGTACTGATATTGGGTGCTGGTGTAGCAGGTTTACAGGCTATTGCAACTGCAAAGCGTTTAGGGGCAGTAATAACAGTATTTGATACACGCCCAGCAGTAAAAGAAGAAGTTATGAGTTTGGGTGCTAAATTTATTGAAGTAGAAGGTGCTGCAGATGCAAGTAATGCAGGAGGTTATGCAGTAGAACAAACTGAAGAGTTTAAGCAAAAACAAATAGCAAGAATAGCAGAATCTGTGCAAAAAGCCGATATAATCATTACAACTGCTCAAATCCCCGGAAAAAAAGCTCCAATTTTGATTACAGAGCAGATGATTTCTACAATGAGAAAAGGTAGTATTATCATGGACTTAGCCTCTGCAACAGGCGGAAATACTCCTTATACCAAAAACAATGAAACTGTGTATCTTAACGGTGTTTCAATTATTGGTAATTCAAATCTAGCTGCAACAATGCCATCAGATGCAAGTAAATTATATGGAAAAAATGTCTTGAATTTCTTGCAATTAATTATGAATGCAGATATGAATATTCATCTGAATTTTGATGATGATTTAGTAAAAGGTTGTTGCATAAATCATGCTGGTGCAATAGTTCATGAGCGTTTACTTAATATTTAACATCATATACTTATAAGATATTATTATGGAATTTATACAACAATTTATAACTGATAATCAGCAAATGATATATATCGTTATTCTGATGATTTTTGTTGGTATAGAGGTTATAGGAAGAGTACCAAGTGTATTGCATACACCTTTGATGAGTGGTGCAAATGCAATACATGGCGTTGTAATTATTGGTGCTATTATCGTTATGGGTAAAGCAGATTCTTCTGATTATATCGCATTAATATTGGGATTTCTTGCAGTTATCCTAGGAACTTTAAATGTAGTTGGTGGTTTTGTTGTTACCGATAGAATGCTGGAAATGTTTAACAAGAAAAAGTAGTCATCTTATGGAATATAGTTTACTGACAATATGTTATTTGATAGCCTCGATTACATTTATTCTTGGCTTAAAAATGCTAAGCAATCCGGCAAGTGCTCGCAAAGGAAATCAAATAGCGGCGATTGGTATGGCAATTGCCATTTTTGGAACCATTTTCCTTTATGAAGGTAAGGATATAAAACTTGGTAATTATCTCTGGATTTTTGGTGGTATTGCAATTGGTACAATTATAGGAGCATTTGCAGCTAAAAAAGTCAAAATGACAGATATGCCGCAAATGGTAAGCTTATTTAATGGTATGGGTGGTGCTTGCGCTGCGATTATTTCTATTGTAGAGTTTAATCATTTGATGCATGATCATTCAATAGGTAACTCCTTTTTAAGTGATATCAATGGAACTAATCTATTAATAATAATGGCTGGGTTAATTATTGGGTCTGTAAGCTTTACCGGAAGTATGATTGCTTGGGCAAAATTGGATGGTCGTTTACATGATTATTCTTTTAAAGGGCAACATCTAGTCAATATATTTTTGCTGCTTGCTGCAATTGGATTATCAACATTTGTTCTATTGTCACGTCCAGAACAGACAATCCTATTCTTCTATATCATACTCGGTTTATCTGTTATGTATGGAATTCTATTTGTAATGCCCATTGGTGGCGCAGATATGCCAGTAGTGATTTCATTGTTAAATTCTTTTACAGGTGTAGCTGCTGCCTGTGGCGGATTTTTATA
The DNA here is from genome assembly GCA_014191195.1 of Chlorobiota bacterium. GTDB lineage: Bacteria > Bacteroidota > Ignavibacteria > Kapaibacteriales > UBA961 > UBA961. The sequence continues at coordinate 39,755 of BJGZ01000018.1, forward strand.
TGATAATAAAGCAATGATGACTGGTGGAATATTGGTAGGTGCTGCAGGAACTTTGCTTACAATGTTAATGTGTAAAGCAATGAATCGTTCCTTAACAAATGTATTGATTGGTTCATTTGGAGGCAATGCTGCGTCTGCTGCTGCTTCGGGTGGCTCTCAAGGACAATACAAACAGATTTCTTTAAGTGATACTGCTGTGTTAATGTCATATTCTTCTAAAGTAGTAATTGTTCCAGGTTATGGCCTAGCTGTTGCCCAAGCACAACATGCATGCCATGAATTAGAAAAATTACTTACCGAAAAAGGTGTTCAAGTAACATATGCTATTCATCCTGTTGCTGGACGTATGCCAGGCCATATGAATGTTTTGCTTGCAGAAGCAGATGTTTCATATGAAAAATTAAAAGAAATGGAAGAAGTAAATGATGAGTTTCCTTATGTTGATGCGGTTCTAGTTTTAGGTGCAAATGATGTTGTAAATCCAGCTGCTAAAACAGACCCAACTTCTCCAATTTATGGAATGCCTATTTTAGATGTTGAATTAGCAAAGCATGTAATAGTGAATAAAAGAAGTATGAAACCAGGATATGCCGGAATAGAAAATGATTTATTCTTCCGTCCAAAAACCTCAATGCTATTTGGTGATTCAAAAAAAGTGATTCAAGATCTTATAGCTGAAATTAAAAATTTATAATTGAGATATTTATCGTTTATTAAAAAAGGGACATATTGCTGTCCCTTTTTTATTTTAGTTGATTATTTTTAGGAAATGTGATGAAAACATATCAAGATCATGGTTTAGCACTTTTAAGAATAAGTTTTTCTGCATTAATGATGGTTCATGGCTGGGGAAAGTTAATGAAGTTAACAGCAGGAGGAGAAATAAAGTTTTTTAGTTTTATGGGCTTAAGTCCAGAAATAAGCTTATTCCTTACTATTATTGGTGAATTAATAGCACCAGCACTTATTTTGATCGGATTTCAAACCCGTTTATCGGCTATTCCCGCTTTTTTTACGATGGCAATTGCATCTTTGGTAGTTCATGCTTCAGATCCATTAGCTGAAAAAGAACTTGCTTTGCTATATATGTTTGCTTTTTTAATCATTATGCTATGTGGTCCTGGATCTTTTAGTTTGGATAAAAAACTAAACAAAGAATAAGTATTTATGATGCAAATGCTCAGACATAATTCATATGTTCGATTTATATTGATTTTGATGTGTACCATAGCAAGTACTGCTTTGGTATGGAATAATAATATGCATTCTATCTTTGGGGTAGATGATGCCAATATCTATTTTGTCTATATGAAGAATATTGCACAAGGATATGGCTTTGTCTATTCAATTGGCGGTGAACATGTAGAAGGATTTACTTCATTATCGTGGACTTTATTGGGATCGCTTTTTTTTAAGATATCAGAATACCCCGAATTACTTCTTATTATTTTAAATATTCTTATTATTTCCTTTACTCTCTTCCAGCTTACCAGATTCACTGATTCATTATTCTCTTCCTCGTCCTTTTCTATTCAATCAATAGTCTTATTATGCTGTGTCTATTTGATACCTGGCTTTATAGAATGGACAATTTTATCTATCATGGAAACTGGTTTATGGACTAGTTTGATTACTCTGCTAATTCTACACATAGTTTCTATTATCAATAAAGAAAGTACAATTAAAGAACAATATGTTTTTTCTTTATTACTTGGTTTATTAGTAATCACCAGACCAGAAGCCATGCTATGGAGTACGTTTTTTTTAATTTCTAGATATGTACTTTTATATCAGAAAACTTCATCATTAGGAATTAGTTTTAATAAAAGTATTATACCTTTAAGTGTATTTATATGTACAATAATAGGCTTAATACTTTGGCGTTTAAGCTATTTTGGATATCCATTACCCAATACATATTATGCAAAAGTATCTTCTGATATCCTGTCAAACCTTAAGCATGGAATTGGATATTTATATAGATTTTTAAGTGCAAATCCACTATGTCTTTTATCTACTCTGGCAATAAGTAAAATACTATGGGATATAATATTTAAAAAACACATTAATAATCATTATAGTCCAGTTTTATATATTCTTATCAGTACTATCATTATCAGTTTTGCTATACCCTTATTTTCAGGTGGAGATCACTTCGCATATTTCCGTTTTATGCAAACCACATTGCCAATATTTTATATTGTATTAATGATAATACTTAATTTTTATGGCTTAACTATTTCAAAACATTTTGCCATTATATTGTGTTTTTTTGCAATTATTTCTTCTGGATTAATAGATGCCTTGGCGGGAAAATCAGCCTTAAAACATGAATGGAATATAGCAATCGAAGGTAGATCATTAGGAGGAAAATTATCTGACTTCTTTGTTAATGAATCTACTTTACCTTCTCAAGGAGTATTAGTTGCAGGAGGTACTGCTTATAGTTATAAAGGTAAAAC
>BJGZ01000019.1 GCA_014191195.1 Chlorobiota bacterium
CAGTTATTTGCTCACCTAGCCACATTAAAAATATCGTACCAGATGAAAGCAGTATAATTGAAGTAAATGTAAACCAAACTACCATATCCGGAGCAACAGCAGAAGCTGCTGATGAACCTGGATTAGCAATTTTGATGCTTACACCCCATGCTTGCAAACATGCAATAAAAACTGTTAGATATCGTGTGAATTGGGTTATTTTTTTTCTTCCTTCTTCGCCTTCCCTTTGCAATCTTTGTACTTCAGGCATAACTATTCCAGCTAACTGTAGAATAATTGAAGCTGAAATGTATGGCATAATACCTAATGCAAATATTGAAGCATTAGATAATGCTCCACCTACAAAAAGGTCATAAAGTCCAAATAACGTGTTAGAATCGCCACCTTTTGATGCTTGTAAAGCTATTACATCTACACCTGGTAAAGGGACATAAGACCCAATTCTAACTACTAAAAGAATAAGAGCTGTATATAAAATACGTTGCTTTAACTCTTCTATTCTAAAGACATTGGCAATGGTTTGAAAGAATTTATTCATCGATTACAACACTGCCTCCGGCATGTTCGATTTTACCCTTTGCAGTCTCAGTAAATTTTGCGGCGGTAACATTTAACTTTGCAGTTAAATCGCCATTACCTAGAACTTTTACAGGTATACGAGAAGATTTGATAACACCTAAGTTACGGAGTACATCTAAATCAACTGTATCACCAACATGTATTTTATTATTATCAACAAGTTCTTGTAGGCGTGCTACATTAACTTCTTGATATTCTATACGGAAAGGATTTTTAAAACCAAATTTTGGCAAACGACGACTCAAAGGCATTTGACCGCCTTCAAAATTTCTTTTACTCTTGAAGCCGGAACGAGAAGCATGTCCCTTGTGTCCACGTGTAGAAGTACCACCGTGACCAGATCCTGCACCTCTACCAATACGCTTAGGTGATTTATGTGAACCTTTATTTGGGCTTATATTACCGATATGTTTCATGGGATTTATTCTCCGTCTCTCAAATTGACTCAACTTTAACAAGATGCTTTACTACATTTATCATACCTTGAATCTGAGGATTTAACGTATGAACAACTGCGTAATTAGGTCTGCCAAGGCCAAGTGCATGAATTGTATCTTTTTGATACTGCTTGCATTTTATAATGCTACGTACTTGTGTAATTTTTACTTTGGAATCTGCGTTAGACATGTATATCTCCTTAACCATGAAGTACTTTTTTTAGAGAAATACCTCTGCGTTGGGCAGCTGATTGTGCATCTTCTAATAAAGTTAATGCACGAACTGTTGCCTTCACCGTATTATGAGGGTTTGAAGAACCCATGCTCTTAGTAAGTACGTCTTGTACGCCAGCTAATTCTAATACCGCACGAACACCACCACCAGCAATAACACCAGTACCAGGTGTAGCAGGCTTGATGAGAACTGAAGCTGCACCATATTTTGCTAATACTTCATGAGGAATAGTAGTGTTTTGAAGTTGTATCTTCACAACACTTTTTTTAGCTGCTTCAGTTGCTTTGCTTACAGCATCTACTACTTCTCCAGCTTTTCCAAGACCATAGCCAATATGCCCATTACCATCACCAACTACAACTAAAGCTGTAAAATTGAAACGGCGACCGCCTTTCACTACTTTAGCAGTACGGCCAACATAAACTAACTTATCTTTAAGATCAAGTTCTGATAATCTTACTTTGCTCACGGCATCCTCTATAAATTAGAATTGCAGACCACCCTCGCGGGCAGCTTCTGCAAGTGCTTTAACTCTTCCATGGTATAAATGACCATTACGATCAAATGCTACACTTGAAATATTTGCATCTTTTGCTCTTTTCGCAAGTAAATCACCTACGTATTTACTTTTTTCAACTTTTGTTGAAATGCTATCAAGCGCAATTCGTACATCTTTTTCTATTGATGATACAGATACAAGCGTAAAGCCTTTCGTATCATCAATAATTTGTGCACTTATGTGATTTATTGTTTTATTCACACTTAAACGTAAGCGTTCTGGATTACCAAATATGCTTTTACGTATATGTTGCTTTCTGCGCTGTTGGCGCTTTGTTTTTGCTTTTTGTAAATTCATCTCGTAAAGTCTCTTTTGAATCAGCGATGAAAATTATTTGCCAGCAGACTTACCGGCTTTACGACGAATATATTCGCCTTCATATCTAACACCTTTACCTTTGTAAGGTTCTGGTGGACGAATCTTGCGTATTTTTGCTGCTATCTCACCAACATCATGTTTATTGTCACCCTTTATCTGCAACGATGTAGGAGTTACGACAACAAATTCAATGCCTGTAGGTGGTATAAACAATATTGGATGAGAATATCCTAAATTTAATAGTAACTTTAGACCTCTCAATTCTGCCTTAAAACCAACACCTTCAATGGTGAGATTCCTTTGGTAGCCATTTGTTACGCCATGGATTGCATTAAATGCAAGAGCTCTGGATAAACCATGTAATGCTCTTACCTTTTTTTCATCATTTGCTCTAACAAATGTTAAAATGCCGTTTTCATTATTAAATGAAATACCTTCAGCAATTGGAACTGTTTGTACACCCTTTGGACCTTTTACGGTTAGGGTTTCATTATTATATGTTAACTGTACATTATCAGGTACTGTTATAGGTTTTTTGCCAATTCTTGACACGATAAATCTCCTAAAATCCAGGGATTAGCGTACTTTGCAAATAATTTCACCGCCTACATTGTAAGCGCGTGCCTGTTTGTCTGTCATCAATCCTTTAGAGGTTGAAATGATAGATATACCAAGTCCATTACTTACTCTAGGTATTTTTTCTACAGGTGAATAAATTCTTCTACCAGGCTTGCTTACTCGTTGGATATCCTGTATTACAGGTTTACCTTCGTAGTACTTAAGGCCTACTTTTATAAACTTTTGATTATCTTCTTCAACTAATGAAACTTCACCTATAAAACCTTGATCACTTAGGATGTTGGCAATATGAAAATTCAATTTTGAAGCAGGGGCAATAACAAACTTGTGTCGTGCCTGACCCGCATTTCTGATGCGAGTAATAAAATCTGCAATTGTGTCTGTAACCGGCATAGTATTCTAAGCTTCTAATAGTTTACCAACTTGATTTACGAATTCCGGGTATTTTACCTTCTAGCGCTAATTGGCGAAAGATATGTCTGCATACACCGAATTTTTTATACACTGCTTTTCCACGTCCTGTTACAGAACATCGGCTACGAACACGCGTAGGAGCACTATTTCTTGGGAGTTTTTGCAAGCCAACATAATCACCAGTTGCCTTTAACTCTTCACGCTGTTTTGCATATTTAGCAGATAAGCGTTTTCTTTTTTCATTTCTCGCTACAATACTTGTCTTAGCCATATTAACCTTTGCGGAAAGGAAAACCAAATTCTTTGAGTAAAGCCGAAGCTTCCTCATCCGATTTGGATGTTGTAACAAATGTGATGTCCATACCAGCAATTTTATTTACTTTATCAACATCGATTTCCGGGAAGATAATCTGTTCTTTAATACCAATAGTAACATTACCGCGGCCATCAAAACCATTATCCGAAAATCCACGGAAATCGCGAATTCTTGGTGAAGCAATATTTATAAATCTATCTAAAAATTCATACATACGTGCTCCGCGTAGAGTTATATGGCATCCAATAGGCATTCCCGCACGTAGACGAAAATTAGCAATTGCTTTTTTGGATTTGCTAATAGCTGGACGTTGCCCAGTAATTAGTTCTAACTCGTTAACAGCTGATTGCAGGATCTTTGGATCCTGTACTGCGGCTCCAACACCCATGTTAATACAAATCTTTGTGATTTTTGGAACTTGCATCACTGACTTATATTGGAATTTTTCTTTTAAGACAGGTATAACCTGACTTTTATAAAATTCATAAAGACGAGGGGCTGGAACTGTTCCTGAATATTCTTCAAGACGCTTGCCTTCCGGCTTTAAATCAAATTTTTTCGATTGTTGTAGGGCTTTTGCCATATATATTCTCTATTCAAATCTTTTAAGGCAGTTTAATTTCCTTGCCAGATTTAACGGCAATACGTTTAACCTGTGTTTTACCATCTTTTTCAATTCGTTCTGTACGAATTCTTGTTGCTTTTTTAGTTTCTGGATCAATAAGCATCACATTTGAATAAGCAATTGGAAATTCTCTTTCCATAATGCCACCATCTGGATTAGCAGGGCTTTTGCGCATGTGGCGCTTGTGTATATTAACACCTTCAACCAATACTCTTGCTTTTTTTAAGTGGGTTTCGATAACACGGCCTTCTTTGCCTTTATCATCACCACTTATAACCTTAACTATGTCATTTTTTTTGATTAACATCTTCATGTAGATTCGATCCTTATAATACCTCTGGTGCCAAAGAAACGATTTTCATAAAACTTTTCTCACGCAATTCACGTGCCACAGGTCCAAATATACGAGTACCTCTTGGCTCACCTTGGCTGTTGAGAATAACAGCTGCATTCTCATCAAAACGGATGAAAGATCCATCTTTACGTCTAATTTCTTTTTTTGTGCGAACAACAACAGCCTTGCATACTTCGCCTTTTTTTACACCTGCATTAGGAAGAGCAGTCTTGATAGACACAACAATGATGTCGCCTACACCTGCATAACGCCTTCCATGACCACCAAGTACACGTATACAACGAACACGTTTGGCTCCCGAATTATCGGCTGCTATAAGATTTGATTCTTCTTGTATCATCTAAGTGTTCCTATATTACTGCGCACGTTCAATAACTTCTGCCAACATCCAGCGCTTTCTAGCACTTAGTGGACGGCTTTCTATAACTCGTACAATGTCACCTACGCGGCATTCATTGCCCTCATCATGTGCCATAACTTTTTTAGTCTGCTTATAGTATTTTTTATAAAGCGGATGAGCAACTTGACGCTCGATCGCTACAATAATACTTTTATTCATAGCAGAACTTATCACTTTGCCTTGACGAACTTTTTTTCCGCTCGTAGAGGGCTTTTGATCTGTTGCAATAATAGTAGCCATAGTTTCCATAAAGCTTTATGCGTAATTTGTCAGATTTTGACATTCCGCTCACGCAACACTGTTTTAATGCGCGCAATATCTTTTCTTAAAATTCTGATTTGAGAAGGATTTTCTAATTGGCTTAATGCCTTTTCAAAATTTCTCATCATCAATGCTTCTTGTGTTGAAGCTAACATTTCATGTAGTTCTTCTTCTGAGAACTTGCGAATATCCGACGCTTTTTGCGGTTTCATTACTGTGCAGCATCCAAGCGTGTTACAAATTTTATCTTAATTGGTAATTTATGCGAAGCTAAACGAACAGCCTCTTGCGCTAACTCTTTTGAAACACCATCGATTTCAAAAAGTATACGTCCAGGTTTAACTACCGCAACCCAGTATTCAGGATTTCCTTTTCCACTACCCATACGCGTTTCCGCTGGTTTTTTCGTAACAGGCTTGTCTGGAAATATTCTAATCCATACTTTACCATCACGACGTAAATAGCGATTAATCGCAATACGAGCAGATTCAATCTGACGATTTGTTATCCAAGCGGGTTCAAGTGCTTTCATACCAAAAGTACCAAAAGCTACTTGAGAACCACGATAGGCTTTGCCTTTCATTCTACCGCGTTGGGTTTTTCTATGTTTTACTCTTTTAGGCAGCAACATTGTGCTATATCCTTCTCTTAGTCCTTTGTTATAAGCTTGCCGATTACTTCACCTCGGCAAATCCAAGTTTTTACACCAATCAAACCGTAAACGGTTGCTGCTGTTGCTGTGCCATAATCAATATCAGCTCTTAATGTGTGTAAAGGCACTCTACCTTCTTTATACTGTTCAGTACGGGACATATCTGCTCCGCCCAAACGTCCTGAACACATTACTCTGATACCTTCCGCACCCATTCTCATTGCAGCTCCAACTGACTGCTTCATTGCTTTACGAAATGAAACACGTCCTTCAAGTTGCTGTGCGATATTTTCGGCTACCAATTGGGCTTCCACTTCTGGACGCTTTATCTCGTGTATTAAGATTTTTACATCTTTGCGTGATATCTTCTTTAATTCTTCTTCCAATAATGTAATATCTTTACCTGAACGGCCAATGATTACACCTGGTCTTGAAGTATGCAATGTTAAACGCAATTGTTTTGCAGTACGTTCGATTATAATTCTAGCAACACCTGCTTTACGCAAACGGCTTTTTATATATGAACGTACCATCAAATCTTCTGTAAGTTTTTCTGCTACATTCTTCTCATCGAACCAATTAGCATCCCATTGGCGTACAATGCCTAGACGGAGACCGATCGGATTTGTCTTCTGACCCAAAGCTCTCTCCTGTTAATTACTGGACAACTGAAACTTCAATTGTAAGATGGTGCGAGCGTTTACGAATTCTATAAGCCCTGCCCATTGGAGCAGGAGAAATACGCTTAGCTGTAGGGCCTTGATTAACATAGACCTTACTTACATATAGCTTTCCTTCATCAACACGCTCATTTGCAGCGAGTGCTTTTTCCATTACATTGGATATCGCAGAGCGAAGCACCATTTCTGCATCTTTTGCTGCCGACTTTGTAGAGAATTTCAGCGTCGCAATCGCTTGTTGCGCTGATTTTCCTCGTATCAAATCTATCACCAGGCGCATTTTGCGGGGTGATGAACGCAAATAGCGTTTTGTTGCACGAGCATTTAGCATAATCTAACCTTATTCAGCTACGGATTATCGTTTTCCGGACTTTTGATCTTTTCTGTTACCTGCATGCCCTTTGAATGTTCTCGTTGGAGAAAATTCGCCGAGCTTATGTCCTACCATATTTTCAGTTACATACACTGGTATGAACTTGTTGCCATTATGTACTGCAAATGTATGACCCACAAATTCGGGAGCAATAGTTGAAGCACGTGACCACGTTTTAACTACTACTTTTTTTCCTGAATCATTCAAGAGGTCTACTTTTTTCGCCAATTTGTAGTATATAAAGGCGCCTTTTTTGAGTGAGCGAGCCATACTTTCCTAGTTATTTTCTTTTACGAACAATAAGATCTGTTGACTTCTTCTTCTGTCTACGTGTCTTAAGGCCTTTTGCTAATTGACCCCAAGGTGAACGTGGATGCTGACGACCACCACCGGATTTTGATCTTCCTTCTCCACCACCCATTGGGTGATCTATAGGATTCATCGCCATACCACGTGTTTGAGGCCTTACTCCTAACCAGCGCATACGGCCAGCTTTACCATAGAGAATATTTTCATGATCAGAATTACCAACAACACCAAGTGTTGCCATACATGTCTGAGATACTTTTCTAATTTCACCAGATGGTAATTTTACTTGAGCCATTCCATTATCAAATCCAACAAGTTGTGCACCTGTTCCAGCACTGCGAACCATTTGTCCGCCTTTTCCTGGCTTTAATTCAATATTGTGAATAAACATACCTACTGGTATTTTTTCAAGTGGCAATGCATTTCCATCTTGTAAATCAGCTTTAGGACCGGACATTACTTTTTGTCCAACTTTAAGCTTATTCGGAGATAAAATATATGCCAATTCTCCATCTTCATAACGAATCAATGCTATACGGCATGTACGATTTGGATCGTATTGTATACTTAATACTTCTGCCGGCATATCAAACTTTCTTCGTTTAAAATCTATAATACGGTACTTTTGTTTATGCCCACCACCAATGTGACGAGATGTAATCCGACCTGTATTATTACGCCCACCAGACTTTTTCTTTGCTACTAGCAAAGACTTTTCAGGTTTTGCACCTGGAGTTAATTCTGAAAATGAACTAACTGAGTAAAATCTTGTACCGGGGGTAATCGGTTTTAGTATTCTTAAAGCCATTATCTTTCTCTATTTTAATCTTCGGACACGTTACCTTCACCGCCAACTAGATCAATTGTGTATCCTTTTGCAAGAGTTACATATGCCTTCTTGCGTAAAGGAGTTGTTCCACGCATAATCCCTTTCTTTGTAGAGCGGGTCTTGCTTTTGCCTTTTACATTTACTGTACGAACTGAACTTACTTTCACTTCATATAGCTTTTCAATGGCTGTTTTTATCTGAATTTTGTTCGCCACTGTTGTAACTTCAAAAGCATACTGATTCTTTTCAGATAGTTTTGCTGCTTTTTCTGTTAGCAATGGATACTTAATTACTGTTATCATTTTAGTAAGCCTACTTATACTTCAGTGTTAAAACGTTTGCACTAAATCCTGAAGTGCTTCTTTGCACAGGATGATTTTTCTATGATTCAATATGTCATATGTTGAAGCTATATTTGCTGGGATTGTAGAAATACCAGGTATATTTCTTGCAGACAAAATTGCATTTTTATCAGATCCTTTAAGCAATATCAATGCTTTTTGTCCTTCAAGATTAAGTGCTTTTAGCACTGTAATCACATTTTTTGTCTTGATTTCATTAAAAGACATATCTTCAATAATCAAAAAGTTTTGCTCTTGTACTCTTAAGGATAAAGCTGACTTACGTGCAAGCCTTCTCATTTGAGTAGGTAAGTATTGCTTATATAAGTGAGGACGTGGCCCATGTATTGTTCCACCACCAACCCATACAGGCGATCTATTAGAACCAGAACGGGCTGTCCCGCGGCCTTTTTGTTTCCATGGTTTTCTACCACCACCAGAAACTTCAGATCTAACTTTTGTTTTGTGAGTGCCTTGCCTTTGATTTGCTAAATATGCTTTTACCGCAAGGTACATAGCATGCTCGCTAGGCTCAACATTAAAGACTTCATCAGGTAATTCAACCTGACCAGTCACAGATCCATTTTTTCCATATACATTTAAGAGCATATTATACCTTACAGCTTCACAATTTCAACAATCGAATTGATTGAACCAGGAATGCTACCTTTAATTATAAGTAGATTTTGTTCTGGCATTACGTCCAACACTTCAAGATTACGAATGCTTATGGTTGTTCCACCCATTCTTCCTGCCATTCTCATACCCTTGAAAACTCGGGATGGAAAAGATGAAGAACCAATGGATCCAGGATGACGCTGTCTATCAGATTGACCGTGTGATGACATACCAACACCACTAAAGTGATGTCGCTTCATTACACCCTGAAAACCTCGGCCTTTGGAAGTTCCTGATACTTTTACTTTATCACCTTTTTGCAGAATACTATCAACTGTTAGTATTTCACCTGGGGTTAAAGTAACCTTATCAGATCTAAACTCCTTCAAATGGCGCTTAGGAGATACTCCGGACTTTTTAAAATGTCCGATTTGTGGTTGTGATACTTTTCGTTCAGGGATATCTTCAAATCCTATTTGAACTGCTGTGTATCCATCCTTTTCTTTTGACCTAACCTGCACAACTGCGCAAGGTCCGGCTTCTATTACTGTACAAGGAATATATTCACCTGTTTGGCTGAATATACTTGTCATGCCTAATTTACGACCTAAAAGCATCTTTACTTTCTCCTTAGACCTTTACCTCTACATCAACTCCCGCAGGTAATTCAAGACGCATCAATGCATCAATCGTACGCTGTGTTGAGCTGAAGATATCTATCAGACGCTTGTGAACCCGCGCTTCGAACTGCTCGCGCGACTTTTTGTCAACGTGCGGCGAACGTAGAACCGTGTACACAGTCTTTTCCGTAGGTAGTGGAATTGGACCGGAAACAACCGCCCCAGTTTGTTTAATCGTCCGAACTATTCGCTCGGATGATTTATCAATCAGGTTATGGTCGTAAGATTTAAGTTTTATACGAATCCTTTGGGTTGACACGCTCACGTACCTTCAAATATTTAGACAAAAAAAACACAGCCCGAATGTATCGGCCCATGCCATTTGGTACATTTATTCAATAATTTTTGTAATAACACCAGCACCTACTGTTCTGCCGCCTTCACGGATTGAAAAACGCAAACCGTCTTCCATTGCAACAGGTGTGATCAATTCTACAGCAAAGTTGTCAAGATTATCTCCAGGCATAACCATTTCAGTTCCACTTGGTAATGTTGCAACCCCAGTTACGTCAGTTGTACGAAAATAAAATTGTGGGCGATATCCATCAAAAAATGGAGTATGGCGTCCGCCTTCATCTTTGTTCAACACATAAACTTGTGCCATAAATTTATGGTGAGGAGTCATAGATCCTGATTTCGCAAGAACCATGCCACGCTCAATTTCTTCTTTATCTACACCACGTAACAATAAACCTACATTGTCTCCAGCTACACCTTCATCTAATAGCTTACGAAACATCTCAATTCCAGTTACAGTAGTTTTCTTTTGTAAGCCAAAACCTACAAGTTCAACTTCTTCGTTTAATTTTACAATTCCACGCTCAATACGTCCAGTTGCAACTGTTCCACGACCTGTAATTGAAAATACATCTTCAACAGGCATTAAGAATGGTTTATCTGTTTCACGTGTTGGTGTTGGGATATAATCATCAACTGCTTGCATTAAATCTAAAACTGGTTTTAGTCTTGGATCATCAATAGCTGCTGAATCTGATGTTCCTGCATCCAATGCTTGTAATGCAGAACCTTTTATGATAGGTAAATCATCACCAGGAAATTCATATTTAGATAATAGTTCACGAACTTCTAATTCTACTAAATCCAACAATTCTGGATCTGCAATATCTACTTTGTTCATGAATACTACAATACGAGGTACACCAACTTGGCGTGCAAGTAAGATGTGTTCGCGGGTTTGAGGCATTGGGCCGTCTGTACCAGCAACTACTAGGATTGCGCCATCCATTTGTGCCGCACCTGTAATCATGTTTTTAACATAATCTGCGTGGCCTGGACAATCTACGTGTGCATAGTGACGATTTGCGGTTTCATATTCTACGTGGGCCGTATTAATGGTAATCCCACGAGCTTTTTCTTCCGGAGCATTGTCAATTGAATCGTACGAACGCTTTGCAGAAAGACCAGTTTTAGCTAAAGCCATAGTAATGGCTGCTGTCAAAGTTGTCTTACCGTGGTCAACGTGGCCAATTGTGCCAATATTAACGTGTGGTTTCGACCTGTCAAATTTCTCTTTTGCCATAGTGCACCTAAAGTGATAACTATTTTTACAAAAATATTAAATATTAAATCTTTCTTTTTTTGATCAAGCGTCCGTAGGCTCATAATGTGAGAAAATCATCGTATATGATCCTCTGCCTTGTGTCATTGACCTCAGTTTGGTTACATAACCAAACATTTGGCTCAATGGTACGCTGGCTTTTACACCTTGTGAGCTACCCTTTTGCGTAATCTCTTCAATCCGACCTTTCCGAGAGTTTATATCAGCTATTACATCGCCTATATATTCCATCGGAGCTATTGCCTCTACTGCAAATATTGGTTCCAATAAACTTGGATTAGCTTTTGCAATTGCTTCTCTAACAGCATTTGATACTGCTACTTTACATGCTATATCAGTTGTTTCGCCTTCTCTAGTTCCTACATCAAGTATTTCTACTTCTATATCTACCATAGGATATCCGGCTATAGGGCCTACTGCTAATGAACTTTTTGCACTTTCTAATAAGGCATTCATTAATACAGCTTGTAGTTTATTAGAATTATCTGACATCTTTACAGAGTTACCAATACTCTTCTCTGATGGTCTAATTTCTACTTTTACCCTGGCATATTGATTCTTTGTACCTATCTGTTTTTCAAATTCATATTCATGAATTGCAGATTTTAATACAGTTTCTCTATATGCTACCTGTGGTTTACCAACTCTCGTTTGAACAGAAAACTCTCTTTTAAGTCTATCCACAATAATGTCTAAGTGAAGCTCTCCAACACCGCTAATAATTAGCTGACCACTTTCTTGATCATTCACAAATTTAAATGTTGGATCTTCATCTGCCAGTCTTGCCAAAGCCTCAAGCATTTTCTGCTGATCTGATGTAGACTTTGCCTCAACCGATTGATTGATAACAGGTTCCAAAAAACTGATTTTTTCAAAGAGCACTTGATTTTCTTGGATACAAATCGTATCACCTGTCTTTGTAAACTTTAGCCCAGGTATCGCTACTATATCTCCAGCCAAACATTCTGTAAGTTCATCCCTTCTGTTTGCCTGCATTCTTAGTATCTTTTGAACTCTCTCTCTCTTACCTTCTGTTGGATTATATATCATATCACCAACTTTTAATTTACCAGAGTAGATTCTTACAAAAGTAAGCCTACCTACATATACATCTGTTAAAACTTTAAAGGCTAATCCAGAAAAAGGCTCTTCTTCACTTGGCTTTCTTTCTAATAGTATCTCAGAATCTTCAGGGCTAAATCCAGTAACCGTTCCACGATCAATTGGAGACGGAAGATATCTTACTATACTATTTAATAATTCTTGAACACCTTTGTTCTTAAATGACGAACCACATGTTACCGGCAAAAATTTAGAATGAATTACAGATTCTCTAATAGCTTCATATAATTCCGTTATTTCTATCTGCTCATTGCCTAAGTACTTTTCTAATATTGAATCATTATTTTCTGCTATTGCTTCAATCATTTGATTTCTTTTTTCTTCAGCTTCTTGCTTCATCGACAAAGGAATGTGCTCAATCAGATAATTTTCAGACTCTTCAGTATCTATATATTTGATATATTTCATTTCTATCAAATCTATAATTCCAGAAAAATCCTCTGAGCTTCCGACAGGTATATATAAAGGAACAGGCCGAGCATGAAATGTCTCTTTGATTGACAGTAGTGCTTTGTAAAAATCAGCACCAATTCGATCCATCTTATTGATATATACTATTCTAGGAACATTGAATTGATCAGCTTGACGCCAAACAGTTTCTGATTGAGGCTCTACTCCAGCTACTGCACAAAATACAGCAACAGCACCATCTAGAACTCTTAAAGATCTTTGTACTTCTGCTGTAAAATCAACGTGTCCGGGCGTATCTATAATATTTATCTGATGCCCTTGCCAATAGCAAGTAGTTGCAGCTGATGTTATTGTAATTCCTCTCTCTCTTTCTTGGTCCATATAATCCATAAAAGCAGTGCCTTCATGAACTTCCCCCATCTTATGAAGGGAACCTGTAAAGAAAAGAATACGCTCGGTAGTTGTTGTTTTGCCTGCATCAATGTGGGCTATTATACCTATATTTCTATATTTTTCTAGCTTAATTGTGCGCGACATAATTTACAGCGCTACCAGGGTTAAATTGACAAAGAACAAAAATATCTTACCATTTAAAATGTGCAAATGCTTTATTAGCTTCTGCCATTCTATGTACATCATCACGCTTTTTTACAGAACTTCCTTCACCATTAGAAGCAGCTAATAATTCTGAAGCTAGTTTTTGTGCCATTGTTTTATCACGACGCTCTGAAGCATATTGTTTTAACCAACGAATTGCTAATGCAAAACGACGATCTTCTCTAACTTCTACTGGCACTTGATATGTAGCACCACCAACACGGCGTGAACGAACTTCTATAGCAGGAGAAATATTACCTAAAGCTTTGCGGAAAATTTCGATAGGATCTGTCTTCGATTTTTGCTCTACTATATCAAAAGCATTGTAAACTAAATTGCGAGCAGTATTCTTTTTACCTTGAATCATCACTTTATTAATGAACCTAGATACCATCACATCGTTAAAACGTGAATCAGGTACTGCATATCGTTTTTCTGCTCTTTTCTTTCTCATACTCTATCTCTTTTTCTCTTCTTTTCTTAAATTAATTTTTCTTAACTGTTCCAGGTTTTACTCGCTTTGCACCATATTTAGATCGTGCCTGCTTGCGATCTTTTACACCTTGAGTATCCGCAGCACCACGTACGATGTGATAACGAACACCTGGTAAATCTTTAACACGCCCACCACGAATCAATACAATTGAGTGCTCCTGAAGATTATGTCCTTCACCTGGAATATATGCAATCACTTCAAATTGATTTGTTAAACGAACCTTCGCTACTTTACGTAATGCAGAATTCGGTTTTTTTGGTGTAGTCGTATATACACGAGTACAAACCCCACGTCTTTGGGGACAACTTGCAAGAGCTGGAGACTTACTTTTCTCCACCAGCTTCTGGCGACCTTTTCGAACAAGTTGACTAATTGTAGGCACTTAATTTTCCTGTATATATCTCGTTTTACTTTTTTGCTGTCGTTGACAGAGCTTGCAAAACTAAGAAAAAAGTTATTCACATCCAAAATATATTTTAATTTCTTCCTTCAGCACGTTTAGCTTGATATACTTTTACCATTTCTTCTTGTACATTTTTAGGTACTGGAGCATATCTTAAGAATTCCATAGAGAATTCTCCTTTTCCTTGAGTTACTGAACGAATATCAGTAGAATACCCGAACATTTCGCTTAGCGGAACATCTGATTCTACAACAACATAGCCTGCGTCCATTGTAGTACCAACAATAACACCGCGTCTTTGATTAATTTGGCCAATACATACACCTTGGAATTCTTCTGGTACGCTTACTTCCAATTTCATAATTGGTTCAAGAATAATTGGCTTAGCTTTCATGTATGCTTCTCGGAAAGCAGATATAGAAGCTACTTTAAATGCCATTTCAGATGAATCCACTGGGTGATCAGCACCATCATTAATCGTTACACGAACACCAACAACTGGTTGTCCAATTAAAGAGCCTTCACGTATTACTTCGCGGAATCCTTTGTCACAAGCTGGAATAAACTCTCTTGGAATTACACCGCCTACAATATCATCTACGAATTCATAATTTTCAATTGCATCTGATGGTAATGGCTCGATAAATCCACCAACTCTAGCAAATTGACCAGAGCCACCAGTTTGTTTTCTATGCGTATAGTTGAAGTCTGCTCTTTGTGTCATAGCTTCACGGAAAGCCACTTTAGGACGTCCAACATTTACTTCACAACCATACTCACGCTTTATTCTTTCAATATAAATTTCAAGGTGAAGCTCGCCCATTCCTTTGATAATTGTTTCGCCACTTTCTTCATCGCGATATACTTGGAATGTTGGATCTTCTTTTGTAAAACGATTAAGCGCTTTAGAAAAATTAACTTGGCCAGATTTATCTTTTGGGCTCACCGCTAACTCAATAACAGGTTCTGCAACAAACATAGATGTCATTGTAATATTAACCCTGCCATCAGTAAATGTGTCACCACTGGCGCAATCGATACCAAATAGCGCAACTATTTGTCCTGGTCCAACCTCTTCAATATCATGCATTTGATCTGCATGCATCCTAACTAGCCTTGGAACTTTAACACGCTTTCCATTTGACATATTAGTGATCATATCGCCTTTTTTAATTTCACCCTGATAAACTCGCACATACGTTAACTGGCCAAATCTTCCATCTTCTAACTTGAAAGCTAGGCCTACGAATGGTTTTGTACTATCTGATAATAACTCTATTTTTTCTTCATTGTTATTTTGGTCTAAACCTTCATTCTTAATTTCAGATGGTGAAGGTAAAAAATAACCTACTGCATCTAATAAAGTTTGAATGCCTTTGTTTTTCTTAGCAGACCCAACATATAAAGGTGTAATTTTTAAATTTATTGTTTCACGGCGGATTACAGGCATTAATTCTTCTACTGTAACTGGTTCTTCCATAAGGAATTTTTCTGCAATTACATCGTCATAATCAGCCATTGTTTCAACTAGTTTATGACGGCGTTGTTTTGCTTCTTCAACATATTGCGCTGGAATTTCTTCTTCACGAATATTCTCTCCATTATCACCATCAAAATAAACTGCTTTCATCTTTAATAAATCTATAACACCTTCAAAACGATCTTCCAAGCCCATGGCAAATGTCATGATTAATGGACGATGATGAAGTTTTTCTGCTAATTGCTCTGCAACTCTGTCAGGATTTGAACCTGCACGATCTATCTTATTGATAAATGCAAGTCTTGGAACATTATATCTACGCATTTGACGGTCTACTGTGATTGATTGGCTTTGTACACCAGCTACACCGCAAAGAACCAATACAGCACCATCTAATACCCTTAATGCACGCTCTACTTCTACAGTAAAATCAACGTGGCCAGGTGTATCGATAAGATTAACTTCAAAATCCTTCCATGTACAATACGTTGCCGCAGATTGAATCGTAATACCTTTCTCTCTTTCAAGATCCATAGAGTCCATCGTGGCTCCAACACCAGACTTGCCCTTTACTTCTTCAATCTTGTGGATTTTGCCAGTATAAAATAAAATTCTTTCAGTTAATGTGGTTTTTCCCGAATCAATATGGGCTGAAATACCAATATTTCTTACTTTTAAGATTTCTGACATTGTTGTCTTAACCTAATGCATGTAAAAAGTTACTATTATCTAATGTTAATTTTCACTTAGTAGGGCGTGCCTGCTAAAGCGAAGACCACAAATTTAGAATATAGATAGTATAAAACAAAATTAAATCTTGATAAATCAAAATTTTACAGAGTTATCCACATCTATTCATTTGCTTATCTTCTTACTTTAATTATAGTTAAGTATGTTATTATTTGCGGATTGTTAATAAGATGTGGACAAGTGAAATGGTGGGATTTCTATTTTACTAGAAATTTTCCATGAATTATTTTCCCTTTATACTCTACTGTGAATACATATACTCCCCTTTCTAATGTTTCAGCCTGAAGGAATTTGATTACCAGTGTATTTAATCCATAATGTGCTTTATTTTTTGGGTCTATTTCTATCTGGAGATTATCGGAATATACTTTTTTTCCACTTGGTGTAAATATTGCGAGCAAAGCCATATCACCTTCATTTGCCATTTCTGGTAGCGGAAACATCAATTCTTGGTTTTGAGTTAATATAAAAGGATTGGGATATACCACTTGATTGGATTTAACTGCAATTCCTTTACTAAACGCTGCATAGGAGCAATATTGCATTCCTTTTGCATCAAGATTCCAATAATATCCCGAAGAGCTTATTGCATTTTGTGTTATTTCTTTAGAAACTGAAAAAACTAATGGATTTTGATTTGTGGATATATTGTAAAATGGATTTGGTGACACAATTGAGCACATAAAATCTGCTGTATCTGCAATGGTCTGGTTATTTGGCAATACACAAGAATACAATCTAAATTCATAAGTATAGATAGATTGTGAAAATAGTAGTGATGGATTTACCGAATCAGTAATTGCTTTCATCGCAGGTAAATCTTCAGCATCCATAAATTTATTAGCATCTGATATACCATAAGATTTTGAGCCAGTATGATACATCCATTGCGCTAATTCACACCACATATCATTAAGTGAACTTCCTTTAGCATTTAATGAAAGCTCTAAAGCCCTAAATGGTAAGGCCCCTTTTCCTATATTATCCCACATATCTTTAGAGACAGATTTGCCAAATTTGTGATGAAGAAATTCAAAGAAAATACTCCATCCATAGCCAGTATATATGTCACTTGTACCCCTTCTTCCAAATCTATATTCTTGCGGATTTGTAAACAATGATTTGGCATAATTCATATAGTCTTTTACAGTAGGATATTGAAGATATTCCATCCAAGTACTGTACATCTCATAAATTGCTATATCAAAACCTTTATCATTAATTCCATAGCATCCAAATTGAATTGCATGATGAAATTCATGCGCTGCGGTAATTTTTAATGCATCAATGCCAAAAGTATTATAACTTTTAGTACCATTAGTATTTACACTATAATTATTATCAATAGAAATGAATGAAGTAGATTTTGGCTGACTATTAGTACTTGCGACCCTAAAATCTTGTTCTGTTAAACCATAATATCCTGTTTCTTTCATATTCCGCACATATATATCATATGCTTCAGATCCACCACCATTTTGATCACTTGGCGGAGAAGGATATCCCAAAGTATTAACTTCATAAGAATATACTTCATCAAAATAGTAGCATACAGAATCAATGTAATCTGGAGTAGAATTTTGATTTTTATCCGTAGAGTCTACTCGATCATTTCCATATTTGGTATAATGTATAAGGAATTTTCCACTTGGCGAGACAATTGTCATTTCTTGTGGACTTATAACTGGCCTGCTAGCAAGTGTTGATTCCCCTTTAGCTGATGCAGCATGAAACTCTTTAAATGAAGCTGATACAAAAGTTCCACATTTATGTTCTTGAGCATTAGTATGTGTATATGTGCACATACCAATACATAATAGAACACATATACAGTGATATTTGCTTGAAAATGTACTTGTTTTCATTTAGAAAGTATATAAAATCATCTAAACATTTCTTTTATCATACCCCAAGTCCGGCGAATTCCACTGATACTATGCGCAACACTTACTGAATTTGAAACTGAAGAAGAATTATCATATCCTATTGCCCTTAATCTATAAGAATACACATTCCCAACAATTTGCTGTTTGTCTCCTTTCATTAATGCATCTTCATCTACAAAACGATAAGAATACATTTGTCCACGAGCATCAATTGTAGCTATGTTCCGATATAATTGGTCCCCAGATGCACGTTCTACCTCATAATGATGAATACCTTTTTCTGCTGAAGCACGCCATTCTATGATAATAACCTTACCATCAGACTTAGCAGTTAAGTATTCTAATGCTGTTTCTGCAGCATATGCTGTATATATTATACAGCAAGACAATATGATATAAAGAAGATTTTTCATTGCGCACAAACTTACTACTTGAATATATTCAACACAAGTAAAAAAATATACTTTTATATAGTATTATTTTATCCCTCTAAAAGAATCCCATTTTTTCTCTATGGATTCTGGTCCTTTACACCATATCCTATAAGCATCAAGCTTCTGTTGATGAATATCATTGGTTAACATATCCATTTGATTCGTAAGCTTTTCTGTAAAATAAGCTGTCCATTCAGATGATTTCTCTTTATGTTCCCAATGCAATAACTCTGGCTTTCCTACACTAATATAACTTTCGGGTTTTTGCTCTTGTAAAAAGTCATATCGAATAGCAATAGGGGCAAAGTATGCCGATTTCAATAATTTTAATAGAGTTGCTTGGCCAGAAAACAAAGAAATAGGGCGGATATCCTGATGAACTAATTCACCTTGAGGAAAAATCCATAATGTTTTATTCGAATTTTGCAATATATCAGCTGCATAATGTAGGCTTTGCAATGCAGACTTAGCATGTTGCCTATGAATAGAGAATATACCTACTTTTGTAAAAAACATATACTTTTTTAATTGTTTTTCTTCCATCATCCCATAAGATTCTAAATGTAGATATGAATTAGATAATGCTATAGCAAGGACAGCATCCCACCAGCCACCATGTGAACTATATAAGATCAGTGGAATTTCGGAATGAACACTAGAATCTGACATCCATGGTGAAAGATATTCTTGACCTGATATACCACATTGAAAAAATTGATGTTTAACAGATCTAAAAAAATATTTACCTAAAATGGAACGCCACAATGCTGATGATTTTGATTTTATCATAACTTTCAGAAAAACCTAAAATTCTGTATGCCTTTTTTACTAAATTAACATTCAAATATGCATTGTCATCTATGTATTTGGATTTCTTCTAGCAATTCCGATTCTTTTGTAGTGATTATTCAATGAATTTCAAGAATATCAAACACACATTTCTATCAAATAGCATACTAAGTATTTTAATACTATTTTTATTTAGTATACTCTTTTATTCTTGTACAAATCCATTTGCACCAAAATTATCGGACAAGCCAATAAATGCTGGAATGTATGGGGATCAAAGAACAATAGAAGGTGTCTTTCAAAATTTCAAGACATCATATTTATACAAAGATACGATTGCTTATGGTAGATTATTAAGTCCAGATTTTGTTTTTATTTATAGAAATTACGATAAAGGAGTAGATGCATCGTGGGGAAGAGATCAAGATATGATTTCTACGGCTGGACTTTTCAATGCATCCCAAGCATTAGAACTGGTATGGAATGATATTATAGTTTCTTCGGGTGATAGTTCTTTAATGGATATATCGAGGGGTTTTAATCTTACAATTACTTTTAATCCTTATGATATCATTCGTTTACAGGGAAGAGTGAATGTAAGAATCAGAAGAGATTCTACAGATATTTGGAGAATTATTAGATGGCGTGATGAATCAAATTACTGATGTACTATCAGCGAAATAAATACATTAATTTTAATTTCCATACTAAGAATGCTGCTTCGTATACTATATTTTTACTCATTTTAGACACACCAGAGCGTCTATCAATAAAAATAATTGGTATTTCTATAAGCCTTGCTCCGGCCTTCCATAATCTAAAATTCATTTCAATTTGAAATGCATAACCATTCGATTTTATACTAGAAAAATCTATTTTTTTTAAAATTGAAGCTCTAAAACATTTAAAGCCTCCCGTAGCATCTTTAACTGGCATTCCTGTAATGATTCTAGTATACATATTTGCAGAATAGCTAAGAATAAGCCTTCTCATTGGCCAATTAACAACATTAACGCCTTCTGAATATCTAGATCCTATAACTAAATCATAATCTTGTATTTTTTCTAGAAAACGGGGTATATCTTTAGGATCATGCGAGAAATCTGCATCCATTTCCATAATAGTATCATAGCCCAAGTTTAAAGCTAAGGTAAAACCTTCGCAATAAGCAGTACCTAAACCCATTTTACCGGCTCTTTTCAATAGATGTATTCTATTATCATGTTCCTGAAGTTCCTGAACTCTGGCCCAAGTTCCATCTGGAGAATTATCATCAACAATTAAAATATGAACATCAGCAGCCTGCAAAACAGCCTGAATGATATTGTCTACATTGTCCAACTCATTATAAGTAGGTATAACTACAATCGTTTTCACGATAATCTCTAGAAAGTGTAATAATTACATGTTGATGTTCTGTATTTTTTACATAACATAGATACATGTATGTTAATTATGCTTGGCCTTGGCCTCTGAACACTCTAATTACTGTTCTGATAATAATTTCGACATCTAATTGCAAAGACATGTTTTCAATATAATAAAAATCATGTTTAAGCCTATTAGTGATTTCTTCTAATGTTTCTTCATAATCTCGATAATGAACTTGATTCCATCCTGTTAGTCCTGGCCTTATAACAAGACGTCTAAGATAATATGGTACATCTTTTTTAAATTTTTCTACAAAAAATGGTCTTTCTGGTCTTGGGCCAACCAAACTCATTTCACCTTTTAAGACATTCCAAAATTGTGGAATTTCATCTAAATGTGATTTTCTCAAAAATCTACCTAATCTGGTAACTCGTGGATCGTTTACTGATGCCCATCTTGGCCCTTCGGCTTCTGCATCTGTTATCATTGATCTAAATTTATACATAGTAAATATCTTACCATTTTTTCCAACTCTAATTTGAGAAAAGAAAATTGGTCCTTTGGAATCTAGTTTTACCAAAATAGCGGTGATAAGTAAAAAAGGTAATCCTAATAAAAGCACGATTGCACTAAAAACGATATCAAATATCCTTTTTACAACTCTTTCCCATGTTTTTAATAATTCGGGATTGATATCTATTAATGGCATTCCATGAATAGCCAATAATCTGGCTTGGCCTGTAAATATCTCATATAAATCTGGTTGTATTTTAACGCTAATTCCAAGTTCTCTGCATTGCATCACAATATCTAATAACCATCTATGATCAGTTTGTTCCATCATTACAATTACATCAGATGGTGATTCTTTTGATAAGATTTGCTGCGCTTGATTAGAATAACCTAAAACAGGAAGTGTTGTTGATGGAACTACTCTTTTCTGCCAGTCTATTAAGTCTGTTTCATGTGTTAATATAACTCCTTGTGCTCTATATCCCCACGATGGATTTTGGGTCATGGTAATATATAAATCGGCTATTTTATCTGGATTTCCCATTAAGATTGTTTCTACTTTAATAATTCCTTTTCTTCTTAATGCTCTTTGAAATACTCTAATGATAATTCTAGATATAGATACAAGAATACACAGTATGATGGCATATAATATAATTTTTAGACGAAATCCATGAAAATTAGCACTTGTAAAAAGAATAGCTAAAAAAACAAATAAGCTTCCCAAAGCTATTGCTCTGATTACTGTAAATACTTCGGTAAATGGTGACCTTACAAACCAATTTCTATAAAGCCCTGCCAACCAAAACATACAAATCCAATATAGAATTGTTGCTGGAAGTATACTTAAAAAGATAGAATTCAGTATAGATTCATCATAAAGAGGAAAGGAAATACTATAAAATCCTGTAAAAAATCCCAATTGTATAAATACAGGTAAGGCTAAACCTATAGCAATTGCATCCCCGAACAATTGAAATATTGCTGGAGTTGAACGTGCTGCTAAAGATGCAAAACGTTTTTTTAACGAAATAAATCCTGATCTATTCATTTATCTAGATTATGCAGTTGGTCTTTCCCACACTGCAGATTGTTTTTTATGTATTGTATGAAGCCAAGCCATTATCAAACTGATATGTAATCGTATAAAAATATAAGCACTATGGAATGGTTTAAATGAAAGGCCTATATTCCATGCTAATGCACCTATAAATACTAATGTCCATATACTAGCAGAACATAAACCAATCGTTGAAGATTTTACTACACTTATACTTGTTAGAATCAAAATTATGATACTAAAGAATGGCAAACACCATCGAAGCATTTTTCTTGACCACAAAAAAAATGAAATCAATCCATATGTAGGTAGTAATAATTTTTTATAAAATAATAGTGATGCAATTCCACATGCAGCAAAACGCTGAGCTTGTAAATATTCCATCCCTTTGATTGATTTCCTTACTTCATACACTGATGCCTTGGTTTCTACAACTACTCTTTTTTTATCTGCTAATATTGATAATAATGGAGTATAATCATCACATACTGAATCATTCGGCAAGGGTTTTCTATATCTTCTACGTAATGCATAAAAATGTCCAAGGCTTGTAACCGTAGAAGCTAATTGAGATTCCCTGAGTCTTGTAAAGTATTCTAAAGATCTATATGCTGATTGTTCTTTTTCTAAAGTCTCATGTTCATACACATGACCATTAAACTCTATAGAATTTCCAAGTACAGCTCCTATTTCAGGATCTATAAATCTTGCACACATAGCATGCAATGCATTAGGAACGATTCTACAATCTGCATCTATATGGACAATAATCTCCGATTGAGAATGTGCAATCAGAAATTCATTTATCCGATTTTTTCCTCTTCTTGTTACATCATACACACATAAAGAAGGATATTTTTTTTGTAATTCATAAAGTAATTCTACCGTTCCATCATTAGAACCATCACTTCCAACATGTACTTGTATCTTTGGATACTGTTGTTTATAGATTGTTTCTATTGTTTCTTCTAAGGTATCTACTTCATTATATGCTGCTATAAGAACCGATATCTCTGGTAATTGATCAGTTGAAATGTCTGAAATTGACGATTGAAAAAGCTGTTTTTTATATATTCTAACAAGTAATTCTAATATCAGTGGATAGATAATAAAAGGATAGAGAATTAATAAATAGCAAAACAATATGAAGTAATCTTCTATGAACATAATATTTTATCAGAAATCTTCAAATCGTAATGATACTTGTACTATATGCACGCTTTCTTTTCCTGTTTTTCTAAACTGATATGTTGCTTGAACATTAAATCCTCTTATTATTTCATAGCCTAAAGACATCTGAGCTTTAAATGTTTCAAGAACAATTCCTGCTAGAAAAGGAGCATCCATCGAATCATTCGGTCTTTTGCAGTATAATGCATCTCCACCATGATTAACAAGTAATGTATCTTTTCCATTGATTGTTTCTACTTGATTTGCACCATGCCTGCGATAAGAAATCAAGAATTGAATTGGATAACGATTGCCATACCACAATGATCCAAAAAGGGCAAGTTCATCGCTATTTGGAGCTAAAGATCCAGTTATAATTTGTCCATCACTTGTCATTGAATTTTGTACATTAAAATGCGAGTATGTATACGGATACACTTTGGCATATTCGGCGCCTATATTCCACGATGGGAATGCATATAATGCACCTAAAGAATATGCTGCTTTATTTCCCCAATAATCTGTTCCAATTTTAGAAAAAATTAAATCATCTAATAAATAAGATCCTTTTATCGATAGTCCTTTTACAGGCCTAATAGTAAAATCAAATCCCATTGCACTATTATCTCTGTCTCTTAAAGAATGTTCTACGGATTTTAAAAAACTTAATGGATTTAGATATCCAAGATCTAAGCTTCTATTTTGATAAATAACGCTTTCCCATAATGCTATTTCGCCCCATTTTGGACGAAATGCTGCCCTATGCATTACTAATGTTTTTGATGGGAGATATTTATCAGAACCAGCTATTATTCCCATATTTGGGAATATTGGTTGTCCATTTGTATCGATTGCCAATGACATCAAAGAAGCATATGTAAATCTATATTCAAATTGCTTAAAACGTGCTCCAGCAAAAACAGCATCTAGTGGCGGCGCATTTTGTCCTAAAAATTGATGATGTCTAAATCCAGCGCCTAATAATCTAGATTCACGGCCGATTCCGATATAAAACCAATCATAATCATATCGTATATGTGATTCCGTGAAATCAAAATCACTATTCAGTACAGCAAATTTGATATTTTGTTTTAATCGTATATCTTCTAAAGCAAGTGTTCTATCTCCGCTAATTAAAGATCCATTTGTCACTTGCATAAAATAACCAAATCGATTGCTTAATGTTCCATGTACTCTTATTCCTGCTTGAACAGAAAACATCGAACTAGATTGTGTATCTAATGATCTAAACCCAAGATCTGCTGATGCAAGTGGAACAGCATATACATTCACATTTTTTTCATCTTGAAAATAAAAGCCTTTTTCATATTCAGAAAACAATCCAGAGCTAAAAAATGACAAAGTATCTTTTCGGGGCACATCGCTAGAAAAAACAGATGAATTAACTCTTAATTCTGGACAAATCTCTTGTTCATATAATTCTAATGTCTGTTTTTCGGATACAGTTAATTGCGGAGTAGCACTACAAATCGATCTTAGCGCTTCGGCTACTTCACCCCTTTGTAATGGCAAAGATGACAAGGAAAAATGTTCTAAAAGTCCTTTTGCTTCGCAATGTTGCAAGAACATATACACAGGATGAGAAATTGGCAGATGTTCAACTTGAGCTTTTACATTATGAGGATTGATACATATACCAATGCTTATTATTACTGCCATAGTAATACATTGTTTTAAAACTTGTTGAATTATATTCACTTTATTGTATTTCCTTATCGTATAAATGCATAGTAAACAACATTTAATGTTGCAACTAAACCACCAATTATAGTAATAAGAAAGCTATAATATTGATATTCATATCCTGGGGGCCTTTGAGAAGGTGGCGCGCAATATATCTCGTCACCAGATTCGACAAATACGTCTTTTTTATCACCTTCCACCCATATTTTAGAACGACCTTTGATAATTCTTGTTAGATCTTCATCGGCACCTGCAGCATATCCACCTGCTTGTTGGATATACCAATCCATTGTTTTTCCAGCAACAAATGTTACATAGCCTGGATTATTAACTTGTCCATAAACATATACTCTTTGTGGATTCTCTGGCATAACAATGATATCACCATCTTCAATTAATACATTATCTTTTTCTGAACCAGAAAATGCTTTTGTGAAATCGCATGCTACAGATGGTTTTCTGTACATAGAATGCATTAAATATCGCATTGTATCTTCAGCTTTTAGATCTGTAAATTGCATTCCCATCATTGCACGAAATCTTGGTTCATTTGATGCTGGTTCTTGGTTTTCACGTCTAACAATATAAGCCAAAGGTAAATATGCCTTATCTGTAAATCCACCTGCTTGCTGAACGATATCTTTTAATGTTGTTATTCCTGGTTTGATTGTATAGGCTCCCGGATTTTGTATTGCGCCTGTTAGATCTGCCACACCTGTTTTAAATCCTGTTGCCGAGATATTTTTAGACCTCACAACTATTACAGCACCGGGCAAAATATCTATATCTTCAGATAAAGTACCATCAGATTGAACATTAATCTTGGTTTGCTGTCCACCCTGATCAAGATATACTTCATTCACATTGGCATCTTCGGAAAATCCATATCCAAGTTTTAACAACATAGAAGCTTTATCACCTTGTTTATAAGCAATTATGATTGGCCTTCTTACAGCACCAGCTATTGCAATAGTAGCATGTCCTGGTTTTTCGAATGGCACATATATTTGATCTCCTTCTCTAAGTGTTGGGTCAAAATTATATTGCATATCTGTTATCGATTGTTCTAAATCAGCATTATTGGCACTTCCATCTGCATGTAAAATGCTGATATTTCTTGCTACATAGGATGGTAGATCTTCTCCAGCGGACATAGACCCAGCTTTTAATACTGATTTTTGGGCTTCTATTGCATTAAGTTCTTTAGATTGATCTATTTGTGCTGATGTTCCACCCATTGTATTTTGAATAGCCGATTTTGGTGGTTGATTGGCCAATCGTATAATTGTTGATACTCGCATTGAGGCAGGAACTGTATATGTTCCTGGAAATCTCATATTCCCCTTGATGCTAACATATAATGATCTACTTTTCCTTAACATGACTGTTATTGTAGCTTGGGGATTTCTATTTTTCATTACTTTGATAATTGTATCTTTTGCTTGAGACAATGTTTTGCCTAATAAAGATACCTCACCAATTCTAGGTATTAATACAGAGTTTTCTGGGGTAATTGATATATATTGTTCGGTTGCATTTCCCGAAAGTATTTGAATTGACAA
Source organism: Chlorobiota bacterium (assembly GCA_014191195.1). Taxonomy (GTDB): domain Bacteria; phylum Bacteroidota; class Ignavibacteria; order Kapaibacteriales; family UBA961; genus UBA961. Next base: position 26,888 of record BJGZ01000019.1, read on the forward strand.
TACATCTCCGGGGCCAACTCTATAAGATATTGGATCTACGATATTATCAGAAGGTAATAATTCTGTTCTTAATAATTCCGAACCAGAAGGAGCATTTTGCTGCATAAGCTTAGTCATATCAAAATCACTTGAAGATCCCATTACTTGTGATTCTGCCGTATATCCAATACATAATAACAGTATAAGGTTTAGTATACTTTTATTGATTAAATGTTCTGTTAATCGAGTAATCATTGTTTATACAGGGAGTGTGATACAATTATCGATGCTATTCTTTCAGCTGCTTTTCCATCCCATAATGGGGGTATTTGTCCAATTTTTCTTGGCTCATTCATCATCTTATGAAGTGCTTTATGAATAGATTCTGGAGATGGATCTATAAGAATATTTGTTCCTAAAGATACTGTACTTGGTCTTTCTGTGGTTGTTCTGGCTGTAATACATGGGATGCCAAGAACAGTTGTTTCCTCTTGAATGCCACCTGAGTCTGTAAGAACAAAGTCTGCATTGTTCATTAATGCTACAAAATTAATATATCCTTGTGGTAATATTAAGTGCAAATCAGGATGTGTTGTCAAAATATGCATTAAGCCATATTCTTCTAATTTTTGTTTGGTTCTAGGATGTACCGGAAACACTATTGCTTTTTGATTAGATAATTCTGCAAGTATGTTCATTAATGCTGATAATTGTTCTGGTTCATCTACATTGCTGGGACGATGCATGGTTACCAATGCATATTCTTTTTTCTGAATGCCAATTTCTTGTAAAATCGTTGAATTATGTACCATTGGCATTGCATAATGCAAAGAATCTATCATTGTATTTCCAACAAAGAATACTTTATCCTTTTCACAGCCTTGTTGAAGTAGTGTATTAGTGCCACTTTCTTCTGTTGTAAACCAATAATCACAAATTGAATCTGTGGCTATTCGATTAATTTCTTCGGGCATTTTTCTATCATAGCTTCTTAATCCTGCTTCTACATGTGCTGTTGGAATTCCTAATTTTACAGCAGTTAAAGCGCATGCTATAGTAGAATTTACATCTCCAACTACAATTACTAAATCTGGTTGCAAGTCTAAACATGTTTTTTCGAATTCTACCATTATTCTGGCTGTTTGTTCTGCATGTGATCCACCGCCTATGCCAAGGAATACAGTTGGTGCTGGCATTGCTAAATCTGTAAAAAAAGCATCACTCATAGCTGCATCATAATGCTGGCCAGTATGCACAATACAATGCTCGAATTCTGGAGAATATTGCTGAAAAGCTCGGTGTATCGGAGCTACTTTCATAAAATTGGGTCGGGCACCCACAACGGATAGTATTCTTTTCATGTATATTCTCTTAAGATCCGCTGCCAAGAAGCACTACATTCTTTTTTGTGCCTTTTACCTTTTTACATGCATTTCTGGTGTCTATCACTACTTTGCTATGTTTAACTATCATCTCATAATCATAACAAGAATGATCTGTAGTTATCACAACAATATCATAATTTTTTAATGTTTCAGCAGTAAGCGACTTTTCAGATTTTAATATTTTATCATGCACTTGAACAGTTGGTATATATGGATCAAAGTATTTTACATTTTTGATTCCATCTTGTATCATTAATTCCGCAACTTTTAATGCTGGAGAATGCCTTAAATCATCGACATCTCTTTTAAATGCCATTCCAAGTAATAGTACTTTTGCTGTAGATAATGTAATTGGTTGGCGTGCTACTTCACGTTCTATCATGCTGCGAACATAAAATGGCATAGATTCATTTACTTCTGCAGCCAGAGTAATGAAATTTGTCTCAAAATCGTATTCTCTTGCCATCCAAGAAAGATAATATGGATCAATCAATATGCAATGTCCACCAATACCTGGCCCAGGGAAAAATGGCATAAAACCAAATGGTTTGGTTCCTGCTGCTTCTACAACTTCCCAAATATTAACTCCAATTCTATCGCAAAGCTGGGCTAATTCATTCACTAAAGCAATATTAACACTACGGAAAATGTTCTCTAATAGTTTTTCCATTTCAGCTACATTTGGAGATGAAACTGGTATTACTTTACTAACGATTAATCCATGGGCTGCACATGCCAAAGTGGTACACCATTTTGTGACACCACCTGCAACAATTGGCGTATTTCCTGTATGCCATGTTGTATTGCCTGGATCTATTCTTTCTGGAGAAAATGCCAAGAAAAAATCCTTACCAATGATTAATCCCTTTTTTTCTAATATTGGCTGTACATATTTGGTTGTTGTACCTGGAAATGTTGTACTTTTTAATATGATTAGTTGTCCCAAGCGTAATGAATCCGCTACTGCTTCTGTAGATTGAATGATATATGATATATCGGGATCTTTATTTGGTGTAAATGGCGTAGGAACACATATATATATCACATCGCATTCCGCCAATCGACTAAATTCTGTAGTGGGTTGTAAATATTTTTCTGCTACCACAGAAGCTACTAATGTGGAATCTATATCCATGATATAATTTCCACCAGATTGAAGTATATCAATTTTCTTATTATCTATATCAAAGCCAATTGTAGAAATTCCCAATTTTGCATACTCTACAGCTATTGGCAATCCTACATAGCCAAGGCCAATAACTCCAACTGTTATAGTATGATTATTGATTGATTCTAGAAATTGTTCAGTAGAAAATTTCTGCGATTGTTTTTTTATATTCTTCGCCATAATATCCAAAGATGTATGTTCTAAGTGTTAATTTCTTTATTGCTGATACTGCTTTTTATAATATTCTAGATATTCTCCATTTACTATATGGGAACACCATTCCGGATGTGATATATACCATTCTACCGTTTGCTTTAGCCCATCCTTAAATGTAATAGTTGGCTGCCAACCTAATTCTGTTAGTGCTTTCGATGCATCTATTGCATATCGTTGGTCATGCCCAGGACGATCCTTAACATAGGAAATCAATGATTCTGGTTTATCAAGCAGATTTAATACCAATTTTACGACATCAATATTTGCATATTCACTATTACCGCCAAAATTATACACTTCACCAGATTTTCCATATTGATATGCCATCCACACCCCTTTGCAATGATCCATTACATGAATCCAATCTCTTATTTGTAAACCATTGCCATAAACAGGTAATTGTTTATCTGATTGTGCATGTAAAATCATTAAAGGTATTAACTTTTCTGGGAATTGCATTGGACCATAATTATTAGAACATCTGGTAATTACCGTATGCATTCCATATGTATGATGAAATGCCCTAACAAAACAATCTGCTGAGGCTTTTGCTGCAGAATATGGAGAATTTGGAGATAATGGAGTGTCTTCTGTAAACTTATCTTCTGGATTACTACTCAATGAACCATATACTTCATCAGTTGAAACTTGTACGAATTTTTGTAATCGATAATTTTTTGCAATTGTTAATAAAGATAATGTTCCATTAATATTTGTATCGATAAATGGCTTTGCATCTGCTATAGATCTATCTACATGTGACTCCGCAGCAAAGTTTATTATTCCCTCTATCGCATAGTCTGTACATAATTTGCTTATCAAATCCTTATCTTCTATAGAGCCATGTACAAAAATATGATGCGGATTATCTTGAATGTCTTGAAGATTTTCAAGATTACCAGCATATGTTAATGCATCCAGATTAATTATTCTGAGCGAATCAGGATATTCTTTTAGCAGAAAATGAATAAAATTACTGCCTATAAATCCTGCTCCGCCAGTAATAAGAATCGTTCTTTTTATTGTTTCAGACATCTGGTCTTACTATTTTGATTTATAATGGTCAAAAATACGCAATGAAGACGCCGTGACAAAACAAGTGTCTGTTTTTACTCCTAAATTGCATATTATTAAAATCTGTTAGACGCATTCAAATGGAACTTAGCGTACTGTTTTAAGCGTTTTTTATTGTTTAGTGTATTGTGTATTCTTCCTTAATTTTTATACTCTTTTACCATGAAAGTTCTAGTTGTCGGAAGTGGATTTGGTGGATTAAGTGCTGCTATCAGACTTCAAGCCAATGGATATGATGTAACCATAATTGATAAATTAGATAAACCAGGTGGAAGAGCCTATACATATAAAAGAGATGGTTTTTCTTTTGATGCCGGGCCAACTATTATTACCGCACCTTGGTTAATCCATGAATTGTTTGAAATTGCTGGTAAAAAAACGTCTGACTATGTAAATCTTGTCCCTATAGACCCATTTTATAATGTCCGTTTTGAAGATGGTTCTGTTTTTAATTATAATGGCAATAAAGAACATATACTTAAACAAATAAAAGAATTCAATCCTCCCGATGTAGCTGGTTATCATAGATTTATAAAATTTGCTGAAAAGATCTTTAAAACTGGTTTTGATTTAATCGATAAGCCTTTTACAGATTTATCTTCTATGCTTAAAGTATTACCCGATCTTATTGCTCTGCAATCTCAT
>BJGZ01000020.1 GCA_014191195.1 Chlorobiota bacterium
TTCTTTTAAACACTGTAAGGGATAATCTGGAACTATATGTAATACAATTTCTTTGCCTAATTCAGATAATGCAAATTGAGCAATGTGTTCTAATACAATAGGGAATTCAATTTCTTTTAAAGATTGTGATAATAGCGATTGCTCTGATGAAAAGTCTGTTCTCATGAATATGTGATTTGTACAAAGAAAATTGTTTTCAAATGAATATTAACAATAAACAGGAACATAGCCACCTTAATTCCTGTTCAAACATTTATCTTTGCAAACTAAGGAATTGGATTGAATCAAACTTGTTTATGTCCCCATTTGCTTCATACATTTCTAATGTTCATATAAATTTTATATTAAAGCCCTTTTCCATGCCCAAAAAACCTGTTTCCAGTAAGAATGTCATTAATAATGAATCCCTGAAAGATAATGATGACTTTGGCGATGAACTTACACATATCATTGTTAAAGGGGCCAGAGAACATAATTTAAAGAATATTTCTACAGAAATTCCTCGAGATATATTAACGGTAATCACAGGCATTTCTGGATCTGGAAAATCTTCATTGGCTTTTGATACATTGTATGCTGAGGGGCAAAGACGTTATGTAGAGTGTTTATCTCCTTATGCAAGACAATTTTTAGGCATGATGAAAAAGCCAGATATAGATAGTATAGAAGGCCTTTCACCAGCAATTTCTATAGAGCAAAAATCAGTTGGTAATAATCCCAGATCTACCGTTGGTACCGTAACAGAGATTTATGATTATCTACGTTTATTATTTGCTAAAATCGGTATTCAGCATTGCATCTCTTGTAATATTCCTGTTCAGAAGCAAACAATAGATCAAATTGTAGATACAATCTTATCGATGCCTGAACATTCTAAGATTATGATTTTAGCTCCAGTTATCAAAGGAAGAAAAGGCCATTATAAAGAATTATTTGAGCAGTTTAGAAAGCAAGGCTATACCAAAGTCCGAGTTGATGGAGAACTTTGTGATCTAATTGAGGGGATGCAAATATCTAGATTTAAAACCCATACTATAGAAGTTGTTATAGACCGTTTATTAGTTCAGAAAGATAATAGACAAAGAATTAATGAATCTATAGAAATAGCATTGAAAATGGGTGAATCTGTAGCTATGGTATTAAGTGAAATATCAGGTTTATGGCAAGAAAAGCTTTTTTCAACCCTCAATACATGTCCGCAATGTGGGAATGGTTATGAGGCCCCTGCTCCAAACTCTTTCTCTTTTAATTCACCATTTGGTGCTTGTTCACAATGTGAAGGTTTAGGATATATTAGTGACTTTGATGTTCAATTGATGATACCTAATAAAAAACTTTCTTTAGCTGATGGCGCTATTGGACCTTTGGGTAAAAAAAGGAAAGTACTTTTATGGAATCAGATTATTCAATTATCTAAGCAATTACGATTTAGCATAAATGAACCCTATGAATCATTACCAGATACGATAAAAGATATTTTATTATTAGGTAGCAAAGATAAAGTACTTGTACAGATTCCAGGTACAAGTTCAACTTTTACTGCTCAAATTAGATTTGAAGGTATCCTAACATTCTTTAAACAAGTATATAATCAAACTGCTTCCAGTGATATTAGGCAGAAATTAGAGACAGTGATGGGTGCAGTTCCATGTCCTAAATGTATGGGTGGACGTTTAAAACAGTCATCTTTAGCTGTAAAAATTGATGATAAGTCCATAACTGAGATGTCTAATCTAGACATTCTACAGGCAGCGCAATATTTTTCTGATTTGGGAAAGAAACTGTCCAAAAGAGATATTACCATAGCTAATGTCATTCTAAAAGAAATTGTATCGCGATTAGAATTTTTATCTAATGTGGGTTTGGAATATCTATCATTAAATAGATCTTCGAGAACTCTCTCTGGTGGTGAGTCTCAGCGTATTCGTTTGGCATCTCAAATTGGATCTCAATTAGTTGGTGTAACATATGTTTTAGATGAACCAAGTATTGGATTGCATCAGCATGATAATGGAAAGTTAATTCAATCTCTTAAAAATCTAAGAGATATCGGAAATACTGTCTTGGTTGTTGAACATGACAGGGAGATGATTGAACAAGCTGATTATTTATTGGATATTGGACCTGGAGCTGGAGTTCATGGAGGTAATATCGTTTTTGCTGGAAATCCTAAAGATTTAATAAGCGAAGATGGTTCTTATAATCCGCAATTTCCGCTTTCTTCAACTGCTAGATATCTATCAGGTCAAGATGATATAAATGTTCCACTTAAAAGAAAAAAAAGTAATGGGAATGCTATTTCACTGTTTAATGCTTCTGGAAATAATCTAAAAAATGTGAATGTGGATATTCCATTAGGTGTTTTTACATGCATAACAGGTATGAGTGGAAGTGGAAAATCTACATTGATTAATGATACTTTATTTCCAATTCTTACCAGACATTTTTATAGAGCTACAACATCTCCTTTACCGTATGAAGATATAAGTGGTTTAGAACATATAGACAAAGTAATAGAAATAGACCAAGCTCCAATTGGTAGAACTCCCAGAAGTAATCCTGTTACTTATACGGGTGTTTTTACATTAATAAGAGACTTTTTTACCCAATTACCCGAATCCAAAATTCGTGGCTATAAACAAGGGCGATTTTCGTTTAATGTCCCTGGTGGACGTTGTGAGGAATGTGAAGGTGCTGGATTAAAGAAAATAGAAATGAATTATTTGCCAGATGTTTTTGTGATATGCGATATATGCAATGGAAAGCGATATAATAATGAAACATTACAAGTAACATATAAAGGGAAAACTATAGCTGATGTCCTTTCTATGACAATTGAGGAGTCATTAGATTTCTTTTCTGAACTATCTTCAATAAAAAGAAAGCTTCAAGCTTTATTTGATGTAGGTTTAGGCTATATTACTTTAGGACAACAGGCACCTACTTTATCTGGTGGAGAAGCTCAGCGCGTAAAACTTGCAACTGAATTATCAAAAATATCAACTGGTAAAACATTGTATTTATTAGATGAACCTACTACTGGATTACATTTTCAAGATATTACATATTTACTTTCAATTATATATAAACTTGTAGAAAAAGGGAATACAGTTGTTGTTATAGAACATAATTTAGATATCATAAAATGCGCAGATTGGATTATTGATATGGGCCCTACTGGTGGAGCCAATGGTGGATTTATTATTGCCCAAGGAAACCCAGAACAGATTTCCATTGATAAAAACAGTATAACAGCTACGTATCTTAAAAAAGAATTAGAAAGAAGTGCTTTTATCAATAAAAAAAGGGATATCACACAGAATGATATCCCAGAAAAAAAGAAAAGATCATCTAAAAAGAAAATTTAAACATCTAGATTTTTGACATATTGAGCATTTTTTTCAATGAATTCTCTACGAGGTTCTACTTTATCTCCCATTAACGTATCAAAAACCATTGAAGCTTCTGCTGCATTTGCGATACTTACTTGTAATAAAGTTCTAGTTTCTGGATTCATTGTTGTAGACCATAATTGTATAGGGTTCATTTCTCCTAAACCTTTAAAGCGTTGGATTGTAATACCGTCAACACTTATATGTTCTGTTGTTTCAACTGCAACTTCATCTATTATTCCTTTATCTTTTCGAATTCTTTTAATAACCTCATCTCTTTCTTGATCATTATAAGCATAATATTCTTGCTTACCCTTTTTTACTTTATAAAGAGGTGGTTGAGCAATATATAATCTTCCAGAATTAATGAGTTCTCTCATATTCAAAAAGAAGAAAGTTAAGAGGAGTGTTCGAATATGAGACCCATCAACATCGGCATCGGCCATTAATATGATTTTACCATATCTACTTTTTTCTGCATCAAAATCTTCTCCAAAGCCAGCACCAAGTGCAGCAATGATCGTTCTAATCTCTTCATTATCTAAAATTTTATTAATTCTAGCTCTATGAGTATTTAAAATTTTGCCTCTTAATGGAAGAATAGCTTGGAATCTTCTGTCTCTGCCTTGTTTAGCAGATCCACCTGCAGAATCGCCCTCAACTAAATAGATTTCAGTATCTTCAGCAGTGCGCAATGAACAATCGGCCAATTTTCCAGGCAAAGCTGAACTTTCTAAAGCATTTTGTCTTCTTACTAATTCTCTTGACTTTTTAGCAGCCATTCTAGCTTCGGCAGCTAAAGTAGCCTTTTCTACAATTTTCTTTGCAACTTTTGGATTTCCATCAAGGTAAATGGCAAGATGCTCATTTATGATAGATCGTACAACACCTTCTACTTCACCATTACCAAGTTTAGTTTTGGTTTGCCCTTCAAATTGAGGTTCTGCCACTTTTACAGATATAATAGCAGTTAAACCCTCTCTAAAGTCTTCTCCGGTCAATGCAGTCTTCACTAAATTATTAGATGTAGCATATGCATTAATTGTTCTTGTTAAAGCAGATCTAAATCCAGAAACATGGGTGCCACCTTCTACCGTATTAATATTATTTACATAGGAAACTAATGTTTCACTATAACTATCATTATACTCAAAACAAACTTCAATTATAGTATCGGCTCCACCATCGCTATTACCCGTACCAGTTATATATACAATTTCTGTTACCGCTTGAAGATGTGAATCTGCATATTTAACAAATTCAACTAAACCACCTGGAAAATGGAATATTTCACTGGTTTGATTTACTTCGTCGATTAATGCCAAACTTACTTCTGAATTTAAAAAGGCTAACTCTCTTAATCGGTCGGATACCTTTGCAGCCCTAAATTCAACTGTCTTGAAAATAGTATCATCCGGCTTGAACCTAATAGTAGTACCTGTTTCTTTTGTATCACCAATGATATCTACAGAAGAAATTGGATCTCCTTTAGAATATGATTGTTGAAATATTTTTCCTTCTCTTCTAACTGTTACTTCCAGATGTGACGATAAAGCGTTAACGCATGATACTCCTACTCCGTGGAGTCCACCAGAAACTTTATAGCTACCCTTATCGAATTTACCGCCAGCATGAAGAGTACACAGAACGACTTCTAAGGTTGATATTTTTTTTACTGGATGAGGACCAGTTGGTATACCTCTGCCATCATCAGAAACAGAGCAGGAACCATCCGTATGTAAAGTAACGGTAATATTCTTGCAAAATCCCGCAAGTGCTTCATCTATAGAATTATCTACTACTTCTTGAATTAAGTGATGAAGACCTCTATCTCCAATATCACCGATATACATAGCGGGACGCAGCCGAACTGCTTCTAGCCCTTCAAGTACTTTAATGCTATCTTCTGAATATCCTTTATTCTCTTGATTGAGAATGTCCTGATCGTTAATATCTGCCATGCTTAATTTAGTGTGGGTTTGTGAGAAAAAAACCCTGCGAAAATGCAGTATGTTGTAATGCTTCAAATGCTAAAATTAGATATGCAAATTTAGAGATTTTTGATGAATTTTTGATGAATTATTATGGGAATAAAATGGTATTATGCCCCATGAGGTCCAACTTTTGGAAGTGGCTTTTTTTCTTTAACATAAGTATTCATCCAACTATAAATTTCTTGATTACTTTCATCTCTTCTACCTGCTAAAATATGATCTGCATTTTCGTACATAATCAATTTATATGGATGATTAGCTTTTTGGAGAGCAATGCATAAAGTAAAGGAATGCATGGGGTCAACCCTTTTATCACCTGTGCCATGTAACACAAGCAAAGGTGTTGTTTTACAAAGCTCATCAGCAAAAGTTACCGCACTTCTTTTTAATTCTTCCTGTTTTATCTTTTCTTTTGAGTCTTGATAATGTGCAAATGTTTTATAGATATAGGAGTCTTTTGGAATATCATGAAAATATGTTGGAGCACCTATAGTAACCGCTGCTTTAAAATTATTCATTGATCTTAACATCATTAAAGCCATCATTCCACCTCTACTGCCTCCGATGAGACCTATTCTTTCTTTGTCTACATAAGGTAATGATATCAATAATTGCAATAGAGCTTTTGTATCTTCAATATCATTTCCACCCCATTCTTCAAATCCTTCGCTACCACCGCTTCCTCTATATTGGCTTGCAGCTACTACATAACCCCAACTTGCATATAATGCAATATACATTGCTGCTGATTCTGGAGTTAATGCGCCTTTTGGCCCAGTACCACCTCTATTAAATATTATTGCAGGATATGTTTCAACCGATTGATCAGCAGGTGGCAAAGCTAAATATCCAGCAATTGTAAGTCCTTGATTATGATAGGTTATGGAAAATAATTGAACAGCAGAAAAATTCTTATACTCTTGTTCGGATAAGGTTCTTTTCTTCATATTCAAAATCGTATGTGGTATTGGTACTGGCTGAATACTTAAGAGCATACCATTATGCATCATTTTTTTATATCCGTATTAAACCAAACATACTTATACATTCTTTTATCCATTGGATTATTTTTATAACCCTCTACATATTGTTGAAGCATACGATAATCTTCATCGTATTGTAGAGCCATTAATGGAGCATTATCTATTGCGATTTGCTCTGCTTTGCGGTATAATTCTATTCGTTTAATTCTATCAGTTTCTGATATAGCTGCTTCAAATAATTTGTCAAAATCCGCATTTTGAAATCTTGTATGATTAATTGGACTAGGCCTATCCTTTTGAGTTGGTACAAGTTTGCCATAAAACAGATTTAAGAAGCTTTCTGGATCTGGATAATCTGCTATCCATCCAAGACGGAAAAATTCAACTTTACCGGCATCAACTTCATCTAAATGGCGTGCAAATTCTACTTGTTTTAATTGAACTTTAATACCTAAATTTTTTGCTAATTGAGATTGTACAGCTTCTGCCATTTGAAGATTTCTTCCACCGCCATTATTTAGTTGCAATGAAATTTCTAATCCTTTACCAGATGGATAACCAGCTTCTGCAAGAAGTGTTCTTGCCTTATTGATATCAAAATCATAGCCTTTGATTAATTCACCATGATAATCCACCATTGATGGTGGTACTAAACCATGAATTCCTGGCCCAGAAGATTGTGATTTCATAACATATTTACGAATCTGTTCTCTGTCTATTCCATAATTCAAGGCTTGTCTTATTCTTTTATCACCAAACAGTTTACCTGTACATAGCATACCATAATATTGTGTAGATAAAGATGGTATATGAAGAATTTTATAATTAGCATAAGCTGGTTTTGTCTTCTTTTGTTCATCTACAACATCTTGGAAAAATTCGCTAGGGATACGAAAACTTTCTTCTAAATTTCCATTTTTACATTCTACAAATTGATTGTTTAAGTCTTTCATAAAAGAAAATGTAATGCCATCTAGATATGGTAATGAATTACCAAATTCATCCTTTTGCCAATAAGACTCATTTTTCTTTAAAATACATTCTCGTTCAGGTGTCCAAGAAATAAAGCGAAAAGGGCCAGTTCCAACAGGATGTTGAAAGAAATCCTTCCCATATTTTTCAACTGCTTCTTTGGGATGAATCAAAGTAACTCCAAGAGTAGCATAATATTCAAAAGGTGCAAATGGTTTTACTAAATCAATACGGAAGGTATATGGATCGACAGCTACAAATCCTTCTACATTCTTAATTGCTGGATCTTTACCTTGTTGTTGAGCTTCAATGGTAGAGCTATAATATAATGCTGCCCCTTTTACTTTATCTTTAAAGTATTCTGCCCCTAATGTTCTGGTTCTAGCATCAAGAATTCTATTAAATGAATACACAATATCTGCTGATGTACATTCTCTACCTTTACCATTTAGAAAACAAGGATCATCATGGAATATTATCCCTTTTCTTATATGATATGTATACGATAATCCATCAGGAGAAATTTCCCATGACTCAGCTATGCAAGGCTGAAGCTTTAGATTTTCATCATATGTTAATAAGGTTTCATAAATCTGATCTGCTATATGATGAGAGGTAGCATCATTTACTCCTACTGGATCTAAAGATCGTAATTCGGCCATTTCATTTGCCCTATATATTCCCCCAGAATATTTATCACCTTTCATCTTTTTTAAGATTGTTTCTGAAGAATTTTGCGAATTTCCTCCACAAGAAATCAATAATAATGCTAACATGATTATTAATGTATGGGTATACGATACTATGTTTTGTACCATGTGAATATCCTGAAATATATTTTTTAGTTATTCTGCTTTACAAACTTACATTATGCTTCTACATTGCAGAAAAATAATGAAAAAAAGGATAGATCTATGCGAGATTTATCCCTTTAAAACTATCGAAATTTTATTGTTTAGGATTCAGAAGGTCCAGATTTTTTTACATAATCTGTTAGGTAAAAGCCCTTGCCATTAAATACCAAGCCAGAACCACTGATTTTTTTAATTACTTCCCCTTTTCCTTTTTCTATTTGTTCACAAACTTGATCTAAACAATGAGTAAGTGGCTCTGATTTGATAGATTGCAAATGATCAAAAACTTTACCACATATAGTACATTGATATTCATAAATTGGCATAGTTAATTCCACATTTAGTAATAAACTGGGTAATTTAACGAAAGTCATATCATTTTATTGATTATTTCATCCCTTTTCTTTTATTTTTTTTCATGATGTATGACTGATCCACATATTCACATTGAACCTATTGGGTTTTTTCACACATATACAAAAGAGAAACATAGAGTTCCTCGCCAACCAGATAAAAATCTGGGGATTCACGGTTATATTCTATTACATAAAGAGCATAATTTTGAACAGGCATTACAAGATCTTGACTCTTTTAGCCATTTGTGGATTATCTTTCAATTTCATCAAGCTCTTCAATGGAAGCCTATGGTTTTGCCACCTAGAGGCAAACAAAAAAGAGGAGTTTTTGCTACTCGTTCTCCTTATCGTCCTAATCCAATTGGAATATCTGTTGTTTCATTAATATCAATACATGGTTTATGTATCGAAATTTCTGGAACAGATCTATTAGATGAAACGCCAATTCTTGATATAAAGCCTTATATACCTTATGCAGATTGTATTTCTGAAGCAAATTCTGGCTGGCTTGATGCTATAGAAGAACCGAATCTTATATTTAATATTAGTGATGATTGTTTGGTAGAAGCGTCGGAAATTAAAGAAAAAAAGGGAGTAGATATTATTCTACATATAAAGCAGTTATTAAGAGAATCTCCTTATCCACATCCTTATAGAAGAATTAAACAAATTAATGAAGATATGTATGAATTGAGCATTAGAACATGGAGAATTATCTATACTGTTCATGAACACGATGAGAGTATGATCATTACAATTTTATCAATATCTCATTAAGTACTACAGCTTTTTTGTAAGTTCCTTGATATAATATGTTTGCATCATTCCTTTACCTTTAATATTCATGGGTTCTCTAGCATCCATTACAAAAGGAATGATATATTCGGTTTTCCCTGCACATTGTTGATTTAATATATCTACTAAATCTTGGCTAGCATGAATATAACCTGGCTCTGAATTGGTTTCCATTCTACTTGCAGTATTTACTGCATCTCCCCATAAATCATAAGAATATTTATTTTCACCGATAATTCCAGCAACTACATTTCCGCAATGAATACCTATTCTAAATCGTAATGGGATCATCGCATTCTTCACTTTAATTTCTCTTTGAACATTCATCATCGACAAAGCAGCGTATATTGTCATTAATGCATGATTTTCTACAGGTAATTGGGCTCCACATACGGCCATATAAGCATCACCTATCGTTTTGATTTTTTCTAGCTTGTAAGTATTACTTATCTCATCAAAAGAAGTAAATATAGAATCCATTAAATCTAGTAATTCTTCCGGTTCCAAAGCTTCAGATATCTCTGTAAATCCCGCTACATCAAGAAATAAAACACAAACTCCTTTAAATCTATCTACTATTCTCTTTTCGCCATTTACTAATCGTTGAATAATGGAAGCGGGTAATATATTTTCTAATATTGCAGATCTTTCAGCAGCAATAATACGCTCATGTTCAAATTCTTTTTCTTGAAGTAATTTTGTTCTTTCTGTTTCTAATTCCTGCACTTGTTTTTTTACATCTGCATTAATCAGATCTTGAGCCATTTCAATATGCATTTTATAGTGCATAAGGCTTTGTTTAAAATCTCCAGCATATTCCCACAATGAGCTTAAATCTTTATGTAGATAAAGAATTTTATCCTTTAAGTCATGTTCCTTTGCAATAGTGAGTGCTTTATGTAAATAAAATTTGGACTTTTCAAAATCTTGCAAAGAAATATCGGCCTCATAGTACACTATTCCTAAATTGGAATAATTTTGAACCAATAAGGAAGCATGATTCATTTCTTCAGAAAGCGCCAAACTTTTACGTGAATATTCTAGAGATAAAGAATAATCTTTCAATTTTAAATACATATGAGCCAGATTTGCCAATAAGGCAGTTAATGGCTTTTTCTCATCAAGATTCTGAAATATAGCTATAGAACGTAGAATATATTCCAGACCTTTATCATGCTGATCAAAATTGCTATAACATATTCCGATATTACAAAGAATTTTACCTTTTAATGGTTCATCATCGATGGTCTCTATTATACTTAATGCGGTTTTATAATAATCTAATGCAGACCCATTTTCTACAATTAAACTATATGCATTTCCCAAATATGAATAACTATTAGCTGTTTCACGCAAATCCCCTATTTCTTCGGCAATTCCCAACCCTTTTAAATGATAATCAATCGCTTTCGTTATTTCATTATTAGCAGCATAGGAAATTCCTAGTTTATTACATAATTGTGCTGCTTTTTGCATCAAACCTTTTTTTTCAAAAATCGAGCCCCCTTTTCTTATATATTCAATCGACTGACGGAACATTGATAATTCGAAAGATACTCTTCCTAATAATGCATATGATTCTGCAATAAGTAAGTCATCTTCAATATTTTGAGCATGTATCAGAGCTTTTTGAGAATAATCATATGCTAATTCAAAAGAAGCATTAATTGTTGCATGTTCGGCAAGCAATAAATATTCTTTAGTCAATTCTAATTCAGAATGTTGTGCTTTCTCAATTGAATTACTTAATGATTCCATGATTTTAGCGGCTATTAAATGAACGATAAAAAATTAAGGCCTTGTACCCAAACGAATATTTGCATTCAAACCATGCTCATGAACTTTATACAAAAAGCTATTAATAAGTAGAAGAGTAGAATCCAATTTATTGGATAATTTCCCATCATATAGTAATTTATTTACAAAACCATCTTTCGTCTTTATATCACTAATTACAGACCTAGCATCTAAAATCATTCCATTTGCGCCTGCTACGGCAGTATCAGTTTTAGCAATAAGTCTTTTTCCAGAATCGGCTAAGCTATCAAGCTTTGTTAATAAAGATTGAACTTTAGGTTCATTATTATTAATTGCAGCCCTTGCTTCTTTAGCCAAACCTTGAAGATCTTTTACCAAAGTTCTTAAATTCTCTTTATTGTCACCTACCATAGAATGCAAAGTAGCCACCATTTCATCAGCATTTTGAATCGTATTTTTTAATTGCTTAATAACTTTACCATCTGCTAATAATTCATTTGTTTGGCTAAGTATTGTATCTAATTTTTTAACCATTCCTTTTGCATCTCCACCCAAATCCCCAAACAAAGCAATCAATTCTGTTGCATCTACTGATAAAGTACCTTGTATCTCTTTCTGTGGCGAAAAAGAACCAGTTTTTCCAGGTTGTATATCTATTTTTTTTCCACCCGTTATTTCTAACATGCTGATTTTTGCAGTTGCATCGGCATAAAGATCAGAATAATCATCTAGAGAAGACATAATCTGAACGCCACCATTACTATTTTTTACAGACATAACAGAACCTCGCTTAACTCCATTGATAAATAGAGGCGATCCAATATCGATTCCACCAGAAGAGGAAAATTTGAAGAGGACGGTTTTTTGAGATACACCCACCAATAAGCCCTTGCCTATAGTAATTCCTGCTACAAGGAGAATGAGTGATGTCAAAGCAACTATTCCAACTCGGATTTCTTTGTTTGTGTCCGTGTTCATAATATCAAGAATTGCTAAAATTAGTAAACACTGCAATGCGAACTTACCGCTTATTTTGTGTATGGCAAAACTTCTATTCATGAATATGTAATTGTAATGCTCACCTTGCCAATTTTAAGGATTCAATTAATTTCTTTTATGTATTTTGCAATCGTTATGTGGCATAAGAACTTTACACTTTCTATTGGTTTATCTTCATGAATTTCTTCAAAGTTCACTGTATCTCTAAATTGATTTTTTCACTATGTTTTATCGTGGTAAATAGTTTACCATTAATTTCACAGCCCAGTTTTTTACGATCTGATTATGGTATAATTACAGATACAAGATTTGATCAATTCGATGCAATTCCCGATAGTATTGTTTCATCAGGTTCTGCTGGAACAAATGTGTATTGGGATTTCTCGGCTGTAAAGTTTCAGAATACTTTTCAAATTCTTCAATATCTGAAGGTTCAATTATCACCTTTTAATGAGATCAAAGCTGATTTTGTTTTAGAACTTATTGATTCTCTTGCCAAGACTCAAGAATATGAAGCCTATTCTTTTACAGATTCTACATTTACTTTGTTAGGTAGTGGATATATAGATAAGAATAACAACAAAAATTATTTCCCTTTAATCAAACAAGCTACATTATTAACATTTCCAATGGCATTTGGGGATACACTTTTCGATAAAAATGATATTAAGTCTTCTAAAAAAGTATACGATGGCTTTGGAACTTTAAGGATGAGATATGGCACAATTGATAGTGTAAAACGCATTACAGAAACATATAAGCAAGGAGAAATTACTATTGTTGAATATACTTGGTATGATGTTAATAATGCATCACCAGTTCTTATTATTACCGATGAGTTTGCTCCTAATAATACAATCCCTTTTAGACAAAACATGATAATGCGAGTTAAGAAAGGAAAGTTTACATATTTAAAAGATCAAAAAACTCAAAGAACTTTACTGTGCAAGAATGGGTTTCTTTCATTTGATTATATAAATATCCCCTCATTTGATTTTACATTGTATTCAATAGATGGTAAATGTTTGATGTCTGGTTCTCATTCTCAACCTGTATTGGATATTTCCCATTTAACAATGGGAGTTTACTATATAATCTTAAAAAATCAACATACTTCAGATATCTATACTTTTACTAAGGATTATTAAGCATGTTCAATCAACATAACATATCACTATTGTTGCTTTGTTTTGCCTTAATATGTTATCCAGATAAATCCTATTCACAAGCCCCTAATGTAGTTTTTGATTATATATATCCCTATTCTGATGGAATCCCAGTACATAGATTTAAAGAAAGACGTGAAAAAATTCTTAATACACATTCGCCAAAGTCTTTAATTGTATCATTATCTGCTGATATCAGAAATAGACAAAATGACGTTGACTATGAGTATTGTCAGAATAGTAATTTTTGGTATGTAACAGGTATTCCTGATCCAAGTAGCGCTTTAATATTATCACCAGGTGGTATAAAGAAAGATGGGAATGTATATCATGAAATTGCTTTTTTACAAACGAGAAAAAAAGATAAAGAAGTTTGGTCTGGAACTTCTATGGGCCCTCAAGAAGCAATGTCTGTTTTGGGACTTGAAAAAGCAATTGCATATTCAGAGTTTAAAGATGTTTTATTGTCTTCATTACAGGGTATAGATACAGTCTTTTTTACAGGATTACCTACTAATCAAATTAAGGTTCCTTTAGCAGATAAGCCATATTTTATCGAGACAGAACTTCGCAAAACATTGCAAGACAGTTTTCCTAATTTATATGTGAAAGTGCAATTACCCTTACTTATATCAATGAGAGAAATAAAGGATATTGATGAGATAAGGCTTATGCAAAAAGCTATAGATATTAGTATATCAGGTCATAAAGCAAGTATGAAGTCTGCAAAACCTGGCATGATGGAATATGAATTAGAAGCTGCAATGGAATATTCTTTTAAACAATTAGGTGCCGAAGATATAGGATATTCTTCCATTATGGGGTCTTCATATAATGCATGTATTCTACATTATACAAGAAATAAAAAACAGACTGAAAATGGGGATTTAGTTTTAGCTGATTGTGGTGCAGAATATCAGCATTACACAGCTGACATAACAAGAACCTATCCAATTAATGGTAAGTTTTCTGAAGAACAAAAAATTCTCTATGATATCGTGCTTGAAGCTCAAGACTCTGCAATGCAACATTGTACTGCTGGTGAAACTTTTAAAGCGCCACATAATGCTGCTCAAGCTATTCTAATGAAAAGATTAACCGAACTTGGGATCATTCAAACTTCAGAACAGTTGAAATGGTATTTTATGCATGGTACTTCCCATTATTTAGGATTAGATGTTCATGATGCTGGAACAGGAGGAGTATTAAAGAATAATTCTGTAATTACTGTAGAACCAGGTTTGTATATTCCAAAAGGTAGTCCATGCGATAAAAAATGGTGGAATATCGGAATAAGAATAGAAGATGATATATTGATAACAGATAATGGGCCCATTAATATGTCTGCAGCATTAGCTAGAACAACAAAAGACATTGAACAATTAATGAATACTGTAGACAAATAATTTCACTTTTCTGCGTCTATATAGTGGCTTTATTTTTCAAGGAAAAAGTTATGATTGAATATGTAATAGACAAAGTAGATTTGCACTCTTTATTAAGAGCTGTTGGCGTTTTACAAAATGATGAGCAAATCTTATTAGTTAACAATATAGATTTAAGAGATTATCGAAAGAAACAAGTAAGTATATTAGTTGATAATGTTAAAAATGGTAATATATACCGTGCACCATTTGAAGAGTTAACAGAAAAAGAACTTGAAAATACTTTGTCTCACCTCTATGCATTTGAACAATTTCTTTTAAGAGAATTTATGCAAGTTCATCAACATATAAGTGGCGGGCAAGAAGAGTTAAAGAAAAGAAATTCTAAAGCTTCCGTAAATCAAGATGGAATTCCTTTAGATATAGAGCAGCATCTATCTTTGGCATTGCAGAATATTCTTAAACAAGATAAAAAGAATGATTCTCAAGATACAAATTGATATCTTTTTATTAAATAATTAAGCATAATTGGGGATATAAAT
This sequence comes from Chlorobiota bacterium, assembly GCA_014191195.1. GTDB lineage: Bacteria > Bacteroidota > Ignavibacteria > Kapaibacteriales > UBA961 > UBA961. The sequence continues at coordinate 15,197 of BJGZ01000020.1, forward strand.
GTTGTACTTATTATTACCAAAATGATCACAGAATATTCATTAGCATTTATTACTCCTAATGATTTTCCTACTGATGCAAAAATAAGTCCCACTTCTCCTCTAGGTACCATTCCCCAACCAATTAACCAATGTTTTACACCCCTTCCAGCTGCAAATCCAGAAAGTAATTTACCAATAACTGCTATGACTGTTAAAAGTATTCCTAATAATACTGTAGAAGTTTGGGTAAATACCATAAGATCAACAGACATACCAGTAATGATAAAGAATATTGGCGTTGTAAATTGTCCGATTGGGGCTATTAATTCTTCTATATGTTTTTCATTAGCTCTTTCAGCTACAGATAATATTTTTGTTTCTACTTCAGACTGCTGATTATGTCCTATGGTTTGTAATTCTTGAATGAGATGTGAACTGTGAAAATCTTTAAAATGCGTAGAATCAAGCATTAATCCTGCAGAAAATGCCCCAATAATTGGAGATAAGCCTATTGCATCTGCAAGATAAGCTAATAAAAAACCAAGGCTTAATGCAAATGTAAGCTTCATGCTTTGTCCTGCATGAATATGAGATAGCCATTTCCCAAAAAAAGGAGCTAAATAAGAGCCACCTAAAATACTCGCTATGAGAAATCCTAATGCTAAACACGATGTAATCAATAGTTCATGAATATCAAAAGTCCCATTCTGAATAATAGCTGTTACTATTGCCAGAATAACTAAACCTATGATATCATCGATAATTGCAGCCCCTATAATTATTTTTGATTCTTTACTATCCATTATGTTGAAATCTTTAAAGACTCTTGCTGTAATTCCAATAGAAGTTGCGGTTAATGTAGCTCCTAAAAAAATATATGTTTGGTCTGAAAATCCTGGCATTAGATATGGGCCAGCAAGATATCTACCCAATAAGTATGGTGCTAGTACCCCAATAATTGCAACAAAAAACGCCCTCATTCCAATCGATTGCATCTGCTTTATATTAGATTCTAATCCTACTTGAAACAATAAAATTACTATGCCTATTTCACCCAAAAAATGAAGATATACATCTGATTTCATAGGTTGAAAAAAATCTATGCCACATAAAAACATATTCCCTAGAATGGTTCCCATTAATAATTCACCAAGAACTGAAGGCTGTTTTAATTTTTCGATCATACCTCCAATTCTTGCAGCTAATAAAGCTATTGCAATCCATAAAAAAGACAATGCATAAGCATGATATTGCCCATCAGATGCAATAAGTATTGTTTGATTTATTATACCAAAACCAAGTACAACTAAACACATTTTATAGAAGATTTTCATATACATTCAAGAAAAATAAAATGTTATAATTATCATTAAAAAAAAAGCCGTTATGTAACGGCCTCAAAAAAAGATATGATTACAAACTATCGTGATATATAGAACTTTTCTGCAAGTCTAAAATTATCACCTTGAGCGATGCACACATATATTCCATTAGGAACACCTTGTACATTCATGTCAAATAGTTTTGATTTTCCAGAATATTCAGTGCCTTGATGTACATCCAATACTTTTTTACCTAATAGATTATAGATACCTATTTGGAGATTTTGCTGATTTTCTGCTACATCCATTTCTAATAAGTATAAACCTCCAGAACTCTCTCTAATCCCTATGATTCTATTTGGTTTTGATGTATCTGCCAGTGTTCTTCTAAATGAAAATGCTGTGTCATTTTTAGATTGATTAGCAGCAACTATCACCCCACCTGTCATAATCTTTTTTGAATATAATGCTGCTATTTTGCTTTGAGAACTCTTAGAAGTTCCTCCAGCATAAACAATAGTATTACTCAATAATATTAGTGTGCAAAAAATTACATATGTGAGAAACAGTTTCCTCATGCTTTATTCCTTTATTTCCAATTATGCTGCAATCGGATTTGTATGGTTTTATATAAGATATTTCATTTCAAGCTATAAAGTACGTGATGCTTGTTTTTCATCACTCAGGATTTACCATCAATGAATTATCAAACTGATCACTTTATTACAATATATCAATTAATGTGCCTTGGTTACATTGTAAGTACGATTTTATGAAAAACTTATTTTTTGTTTCAAAAATGATCTTATATTTTTTCCATTTATACACTGCAAAACCATTACAAATTTTATACTTACTATATTTGCACATATATTTTTGTTTTTTTGATTTTACTCTCCACTTTTATGAATACAGTTTCAACAGTATGTGTGTATTGTGCTTCTAGCGACAAATGCAATCCCATTCATTTACAATCAGCTTATGATTTGGGTGCAATATTTGCCAAACAGGGTATAAACATTATATATGGTGGGGGCAGCACAGGGCTTATGGGTAAATTGGCTGATGGTGCAATTGCTTCTGGTGGACATGTAACTGGAATAATTCCTGTATTCATGCAAAATCTAGAATGGGGTCATAAAAATATTTCTATCTTAGAAGAAGTAAAAGATATGCATTCTAGAAAACTTCAGATGATCAGAAGATCAGATGCAATTATAGCTCTTCCTGGTGGATGTGGAACATTAGAAGAATTATTAGAAGCAATTACATGGAAAAGACTTGGATTAGCACATCAGCCTATCATCATTGTGAATACAAATGGGTTTTATGATCCATTAATTACAATGCTGGAAAGAACAGTTCAAGAAAAATTTATGCGTGAAGAACATCTTTTAATGTGGCATACAGTAGCTTCAATTCAAGATGTCTTACCTGCAATTTTAAATGCTGCTCTTTGGCCTAAAGGTGCTCTTGATTATGCAAAAGTTTAATATTATACAGCAATGAGCTCACCATTAATTGATACATATAATTCTGTAAGACAATGGTTTATTATTAGATTAACTCCTAGTCCAAAGGATATTTCTTTTTTCAAGCAACCTTTTGTGATTACTTTATTCAAGACTCTTTTTATACTACTCATATTACAATGTATTAGTGGCATTTTATTGAGTATGTTCTATATTCCTAGTAAATCACCAATAATAAGCTCTAATGGAGTGATTCAAGAATATGTGCGATCTGATAGAAGTGTTATTGATGCTGAGGGAGATACAATAGCTGTTGAAGGGCAATATTATGTGCGCAATGCTACTAAAAATTCAATTAGACCAACTCAATCATTTTACAGTGTGCATAGTATTATTTATCAATCTAGCATAGGTAAGATCATCCATGCTTTTCATACATTCAATAATCATTTGCTGATATTGATGTGCCTTATCTTACCAATTCTTGCTGTGTTTTATAAATTTGTTCATTCTACACATGCTTTCATTTGGCATATGTGGTGGCTTTTTTCAAGTATCATATTCATTATTTCTTGGACAGGATATATTCTTCCTTGGACGCAATATTCTGCTACTTCTTATGCTATCGTAACAGGAATATTAGAATATCATGCAGATTGGCTAGGCGGGAATGTAATTACTAATATATTAGGGAAAAATTCTGAAGATACTATTGCTAGATTATTTACATTACATTCGATTCTTTTACCTGCATTACTTATCATAATTGGCAAAATCTATCACAAGAAATTAAGAGAATATGTGCAAGTATGTATTTCATCTAAGTACTTTGGGATATACACATTTATACTCATGATGATTGCATATATATTCTCATTTTTTGTGAGAGACAATATACCTGCAGACGCTTTTCTTACAAAGATAGAATCATTAAAACCAGAATGGATATTTCTGCCTTATCACGGAATCATTCAAAGTTTGCCAACTGATGCATCTGTAATAGTTATAGTACTCAGTATTTTTGCATTAGGATATATACCATATTTGTCTTCATATCATAAGCAAAAAATATGGATACTCCTATTATTTAGTATACTCGTATTATCTGCCTTGATGTCTTATTCCTGATACTGAATCTGCATTTTGGTGATTACGCCATAAATGCCAGACTGGTTTACAGATCTAACGTGAATTACATTCATCCCATCATGAAGTTTCCATTGATAATTATTGCTTGATTGAACAGTTTTCCAATCAGATTTTTCATCATGTTTAACTTCATAAAAACTAAACCAAGGAGTATTTGTAGCAAAAGACAAGGTAAAATCTGGTGTTGAGGCGAATTCAGACATTTTTGAAAAATAATCCTGTCTATTTTTTACATTATACTTTTGAACAATTGTAGAACAATCTAAGGTTGGAACATTAAAATCGAAAATGATTGTAGTTTGATTTAACTCAAAATACATATCATCGATATCATCGGTAAAAATAGATGTTTTTCCATTTCCTCCTTGACTGGTTAAAAACTGATTTTTTCCATCTAAACCATAAATTAATAATATTGACTTACCATCTTTGATTATATCTATCATCATATATGAAAAATATCGAGATAGAAATTCTTTATATTCTTTAATAAGATCTTTCTTATTTCGCCCATTCACTCTGCAATATGATTCAGAAACTTCAAATTCAATATCATAATATTTTCCTTTTTTTTTCAGCTCTTTCATCTCATAAAAATTCAAGAATTGTCCTTTATACTTAGCATAAATACTAAATTGTGGGTCTATAAATATCCATTTTTGAAGAGTATTAGACCATACTTCACTTACTGCATGCCCCTCGCCGAAATAACCATATGCAATAGCATTAGTAGTGATGCCAACTACTCTTGAAATATAGCCAAGTGCAGTAAGAATATCAGACATAACCTTGGCATATTCTATACAGCTAAAATTTCTTCCTGCTTTTGCTGCTTTAAGTATTTCTAATGTATTCATTGTTGATGAACTTATTGATCCATCATGTACCCATCTACTACTAACCCAATCCATTATTCGAAAAAAATTAAGTGGTTCTGCTAATGCATTTTCGCCGTATTCTTTTTGAACAAATTGCTTTATATTTTGATATTCTGGCTTATTCAAAGATGAAGGTAATGGTAAATAATAAAAATGATCATTTATCTGTTTATTATTTGAAGTAATTATCTGAATTTTTTTAAAAGATTGAGATGTTTGCGAATGGATGTTGACAAGTGATATAACATTAAAACTGCAGATAGAGATAAGAGTAAAATAGATTCTGAATATATACATTGATGATGATGAGAGATAACTGATAAAGATCAATGATTGCTGCTTGCATTATTCATTGTGGTGATGGTGATTTCCACTTGCAAAGAGTACAGCCAACTATCTTTGTTACAGGTACAAAGTATTTTACATATATCACAAAAATCCTATTACATTCTTTAAGGCATACTGAACAAGTTCTGCATTATTTACAAATGACAACTTATCCAATAATCTTTTTCTATAAGTACTTATTGTTTTAACACTTAAATATAGTTCTTCGGCAATTTCCCCAACAGTTGAACCTTTTGCAATCATGATAAATATTTGGTATTCCCTATCAGATAACTTTTCATGAGGAAGTGAAAATGTATTAATCTTTTTATTTGTGTATAATGTGGACTTTAAAGATTCTGAATCTATATATTTTTTTCCTTGGCAAATGGCTTCTATGGATTGGACTAATGATTCTTTTGTACTTGTGGATGATAGATATCCATAAGCTCCATTATTTAATAGCTTAAATGCAAGGGTTTCATCATTATGAGAATTAATAAGAATTACGAACATTCTTGTTATCAATTTCTTTTTTCTCATAATTATGTCTAATATTTCTTCACCATGCATCGATAAATCAACTAAAACGATAGTAATAGATTGTTGTTCAATTAGGGTGAGTACATCAGCTTTATTTTTGGCTATTTTGATATCATAAAATATTGAATCGAGCATATATCTGATTGCTTCGGCAAATAATGGTCGCTTTTCGAAAATAACTAAGGATAGATGTTCAATAATATTCAAATCGATTCTTATTTAGCCAGATAACCTAAATCGGTAGCCTTTATATCTACACTCCAGAAATCTATACCTTTTGTAGATTTCAATGATAATTTAATGGCTCTATCATTTCCTTTGCCATGTACTTCTATCATTCCAAAATTATGTTCATAAATATCTGTGTTTGGTATTCTAAATGGATTTTTTTCAGCATCTGATTTTGGAGAAAATGTACCTGAGGTTAAAGGTGAGCATGTTAAGTCATAGATTTGATATGTAAGCTTGTGAGCAAATGGGTCTAAGCTGCTTAATTCAGCATAGTGTCTATCTCCCGACAAAAACACAATTCCTTTAATTCCCTCAATGCCTATTCTTTTTATAATTTCAGATCTTTCATCAGCATAAGTAGAATAATTTTCAAATACAGCATTGGGATTGACAAATTGTCCACCAATAGCGATAAGTTTAAATGTTGCAGTACTAGAGATCAAATTATCCATTAGCCATTGCAATTGTTTTTCACCTAAAATTGTTCTTTTTCCAGTTTTACTTTTATTTGGTGATCTAAATGTTCTATTATCTAATAAAAATACTTGTACATCACCCCATTGAAAAGTAGTATAATTACCCTCTGCATCATATGGTTGCGGATTGCCCCAAAACATTGAGAAAGCCTCTTTTGTATATGATTTTAGAGTATATCCTCTATCACCATCATTAGGCCCATAATCATGATCATCCCAAATTGCATAATGATGCGTAGAGGCTAATAATGGCTGTAATTCTTTTAATGATCTAGTATGTGTATATCGATTGATTATCCCGGTTCTTGAGCCATAGTCTGCTTCGCGTAAATATGTATTATCTCCTAACCATAACATTAAATCAGGCTTTTGATTTGCTATACTTTGAACAATTTCATAATTAGTCCCATATTGTTTACCGGGTCTATCATATTGCTCATCATTAACATAGAAACAACTTCCTAAAGCTATTTTAAGATCAGGTGAATCTGTTCGCCATTGCCAAAGGGCAGGTGTTTGAAATGTTAAGGGATATGTGAATTTTTGTTTTTTATTATTTACATATACTTCATATATATATTTATTTCCAGGTTCTACTTTGTCTGCAATACACTTTACAGTAAATGCATTCCGGGCAATTGCTTTTTCTACTTTTGTAGTATACTTTTTTGGATCAGATTCAGATGTATACTCAATTCTACAGTCTGCTTCTTTAATTGTTTGTAACCAAATAGTTACTTCTTTCATTTCTCCATGAGCAATCATAGGTCCGGAAGCAATAATAGATTGGGATAAGATTGTTCCTCTATGAAAAAAAGAACATAAAATGACTAGAAAAGTTATAAATTTCAAGTGTTTCATACTGTACATTGTATCTGTTTAACATTGTAGATTAACGGCTTACAAAAATCTTTGTTTTTTTTGCCAACTTCAAGATAATTTCACATTATATAGGGAATATTATATGTCATTCGAAGAGATATATTCTTATTGCATGTCAAAAAAAAGAAGTGTTGAATCATTTCCTTTTGATGAATATACGATGGTTATAAAAGTTGAAAATAAAATATTTGCTCTTTTATCAATAGACAAGCCCGGTTTCATAAATCTAAAGCATCATTCTTTACTCATTCCAGAATTATTAGAACAATATCAGGCTATACGTCCTGGTTATCATATGAATAAAAATCATTGGATTACTGTATGCTTTAATGATGGGAGCTTAACTGCATCTTTTATTCAATCTCTTATAGATATTTCTTATTCATTAATTGTTCAATCATTACCTAAGCGCTCAAGATTACGATTAAACACCATATGTAAGATTATCCCATATCAAAGTGAAGAATATATATCTGCAATGGCATTAAGAAATGAGGTCTTAAAATACCCTCTTGGCTTACATTGTACAGAAAAAGATATTGCTGAAGATCTGCATGATATACATATTATTGCAAGCACCGAACGTCTAGTAGTTGGTTGTTTAATTCTGAAAGAGATTGATAAAACTACTATAAAAATGAGGCAAGTAGCAGTTAGTCCAAAATTTCAAGGTATGGGTTTAGGTAAGGACATGGTAGAATTCGCAGAACAAACAGCGATACATATGCACTATTCTACAATGGAACTTTACGCTAGAATCGAGTCTGCTTCATTTTATGATTCTTTGCTCTACACCAGAATTGGTAATGAATTTATAGAAGTAAATATTCCACATATTAAAATGTATAAGAATCTCTAACTATTTGGATTATATGGTTTTACCATAATTACTTCTTCTCTTTCCATCATAACTGCTCCTGGATGTGAGCCTTTTTTCTTTCTAATATATTTTTTGAATGTATATGAAACAGGGGTATAGCTAGCATTTCTAGATAAAGAATAATATGCTGTTATTGCTGCTGCTTTTTCAATGATATGTTTGGGTGGTATCCCTTTTCCTTTAATAATGGCATGGCTTCCGCTAACTCCCCTTGCATGAAGCCATATATCATTTGATTTAGCAAACTGTTTTGTTAATTGATCATTATTTTCGGCATTTTTCCCTAAATACACAGTAAAATCCTCACTTAACACAAATACTCTATAAGGTGAATCATGTTGAGTTTTTGTCTTTTGTACACCTAAAACTATCGAAGAATAAATACTATCTAATGATTCTATCTGCTTAGTTGAATTATAAGTACTTATATCTTTTTTTAAACTTTGTAGATTCTCTAATGTTTGCAGTAATTGAGGATATTTTTGTTGATTGATTTTTTCTTTTACTTTGTTTTTTCTAGCTTTTTCAAAATATATTTCTGCGTTTTCAATGCAAGTTTTATTCTTAATCACTGGTATAGAAATATACTGACCTTCATGATCAACACATTGCAAAGTATCTGTTACTATATTATGTGATTGATGTGTCTGTGCTAGTAATAGATTTCCATATAATATTGCTTTTGCAATTCTTTCCGATGATTTTGATTGATCTGTGATTTGGCTTAATGATTTCTGTATTTTTTCTATGGACTGACTAATTTTCTTTTCTATAATTTCCTTCGATTTTAGGAATGAATTGCTATTTATTTCTAATCCTTTTGCTCTTCTGATTGCTTCACTAATAGATTCCCCTTTCCACACAAACTCAGTATACTGTTCCAATTCGATGCAAGAGATAATTGATTGATTTTCAGAATTTCTATACAGATAAAATTGCTTTGATGTAAGGGCCAGATCTTTTATCTCTGTTGCACATAATAATATTTCATCAATCTCATGTGAATGAACATCATCGATAGTTAATGTGTCAGTAAAACATTTCCCTTTTTTCGCATAGAACCTATTGAGAACTTCCTTGCCATAGATTGGGCCAAGTAATAATGAGCAAGAAGACAGAGCATCTAGGATAGGCGTATCTAGAGAAAACGATATCATACTTTTTGGGGGCATCGTTACAGGTACAAATGGATCACCAATATTCAATGTAGTTTTCTTAAAAGAAGAAATCATTGTATCATCTTTACTAATACTATAAATAGCATTAGATGCCCCTCCATAAAATAATGCCACAATTGAAGCGCCCGTTAATGAAATCTTAATAATCCTATCAAAGGGATGTATTGCAGAATCAATAAACTGCATACCAATTAATTCGGGAAACATTGACACGGCATTGTGTTTTGCTTTATGTGATGTTCCTTTTAGATACATGCACGAATTACCAGAATTCATTGAGAATTCTAATGCTTGAATAATACCTTGATATTCAAATTGTATAATCAGAGTGTTTTTTTCTTGAGAATATATATCTGTAATAATATGGTTCTTAAGATGTAAAGAACATTCTGTAATGCATTGATATAATGTATAATAATGTCTGTGTAAGTACATAATAAATACTGAAAAAGAGAAATTCTAAATGATCATCAAAACAATTTAACCGTATGGCTTTTGTATTTTTACATATATATATAGCTAAACAGCCACACAATAATACACAATGCTTCAATTACATGAATACAGTTAACTCACAAATAGAGACTAAGACATTACAAAGAAACCTTGGCTTCAAGGAATCTTTAGCATTAAATATGATTGATATGGTAGGAATTGGACCATTTATTGTTTTGCCAATGGTGATTCAATCTATGAATGGTCCACAAGCAATTATAGCATGGATTGCAGGTGCATTACTTGCATTTGTAGATGGTTGTATTTGGGCGGAATTAGGAGCTGCTATGCCAAAAGCAGGAGGAAGTTATGAATTTCTAAAAGAGAGTTATGGTAAATTTTCTTTTGGTAAGATTATGTCTTTCCTATTTATATGGCAAACTGTCTTTCAAGCACCTTTAGTTATCGCTTCTGGTTCGATTGGTTTTTCTCAGTATTTCTCCTATGTAATGCCGGTTTCTTTGATTCAACAAAAAATGATAGCTGGTGGGATTGTCATTCTTATTTTTCTTTTATTATATCGAAATATAAAAGATATAGGGAAAATATCTTTAGTGTTATGGATTACTGTTATTGGAACAATGGGATGGTTAATATTTGGTGGAATAACACATTTTAATTATGCTTATGCTTTTGATATTCCTGCCGAACCTAGCGTGTTTTCTTCATTATTTTTTGCAGGATTAGGACATGCAATGTTAAAAACTGTGTATTCATATTTGGGGTATTATAATGTTTGTCATTTAGGAGGAGAAATTTCTGAGCCAGAAAAAATTATACCTAAAAGTATTTTCTACTCGATAGCGGGAATATCCATCTTGTATTGTGCTTTACATATCAGTATCATTGGAGTAATACCTTGGCAACAAGCTGCTCAATCTCAGTTTATTGTAAGCACATTTGTTCAAAGTATTTATGGATCTACTGCAGCCTATATTGCAACCATATTAATATTAATCATTGCTTTTAGCTCTTTGTTTGCCGTCACTTTAGGATATTCAAGAATCCCTTATGCTGCAGCAAAAGATGGAGTTTTTTTTAAAGTTTTTGCACAACTTCACCCTACCAAACATTTTCCTCATATATCATTAATTATCTTATGTTCTGTTGCTTTTATTTTTAGTTTACTGTTTAGAATGAGTGAAATTATTAGCGCAATTGTTGCAATGAGAGCATTAGTCCAGTTTGTAGGAGGTGGTATTGGGTTAATATTATTAAGAAAGAGAAATGGCAAAACATTTTTTCCATGGAAAATGAAATTGTATCCATTACCTATTATCATAGCAATTGCTATTTGGTTATTTCTGTTTATTTCAACTGGAATATTTGCCTTATATGGAATTGGTTTTATAGCATTAGGACTCATCATATATTTCATCAGAGCATATTCATTATCTGAATTTCCATTTTCTGTGAATAAACATCATGAATAAGATAGATAGACGATCATTTATAGAGCATATATTTGGTTGGACAGGCATTCTTGCTTTGACGACTGGAGCTTTGAAATATATATCTAGTTCAAAAAGCAAACAATCTACCTTGAGCAAAGTGGTAATAGGGGGGAAACAAGAATTATTTGCTAATACGGATGCAATAGAATACATGATTGGAAATGATAAGACAATAATCATTCAATATGATGATGAATTAAAAGCATTTGATGCTGCTTGTACTCATGCGGGATGTCCGGTTAATTGGGATTCACGCTCAAGAAATTTTATTTGCAAATGCCATGGTGGAGTATTTAATGAAAAAGGAGATCCAATCTCTGGACCTCCTAGAACATCTCTTAAGCAGTACAAAGTTTTATTAAGAGAAAACACAGATGAGATTATTCTCTATAAATAATCTGCTTTGATTATACTACAGATGTAAACTCCACTTTGCCAGTTTTTATATTATGATAAGCGCTTACAATTCCAATTTCTTGTGCTTCAATTTTTGTTCTTAAATATTCTGATAAACGCAATACTTCTCGAACAGAATGTTTTACATTTTCAATTGAAACTTGTTCTATTTGACTTTCTATGGTAGTATTTTCAGTCAATGGATATAATCCAGCCTGTGAAGCAACATCTTGAATAACCGAAGTAATAGATCCGATACTATGCTCTTTAACATTTTTTACAGCTAAGGCAACTGCTCCACAATTAGAATGAGCTTTGATAACAATTAATTTAGCACCTAATTTAGAACAAGCTATTTCTAAGCTTCCAACAACTTCTTTAGATATAATATTTCCAGCAATTCGAATAGTAAGGATTTCTCCTATACCAGCATCAAATAATATCTCAGGCGTGGCCCTAGAATCGATACAACCTACTATTGCACACATTGGACTTTGTTCATGTGCAGTAGCATGAGCTTGCTCTAGAAAATTTTTATCTGAGATAGTGCCAGAACAAAATCTTTCATTCCCTTCAATAAGTAAACTCAGCACTTTTTTATAATCTAATTTTTCACGAGTATCCTTATCTAGAACATTTACAAATTCAATTTGATCCTTGAGAACATATGTATCTTTTTGACCTAATATATTTAATTGGATATTTTTTTGAGGTGCAACAATTTCTTTAAAGTCTTCAATTATTTCTAAAATATCTCCATCTATATAATTTGTATTTGTAGCATCTAAAATCACTTTAGAATGTTCTGGTATATTCCATAAAGTCTCCTTAATAGAAGCTTTATTTAAGAATGAGACCTGATTTGGCATCACAATTTTTATAATCTCACCAACATGAAGACGATAATCTTCTCTTTCAAAAGGATTTCTAAAATTATTTCTTAATAAAAAGAATATTCCTACTCCTAAACCAATCAAAACCCCAATAAGTAAATCTGTAAACACGATTGCTAGAACAGTTGCGATGTAAGGGATAAATTCTTGCCACCCTTTTTTATACATAGAAGTAAATATTGATACTTTAGCAAGTTTATAACCTGTAACTAATAAGATGGCTGCTAAAGAAGATAATGGAATTGCATTTATGATATCTCTAAATAATAGAACACTAAGAATAATAAAAAAGCCATGCATTATTGATGACAATTTTGATTTATTGCCAGATTGAATATTTACTGAACTTCTTATTATTACAGATGTTATAGGAATTCCTCCGAATATTCCTGCACATAGATTACCTATCCCTTGAGCTATAAGTTCTTGATTTGGTGGTGTATGTCTTTTCTGAGGATCAATTTTATCAACAGCTTCAATATTTAAGAGAGTTTCTAAAGAAGCAACAAGTGCAATTGTAATTGCCACCGTCCATATTGATGGCATCATTAAAAATGATGCTTGTGGAATATGTATAAATGAATCTAGTTGATTAAAAGAAATCTGTGGTATGGCTACAAGATGCGAAGAACCAATTGCCATCGAAGGAATGAATTTTGTTAATAAGCTATTAATCAGCACCCCAAAAATCACTACAAAAAGAGATGAAGGGAAAAACTTCATTTTTTTTAATGGCGTTTTGTCCCAATACACTAAAATTGGAATAGAGATTGCACAAATAAATAAAGCTGCGGGAGTAATATTATTTATTGAATTGAGTATTTCTGAAAAAGAATTATTACCATCCATTTGAAAGAATTGGAAATCACCTTCCATATCAGCATCATAACCAATTGCATGAGGTATCTGTTTAAGAATAAGAACAATTCCAATTGCTGATAAAAGCCCTTTAATGACATTTGTTGGAATAAAATCTGCAATAAAGCCTGTTTTTGTAATCCCCATTATCAATTGAATCAGCCCTGCAAGAAACACAGCTGTCAAGAATAACTCAAATGAACCTAATTGATGTATTGAAGCTAAAACAACTGCAGCTAAACCTGCTGCTGGCCCACTAACACTTGTGTCTGACTTGCTTAAAAATCCAACGATAATACCACCAATTATACCGGCAATAATGCCTGATAACATTGGCGCACCCGAAGCAAGTGCTATACCTAAACATAAAGGCAAAGCAACTAAAAATACAACAATACTTGCCGGTATGTCAGATTTTAGATTTTGAATATTCACTATTGTTTCTCTAATAAATAGGTATAGAATTGGGCAAAAATACCAAAACAATCTAAAAAAAAAGGTCAAAAAAAATTCGACCTTTAAAATTTATTACTTTTTATTCGATTTGGCAGGGATTGCTAATTCTTTATCTGGCAATGGGTTTTCAGATAATAACTCAATATTATTTTTGGGTTTGGGTAAGACAATAAATACTAAGTCATTTTTTTGAGAATCCAATTCAACATTCACAATCGTGTCTTCTTTTACTACAGATTTTAGTAATTCTTCTGCCAAAGGATCCTCTAAATATTTTTGTATGGCTCTTCTTAAAGGGCGAGCTCCATACTTTTCATCATATCCTTTATCTACAAGAAATTCTTTGGCTTCTATTGTTAAATGAATCTCTATATTCATTGATTGCATACGTGTAAGCAATTTAGAAAGCTGAATATCGATGATTGAAAATATATGTTCTTTCTTTAATTGACGGAATACAATATAATCGTCTATCCTATTTAAAAATTCAGGATTAAACATTTTTTTCATTGATTCTTCAATAGTATTTTTCATATGATCATATTCTGCATCAGGTGCTTTTTCTGAAAAACCAATAGAACCACCAGCTTTAAGATCTCTAACACCTACATTAGATGTCATAATAATGACTGTGTTTTTGAAATCAATTTTTCTGCCTAAACCATCAGTTAATATCCCATCATCAAAAACTTGAAGAAGTATATTAAATATATCAGGGTGTGCTTTCTCAATTTCATCAAAAAGTATAATACTATATGGTTTTCTGCGAACTTTCTCTGTAAGCTGTCCACCTTCTTCATAACCTACATAACCTGGGGGTGCTCCAACAAGTCTTGATACAGCAAATTTCTCCATATATTCACTCATATCAACACGAATTAAAGCGTCTTCACTATCAAACATATACTTAGCAAGAACTTTTGCTAATTCAGTTTTACCAACCCCTGTAGGTCCTAAGAACATAAAAGAACCTATTGGCCTTGATGGATCCTTTAATCCTGCTCTGGCGCGCCTAATTGCTCTTGCAAGATTATCAATAGGTTCATCTTGCCCAATAATTTGCTTTTTAAGTTCTTCTGCCATGTTCAATAATTTTACAGTCTCACCCTCGGCAATTTTATTCACAGGAATATTTGTCATCATAGCTACAATATCAGCAATATCTTCTGCAGTTACTGGAAACACTGTATTAGCAGCAGATTTTTCCCATTCTGCTTTGGCGGTTTCTAATTCTAGCTGATGCTTTTTCTCCAAATCACGAAGTTTTGCAGCTTCTTCAAAATTTTGTGCTTTTACAACTCTGTTTTTGTCTGCTCTGGCTGCTTCAATCTTTTCTTCTAATTCTGTAATTTCTTTTGGAACATTAATATTAGACAAATGAACTCTTGCCCCAGCCTCATCTAATACATCAAGGGCTTTATCAGGTAAATATCGATCACTGATATACCGTTCAGAAAGTCGAACACATGCTATTATTGCCTCATCAGAATACTTGACGCCATGATGAGTTTCATATCTATCTTTAACATTATTGAGTATTTGAATCGTTTCATCAGAAGATGGTGGATCTACTGTGATTTTTTGGAAACGCCTATCTAATGCACCGTCTTTTTCGATAAACTGTCTATATTCATCTAATGTTGTTGCACCAATACATTGTATCTCACCTCTTGCTAGAGCGGGTTTAAACATATTAGATGCATCCAAGGAACCAGAAGCACCACCAGCGCCAACAATTGTATGTAATTAATCTATAAATAGAATGACATCTTTTGCTTTTTCTAATTCATTCATCACCGCTTTCATGCGTTCTTCGAATTGTCCCCGATATTTTGTTCCAGCAACTAATGCAGCTATGTCTAGGGTAACTATTCG
>BJGZ01000021.1 GCA_014191195.1 Chlorobiota bacterium
AAGGTAGAGGCAATTCCAATATTTCTATAGGAAGCAGAAGTTGCTCCTAGCCAACTATAATACATAGTTTCATGTACTTCATATCCTATCTTACAACCAAGAATCTCTTGTTCAGAGTAGCATAAACATATAAGAATATTCTTTCTTGTATAGATTGATTTAAAATACTCTTCATCTATTGGAATGGTAAATACATTTGATAATAATGTAAATACTTCTTCCAGAATATGATTCTCAGGTAAGCCTTCTATATATGTATATCTGATAGAAATATAGGTACTCTTAAATAGAAAATTACAAAAAAGTGTAAATTGTACATATGATAAATATGATGAGACTTTATAAATTTACGGAAAATCTATCATGAAAAGTGTTGAGATTAAACTAGAGTCATTATTTGATGCTAGTACAGAAGAATTAAGATCAAAAGAAAATGCTGGGATATTATTAGACTTATTAGATTCATTAAACAATGGAGAAATTAGGTCTGCAAGCAAAAATGAAGATGGAACTTGGCATGTTCATCAATGGGTTAAGAAGGGAATATTACTATTATTTCGTGCTGGAGTTTTAAAAGATTATTCTGAAGGTGCATCATCTTTTTTTGATAAAGATACATTGCCATTAAAAACATTCTCGCTAGATAGTCAAGTGAGAATTGTTCCAGGTGGTTCGGCAATTAGAACTGGATGTTATATTGCTCCAGGTGTTATATGCATGCCACCTATGTATATAAATATAGGTGCTTATGTAGATTCTGGTACTATGATAGACTCTCATGCATTAGTTGGTACATGTGCACAAATTGGAAAGAATGTCCATATTAGCGCGGCAGCCCAAATTGGGGGAGTATTAGAACCAGCAGGTGCAAGACCTGTTATTATTGAAGATGATGTTATGATTGGTGGTAATTGTGGTGTTTACGAAGGAGTGCTAATTAGAAAAAGGGCGGTATTGGGTTCTGGAGTAATAATTAATGGATCTACTCATATCTACGATCTAGTAAAAGGAGAGATATTGTCATCAAAGAATGGTAATACAGTTGAAGTTCCCGAAAATGCAGTTGTCGTACCCGGATCTAGAACATTACAAAGCACATTTGCAAAAGAATACGGTATAAGCGTTTCAACACCATTAATAGTAAAATATAGGGATGCCAAAACAGATGCCAAAACTGCATTAGAGCAATCATTACGATAAAAAAAAGCTGCCATAGGCAGCTTTTAAATTATCTAGTTTCACGGTGCATGGTATGCCTGCGTAGGAAAGGATTGTATTTTTTTAGTTCCAATCTTTCAGGGTGATTCTGTTTGTTTTTAGTAGTAGAATAACGAGAAGCTGGTCTGCCTTCTTTTTTTGCTTCAGTACACTCTAGCGTAATTATTACGCGGGCTCCTTTTTTAGCCATCGTTTACATCCATATATAATGAGATATTTAAATTATCTTTTTTAGACTACAAATCTAATCATTTACAAATAATATCAGCATAATTTTTTTCTGATTTTTTCGAAAGGGTCAAAATTTATTTTATCCACAAGAATTATTTTTTGTTGTTTTAATCGTAATAATGTTTATTTTTGCAAGCTCTGTGCATCTGGGCAGGTACCAGAGCGGTCAAATGGAGCAGACTGTAAATCTGCTGGCTTCGCCTTCGGAGGTTCGAATCCTTCCCTGCCCACTTAGCTGCGTAAAGTACATTGAATACATATTTGGTAGAGATGCGGGAGTAACTCAGTTGGTAGAGTCACAGCCTTCCAAGCTGTTGGTCGCGAGTTCGAGTCTCGTCTCCCGCTCAACAGTTTAATGTCACGGTAATTGATTACTGATTATAGTTGCTGATGTAGCTCAGTTGGTAGAGCACTTCCTTGGTAAGGAAGAGGTCACCGGTTCAATCCCGGTCATCAGCTCTTCACTGAATTTAGTTAAATATTACGGGTGTGGCTCAATTGGTAGAGCAACGGTCTCCAAAACCGTAGGTTGTGGGTTCGAGTCCTACCACCCGTGCTACATTCCTGGTTAATTAGCTTTTTAAGGTATAAATAAGATGATATCTAAGATAAAAGAGTATACAACTGATGTGTCTAAGGAAATGAAAAAGGTTTCCTGGCCAACAAGGCAGCAGCTAAGAGAATCTACAATTGTTGTAATTGTATCATGTTTGATTATTACATCATTTGTTTGGGTAGTTGATTTCGCTATGACATATATTATCCAAGCGATATTTTAATTAAAGAAAGATCTCTTAAATGTTGATTTAGCATTATGGTATGTTGAATTATTTTTGTTTTTACACTTCGGACAACAAAAGGCTTTTTCAGTATGGAAGACATACAACCTATATCCGACCGTCATGATTTTAAGTGGTATGCAGTGCGTACATTCACTAGTCATGAAACGCGTGTAAAAACCAGTATAGAGCAGGAATTAGAGAGACTTAATCTTGTTGAAAAGATTCGTTCTATTATTATACCTCAAGAGACTGTATACGAGGTTAGGAATGGCAAGCGCAGAACACGTATTAAGAATACTTTGCCTGGATATTTACTTATTGAAGCAAATCTAGACAAGCGTTTAAAAGAGATCATATGTTCTTTACCTTCGGTAGTTAGTTTTGCTGGTACCAAAATGGCACCTACTCCTATACAGCAAGACGAGGTAGACCGCATTATGGGTAGGATAGAAGAGAGAAAAAATATAGCATCTATAGAAACAGCATTTTCTATTGGAGATTCAGTTAAGATTATTGAAGGCCCATTTAATACATTTAATGGTACTGTTAAAGCTGTTAATATAGAAAAACAAAAATTGAAAGTTGAAGTAGGAATTTTAGGGCGTAAAACACCTGTGGAATTAGATTTCAGCCAAGTTGAAATAGAAAATCATTAGAACACAACATTTTCTCATACTACCTTTTCATATAAGTTATGGCAAAAAAAGTAATGGGATCCTTTAAGCTTCAGCTTAAAGCCGGTCTAGCAACAATGTCTCCTCCAGTTGGCCCAGCATTTGGACAACGTGGTTTGGCGGGCATGCAATTCGTAAAAGAGTTCAATGCTAAAACAGCTAAAGAGGGTGAAACCATCATTCCAGCAGTAATAACATTTTACTCAGACAAATCTTTTACATTTGTATTGAAATCGCCTCCTGCGCCTGTATTGCTTGCAAAGGCAGCTGGTGTGCCAGGTGGTTCAGCTTCACCAAACAAGAGTAAGGTTGGTAAGGTTACAACCAAGCAAGTAGAAGATATTGCAAAGTTGAAAATGCAGGATTTAAACTGCGACACTATTGAAAGTGCGATAAGCATGATTAGTGGTACAGCCCGTAGCATGGGCATAGTAGTAGAAGGTTAATTTTATTCACACAAAGAACGAAAAGAATCATGAAACGACATGGTAAGCGCTTTACATCGGCGTTAAAAAACGTTGACATAGCAAAAGAATACTCGTATCGTGAAGCGGTAGAGCTGGTTAAAAAAAATGCAACCGCAAAATTCGATGAATCGTTCGAAGTGGCGATCCGCCTTGGTGTGGATCCCAGAAAGGCTGACCAGCTCGTTCGCGGCACAGTGTCGCTTCCTCACGGAACAGGTAAATCCGTAAGAGTACTTGTAATGGCTAAATCACCAAAAGATGCAGAGGCTTTAGCAGCTGGTGCAGATTATGCTGGTTTAGAAGAGTATTCACAAAAAATCCAAGCAGGCTGGGCAGATATTGACGTCATCATTGCAACTCCGGATGTAATGGGTGAAGTTGGTAAACTTGGCCGTATTCTTGGACCACGCGGTTTGATGCCTAATCCAAAAAGTGGAACTGTAACTTTTGATGTAGCAAAAGCCGTTAACGAGGTGAAAGCTGGAAAAATCGAATATCGAGTAGACAAAGCAGGCAATGTACATGCATCTGTTGGTAAATGTTCATTTACAACTGAACAAATAGCCGAAAATGCAATGGAATTATATAATAGTATTCTACGTGCTAAACCCCTTACATCAAAGGGTAAATATGTACGTGGAATTGCATTCAGTTCTACTATGGGCCCTGGGCTTCATATAAGTGAACAATCAATGGGCGGCCATTCTCAAGATTAATTGAGAATTATTAAACAATGTCTATTACGCACTGTTATGAATCCGGGCTTCTCTCCAATTTATTGGTGCCGTACAATAACAAGTATATATACACTCTAATCTGAGTTAAGTTCATTATGGTAACAAAACAGCAGAAAGAGCAAGTAGTTGCCGAATTGGTAGCCATGCTTCAAGGTGCTTCGGCTTTGTACCTTCTTGACTATTCCGCGATGACAGTTACAGAAAGCAATAATTTGCGTTCTGAGCTAAGAAAAAAGAATCTAACATTTAGAGTTGCCAAAAACAGGTTAATTCAACGTGCTTTGGCAGAAGTTCCAGGATTTTCTATTCCTGAGGATAAATTCTTTGGTCAAACAGGAATAATAGTAGGTTATAGCGATCCAATCGCTCCTGCTAAAATTATCAAGGATGTATCAGAAAAGTCTGATAAACCTAAGCTAAAGGCTGCAATCGTAGATGGTCAATTATTTGATGGTGGGCAATTAAAGCAAATAGCAGCATTGCCAACCAAAGAAGATTTGATTGCTTCGATACTTGGTAGCTTAAATGCTCCGGCTTCAGGAATAGTTGGTGCTATCAATGCGGTATTGCGCGATGTTGCATACCTTGTTGAAGAAGTAGCAAAAAACAAAGCAGCTTAAGCTGCATTAATTAGAAACTACAATCATTTTAATATTGGAGAATTATCCATGTCAGCAAAGGTTGATGAATTAGTAGAAAAAATTGGCTCTCTTACATTAGTAGAGGCATCTGAATTAAAAACTGCTTTAGAAGAAAAGTTTGGCGTAACAGCATCCGCTCCGATGATGATGGCTGGCCCAGCGGCAGCAGCACCAGCAGCAGCAGTAGAAGAACAAACAGAATTTGATGTTGAATTAACCGAGGCTGGTCCGAATAAACTTAATGTAATTAAGATTGTTCGTGAAATTACTGGATTAGGATTAAAAGAAGCTAAAGATCTTGTAGAAGCAGCTCCAAAAATTGTTAAAGAGCAAATTTCTAAAGAAGAAGCAACAGCATTGGCAAAGAAAATTGAAGAGACTGGCGCTAAAGTTACACTTAAGTAATTGTGTAGTTCCTGCCCTACGATTTTTAGCTATTAAAGCTTTATAAAATCATTGGGCGGCATGAATTAACTCTTGTCGCCCTTTGTTTTTTATGTTTCGTTGTCAATTTTAAAGACTCAATACGTTGAGTTACATGTTGTTGATGGATTACATGCTAGTAAACAGTGGAATATTCATTAGGATTTCTCGATAAGGCTATATGTCGGCCTTATCGAGAAATCCTACTTTTTTCGAAGCTGAATGGGCTAATATGCCAAAGCATATTATACTCAGTTTGCTCTCTTGTTCACAAGGAGATGTCGAATGAACAAACCTAAATATTCAAGTGATGGCAGAATTGTTAGATTACGTGATCGTGTAACTTTTGCCCAACAGCAAGAGTACGAATCATATCCAGATTTACTTAATCTGCAATTAAAATCGTATAAAGAATTCCTACAGGATGATTTGCATCCTTTGATGCGTCAGCCGCAAGGTTTACAAAAGGCATTTTTGACTAATTTTCCTATTGAAGATTCATCTGCAATATTTCAATTAGAATTTTTAGAATACTTTATTGAAAAACCAAAGTACTCTGAAGATGAATGCCGTGAAAGAGAATTAACTTTTGCCAAGGCACTTAAAGCTCGTATGCGTCTTTCTAGTAAAGCAGATCCATCATCTGAAGACTATATCGACCCAATGGAACAGGAAGTGTATCTAGGTAATATTCCTGCTATGACACCACGCGGTACCTTTATTATTAATGGTGCTGAACGCGTTATTGTAGCTCAGCTTCATAGATCTCCAGGTGTATTCTTTGATGATGCTGTGCACCCAAATGGTACTAGAATCTATACTGCTAGGGTCATACCTTTTAAAGGCTCGTGGATTGAATTTACAACAGATATCCATGACGTAATGTATGCTTACATAGACCGCAAAAAGAAATTCCCTGTAACTACATTATTACGTGCTCTTGGTTATTCTTCCGATGAAAAAATTCTTGAATTATTTGAATTAGCAAAGGATATTCCTGCTGCTGACCTGAATGAAAGTCATATCGGACGTAGATTAGCTGGCGAAGTTATCGATATGAGTACAGGTGAGATTATTGCTAATCGCGATATGATTATCGATGAAACGTTATTGGCATTTTTTAATGCATCTGATATTGTTTCTGTTCGTGTATTTACTTATGAAAGCGTAAATGATGAACCTGTAATTGCAAAAACACTTGCTAAAGATACAACAAGAACCAGAGAAGAAGCATTAAATGTCATTTATCGTCAAATGAGGTCAAGTGATGCTCCAGATATGGACACTGCTTTGGCTTTATTAGAAAAATTATTTTTCAATGACAAACGCTATGATTTAGGTGTTGTTGGTCGTTTTAGAATCAATGATAAATTAAAACTAGATGCACCTTTAGACTGCACCGTACTTCGTTTAGAAGATATCGTTACAATCGTTAAGTATTTAATTGATTTACATGATCAAAAGCAAACAGTTGACGATATCGATCACTTAGGCAATAGACGTGTTAGAACAGTTGGTGAACAATTATCAGCACAGTTTAATCTTGGCTTAACAAGAATGGCTCGTACCATTAAAGAACGCTTAAGTGTCTATGATGGAGAATCATTAACGCCAGCAGAACTTGTAAATGCAAGAACTATAACAAGTGTTGTTAATCAATTTTTTGGTACAAATCAATTATCTCAGTTCATGGATCAAACAAATCCATTATCTGAATTAACACATAAACGCCGTACTTCTGCTTTAGGACCTGGTGGATTAACCAGAGAACGTGCTGGATTCGAGGTTCGAGATGTTCATTATACGCATTATGGACGTTTATGCCCCATTGAAACACCAGAAGGCCCAAATATCGGTTTGATATCCTCTCTAGCAATTCACGCAACTGTAAATGAATTCGGCTTTATTGAAACACCATATCGAAAAGTAGAAAATGGTAAAGTATTAGATAAAATTGAATATCTCGCCGCAGAAAAAGAAGAAGGACTTATTATTGCTCCAGCTTCAACTGAAGTTGATAAGTCTGGAAATATTATGGGTGATCGTGTAAAAGCAAGACAAAGTGGCGACTTCGTAGTTGTATCTCCTACAGATATAAATTTTATGGATGTCTGTACAGATCAAATTACTAGCCCTGCAGCAGCTTTAATTCCATTCCTTGAGCATGATGAT
Organism: Chlorobiota bacterium; assembly: GCA_014191195.1. GTDB lineage: Bacteria > Bacteroidota > Ignavibacteria > Kapaibacteriales > UBA961 > UBA961. The sequence goes on from BJGZ01000021.1 coordinate 7,346, forward strand.
GCAAATAGAGCCTTGATGGGCTCTAACATGCAACGTCAAGGTGTACCTTTATTACGTCCCAAAGCCCCGATTGTAGGAACAGGGATGGAAGTAAGAGTAGCTCATGATTCACGTGCAATCATTCAAGCAGAAGATGATGGAATAGTTGAATATGTATGTGCAGATTATATAACAGTCCGTTATCACGATAATAGAACAGATGAAGAAAAATTGATTTCCTTCGAAACAGAAAGACTTCATTCATATAAGCTTCAAAAATTCTTCCGTACCAATCAAGATACTTGTATTAATCAGCGTCCACTTGTTCGTAAAGGACAAACTATTGTTAAAGGACAACCTTTAGCTGATGGTGCTGCTACTGAAATGAGTGAATTGGCTTTAGGACAAAATGTTCTGGTTGCATTCATGCCTTGGCGTGGATATAATTTTGAAGATGCTATTATCATTAGCGAAAGAATGGTAGCCGAAGATATCTTTACTTCATTGCATATCGAGGAATATACATTACAAGTTCGTGATACAAAGCGTGGTGAAGAAGAATTTACCAAAGAAATACCGAATGTATCAGAAGAAACAACCAAAGATTTAGATGATAATGGTATTATTCGTCCAGGTGCAAAAGTACGTGAAGGTGATATTCTTATTGGTAAGATAACACCTAAAGGAGAATCAGATCCGACACCTGAAGAAAAGTTACTAAGAGCTATTTTTGGTGATAAAGCTGGCGATGTTAAGGATGCATCATTAAAAGCACCTCCAGGCCTAAAAGGTATAGTAATTAATACAAAGCTCTTTAGCCGAAGAATGATGGCAAGCGATGCAGAATTGCGTGCTGAAGAGAAAAAACGTCAAGATGTAATCGGCAGAAGAGAGGCAAAACTCTTGAAGGCATTGGACGATGATTGCGCTGCTCGTTTAGCAAAGTTAGTAGACGGACACAAAGTTTTAGGAATTAAACTTGTAAATGACAAATTAGTTCTTAGAGCAGGTACAAAAGTTGTTGAAAATGACTTGTATAATAAATATATCGATGGCACTTTAAAATTAGACCAACTAGATGTAGAGAAATCATGGTTCGCTGAAGAATCTATGATGAATAATGTGCGTCAATTGATGCATAATTATGCAGCTAAAAAAAGTGATTTACAAGGTACAGCAAAAGCAGAAAAAAATAAAATTGCTGCTGGCGATGAGCTTCAACCAGGTATTCTTCAGATGTCTAAAGTGTATGTAGCAAAAAAACGTAAGCTACAAGTTGGAGACAAAATGGCTGGAAGACACGGTAATAAAGGTATTGTGTCTAAAATTGTACCTTTGGAAGACATGCCATTTATGCCTGATGGAACACCAGTGGATATAGTTTTGAATCCGCTTGGGGTGCCATCACGTATGAATCTTGGACAATTATTTGAAACTGCTTTAGGCTGGGCAGGTAAAGAGCTTGGGGTTCATTTTGCAACACCAATTTTTGATGGTGCAAGTTGGGATGAGGTTGGCGATTATCTAGAAAAAGCTGGATTACCAAGAAAAGGTAAATCAGTTCTTTATGATGGCCGTACAGGTGAAGCATTTGAACATGAAGTGACAATTGGTATTATCTATATGCTTAAGCTTTCTCACCTTGTTGAAGATAAGATTCATGCTCGTTCAATAGGACCATATTCCTTAATTACACAGCAACCTCTTGGTGGTAAAGCACAATTTGGTGGCCAACGTTTAGGAGAAATGGAAGTATGGGCACTAGAAGCTTACGGAGCAGCCCACACCTTGCAAGAAATGCTTACATTAAAGTCTGATGATGTTCAAGGACGTGCAAAAATGTACGAATCAATTGTGAAAGGCGATAATATGCCAAATCCAAGCATCCCTGAGTCATTCAATGTTCTTGTAAGAGAATTACAAGGCTTATGCCTTGATGTAGTTATTGTCTAGAAAAATAAAAAATGGAAGTCCTTTTAAGGGCTTCCATCAATATATAGCAGGTTAACACCTGCGGAGTAGATACTCCACCAAATTAATACGAAACTTTTTTCATCCTATGGAGAAGATCCATGCAATCGCATTCAATTCCCCGCAAAGGATTCTCTCAGATAACTATTAAAATCGCATCACCTGACGAAGTATTAAATCGTTCACATGGTGAGGTTACAAAACCAGAAACAATTAATTATCGCTCTTTCAGACCAGAAAAAGATGGTTTGTTTTGCGAAAAAATCTTTGGCCCAATTAGAGATTGGGAATGTGCTTGTGGCAAATACAAGCGTATTCGCTATAAGGGCATTGTTTGTGACCGTTGTGGTGTAGAAGTTACTCAAAAATCTGTGCGTCGTGAACGTATGGGCCATATCATGTTGGCAGTTCCTGTTGTACATATTTGGTTCTTCCGATCTTTACCAAGCAAGATAAGCCATTCACTAGGTATGCCTACCAAAGATATAGAAAGAATTATATACTATGAATCATATGTGGTAGTTCAACCTGGTAATACCGGTTTGCAACAAAAAGATTTATTAACTGAAGAACAATATCTAGAAGTATTAGCTTCCTTAACTCCTGCTGAAAGGAATATGGATGATGATGAACCTAAAAAGTTTATCGCATTAATTGGTGGCGAAGCTGTAAAAGAATTATTAAGAAGAATAGATCCAGAAGATAGCTATCATAATTTGCGTATCGAATTACGTGATGAAACTTCTCAACAAAGAAAAGCCGAACTTCTTAAAAGATTAAGAATCTTAGAAGCATTTACAGGAAAAGATCTACCAAATAAATCACGTCCAGAATGGATGGTTTTAGATGTAGTACCTGTAATTCCACCAGATCTACGTCCATTAGTACCCCTAGAAGGTGGAAGATTTGCTACGTCAGATTTAAATGATCTTTATCGTCGTGTAATCATCCGTAATAATCGTCTTCGTCGTCTTATTGACATCAAAGCACCAGAAGTAATCTTACGTAATGAAAAACGTATGCTTCAAGAATCTGTTGATGCTTTATTTGATAATAGCCGTCGTAGTGTAAGAAGCGAATCACAAAGAGCGCTTAAATCACTTGCAGATACTTTAAAAGGAAAAACTGGACGTTTTAGACAAAACCTATTGGGCAAACGTGTTGATTATTCCGGACGTTCTGTTATTGTGGTTGGACCAGAATTAAAAATTCATGAATGTGGCTTGCCTAAGGATATGGCCGTAGAATTGTTCAAACCATTTATTATCAGAAAACTTATTGAGCGTGGACATGTTAAAACTGTTAAAAGCGCAAAAAAATTAGTAGAACGTAAAACAAATGAAGTGTGGGATATTCTTGAAAAAGTAATCGATGGGCATCCAGTTTTGCTTAATCGTGCACCTACACTCCATAGATTAGGGATTCAAGCATTTCAACCAAGACTTATTGAAGGTAAAGCTATACAACTTCATCCTTTGGTAACTACAGCTTTCAATGCCGATTTCGACGGCGATCAAATGGCTGTGCATGTTCCTTTAAGTTTTGAATCTCAATTAGAAGCTTTATTGCTGATGCTTGCTTCTCATAATATTATGCATACTCAACATGGAGACCCAATTGCTGTGCCTTCTCAGGACATGGTTTTGGGTGCATATTATTTAACAAAGCTTCGCCGTGGTGCAAAAGGAGAAGGGAAAATATTCTCTTCACCATCAGAAGTAATTATTGCACATAATTCAAACCAAATTACCTTACATACTAAGATCAAAGTACGTTTAAATGCTATTCCAGGTCAAAAAAGTTCTTTGATAGAAACTACTGTAGGAAGGGTGATATTCAATCAGATTGTACCAAAAGAAATGGGATATCTGAATGAATTATTAACCAAAGGACGCTTGCGCCAAATTATTGGACTCTGTTTCCGTAAAGCTGGATTAGCAAAAACAGTTGAATTCTTAGATTCAACGAAAGAAATTGGATTTATGGCTGCTACACGTGGTGGATTATCTGTATCTATTTCTGATGTTGTTATTCCTGAAGAAAAAGTTAAACTGATTGCTAAAGCGCAAGAAACTGTTGATAATATCGAAGAGTATTACCAAAATGGTGTTATTACATCTGGCGAAAGATATAATAAAATTATTGATACTTGGTCTAATGCAACCAATAAAGTTGCCGATAAACTATATCAAGAATTACAATTAGCTCAAGATGGATTTAATACATTTTGGATGATGTTGGATTCTCAAGCTAGAGGCTCTAAAGAGCAAATTCGTCAGCTTGCAGGTATGCGTGGATTAATGGCAAAACCGCAAAAATCATTAACAGGTTCAAGTGCAGAATTGATTGAAAATCCTATTATTTCAAACTTTAAAGAAGGTTTGACAATTTTGGAATACTTCATTTCTACGCACGGTGCTCGTAAAGGTCTTGCTGATACAGCTTTAAAAACCGCTGATGCTGGTTATTTAACACGTCGTTTACATGATGTTGCCCAAGATATGATTATCTCTGGTGATGATTGTGGAACAATACGTGGCGTCGAAATGAAAGCACTGAAAGATGGTGAAGATGTAAAAGAACCATTATCAGAAAGGATTTTAGGACGTTGTGCATTAGTGGATATAATTAATCCTGAAAATGGTGAAATAATTGTTGGAAAAGGACAAGTTTTAACTGAAGAAAATGCTCAAAAAGTTGCAGAATCTTCTTTAGAATCAGTTCTTATTCGCTCTGTATTAACATGTGAATCACGTCGTGGTGTATGTGCTAAATGTTATGGACGTAATATGGCTACAGGCCAAATGGTAGATGTAGGAGAAGCAGTTGGAACAATTGCATCTCAATCTATCGGTGAACCTGGAACTCAGCTAACATTACGTACATTCCATACTGGCGGAACTGCTTCACTTGTTGCTTCACAATCTACAGTATTAGCAAAGTTCGATGGTAAAATCATCTTCGAAAATGTAAAAACCGTTTCATATGAAGATGAAAATGGTGTGGATATGTCTGTAGTAATAAGCAGAAGCGGTGTCATTAGTATAATTGATTCCGATACAGGCCGTGTTCTTACTCGTTATGATGCTGTATATGGCGCAGCTTTAAAAGTTACAGATGGTCATAATATCACTAAAAATGATGTTATTTTTGATTGGGATCCATATAATTCAACTATTATCACAGAAAAGGCAGGAACTGTTCGTTATCGTGATTTAATTCCAGGCCTTACATATCGTGAAGAAAACGATGAACAAACTGGACATATCACAAAAGTAGTTATCGAATCTCGTGATCGTTCCAAAATGCCATCTATTGAAATCGTTGACAATGAAGGTAATGTTCTTCATAATTATATTATTCCAATTCGTGCTCAAATTAGCGTTGATCATGATGAAAGAGTAAGTGTTGGTTCACGTCTTGTTAAGATTCCTAGAGACTTAGGACGTATGCGTGATATCACAGGTGGTTTGCCACGAGTTACCGAATTATTCGAAGCTCGCTCTCCACAAAATCCAGCTGTGGTTTCCGATATCGATGGTACAATCACATTCCAACAAGCAAAACGTGGACAACGTGGTATTGTGGTAACTTCTTTAGATGCTGAAACAACAAAAGAATACACAGTTCCTTCTAATAAATATGTATTGGTTCAAGAAGGCGATTTAGTACGTGCAGGAGATAGATTAACTGATGGATCAACAAATCCTCATGATATTTTACGTATTAAAGGTGTGGGTGCAGTTCAAGAATATCTTGTAAATGAAATTCAAGAAGTGTACCGTATGCAAGGTGTAAAGATAAACGATAAGCATATCGAAGTTATCGTACGCCAAATGCTTCAGAAAGTTCGTATTAATGACTCTGGTGATTCTACTTTCCTTTTCAATGATCAAACAGACAGATTGAAATTTGTAGATGAAAATGATATGTTGAAAAATCATGTTGTTATTACAGAAAAAGGTGATTCTCGCTTTAAGGTTGGACAATTAGTATCTAAGAAAAGATTCCGTGAAGCTAATGTAGAACTTAAGAAAAAAGAAAAAGTTGAATCTGAAGCAAGAAATGCAGAACCCGCAACAGCAGAACCTTTATTATTAGGTATTACTCAAGCATCGTTAACTACAGAAAGCTGGCTTTCTGCAGCATCTTTCCAGGAAACTACAAGAGTACTTGCAGAAGCTTCTATAGCATCAAAAATTGATGGCCTTAAAGGATTAAAAGAGAATATCATCATTGGACAATTAGTTCCTGCTGGTACTGGTTTAAGGCATTATCAAGATATGATAGTTACAAGCGAAGTAGGTAATATATTCGGAAGCGAAATGATATCCGAATCACAAGAAGAAGAATCTGAAGGAGAAGATGGTTTCCGTCGCTTAGGTCGTAGAAGAATTACTGCTTAATCTTTTAAAGATTATGAGGCCCCGTTATTTAAGGGCAGACACCTTAAATGTCTGCCCTTTTTTATATATAATTATGTAACTCCTTTTGCTTAGAATATTATGAAAAAACTGGTTTTAGATGGTTGTAGTTTACATCTTGATTCATTCATTGAAGCATTATCTTCCGATATATATATTGAGTTGTCTCAAGAAGCTATAGTTGCAATGCAAAAAAGTAGAAATCTTGTTGAAGAATGGTTAGAACATAAAGAGGTTGTATATGGAATAACGACAGGTTTTGGTGAATTTGCAAATGTATCAATACCACATGACCAAATAGAAGCATTGCAAGAAAATCTTATTCTTTCTCATAGTGCAGGAATAGGACCATATATACCAGACCATATTGTTAAGGGAATGATGATCTTAAGAGTGAATGCACTTGCTAAGGGTTTGTCTGGTATACGGGTTGCAACTGTTCAATCTTTATTAGATATGATAAATTGTGGAATAATTCCAGCTGTACCTTCACAAGGTTCTGTGGGATCTAGCGGAGATCTTGCACCATTATCTCATATTGCTTTAGCTTTAATTGGAAAAGGGAAATGTATTCTTTCTGATGGTAGCACAATTTTGAGTGAACAAGCTTTAAAAAATAATAATATTGAACCTGTAAAACTTAGTGCTAAAGAGGGCCTTGCCCTTATTAATGGAACACAAATGATGTGTACCATGGGTGCAATTGGTGTGCATAAGGCGATGAAATTATGTGATATAGCAGATATATCAGGAGCTCTTAGTTTAGAAGCTTTAAGAGGAACAGATAAAGCATTTGATGAAAAATTGCAAATAGCCAGAGGTTTTACCGGGCAAATTGAATCTGCCAGACGTTTAAGAGCATTACTTAAAGGAAGTGAAATTAGAGAATCTCACAGAGTTGGTGATGGATTGGTTCAGGATGCCTATTCATTACGATGTATGCCACAAGTGCATGGAGCTTCTAGAGATGCCATACAATATGTTAAAAATATAATTGAAACTGAATTGAATGCAGCCAATGATAATCCATTGATTTTTTCTGAAACGAAAGAACATATTGAAGGCGGAAATTTTCATGGCCAGCCTTTGGCATTAGCATTGGATTTTTTAGCAATAGCTTGCGCAGAATTAGGAAGTATTTCTGAAAGAAGAACAGAAAGATTAGTAAATGGAGCATTAAGTAATGGTTTACCAAGATTTTTAACTAAAAAAGGTGGATTGCAATCAGGATTGATGATTGCCCAATACACATCAGCATCTTTGGTCTCTGAAAATAAAGTATTATGCCATCCAGCTAGTGTCGATTCTATACCTACATCTGCTAATCAAGAAGATCATAATTCGATGGGAAGTATTTCTGCCAGAAAATCTTTAGATATTATACAAAATGTTCAATCAATTATAGCAATTGAACTTTTATGTGCTAGCCAAGGCATCGATTTTCATCAACCACTTAAAACAAGCCCATTACTTCAAAAAATACATCATATTATCAGAGAATCTGTTCCATTTGATGAGTCAGATTCAATAGTGCATAATAAAATCATAGCAATATTACATTTAGTACAGAATAATGCACTTGATGTAATATTGTAAAAACATACAAGGAACAGATATATGTTTGAAACTCAAAAAAAAATAATAGAAGAATTACAAGTAAGAACTGATGATTTGCGGAGGTTCCTTTGACTTAGAAGTCAAACAAACCGAAATAGCAGAAAGAGAACAATTAAGCGAACAACAAGGTTTTTGGGATGATGCGAGTCAAGCCCAAAAAATAATGCAGGAAATCTCCGAAAGAAAGGAATGGATTTCTATTTGGGAATCTGCACAGCTATCAGTGCAAGATGTAGAAGCCCTTTTACAATTAGCTGAAGAAATGGGCGATAGTTCTATGGAGCAAGAAATTGATACAGAAATTTCTAGTGCTAAAGAAGTAGTTGATACTCTAGAATTGAGAAAAATATTATCAGCTCCTGATGATCACCGAAATGCTATCATAACAATTCATGCAGGTGCAGGCGGTACCGAAGCCCAAGATTGGAGTGAAATGCTTATGCGCATGTATACTCGTTGGTGTGATAAAAGAGGATTTCAAGTGTTTTTAGCAGATGAACAACCTGGCGATGAAGCAGGGGTAAAATCAGTTACTTTAGAAGTTGTAGGTTCTAATGCATATGGATATTTAAAAGCAGAAAATGGAGTCCATAGATTAGTAAGAATATCTCCTTTTAATGCCCAAGGTAAACGCCAAACTTCTTTTGCTTCTGTGTATGTGTATCCAGAAGTAGAAGATGATGTAGAAATAGAAATTAATCCTGCTGATGTAGAAATGGATACATTTAGATCTGGTGGGAAAGGTGGTCAAAATGTAAATAAGGTTGAAACTGCAGTTCGATTAAGGCATCTTCCAACGGGTATAGTTGCTGCATGCCAACAAGAAAGATCGCAATTTCTTAATAGAGAAAGAGCAATGAAAATGCTAAAATCAAGGCTCTATCAAAAAAGAAAAGAAGAAGAAGAAGCCGTAAAAGCATTGATTGAAGGCAAAAAAAAGAAAATTGAATGGGGAAGTCAAATAAGATCTTATGTTTTTCAGCCATATACAATGGTTAATGATCATAGATCAGAATTAAAGAAAACAGATATCCATGCAGTTATGGATGGAGATTTAGATGATTTTATGAAAGCATATCTATTATTAGGTGATGAATAATTATTGTTGATACACTTTTTGGGCAGGCTTTAATAACCAAAATATAAAGGCATTGCTTATGCTGATTACTATTGAACCCCATAAGGCAGGCCAAAACCCATCTACTTCGAATCCTTTAAGAATAGCCCCCGCAGACCACAGCAAAAAGGCATTTATTACTAATGAGAATAAACCTAAAGTAATTATTAATAAAGGAAATGAAAAAAATTGTAGAATAGGCTTTATGATTGTATTAAGAAAACCAATGATTAATGCAGCAATTAAAGCCCATATAAAACTTTTAACTCTGATTCCAGGAATAAGTGCCGCCGTGAAATACACTGATAATGCAGATGATAACCATCTAACAAATGAAGTCATTATACTATTTCCATAATAATTGCTTTGGTTTTGTAACTAACAAATGTACATCATTTGTAAATCTGAAAGAAAATCTACTTTTATTTATCATACAAATTACTTTGATACGTCAAAGCAGACGTAACAATTTTATATAATACATATTAAGATATTTATATGCCATACGACCCTTTGATGGTTAAGCCAATGAAAGAGGAATTAATCTCTGCTGGTTTTACAGAATTATTAACAGCACAAGATGTTGATAATGCAGTGAAAGCACCCGGAATATCATTATTTGTTGTCAATTCTGTTTGCGGATGTGCTGCAGGTGGCGCCCGCCCTGGTATAAAGATAGCAGTTCAACATTCAGTAAAACCTGACAATTTATTTACGGTTTTTGCTGGACAAGATATCGAGGCAACTAATAAAGCTAGAGAATATTTTAAAGGACAACCACCATCCTCACCTGCAATTGCTTTAATGCGTGATGGTGAATTAATTGGTTTTATGCCGCGACATGCCATAGAAGGTAGTATGCCTGAACAAATAGCAGATGCTTTAACCAAAGCATTTGATCAAGTATGTACTCCAGCTTCATAATAAGGCATAATTCTTGAGATATATAGACATTGCAGATTAAGTATTTGCAATGTCTCTTTTTTTATAAAGAATCATTGGTCATATGCTATGAAATCTATCGACATATCACATAAAGGGAATATCTCAATCAATATTATATTGATTCTAAGTGCTTTAGCTGGATCTACTTTCCTATACTTAACTGATTTGATTAAGAGCCCTGTCTTATTCTTTCTTATCGGAGTATTTTTGTTGTATCCATTCAGAAAAGAGTCTTATATAATCAGTAGATTCCTCTCTTTGATTTCATTGCTTTTTGCTCTTTGGTTAGTTATTGACTTAAACATTGTGCTTTTACCATTTATAATCGCATTCACTATTGCTTTTTTATCTGATCCTATCATAAAAAAAATGGAATCTTTTAAGATAAAACGGTGGCTGGGATCAATAATCATTCTAGGATTTCTCGGTGGGGCGATTGCTGGGTTTTCTGTCTTTGTATTCCCGCTGGCTTTTACACAATTGAATCAGATTATACAGCAGGTCTCTCAATTTGTAAATTCTATTACAGATTTTCTTGAAAGTAAGCAATTCTATACTTTTCTTTCTAGTTTGGGAATTCCAAAAGCTTCTGTAAAAGAATTAGTTCAAACTCAGTTAATGCCCAAAGCAGAGATATTATTCAAATCGATACTTGAAGGTTTATTTGTACTGCTTTCTAATGTATCTGCTATAGCCAATCAAATTTTAAATCTTGTCCTTATTCCTATCATTTCTTTTTATATCATAAAAGATTATCCTGTTTTAAAAGAGTTGATTCAAGAAATTCTCTCAGGTAATCATTCAAAATCATATGATAATATCTTAAGAATTAGCGCAATCTTGCGACTCTATGTTGGTTGGCAAATGTTAGCAGCTTTATGGATTGGTACTGTAGCATCTATTCTTTTGTCTATTCTTGGCATTCCATATGCAATTGTACTTGGAGTTTTATGTGGATTATTAAATCCTATACCATTCTTCGGTACCATTGCTAGTATGATTATTGGAAGCATTGTTGCATTGCTTGCAGATCCGCCAAATGCTTCTAGCCATATTATAGGGCTTATTTTGGTAATTAATGGATTGCATTTTATCAATGCATATATCATAGAACCCAGAGTATTAGGAACCAGAGTAGGACTTCACCCTGTATTACTTTTAGGGTCTTTATTTGTTTTTGGACATTTTCTTGGATTTGTTGGTTTTCTTATAGCTGTTCCAACTACTGCGATTTTAATGATATTTTTTAGGGATTGGAAAGAGTCTCTTAATAAAAAGATATATTCTGAACCAGAGATTCAGAAACCAAGTACTCAATAGATTATAGGTTCTAACTTTGAATACATCGTATGATTTCATAATTATCGGTGCTGGAATAGCTGGTATGTCCTTGGCATATTCATTATCTACTTCTGATTCTTCTTTTCTCATCATTCATTCTCCTAACAAACCAAGTGCATCATCTATTGCATCTGGATTGATAAATCCGATTGCTGGAAAAAGATTAGAAACTGTTGCTGATTTTGATGAATTATACAAAATATCTTCTGCATTCTATAGTCAGATTGCACAACTACACAGAAAAGAGAATTACTATGAATGCAAAGAGATCCTGAGAATATTTAGAAATGAAAAAGAAAAAGAAACGTTTCATAAAAAATATCAACAAGACCATTCATCTATCTATGTAGGGCCTTCATTTGAGCAAGCCGATTCATTAGATATCAATGGTGTAAAAACTCCTTTTGGAGGATTTATTACTAAGAATGCGGCAGTTTTTTCTTATCAAAAATTCTTGCAAGATGCCCATGATAATTTTAAAGCAAATATGGTGGAAGCATTGGTAGATTATTCTACAATACAGCATAATCCAGAAAGTTGTACTATTCACATACATGAATATACTATAAGCTGCAAGCATCTAGTTTTTTGTGATGGATGGCATTCTTCATATAATTCACTTTTTTCAAACATTGCATTTGAACCAGCAAAAGGTGAAATATGCTTAATAAAAGCTCCAGATTTACAGCAAGACTATGTGATAAGTAATTCATTTGCAATTATCCCCAAAGGTAATCAGTTATTTAGTTGTTCGGCAACTTTTGCTTGGAATGATTATTCAGACAGCCCTACAGAAATTGGAAAAACTGAACTTATAAGTAGAATTGATGAGTTGTTATCTTGTAATTGGCATATGATTGATCATAAAGCCGGTATAAGGCCTACTATGTTCGATAGAAAGGCGATTATTGGATTTCATCCCGAGTTCAACAATATTGCAGTCTTTGGTGGTTTAGGTACAAAAGGCGCGCTATGGGCACCAAAACTTGCAGATTTAACAAAAAGCCTATTACTTGGTGAAAAGCCATATATTCCGCATGATATCTCTGTATCTAGATGGTGGCTTAACACATAGTTATTTACATTCTTACATATTTATAATCTTATGAAACATATCTTAATCATCCTGTTTTGTATTCCAATACTTCATCTATCTTTATATAGCGATTCAGTATCAGATGCATGGAAATCATTAGAGAATAATGATTTTATGAAAGCTGAGGAACATTTTAGGAATGCAATCACAACAGATCCTAAAAATATTCGTGCGATAATTGGATTATCGTATGTTTTAGAGATGCAGCAGAAATATGCAGAATCATGGAATATGTATAAAACTATACAAGACTATACACAAAACCCAGTTCCATATTTTTATGCAATTTGGTTAAATCCACGTTTTAGCCAAAATTTAAGAAATCCCAAATCTGGTGCTCAAGATATCTTAAAGAAATTGACGCAGAAAGCAGATAATGGTGGGTCATTGAAAGCTATGGCGCATGAAATGTTAGGTGGCTTAGAAACTAGATATGGTAATATTCAGATTGCAAAAGATCATTATAAAAAAATCAATGCTTTATCAGACTGGACGATTATTGGTTCTTTCGAAAATATTTCTGCATCCGGATTTAATACGATGTATCCTCCTGAACTTGAATATGATACAAATGCAGTATATGAAGGGAAAAATAGTGCCCCTGCATCTTGGTATAAGCCAGCTATCATCAAACCAGATTATTGGCTAGATTTTCAGGCTTTTTTTCCTGAAAGACAAGCATTTTTTTATGCAAATACTTTTGTATGGTCTCCCCAAAAACAAGAAATATCACTAAGAACAGGTACTTCTGGTGCACTTAAAGTGTTCTTGAATGATCATGAAGTCTTTAGGGATTCTACAGAAACAAATAATGACTTTGATACATATATTGTCCATACAGAATTACAACAAGGTTGGAATAGGATTCTGATTAAAGTTGGATATTCAGAAATTGATAGATGTAATTTTTTAGCTCGTATTACTGATGATCAGGGAAATCCCATCGCTGGACTAAAAGAATCATCTGTAAAACAAGTGTATACTCCCAAAAAACCTGATATAGTTATTGTAAAAAAGAATGAAATCCTAGAATCACTCAATACTATCATTGCAGAACATCCTGATTGGTATGAACATTATTTTGTTTTAGCAGATGCTTATCTTCGAAATGACAAAGCAATAGAAGCTGAATTATTATTAAAGGAATTATTAAAAAGATCGCCAAATAATGGTTTAGTATATTGGAAATTTTTAGACGCATATAATCGTGGTAGAAAAAAAGACGAGGTAATTTCTACCTATGAAAAATTAGCATCTATAAGCAAAGATATTCCAGATGCTGTTGTTTTTAAATTCAATCAGCACCTAGATAATGAAGATTTTGATAGGGCAGAAGATATGTTAGCTAGGATCGAAAAATCTTTGCCAAAATCTGAATTGTATTATAATCTGCGCATACGTTTATATGACAAAAAGAAACTGCAAGAAAAAGTAATTCAAACAGCAAAAGAAGCATATAGTACATATCAAGAAAATTGGGGATTTACCGAATTAGCAGCAATCTTTGATTTTCAGGCCTCTAGAAAAAGAGATACAATGATTGCAATGTATAAGAGATTCCTAAAAAAGGATTATTCGGAAGTACCTTTAATTGGATTAGCTAAAACATACTTAGAAGATTCTAAAGTTGATGAATGGGAAAAAACCTTTAAACAATTAATAGAATTATCACCAGCTTCGCCAGGTTTTTATTTCCAAATGTCTAGCATGTATACACAATTACAGAAATATGATAAAGCAGAAAAAATGGCTAAGCAGGCATTAACATTTTGTCCATCATGCAATGTGTATTGGTCTAAACTTGGTGAAACTTATCGTAGTATGAAAAAAAATGATGATGCAAAACAAGCATATAATCAAGCATTAAAGTATTCTCCAACAGATTATGATTCAAGAGAAATTTTAAGAGAATTAGAAGGTAAAAAATCAATATTTACTCTTTTTGGAGAAACTAATAGAGATTCTGTCATAAAAATAGCTCCTTTAGATAAAGATCATCCTGAGGCAAGTGCAGTTATAGTATCAGAAAAAATCCATCGTGTTATCTATAAACAAGGAGCTTCGGAGTCTGAAGTAGAAACTATTATCAGAGTTTTTAATGATAAAGGCATTGATTATTTCAAAGAATATCGAATTGGCTACAATAGTAATTCTCAAACATTAATCATAGAGAAAGCTGTTACTATCAAGCAAGATGGTAAAGAAATCAGGGCAGATATTAATCGCAATATGGCTGTATTCAAAAGCCTGCAAAAAAATGATTGTATTTATGTAAAATATCGCGTCAGAAATTTCAATTCTGGTAAATTATCTAAACATGTATGGGATGATGTCTATTTTAATAGATATTTTCCTTTACATTATGCTGAATATGCCGTGTTAGTTCCTGATGATATGACATTTACCACTACTCAACAGAATATGGGTATTGATGCCCAAGAAAAAAGAATTGATGAAGTGGGAAGCACAATGTATACATGGAGTTCAAGAAAAGAGCCGGGTATTGTCTATGAAGCTGATATGCCTTCTTTAGAAGAAGTAGGTAAAATCTTACGATTAAGCACAATTCCTAGCTGGTCTTTTTTGGTAGATTGGTATGCAGAATTAGCACAAACAAAAACAGAAACATCATATGAGATAAAAGAGGCCGTTAAACAGTTAATTCCGCACCCAGAATTACTTTCTGAGCAACAAAAAATTGCGAAAGTGTATGAGTATATAACAGAGAATATTCGTTATAGTATGGTCTCTTTCAGACAATCTGCCTTTATCCCACAAAAAGCCCGTGATGTTTTAGTAAATAGAATCGGCGATTGTAAAGATGTATCAACTTTAGGTATTGCAATGCTTAAAGAACTTGATATTAAAGCTGATTATGTACTTGTGAATAGTGGAGCTGAACAAAGACTTCGGGACATTCTACCTTCGATTGCTTTTAATCATTGCATTATTGCTGTGCGTCAATCTCAGAATCAAAATCCTTTATTCCTAGATTTAACTGCTTCCAATTTTCCTGCTGGTGTTATGCCTGGAGCAGATAAAAATGCCTTTTCTTTATTAATAAAAAATGGATCTGTACAGCCTATTGTATTACCTTCTAAACAAATTGCTGCACCAACTATAACAATACGAGGAATCGTAAACTTTACCGATGATAATGCTGCTATTGTAAGAGGCAATGATAAAATTACAGGTCCTTTAACAGCTGCTTTTCGTTCTGCATATAAAGGGAAAACATATGAAGAGCAAGTAAAAATCATGCAATCTAATCTTGCAACAGATTTACCTTCAGCAAAACTTAAGACATTAACTATTTCTGGTTTAGATAGTTTGACTAGTTCCATGAGTTTCTTTTATGATTATGAAGCTCCAAATGTTGTAGCAGAAGCCGGAACATATAAAATAGTTCGTATCCCTTGGCGCAATGAATTACAAACTGATGATGCCTTATCTTATGAAAAAAGGAGTTATCCTGTAAAAGCAATTAATGGATTAGATACTAGTTATGAGGAGATCACAATGATTTTACCTCAAAATTATACTTTATTAGAAGTACCTTCGCCTGTTGAGTTGAAATGTCCTGCCGCAGAATATTCGTATAGCATTACTAAATCAAATCAAGGAAATCTAGATTTATTAACCGCTAAACGCAGATATATACAAACAAAAACCTTTATAGAGCCCGAAGAATATGATAATTATAAACAATTCTATTCCAAAGCTTTAAAAGAAGATAGAAGGCAATTATTATTAGTAAAAAATAAATAGGAATACAATCCACATCTTATTCCTCTCAGCGAGGGGAGCCCGAAGGGCGGGGTGGGAGATACATAACAACTACTCATATATTGAATATTACGTATAAGTAGATAGACCAAGTAATAAATATGTAATAGATTATTGAAATATATAGATTAATTTTAGTTCAGATTAATCTGTATTATTTAACACAATATTTGGAGTAATTATGCATTATCGCCGCACTAGTTTATTAAGACTAAGTTTTATAGTCTTAGTGGTACTTTACATACAATTATCATTATCAATATCACCCGTACTTAGTCAAGATATTACGATAGGAACCCAAACTTGGACATCTAAGAATTTGGATGTGAGTACATTTAGGAATGGCGAAGCCATTCCAGAAGCAAAGAATGCAGAAGAATGGTCAAAAGCTAGCGAGAATAATACAGCAGTATATTGTTATTATGGTTATGACAGTAAGAATGGGAAGGTATATGGCAAATTATACAATTGGTATGCAGTTAATGACTCTAGAGGTTTAGCCCCTAAAGGTTATCATATCCCTAGTGATGCAGAATGGACTGTATTAACAGACTTTTTAGGTGGAGAGGATAAAGCAGGTAAGAAAATGAAGAGTAAGACCGGCTGGCAGAAGAATGGTAAGAAAAGTGGTAATGGCAATAATAGTAGTGGATTTAACGGTCTGCCGGGCGGTAACTGTAATTATAATGGTTATTTCTTCAATATTTCTGCTTACGGTTATTGGTGGAGTTCTTCAGAGAATAATACAAGGTTATGCTTGGTATCGTTATCTGAACTATGATAATACGAAAGTTTACAGGAACAACAATTACAAGAATAATGGCTTGTCTGTTCGTTGCCTGAGGGATTAGAATTTTAGCCCTTTCTTTCCTAAGTGAGAGTATGAAGGCTGATTGACTTAAGTATAAAACATGTAGATACTGAAACAGAAATAAAGCCTAATTATTCATTAGTTAATGAATAAGGGATGAATATTAAATATATAGAGGAGAAGGCAGATGCAGAAGTTCATACATATGATCATGGTTTTACTAGCATCGTATCATTATAGTAAATCCCAATCTTTAAAAGCGATTTCTCAAAGTGGCAAAGAAGAGATCTATTCTTTATCTCAACCTTTGACAGTAACATTCGATTCAACCTCATTTATATTTAATCGGAATACTACAGTATTAAAGAAATGGGGTTATGGTGAGCTAAGGAAAATTGTCTATACACAAATATCTTCATCAGTGGAAGAAACACACATCAAGCCTTCTCTAGAAGTATTCCCTCAACCAATTGAACATCAGTTTACAGTTGCTTACACTGTACCACAAAGCCAAACAGTACGATTGGATCTTTACTCTATGACAGGTGAAATGGTGTTTACCTATTCTCTTGGAGAAGTACATCAGGGAGAACATAGATCAACATTAACAATTCCTCAACTACCATCAGGACAATATATATTGTGTCTAATGGGGTCTACCTTTTCTTACAATATTCCGCTTATTCATATAGCAGGACAATAACCATGAAATATCTAGTTTTAATATTACTTGTTTTGAACACGCTTGATGTTCTTAGTCAAAACCAATCATTACCAGTGTTAAAAATGTATAAAAGTGATAAAAGTGTCACTATCACTCCCTTAACAGACATAGATAGCCTTGTTCATGTTTCTATAGTCCCTGTAAACCTTACTTTACTAGACATTAAGAATATAACAAATACATCTGCCCGTTTTGAAGCAAAAATTCTATCAAAAGGTGAAGGCACTCTTGGCCAAATTGGATATTGTTGGAGTACACTTCAAAATCCAACTATTTTATCAAACAAAGTTAACGGTACTTGGACAGATAGTATCAACTTTTCGAATACTATCTATAGTCTTACTAAGAACACCAAGTATTATGTGAGAGCTTTTGCTTATAATGAATTAGGAATCTCCTACAGTAATCAAATTGAATTCAGTACTCTGAATAAAGAAGATTCGCTTTTAGAGTGCGTCAAGATAGGTACACAAATATGGACATCCAGAAACTTAGATGTGAGTACGTATCGTAATGGAGACACCATCCGTCATGCACCCACTCCAGAGGAATGGCAGGAGGCTGCAAGGAAAGGAGAGGGAGCATGGTGCTATTATAATCATGATCCCAAGAACGGAGAAATCTATGGGAAACTGTATAATTGGTATGCAGTCAAAAATTCCGGGGGTTTAGCACCTACTGGGTACCATATTCCAAGTGATTTGGAGTGGTCATTACTTTCGGAGTATTTAG
>BJGZ01000022.1 GCA_014191195.1 Chlorobiota bacterium
CACAGAATAATAAAGGCAATGAAATGGCACAATGTTTATTTCATGCATATTTTACTTTAGGTAAAAATATCAGCGATAGTAAAACATTGATAAGTCTTGGAAAAAGTCTTGGAAAAAGTCTTGGAAAAAGTCTTGGACTAGATTCAAAACAGATAAAGAATTTCTTAAAAGGAAATGACTCTATAGATGAAGTAAATGCTGATATTCAAACTGCTCAATATCTTGGTATTCAAGGCGTCCCATTTTTTATCATCAATCAAAAATATGCTCTTTCGGGTGCTCAAGAACCTGATATATTTTTAGACGCATTACATCAATCAATCAAATAAATATTTGCAATCATAGTGAATGTAAAATTGCACTGTTACGTGTTCTTTATATTTGAATTCCCATTGTCGGGGTGTGTTCTTTCTCTCACCCCGCCCTATGGGCAGCACTCGCTGGGGAATAAGAGGCAAATTCCCTCTTTCGGGTTATAAAATATGTCTTACTCTTATCATTAAATAGAACTACATATAAATCAATAGTTTGCAAGCTCGTAAGGGGCGCTAATAAAAAAAAGAACCAATTGTTGCGTTAGCAAACAATTGGTTCTTTAAAGGTAGCGGAGGGAGAGGGATTCGAACCCTCGGTAGCGTTTAAAAACACTACGTCGGTTTAGCAAACCGGTGCCTTCAGCCTCTCGGCCATCCCTCCGACATATTTAATCTGGCCCAAAAATAAGCACTTCTGTACAAGTTCACAAACTGTTTAAGAAGTTAATTTTTAACACCTTAATTATCAATACATTACAACAGTTCTAGTTGGTCAGAATTAGTAGGTGTTATGATTTCATTTCCTTCTACTGTATCTGTTTCATCCTCATCTTCTTCATGAGGAACAGTAGTAATATCTGCTATCTTATCACCTTCTTCTAGTCTAATCAGGCGAACACCTTGGGTATTTCTACCGATGATTCTAATATCTTTAACTTGTTGACGAATAAGAATACCGCCAACTGTCATTACTACTAAATCTTCAGTATCTTGAACTTCCATGATACTAACAACTTCGCCAGTTTTATCTGTAATATTCATAGATATCACACCTTTAGCACCACGTTTTGTTAGCCTGAAATCCTCATAATTGGTTCGTTTTCCATAACCTCTTTCACCAACAACGATTACTTGAGAATCAGGGCGTTTTATAGATACCATCGAGATGACTCTTTCAGTATCGCCTAATTGCATACCAATAACTCCTGCTGCAGTTCTACCCATTGGGCGAACATCACTTTCGCGGAATCTACAAGCTAATCCAGCATTAGATGCTAAGATAATATCATTCGATCCATCTGTAATTTTTGCACTAATCAAACTATCATCATCATGAAGATTAATGGCAATTTTTCCATTTGCTCTTACACTTTCAAATTCTGATAATAATGTTTTCTTTACAGTACCGTTGGCTGTAGCCATAAAGATATAGAGATTATCTGGGAATTCTTTTACTGTTAAAGTAGCTGTTACTTTTTCTTCATTAGCTTTTTCGATAACATTTGCTAATGATCTACCTTTTGCATTTCTGCTTGCTTCGGTTAAATCATATACTTTAACTCTGAATACTCTACCACGATCGGTAAAGAATAATAAATAATGATGTGTTGCTGCACGGAAAACTTGTTCTACATAATCATCATCATATGTACCAGCTCCGCTTGCGCCACGGCCACCTTTATGTTGACGTCTATAATTAGTTACTGCAGTACGCTTAATGAAACCTTTATGAGAAATAGTTACGATCATTTCTTCATTGGCTATCATATCTTCTAATGTGAAATCTCTGGCATCATGAACTATCTCTGTTCTGCGTTCATCACCATATTTTTTTCGTATCTCAGCTAATTCATCGCTAATAATTTGCATCTGCAATTCTTTGCTAGCTAAAATAGATTTCAACTTTTCAATTAATTGAATAATCTCTCTATATTCAGCTTGAATTTTATCTCTTTCTAAACCAGTTAATCTTTGTAAACGCATTTCAAGAATAGCTTTGGCCTGAATTTCAGACAAACTAAATCTTGACTGTAAATTACTACTTGCAGTAGGCGTATCTTTAGATTGCTTAATGGTTTTGATTACTTCATCAATATTGTCTAAAGCAATAATAAAACCTTCTAAAATATGGGCTCTTCTATCTGCAGCATCTAATTCAAACTGTGTCCTTCTAACAATTACTTCATTTCGATGTTTTAAGAATTCTTCCATCATTTCTTTTAATGTAAGAACCTTTGGACGGCCCTTCACTAAAGCTAACATATTAATACCAAAAGTTGTTTGCAATTGTGTATGCTTATACAAATTGTTTAAAACAACCATAGGTGTGGCATCACGCTTTAACTCAATAACAATACGCATTCCATCACGATCTGATTCATCTCTGATATCAGAAATATCTTCAAGTACTTTGGCCCTTACTAAATCTGCAATTTTTTCAATTAATGAAGCCTTACCTACTTGATAAGGTAATTCAGTAATAATAATTGTTTCTTTGGTTTTTGTAGCCTCAATACTTGCTTTAGCACGAACTAAAACACGGCCACGCCCAGTATGATAACCATCTTTAACACCTTCATATCCATAGATAATACCACCAGTTGGAAAATCAGGTGCCTTTACATATTGCATCAATTCAGAAATCGTAATTTCTGGATTAATGATCAATGCTTGTAAAGCATCAACAACTTCATTAAGATTATGAGGAGGTATATTTGTAGCCATACCTACAGCAATGCCACCAGCTCCGTTTATTAACAAAGTAGGTAAAGAAGTAGGTAACACTGTAGGTTCTTCAAGAGAATCATCAAAATTAGGGCGATAATCAACCGTATTTTTATCAATATCTCGCAATGTCTCCATTGCAATTGATGCTAATTTAGATTCAGTATAACGCATAGCTGCTGGAGGATCGCCATCTACAGATCCATAATTACCCTGTCCATCAACAAGTGGATAACGCATAGACCAACCTTGAGCCAAACGTACCATTGCATCATAAACAGAAGAATCTCCATGGGGATGATATTTACCAAGTACTTCCCCAACCAGACGAGCAGATTTTTTATATGGTTTATTTGGCATTAAACCTAGTTCATACATTGCATAGAGAATTCTACGGTGAACTGGCTTTAAACCATCACGCACATCAGGTAATGCACGTGAAACTATTACAGACATTGAATAAGCAAGATAAGAGGCGCGCATTTCATCTTCTAGCATAACAGGAAGAATGCGCTCGCTAAGGAGCGATGACATAGTGTTTTTCTGAGTATTTAAGGAAAAATCTTACATGCAAAAATACGAAAAAAGCAAGTCTTGGATGCAGAATTTATTGGTTTTTCTAATTTTTTTATTCAGACAAAATAAAAAAAGCCATCCCCAACAATAGGGATGGCTTGCGGAAAGGGCGGGATTCGAACCCGCGGAACCCTTACAGGTTCACACGCTTTCCAGGCGTGCCAATTAAACCACTCTTGCACCTTTCCGTAGTACTTTCATCACAACCAAGGCTATGATTATACCTACCTTCTAAAAAAAAGGAAATCGAAAATAAGGATTTTGAAGGAATTAGGAATATATAAATTGTTTAGTTCATTATAATATGTTTGATAGATATATAATCATTAGGAGAAATCAAACACTAAAATTGCAAATAAACCCACGATTTTATTCATCAAAATCACGTAATTTTGTCTTAGCAAATTCATGTTTCTTCAATCCCAAACAATAACTTTAAGGATTGTTAATGATTGACCATATAGCCTCGCTTTTAGGCGACCAAGCCTCTTATTTTTTAGATCATACTTGTAATACAGTTGATAAATCCAGTTTACATCTACCTGGTGGTGACGCTGTAGATAGAATATATTCTGTTTCAGATAGATCTAATCGCGTTTTACAAAATTTACAAAGAATTTTTTCACATGGAAGGCTTTCTGGTACAGGATATACTTCTATACTTCCTGTTGACCAAGGGATAGAACATTCTGCAGGTGCTAGCTTTGCTAAAAACCCAGCATATTTTGACCCAGAAAATATCATTACTCTTGCAATTGAAGGTGGTTGTAATGCAGTAGCTTCTACTTTTGGTGTATTAGCTATGACTTCTCGTTTATATGCCCATAAAATTCCATATATAGTCAAGATTAATCATAATGAACTCCTTACTTATCCAAATAAGGCAGATCAAATACTATTTGGAACTGTTCAGCAAGCATATGAAATTGGAGCTGCAGCGATTGGAGCAACTATTTATTTTGGATCTCCTGAAAGCTCTAGGCAAATAGTAGAAATTTCCCAAGCATTTGCACATGCACATCAATTGGGTATGGCAACTATTTTATGGTGTTATCTTAGAAATTCAGCTTTTAAATCAGATAAAGATTATCATATTTCTGCTGATTTAACCGGCCAAGCAAATCACTTGGGCGTTACTTTAGGAGCTGATATTATTAAACAAAAATTACCTGAAAACAATGGTGGATATGCTTCACTTAATATGGGTAATTCTAGCTATGGGAAATTAGATAATCGCATGTATTCAGAATTAAGTTCAGACCATCCAATTGATTTATGTCGTTATCAAGTAGCAAATTGTTATATGGGCAGAATTGGACTTATCAATTCTGGTGGTGCATCCGGTTCTAATGATTTTGCAGAAGCAGCTATAACCGCAGTTATTAATAAAAGAGCAGGTGGAATGGGTTTGATATCAGGAAGAAAAGCATTCCAAAGGCCAATGAATGAAGGCATAGCACTATTGAATACAATTCAAGATGTGTATTTGTGTCCAGAAATTACTATAGCATAATGCAATTAATATGAAAGAGTTAAAAAGATTATTCCCCTATTTGAAAAGACATAAAGCCCAACTTATGCTGGGCTTTCTTTTTGTAACATTATCTAATGTTTGTTCTACTTCTGTTCCACGCTTTGTTGGACGTATTGTAGATGGTATGCAAAGGGCTACCATAGATTCACAGCAAGTTTATCTTTCTATTGGACTCATTCTTTTGCTTACTATTGGCTCTGGTTTTTTTATGTACCTTACCAGAAGAACAATTATTGTAACATCTCGATTAATTGAATATGAATTAAGAAATGATTTATTACAGGCTTTAGAAATTCAATCTCTTTCGTTTTTTCATGGAAATTCTACTGGCTCTTTAATGGCTTTAACGACAAATGATATTGCTGCAATCCGTGAATTCTTGGGTCCAGCTATCATGTATTCAGCCAATACAATAACTACATTTACATTTGCATTAGCCTTGATGAGCTCAATTAATCTATCAATTACTTTATTAGCTTTGATTCCTTTACCATTTATGGCTTTTTTAACATATAGAATTGGGAAAAAAGTACATGATGGATTTAGAGAAGTTCAAGAACAATTTTCTCATTTGACTGCTCATGCTCAAGAATCATTTAGCGGTGTAAGAGTAATCAAAGCTTATCAAAGGGAAGATTATGAATACAAGCAGTTTTCCCAACAAAGTGAAGAATATAAATTCCGAAATATTAAGCTTGCTTTTTTTCAATCATTAACAATGCCTTCTATGATGGCTTTAGTTGGTTTTTCCAATCTTTTAGTTCTTGGATATGGCGGTATTCAAGTAATTAGAAATCAGGCTACTCTTGGTGATATCACGCAATTTTTTATTTATCTAAATCAATTGATATGGCCGGTTGCAGCAATTGGCTGGGTAAGTAATTTAGTTCAAAGGGCAGCAGCATCAGCAAAAAGAGTTGGTGATATTATGGATATGATACCCTCAATATCGTATAAAGAAGATGCCAATTCTTCACAACACATACAAAACCCACACATTAGTTTTCACCATGTAACAATGCAATATCCTGATAGAAAAGAAAAGGCATTAGATTCAATCACATTTGAGGTTAAAGCAGGCAGTTCACTTGGTATTGTAGGGGCAACTGGGAGCGGGAAATCAACTTTAGCAAGCCTTTTACCGCGTCTATTCGATTTAACATCTGGCTCGATAAAGATAGATGGTATAGATATAAAAGATATTTCTTTACAAGAATTACGTTCCTGTATAGGCCTTGTTCAACAAGAAGCTTTCCTTTTTAGCATGTCACTTGCAGATAATATTCGTTTTGGCAAACCAGAAGCAAGTGAGCAAGAAATTAAAGAAGCAGCGCAATTAGCAGGCTTAGCTCAAGATATTGAAGATTTACCAAATGGGTATAATACAATAGTTGGAGAACGTGGCATAACACTATCTGGTGGGCAAAAGCAAAGAACTGCAATCGCAAGAGCAATTGTCCGAAATCCCAAAATATTAGTATTAGATGATGCTTTCTCTGCCGTAGATACAGCTACAGAAGAAATAATCTTAAAAGGTTTATCTACATTAATGGTAAACAGAACTACTATTCTTATCGCTCACCGTATTTCTACTGTTTCATTATGCGATAATATTATTGTTGTACAAAAAGGTGCAATAGTAGAATCGGGTACGCATCTTGAGTTATTATCAAAAAAAGGCATATATGCTTCTATGTATGAACGCCAACAATTAGAAGAAGAATTTATTGGTTTCACAGCCGAATTAACTGCACATAATCAGGCATAAACTATGAAAATTTCAATTGTAGTACCAATGTATAATGAAGAAGGTATCATTCATGCTTTTTATGAAAGAATGGAGAATACAAAACAATTATTTCTGTCAAAATGTGGCATTAATGCTCATGAAATAGAAGTGATTTTTGTTAATGATGGGTCTAAAGATAATACTGTGAATCTTCTCAAACATCTTTGTGAAGATCTTCCAGGTTATGTGCTCTTAAATTTATCAAGAAATCATGGACATCAAATTGCAATTACAGCTGGCATAGACATAGCACTAGGTGATGCAATTGCAGTTATTGATGGAGATTTGCAAGATCCTCCAGAAACTATTGTTGATTTATATGTAACAATGTTAAAGGGTTATGATGTTGTATATGCCGTAAGAAAAAAAAGAGATGGAGAAAGCTTTTTTAAATTGTTTACCGCTTCTTTGTTTTATCGTGTTTTAAGAAAATTAACCAATGTTGATATACCTGTTGATACTGGTGATTTTAGAATTATGAGTAGACGTGTTGTCAATGTGTTAAAATCGATGAAAGAACGCCATAGATTTATTCGTGGCATGATTAGTTGGATAGGTTTCAATCAAATCGGTATGGAATATGAACGTAATGAGAGACATTCCGGAGAAACTAAATATACATTAACAAAAATGATAAAATTTGCTGTTGATGGTATAACTTCATTTTCTTCAATTCCATTAAAACTATCATCTTATATTGGAATTATCACAGCATTTCTTGGTTTTTTATATAGTCTTTATATTATTATACTTAAGCTATTTATGCCTGATGCGCATATTGAATTAGGGTGGGCTTCTCTTATCATATGTATTTTACTTTTAGGTGGCACGCAATTACTTGCATTAGGGATGATTGGAGAATATTTAGGACGAATCCACGATGAGACAAAATATCGTCCATTATATGTTATAGAAGATATTTATAGGAAAGAACTCAATGAGTGAATTTGATAAATACGCATTAGAATATCAATCAATGCATGCTCAAAATGTTAAGGCTTCTGGATATGAGCCCGCTTTTTTTGATGAATATAAAGTAAAAGAAATACATCGAAAATTGAAAATATATGGAAGAGACAAAGAACATGTACATATCCTAAACTTTGGATGTGGTATTGGTAAAAGTGAACCTTTATTAAGAAAATACTTTCCTAGCTCTTCAATTATTGGTGCTGATGTTTCGCAAGATTCATTAGATATGGCTAAAAGTGCAAATAAAGATGTGTCCGGAATTCAATGGGAACTATTATCTGAAACAGGGGCAATACCATTTTCAGATACATTTGATGTCATTTTTATTGCAAATGTATTTCATCATATTCCTCATTCAGAACATATAAGAATTCTTAAGGATTTAAAGAATCATCTGCGCCCAGGAGGAATGATTTTTATGTTTGAACATAATCCTTGGAATCCGATCACTGTAAGAACAATTAAAGATTGTCCATTCGATATTGATGCAGTTCTGCTTCCTCCATCTTATTCGGAACATATATATAAGGAATCTGGATTTTCTATAAGAAAAAGAACATTTACACTTTTTTTTCCAGCTTTTGTTGGATTCCTTAGACCATTGGAACCAATGCTAGGTTTTTTACCGTTTGGTGCTCAATACTACTATGAAGCCCAAGTATAAGACTTTTACCTTTGACGCAAAACCCTCAATTATGTATTTTAGATCTAAATTATCAAGGATATAGTTTATGTTTTCTCTTTTTCAATTTCTCCGTTCAACCGTTTTCACAAAAATAGTGATGGCAGTTACGGGTTTGATGATTGTTGGGTTTTTAGCTGGACATCTTCTAGGAAACTTGTTGATGTTTAGTGGTCCAGAAAAAATAAATGCATATGCTTTTGGTTTAAAAAGTCTTGGGCCAATTTTATGGATTGTAAGATTAACATTGATATCTGCTTTAGGACTACATGTTTGGTCTTCAATAAAACTATCTAATCGAAATCGTGCTGCACGTCCGATTGCATATCAAGAAAAAAAATCACTTAAATCTACATTTGCTTCAAGAACAATGATGTATTCTGGGCTAGCAATACTTTTCTTTGTCATCTATCATTTATTACATTATACTTTTGGCCTTATTCAGCCTCAAACGTATTTTGATAATAGTTATACACTTAAATCTGGAGAAGTAGTTCACAATGTATTCAATATGGTTGTAGCTGGTTTCCAGAATCCTTTTATTGCCCTTAGCTATCTATTTGCAATCATTTTTGTATCGGCACATATAAGCCATTCTGTTTCAAGTGCTTCTAGAACATTAGGAATACATAATCCAAAATATTTAGCTCTTACTTCTAGGATTGGCCGTGCCCTAGCAGCTATATTTCTCATTGGATATTTATCAATTCCAATAGCAGTATTTAGTGGTATTATCAAACCGGCTTGTGATAATACAGAAGCTTGTGCTGCTATGAAAGATTGTTGTAAATAATTTATATAGACTATTCACTTTTAGATATTATATCATGATTCTCGATTCCAAAATACCATCAGGCCCAATTGAACAAAAATGGGATAAACATAGGGCTGAAATTAAGCTTATTAATCCTTCTAATAAGCGAAAGTATAGCATATTGGTAGTAGGTAGTGGTCTTGCAGGTGCATCTGCTGCTGCATCTTTAGCAGAATTAGGCTATAATGTAGATTGCTTTACATTTCATGATACCCCTCGTAGAGCACATAGCATTGCAGCTCAAGGTGGAATAAATGCAGCAAAAAATTATCAAAATGATGGCGATAGTATCTACCGTCTTTTTTATGATACAGTGAAAGGTGGTGATTTTAGAGCTCGTGAAGGTAATGTATATAGACTAGCCCAGGTTAGCACAAATATTATCGATCAATGCGTAGCACAAGGTGTACCATTTGCAAGAGAATATGGTGGATACTTATCTAATAGATCATTTGGTGGTGCTCAAGTATCTAGAACGTTTTATGCAAAAGGACAAACAGGACAACAATTATTGCTTGGTGCATATTCAGCTTTATCAAGACAAATTGGTGCTGGAACCGTAACCATGCATACCCGTTCTGAAATGATGGAATTAGTAGTTGTCGATGGCCATGCTAAAGGAATTGTAACCAGAGATTTAGTTTCAGGCAAAATAGAGTCATGGGCTGGAGATGCTGTCATTCTTGCTACTGGTGGATATTCTAATGTGTTTTATCTTTCAACCAATGCAATGGCTTGTAATGTAACGTCTATATGGAGAGCACATAAAAAAGGTGCTGGTTTAGCTAATCCATGCTTTACTCAAATTCATCCAACTTCTATTCCTCAACATGGTGAATATCAATCAAAGTTAACATTGATGAGTGAATCTCTTCGTAATGATGGACGTGTTTGGGTACCTAAATCAGCTACTGAAAATAGGGCACCACATGAAATTGCAGAACACGATAGAGATTATTATTTAGAAAGAAAATATCCATCTTTTGGTAATTTATCTCCAAGAGATATTGCTTCTAGAGCTGCCAAAGAAGTGTGTGATGAAGGACGCGGTGTTGGGCCCGGTGGACGCGGAGTATATCTTGATTTTTCTGCAGCAATACATCGTCTTGGCGAAAAAACCATTGCCGAACGCTATGGAAACTTATTCGAAATGTATGAAAGAATCACTGGAGAAAATCCTTATAAAGTTCCAATGCGTATATATCCAGCCCCTCATTATACAATGGGTGGTTTATGGGTAGATTATAATTTGATGAGCACTATTCCTGGATTACATGTATTAGGTGAAGCTAATTTTTCTGATCATGGAGCAAATAGATTAGGCGCAAGTGCTCTTATGCAAGGCTTAGCTGATGGATATTTTGTAATTCCTTATACAATAGGTCATTATCTTGCAACAGATACAGGAAATAAGGTTGGTACAGATCACCCTGAATTCAAAAAAGCTGAAGCTGAAGTTCAAGCACGTTTACATACATTTTTATCTATAAAAGGAAAAAGAACTACCTCTTCTTTTCATAAAGAATTAGGAATGTTAATGTGGAATAATTGCGGGATGGCAAGAAGCGAAGCTAGCCTTCAACAAGCACTAAGCCGTATTCCCGAGATTAAAGAAGAATTCTGGAACAATGTGAATGTATTAGGTTCTGGCTTAGAAATGAATAGTGCCTTGGAACAAGCTGGAAGAGTTGCAGATTTCTTAGAATTTGCAGAATTGATGTGTTGGGATGCCCTAGAAAGAGATGAATCATGTGGTGGACATTTCCGCACAGAACATCAAACCCAAGATGGTGAAGCTAAAAGGGATGATCAAGACTTTTGTCATTCAGCAGTTTGGGAATATACTGGCACAAATAGCAAATCTATTAGACACAAAGAAGAATTAAAATTTGAGAATATTCAGCTTGCTACAAGGAGCTATAAATAATGAATTTACAACTTAAAGTATGGCGTCAGCAGAATGCAAATACAAAAGGTAATTTTACTGATTATACCTTAAATGAAATAAGCCCAGATATGTCATTCTTGGAAATGCTTGATGTTTTGAATGAACAATTATTAGGATGTGGACAAGATCCTGTAGCATTTGATCATGATTGTCGTGAAGGTATTTGTGGGTCTTGCTCTATGATGATTAATGGTAAACCTCATGGCCCAGAAAATATGACAACTACATGTCAATTACATATGCGTAAATTTAATGATGGCGATAATATTGTAATTGAACCATGGAGAGCAAGTGCATTCCCCGTTATAAAAGATTTAGCTGTCAATAGAAGTGCATTTGATAGGATTATTCAAGCAGGTGGTTTTATATCTGTCAATACTGGTAATGCTCAAGATGGTAATACGCTTCCTATACCAAAACCAGATGCTGATGCTGCAATGGATGCTGCTGCATGTATTGGTTGTGGAGCATGTGTAGCAGCATGCAAGAATGCATCTGCTATGTTATTTACTGCTGCTAAAATTGCTCATTTAGGATATTTACCACAAGGACAACCAGAACGCCATAAAAGAGTTTTAAGAATGGTACATCAAATGGATAGCGAAGGTTTTGGGAACTGCACAAATACTTTGGATTGCGAAGCCGCTTGCCCTAAAGGAATAAGTGCTGATAATATCGCAAAACTAAACCAAGATTACTTGAAAGCTAAATTGAGAGGCATTTCTGCTTAAACTTAAAAGGGATATCACATGATATCCCTTTTTTTTATTTACCTAACAATTGAAGTTTCAAATCTTTATCAGCAGGATTATCACATAACCAAATGCCGAATAATGCTTTTTTAAAGTCTAAACCAGGTATCATTGCAGATAACTTACCATTTCTTATAATAGACAAACCCTTAGATGGTTCATACTGAAATACATATGTATCCCCTTTCTTAATCTCATCTTTAAATATCTGTTTAAATTGATTAATCCTTGTTTGCAAAGCTGAAAGTGAATTATTAGTTGATTTGATAAACCCTTCATCTACGGCATCAGACATCTTTTGGGAAGTAATCAATCCGCTAACAATAGTTAATTCCATCACCATAATATCATTTGCTGCTATAATCTCAGAGGCATTTTGAGTTTTAGCTTTTACAAACAAAGCCCCAACATACATATCCATCCAAAATTTTTCTCTTGTTCCAGCCCCATTTAATACTAATTGTTGGTCAGAAACTTTAATAGTACCAGGAATTTTTATTCCGCCAATTTCTTGGTCGGCATTCATTGTAGAAATACAAACAAAAATGAAAATCACAAGGTAATTCATAGGACACACTACATAAATAATAAACAAGAATCTATATCATTATTCTACGATGATGAGATCTTTTTTATGTCTAACAATTGAAATAAAAAATCCAGCAACCATAGCTATCACACCAAACCAAACAAGATTTATCAAAGGTTTTATTGAAACTTCTACAGTAAATACTTCTTTTTTCTGAGGTATAGGTTTTGAAGTATCTTCAAAACTAAAAGCAGCTTCTGATTGAGCTAAACTTTTTTTATTAGGAATAAGTTTTGCAAAAGATATTTTTTGATTTGTGCCAGGCAATACTAATGGTTCTGGTATTGTTGCCATCGTTTGCATATTCAATGAAGCACGCAATGAAATGTCTGCACTGTCTTTGGGTGAATATATGCGAACAATTGCTGCAGGATGGATCATTCCATCAGCAGATGGGCCAGATCTCATGGCAGACATATCGAAAGCAATAAAACGGAAAGATCTAGTAGAATCTGTAGGAAATACTATTTTTTCACCTTTTTTTAAGGTAATGATTGGGATTCCACCTTCTTCATCAGTTGATTTTGGAGAAATATATAAATCTCTTCCTAAACTCCAGGCAATACCTGGCTCTAGAAAAGCAGACATTCTTTTATTGAAATCACTCCAATATAGAATTGGAGCCACATGATTTACATGACCATCTTTCTCTACTTTGATATGAAATTTATACTTTTCTCTGTCTGTAAATTCTTTTTCTATTTGTTCACGCCCTTCAAAAGTTAGAGTATATCCCAAAACTTGTGTTGGAACTCCAATAACTAATCGAGCATGCTCTAATACAGAATATTTGGATGTCCATACAATGCCAATTAACAATAATGCTATTCCCACATGAGAAATATAAGCACCAGCTGATGCAAACTTAGCTTTCATTACTTTTAATGCTAATTCAGCATTAATCATCATAGAAAACCAAGCAGAAAATGTTAGAAGTATATAAAGAGGATCTCTAACGCCTAGTAACCAAGATACCAGAGTACCACATAAAGCTAAAAATCCTGAAAATAAGATAGTTTTTTTTATATGTAATAAGGAATGACCTTTCCATCTTGCTAATAAAGACAATGCATTAATGCACATAACAAGAATTACTAATGGCAAGTGAGTAGTATTATAGAAATCTGGGTCTATTGCTATTTTAGGTTGCTGTAATATCTCTGCAAAAAGAGGCCAACTTGTACCAATAAAAACAATAATAGCACTACCTAATAATAATGCCGATCCAATTGACATCATAAATTCTCGGCTGCCTAAAGCAAAATCAGCCTTGTCAGCTTTTAGATCACTTTTTCTCCATATAATTAAGCCAGTCGCTATCAAAAGAAAAGTGCTCATAAACACAATAAGCAGAATATATGCGAACATTCCTGGATCTACGAATGAATGAACTGATGTATCACCAAGTACTCCACTTCTAGTAAGAAATGTAGAATACAGTACAAGTATAAAGGCTAGAGAAGATAATATGATATTTGTTTTAACTAAACCACCAGTTTTTCTTTGAATAAGCATGGTATGTACTAATGCAACAGATACAAGCCAAGGAATTAACGATGAATTTTCTACCGGGTCCCATGCCCAAAAGCCACCCCAACCAAGGGTTTCATATGCCCAAAAGCCACCAAGCATAATGCCAAAACCTAGAATTGCAGTTGCATAAAGAGTCCAAGGTAATGCCATTTTTATCCAATCTTGATATTCTTTTTTTATCAAAGCAGCCATTGCGAAAGCAAATGGAACGCTCATTGCGGCAAAACCAGTAAATAATATTGGCGGGTGAATGGTAATCCACACATTATGTAATAAAGGATTTAATCCTTTACCATTTTCTGGCTTAAAGCCCTCTGCAATACCATCTTTAGCAAAGGTTTCCCATACAAATGAGAATGGATTTTTTACAACTAACAATAAAAGGAGGAACACACAAATCAAAGAATAGAATACCATTATCTGCGATTCCCAATTCCTTTTTTTTACAAAAGGTAAAAGGATGACGCCTATCAGTGACACCCATAAAGTCCACAGCATAAAGCTACCTTCTTGCCCAGCATATGAAGCAGCAAATAAATACCATGCTTGTAATTCTTTTGAGGAATAATTCCATACATAATGATATTCAAATTGATGAGTGAAAACAGTATATACTATCATCAAGAAAGCAAGTAAAATCCCTGCAGACATTGTACGATATACATTTCTAGCTAAAGATGCTGCATATATATTTCCAGTTAGAGCAAAAGCATATAAGCCAGTACTTACTATTGCAAGAGCAAAAAGGATATGGATTAAAAGTTGTCCAATCATATAATTAAGGCTTTGGATTTGTCAATGGAGAATCAAGCAATGGAGGTTTTGCTTGGGATTTTTGTTTTTTCTGAACTTCGATAATTTTAACAAATAAGTCTGGAGAACTTGCTGAAACAGGTACTCCACCAGATTCAGCACCGCATACTCCATTAAAAATACCTATATCATTACTTGCAGCAGTAATATTATTAAAGGTTGTTAATGGTGTGCCAATTAAATCAACACCTCGAACTAATTCATCTGGCCTGCCATCTTGATAGATTTTATATACAACCAAAGGTTGCACATTAAATGCATTAGGAATTGTTCTTGCTGTAAAAGTAAATCCACCAGAGATTTCTACGAAATAAAGACCATAATCTTTATTTTGTTTTTTGCATTCTTGACGTAAAAGGATTTTCAATGAATCGAAAGGTACTGCTTCTGATGCATGAACTAAGAGATTTGATTGTCTTGACACAGGACGCAATCCAGCTTGACGTCTGCCATGACCATTAGAAACTGCAAAATTTTCAATTGGTGATCTGCTCATCAAAAAATTTTGAAAAAGACCATTTTTAACAGCTACTACTTTTTGTGCTTTTACACCTTCATCATCATATTTATAATATCCTACGATATCTTGTCCTTGCAAAGACTTCATTCCTGGATCAAATACTACATCTATAAAATCTGGCAATATTTTTTTTTGTAAAAATGATTTAAATGTTTGAGATGAATTTGGATCTTTTTGGCGATGACCTTCTACTCTATGTCCAAAAATCTCATGGAAAAACACACCTGCTGCAGGTCCAGATAAGATGGCTGGTCCAGAATATGTTTCTGCTAATGGTGATTCCCTTAATTTGCCTATTGTACTAATCATAGACTGTATATCTTTTATAATTTTCTCTGTTTGCGGAAGTCCTTCTGGAGCAAAAGCAAAATAGCTTGAAAATAAAGGCAATGTCATTCCATCATCGGATTTGGTTGAAGCAGAAGCAAACATTCTTACATTAGGCTCACTTTGTTGCAATTGAGTTCCTTCGCTATTAACAAAATACTTTGTAATGATATCTGCTTGAAAATATACATCTCCTGTATAAATTTTAGGGTCTGCTAAAAATAAAGAGGATAAAGATGTAACTTTTTCTCTCCAAGCATTTGTATCTAAGGCAAAAACAGCTGCTTCTTCAATAAATACTTCAGGTTTTTGGACAGAAAAATCTGCCGAGGAATCTTCTTCTTTAACTTTCACAGCTTTATTTGTTAGTACTTTACCATATCGCTCTACAGCTTTTTTATAGAGTTTATCGGTAGCTGCCCAAATAATTGAAGATAATGCTTGTTCATTTTCTGAAAACGGCAATTCTACTCCCCTGCCACCACCACCAAATTCAAAACGAGAACCTCTGATCGTATGGGTATTATCCAAAGAGTTATCACCCACTCTTATGTCAATATCCAATACACGACTATTAATAGATTCTTCAGATTTCAATTTGCCAAATGAAGCTGTCATCCTTACTGTTTTTGTTTCGGTAACTGCATATGATAGAAAATAAGGTGGATTTGTTTGGCTTTTCAAACCTTCCATTGTTCTTTTCATTTCAGACTTTAGTGCTTTCATGATTACTGTTTCTGAGGCAGACACGTCTACAATACCACATAGGAAACAACAAATCAACATATAAAGCGATACTCTACAATACATATATGGTATTCCAATCATTAAAATGAGCTATCAATATCTTTAACAGTAACCTGAATATCATTAGGTGCTTTTACATTTCCTTCTATAAGTTGAATTCGGGATTCGCTAGTTCCTATAGAAATTAATTTATCAATAAGTACTTTTATTCTTTGTTGTCCAAAAGAAAGCTGCGTTTCGGACTGAATATTTTTTCCTTTCTTTTTAGAAGGTTTAGCTTTTTTTGCTTTTGTAATGTTTGAAACAGTAATGCTGATATTAAGGCTTCGCATTTTTTTTAATATTTGAGAAATTTTTTCATAAAATATACTCTGTATCAAGTCTGCTTTATCATTAGCAAAAACATGGTATTCACCAAGATTTTCACCTTTTTTGATTACTCTTACAGTAAACGTTTTTTGTAATTCTTGATATGAAGTAAACTGTGGAACTGTCATATTAATGTCTGATTGCAGAATATCGCTACGATCAAACATTGCGGAATATGTTTTTCCAGGTTTCAGGACAAAAGAAAATTCACCATTATTTTGTGATTTAGTCCTTCCTGCTGAGTTTTCTCCATCTTTAAACTGAATTTGGACACCCTGTAATGCATTTCCTGCTTCGTCTATTACTTTCCCTTTTAATAGTATTGTTACATTTTGTGCACTCAAAGAATTCACTAAAACAATACTGAAACCTAATACCCATAAGAACAATATATTTCTTCTTCCTAGGATTTTACTTACATTCATCATACACAAATACTCCAATCCCGATAATTATATAATTTATTGTAACAAAGATACGATTTCTATTTCTACAGTTTGTCCTTTGTCTTTTGCATACCAAAGATGCATAGCTTCATATATCTTTGATTTCTCTAGTTTATCATGCTTTAAAGCATCAAATACTTCTTGCGCTTTTGTTGGCCTTGGGCCCCAGGTAAAAAGCTCTTTACCATTACTATCAATTGCAATCAATTTGGGAATACCCATAGAACCATTCGTTTTATATAATTCAAGAAGTTCTGGATAAAGATCTCTTGAACATATTCTGATCTCGATACAATCTGGTCTATATTCTGCTAAAGCAGCAAGTATTGGTAAAGATTGCGAGGAATCTCCACACCAAGCCTCAGTTATGATAATCCATTTTTGTTTTGAAGTTAATCCAGACAAAACACTTTTAGCATTATCAGAGATCGTATACACTTTTTCTACTCTTTTACTTCTAGCCCAGTTTAATGTATAATAATGTTGCATTTCTTTTTCTGATGCTTCTATATTATTTTCAGAACGCATAATTATGGCTTCAAATGTCGATTTATATTCTTGATAAGAAAAAGACTTTTCCCAATATTTATTTGCTGGTGATAATGTTGTATTCATTGTTTAATCATTATAAAGTTAGTGTTACATAATTGCCCGAACGGGGATACTGTAAACTTGTTGTATTATTAATAGATTGTACTCGTATTTGAAATATGTGCAATGTATCTGGCAATGAAAAATAAATATGATGCATTCCTTTACCACATAATTTTGGAATAAATCCATCAAATTGAAGATAATTATCTTTCCATATAGCAGTAAGAGTTTTATGCTGATCAGTAAGAATATATATCTCTATTGCTGCATTATTAGCAATACAATCAGTTGCATGAACATTCATAGTATATAATTGAGATGCAGCATGAAAACAAATATGTATAGAAGACAGAATTTCTGAAACAGAATGGATGGCAGAACCTGAATATTCTTTTTCGAATAGCGTATGAATAATTTCTTTTGAAGACAATTCAGCATCTGCAAATTCAATTTTGTCTGCAATTGGCTGCCTTACTTCATCTGGGATATGATGTCCTATTAAAAGATAAATTTGTTCAATATTCCACCTAAAAAGCTCATCAAATTCAGATTGATTTGCAGAAATATGATCATCTCCATACCACCAGAACCAATCAGAACCTTCAGAAATGAGAAGATGATTATATGCTTTTTGCCATTCAGGACTTTTTTGATCTAATCCACAATTGAATAAAATTTTTCTAGCTTTGGCAATCATTTCCCATGCAGCATTATCTTGAGAATGCCCTATCCAAATACTAAAATTACCATGTATCCAAGATCCAGCTTTAATAGAGGATAATGGTTCTAGAAAATCAGAACCTTGAATTCCCTCACTCATTGTAATAGTATGCAATTCATCTTGGGATATAAGAGCATGAAACAATGAGCGCAAAAAAGGCAAGCCATTATTCTGATAATATTCCCAACAATTTTCTCCATCTAAAATAATCGGAACGACTGCATATTGCAATGATTGTTCGCCATAATGTTGAATAAGATCTAATCGTATTTGTTTTAATCTTTTGATAAAATCGTCCGAAGCTTTTTGAGCTTCCCATGAAGAATATTCAAATCCTATAGCATCAGACAAAGCATGATCACGAAAAAAGCAGGTAAGATTTCCTATTTTTCTAGGAAAATACTTATCCAATTGGTGATGATGTCCAGGGGATTGAAACAATATTTTTTCATCGGTTGCTATCCACTTTACATTATACTGTTCGAATACTGATAGTGTTTCATTACTAATCGAGCCCTCTGATGGCCACATTCCATTTGGCACAATGGATAATCGATCTTTACAATATGCTAAAGCCCTTTCTATCTGCACTTGGGCATCTTTCACTGATTGGGGTGCTAAAACAGGTAATAGTATATCGGGCATATTCTCTAAAGCTGATCTAGAATCAATCAATAGTGGAATAATAGGATGATAAAATGGAGTTACTGATAATTCTAATCTGTTTTCTTTAACAGCTTTCTGCATTAAAGGTATTATTAGACTAATGATATGTTTATGATAAGCTAATACTGTTACTTTATCATCTTCTGAAAAATGAGTTTTTTCGAATAATGACTGTAATTCGGAATTATTCGATTTAAACAGTTCCCCAATCCATGTAAGATTATACCAAGTTTGTATGTCTAACCAATCTTGCGAAGTAAATGATTCTACAGCTTCTTGTTGATTATGTTGAGCATAAGAATAAAGTTCATTGTATCTAGCATATGGTGCAATCATAGTTGTATAATTACACAAAAAAAAGAGACGAAGAATTTCTGTTTTCTGGAATCTATTTAAATCACATGCATTAATAAGAGTTAATTCTTGGATTGAATCAGTAATTCCATATCGGATATATTCATCCAATTGAACTAATAATGAAGGAACAATATTAATTGTTTGTTTTAAAGAAGGAAATTGTTCGGCTAAAGCAGGTAAATCCCAATAATCTTTTGCGGCATGTAATCGTACCCATGGGAGAATAAAATGATTGCCTTTTCTATAATATGGTTGATGCTGATGCCAAAGCAAAGCAATCCTTAAAGGCAGAATCATAAAATTTACACTTCCTGTTCTTTAGATTTTGGGAAAAGTAAAGATAATACGACAGAAAAGATAAGAATACTTAATACAACTAATAATGCCCAATGAATTGGAATAGTATAAAAACCACTAATAAGCATTTTGACGCCAATAAAGCTTAATATGAAAGCAAGGCCATAATTTAGATAATGGAATAATCCAACCACTCCAGCCAAGGCAAAATACAATGACCTTAAACCAAGAATAGCAAAGATATTTGAAGTATACACGATAAATGGGTCTGGAGAGACAGCTAATACAGCTGGTATCGAATCTAAAGCAAAAATCAAATCAGTTGTTTCAACTAAAATCAGCACCATAAATAATGGAGTTGCAAAGCTATGTCCCATTCTACGAAGGAAAAATTTATCTTCATGATAATATTTAGATACACCAATATATTTTCTTACAAATTTCAATGCAACATTATTTTC
Organism: Chlorobiota bacterium; assembly: GCA_014191195.1. Lineage (GTDB taxonomy): Bacteria > Bacteroidota > Ignavibacteria > Kapaibacteriales > UBA961 > UBA961. The sequence continues at coordinate 20,267 of BJGZ01000022.1, forward strand.
TGGATTATATTCTGCATTTTCATCGGTAAAAAAGAGTTTAAAACCGGTATACACTAAAAATGCACCCAGTATGTAAATAATAAAATGAAACTTTGCAATAATGGTTACTCCAGCAATAATAAATATTGCTCTCATTGCTAAAGCACCTAATACACCCCAAAACAGGACTTTGTGTTGATATTTTTGAGGTACCCGAAAGTAATTAAAAATCGTTAAGAAAATAAAGAGATTATCAACACTTAATGATTTTTCTATAATGTATGCTGTAGCAAATTCCGTAGCGGCAATTGGCGATTTGAAATAAGCAATACCTATTGCAAATAATGCAGACAAAGATATCCAAAGTGCACTCCAGCCCAAGGCTTCTTTAACAGATATTGCATGTGCTCTTTTATGAAAGATACCAATATCAATTGCCAGCATCAAAAGAATAAATACGTGAAAACTTATCCACAAGAATGTATCATTTACCATATAGGAAATCTGCTAAATCGGAATACACAGCAATAATTGCAGTGTTGTAGTGAGTTAAATATATGCTACTTGGTAAGGCCACTAACCTTTCCATCCAAAATATTAAGTAATGCCTGTGCAAAATAATCAATTTCAGATTCCCCAATATAAATATTGGGAGTAATTCTTAAACCATCAATATTTGCATATTTTAACGGCGTAGAAATGATACGGTGAGTATTCATCAAATATTCACCAATTTTCTCGTGATTAAAGCCTTTAAACATTACTACTATGATGCCACACCATTGCTGATCATCATCTATATTAACTGAAAAAGATACTCTTTTATCTTGCTTAATCTTATCAATCCATCGTTTATTCAAGGCTCTTAATCTTTCTGCTTTTCTTTCTACAGTTATTCTTTCATTAAATGCCAAAGCATCGCTAATAGCATTGTGTAAAGCTGATTGATGCGTTCCAATTTCCTCAAATTTCTTTATGGAATCATTCATTTCTGTAGGTGCAGCCATTAGAGGCCAAATGGAAGATATTTTTTCTTTTTTCACATATAACATACCTGTACCAATCGGTGCATAAAGCCATTTGTGAAGCGAAGTCGCAAAATAATCACATTGTAAATCTTGTTGTTTGAAAGGTATATGAGCAAATGAATGAGCGCCATCTACTATACATTCAATAGAATATTTTTTTGCCATTTCACATATTGCTTTAATAGGCATTATTTGCCCTGTGCAAAATGGAATATGGGAAACATGAATCACTTTCGTTTTTTTTGTAATTGCTTTTTCTAAAGCATTTACAGCATCCATGGGATCTAATAAAGGCATAGGGATTTCAATTTTTTTCAAGACAATATTATCTCTTCTTACCCTTTGTTCCCACGCAGTAATCATCCTAGGATAATCATAGATAGTGGTTAAAACTTCATCACCAGCCGATAAACTCATTCCTAATTGAATATTTTGCAAACTTTCACTGGCATTTCTGGTAATAGCAATTTCTGATACCTGTGTACCAAACATATCTGCTAAACCTTCTCGCACCCTTTCTACACCAGGTTCTAATTGTTGCCAAAGATTTCTTGCTGGGGCTAAATTTGCATAATCAATAGCTTTATGAAGAGACTCAATCACAGATTTTGGGCTAGGACTAACACCACCATTATTTAGGTTAATCATGGTTCTATCCATGCTATATTCAGTTCTAATTGCTTGCCAAAAATCGGCATTATAATCAGGTTGAATGTGCTCTATTGGATTAGGATATGCATGTACATTGTGAAATGTAGTAAATGGTAAAATCGCTAAAGCACCAGCTGATTTTAACAATGTTCTTCTGGAATTTATTGTATTTTTCATAGATGTGAAAATAAGATACAGATCAATACACTATAGTTTTACATATAAATACACGTTTTCAATCGAACAAGTTAGCTATATAGATTCGATTGTTTGGCAAAGTATTTACACACATAGCTAATTTCTTTACATTTCTACCATATCATGACAGTATTAGATAGTATTAGATAGAATTCATTTAGTATTTTTGTATCCGTTGGATACCGACGGCATGAATATTGCAAATAGTATTGATTATTATCTTGTTGATGTTTTTTTCTCGGTTTTTCACATTTTGAAGTTGATACGAATGAAAAGAAGAAAATTTCTTGGAGCATGTGGTATTGGGCTAGGAGCCGGCATTATGAGTTCTGCTAATTCTTTAGCAAAGGCTGATAATAAGGTAGAATCTTCCCCTAAGTTTTCTGCTGAAGCTGTTCTTGCTTCAGAGGAATTACATGCAAAAGGTTTTACTGCTTCATTATTACCACCTGCCTTAAAAAAGGGATCAACGATTGGCATCACAGCACCAGCAAGCGGAGTTGATAATGGAGAACTCCAAGAAGGCATTTCACTGTTAAAAGCTAGTGGTTTTAATATAGTTATAGGTAATACTATTACCCGTAAATATGGTTATTTATCTGCACCAGATGCTGAACGTGCGTCTGAGTTCATGGAGTTTATCGAAAGAAAGGATATTGATTGTATTTTATGTGCTAGGGGTGGATACGGAGTAATGCGCATTCTACCCATGCTAGATTTTTCAATGATACAACAAAATCCAAAAATTATTATTGGTTATAGCGATATAACCGCATTATTAGTTGCAATAAATAGATTGAGTAATCTTGTCACATTTCATGGGCCTGTAGCGTCCTCTACTTTTGATCCATTTACTGTTGATTATTTTAATAAAACATTATGCTCTAATCAATTAATTCAAAATGATGCAATTTCTAAAGAGAATGTAATCATACCATTTGCTCCGATTACATATTCAGATAGTAAAATAATTACATTAAATTCTGGAGTTGCCCGGGGTACTCTAACAGGTGGTAATTTATCCATGATAGTAAGTACTTTAGGTACACCTTATGAAATTGATACTAAAAATGCACTGTTGTTTTTAGAAGATATTGCAGAGGAACCTTATAAAATAGATAGAATGTTAACACAACTATGGCTTGCTGGTAAATTACAACAGTGTGCAGGTATCGTTTTAGGGCAATTCAAAAATTGTGAAGCTCAAAGAATCGCAGGATTTGAAGTATCATTCTCACTTATACAAGTTCTTGAATCAAGGATTAAATCTTTGGGCATCCCTGCTGTGTATGGTTTACCTATTGGGCATGTTAAAAGTAAGATGACATTACCATTAGGAGTTAATGCAGAGCTTAATTCTGTTGATAAAACATTTACAATTTTGGAAAGGCCTGTAATGCTTACTTCTTGATGTATATTTTGTGACTTAATTCATAAGAATGTGTCATTACAATGAAGTAATTTGCATTATTAACCTATTTTTTTTGATCTAAAACTTTATATTGTTTTAGATCATGTTACTTTGATAATAAATACTATGTGTTATACCAATCGGGAGAATCGTATGATTCGCAGATTAGGATTCTTTACAATGTTTTTCTTTTTGTTTATAACTGCTTGTTCAGTTCAAACAAAAGCACAAGTTCGATTCAATATTTTTGCACCTGAAACAAAAGCTTATCCTCAGATAAGAACTTTTTTTCAAACATTAGATAAAGATGATGCTCCATTATCAGGATTAGATTCTAATGATTTTGATGTTTTTGAAAATGGAATAAAAATTCCAAATTCTGCTTTGATAAAGAAATGTTCATCTATTGTTGATGGCCCTGCATTAAGTGTAGTATTGGTTATCGATAAAAGTGGATCGATGTCTGAACAAGTTGGCCAAACCCCAGATGATACAAGGTTCAAATTTGTTAAGATTGCTTCTAAATTATTTGTTCAGCAATTGAATTTTATAGATCCAACTGCAGTAGCCATTGTTTCTTTCGATGGTCAATCTTACTTAGAACAAGATTGGACAAATAATCGAAATCAACTTATTGCAGCAATTGACAAAATAGAATTAGGAACTGCAACTGCTTATGATCCCCCACTTCTACATAAACAATGGGGTGCTATTAAGTTGTTAAGTGAAAGGCCTACAGAACCTGTTAAAAGAGTCATTATCTTTTTAACTGATGGAGAGCCAAATAGAAAGCCAACTGTAGATTCTATTCGTAAAGGATTACAAGATAATGGCATCGTTTTTTATGCAATAACAGCTTTCACCGGTATGAATGCAGATTTAGCAAAATTTGCAAGTGAAACTGGCGGAGAATCTTTTGAAGCAAATTCTCGTGATGCTGCAGCCCAATTACAAGATATTTATGCTAAGATTGCTACTAAATTGCAAGCTAAAGAAGTATGCTATCTTCAGTGGAAATCTCCAATGGGTTGTGATGATTCTAGTAGAAAAAGAAAAATTGATATAACGCTAAAAAAAGGATATAATATCACCAAATCCTCTGAATATTTAGCTCCGGCTAGTAGTATTCTAAGATTTGACGTAAGCCCACCAATTTTGTCATTTGGAAATCCTCTTCCAAATACTCCAATAACAAGCTCTGTAACTGTTACAGCTAAAACTGGACAAGTTACTTTAACTAAAGGCAAAGTTACATCCCCAGCAGGTGCTACATTTAAATTAACTGATTGGGACGGATCTACTCCAATTACTATAGATTCTGGCAAAAGCAGGGCTTTTGCTGTAGAATTTATCCAAGGTAATGTATTAGATTTTCGTCAAGGTTCTTTGGAATTAACTGGAACACCTTGTAGCCCACCAATCCTTCCTTTGGTAGGAGGCACAGCTAGTGTTATTCTTGTAGACCCAATATCTTCCGAAGTAAGATCTACATGTAATGATTTAACTATTTTATGGGCAGGTGTTGATTCTGCGCAAGAAGTTATTATTCAATACAGTTCTGATGATGGAGCAACATGGAATCTTCTTGCAAATAATGCAACAGGATTGAAGTATATATGGTCAGCAGATGAGTTGAAAAAACTAGATACAAAAGGAAAATTCCGTATAAAAGTTGGTTTGCCAAGTGCAAAAACATATGTATGGGCTAAACAAATTGGCGGTACATTATCAGATTCATCTGTAAGTATATCTCTTTCATCAGATGGATTAAATGCTTTTGTAGGAGGTTCTTTTGTTGGAGTAGGTACTTTTGATACAAATCAGATGTCTAGTGCAGGTGGATCTCGAGATGGCTTTTATGCTCAAATTGATGTTTCTGGCAATGTTGTTTATGTAAAAGGCATTGGTGGGACTTCCGAAGATCAAATCACTGGAATTTCAGCTGGGCCTGGTAAAGTTGCATATACAACTGGATGGTTTATTGGTGATGCAACTTTTGGAAATCAACCAGGTTTGCAAGGTGCAATATCTAAAACAAAGGCAAGTGATAAATCCAAACGTAATTTCTTTATGGCTAGAATAGAACCAAATGGTAATATGGTTATGGTTCAAGATTTAGGCCCAAGAGCTAATACTGCAGGAGAAGCATTTGGTGAACAAATTGCATATGATCCATCCGATAAGCATGTATATGCTCAGGGTATGTTTAAAGGAACTTTAGAAACTACAATCGCTGGATTTCCAGTAAGAATTCAGAAT
>BJGZ01000023.1 GCA_014191195.1 Chlorobiota bacterium
CCAAAATCCATTACCTTCACCAACAAATAAGTGAGCACTATAAAAAGGATGATGTACTAAATTGCTTCTACGTCCACCATATTCTTCCATATTTGGAAATTTAGTAAATGTAAAACGACCTTCTGGTATATCAGTTGCCGCTTTAGGTAAAATCCAGCCATCACCTAAATCATTAAATGCAACATGACGATCTTTTTCATTAAGCACCCAACCAGTTGGAGATTCGCCCCCACCCATACGAAGAGCTTTAGGATTATAAAAATCAGCAATTGCAGTATTTCCATTATGATAACGGCCTGCTACGGTAAGATCCTCATTCCAACTTTGGTCAAAACCCCAAAAGTCAGAACCTACAATACCATTATTTAATGCTTTAGCATTAGCAGTATTCACAAAATTATCAGTAGATAATGTTAAACCACCATCTGTTGAAATCCACGTATCTCCATTTGGCATAATTTTTATGTCTTGCTGATCTGGATGCAAAGGGAAATTTCCTCCATATCCACCCACCATTGAAAAAGTAGATCCGCCATTTGTCGATTTAAATAAAGAAGCAGTACCAGTATAGATAATATTGGAATCTTTTGGAGATACTTCTAAAACCAAGTCATAATATCCTTGCCAATTATCCATTGGAAAGGCTGTGGTTTTTCCAGTTGCAAGTTTTGTCCATGCAGAAGAAGTTTCTGTACAAAATCCTTTATATAATAAAGGAATTTCATCTGAACTTAGCATAATCACATAGAGTGCTGTAAGATTTCCTGGGGCTAATCTTATTGATAATAAGCCACCAGACTTAGAAGGAATATTCTGAGGGAATTCTAATTGAGGATTAAAAGTAATACCACCATCATTGCTTTGAATGATAGTAAAATTTCCATTTGATTGTTCGCTTAAAGCATATATATATTGAGTATTAGCTGGTTTTATTTCTATATCATATGTTTTGCCAGACCACACTTTTGTCCATATAGACCCAGCATCTGTTGTTCTAAATAAACCTGAAGGAGAAGCAGCAAACACAGTATTTGGTTTAATAGGATCAATTTTTAATCGATCAGCGCTAAACTGAGTAGACAATTGCTTTGTCCAGTTTTTACCACCGTCGATTGTTTTATGAATCTGATTTCCAGCAGAAACATAAGTAATCAATGGATTTGTGGGATGTATTGCAATTGCTATTATTCCACCGCCAAAGTAATAGTCTTTAGCTTGAATTTGCCAATTCAATCCCTTATCAGTTGTTTTATTAACATAACCAGTCTCTGTTCCACAATACAGAATATTATTATTTGATGTGGATACATCAAAAGAATAAATATTTGCCTGCCATGGACAAGGCGCAGTATTCCCATATTCATTTAAAAATACAGTTTCTTTTGGACCCCAAAACTGCCAATTTGCTTTATTTGATAATGTTTGTTCAGATGAAAATATAGATTTCTTAATACTTATTTTTTCTACTGGAATATGAATAGTTCCAATATTATCAGTATAGGGTGCAATTGCTCTAATCCATTGCTTATAATATCTTATAATAGCATTATGTTTTCCAGGATTTTTAGATATATATGCCTCAAATTCTTTTTCAATTTCAAATACATTTACGGGATATATATATAATTTTTTAGCCCAGTCAGGGTACAAATCATCATAAGCGGGTTTATAGCTTTTAATAATTCCAGGTATTCTATTGTCATATTCTGTGTATTGCGGAATATCTTTGGCATATACTATGCAAACAGCACATATAATGTGTAGAAAAAGAAGGCTATATTTCATGTTATTGGCAATAATAGTTATACAATCACATGAAAATTACTGAAATTTTTAGAACCATTGCTTGAATTATCTTGGATTAATAGATTCGAGTGATCATCGATAATATTATTTGTTTTATTTTTTTATTAGTTTACAAAAAAACCAGTTCAATATATATTGCTATTATCATGAATACACACTCTTTACACCATTTATTTCTCAATGCTGCATTTTCATTAAGGAATCCAGAAGCTGTTTTTTTACGATATAAAAAGGATGGATTATATCATGATATTACTTTTCAAGAAGCATTAGACAAAATAGATGCAATAGCTGGATCATTATATGAAATGGGCTTAAGAAAAGGTGATTGTGTTGCTTTTATTTTAGAGAATTGTCCTGAATATATATATTTCGACCAAGCATGTATGAAATTAGGATTAGTAAATGCTTCCATTTATCCTACATTATCAGAAAAGGAAATCGAGTATATATTAAGGGATTGTGGCGCCAAAGCTATTGTAATTGGAAGTCCATTTCTATTAAGAAGAATTATTAATATCGATTCCAAAGGCATTTCTTTAGAACGCTTATATACAAGTTTTGATACTTCAGAACAGTATCCTACATTAATGACAATACAAACTGCGATTACAAGTGGGGCATTGATTGCATTAGAACATAACAATGAAATTGAAAGTATTTTTCAATCTGTACAAAAAGATGATTTAGCATCTTTGATTTATACTTCAGGAACTACAGGGGTACCTAAAGGAGTAATGTTAACACATAATAATTTTATAAGTAATGCTAAGGCAGCCACTACAATCGTAAGAGAGATTGGCCCAGAAGATGTATTTCTTTCTTTTTTACCTTTATGTCATGTTTTTGAACGCCTAGCAACATATTATCTATGCACATTTACTGGCGGTACTATTGCTTTTGCAGAAGGAATAGAAACAATAGCTACAAATATCCAAGAAGTTTCACCAACAGTAATGGCATCGGTTCCACGATTATTAGAGAAGATTTATGATAAAGCACAAAAAAACGCTTTATCTGCTGGTGGATTAAAAACCAAAATATTCCAATGGGCATTTAATCAAGGCAATAAAAAACGTCTATTAGATGAAGATGGAAAACAACCAGGTATAGTACTTTCACTTGCATTATCAATTGCCGATGCATTAGTATTTCAGAAGATTAAACAGAAAATGGGAGGTCGTTTACGAATTGTTGTCGCCGGAGGGGCAGCCTTACCACCTCATGTAGGTATCTTTTTCAAAAATTTAGATTTACGAGTTTTGGAGGGTTATGGCTTAACAGAAACATCTCCATTAGTAAGTGTTAATGAATTTTCTAGACAGATTTTTGGAACTGTTGGACGTGTTGCTCCGGGATGTACAGTGGCAATACAAAATCCTGAAACAAAAGAAATGTTTACTATTCAAAGTTATGATAGTTTTGACCCAGCTTTTTCTTGTGAAGAAGGAGAAGTTTTAGTAAAAGGGCCAAATGTAATGCAGGGTTATTGGAATAAACCAGAAGCAACTGCAGAAGTTATTGATGCAGATGGTTGGTTTCATACAGGTGATATTGGTACATTTTATAAAGGCTATGTTAAAATTACTGATCGTATCAAAAATATGATTGTAAATAGTTTCGGTAAAAATGTCTATCCTACACCTATAGAAAACATATATTCTAGAAGTACTAAAATTGAGCAGATTTTTTTGATTGGTGATAAAAGAGAATATATAACAGCTATCATTGTTCCAAATAAAGAAGAAATAAAAGAAGCCTTTGGAAAGAAAGATGAGTTTTTTAATCAGTCAGAACCATTTATTCATGATAAAGACATTAAATCTTGGGTAGAAAAGGACATTCAACTATTAGGAAAAGATTTAGCAAAATTTGAACGTATTCGAAATTTCACGCTGAAAAGAATTCCTTTTTCTGTTGATGATGGTGAGATTACGATGACACTAAAAGTGAAGCGAAAAATAGTAGAAGCAAAATATAAAGATGAAATCGATAGTATGTATCAATATCTTTAATGAGAAAGTATAGAGCCTTGTATCGTTTTATTCTTTAAAGATCCAACAAAATCAATAAAAGCATCTATATCAGATTTAGTTGTTGCTATACCTAAAGATATTCTAGTAGCTCCCCGCATTTTTTGAAGAAAATTAAACATATCAGTATAATTTCCACTGGTTCTACCAGAGAAGAATTGTTCTAATTCTTGATTAGTAACACAATTAAAGATTTCATCTATTCCTGGATTACAAAAACAACCAGAACGCAAGGATATCATTTCTTTATTTGATAATTGCTCTACTGTTTCAAAAGGTACTATTGATCCATCTGGATTAATAAAACTCATGATAAGCGTTCCACCTGTTTTAGATCTATCTTTTGGACCATATAAAAGAAGCTGTTTGACACCTGAATCATGTTGTAAATGTTCTAATTCTTTGTACACATAATGTATCAAAGATTGAACCCTTTCATTAATTCTCTTCATTCCAATGGATTCAATAAAATCCAATCCTATCGTAATTGCTGGTATATCAAGATAATTTATTGTTCCGTTTTCAAATCGTTCATGATTATCATGCAGAAAATGATGTGGTGCTAATACTGCTACCATGGTTACATTACCACCAGCAAACCAACATTTTTGTAATGTATTGAATTTACTTTTCTTTACTAATAAGCAACCTAAACCTGTTGGATAGCCAAATATTTTATAAAATGAAACAGTTACAAAATCTGGAGAAACTTTTTGCAAATCAAGTGTATTTGATGAAACATATGCGGCTGCATCTAATAGGACATCCCATCCAAATTCTTGAGCTTTAGCTATCCAAGATAAATCATGCTTTACCCCAGAAACATTTGATTGAGCAGGATATGCAAATAACTTATGTTTTTTATCATCATATTGTTGCAATGATTCACGTAGTTGATGTTCGTCTATAGTTAAATCATCATAATAGGTAGGAACATAACTAAACGAACCACCTTTACTTTTACTATATTCTCGAATTCCATTAACAGAATTATGATTATCTGCTAATAATAAAAAATGACTATCCAATCCAAAAGGATAACATTCTCCAACAATTTGTAAAGCGCCAGAAGCATTCTGTGTAAAAATGCAAAAGTAGTCTTGCGCATTAAAGTATTCTATTACCTTTTTTCTAGCATTTTCAGTTAAATCAGTTGCTATTTTAGAAGATGGATTTGTAGAATGAGGATTTCCAAATACATGTTCTTTAAGCATATGCTGATGCTTCATCAACTGTGATTCTGCATACAGATTGCCACCTGTATAGTCAAGATATATATGCCTTTTCTTATCTAATCGGGCATATTCTTTATCTCTTAATTCATTAAAAAAAGCATCATGAGATAATAATGCATCATGCTTTTTAATGGTGAATCTATTGATTAATTCTTTAATCATGAATGATATTATCAATGGAAAATATGTTTTGGAAAGGCAAAAATACCGATTTGTTAAGTATAAGAACAGATTATAGTTCTACAAAATTCAATCTTTGATAAGAAATTATAGTACAGGATTTTATAATGATTGTTATTGAAATGCAATCTCAATCATTACTCTTTTGCGAATGTGAAATAGAAGGTAAATCATATTGAACAGCAAGTATCTGTTTCCTTTTCCAAAGAAAATATGGTATATACATAATAACCAAGAAAACCAGAGGGAATATGGTTTTCATAATATCATCATGCATATAATAATGAGACATAGCAGCGCCTATGAAATTAAAGGCAAGCCCTGCAAAAGCCCACTCTTTTATAACAGGATACTTAGTTTGTAATAATGCTATAACAGCTAATAATTTTGCTATTCCTGTAATAGACATCAGATATTCAGGATATCCCAAATGTTGAAGGGCTTCAATTCCTGCTTGTTGATGTGTAATACCACCAATTCCATCTAATGCTATCAATGAAGAAAAAACGCCGGTTGATGTCCAATATGCTATCGTAAATTTACTCATGTTTAAATACTCTTATGTGTACATGCAAATTAATGAAAATAAGGAAGAGAGAATAATCAATTTCCAGCAAATGGAGTTCCTATTAATCCAACAGCAAGTTCAGCCCAAATACTTATTAATAGAAATAAAACAAAGCCACATAAAGCAATTCTATGCGATTTTTTAAGCACTTTCCTAAGTATGAAATCTATCATTAAACCTGTTCCATAAATTAATATGGCACCTATAATAAAGTCAGGCAATGCCCATTGAAAATCATCAGTAAACAATTTTCCAAAAACAGGAATTATAAGTATTACGGTAATACTTATCAGAATCTTTTTTAATCTAGAATTAAGCATATATAAGGTATTAATAAAAAAGCCCATCCTGAATAGAATGGGCTTTAAAAGATACGTATAAATCTATTATCTAATAATAAGTTTTTGAATACTTATTGCACCAGATTGATCAAACATTTTCACAGTATACATACCTTGAATTAAACCAGCAATGCTAAAGGATGATTCTTTAGTTTCTAATACTTTTTGTCCATTAATATTAAATACTTCTATACTATTAATAGCATCATTTGTATAAAGAATAGAACCTTGATTAACTGGATTAGGATATAAAGGATTATGTACCTCAGCTTTATCTTGAATACCAGAAACTTTGTCATTTGCAAAATATATATTATCAATATATACTATGCCTGCTCCAAATGGAGTACTAGTAAAAATGAATTGATTTAAATCGCTTAAGCTTTTTAGGCCTGCATTTGTAAAATCAGATAATGGAAATTCAATACGATTCCATGTATTCGCAGTTAAATTAGCATTAAGATTTGCTTCTGAATCGCCATTAGCACCAGCAAAGCCATCACCCATAAAACTAACAAGTTTAACATTAAACACTGTTACATTAGGTGTCCATACATCCATATGTAATGATTTCATAGAAGAAGCATCAATTGGCTTACTTGTAGTTTCAATACCATTAAATCCTACATTGGTATATTTCAATGTAGCATTACCTTTAATTGTAGTTGCTTCAAAAGTTGCTTGACTCCATGCTGTATTCCATGTATCTACAGTTACATTAGTATATGCATCACTATAAAGAGAAATAACTTCTTTGTTTGTTGGTGTTGGTGCAGGATTTTCTGGAGAACTATAGAAATATGAAATAGTATATGTTGCTGTTGTTGTTCCATTTCCAGCTGTTACAAGAATAGTTGCATCACCAGGAACAGCAGTAGCTTGTGTAATTTTGGTTACTTTTGCTTTATCATCATTTGTAGTAGCAACAGTAATCTGCGGAACAGATCCACCGCCTGCAACTCCATAGGAATAATTTAAAGCACTAGGAGCAAAACCAGGCAAAGTAGTTCCATCAATTTTTAAATCTTTTAATGTAGCATCTTCACCAGTGGCAGCTGGTTTTTTCCAAAAATAGATATTGTCTAGATATATATCAGATGGACTTGTTCCACCTTGACAATCAAATTTTAATTGAAATACTGATTTCCAAGTCATGCCAGTAAAAGCACTTTTTGGTAGATCAATGCTATTCCATTCACCAGACTTAACCGGTACTTCAACCAGTGTTTCTCCAGCACCGGTACCGCTATTATCGATAGGTGTGAATTTTACATTGGTTGCATTATTTGTCCAAATATCAATATGAACATATTCCATTTCTGATGCATTTTGAGCATTACCTTCAAATCCTGTGCCTTGATAATTGAAATTAGTATAGGCTAAAACCACATCACCAGTACCTGGATCAAATGCAGGATTAACAGCACCAGATTGTCCCCAACCTGGATTATAATTTACACCAGAGATATTTGTATAAACACCTCCATAAATAGAAATTACATCTGCTGCACCACGTGTTGGAGGTGTAGCTGCATTATTTTTTGGTTGAGCATGTAAAGCAATCGAAACAAAAAACAATGAGAATAAGAGTAAAAAACTTTTCATATTACTAGTAAGTAAAATTGATAAAAATGATTGTGAATTATAAACTTATAAAAAAAGACATCTTATTTAAAAGAATGTAACTACTGAACAGAATTCTATCTAATAAAATTCCATTGAAAGAATAGGAAATGTAACGGTAAAATACTTCTTTTTGACAGAAAGTTACAATGCACCTCTTCTTTTGATTAATTCAGCTTTAATAGCATCAGCTTTTTCTTCGCTTAAATCATAATTCCACATTACAATTATTGCTAAGAATGCAGTAAGAGAAGGAATTACAATATCGGCTAAACGAAGATTTTTTATTGTTTCTGCAGTTTGAGTAGAAGCTCCTCCTTGAAATCCAATATATTTAAGAACTAAGCCACCAAGAACCAAAGCTAATCCTTGTCCTAATTTTACCATCCACCAATATATTGCACCATAAGTGCCTTCTTTTCTTGGCATTCCATTTATCAATTCGTCTAAATCACATACATCTGCTGTCATAGACATCATTAATGTAAACAAGCCACCTAGGCCAAATGATAAAAATGGTATTGGTAAAAACATCATCCATGGATTTCCAGGAGAAAATCCCCACCACTTTAGAATATATCCAATGATTGATAGAAATGTCGATACGATAAATGCTTTTCTTTTACCTAATTTATTAGACATCCATGTAATAATTGGAATTACTAAAAATGCAGTTGCTACAGCACTTATCGTTGAAAACCATGCTGGCCAATTGCCAGCTTGCTCTATATTTCCATTATATAAATAAAACAAAATGATAAAGAAACTAAATGATGCAACCATTTGAAATCCATTAAATACTAAGAATGTAGCTGCACACAATTTCATAAATGGCTTATTCTTTGATATTAATTTCATTGAAAGAAATAAATTTTTAAGATTACTCCATAAATTTTTCCATTGAATATCATCTTTATTTTTTATCGCTTCTTGATCAATTTCTTTACAAAAGATAGCAGGCATAATCCCTAAAATCATACAAATTGCTCCAACAACTATAGATAGATGCCTTACTCCCTCTCCTTGATTACTAAATAATTCAGGACTTGCGATCATCACCCATAACCATGGTACTAACATCCAAGCAAATTGACTAACAGTTTGAGAAAAGGCCATTAATCTTGTTCTTTCATTGTAGTCAAATGTCATTTCATACCCTAAGCCTATTAAAGGGGCTGCAAAAATTGTATTACCAGTTAAAAACAAAATTGAAAAACACAAAAAATACCAAAAATTATATGTTTGAGAATTTTCTGGATATAGCTGCCATAATATTGCAAATAGTATTCCACTTAGTATTGCTCCAATAAAGATATAGGGTCTTCTTCTACCCCATTTAGAAGTGGTATTATCTGATATATAGCCCATAATTGGATCTATAAGAGCATCATAAATACGAGGAATTCCTCCAAGTAATCCTGCTAAAAATGGATCTATACCAAATGTAGTTAGTAAAAAAAACGAAAATACACCTAGAGATCCAGGTAATAAATTATTAACCAAATGGCCTGAACCAAATGCTGCTTTTTGAATTAAAGATACTCTATCTTTTGTTTGAGTATTAGTTTGAAGCATAGTATTATTGCATTATTTAGAAAAGACAATTGTTTGTAAGGCTTTACCACTAATCTTAACATAAACATCTTGTTTATTAAGATGTATTTTAAGATTTTTTGATATGGATTCGGGATTAAATACTGTTAAAGAAATTGAAGCATCTGGATTTAGTGCAGCAACTGTCATTATAGATTCATCTTTATTATCTACATTGATAATCATTGCATTGGGTCTTATAAACTTACTAAAATGAGATAGTATATAATACAAAGGTGTTATATAAATTTCATCATGTTCTGTATCGGCTATAATAGGAGCAATACACCAATTTTTGAACCAATTAGGCCCGCCCTGTTTATCCAATACCATATTCCAATCTATCCAACCTTGAACTCTATTATTTAAGCAACCTATTATATCGCGGGCATATCTAAAGGCTGGTGTATATTTAGGATGTAAATATTTTTCATGTGCTGGAGCCCAATCATAACCCCAATCCGTTGCTTGTTCACTCCAATACCAAGCATCATCTTTCCAGTGTGGAATTTCTGCATCGATACAAGCTTCGGTTTGAATAATATATTTACCTGGTGCCTTATTATATGCATATTGAAGTGCTTTAGGGAAATAATCATATGTACTTTCATACCAATGTATTGCAGTGCCCGCAAAATACTTTGATGATGATTCATCTTTATACATTGTGTCAACCCACTCTTTTAATCCCGCCCTATTTTGATCATATCCCAAAATATTTACATTTCCCAATCCTTTTTGTTCAAATACAGGCCCTAAATATGTTTCTACAAATTTTGTCATTTCTAAAGGAGTAAATAGCATACTCTCCCAATTATTTCCATTTCCATGAGGTTCATTAATAACAGTTATACCCCAAATATCAATTCCTTCTTTTTTATAAGCATTAATATATTTTACATAATAATTAGCCCATGCATTATTATATTCTGGCAGTAATTTGCCTCCTATCCACGATTGATTATCTTTCATCCATGGTGGGGCTGTCCAAGGTGATGCAATCAATAAAAATCCCTCTTTAGATATAGATTGAGCTTGTTGAATCATAGGAATCAATCCATCTTTATCTTTTTCTATACTAAAATACTTTAATTCTTTATCGCCCGATATTGGTGCATAACTATAATTACTAAGTGAAAAATCACATGAATTTATATGTGTTCTAGTTAAAGAATATTGTGATCCTGAAGATGAAAAATATGCTTGTAGAATGCTATCTTTATTTTTTTTACTCAATGTATATAATACATATGCTGAAGCTTCGGTAAAAGAGCCTCCAAATCCTATAATTTTCTGAAACTGTTCATTAGGAAATATATTAAGAGGAATTGCCTCTTTAATAGGAGCAATTGTATCTATTTGTGTAAGTGAATTACCTTGTGCAGATGTTTCATATATAGTTACTGTTAACATATTCTCTATCTTTTGTGCTAAAACATATTCATGAAAACATATCATGATGAATACATATATTATTATATATCGTGTATTCATTATCCTTTCCATAGCATAGATTCCTCTACAAATACATGTATTTTCTCTATACTTCCATTTCTTTCAAATACAGACTTTGTATCTGTATCAGAAAGTGATAATCCATCGTATTGATACACTGAACCATCTTGTTTATATATGTTAATATATGATGAAGAATGTACTGTATATATCACTGGTATTTGGCATATACTAAACATCAATGATTGTGAAGGAAGATGTAGCTTTTGTATCGTATTATAAATAGTATAGAATTCGACATGAATTGGATCTTGAAGAAATTCTTTTTTCTGTAATAATTTGGGTTGAAAATGAATACTTCCATTCTTTATAATAATTCCTAATTCACCCATTCTACAGAGTATATCTTCCTTAACCTGACCCGTCATTCCTGGCTGCTGAGCTCCTTTTCCAAATGGAGTATGAGAATATGGATCTGTTGGAAATGCTCCATAAAGAGCTGGCGATTTATGAATTCCTATTCCTTCATTTATTAGATAATAGTATTGAATAAGTCTATGAATTATATCACTATGTGCTTGATTAATTATTGCTGAATAACATATTTCTTGAACCGCATATTGAAGTTTAGAAACCATATGCCAGTAGATAGATCCAATGCCTTCATAACCATAAAAAGTACCAGAACGTCCAGTGAATTCTTTATGATTAAATACAGACTCAAATATTGATAAAATAAGGGCTTCTTCTTGTTGATTTAATTCTTTATATCGATTTTCTAATGAATGTAATGCAGAGTGTACATCTTCGGCATTTCTAAAATTTCCATTAAAATGAAATACATTGTGAATATCTTTTTCTATGATAGAAATATCGCCTGCTTGTATGAGTTCTAATAGAAGTTTTGAAGAGTTTATTAAGTGCTTTGGAATACAGTTTTTTTCTAGAAATTTTGGTAATACTTTATAAGGATATAGCATATAACTTTGCTGATCTTTTCTGTACATATTACTAGATAATAGAGCATCTAATACATCGAGCGCTTGTTCATGAGATAATACGCCTGAACTTAGAACTGCAACTTGACCTTCTAACATTTCACTTAAATGCGATAAACCCATTTCATCTTCTGAGATTGTCAAAAGATTATATGAATGATACAAGCCATCACTTCTTTTATTTGCAAGAATAGAATGATCTACATAATCTTTAGAAATATGCATCAATGAAATTATTTCTTCTTTCGAAATATCAATTACTTTTCCAGAAAATTTATTATCATAAATGGTATTCCTAAACCTACTTCCAGCCATTCCTAATTGATCAGTTATCAATTTTCTTTGTTTATTATCAATAGTATTTTGCAATACCGAGGAATGCTGTAATAATATTTCATGTATCTGGGAAAAACAATCTGCTAATTCAATTGATATAGAAAAAGAACTAGATTCATCTGATTGAATTATAGGCTTAATAAAATCTAAAAAACGTTTTACATAACAAAGCGTTACCATAGACACACCATTACCCACTAATGCATTATTTGCATCATTCCATTCGGGTCTTTGTGTATTCATCCAAATTCCACCATCAATGATGAAATTAGACAAGCGTGATAACAGTGTAGCCAGAATTTTTTCACAAAAAGAAATTCTACAGATTTCTCCATGTTGATTTAATAATAATGCTCCATCACTTCCAATTCGCCCCATATTATCTAAAATTGATTTGTGTTCTTGGTGGTCAAATTCAATTGTATTTTTAGGGTTTTTAACTATATCCGCATATGATTTTATTTTATAGGGAATATTTGCATATACATAAGATGTACTATGCAAGGTTTGTGATATCCATCCAGGTTGTGATTTTTCTGCAAATTCTAAGAGTTTTAATAGATATATAATTTGATGATCGCCCCAATACCCAATATAAGACCATGGATTTTCTGGCTCGATAGTTTCCCAATCAAAACCATCTTTGCTTATCCTATATGGATTATATCCATCGAATGTTGAAGCATTCAAGAATTTATGTATCATTCCCATGATAAATTTAGGATAAGAATGAACCAATGCTTCCCAATTTTGAAATATATCCCGCCAATTCCCTTGATAATCTAAACGCTTTGTTCCATCAGCATTAAGAGTATTGATAGAAAAGCGATTCCAGGGTCTACTTGGGTCCCCATGTCTTCTACTAAATGTTAATGGTAAATACTCGATTGTTAATCGAATTGCATCTTTATGATGTGTTTGCTCAATTAATTCCTTTAATTCAAATAAAGAAATCTTTGCTGGTATTTCTTGTAAAATAGGCTTGATTTGATGATATACATGTTTATTAACAGTTTGCAGATAGGTACAATAATCATATATATCAATCTGATAATTATTGTCAAATATTCCGCCACGCATACAATTAAATAGCACATTTGTATAATGTCTAGTATCTTTTAATGTATCCGATGTTATTTGCAAACTATCGGCAGAATGTAATAAAGCATTCAACTTTTTTGTACCAAGTGCAATATCTTTTTTTACTTCCTGAATTAATTCTGAATTATTTGATATCTGATATTGTAATTGTTCAATTGCGCTATGATTTTGAGATATGTCTGCAATGATGAACCATTCTGATTGAGAATTTCCTTTTAGCATTATGTCTTGTACAATGAAATAGCAATTCTTTTCCCCTTTTATCTCTTCTTCATTATGTACAAAACCAGATTTCCTAAATTTTTCTAATTGCAATTGTGATAATAAATATATTGGATTATCTATACCATAACTCCATACTATTGAAGCTTTTAGAGCTTCACTTGGTTCTGCCCTATCAATAATAATTGCACTAAGAGAAAATATTCCTAATCCATTTTCTTTTACTAATTCAGAAACTTTATATGCATCAACAAGATTACTAATATTATTTTGTAAATCACTTCCTACACCATATGGTAATAGATTTTGTAAGCCATCAAGTATAGACACAGTAGCTTCAGAAGCAGACATATTCTTTATAGTAGATTTTCTTACAAATCCGAATTGATTACTATTTTGCCATGAATATTCAAATGATAAGTGTAAATCATGATTAATTTCTTTAAAAATGATACTATTTCCATTTTTACTCTTTAGTATATGTCTTTCTATAGAATAAAGTCCCTCACTTCTTATTGAAAATGGCTCCCATACTTTGATGTGATTATCTTTAGTCACTCTTATAAGAGTTTTGCATCCAGTATGCTCTGCTGATTCAGTAATCTTATCATCAGTATAATATGGAAATAAAGCAGAATCTGCATTTTGTCTACCAGCAGTTATTCCTCCATTGCTAGAAATAAACATCCAGTGATTTGTATCGCTTACTATCGACATAAAAAATGGACGCATTTTGTGTACATTCGATATGCAATAATATAATTCCCCTTCTATTTCTTCTTCGGTAAGTTCTATGTTCTGTAGGTCAGAAAATGAATCAGACATATTATGAGGGTTCAAAACTGAAAAATATAATTATTTAAGAATGCTTATACACTTTTACATAATCTATGTACATAGATTGCGGGAAGGGTGTTCCAGAAGTTGGATAACCTACATAATTTCCTCCAACAGCTACATTTAATATCATAAAAAATGGAGTATTAAAAACCCATTTTCCACTGATATTTTCAGGTTTGATTCTTTGGTATAAATAAGTATCAATATAGAAATCAATATAATCTTCACCCCATTCTACAGCATAAATGTGAAAATCGGTATCAAATCTTCCTGATGTCAACCCATAGCCTTTGGTAATTGCATTTGCTCCAAAGTTACCAGGACCATGTATACTTCCATGTGTTATAGCTGATTGTTGGCCCCTTTGTTCCATGATATCTATTTCTCCGCACATTGGCCAATTTACTTGGTCTATATTATCTCCTAATAGCCAAAATGCCGGCCAAATACCTGGTCCAGTTGGAGTTTTAATTCTTGCTTCGAATCTTCCATATGTTTGGCTAAATAAGCCTTTGGTTTTAATTCTAGCAGAAGTATAGCTTGCACCTGAAAATGATTCTTTAATTGCTGTGATAATTAAATTCCCATCACCACTTAATTGTACATTCGATGGACGTTTTGTATAGTATTGTAATTCGCTATTTCCCCAGCCACTATTTCCTATATCATAGGTCCATTTTGTTGAATCTGGAGATATGCCTGCTTTTCCATCAAAATTATCACTCCACATTAAAACCCAAGATCTTTCTGGAAGTGTTTGTATTGGGTTTTGATTGCATCCAAAAAAAGTATGACTTAAAAAGAATATACAGAGTACTATTGCTTTTTTATGTATGGTATATGTATTATACATGTTTATATCTTTTAATTACAGATTTAATAATTGATAATTTATTTATGTAGATAAATATTATCTACATAAAGGTTGCTTACTGTTCCAGATAATACAAGTTGTGAAAGATGACTTTTGGTTTTTAATCCTGTAAAACTACTAAATGGTATGTCTAAACTAATCCATTTTGAAGATGTTAAAACTGGACTATTAACTATAATTTCATGTGACACATCATCTCCACCTCCATATATGCCATTTGCTCCAAAATCAACTAACATTACCTTAACATTATTTGGTGAATTAGTTGCATTTGGTGTCCACATATCTATATGAAAATGCATCATAGACGAAGCATTAATTTGATTTGCGCTAAATTCTATCCCAACAAAATTCAGATTATAATATTTTATGATATCATCATTATTGATTTTAATAAATGAATTTTCTGTTGTTGAGTATTTCCAGCGAGTATTCCATGAATCAATTGGTACATTCGTATAAACATTACTATATAGTGAAATAACATCTTTTGCATTCACATTTGGAATTGGGGCTGGTGCTTCGGGCATTAAAGTATTTGCTACTGAAGCCAATGTTAATGAACCATTAGCTTTTGCATTTCCTAATATTGCAGTTATTATAGCAGATCCAGAATCTAATACTGTAATAATTCCAGTAGTTGAAACTGTTGCAATCTTAGGATTAGAAGATTCGAATGTAAAATATGATGGTGAAATCTGAATTGTTCTATTAATACCACTCGGTAAATTCACCGTTGCCAAATTACCATCTATTGTAATTGTTGATCCCTTTTCTGCAGTACTATTATTTCTTTGTTCGCCATTAAAAATAGAGCCAGTAATTCTACCTAAATCAGGCACTTTTTCAAATTGAACTTCATCTATCCAAAAAGTATATCCTTTCTCATTAATAGGTCCAGTTGAATAATAAAACAATCCTTTTTCAGATATCAATTTTGATGCATCAGGAATAGGAATAATTACTTTTTGCCAATTTGTATTGATAGCTAAACCATTCAATGCAATTTGATATTTAGACGCACCAAAATCATTTCCAAAGCCTAAAACATCTATCGTAGCAGATTGTGTTGCTTTTATGTAAAATGTTAAAGCATTAAAGCCGGATAAATCTCTCCCTGTTTTACTAAAGTATGATCCACCAGCATAAGCGCCTAATGCACTATTTGCATCTGGTACTGAAAATCGCATCGAAGCTTTAGAATTTCCATAGGTTTCTTTATTATCTATTTGAAATGCTTTAACATCAGATCCACCAAAAGCAGCATAGATTAAATCACTGCTAAAATCATCGATAAAAATCTCGCCTTTTGCTGGAAATCCAGGACTTAACAATTCATCTACATTTCTATCATAACATCCATTTAGGATGATAATAATAATTATAAGCCACGCATTATGCGCAGATGTATACAATATTCGCTTCATGGTTAATCTATAATAATATTTAAAAAGATATCAATTAGAAATGGAAACTTGAATGAATGTTCGGATTTCCCATTCATTACCATATGGAAAACCGATTGCTTTAGGATCAGGCACCCAATTTCCAGCTGGATCAATAGTGGTTACTGGTGAATACCTTGGTGAAAACATATTTAAAGTTCTATATGTGGTTCTGATACCAGCTTTAGTTGTAGGAAGCATAAACCAATCAGGTTGTATTAATTCTGTAGATAATTCAGCAATACATTGCACAGGGAATGTAAGGTTAAAATCTCGATGATAATCGAAAGGACCCCAATCATTAAACTTTGT
>BJGZ01000024.1 GCA_014191195.1 Chlorobiota bacterium
CTGGTGGTGTAAATAATACTGCTACTGCTAATTACTCTACAATTAGCGGAGGTAGAGAAAATAAAGCCACAAATATATATGCTTCAATTGGTGGTGGATATTTTAATGACTCTACAGGAAGTGCATCAACCATATCCGGTGGTTATGTTAATAATGCCCCAGGAGAATATGCTTCTATAACTGGTGGACGCAGTAATAATGTTAGAAGTGATTATTCAACTATTCTAGGTGGAAGAGGATTTACTTTTGAATCAAGTGCTGCAAGATCAATTGGATATAATGCAAATAATACTGCTAATACACGCGATATTTCAATTGTTGCTTCTAATACAGCAGTTTTGAATAATGTAGATATGTGGCTTACCAATAATGATAATACTCCAAGAGATTTACGCTTCTATGAACAATATAATACTGCTGGTGATTTCCCTAATGGTTCAAATTATGTGGCTTTGAAAGCGGCTAATAATATTGCTGCAAATGTTACTTGGACATTACCTCCAGCTGATGGAACTGTTAATCAAGTGCTAAAAACTAATGGTGCTGGCACATTAAGCTGGGCCAATAATGCATCATCTGCTGGTTTACAGTATTTTACTGAAAGCCAAGACATAGCTGCACCAAATGCAACTATTCCAGTTCATATGTTCAAAGTAAGCGATGCCTTATATACAGATATCGATGCTGCTTTTTCTCCAAAAGGCAAAGGAGCTTTACTTGCAATTTCACCCAATAATACTATAACTGGTGGAAATAAACGTGGAGAATATGCAGTTGATTTCCAAAGAATTAGAGGCAATGCTAATGAAGTATCTACTGGTAATTATTCTGCTATTCTCAATGGTGAAAATAATAGAATCAGTAACGATGGACATCATTCATCAATAAGTGGTGGTTCAGACAATACAATTACTGGGTCTTATTCTACTATTGGAGGTGGACAATCTAATAGCAATGCTGGCTCTCAATCTTCTATTGTTGGTGGTAATGGCAATACAATTAGCAGTTCAGCATCTAATGCAACAATTGCTGGTGGTAGTAATCATACAGTATCTGGGTATAATGCAACTGTTTCTGGTGGTGATGATAATAATGTCACTGCTGATTATGGTTCTATTTCTGGTGGGACAGACAATATTGTAGCTGGTGAGAGTGGATCAGTAATGGGTGGAGAATTCAATACTAATAATGGAGATCATTCTTCAATTCTTGGTGGAAGTAGTATGACTTTTACTACAGCTGCAGACAATTCCATAGGTTATAATGGTGGTACAAATGCTCTTGCATTAAAAATAAGTGAACCTAATGTTGCCGTATTTAATGATGTTAATTTCTGGTTAACTAATAATGATAATGTTGCGAGGGAATTACGCTTTTATGGTGCATCCACTTTTGGAAAATTTGATTTTCCAAATGAAGCAGGCGATATTTCATATTATTCGGCATTTAAAGCAGGCACTCAAACTTCTAATATTACATATACATTACCTACAAGTTTGCCTACTGAATCGGGTAAACCACTTGTTACAGCAACAGATGGAACTCTATCCTGGGGAACAAGCACAATTAATTCTCAAAATATTAATGTGGATTGTCCAAACTTGAATGCAAATGGTGGTTCTGCAAATGTAGATATTACAGTTACTGGTGCTGTAGTTGGAGGTACTGTTACGATTTCACCTAGAGCAGATTTAGAAGATGGACTTATTATTGCATATTCTAGAGTTAATGCTGCAAATACGGTAAGAGTAAGATTTGTTAATGCTACAAATGCAGCGTTGAATCCAGCTGCTGTACATATTGATATAACCGTGATTCAACCATAAAATCTTATGAAATCAATAGCATTCTACATACTTATTCTTTTGCTTTCTTGTGAAGTGTATTCTCAGGGTTTGCATCGTGGTGTTTGGGGTAGTGGTGGTACAACGGCTACTTCTGGCAACACTACAATTCATGGAACAGTTAGTCAAACTGCAATAGGAAGAAGTATTAATCAAAATGGCGCAGTACACAGTGGATTTTGGTATACTTTATATGGCAAATTACCAAGATATGATGCTGGTTTTATAATTGTAATTCCAAAGTTTTCTGCCAAAGCTGGTGATTTAGTAGATATGCCGGTAATTCTAGAAACATCAACAAATCTTAGATATGCAAAGTATTGGAATTTTCAAGGTAAAATAGAGTTTAATGCTACTGTTCTGGAACCAATAAGTAATTATGATTCTTATATCAGAAATGGTGATACAGGAATCATTACATTCTCTGGAAAAAGCTTAGATACCGCGGGAATAATCAAAAAAATCAGCTTCAAAGCTAAGTTGGGAAATATTGCTATTTCTGATGTTAATGTATTGTCTTTTACTGTTAAAGAATATCCCAAAGGTACTATACTTACAAAGAATGGAGAATTCTCTTTAGAAGATTTATGTTATGCAGATGGTAATCCTCGACTTATATTTTCATTAAAGCAAGGATTGGCTTTATTTGCTTATCCATTACCAGCATCAGAAAAACTTACCGTCAAAGCAGAAACAGTAGAACTAGGAAATACCGAAATACTTCTTGTTGGAACAGATGGAAAGATTATTTCTACATTGTTTTCTGGCTTATTAAAACCTGGTTTACATGAATTACCAATAAATACAGAATATATTCCATCTGGATCATATTTTTTAATGATGAAAACCCCTAGCGATCTTATGAGTGCACCGTGTATCATATCAAAGTAATAACAATATTCATTTTACTACTATCTTCTCTCTATAAAGATACTGTTCAAGCTCAAGATTCTCTTATTGTTGACAAGTCTCTTTGGCGAGCAGGTATGTCATTAGTGCCTGCAATGTATATTCATTCAGCTACTATGAAAGGATTTGAAGGAATACCAAGTTGTTGTCCACAATATAGCTCTGGAAATGGTTTTTTGGGTTCTATGGGGTTTGATTTTACTTATGATCTTCCCTATTCTGGATATGCTATACAAGGAAGAGTAGACATCAAAGGGAGTGGAGGAGATTTGAATGCTACAGAGATTAAAACTATAGATGCTGGAGCAATAGCAGAGGGAATTATCGAACATCATTTATCAACAAGCTTATATTCCATTGGAGCAAATGTATTAGGCAACTATACATTTATGCCGAATATTTCTGCAACTGTAGGATTCCGATTTGCAAGTTTTATTTCATCGTATTTTGAACAAGAAGAACGTCTATTAAGCCCGAATAATGTTACTTTTAATAATGGCTTGAGAACAAGATTGCAATATAAGGGCGAGATTCCTGGTATGTCTTCAATAGAATTTGGAGCTTTATTTGGGGCCAGATATACGCTTCCATTAAACAAATCAAATAGTATCAGGGCAATTCCTGAGTTAATGTACGAATTACCTCTTACTAGTATCATTCAAGGAGATGATCATTGGAATATGCATAGTATTCGCTTTGGTGTTACTATAGCATATGCATTTGTCCAAGAATCTGATCTATCATTACCTGAAATTGAAAATCCACCTTTAAATATTCCCAAAATTGCCATTCGAGGTGCAACTAAATTGCAAGCACCTGTTAATACTTCATTAACATCATTGCTTCAAGCACCAATGAAATCTGTATTATATGATAGTTCAGGGAATATATTGGACAATAGAATATCAGTTCAAAAGAAAGTATCTAGAACAATGTTCTCGATTATTAATTATGTTTTTTTTGATTCAAATTCTGCTGTTATTCCAGATAGATATCATAGAATTGAAAAAGGAACTAATGACAAATATGGTGTTGATCAAATAAAAAATGATTCAACATTAGGTGCTTATTATGAAGTGTTAAATGTAATTGGAAAACGTATAAAAGATAGACCTAGTACCATTGTAACTCTCATTGGTACAAATTCTAATTCTGGTGCCGAATCACAAAATCTTGCTTTATCTAAATCACGAGCTGAATCAGTTAGAGAATATTTTAGAGATATTTGGGGAATTGATGAAGAGAAGATAAAAATAGAAGCAAAAAATCTACCCGACCAACCATCAAAAATTAATACTGATTATGGTGATGAAGAGAATAGGAGAGTTGAGATTATAACCGACAATCCTGAAATCTTTTTGCCTTTAAAATTTATAGATACATCTTCTTTTACAACAGTATCCGATATCAAATTTGCAACTGATCGACTAGATAAAAATAATTTGACTAAATGGCAGCTAAGAGCTTCTATTGGTAATAAAGTCTATACATTACAAGAAGGTACTACCACAATAGATGATACCCTTAAAGTTGGAGTTCAACAATATCTTCGTGATTTAGAAAATAATGATAAAGTAATGTATAAAGTTGTCAGTATAGATAATGACGGTTTAGAAAGAATATTAGCTGAAACGATGGTTCCAGTTAAACAAATAGTTTCGTCAAAAAATAGAGTTGAAAAATATAATTTGATCACTTTTGGATATAATTCTTCAAATGTTAATGAAACCAATAATTATATTATTGATGATATTAAAGGGAATATTAATGATAATTCTACATTAACAATTAAAGGATATACGGATCAAACTGGAACAGCTGCTTATAATAGGCAGCTATCATTACGAAGAGCTGAAGAAATATCTCATTATTTTCAATCCAATAAAATTATTACAAAGGGGGTAGGTTTTGATGAAATTCTTTATCCATTACAATTCCCGGAAGGAAGATTTTATTCAAGAACTGTAAATATTATGGTTGATACAATTGAGGATAGTAATTAATTATATTCTGGTTCAATCTTATACATTAAAAACTGAATTAAATCTTTGTTCTTATCAAGGCCCAATTTCTTTTTAATTCTATATTTATGATTCTCTAATGTTCTCACGGATATTCCCATAATATCACAAATTTCTTTACTACCCATATGAATACATAGCAAAGATATTACTTTCATTTGTCTGATTGACATTGAAATCCCTTCTTTACTTAAAAGAACAGATATATTCAATTCATTGCCTGTTTCTGAGATTTGATGAGTTTCTAATTCATTCAAATACTCTTTTAATGTTTTTTTATAGAGCTTGTCTGATAACTTTCTTTGAATAATACTTCTCATATTATCTATTGTTGCTGGAACCTTATCCATTAAAATTGCTATTTCTTTAGAAGATAAGCCAATAGATAAAAAAATACATATATCAGTTTCAAGTGAAGTTAAAATGGGATGTTTTCTTATAAGGGATGTTCTTAAATGAATTTTGGGTAGATTCCTGTATTGAATCAATGTCTCTTTACAAAAAGTAGATAAGTTCTTTTGATTGGCCCTAGATATAAGTGTATGTTTTTTTTGGATTAATGAAATATATTCATCTCTTTTCATTAATTGCATCATTAAGAAATTAAGCTCTTCATTTTTGATTTTTTCTTTTTCTTCTAACAGATAAATACTGTCCTTTAAATTTCTAATAATAGATTCATAATACTCAGATTCCTGTTGAGCTGTAATTGTAATTTTATGTACTATGTAATCTCTTTCTACTGAATGATGAGTAAATACTAGTTTTTTACTATAGATTTCTGCTAATGTTTGATCTTTCATTTCATGAGCAACATATATTAAAGCACACCAAAGCAGTGTATTTAAACTAAGTATTTCTGCACTTTCAATATACTGCAATGCTTGTAATGCACATATGCTTCCTTTATGAATATCTTTCTTTACATATATATTATATAAAGCCAATTCACATAAAAGTTGCCCTTCTTTTAACTTAAATGTTCCTTTTAAATTCTCTATATAAATAGGCTGAAAACTTGTATCTATTGTTGGATTAATTCTTTTGAATTTAATTATTCTTGTTTGTAATTGTATTTCTTGAATAATACTAATAGTGTTATTATTTGAGATGTCTTTTAATAATTGTAATGCAATTAAGGGTTCATTTATACAAGTAAAACAGTCAGATTGAATTATAAGTTTATGATATATTTGATTAACAGTTAAGGCATAATTGTCTATGCTACCTTTAATTAAGTCAAGTGCCTCAAATGTATTATTACTCCCTAATAAAACTTCAGCTTTCATTAATTGAAAATCAATATGTAAACCAATCCATTTATACTTATGAGAAACATATAAACCTTTCTGAATAAGCTTAAGAGAAGAAGAAAAATCTTGCTTTAAAATGTAAATAGTTGTTAAAAGTGAAATGATTTTACAGTGGAATATATTACTTTCTTCAAAATGATTTGTGCTGAAATAATGTTCAATACTGTTTATTGCTCCCTTTAAATCCCCTTGCTCGATAAAAATCTTAGTCCTCATAAATAATATGGTAAAAAGAAATTGTTGTTTGTTAGATCTCTTAAACTTACTCTCAATATCTGAAATTAATTCAAGCGCTTCATTAAACTTTCCAGAATTATATAAATATTTCATCCAATGAATATCATTATACATTAATTCTTCTTCTAATTTAAATTTACTTAAATATTTCTTACTTAATTCTAAATAATAATATGAATCATTATCAATATTATTTATCAAATAACATCTTGCAATCGCATTCATTACAAGTGCAGATTCTGGTAAAATCATTTCTTTAGGATTTCTATAGCTTATTATTTCTTTTGCCTTATTCAAAGCTTCAACATACTCATAGTTATCTAATCTATGATGAATAATGAATGAATATAGATTATATAGTTGAGCGAGAGATCCATTACATTTTACATCCTCTATTAGCTTTTGTTGTTCATTTTCCAATTGATTCAAATCACTAGTTTGAGCCGAGAACTCCCTTGTATTCTTATAAAAAGTCTCAATCTTTTCGTTAACATTCCCATCTTTTCCCGCATTACCATAGTTTTTGTTTGAAGAGTCTTTCATATGCATCTCTTTTAAATTAAAAAATAAAAATCTTACAATTAATCGTTCCACCCTTTACAATCTCTTTATACCAATAGTTATTTAATCATATACATTCTCCCATTGTTAATAATAAAGTTATCTCTAATACAATATCGCAGATTATATAAAGACCTTATAGAATCTTTTAATAAAAGAGATAAAACAGTGAATAATATGAGTGATTATACAATAACACTCATCTTGTATGTTGCATCCTAATATTAGCATATACTTAATTCTTTATCAGAGGACGCAATGAATTACTGGTTTTATATCATTTATATTGTTTTCTTTAGCTTACAGTATGCCCAAGCTCAAGATCCCACCTTTAGTTATCAAGGGGTTCTTACTGATATTGATAATAAAGTTTTTCCTGATGGAAAATATACCATAGTATTTAATTTATACAATTCACCTACTACACCCTTCTCTCTATGGTCTGAATCGCATCAAGTTCAGACAAGTAATGGATTATTTAATATAATTATTGGGAATAAAAACCCTATTGCGATAAATACAAATTCTACTTATTGGTTAGGGATTACAATCGATAATCAAGTAGAATCTGTTCCAAGAACCCTGTTAACTTATGTTCCATTTGCAATATATTCCACTATTTCTGAAAAAACAAATGGATTTACAGAAAATGCTTCTGGCTTTATTAAAAATATAAATGGATTAGATGGAATTATTGAATTAAAGAGTGATAGTTCTATCAACATTGAATATGATGGTAATAAAATATTATTAAAAACTGCTCCACGTAAAACATTAAAAGTATCTGATTCGATAATATCTATATATGAAGATAAATTTCATCAATACATTTCATTATCTATAAATTCAATTGATGAGCAATTCATAAAAGATAATTCTATTACTTCTGATAAAATTGTTGATGGACAGGTTGTCCTTAAAAAAATTAGTTCTGGCGGTGCTTTAATCGGACAAGTCTTAAAATGGAACGGATCAATATGGGAACCTTCTTATGATTTACACACAGATTATTTCCCAGGAAAAGGAATAAACATAAATCAAGGGATCATTTCTTTAGATACAACAGATAGTACCTTTATATTGAGAAATTCTGAAGCCGGAGGAGACTTAACAGCAAGTTATCCAAATCCAATGATAAGATCGAATACTATCTCTTCTAGACATCTTAAAGATAGCTCGGTAACAAGTAGTAAAATCGCATCGGGTGTGATTCCCTCAACATTGCCGCCAAGTGGTTCTGCAGGTGGTGATTTAACCGGAAATTATCCGAATCCACTGTTAGCAAATGCTTCAGTTGGAACTATTCAATTAAAAGATAGCTCGATTACAAATAGTAAAATCGCATCAGGAGTTATTCCTACGACATTACCTCCAAGTGGTTCTGCTGGTGGCGATTTAACAGGAAATTATCCGAATCCGTTTTTAGCTAATGCTTCAGTTGGTACAAGTCAGTTAAAAGATAGTTCGATTACGATTAGCAAAATTGCATCAGGAATTATTCCCACGACATTACCTCCAAGTGGTTCTGCTGGTGGCGATTTAAGTGGTAATTATCCGAATCCACTATTGGCAAATGCTTCAGTTGGAACTATTCAATTAAAAGATAGTTCAATTACGATTAATAAAATCGCATCGGGTGTGATTCCCTCAACATTGCCGCCAAGTGGTTCTGCAGGTGGTGATTTAACCGGAAATTATCCGAATCCACTGTTAGCAAATGCTTCAGTTGGAACTATTCAATTAAAAGATAGCTCGATAACAAGTAATAAAATCGCATCAGGAGTAATTCCAATAACATTGCCTCCAAGTGGATCAGCGGGAGGTGATTTAACTGGCAGTTATCCAAATCCAACGATTGGTAATTCTGTAATTGGTACATCGCAGTTAAAAGATAGCTCGATAACAAGTAATAAAATCGCATCGGGTGTGATTCCAACTACATTACCTCCAAGTGGTTCAGCTGGTGGGGATTTGACGGGAAATTATCCGAATCCGACGATTGGGAATAGTGTTATTACAGAAAGCAAAATTGCATCAAATGCAATTACTTCATCAAAAATATCGCCAAGCTCTGTTGGTACAAGTCAATTAAAAGATAGTTCAATAACAAGTAGTAAAATCGCAACAGGAGTAATTCCAGTAACATTACCGCCAAGTGGATCTGCCGGTGGTGATTTAACAGGTAATTATCCAAATCCAACAATTGGTATATCTGTAATTGGCGCATCACAACTAAAAGATAGTTCAATAACAAGTAGTAAAATCGCATCGGGAGTAATTCCCACGACATTGCCTCCAAGTGGTTCTGCAGGTGGAAATTTGACGGGGAATTATCCGAATCCGACGATAGGAAATGGAGTTATTACAGAATCCAAAATCGCATCTAATGCGATAACTTCATCAAAAATATCACCCAGTTCTGTTGGGACTTCTCAACTAAAAGATAGTTCGATTACGATTAGCAAAATAGCATCTGGAGTAATCCCCACGACATTGCCTCCAAGTGGTACAGCAGGTGGAGATTTAAGTGGGAATTATCCGAATCCGACGATAGGCATCGGAGTTGTTACAGAATCTAACATCGCATCTAATTCAATTACTTCGTCAAAAATATCAGCAAGTTCTGTTGGCACAAGTCAAATAAAAGATAGCTCAATAACACTTTCAAAGTTATCATCAGGGGTACTCCCAGTCTCATTGCCTCCAGAAGGGGTAGCTGGAGGCGATTTGACGGGAAATTATCCGAATCCGACGATAGGTACTTCTGCAATTGGCACATCGCAATTAAAAGATAGTTCAGTTACGAGTAGTAAAATCGCATCAGGAGTTATCCCAATAACATTACCTCCAATTGGTTCTGCTGGTGGCGATTTAAGTGGTAATTATCCGAATCCAACAATTAGCAATGGAGCTATAACAGGCCCAAAAATCGCATCGAATGCTATAACTTCATCAAAAATATCAGCAAGTTCAGTTGGTACAAGTCAGTTAAAAGATAGTTCTATAACACTTTCAAAGTTATCAACAGGAGTACTCCCAGTCTCATTGCCTCCAGAAGGGGTAGCTGGAGGCGATTTGACGGGAAATTATCCGAATCCGATAATTGGGAATGGAGTTGTTACAGAATCCAAAATCGCATCAAATGCAATTACATCGTCAAAAATATCAGCAAATTCAGTTGGTACAAGCCAGTTAAAAGATAGTTCTATTACAAGTAGCAAAATTGCATCAGGTGTGATTCCGACGACATTACCTCCGAGTGGTTCTGCGGGTGGAGATTTGACGGGTAATTATCCGAATCCGACAATTGGTAATGGAATTATTACTGAATCTAAAATCGCATCTAATGCAATTACATCGTCAAAAATATCAGCAAATTCAGTTGGTACAAGTCAGTTAAAAGATAGTTCAATAACGATTGGAAAAATCGCATCAGGAATAATCCCGACAACATTGCCTCCAAGTGGTTCTGCAGGTGGAAATTTGACGGGGAATTATCCGAATCCGACGATAGGAAATGGAGTTATTACAGAATCCAAAATCGCATCTAATGCGATAACTTCATCAAAAATATCAC
>BJGZ01000025.1 GCA_014191195.1 Chlorobiota bacterium
AGCACCCGAAAGAGCATATTTTTGATTGATGATAAAAAATGGGACGCCTTGAATACCGAGATATTGAGCAGTTTGAATATCAGCATTTACTTCATCTATAGAGTCATTTCCTTTTAAGAAATTCTTTATCTGTTTTGAATCTAGTCCAATACTTTTTCCAAGACTTATCAATGTTTTACTATCGCTGATATTTTTACCTAAAGTAAAATATGCATGAAATAAACATTGTGCCATTTCATTGCCTTTATTATTCTGTGTTGCAAAATGAATCAAACGATGTGCATCAAAAGAATTAGTCACTTTAGCCTTATCAAACCTAAAATCAATATCACAATACTTCCCAGCTTCTACAACTTGTTGATGCATAGATATTGACCAATCCCTTGATTTACCTTTCATATGCGCAACAATATCATATGTATCCATATCTGGTTGATAAGATAAATCAGGATATAACTGAAAACTATGCCATTGGATACTTACAGTATGTGGAAAATCCTGCAGAGCTTTTTCTAATTTCTTAAAGCCTATATAGCAAAAAGGACATATGATATCGCTCCATATGTCTATCGTTACATCTGTTGTCAATGAAAATTCCAATTAAAGAAGGGGATATATTAAGTAAAGCGAATTTAGATGTATGATCAGCATGAATCAAGAAGAATTACATTTCTCTCTTCATTTTACGAAGTTTATTTTCTAATTCAATATATGAAACAATCTCATGAGCATCTTGTGTCCTGCCAATTTTCGTATATGCTTTAATGAGCATCCCACATAAACGATTTCGTAGTTCATATCGAATAGTTTTATCTTTGATTTGGATCCATGATTTTTGCTGGAATGGTCTTTCTAAAGTAGCAATTACTTTTTTGGGAGAAGTTCCAGTATCTACTTCTGCAGTATGAATAACCAAAAGAACGCTATCAACATATTTTTGAGGTGTCTTGCTATTGTTTGTTCCAACAATATATTGCACTTTTTTATCGATTTTCTCTTCAATGATTTTCAGATTAGCAGAATCAAAGTTAAAAACCTTAAGTCTAGCTTGAACATTTGGCATCATTCTATTCCAAGTTCTCCCTTTTGTTGTTGAACTAAACCCTTTACTTCTAACTTCATTAATAAGATATTGAGCACCTTCATAAGACAAATTTGTTGTCGACAATGCCAAAGCTGCTCTTAATCCAATCCCTCCAATTAGAGTATTTGTAAAGTCGAAAGACCTTAAAATCGCTTGTTTGATGAATTGTCCCTGATCGAATGATCTTTGTTTATCTCCAGCGGCAAAAGCCTTCCTTGATCGTATCACTCTTAAAGCATTGGAAGCATTATTAGAATAACCCATTAGCTCTATGATTCCAATTGCCTGAGAAAATCCAAATTCAACATAATAATCAATAGGAGAAACTTCGGTGATACGCTTTATTTCCTTTAGATATCGCTCTCGCCCCAGCGTTAAGCGAACATTACCAACTAATTGTCCATTAGGATCGGTAAATTTAGCATCAGCATATGTACTTCTAGGAACAGAAATGATTTCAATTGCACCCGAATCTAAAAAAAATCTAATAAGATGATTTGCATCTGCTCTGGCCGTTTTTTCACCTAATCGTGAATCGATGCCAATGATCATAACATTAACAATGCGACCAGACGGTTTTGGGAAAAGATCAGGATCTAGGATTACGGATGAGTCTAAAGATTCTAGCGGTGAATTAACTGTATTTCTTAAAGAGTCATATAAGTGTTGATATGTAGCGTCTTGAATTCTAATTGCTTTCAATGAATCTTTTACCACAGAATCTCTTTTGTGCTTGATAAGCATTGTTTTTATTGAGTCTTCTCGATATACTTTTTCCTCAGGAGATTCTCCACAAGAAATCAGAAAAAGAAATACAATATAACGATAGAAAATCTTAGCAAAAAAAACTTTGCCCATATGTATTGTTTCTTTAATCATTTGATTGTATGTACTTTATTATCTAATTCGATAAAATCAGTTATCTCTTTAGATTCATTAAACTTACCTGTCTTACTATAAGCTTGAATCAACATATTACAAATACTGTTCCTAACAATTAATCTTTCAGATTTATCTTTGATTTGCAACCAAGATTTTTGCTTATAGGGAAATGCCAAAGCATTGATTACGCGGATAGGGGATTTTGCAGTATCAGCACTAACTTTTTTGACAAGATGTTTAATTCTTCTTTCATAACCAGCCGGAGTTTTCCTAGAACTATCTGCAAGCATATATCTAACTTTTTTTTCAATTTGTTTTTCTATAGTATGTACATTAGATGAATCAAAATTGAACAGCTTCATACTAGCAAGATAATTGGGTTTCATTCTTACCCAAATTCTTTGAGAACTAGCTGATGAAAAACCATGTTTTTTTAACTCAGATAATAAATAGCTGGTTGCATCAAAAGAAAGATTTGTGGAAGCCAATGCTAAAGCAGCTCTAATTCCGATTTGACCAAATATTCCATCTGTTTTATCACATACTTTTAAGATAGCTTGTCTGATAAATTGTCCTTGATTATACGATCTTTGATGATCTCCGGTTGCAAATGCTTTTCTAGACCTTAAAACCCTTAATGTTGAAGCTGAATTATCATTATAACCTAACAATTCAATAATACCCATAGCTTGAGAAAAACCAAATTCGATATAATAATCAATAGAGGAAATCCCTGCTATTCTTTTAACTTCTTTTATATATCGTTCTTGACCATAAATAGAACGAACATTGGCTATGATATTACCACCTGTTGTATCACCTTTTCTTATCCTTGCAAATGTACCTCTGGGTATAGAGATAATTTCTATCTGGCCAGAGTCTAGAAAAAATCTTACTATATGATTTGCATCTGCTCTTGCAGACTTTTGCCCTAGCCTAGAATCAATCCCTGTGATAAGAATATTTACAACTCTTCCAGAAGGCATTGGAAATTCAGTTCTATGAAGCAAAACAGATGAATCTAGAACTTGATTTTGCTGAGTACTATCTATGATATGCTTACTAGTATCTAATACTATTGGAAGAATTGTATCAACTTTTGGAACAACAATGCTTGTATCAATTGTGTCTGAAATGGTATCGATTTGTACTATCGGTGTTTTTTTATCTACTTTTTCTGTACATTGAAATAACAAAATACTTACGCAAGCTATTATCAAGCTTCTAAACATACTACCCATTGATTAGCCCTTAAATATACTTTTATCGCTACACTTATTCTTTTCTAAATCGTATTGTCAATATAAATTCAATCAAACATCTACATAAAAAGGGAGCTATTTATACTAAACTATATCGCAGAATAACAATTAGTCATTTCAAGAAATAATAATAACCCGTTGTAAAATAATGAAAAATGATAATATTATGATTAAGTAAATATATTAAGGATGAAAACTGAATCTTAATATTCTTTATCAAAGTAGTAAATTGTTATAATATTCAAAAGTCACTACTATAACATGAATCTCACAATATCTCAATTATTACAGTGTGCCGAACAATTTGGTACTCCTTTATATGTATATAATGCTGATTATATATCATATCAGTATAATATACTCCAACATGCATTTGCATCACATCCTACACGATTTTTTTATGCATGCAAAGCATTAACAAATATATCTATATTGAAATATGTCTATCAATTGGGTGCTTCATTGGATTGTGTTAGTATCAATGAAGTTAAGCTTGGGCTTTATGCTGGCTATGATCCCAAGCGAATTCTATTTACACCAAAT
This sequence comes from Chlorobiota bacterium, assembly GCA_014191195.1. Classification (GTDB taxonomy): domain Bacteria; phylum Bacteroidota; class Ignavibacteria; order Kapaibacteriales; family UBA961; genus UBA961. The sequence continues at coordinate 3,772 of BJGZ01000025.1, forward strand.
TGCGTTGAGTTTTCGGAAATTCAAGAAGCTAAAGAATTGGGTGTATTAATTAATATAGATTCCATTTCAGTATTAGAATTATTCGGCAATACTTATGGAGATACATATCCAGTGTGTATTAGGATAAATCCTCATATAGAAGCTGGTGGTAATTATAAAATATCTACAGGGCATATAGACAGTAAATTTGGCATATCTATACATCAAATTAGACATATCGAAAGAATTGTCAAGACAACAGGTTTGCATGTGCATGGTCTTCATATGCATACTGGTAGTGAAATTAAAGATATCGATGTTTTCCTTCAAGCATTAGATGTACTGTTTGATATGGCCAATAGATTTACTGCATTGGATTTTTTAGATCTTGGAAGCGGATTTAAAGTGCCATATAAAGCAGGTGATACAGGAACCGATATTCATAAATTAGGTGAAAAAGTAGCCCTAGCTTTTAAGACTTTTGAACAAGAGTATGGACGTCCTTTAGAAGCTTGGTTCGAACCTGGTAAATTTCTGGTAAGTAATGCTGGATATTTATTAGTAAACACGAATATCATAAAACAAACCACAGCTACTGTTTTTGCTGGGATTAATTCGGGTTTTAATCATTTAATAAGACCTATGTTTTATGATGCTTATCACGAAATTCTTAATGTTTCACATCCCGATGGACCCGAGCGTATCTATACAGTAGTAGGAAATATTTGCGAAACGGACACTTTTGCTTGGGATAGAGTAATACCCGAAATAAAAGAAGGTGATATTCTTTGCTTTAAGAATGCTGGGGCTTATGGTTTTGAAATGAGTAGTAATTTTAATTCTCGTTTAAAACCTGCCGAAGTACTTGTACAAAATGGTGTGCCTAAACTTATACGAAAAAGACAAACTTTCGAAGATCTTTTGCATAATCAAGTTGAATAGAGAACATTGACTTTTACTAATTATAAAGAGCTTAATATGAGATTAAGAACAGTTGTTTATATGTTTATTTGTACTATGATTAGTATCATTAACTGTTATGGCCAAGAACCTGCTAAGCAGAACTTAGGAGATATGCAAAAAGCCGATAGTACTTGGTATATGATTATGCTAAAAGATGGAACATCGCTCACTGCGAATATTCTTATGCAAGATCAAAAAACAATGATTGTTTCTACGCAATCGCTGCCCAGGCTTGAATTAGTACAAGATCAAATAGTATCAGTAAAAAAAATACAAGCTGTGAATATTAAAAGTGGGGAATACCGCTTTCCTAATCCAAATGAAACCCGATATTTATTTGCACCATCAGCGATAAATCTTAAAAAAGGAGAAGGATATTATCAAAATACAGATCTACTCCTTCATTCTTTTAATTATGGAATTACAGATAATTTTTCAATTGGTGGTGGTTTTGAATTTTTAAGCACAATTGGTATGATAGGAGATACTTATTTTAATCCTATTTGCTTTCTAACACCAAAATTAGGTTTTCAGGTGCAAGAAAAGTTATACCTAGGTGTTGGTATGTTAATCGGAAATATACCTGGTATGACATATCCATTAATAATGGGTTATGGTCTTGCGACTTATGGAGATACAGAAGATAATATGACATTAGGTGTTGGGATGGGCACATCGGAGTTTACTACCCCTAAATCACCTGTATTTACTATAAGTGGCATGACAAGGATATCAAAAAGGATGTCTTTAATTACAGAAAATTGGATTTTACCATTGGATATCTATCAACCAATCTTTTCATATGGAATTAGATTTTCAGGAGAACAAATGTCTGCAGATTTTGCTTTAATTAATAATTCAGAGTTTGCTAAATTATTCTATTTAGGTATTCCTTATGTAGACTTTGTAGTTAAATTTTAGTGTTATTTCGGCCTATATCCAATTGTTTCAGAATATGTTCCAATAGATTGCCAAGATGATTTACCTGCTTGGCCTCTTATACCTAGCATGTCGAAACTTGCATATTTCCTATCGCCATTTTCATCTAATATTGTCCAACCAGTTGCACCATAATATAATTCTGCTTGT
>BJGZ01000026.1 GCA_014191195.1 Chlorobiota bacterium
GACATTATGTACTTTAAGTGTCCTGTAACTAACTTGGAGGCCAGAAGTCTGGTTTATTCTGGTATGGATGATTATGATGGTCAACCAGATGAAGCACAGGAATGGCATGATTTTGATCCAGATTGTTGAAAGGTAAAAAATGAAATTTGAGAATTTTTTTGAGGACGCTCTGTTGTTCTCTATTGGTACCCTATATCTTTGTATGATAGGGTTTGCATTAGCGTTTATTATAGGATACTTGGTATGATTGTTCATGTATTGTTGGAAGAAAATGATATACTGGCTTGCTTTTGTCATGGTGTCTATTCTACCTTTGAAGATGCAAAGAAAGCTAAGTATGCTATGATCCGAGAAGAATTCATTATCCCTTCAGATGAGGTTGCCGATGAGGATCTGGATGATGAGATATCTCCTATGAATGTTTATTATACGATTGTCCAAAGAGAGGTACTATGACAAATTCTGAATTGAAACAAAAACTGGAACAAGCACAGAAGTTGCTTGCGGATGTATATTCTTGGGCAAGTACACCTATGTCCAATGGTCTACAGGTATTACCATTGTCCACTAATTCGGAGATTGAATCTCTAATGAGTGTGGCTGATGGTTGTATTTGTGAGGCATTGTCTGAATTGGAAGATTTACATGGCTAAAGTAGATGTTGTATTGGATCTTGATAAAGACCTTCTCTATGAATTGATGCTTATGGCACATGAGCGGGATATAACCTTGAACCAGTTAATAGAGACTATATTAAGTGAGTATATAAAAAATGAAAATTAGCCCTATAGCACTGGCTGCACTATCGCATAGGATAGAAATGCAAAAGCTTATCCAGCAAGAAATCATTAAGCAACAGCAGATTAAATACATTCAAAACCGCCAAAGTGAAATTGAAACTGAAATCAAAGGCGCCAATGTGGATGAAAAAGTATGAATGAACAATTTGAAAAACTGATATATAAATCTGGACTAACAGCACAGGGCTGTTGGGATGAGATGGATAGTTATATGCATGACGCCATCAAACAGTTCGCCGAGTTGATTGTACGGGAATGTGCTGAGATTTGTTTAGAAGCAAATGACCATAAAAATATTTTAAGACATTTCGGAGTTGAATAATGAACAGAACAATTAAAGAACTTGCCGAAGAGGCTGGGTTCCAATATATCAAAGACGAGCATATTGGGTGGGCTGGAAATTATAATGCCAGTCTACCAAAATTCGCTGAGCTGATTGTGCGTAAATGCATAAGCGAAGTGGCCATGATGGGTGTGGTGCATTATGAAAACGAAGACATATCGTGGGCAGTAAATTTGATTATTGGTAACCTAAAAGAAACCTTTGATATTGGAAATATAGAAATAAAGAAAGCATGGGCAGACCTGACACCAGAAGAAATGGACGATATTATTATGAATGCTATTGATCCAGTGGATGCAATGATTCAAACAAAGGATAAGCTCAAGGAAAAGAATATATGAATGAACGAATTAAAGCACTTGCTGAACAGGCTCAGATTGGAATATTTGAGGACAAATCATTTGGGTGGAGTGTGATTGCAGGAACGGATCAACACCTATCCAAGTTTGCCGAGTTGATTGTAAAAGAATGTGCTGATATTGCAACAATGAATCAATTTCAATCGGATTCTGCCGGTGGGTATGTGTTAAAACATTTTGGAGTTGAACCTGATGTAAATGAAAATCTACGGAATCGTAGCACTTATTTTGGAAATGATATATGAAAGTAAAAGAATATACTGTATTGATGGATTGTGTGGAGCGTGGCATCACAATAGGAATAAACCGTTCTCATAAGTATAGCGACAACCCATCGGATGATGAAATTAAGAGAGCATTGATTGATGCGGTTCTATTGGAGATTTGCGAATACTTTGATTTTAAAGAGGATGACGAATGAGTATAAAAATTCCTGGAACCTTGGAAATTCCCTTGGTGAATACGGCAAACCTGCATAATCGCAAAGAGATTAGAAGTGAAGAATTGCATCGGATCCACCAAGAGAAGCTAGCGGACTTTAATAGAGTAAAGAAGCAAGACTTTGATATCCATAGAACCTCTTTGCGAGATTGGGAACTTAAAAAGGATATCTCAGAGATTGATAGATATATGAGCCTAAAGAGAACTGTGGAGTATGGTCTCTATCAATATTCCAAGTACCTTGGAAATAATATAGATGTAACTGTATAAGGAAAAAAATGATTGAAATTGTTGGTCTAACACCTAGGCAAAAGATTCTTGCTGATATCATTTGGGGTATTGAAGAATGGGATCAGGTTGAAATATTTATTGCTTCTCTATCTAAGAGGGATAGAATTGATTGTGAAGGTATTATAGAAGTGATAACAATATCCATGATAGAAGAATTTGGTGAACGGATGGATTGTACCGAAGCTAAAGAATTAATTAAAAGAATTAAATGAATGATTTATTTTTAGCTATTAATGCTTTCTTTGCAATATTGTTTTGGCGGGCTTCAACCGAAGCTTTTAATCAAGATGCTAATCATGCTGGTTGGTTTCTTATCTTTTTATCGGCATACAACTTTGCATCATTAATTGCAAAATTACTATGATGACACCACTAGAATTTGTTTTAGTTGCCGTGATGGTGATTAAGAATCCAAATACCGAAACACTTGAATTGAACTATGTTCCCATGGATCATTTTAAAACAATGCAGGCCTGTAACCTAGAGAAAAACAGGATACAGAAGAAAACAAACAACAGCAAAGTTTATATTTGTTTGAAGGTAGATTATGATTAAATTACATAACATATGGTAATACAAAAGTATTACATTTGTAAACATATAATTTCACATGTGGACTGTTGCAAAAATACAACAAGGGCTATTGACAATTATTGTGATTGTGTTATACTTTCATTATTGAAATGTAAAATGGAAACAAAATGTCAATTGATAAAATAAATGATTTTGTTGTGAGCTCTGTTGCTTATAATATCACACAAATGAGCAATGAAGAATTACAGAAGTTAGCTTTTATACTTTCTGGTTCAGTTGGTGAAAGCCTTTGTGATTATCTTACCTTTGCTATTCAGGATGCAGAAATGTTTAAGCAAACAGAAATGGAATTGGTGTTCTAATGACTAATAGAAAATTACAAATAAGGGCTATTAAAAGAACTATCCGTGATAATTATAATATGCAAGGCTGCGATATTACCATAGAAAATACTGAGCAGGAATATCGTGAACTTGAAATGTCATTAAAATATGACACTAGCTCTGAATTAACCAAAATGTTTGGTTATCAGTTTGATTTGGAATCAGCTCTTGATTATGAAAGATAAAAAATGAAAGTTGTAATTAATACTTGTTATGGTGGTTTTGGTTTATCTGAGGCTGCATTAGAAGATTATAAAAATCGTGCTGGTATAACCGACCCTAATTTTGGGTACTGGCAAATTCCTAGAGATAATGAGCACCTTGTCGCAATGGTTGAAGAAGGTGTAAATATTGACGGCCAGTTTTCGGAATTAAAAATTGTTGAAGTTCCAGATGATGTTAACTGGTACATTGAAGAATATGATGGTATAGAACATGTGGCAGAACGCCACAGGACTTGGAGTTGATTATGAACCTTGCTATGGTGATAATTTTGGTTGTTGAAATCATAACTAATGGTATTGGAAACATGACATGAGTGAAAAATATAACTTTTTAGATAAATTTCGTGAATTTGTGATTCTAAATCAACCACAAATTTCTCGGATTATCTTTGGAATTTTACTTTTTATGAGTTTTTACTCATTTTTATTCGGAGATTTGCTTGGCGCAGTAATTTTTCTGTTAGTAGCTATGATGAGTCGCTTCTAAATCACAAGGAAATCAATGGAAGATTTAAACTATGACGGTTTTTACTTTTTACCGTATGAAGATGATGTAGATTCTTTGAATTTTACATATTTTAAAGTTAAAGGTGACAATCACGGTGAGCCAATTGAAGGAAATCAAGTTGGTGACAAGTACCATGTCGTTATGTTCAAAGAAGGCGAAGATGGAGCGCCGGTTTTTGATGATTTGTTTGAAGCAATTTTGGGTGATCCGACAAAATACGTTGAAAACTTGATTGGCACAGAAATTTACGGTTGTGTTTTGCGAAAAACTAAGAAT
>BJGZ01000027.1 GCA_014191195.1 Chlorobiota bacterium
GAGCCATCACAGATTGGCATTTTACCGGAAAGACCACATATACAATCTTGCATACCTTTTCCATCTAAAATTCTGGGGATATATTTTTCAATTCTGTTTATTCTTGTTTGAGATTGTTTTGATGCAGAAAAAAACATTAAATAGGCTCTTTGTCTACCTGGTGTTAAAGCTTTAAAAGCCGTTTGAATATCTTGTCTTTTTTGTAAAATATCTTGAAATTCTATAGGAATATCTTGATCTTCTAATCGTTTAAGTTGAACTTTTACTCCCGATAATTCAATCTGAATAGCTTCTAGAATATACTCTTTAATGATATCCTGTATACTCAGAATATCCTTGGTATTTATGAATTTTAGCATCCTTCCAGATTGAGTATTTTCACCTGGTTTTTTTAATAGTTGATGCGAATCATGTAAAAGAGCTCCTTTAAAAAAACTTAAACCACAATACTCTTTAAGCGCATATAGGATACAGATATTTTTACCTTGAACAGTATAACAGGGTGATCCCCACTTAACTTCTTCATCTAAACCGCAATTCAAAAGAATGCTTCTCAGAATGGTTAACTCTTCCTGCCAATTATCATATTTTTCTATCAATAAGTCTATTTGGGGATTCATAAGAATAATATTAAAAGTGATAAGATTTTATGTAAACAAACTATAGCAAAACAGAATCAATCTTTGCCATGAAACATAATGAGGAATTAGATTGTTATTATGTCTGTACAAATATACTAGTGCATCAATATTGAACAATCAATACATTCATTATGATACTATCAGTTAATAAATGATTGATTAATTTACTTGTATAACTTATATTTTCACTCTTGTCTATTTTGTAATGTCTTGCAGTATTATGAATATTCGCTTCTTCTTTTTACTTCTGTTTTTTACAGTTTCCATTCATGCCGAACAAGGCAGAATACAAATAAAATCATCTGATAATGGACATACTTTATATGTAGATGATACACCATATTTTATCAATGGAATGAATTGGGATTATTTCCCGATTGGAACAAATTATTCTTATAGTTTGTGGAATCAAACTGATGAAGTAATAAAAGCTGCATTAGACCATGAAATGTCTTTGTTAAAACATATGGGAATTAATACAATAAGACAATATTCAGGGGTTCCCTCTAAATGGATAACATATATCTATGATAATTACGGCATTTCTACTATGCTTAATCATACATTTGGAAGATATGGATTAACAATTAATTCAGTATGGTTTCCAAATACAGATTATTCTAATAGTGCTGTTAAAGAATTATTATTAAAAGAAACTCAAGAATTGGCGCAAGAGTATAAAAATACTCGTGGAATATTAATGTTTCTTTTAGGCAATGAAAATAATTATGGTTTATTCTGGAGGGGTGCCGAAACAGAGAATATTCCTATCGCCCAAAGACAATCCACATTAGATGCTATTCATTTATATAAACTATTTAATCAAGCTGTTGTATCAATGAAATCTATTGATAATCAGCATCCAATTGCGATATGTAATGGTGATTTATTATTTCTTGATATCATTGCCAAAGAATGTAAAGACATAGATGTTTTAGGTATAAATGCTTATCGAGGAATATCTTTTGATAATGCTTTTGAAAGAATTAAGAATGAAATAGGTAAACCAATGATGTTTACAGAATTTGGTGCAGATGCTTTTAATGCCAAAACAAATAATGAAGATCAAGAATATCAAGCAAAAGTACTATTAGGAAATTGGAAGGAAATTTATGCACATGCTGCAGGTTTAGGCAAATCTGAAAATTGTATTGGTGCCTTTACATTTCAGTTTAGCGATGGATGGTGGAAATATGGTCAGACATCAAATTTAGATGCTCATGATATCAATGCTTCTTGGACAAATGGAGGATATCAAAATGACTATGTAGAAGGCGATAATAATATGAATGAAGAATGGTTTGGTATTTGCGCAAAGGGTAAAAATAATGAATTAGGTATCTATACATTATATCCCAGAGCTGCATTTTATGTATTAAAAAATATCCATTCATTTAATCCTTATTCGCTTGATAATAAGACACAGATACACTCTCCAAGATTAGCTAATAATTCACAAAGTGATATTCATCATAACTATTCAAAAGAAGAAATACTTTCTGATAATTCGAATGATAAAGATATGATTATCGAAGCTATGCTTAAGGCAAGAAGTGATAAGGCAATATTGGAATCTGAAGACAAAGGAAAAGTATATGTAAGTAATTTTCAAGCAAATCTTTCTACATTTAATACTGGCGGTAGCCTTATTTCTACTAGCCAAACAAAGAAACCTAATTCTACTACTTATCCAAGTTCTTTAGGTTTTGATCATATGCAAAGCTTTATTATAGGATTTACAGCAAAACCTACTCCTAATCTAAATGCAAATGTTCAGTTTAATGTTCTTGGTAATATTGCAGAAAATCCTATAGATGAGATTTTTTATGAAAATAGAGGTAGAACCTTTACTGCAACAACGCCTACCGGAACACAGCAAATCAACTCTAATAATAGAGTGCAATTATATAAAACAAGTCTAACTTGGACAGGTTCATATGCTAATCTTACTGGTTTTTATAGAACAGGACATTTTCATTGGGGTTATGAAGGAGATTTTTTTGGTTTATATCCAGAAGCTAATTATGGACCTAATATAGATATGTACAATGGAGAAGCTCCATTTGGATTTGAAATAGAAGGTAAAAAAGATCTTAAAGGATTAAAAATTGCCTTTGGGCCGGAATTATGGTGGGGAGCAAATCCAGCATTATTAATTAAATACTCTAGGACAGTTTCAGGTTATGCAATTACAGGTATTTTTCATGAAGATATAACCCAAAGAAGTGGTCTACAAAGCTCATTCGCTGTTCCTCAACCCAAAACAAGAAAATTATCTTTAGGAATTGCAAAATCATTCGATAATATCGGTATTCATATCGGTGGTTTATGGGGTGGGCAACCTCTGAATGGCCGCCCATTTCAATTGATTAGAGGTGATGAAAATAATTATACTGTATATCAGGATAATATAAAGGCAAGTGATAATCTTGGTGGTAAAATTAAACTAACCTATTCACATAAAAATCTTAATTGGTATGCTTTAGCCTCTTATATGGGTTTAGTTGCAAATGGTGGCATTGATAATACTAAAACGTTTACAGGCTGGAGATTAAAAGATATAGGAAGCGGCAATATGTATAATGTGTTAAGTGGTCTTACTTTTAATGTAGGAACTCTACAAATAGCACCAAATTTCCTTTGGCAAAAACCATTAGAAGGTCCAATTCCTGCTTCTGTTCTATCTCCTGCAAGACCAAGAAATATTTTAGATGATCCATTTTCAGTGAGATCAAATAGAGAAACAATTGCAGGTGAATTACTTCTTACTTATGATCCTACTCCTGGAACATGGATGTATGAATGGGATAATGATCGTGCAGAAGATGCTCGCTTTGCTATAAGCGCTGATATATTGTACAGACATCTTCCAACAACACAAGATGCTTCGATTGGTATTTTAGCAAATGGTAGAACCACATTTGTTTTTCCAGGTGCCGCACCCGCTCAAGATTTATGGGAAGCAAATCTACGTATCGTCTCTAAACTAAATCCAGAATTAGGTCTTATAGCTAATCTATATATTGGCAATGGACAAGCCAATGGTAATGATATTAGAACAATCAATCGCTTTGGTGCAGATCTAAGAACAATATATAAGAAGTCTAAATTATGGATCATTACAAAGTTTAATGATTGGGGTCCTTTCGATTATCATCGAGATTTTAACCTTACATTCCCTGTGCAATGTATTGCTGAATTATCTACAGAATTAATACAACCTGATTGGTTTATGCTTCCTACAACTA
>BJGZ01000028.1 GCA_014191195.1 Chlorobiota bacterium
AGCGCATTAAACTGCACAAAAACTATCAGTTTAAGTTCGTTATCAGCACCGAAGACGATGTATTGGAATTATTCCGTGACTTCGTAGAACCATTTAATATACCGCTTAAAAACGTTGTTTGTATGCCAGGTTTAGACGATGCTGAAGATTTTGAAGAGCGTACTAGATTCTGTCTTGAAATGGCTAAAAAATATAGATTTAGAGGATTAACTAGATTGCATATTGCAGCATGGAATAAAACATTAAACGTATAATATGAAAAACTACTATGAATACTGGTATAAACGATTCATTAAAGATGGATTAAAAGCCTGTAAAACAATTATTGGATTAGGGTTAGCATTTGGATTAGGCTATTCAGTTAGCTTACCAATTGGTATCTTATTCTTTTTATGGGTACTAGTAGAAGCATTAATAGATAGAAACTAAAATAAAATAATATGATACCTTTCATTTGCAAATACTGTGGTAAAGACACCTCAGAAGTAGACTATGATTATTTAAATGGCTTTGACCATTTATCTTGTGCTTTAGAAGCAGAAAATAAATCTAATGAATTTGACCATTGTATACTATGTGGAGTAGAAACAGTATATAAACGCTCTACTCATATTGATATGAGAATTGGTTATGTTGAAGGTGCAGGACAATTATGTCCTAAATGTTATCATTTTGATACAATTTCTGTTACAAAAGATGAAAATCCTATTCCTTTAGACTCACATAGACAGTTATTTACAGTATCTGAGTACATGGTTTTAAGTACTCCTAACGATCAAGAGTTGGGAGCCAAAGTAAGACAATTATATTGGGAAAATAAAAAATAAAAAAATGAGATTATTAGAAAAATCAAATGGTAATTTAGATCGATCTCCTGGAGAAATTGGACAAATGATTGAAAATGCAACAGAGGCATATGCCCAATTCCTTACAGCAGTAGGGTTTGATTATAAAGCAGATAGACAAACAGTTGATACTCCTCGTCGTGTCGCGAAGGCATGGCTTAAAGATCTTATTGTAGGATCAATTAGTAGCGAACCAAAGATGACTGTATTTCCTAACGATGAAGGATATGATGGATTAGTAATTCAATCAGGTATTCCTATTGTTAGTATGTGTGCTCATCACAATTTAGCATTCACAGGTTATGCTACTGTAGCATATGTTCCTGCTGAAAACGTTATTGGTTTATCTAAATTAAATCGTATCGTTGAATGGTTCTCTCGCAGACCACAAATGCAAGAATCATTAACAACACAAATCCATGATTATATTGCTGATAAAATGATATGTGATTCAGTAGCAGTTAGTATTGCTTGTAAGCATACATGTTGTTCACATAGAGGTATTAAGCATGGCTCTGTAATGACTACAAACAAATTTAGTGGTGTATTTATGGAAAAAGAAAATTTAATTAGAGAAGAATTTCTACACGCGATCGAAGTAAATGGAACTAAATTTTAATATGCAACCAAAAGAATCACATACAAATTGGCATTTTAAAATAAGTGTATTCAAATCAATACTCCGTATTGTAGCGGGTATTGCTTTGATGTCTGAATATGTGGTAACAGCAGGATGTTTCTTTATAGTTGCTGAGATATTAGGTATCATAGAAGAACTTTAATATATTTATTTACATGGCATATTCAGATAAAGTAATAGCACATTACGAAAATCCACGTAACATTGGCACATTAGATAAATCTAAATCAAACGTTGGTACAGGATTAGTCGGAGCTCCGGAATGTGGAGACGTAATGCGTTTACAAATAGAAGTAGAAAATAATATAATTGTTGACGCTAAATTCAAAACATTTGGATGCGGCTCAGCAATTGCATCTTCTTCAGTAGCAACTGAGTGGTTAAAAGGTAAATCATTAGATGAAGCTGTTACTATAGATAATATGGATTTAGTAGAAGAATTAAACTTACCTCCAGTTAAAATTCACTGTTCAGTGTTAGCTGAAGACGCTATTAAAGCAGCTATTAATGATTATCGAGTAAAACAAGGTTTAGAGGAAATAATCTTTGACGCTTCACACGTATAAATTATAAATTATGAGTTTTATTATTGGTAAAAGTTGTGTTGATTGTATGGATACAGCTTGCGCTAATGCTTGTCCTGTTGATTGTATTCACGGACCTATAAACGTTGGAGGTTCTGGTGCAGAGGTAGCAGCACAAGGCAAAGAAGCATTCCCAGGTGGACAATTATATATAGATCCAGACACTTGTATCAATTGTGGTGCTTGTGTTCCTGAATGTCCTGTTAGCGCAATCTATGAAGATGAAGACATTGCAATTAAAGCAGGTGATGAAGAATCAGTACATAAAAACTATGAGTTCTTCGGATTAAAGTATGCATAATGATAACAGTATCAGAAACAGCAGCAATAAAATTAAATTCACTAATTGAAGAAAGTGGATTCCAAACTCCATTTGTTAGAGTATCAGTTAAAGGTGGAGGATGTAGTGGATTATCTTATGATTTATCCTTTGATACTGAACAACAACCCTCAGATACATTAGCAGAAGATAAAGGTGTAAAAATACTTGTAGATATGAAATCTCTATTGTATCTTTATGGAACAGAATTAGAATTTAGTGGTGGATTAAATGGTAAAGGATTTCAATTTATTAATCCAAATGCTTCTCGCACCTGTGGTTGCGGTGAGTCATTTGCAGTATAAAAAATAAAGTTATGTTAAACATAAAACAAGTTATAGAAATAGTAAAAGAACTATAATATGAAAAAAATTATATTCTGTTTACCAGGTCGAGAATTTAGTGGTCGCTTCTTACAAGCATGGACCGAATTAATTTACGCTTGCTTATCAAATGGTATCCAACCAATAATATCACAGCATTATTCTCCATTACTGTATTACGTTCGTAATATGTGTTTAGGTGGTGATAGTATACAAGGTATCACTCAAAAACCATTTCAAGGTCAAGTTGATTATGATTATATAATGTGGATCGATTCCGATATTGTATTTACTCCTGATCAATTGTTTAAATTGATAGATGATGATAAAGACATTGTTAGTGGATTATATAAAATGCAAGACAATATTCACTACGCTACTGTAGAAAAGTGGGATGATAATTTCTTCTTAAAAAATGGTAGTTATGAATTTTTAACTCCTGAAATAATATCTAAAAAGAAAGATCTATTCCCTGTAGCATACACTGGTTTTGGATGGGTGTTGATGAAAAAAGGTGTATTTGAATCGTTAGAATATCCTTGGTTTCAACCAACATGGAAAGAATGGGAACATAATGGTAAACAAATAAGAGAGTTTATGATGGAAGATGTATCATTCTGTAATATGATTCAAGAAAAAGGATATCAAATATTCATTGATCCTGAAATAGTAGTTGGTCACGAAAAAATGATGGTATTAATCTAATGAAAGTATTTATTCCTTTAATCTGTTATAATCATACTTGTAATACAGAGTGGATGATGTCTATTCTTAAGCTACTAAACTCAGCTAAGGAAACTGGATTGAATATGTCATTCTATCCTATATTCTTTGAAAGCTTAGTATCACGAGCTAGAAATGCAGCCGTTGCTC
>BJGZ01000029.1 GCA_014191195.1 Chlorobiota bacterium
GCATCATACTCGGCATTTTCTGATAAATCTCCTTTATCTCTTGCTTCACCTATTTGTTCAGAAATTGATGGACGTTCGACAGTTCTTAAATGATTTAATTCATCCTTTAACTTCTGAAGCCCCTCTGCTGTATAATAATTTATTTGTGACATAATCATAAATTTTTATGCTAAAAAAGAGCCTTTCGAGCTCTTTTTTTAAACGAAAAAAAATAACTTTATTTAAGATTAATTGTTAATCCTACTGTGTGTATTAATCCAAAAATATCTGCAAAACGAGTACAATACTCAAGTCCTAAAGCATTTTTGTTCTTCCCAACTATTGCATCTACAGAAAACCCTGCTGATGGCCCAATAAGAGCGTTTGAACGATTCTCATTAGAAGTAATATCATTCTCATAACAATACCCAGCACGGATATTAAAGGCATATTTATCATTGGTCATTCCATAGTCTAATCCAATTCTATATTGATCTTTCATAAATGAATTTGCTGTAAAACCAAATGCAACGTTTAATTTGCTTTTGGGATCAAAAATAAAATCATAAGAACCTCCAATAGATAACAATGAAGGAAGCTCAAAAGTAGCTGAACGTTCTTCTAAAGTAGCAATACTTTCGTTTGAAATGTATGAAACTTGCTGAGATAAACCATCTCCCTTATAGCGCATAACCGGACCAACATTTTTCAGTGAAATTGCAAACTTTATATTATCATTTTCACCTGTAACATATCTAATTCCAGCATCAAGAGCAACTCCTGAAGTTCTCAAGTTTGAGATGTTTTCTGAAATAATTTTAAGGTTAATCCCTGCATAAATACTAGAAGAGAAAGCCCGTGCATATCCTAAACTGAAGATATTTGAACGAGGTGAAAAGAAACCAATATTTCCCTCAGGATTTGCAACAGTAGTTATTGGAATATCCCCATAATTCATCGATTGTATACTGATTGCTATTACGCTAGATTCTGAAATTCGTTGAGCAATACCTGCAGAATTAATTCCAATGCCAGCAGAACTTCCCATCCAATTTGTATGATTAAATATAATCTGCGTCTTATCTGTAAATGCTAAGCCAGCAATATTCATATAAGTAGCTTCTAAACCATTTGTATTGGCATAAGCAGCATCTGCTAAAGCAGAACTTCTTGCCCATGGATTGATTAGCAAGTTAGATGCACCAGCTGAGCCAACTCGATCTTCATTTCCAGCACTTACTGAAAATGCTGTGAGTATAAACCCTATAGAAATTTTATAAACTATGTTTTTCATAATAAAAGAATAAATTAAATACCTTGTAAATCAACCTGCCTCATTCCACCAAAGAATTTTAATACTTTTTGGCCTATATCAGGCACATCAATATGAATTATGTAAACGCCGCCTGCAACAGGAATTCCTTTAAAATTATTTAAATCCCAATCTTGCGAGGTAATTGGACTATCCTTTTTGAAAGAGCGTATCAATTTTCCATTTGAAGAATAAATCCTAATGGTGCATTTTTCCGGTAAATTCGTAATCTTTACCCGCGTATCAAGTCTTGTTCGCTCATAATCTGAAAATGCATAATAGG